>NZ_CP070982.1:707500-1907500 GCF_018417595.1 Pseudomonas entomophila
ATCGGAGTGAAAGGCTAATCAAGCTCGGAGATAGCTGGTTCTCCTCGAAAGCTATTTAGGTAGCGCCTCATGTATCACTGTAGGGGGTAGAGCACTGTTTCGGCTAGGGGGTCATCCCGACTTACCAAACCGATGCAAACTCCGAATACCTACAAGTGCCGAGCATGGGAGACACACGGCGGGTGCTAACGTCCGTCGTGAAAAGGGAAACAACCCAGACCGTCAGCTAAGGTCCCAAAGTCATGGTTAAGTGGGAAACGATGTGGGAAGGCTTAGACAGCTAGGAGGTTGGCTTAGAAGCAGCCACCCTTTAAAGAAAGCGTAATAGCTCACTAGTCGAGTCGGCCTGCGCGGAAGATGTAACGGGGCTCAAACCATGCACCGAAGCTACGGGTATCACCTTTGGTGATGCGGTAGAGGAGCGTTCTGTAAGCCTGTGAAGGTGAGTTGAGAAGCTTGCTGGAGGTATCAGAAGTGCGAATGCTGACATGAGTAACGACAATGCGAGTGAAAAACTCGCACGCCGAAAGACCAAGGTTTCCTGCGCAACGTTAATCGACGCAGGGTTAGTCGGTCCCTAAGGCGAGGCTGAAAAGCGTAGTCGATGGAAAACAGGTTAATATTCCTGTACTTCCAGTTATTGCGATGGAGGGACGGAGAAGGCTAGGCCAGCTTGGCGTTGGTTGTCCAAGTTTAAGGTGGTAGGCTGAGATCTTAGGCAAATCCGGGATCTCAAGGCCGAGAGCTGATGACGAGTGCTCATTAGAGCGCGAAGTGGTTGATGCCATGCTTCCAAGAAAAGCTCCTAAGCTTCAGATAACTGGGAACCGTACCCCAAACCGACACAGGTGGTTAGGTAGAGAATACCAAGGCGCTTGAGAGAACTCGGGTGAAGGAACTAGGCAAAATGGCACCGTAACTTCGGGAGAAGGTGCGCCGGTGAGGGTGAAGCACTTGCTGCGTAAGCCCACGCCGGTCGAAGATACCAGGCCGCTGCGACTGTTTATTAAAAACACAGCACTCTGCAAACACGAAAGTGGACGTATAGGGTGTGACGCCTGCCCGGTGCCGGAAGGTTAATTGATGGGGTTAGCGCAAGCGAAGCTCTTGATCGAAGCCCCGGTAAACGGCGGCCGTAACTATAACGGTCCTAAGGTAGCGAAATTCCTTGTCGGGTAAGTTCCGACCTGCACGAATGGCGTAACGATGGCGGCGCTGTCTCCACCCGAGACTCAGTGAAATTGAAATCGCTGTGAAGATGCAGTGTATCCGCGGCTAGACGGAAAGACCCCGTGAACCTTTACTATAGCTTTGCACTGGACTTTGAGCTTGCTTGTGTAGGATAGGTGGGAGGCTTTGAAGTGGGGACGCCAGTTCTCATGGAGCCATCCTTGAAATACCACCCTGGCAACCTTGAGGTTCTAACTCAGGTCCGTTATCCGGATCGAGGACAGTGTATGGTGGGTAGTTTGACTGGGGCGGTCTCCTCCCAAAGAGTAACGGAGGAGTACGAAGGTGCGCTCAGACCGGTCGGAAATCGGTCGTAGAGTATAAAGGCAAAAGCGCGCTTGACTGCGAGACAAACACGTCGAGCAGGTACGAAAGTAGGTCTTAGTGATCCGGTGGTTCTGTATGGAAGGGCCATCGCTCAACGGATAAAAGGTACTCCGGGGATAACAGGCTGATACCGCCCAAGAGTTCATATCGACGGCGGTGTTTGGCACCTCGATGTCGGCTCATCACATCCTGGGGCTGAAGCCGGTCCCAAGGGTATGGCTGTTCGCCATTTAAAGTGGTACGCGAGCTGGGTTTAGAACGTCGTGAGACAGTTCGGTCCCTATCTGCCGTGGACGTTTGAGATTTGAGAGGGGCTGCTCCTAGTACGAGAGGACCGGAGTGGACGAACCTCTGGTGTTCCGGTTGTCACGCCAGTGGCATTGCCGGGTAGCTATGTTCGGAAGAGATAACCGCTGAAAGCATCTAAGCGGGAAACTTGCCTCAAGATGAGATCTCACTGGGATCTTGAATCCCCTGAAGGGCCGTCGAAGACTACGACGTTGATAGGTTGGGTGTGTAAGCGCTGTGAGGCGTTGAGCTAACCAATACTAATTGCCCGTGAGGCTTGACCATATAACACCCAAGCAATCTGCACACGAAGCAGATTGTGGTGGTGAAGATGACACGAACCGAAAGTTCGCAACGAATCACAAAGATCACATATCCGAATTCGCTGGAGTATCCATCTGGATCTTCTGGCAACAGAATTTCTTGACGACCATAGAGCATTGGAACCACCTGATCCCATCCCGAACTCAGCAGTGAAACGATGCATCGCCGATGGTAGTGTGGGGTTTCCCCATGTGAGAGTAGGTCATCGTCAAGATTCATTTCGCAAAACCCCTATCTGCGCAGGCAGGTAGGGGTTTTGTCTTTGCGCCTCCGAAACAGCTTCCCCTTGTAGGAGCCGGTACCGCCGCGCCAGCCACTGCGGTGCGCCCTCGCCGCAATGCCAGCTCCTACAGGGGCGGCGTCCCCGTGATAAGGTTCCATACCAGTACCACCGCCCTACCAGAGAGCCCCAATGGTAACGACCACCTCACTCCACCCAGGCTTCATGATTGTCCAAGGCAACCGCCTGGATGACCTGCGCAACCTGGTGGTGAGCGTGATGCGTCGCTATCCCTTGGCGCCTCTGGAAAACGAAATTGCCCTGGTGCAGAGCAACGGCATCGCCCAGTGGTTGAAGCTGGCCTTGGCCGAGGACCCGCAGGACGATGACCAAGGTGGGTGCGGCATCGCCGCAGCCATCGATGTGCAATTGCCCGGCAGCTTCATGTGGCAGTTGTACCGCCGCGTACTGGGGCGCGACGAAATCCCCGAAGTGTCGCTGCTGGACAAGGCGCCGCTCACCTGGCGTCTGATGCGGCTGCTCCCGGAGGTGATCGAGCTGCCGCACTTCGAACCCCTGCGCCGATTCCTCACCGATGACAGCGACCTGCGCAAGCGCTACCAGTTGGCCGAGCGCCTGGCCGACCTGTTCGACCAGTACCAGGTCTACCGTGCCGACTGGCTCAAGGACTGGGCGTCCGGCGTCCATGTGCTCAACACCGCGCGGGGCGAGCGCAAGCCTTTGGTGGCGGGTAACCGCTGGCAGGCCGAACTGTGGCGCATCCTTCTGGAAGATGTCGGTGAGGAAGGCATGGCCCAGAGCCGCGCCGGTGTGCACCAGCGCTTCATCGAACGCATCAACAGCCTGGAACAGGCGCCTGTGGGCTTGCCGGCCCGGCTGATCGTGTTCGGCATCTCGTCGCTGCCCGCACAGATTCTCGAGGCGCTGGCGGGCCTTGCCCGTTTCAGCCAGGTGCTGCTGTGCGTGCACAACCCTTGTCGCCACCACTGGGGCGATATCGTTGCCGACAAAGACCTGCTGCGTCACCAGTACAAGCGCCAGCAGCGCAAGCAGGGCACGCCCATGCAACTGGATGACGAGCTGCTGCACCAGCACGCCCACCCGCTGCTCGCCGCCTGGGGCAAGCAGGGCCGTGACTACATCAATCTGCTCGACAGCTACGACGACCCGGGCAGCTACCAGACGGTCTTCAGTGACGGCCGCATCGACCTGTTCAGCGACGCTGATCCCCAGACGCTGCTCAACCAGCTCCAGGACGACATCCTCGAACTGCGCCCACTGGCGGAAACCCGTGAGCAATGGCCTGCAGTCGATCCGGCGAAGGACCGCTCCGTGCGCTTTCATGTAGCCCACAGCCCTCAGCGCGAAGTCGAGATCCTGCATGACCAGTTGCTGGCTCGCTTCAGTGCCGACCCTACGCTGCGGCCCCGGGACATCATCGTCATGCTGCCGGCGATCGACACCTACGCCCCGCACATCCGTGCAGTGTTCGGCCAGTTGGAGCGCAGCGACCCCCGCTACATCCCCTTCACCCTCACCGACCAGGGGCAACGCGGCCGCGACCCGTTGCTGATCGCCCTCGAGCATCTGCTGAAACTACCCGACAGCCGTTTTGCGGTCAGCGAGGTGCTCGACCTGCTTGATGTTCCAGCGGTACGGGCCCGCTTCGCCATCCAGGAGAGCGACCTGCCCACCCTGCATCGCTGGATCGAAGGCTCCGGCATCCGTTGGGGCCTGAGCGCCGAGCAGCGCGCCAGCCTGGGCCTGCCCGAAGGGCTGGAGCAGAACAGCTGGCGGTTCGGCTTGCGGCGCATGTTGCTGGGTTACGCCGTGGGCGTGGGTGAAGGTTGCGATGGTATCGAGCCGTACGATGAGATCGGCGGGCTGGATGCGGCCCTGATTGGCCCGCTGGTGGCTTTGCTCGATGCCCTGGACATCGCCTGTCAGGCGCTCTCGCAACCGGCCACGGCGACACAGTGGGGGGAGCGCCTGCATGCCCTTCTGCAGATTTTCTTCCTGGCTGAAGACGAACACGACGAGTTGCTGTTGGTGCAGCTCCAAGACCTGCGCGACACCTGGCTGGAGACCTGCGACGCGGTCGGCCTGCAGGACCTGTTGCCGCTCACCGTGGTTCGCGAGGCCTGGTTGTCGGGCCTGGACCAGGGCAAGTTGTCCCAACGTTTCCTCGCCGGCTCGGTCAACTTCTGCACCCTGATGCCCATGCGCGCCATCCCGTTCCGCGTGGTCTGCCTGCTGGGCATGAACGACGGTGACTACCCGCGCGCCCAGCCGCCACTCGATTTCGACCTGATGGCCAGTGATTACCGCCCGGGCGATCGTTCACGCCGGGAGGACGACCGCTACCTGTTGCTCGAGGCGCTGCTGTCGGCCCGCGACCAGCTTTATGTCAGCTGGGTCGGGCACAGCATTCGTGACAACAGCGAGCGGCCCGCTTCGGTCCTGGTCGGTCAACTGCGCGACCACCTGGCCGCGGGTTGGCAGTTGGCAGGCGCTCGGCAGGGGCAACGGGAAGACCCGGGGCAACAGTTGTTGCACGCACTGACCCAGGAGCACCCGCTGCAGCCATTCAGCCTGCGCTACTTCCAGAAAGGCAGCCCGCTGTTCAGCTTCGCCCATGAGTGGCGGGTGTTGCATCAGCAGGACACGGACAACGCTGCGCAGCACACGCCGCTGTCGGCCTACAGCAGTGATGAGCCATTGAGCCTGGTGCAGTTGCAGGATTTCCTGCGCCATCCGGTACGGCACTTCTTCAGCCAGCGCCTCAAAGTGTTCTTCGAGGCGCTGGAAGCGCCGACCCCGGATGAAGAACCTTTCGTCCTCGATGCCCTGCAACGCTATGGCCTGAGCGAAAGCCTACTGGGCGCGGCGTTGGCCGACCCGGACAACGCCGAGCGCGCCTTGCAGACCCAGGCCCGACGCCTGCAGGCCTGCGGCATGCTGCCCCTGGCCGGCTTCGGTGAAGCGTTGCAGGCCGAATTGATCCAGCCGCTACCGGATTTGTTGCAACGCCACCGCCAACTACTGCAACGTTGGCCAGCCTTGGTCGAAGGCGCCTTGCCGATTCATTTCGAGCTGGGCGCGCATCGCCTGGAGGGTTGGCTGGGGCGCGTGTACCAGGCCGACGACCAGAGCCTGCTGAGCATCGCCACCGTGCCCAATACCCTCAGCGCCGGGCGCAGCAGCCTGAAGTGGCATCGGCTGATTCCAACCTGGGTCATGCACCTGGCTGCATGTGCTTCGGGTTATCCCCTGCACAGCGCGCTGGTGGCCAGCGACCTGACCCTGCTGCTCGCCCCGTTGCCGCAAGCCGAGGCCGCCGAGCGTCTCGGCGAGCTGCTGGTGGCGCGCCAGGCCGGCATGAATACCCCGCTGCCGGTGGCGGCCAAGACCGCGTTCGCCTGGCTGGCCCAGGAAGACCCGGACAAGGCCCAGGCCGCCGCCATGCGCGCCTACGAAGGTGACGGGCAGATCAGCAACGGCGAACGCAGTGAGAGCCTGGCCCTGGCCCGTCAATACTGTGACTTCGCCACCCTCGTACAGGACGAAACCTTCGAAGGCTGGTGCGAGACGCTGTACCGCCCCCTGCTCGCAGCGCCCTGGCAGACCCTGGGTAATCCGGAGAGTGCCCAATGAGCCAAACCCGCCCTCTGGCATTGCGTTTTCCGCTGCATGGCAGCCAACTGATCGAAGCCAGCGCCGGTACCGGCAAGACGTTCACCATCTCGGCGTTGTACCTGCGGCTGATCCTGGGGCACGGCGGCGAGCAGGGCTTTGCCCGCGAACTGCTGCCCCCGCAGGTCCTCGTGGTGACCTTCACCGACGCGGCCACCAAGGAGCTGCGCGAGCGTATCCGCACGCGCCTGGCCGAGGCTGCGCGGTTCTTCCGTGACGAGCTGGACGATGCCGACCCGCTGCTGCAGCAACTGCGCGACGATTATCCACAGGCGCACTGGTCGCGCTGCGCCAACCGCCTGGAGATCGCCGTGCAGTGGATGGACGAGGCCGCAGTGTCGACCATCCACGGCTGGTGCCAGCGAATGCTGCGCGAACACGCCTTCGATAGCGGCAGCCTGTTCACCCAGAGCCTGGAAACCGATCACAGCGAACTGCTCGGCCAGGTAATGCGCGATTACTGGCGACGCTTTTGCTATGGCATGCGTGGCGAGGCACTGGCCTGGGTGCGTGGCAACTGGGGCAGCCCCGATGCGTTGCTGCCGCGTATTCGTCCGCTGTTTGGACGGGTACGTGACGCGCGAGACGATGCCGAACCCCAGGCCCTGATCGAAGCCACTTTGCGCCAGCGCAGCGAGCAGTTGGGCCAGCTCAAGGCACCCTGGAGCGCTTGGGCGGATGAGCTGCAGCAGATCTGTCGCGACGCTGTGGCCGCCAAGCAGGCCGATGGCCGCAAGCTCCAGGCACGCTACTTCGAGCCCTGGTTCGACAAGCTGCGTGCCTGGGCGGGTGATGAACAGGCGATGGAGCTGGACCTGGGCACGGGCTTCACCCGGTTGACAACCGCCGGCATGGCCGAGGCGTGGAAATCCGGCGAGCCGCCAGACCATCCAGCCCTGCGCGCCATGGAAAACCTGCGCGAACAATTGCAGGGGCTGGCCAGCCCTGATGTGCGGCTGCTCGAACATGCCGCCGCCTGGGTGTCGGCACGCTTCGAAGTGGAGAAGCGCCGCCGTGCGGAGATGGGCTTCGATGACATGCTTTTGCGCTTGCAACATGCCTTGGGCAGTGAGGCCGGCGAGCGTCTGGCCGGGTTGATCCGCGAGCAGTTTCCAGTAGCGCTGATCGACGAGTTCCAGGACACCGACCCGGTGCAGTACGGCATCTTCGAGCGCATCTATCGCATCAGCGAGAACAACCCGGATACCGGGCTGTTCATGATCGGTGACCCGAAGCAGGCCATCTACGCCTTCCGCGGTGCCGATATCTACACCTACCTGGCGGCGCGCCGTGCCACCCGCGGCCGCCTGCACAGCCTGGACACCAACTTCCGTTCGAGCCAGGCCATGGTCGCGGCAGTGAACCGTGTATTCCTCCAGGCCGAGGCGCGTAGTGAAGGGCGCGGCGCCTTCCTGTTCCGCGCTCACGGCGACAACCCGTTGCCGTTCGTCGAAGTCCACGCCAAGGGGCGCGCCGAGCAGCTGCTGGTCGACGGCCAGCCTTGCGCGGCCTTGCACTGCTGGCAACTGGAGAGCGACGAGCCGGTCTCCAACACCCTCTACCGTCAGCGGCTGGCAGCCAGCTGCGCCAGCCATATCGTGGCCTTGCTCAATGGCGGGCAACAGGGCGTCAGCGGTTTTGCCGACAAGGACGGCACGCTGCGTCCCTGCCAGCCATCCGATATCGCCATCCTGGTGCGCGATGGCCGCGAGGCGCAGCTGGTCCGCGCCGAACTGGCCGCCCGCGATGTACGCAGCGTGTACTTGTCGGACAAGGACTCGGTGTTCGCCGCCCAGGAAGCCCATGACTTGCTGGCCTGGCTCAAGGCTTGCGCCGAGCCGGATTCCGAACGCCTGCTCAAGGCCGCCCTGGCCAGCCTCACCCTCGACCTGCCACTGATCGACCTGGAGCGGCTGAACCAGGACGAGCGGGTCTGGGAGAACTGGGTGATGCGCTTCCGGCGTTACCGCGACACCTGGCAACGCCAGGGCGTGCTGCCGATGCTGCGCCGGTTGCTGCACGACTTCCAGCTGCCGCGCAGCCTGATGGCGCGCAGTGATGGCGAGCGGGTGCTGACCAACCTGCTGCACCTGGCCGAGCTGCTGCAGCAGGCGGCTGGTGAGCTCGATGGCGAACAGGCGCTGATCCGCCACCTCGCCGAGCACCTGGCCAACGCCGGGCAGGTGGGGGAGGAGCAGATCCTGCGCCTGGAAAGCGACGAGCAACTGGTCAAGGTGGTGACCATCCACAAGTCCAAGGGCCTGGAGTACCCCTTGGTGTACCTGCCGTTCATCTGCACCAGCAAACCGGTGGATGGCCAGCGCCTGCCCCTGGCCTGGCACGACGACGACGGCATGGCGCACCTGACGCTGACCCCCGATGCCGACCAGATCGAACGCGCCGACGACGAACGCCTGGCCGAAGACCTGCGCCTGCTTTATGTCGCGCTGACCCGTGCCCAGCATGCGTGCTGGCTGGGTGTCGCCGACCTGAAGCGCGGTACCCAGCGTAGTTCGCAGCTGCACCGCTCGGCCCTGGGCTACCTGCTCGGCGGCGGGGCTGTGCTGAAGGCGTCGAGCGAACTGAGCGAATGGCTACGGATGCTGGCCGCAGCCAGCCCGGCCATTGCCAGCGGGCCGGTGCCGGAGGCGGACGCGCAGTGCTATCGCATGCCCGAGAGTCAGCGTGAGCTGCTGCCGCCACGCAAGCCGCGACGTGCGGCGGCCGAACACTGGTGGATCGCGTCCTACAGCGCCTTGCGCGTGGGCGACCAGACCCTGGTCGCCGACAGCTCCCAGGCCCAGCAACTGCTGGACGACGAGGTGCTGGACAGCCTGCAATTACGCGAAGTACCGGCCGAGGCGGGCGATATCCACCGTTTCCCCCGTGGCCCTAACCCCGGCACCTTCCTCCACGGCCTGCTGGAGTGGGCCGGCAATGAAGGCTTCGCCGAGGTCGCCGCACGGCCAGATCGGCTCGAAGACACCGTTGCCCGACGCTGCAACCGGCGCGACTGGAAAGGCTGGATCCCCACGCTCACCCAGTGGTTGCAACAGATGCTGGTGCAACCGATGCCGCTGGCGGATACCCGCCTCACCCTTGCCGAACTCAGCCAGTACCAGATCGAGATGGAGTTCTGGTTCGCCAGCCACAACGTCGATGCCTTGCAGCTCGACCAGCTGGTGCTGCGCCATACCCATGGCGGCGTGGCCCGTCCGGGCGCGCAACCGACCCAGCTCAATGGCATGTTCAAGGGCTTCATCGACCTGGCCTTCGAACTGGACGGGCGTTACTACGTGGCCGACTACAAATCCAACTGGCTCGGCCCGGACGCCCAGGCCTACGGACCGCTGGCCATGGAGCAGGCGATCCTCGAGCACCGCTACGACCTGCAATACGTGCTCTACCTGTTGGCCCTGCACCGGCAATTGCGCGCTCGCCTGCCCGATTACGATTACGACCGCCATATCGGCGGTGCCCTGTTCATCTTCCTGCGTGGCGTAACGCCTGCGGGGCACGGCCTGTATCACGCCCGGCCACCCCGTGCGCTGATCGAGGCGCTGGACGCGTTGTTCCGGGGCGTCCATGCCCCCGAACAGCAGGACCTGTTTGCCGGAGCCGCGCCATGAGCCGAAGCCTCGATGACCTGCTGCCCACCGCCCTGCAAGCCGAGCATCTGGCTGCGCTGGCCCCCCTGCGCGACAGCCAGGATCTGCTGGCCCTGCTCGACCGTTGGGTGGAGCGCGGTTGGCTGCGGGCCCTGGACCGCGCGTTCGTGAGCTTTCTCGAGGAGCGTGCCCCAGGCAGCGACCCGCTGGTGCTGCTGGCGGCGGCCCTGGCCAGCCATCAGTTGGGCCATGGCCATGTCTGCCTGGACCTTGCACAGACCCTGGCCGAGCCGGACTTCGCCTTGTCGCTGCCGCCGGAAGGGGATGCCTTGGGCGGGCCATTGCTGCTGCCTTCGCAACTGCTGGCCAGCCTGGACCTGGATACCTGGCTGCAACGCATCGCTGAAAGCGCCCTGGTGGCTGATGGCAATACCATTGAACAGCGCTCCCGGCCATTGGTGATCAGCTCACAGCGCTTGTACCTACGGCGATACTGGACCTACGAGCGGCGCATCGACGCCGCTTTGCACGAGCGCCTGGCCCGTCTGCAACCCCAGCAGGACGATCTCTCGCTGCGCCTGGCGCAGCTGTTCGAAGGCGGGGCTTCGGGTACCGAAGTGGACTGGCAGAAACTGGCCTGCGCCCTGGCCACCCGCGCCGGATTCAGTGTCATCACCGGTGGCCCCGGCACCGGCAAGACCACTACCGTGGTGCGCTTGCTTGGCCTGTTGCAGGCGCCCGCGGTGGAGCAGGGCCGCCCCTTGCGCATCCGCCTGGCGGCACCGACCGGCAAGGCCGCGGCACGCCTGACCGAGTCCATCGGGCAACAAGTCGAGCGGCTGCAGGTGGTTGATGAAGTGCGTGCGCACATCCCCACCGAAGTGAGCACCGTTCATCGTCTGCTCGGCAGCCGCCCCGGCTCGCGCCATTTCCGCCACCATGCGGGCAACCCGCTGCCGCTGGATGTGCTGGTGGTCGACGAGGCGTCGATGATCGACCTGGAAATGATGGCCAACCTGCTTGATGCCCTGCCCCCCAATGCGCGGTTGGTGTTGCTGGGTGACAAGGATCAGCTGGCGTCGGTGGAAGCCGGGGCAGTGCTGGGCGACCTGTGCCGCGACGCGGAAGACGGCTGCTACTGGCCGCAGACCCTTGCCTGGCTGGAGCAGGTGGGTGGGCAGTCGCTGAGTGGCATTGGCCTGAAACCGGGCGATGGCCAGCGCAACCCGCTGGCCCAGCAGATTGTCATGCTGCGCCATTCCCGACGCTTCGGCGAAGGCAGCGGCATCGGTCAACTGGCGCGGCTGGTCAATCGTCAGCAGGCCAGGGAAGCCCGAGAGTTGTTGGCGAGCCAACCACAGGATGTCTTCTGCCTGACCTTGGGTGGCGAGCACGACAAGCGCTTCGACCGCCTGCTGCTCGATGGCCTCAACCAAGGTGTCGACGGCCCGCAAGGCTATCGCGGCTACCTGCGCGCCATCGGCCGCCTGCGCCCGCCCCCCGGTACCCCCGCCGACGATCCGCGCTGGGAGCAATGGGCTGGGGAAGTGCTGCGCAGCTTCGAGGACTTCCAGTTGCTTTGCGCCGTGCGCAAAGGCGCCTGGGGCGTCGAGGGCCTGAACGAGCGGGTGGCGCGGGTGCTGCACAACGCCGGGCTGATCGACAGCCAGCAAGCCTGGTACGAGGGGCGCCCTGTGTTGGTGACGCGCAACGACTATGGCCTGGGGCTGATGAACGGCGACATCGGCATCGCCCTGCGCCTGCCGGACGACCAGGGCCAGGCCCTGCTGCGCGTTGCCTTCCCGCGCAACGACGGCAGTGGCGGGGTGCGTTTCGTCCTGCCCAGCCGCCTGAGCGAGGTGGAGACCGTGTTCGCCATGACCGTGCACAAGTCCCAGGGCTCGGAGTTCAGCCACACCGCGCTGGTGCTGCCCGATGCGCTCAACCCGGTGCTGACCAAGGAGCTGGTGTACACCGGCATCACCCGGGCCAAGCACTGCTTCAGCCTGATCGAGCCGCGCGCCGGGGTGTTCGAGGAGGCCGTCGGGCGCAAGGTCAGGCGGGTTTCCGGCCTGATGCTGGAGCAGGTGTGATACGGGCGGAGCGACGCGGTGTGCTATCGTTGCGGCATTATCTGGAAACCTTTTGAGAGATTTCCCTCCATGACAGTGGCTGTCTCGGCCTTGAGACGCGTGATGGGCTGTGTGCTCTCGCTGCTGACGGCCATGCTGTTGTCGAACGGCGCTCCCGCCTGGGCGGGCAGCGCTGCGTCGGATGCGCAGGTCCAGCAACGGGCCAAGGCCGTGACCCAGGTGGTGCTGGGTATCCTCAGCTACGCGCGTTGGCCCGCCGAGCCCAACCCCTTGCGCTTGTGCCTGGTCGGCCCCACCGAATACGCGGACGACCTGATCAAGGGTAATGTGCAGAATTCCGGGCACGCCTTGCAGGTACGGCGCCTGCTGGCCGGTGACGCCAGTGTCGGCAGCGGCTGTGACGCGGTGTACATCGGCAAGCTCGACAGCACCCAGCGCGAACAGCTGTTCAAGGCCATCAATGGCCACCCGGTACTGAGCATCAGCGAGGCCGACGATCCGTGCACCGTCGGCAGCCTGTTCTGCCTGCGGGTCGGCGACCAGCAGGTGGCTTTCGACGTCAACCTCGATTCGGTGACGCGCAGCGGTGTGCGCATCCACCCCAGTGTGCTGCAGCTGTCGCGGCGCCGGGCGGGGCAGCCATGAAGCGGCGTTTCAGCCGGCCGACCCTGCGCGCGGTGCTTGGTCGCGGCCACCTGAGCGTGGCGCTGCTCGCCGCGGGCCTGGCCGGGGTGCTGGTGACCCTGCTGGGCGTGGCGGCGCTGCGGGTTTACGCCAACCACAACCTGCACTTGATCGCCCGTTCCATCAATTACACCGTCGAGGCCGCCGTGGTCTTCGACGACAGTGCCGCAGCCAATGAAGCCCTGGCGTTGATCGCCTCCACCGAAGAGATCGCCGACGCCAAGGTCTACGACAACGACGGTGACTTGCTCGCCCACTGGCAACGCGACGAGCAGGGGATGATGGCGCAGTTGCAGAGCCAGGTGGCGCGCAGCCTGCTGGAGGAGCCGATCAACCAGCCGGTGCAGCACATGGGCCAGAAGGTCGGCCATATCGAGCTGACCGGGCAGGGCGGCAACCTGGTGCGCTTCATGCTCAGCGGCCTGGTGGGGATCCTGGTGTGCACCGTACTCAGCGCGGTGCTCGCCCTGTACCTGTCGCGCCGCCTGTTCGGCGATATCATCCGCCCGTTGCGCCACCTGGCCAGCGTCGCCCACGCCGCCCGGCGCGAGCGCAGTTTCGACCGGCGCGTGCCGGAAACCCAGATCGCCGAACTCAACGAATTGGGCAATGACTTCAATGCGCTGCTCGACGAACTGGAGGTCTGGCAGAGCCACCTGCAGAGCGAGAACGAGAGCCTGGCGCACCAGGCCAGCCACGACAGCCTGACGGGCTTGCCCAATCGCGCGTTCTTCGAAGGCCGCCTGACCCGCAGTCTGCGCAATGCCGCCCGCCAACAAGAACACCTGGCGTTGCTGTTCCTCGACAGCGATCACTTCAAGCAGATCAACGACAGTCTCGGCCACGCGGTGGGTGACCAGGTGCTGATCAGCGTTGCCAGCCGGGTGCGCGCACAGTTGCGCGAGCATGACCTGGTGGCGCGCCTGGGCGGTGACGAGTTCGCCGTGCTGCTGTCGCCGTTGCAGGCGCGCGAGGACGCCGAGCGCATTGCCGAGAAGATCGTCGCCAGCATGAAATTGCCGATCCAGCTGGAGGACGGCAACAGCATCACCTCTTCGCTGAGTGTCGGCATCGCCTATTACCCGGACGATGGCCAAGACCCGGCCAGTCTGCTCAATGCCGCCGACGCGGCGATGTACCAGGCCAAGCGCAAGCGCCGTGGCCACTGGCAAGTGGCCCAGCCGGAACGCCGGGTCACTGACGTTAAGAACAGGAGTTGAACCGTGATCTACCGCCTACTTCCCCTGCGTTTCCCCGTTCTGGCCGTGCTGTTGGCACTGCTTACTCTCACGGGTTGCCAGAGCGTACCGCCCAAGGGGCTGACCCCCGAGCAGGTGGCGGTGCTCAAGCGCGAGGGTTTCGCCCCGACCGACGAGGGCTGGGCGTTCGACCTGTCCGGCAAGGTGCTGTTCGGCAGTGACCTGGACAGCCTCAACAGCGCCAGCGAGTCGATCGTCGAACGCATCGGCAAGGCGTTGTTGTCGGTGGATATCCAGCGCGTGCGCATCGACGGCCATGCCGATGCTTCGGGCAAGGCGGCCTACAACCAGCAGTTGTCGGAGCGCCGCGCCCAGAGCGTGGCCAAGGCGCTGATCGGCATTGGCATGCAACCGCAGAATATCCAGACCCGTGGGCTGGGCAGCAGCCAGCCGGTGGCGGACAACCGCACCAGTACCGGCCGCATGGAGAATCGGCGGGTGTCGATCGTGGTGGCGTCGGATTGACGGGCTCTGTTCGCCGGCAAGCTGGCTCTAATTGATCTGGTGTGGCCTCTGTAGGAGCGGCTTTAGCCGCGATCACCCGCAAAGCGGGTGCCAGATTCCGCGATCCCCGCATCGCGGCTAAAGCCGCTCCTACAGAGGGCTCTGTTGCCCCGCGACAGTGCAGCCCCAATCAATTCTGGGCGAATTTCATCTCGCGGGTATCCCCCATCAGCAACGGCGCATTGGCCTCGGTCACCTCGCGAATGTAATCCCACAGCAAGGTGATCCGCTTCAACTTGCGCAGATCCTCCCGGCAGTACATCCAGAACTTCAAGGAAAATAGGTTAACCCAATGATTACCTCATAGCGGTGACTCTACGCCACGACACCAATAAACATATCGAGGTTATCGGGTAGGGACTCTTGGATTGCAAGGGCAATCTGACTTGTTTGCTCATGTGTCAGCGGCAACTCACCATCCGCCTCAGCGGTGAGGCTTTCCCAGCCTAAAATGTCCATTACCTTCTGTTCAAACTCAGGCGCAACGTCCAGTTCATATTTCAACGAGCTATCTTCGAAGCTGTCAGGTAAAAATCCAGTTATGTAAAGATGCATAACGAGGCCTCTTAATCTATTTAGGGGTGGTTCTACCGGGCTTTGCAGGTTTGGTCTGTTCCCCTGTTTCAGGGTTGAATTCGCCCAGATGTTTCCCTTGTTTGTCGTACAGTTCAACTGCCCCATGCTGGCTATCCCACTCGTAGATGCGACCTTTAGGGTCTTTCCAGCGGGTGCGCTTTTTGCCACCACCTTGAACACTGCTTTTTGCTTTATCCCTTACTGCATCAGGAAAGGCCGTCAGTCCTTTAGGTGCTGTGTGATAACTATGGTCACCGGGAACGCTCAGCGAAATGTAAATTGGCTGAATACTGGTGCTGGGGAACCAGATGATCGCGTCTTGGTAGTCTGGCGGATGCTCCGGGTTGACCAATATCTTATCGGCCTGTTCGGTCGGCGGGTACACCCATGTACCAGGCTTCAACGAAGCGCCTTCCAACGCTGGAATGCCTAATACAGTGTTTGGGTCGGCTGCTGGGGTCCATATGATCTCAATTCCGTTCCCAATGTCAGCTACCAGCTGATCGCCCCGCGCCTGCGCTTCGATGACTGGCACTTGCTGCCATTCCGTCTTTGTCCCGGTATAGAACCCGTACACGCTCACAGAGCCATCTGGCAGGTGTTTCACTTTGACCCGCACGCGGGTGTTCCCTTGACTCAGGTGGGCGTATTGCTCGGACGTATAGAAGGCGCTGTCAGCGGAAGTATCGTTAGGCATCAGCAGCGCAGCGAAGCCCACAGCGGTGGAACCAGCTAACGCTAAGGTGCCCCCAAGACGGGCTGCGAGGGCTAAAGCACTACCTGAACCGCCGACCCATTGCAGTGCAGTACCCCCAGCAGTTACCGCTGAGCCAGTGCCCAGTACCGCAAAGGTGCCGTACTGCTTCAATGACTCAACAGGTACAAAGCCACCGGGATTGCTATGGTTTATCACCCCATTGGGCAATGCGCAGGACTTGGTGAAGACACAGCCTTTGAGCGGTGGCGGGGGGGGCTTTTTGGGGATCGGTGGGGGATTTTCACGAGGAGGTGGCTCTTTGATGAGCTGCCTGCGCTTAGCTTGTAAAAGCCTTTCGAGCCGCGCTTTGTCCTTCATTGCTTGGTCATAGCATACTTTGCAATGGTGACCTTCCCAGCTCCCTGCGGCCATATAGCGATCATCCGGTGATAAGTTTGCCAGCAAGTCTATGACGGGGGCGCGTGCAGGCGGTGTAGGACACTTCTGAACTTTTGTGGACAGGAGCGTCGTCTTCGAGAATCTGGCAGAAAAACCTGAATGACCACCTCAATGTTTCTACGGCCTCAAAGTCCCCCCGTAGGCCCCTCGTTAGCTGCTCGCCAGCTCACAGCGCGCCTGAGCCTTGTCGCGCGCCCGCATTGGGTCCTTATCGTGCACCTGTGCGCCTCTGGAAGTTGGTCCTTTTCGATGTTACAAGTTGCGTACCAACCCCTGACACAAAACCTTGGCAAAGGCCTGCTGACCTCGTTACGATGCGGCCACTTGAATCCTTGAAGATTCTTAGTCGGCGAAGTGCATCGTTCGGGTTTTCCCCATCAATAGCGCCTGATTCTGCTCGGTTACTTCCCTGATGTAATCCCACAACAGGGTGATCCGCTTGAGCTTTCTCAGGTCTTCGCGACAGTACATCCAGAACTGCCGCGTCACCTCGATCTCCTCCGGCAACACCGTCACCAGCCGCGGATCCTGCGCGGCCAGGAAGCACGGCAGGATCGCCAGCCCACGCCCTTGCAACGCCGCCGTGTACTGGGCGATCACGCTGGTGCTGCGCAGGTGCGCGTTGGCATTGGGGATCAGGTTGGCCAGGTACAGCAGCTCCGAGCTGAACGCCAGGTCGTCCACATAGCTGATGAACGGGTGGCGTGCCAGGTCGGCGACCTCGCGGATCGGCTCGTGGCGGTCGAGGTAGTCCTGGGTCGCGTACAGCCGCAGGCGGTAGTCGCACAGCTTGCAGCACACATACGGCCCATGCTCGGGCCGCTCCAGGGCGATGACGATGTCGGCCTCGCGCTTGGACAGGCTGATGAAGTGCGGCAGCGGCAGGATGTCCACCGAGATCGCCGGCCAGGCATCGACGAAGTGGCTCAACTGCGGGGTGACGAAGAAGCTGCCGAACCCCTCGGTGCAGCCCATGCGCACATGCCCCGACAAGGCCACGCCCGAGCCCGATACCTGCTCGCAGGCCATGTGCAGCGTGCTTTCGATCGACTCGGCATAGCCCAGCAGGCGCAGGCCTTCAGCCGTGAGGACGAAGCCGTTGGTCCGCGACTTCTCGAACAGCAAAGTGCCCAGCGCCCCTTCCAGTGAACCAATGCGCCGCGACACCGTGGTGTAGTCCACGGCCAGGCGCTTGGCCGCACTGCTGGCCTTGCGGGTGCGCGCTACCTCAAGAAAGAACTTGAGGTCGTCCCAGTTCAGCGCGCTCAGGGAGGTGAGGTCTTTTTGCATGATGATCCGGTTTTTTTGTGCATTCTTGTTGGATGTTTGCACATCTATACTCGAACTCAGCCCCTAAGCGCCACCCCGTGTTCGCTCCGGCGTAGGCGTCTTCGTTCCGACAATAATTCCAAGGAGAGCGCAGATGAACGCACCCCAGGCACCCGCCCAGACCCAGGTCGAGCAGGTCAAGCTGCTGATCGACGGCCAATGGGTCGAGTCGAAGACCACCGAATGGCGCGACATCGTCAACCCGGCCACGCAACAAGTGCTGGCACGGGTGCCGTTCGCCACCGTCGAGGAAGTCGACGCCGCCGTGGCCGCCGCCGAACGCGCCTTCAAGACCTGGCGCGACACCCCCATCGGCGCACGCATGCGCATCATGCTCAAGTTGCAGGCGTTGATCCGCGAACACAGCAAGCGCATCGCCGTCACCCTGAGCGCCGAGCAGGGCAAGACCATCGCCGACGCCGAGGGCGATATCTTCCGCGGCCTGGAAGTGGTCGAGCATGCCGCCTCCATTGGTACCCTGCAAATGGGCGAGTTCGCCGAGAACGTCGCCGGCGGTGTCGATACCTACACCCTGCGCCAGCCGATCGGCGTGTGCGCCGGCATCACCCCGTTCAACTTCCCGGCGATGATCCCGCTGTGGATGTTCCCGATGGCCATCGTCTGCGGCAACACCTTCGTGCTCAAACCGTCCGAGCAGGACCCGCTGTCGACCATGATGCTGGTCGAGCTGGCGCTGCAGGCCGGCATCCCCGCCGGCGTGCTCAACGTGGTGCACGGGGGCAAGCAGGTGGTCGATGCGATCTGCACCCACAAGGATATCAAGGCGATTTCGTTCGTCGGTTCGACTGAAGTCGGCACCCACGTCTACAACCTGGGCAGCCAGCACGGCAAGCGCGTGCAGTCGATGATGGGCGCCAAGAACCACGCCGTGGTATTGCCTGACGCCAACCGCGTGCAGACCGTCAACGCCCTGGTCGGCGCCGCCTTCGGCGCGGCCGGCCAACGCTGCATGGCCACCTCGGTGGCGGTGCTGGTGGGCAAGGCCCGCGAATGGCTGCCGGATATCAAGGACGCGGCGCGCAAGCTCAAGGTCAACGCCGGCAACGAGCCGGGCACCGATGTCGGCCCGGTGGTCTCCAAGCGTGCCAAGGAGCGTGTGCTGGGCTTGATCGAAAGCGGTATCAAGGAAGGCGCCAAGCTCGAGCTCGACGGCCGCGACGTGAAGGTGCCGGGCTACGAGCAAGGCAACTTCATCGGCCCGACCCTGTTCTCCGGCGTGAAAACCGACATGCAGGTCTACACCCAGGAAATCTTCGGCCCGGTGCTGGTGACGCTCGAAGTGGACACCCTCGACGAGGCCATCGCCCTGGTCAACGCCAACCCGTTCGGCAACGGCACCGGCCTGTTCACCCAAAGCGGCGCGGCGGCGCGCAAGTTCCAGAGCGAGATCGATATTGGCCAGGTGGGTATCAACATTCCGATCCCGGTGCCGGTGCCGTTCTTCAGCTTCACCGGCTCCCGTGGCTCCAAACTCGGCGACCTCGGCCCGTACGGCAAGCAGGTGGTGCAGTTCTACACTCAGACCAAGACCGTCACCGCCCGCTGGTTCGACGATGACAGCGTCAACGACGGTGTGAACACCACCATCAGCCTGCGCTAAGCCATCAGCCTACTCTATGGAGAACGCCATGCGTATCGCATTCATCGGCCTGGGCAACATGGGCGCGCCCATGGCCCGCAACCTGATCAAGGCCGGGCACTTGTTGAACCTGTTCGACCTGAACCAGACCGTGCTGGCGGAGCTGGCCGGGCTGGGTGGGCAGGTCAGCGCCTCGCCGAAAGCGGCCGCCGCCGACAGCGAGCTGGTGATCACCATGCTGCCCGCCGCCGCCCATGTGCGCAGCGTCTACCTGGACGAAGAGACTGGCGTGCTGGCCGGCATCCGCCCCGGCACCCCGACCGTGGATTGCAGCACCATCGACCCGCAGACCGCCCGTGAGGTCTCCAAGGCGGCGGCGACCAAAGGCGTCGACATGGGCGATGCGCCGGTTTCCGGCGGCACCGGCGGCGCGGCGGCCGGCACCCTGACCTTCATGGTTGGCGCCAGCGCCGAGCTGTTCGCCACGCTCCAGCCGGTGCTGGCGCAGATGGGCCGCAATATCGTGCACTGCGGTGAAGTCGGCACTGGCCAGATCGCCAAGATCTGCAACAACCTGCTGCTGGGCATCTCGATGATCGGCGTGTCCGAGGCCATGGCCCTGGGCAACGCGCTGGGCATCGACACCAAGGTGCTGGCCGGCATCATCAACAGCTCGACCGGGCGCTGCTGGAGCTCGGACACCTACAACCCGTGGCCGGGCATCATCGAGACCGCCCCGGCCTCGCGCGGCTACACCGGCGGCTTCGGCGCCGAGCTGATGCTCAAGGACCTGGGGCTGGCCACCGAGGCCGCGCGCCAGGCGCACCAGCCGGTGATCCTCGGCGCGCTGGCCCAGCAGCTGTACCAGGCCATGAGCCTGCGCGGCGAGGGCGGCAAGGACTTCTCGGCGATCGTCGAGGGTTATCGCAAGAAAGACTGACGGAGCAGGCTGGACTTCATCGCGGGCCGGATGGCCTACCCCCTGTAACTGCGCACCAGGGGGTAGGGCGTCGGGTTCGCGATTTTTTTTGTGTGCGTGGGGGCTGGCGCGAGATATCGCCTTGGCCTTTTCGCCGGCAAGGCGACGCGATGGACGGTGGCGCTTTGCTTTCCCTTCACGTTTTCAAGTACCGCGTACCTGGCATTTTTGCCAGTTTCTCGATTCGCGGCACACGCCTAGCATCCTGCGTAAACCACAACAGCGCTACCACCGGTGGGTTGTCGGGTGCGCGCATGTCCAGGATGCCAAGGGGGCAACATGGCCAAACGCAAAGATCGCAAACAAGTTGCGTTGTTCGAGAGGATTCTTGATACCGAGCCTGGGATCAAAGCCAAGCTCGACAGCGAGACCTTCGAGCAGGTTTCGATTCTGGACTTGCAGCGTAAGTCCACCCAGGCATTGATGGAACTTTACCCCTCGCTTCGAGCGAGCGAGGCTAGGCGGCTAGGTGCACGCCTTGACGTCGCATCGGCGGCCATGATGCGTGCGTTCCGGGAAAAGCGCCTGAGCGCAGGCGTCCGCCGAGCGGCGGATGAAATGAAGGGCCCCCTGGCGCTGACCAGCGGCCCCACCTTCGAAAACCAGTTCAACCCTTTCTGGGCCAAGCACACCCGCCCAGGCGCCGTGGATGCCACCACAGGACCGTTCGCCTACCTGTTCGACATGCTGATCTTTGTCCGCGACCACATCGGAGCGCAGGTTGATGCCGGCAAATTCCTGCCTCTGGAGACACGGCGCCCCGACCTGTTCAGCCTGTTGGTCGACGAACAAACCATGAACCGTGAGGTGACCCAGGTCGAGATCGTCAATCATGTCATGGAGCGTGCAATCGACGACCATCGCAAAGCGCACCCGCAGGACCTGACTTCCGTCGAGGACAAGCTGCTCGAAGTGCGCTACCCGTTCCGGCATTTTCCCTACGAGACCCACTGGGAGCAGATCCGCACAGTACTGGCGTTCAATCAGCTGCACATCAGCGATTTCACGCACCTGTCGGATATCGACAGCCCCTATTTCATTCAGCCAGGTGCCCACTCGGCGATATCGAACATGGCCCTTCAGCAGAACTCCGCGCTGGGGCCGGCATTGCGCGCCATTCTCCTGGAGCCTTCACCTTTCAGTACCGAAAGCGTGAGTTTCAACCCGCAGACTCGACGGTTGCTGGCCTTGCCGGCAGAAAACGAGATACAACGCACAGCGCGTCTATTGGAAACAGCCAGCAACTTCTATCTCACAAACTTCGGTGTTGCAGGCTACCCGACCTTGCAGAATGTGGTGAATTTCTGCCAGGCACTGGAGTTGACGCAGGATGGGATGGAGTCGCTGTTCGGCTTGTCTGCACATGCCCCCTCCTTGTCGGAGAATGCCGGTGGCTCCAGCCTGCCTGTCAGCCCTGGCCTGTTCGGCGCGCGGTTCCTGAACAGTGGCGAAAAAGATCCCGTTTCAGTCGAAAGTACTCCTGATGCCGCCGAACACCACCGGTTCCTGAATTTATCCGAGCGACGCTGTGAGCGGCTCAACCGCCTGGTGCGCCTGGCCCATGCGCTGAAGCTGTCCTACCCGGAAACGGACCAGGTGGTGTGTGCGATTATCGATGCGGAGAGGCATGTGCAGGCTGAACTCGAGAGAGAGGAGTCCGAGGAATCGCCGCTCTTGATAACGGTCAACAGCGTCAGAGGGTTGGGGTTGTTCCAGTACTTGCAGGCGCGTTTCTCCTGCACTGGCGAAGAGTTTGCCGCGCTGATGTCGGATATGGGGGTGTATGCCATCGGCGATAAGCGCAGTCACTTCGACCGCGTGTTCAATAGCGATACCGTTACGCCGCTGGTGATCGATGGAACGGAATTCAAGCTCAGTGGCGAAGACAGCGAGAGCAAACGCACCATCGATCAATTATGCCGAGGGCTCGGCATCAACATGGAAACCTTTCGCTACCTGTCGCGCCTGGTCATGCAGGGGCAAGGAGGCGAAACACTGACACGTTCGATCACGACCTTCAGTGCGTTCTATCGGGTTACCTTGTTGGCCAGGCTGCTTTCGATCACAACGATCGAACTGTTGTCGCTGCTGGAAGTGCTGAACCCGGAAGGCATCTATGCCCTGCAACTGACGGGTGTCACCAGAAACGCCATGTATGAGCACTTCTCGCGGACAGACACCGTCAGCGTCACCTATGCCGTCTGTCAGTGCGTGCTCTGGTGCCAGGAGCAGCAACTGCCTATCGCCTGGCTGGTCCAGCAACTGCTGCCGATCGAGGCATCGGACATGGTACCCCAGGAGTTCAAGACCCTGCTCATGGAGCTCAAGGGCGACCTGTTGCCTTTTCGCAACTTCGACCAGGACATGGCGGAGGCCGGTGTCCCCGGGCTGGTGAGCAAGCGCTGGCAAGATGTACTGACGCATCTGGTGGATGAAGATGGCCTGGTCAGGACTACCGGTAGCAGTGCTCGAGACTTCGACTATCTCGACTACGAGAACTTCGCCCAACGGGAAGTCAACGCGGTGATCGATCAGCTGATCGTCGAATCATCAGGCAAGGCGATCGAGTTGCCCGGGCTGGCAGTCGATGAAGTCGAACGCTTGAAAACACTGGTCAAGGGGGTGGTACTGCGCATTCGGGTACAGCAATGGGGGGTGGTGCAGGAGCGCTTGTCACACCTGCTGGCGCTCAACGCCGATAAGGTGATCCCGGTAATCTACTGGGCCGAAGGAACAGTGCACTCGCTGATGTCGAGTGCAGTGGGCTTCAACCCGGACATCATCGAGCCCGAACCCCTGAAAGCAATGATGCCGGTGCTCCTGCGCATGATGAGATGTGCCCAGGTTGCCACCCAGTTCGACTTGAGCCCTGCGTTGCTCTCCAGTGTGCTGAGGCGCTCGGAAAGGTCGCGTTTCAGCCTGAAGACCACAGAGCTGACATTGCACACCCTGTATTTCCTTGAGCGCTACACGCGCTGTCTGCGTTCGGCCAGGCAAACCGAAGCACAGTTGCTGGGTTACTTTGCCTCGATCGAGGCACAGGGGGAGTTGACCGCGAATGAACAACGGCTGATCAAGGATATCGCCGCCGACAAGGTCGCCACGTGGTTAGGGTGGGGTATCCGCGAGGTGCTCGACGTGGCGGCCGAGGTAGCGCCCGATGGCATCATTCGCAATCTGGCGCAACTGCTCGCTCTGATGAATACGCGGCAACTGTGCGAACGCACCGGGCTGAGCGCTGTGTCGCTGATGAAGCTCAGTCGGCTCACCGCCTACTCCGATACACAAGCCTACCGCCGCGTCGCGCAAGAGATGCTCAGCAGCTTGCGTCGTGATCCCGAACAGCGCCGTGACGAGGTGGAACTGCGCCAGAGCTTGTCTTCACGGTGCGAAGTGAGCGAATCGCGGTTGGTTGCCAGGAAAAATATGGGTACCGAAGCCACTACGGTGTCACTGACGTTACTGGATATGAACAACCAACCGTTATCCGATATTCGGGTGGCCTGGTCCACCGATCTCGGCAAGCTGCTCGACTTCTACAGCTACACCGACAGGATGGGGGTTGCACAGGTGGTGCTGCAGGCCGGGGAACAGCAGGGGGTCGCCCATGTGAAGGGGACCTACCTGCTGGATAGCCAAGCCATCGCGCCTGATATCATGATCGACTGCGACGAAACCACGCTGAAAGTGGACATAGTCGAAGGTAAACCGGAGAAAAATGACCTCGACAAGTTGGCGGGAGGTTTAGGGGTTTACAGGTTCAGGGCACTCTTGAAAGACAAGTACGGCAACGTGGGTATAGACCGTCTGGTGAAGTGGGCCAGCGAGATCGGGTACTTCGACGCCTCCGTTGGCGAATCGCTGACGGACAATGAGGGCTGGAGCGCCATCGACCTGCGCAGCTGGGAAGTGGGCAAAGGCGAGGTGGCTGTCTGGTACGCACCGCTCAATGGCCATCCGATAGTGTTCTCGGTGGGCTTCGAGGACAAGCCTCACGTCAATTCGGTTGTGCTGACGTCGTGGGCTGTTGTGGGGGACGCCATCGAGGTCGAGGCAACGATACTTGGCCTGGACTGCAAACCGGTCTGGGGGCAGGTGGTCAAGTGGACCTGCTCGGATGAGGATGTCGATATCGTCCCGCAAGGTGACAGTGGTTGGGACGGCAAGGCGAAGGCTATCTTGACGGGTGTCAAAGCTGGGCCGTTGACCGTGACCGCCACCCTGTGGACGGCAAGTGATCCTTTCAAACCGTACTACTCAGAAAAGATGTCCATCGAGGTAATGGCCAATGCCATCGCCGCCTATGACGGTGACAAGCGGTGGCCAATCGCGGACGGCATCAACGCTGGCGAGTATGCGGTCCGTGTCGCCAGCACTGACAAAAAACCCGTTGCCAATTACCCGGTTACATGGAGTGTCGAAGGCGAGAAGGGTGGGTCCCAGTTGATGGTTACCGGGCCGGAGGGTATCGCTCGCTTCGCTCTGCGAGGCACAGAGCCGGGGCCCAGGACTGTTATCGCAACTGTGAATGACCGGCCGCCCCACCGCTTCGAAGGTGTCGAGCTCATGGTTCCGCTGAACGTGGAAATCACGCTTACTGAAGGAACCAGCGGCGCAGAAGAACCCATTACCGACAAGATCATCCTCATCCAGCCGCATACGGGCATCAAGCAGTACACCCTCGCCTACCGACTGCCAGACGATCATCCGCTGTCGCTTTTGCCCATGCAGCTTATCTATTCCGGCCGCGATTCGGACGTTTCGCTGGGATTGAAGTTCACGCCGTCGCTGGGCTCCGAAAACTCTGCCGAAGACGGCATTGTGAGCTGGACGATCGATTGTGAAAACACGGCACTGCGTGACAACGTAGAGCTGAAGTTCGGGCTCTGGTGCAAGCAGATGATGAAACCGATAGAGCGTGATGTCGTCGTCCAACCATCCGAGGGTTGATTACCGGGTTTTCACCTTTCTCCCCTTTCGAAGAGGTCTTTATGAACAGTGAATTGACCGACGCCCTGGCGGAACAGTGGCGTGACGCGCTGAGTGCCTATGTGATGCATCACGTGCTGCCGGACAAGTTGCAGGCAGGTGCCCTGAACATGATCACGGCCGAGCACCTGGACCGTTACTTCATGATGGATACCCAGGTCACCTCCAAAGTGACGACGTCCTACCTGGCTGAAGCATTGGCTTGTACCCAGACCTATATCAACTCGATTTTCAACAACCTCGAGCCTGGGTATCCGGAAGATTTCGATCCGAAGCTGAAAACGTTCTGGCAACAGGCCATGTCGAATTATTCGATCTGGGCGGCTTACCAGATGCTGGAAGATTATCCCGAGAACTACATCCGCGCCGACCTGAGGTTGGACAAGACAACGTTGTTCAAGACCCTGGAGAACGACCTGAGCCAGGGGCGGATTACCGATGCCGCCGTGCAGAACGCATTGCTGACTTACCTCAAGAGCTATGAGCACCAGAACAGCATCCGGGTGCAGTCCGGTTACATCGATTACCGCGAGGATAATCTGGACAGCAAACGGTTCGACGGCTTCAACTTCGCCAATTCGGATTACTACCTGCTGGGCAAGGACACGGCTTCACCTCCCCAGTACTACTGGCGGCAAGTCGATGTGCGCCTGGACCAAGCCTCCACCTATATCCAGCCCGACGCCTGGACGGAATGGCAGCCGATCACCCTGCCGGCAGGGAGTACGGTGGTCCATGCTCGGCTGGTGTTGTTCTGCGGGCGCCTGCATTTGGTCTGGTTGCACTATGGGGCGCCGGTCACGGTACGACTCGCCGATGAAATCGAGAAGGAGCGTTATACGCTGAAACTCGAGATCCTCTATCTGGGGCTGGATAAGCAGTGGTCGGTACCGGAGCTCCTATGGAGCGAGGATATAGATCAAGATCGTACGAAGAAAGCTGACGCGATAATGTTCGATCCGAAGCCCTACAGGTTGTTGGCACTTGCATTAGGCCGTGCACAGGGCGGTGATGACCAGTTGTACGTTGCGCTTGCCACGCAGAATGGTGATACATACAGAAGCAAATTTATTGTGCAGCGCGATGTGTTGAAGCGTGCGGTGGCTGACGTGGACTTTCCGCCCGGCGATAAAGGGGAAGACGGTCTCATGGGAGTGCTATTTGCGCACTTTAGCGACGAGCCAGGGAAGTTGAACTTCCAGCGGCGCGTGAGTTCCAGTGATTTCCAAGTTCAGAGTGTCGAGTCGGATGGCAAGGATCGTCATCTGGAACTTGATGTTCTTCTGCAGCAGATGGGTAAGGAAAAGTACGAGCTGTACGTACGGGCGCGCTCTTCGGAAGTGCGTATTCACTATCAGGTATATGTAGCGAATTTCAGTACTGGTTTTATCCTGCTGGGAGATAGTTTCGGCCAGGCCCAGGTACGCTCCAATGCATCCGGAAAGCTTGAACTGCATTGTTGGACGTTAGGTGAACCTGACTTTAGCGACCTCACACTGAACCATACGGCGGCCCTCGCGACGAGTCTGTCCAAGGGCGACTTTAAAAAGACACTGTATGGGTGGTATGTGGCAACGAAGGAGATTGATCAGTCACCGGGGCTGGCAAGTGCGCTAACGGGCTGCAGCGCCGAAGACATCCGTGGCGGTGGAGGGTTCACTGTCACTGTCAAAGGTATTCAACCACCGAGGTCTCTGTCTGCTCGCAGTAACTTCGTCATTGTGCTCCCTGCGATCACAACCGTGGATGACATGGAATTGAAGGTCGAGGGCAAAAACCCCCCTTTGTGGACCGGTCCGTTCACTTACAACGGTGCCGCCAGCAGCAGCTGGAAGCACCTTGCCTGGCCTGATGGGAAGGACGAGGTCAAGTTTACGGTCGGCCAGAAGGGGCAGGAGGTAACGACGTTCACGCTGACGCGATCGTCCATTTCCACCCTTGACCTGGATGCGATGCCGCACATTCATCAACAGACAACCGGTACTGACTTCCTGGTCCTCAAGTTCATCAAGAGTGAAGACAAGCCACTGGCCGCACGCTTGAACTCCCAGCAGGTCCCGGACCTGATCAATCGTGCTCAATTTACCCCTCAGGCAGTGTTCAGCTGGGACGCGCAGCATCTGCAGGAGCCGGCCTACGACGCGGAGGATAGCGGCGACGCGTATCAGGTCTGGCAGCGGTCCGCTGAAGACCCCTTGCTGAACGTGTACGATGCCAACGGCATGTACTTGCGCGAACTGTTCTTCCATGTGCCCCATCTGATTGCCTCGCGTCTGCAAGAGGAGGAGCGCTTCGAAGAGGCCCGCCGCTGGCTGGGACTGATCTTCGACCCGCAAAGCAGGCAATCTCCAACGGAAACACGCGGTGTCGATTATTGGAATTGTGCCTGGGTGACGCAGGACGATACCGAGGCTGACGCGCCCGAGCATGAGCTGATCGATCCGCATGCCATTGCACTGCGTAACCCTTCGCATTACCGCAAGGCCATCTTCGTGCAGCATGTGGGCCTGCTGCTCGGTGAAGCCGATCTTCAATACCGTCGGCAAACCCGCGACAGCCTTGCCAATGCCTGGCTGCTGTACCGAATGGCGGCGGACCTGATGGGCGAGGCGCCGGATGCACGTTCGATTGATACATGGATACCGCAAACCATAGGCAAGCTGTTGGATCACCATGACGAAGGCAGCCTGGTGGAACGTTACGCACACGCCGTTGTACCAGAGAACCTGCCCAAGCAACGGTCCACGTTCTTCTGGGCCGGCGTGGCGGCACACAAGGCCTTCCGAGTGCCGGTCAACAGGCAGTTGCTGGACATCTGGGACCTGCTGGCGCAGCGCTTCCATAACCTTCGCCATTTCCTGAGCATCGAGGGTTATCCGATGGAACTGCCGCTGTATGCGCCGGCGGCGAATCCGTTCGACCTGCTGATGGCGCGCATGAGCGGCAGTGCCAACCTGGCTCACCTGCTGGGCTATCGCACCGTGGTACCGCCTTACCGATTCCGCACCCTGGTGGCCAAGGCCCAGGAAACGGTGACCGCGCTGATCCAGTACGGCGAGCAGTTGCGCGGTTTCCTGGAACTGGAAGAACGTACCGAACTGGAAGCGATGCAATACCAGCAGGCTGCGGAAATCGCGGGTTACACCATCGGTATTCAGGAGCAGTTGCTCAGCCAGCAACAGAAGAACGAGGACGTGCTGAGGGCGCAGCGTGCCGCTACGGCGTTGCGGCGGGATCACTACCAGCGCTTGTACGAAGACAACATGTCGCCTGGGGAGACTGCGGCAATAACCAATAGCACCATCGGACGCAGCATATCCTCGGTCATGAACACCGTACTTGCTGGCGGCCACCTGGCTACAGCAGTTCCCAATGTCTTTGGTCTGGCCAGCGGTGGCGCTAACTGGGGCGCGCCATTGACCGCAGCGGCTTTACTGGGGCAGATGGTTCCGGATGCTTTGATTCTTTCAGCCGACGTGTTGCGCGAAACCGAAGGCTACCGCCGCCGCCGGGAAGAATGGCAATTACAAGCCAAGCTGGCCGGCAAGGAGCTGGACGTCATCGACAAGCAACTCGAAGCGCAAAAGCATACGACGCTGGCCGCCCAAGCCTCGCTGGAGCACAGCCGCAAGGCCCTGGCGCACTCCCAGCAGTTGTATGCGTACTACCAGAACAAATCCACCAGCGTGTCGCTCTATCGATGGCTGCGCTCCCAGGCCACCACCTGGCACGCGACCTTGTTCGATGTGGCGGTCAGCCTGTGCAACAGTGCCCAGGCCTGCTGGCAGTTCGAGACGGGCAACTACGACAGGCAGATCATCCGCACGCCCATCTGGCAGGCGGACCGTTACGGCCTGAATGCCGGTGGCGAGCTGCGGCTTGACCTGCATCGGTTGGAGACGGAGGCACTGCTGAGGCATGAGCGGCACCTGGAGCTTCGCAAAACGGTGTCGCTGCAGGCGCTGCTGGGCCAGAAGCTGGTCTTCGACGCAGGCGGCAAAGTGCTCGAAAACTGGGAGAAGGTGCTCGAGGCGTTGACAGAGGATGGCGAACTGAAATTCAGCCTGTCGGAAATGCTGTACGACCAGGATTATCCGGGACACTACCTGCGTCGCCTGCACAGTGTGGCGTTGACACTGCCTGCCCTGCTGGGCCCCTACCAGAACATCCGCGCAACCTTGACCCAGACCCTGAGCCGGTTGGTGGCCAAACCAGATCCCAAGGCCGTGGTGTTCCTGACACCGGAATTGCACGAGGGCGAGGATTCTGGCGACGGGCGCTACGCGATGATGAGCTTGCGTGCGCGGCAGCAGGTCTGCCTGTCTTCGGCCAGCCAGGATATCGGCCTGGTGACCGCCGCCGAGACGGATGATCGTTATCTGCCATTCGAAGGCACTGGTGCGGTGTCCGATTGGCACCTGAAGTTCCCTCGTCATGACACGCAAGTAGAGCTGATCAATAACCTCAGCGACATCATCCTGGAGGTCCGTTACTTGGCCTTGCCTGGCGGGGCGGGCTTCGAATCGGATGTCAATGACCTGGTCGAAAAGTATCTGGGGGGCCGTTGATCGTTGTCGAAGCGCAAACGGTGGCTTTCAGGCGTAGTTGAATGTTGTTTGCCTGGCCGCTGAGACAGTGACTGTTGTTTCCGGTTTTTATCGGTTTACCAAGCATGACACAGGAGATGCCCATGTCCATTAGCTCAAGCCTAACGCCGAATGCCTCAAGCGAAGAGGAAACCAAGAGTCATCCATTACTGAATGGCCATTCGTTTCCCGTCGATAGCATCGGTCCTGAAGACCAGAACGAGACAGCCTGGAAGTGCAATCAAAGAAATACACACTATAACTACAGAGAAGGTGAAGATGGCAGCCGTTATGTAGAAATTAAAGCAGGAGCTGACATCTGGCAGGACATTAAGCTTAGCGTTAATGCGAATCCATTCAGTGAGGGGCGCCCTGAATACAAGCTTGGATGCTTGTACAATAGTGACGATTTGAGCGGGTGTAGTCTCGTTGTGTTCTTGATCGAGGACGGAGGGGGCGAGGGAAAAAATATTTTTGACGAATCCTTGGGGGCGTCAGCGGAGAAGGTCACGTGGCACAGGTTGGATGCCAAAAGAATACCTGTGCCTGAGGAGACCAAAGAGCTCAGGGTCAAGTTCAAGACGCCAACTGGAGAGAATGGCAGTATCTTGCTAAAAGAAGCCGTAATGGAGTTGCTTCTACCAGCGTTTGATGATTGAAAAGATGCAAATGGTCATGGCCAGGGTGAGCACTCGCAGGGGGCGTTCTGGCATGGCGCGGCCGGCATTCTGGCCCCGCCTGGGGAGCGTCCAGCCCCGAGGGTTTGCCCACAGAAACGACGACTCTCGGGCAAACCCTCCCCGCACGGGATCGGGCTATTTGGCCTTGGCTGCGTAGCCGCTGCTGGCAACGCTTATGTATGCGCGCGGTCAGGCGAACACGAAATACTTGCGCACCGTCTCCACCACTTCCCAGGTGCCTTTCATCCCAGGTTCGATCACGAACACATCGCCCGCCTTCAGATGCTTGGGCGCTTCGCCTTCGGGGGTGACGATGCAGTACCCGTCGAGGAAGTGGCAGTACTCCCACTTCTCGTAGTGGACCTCGAACGTGCCCGGCGTGCAGATCCAGGTGCCCATGATCTTGCTGCCGTCGGCGGACAGGTAGGCGTTGAGGTTGACGGTGTGCGGATCGCCGCCGATGCGCTTCCACTTGGTGGCGTCGACGACGGGGGTGGGGCAGGTTTCGCGCAGGACGGTGATGAAGTCGGACATGGCGTGGCTCCGGGCAGCGGGTGAGGTGAGGCATCACCATAGGGGCATCGCCGCCCGCGCGGTTGCCTGGGCTCGACGTCCAGCTGTCTGCCCGCGCTATGGCAGGGGCTCTTGTCGCGCAGGGTGTAGGAGCGGCTTCAGCCGCGATGCAGGCAACGCGGTGCCTGGCACCCGCTTTGCGGGTGATCGCGGCTGAAGCCGCTCCTACAGAGGTCGCGCAGCCCTATGCCCACCAGTAGCGCACGAAGTGGAAGAACACCGGCGCGGCGAAGCACACCGAATCCATGCGGTCGAGCATGCCGCCGTGGCCTTCGATCATGTGGCCCCAGTCCTTCACCCCGCGGTCGCGCTTGATCGCCGACATCACCAGCCCGCCAAAGAACCCCATGGCATTGACGGTGAGTGCCATCAGCGCCGCCTGCCAGAAGGTGAACGGGGTGATCCAGCACAGCAACGCGCCCACCAGGGTGGCCAGGGCCACGCCACCGGCCAGCCCCTCGACGGTCTTCGACGGCGACAGGTTGGGGGCCACCTTGCGCTTGCCGAACAGCTTGCCGCACACGTACTGCAGTACGTCGCTGATCTGCACCACGAGGATCAGCCAGGCGATCAGCAACAGGTTGCGGCCTTCGTAGCCGGGGATGTCCAGGGTCATCAACGCCGGCACCGACGACACGCAGTACACCGCGATCATCAGGCCCCACTGCACTTTCGAGGCGCGTTCGAGGAAGCGCGTGGTGTCGCCGCCGAAACTGGCAAGAATGGGCAGCAGCAGGAACAGGTACACCGGGATGAAGATGCTGAACATGCCGTACCAGTCCATGGCGATCAGCAGGTACTGCACCGGCAGCGCCACATAGAACGCCGCCGCCAGCGCCGGGTAGTCGCTGCGCCGGGTGGGGGTGAGGGTCATGAATTCGCGCAGGGCGTAGAACGACACGCCGTAGAACAGCACGATCACCCCGTACTTGCCGAACAGGAAGGCGATGCCGATCACCAGCACCATCACCCACCAGGCGTTGATGCGGGCGTTGAGGTTGTCGATCACTGCGTGCGGGGCAGGGCCGGCACGCCACTTGAGCAGGCGGCCGATCAGGCTGGCGAGCAGCAGCAGGGCGCCGATGCCGGCGAACAGCGACAGGGTGTTGTGGTCCATTTCAGGCTTCCTTCGGGGCCAGGTTCAGCAGGGCCTGGCGGGCCCGCTCGAGAAATGCGTGCTTGTCTTCGTTGGTTTGCAGGTGCAGGGGCTCGCCGAAGCTCAGGGTGCACAGCAGGGGCAGCGGCAGCGCGCGGCCCTTGGGCATGACCCGGTTGAGGTTGGCGATCCACACCGGCACCAGTTCGACCTGCGGGTTGGCCGAGGCCAGGTGGAACAGGCCGCTCTTGAACGGCAGCAGCGGGTCGTCGGTGAGGTTGCGCGTGCCTTCGGGGAAGAAGATCAGCGAGTCGCCCTGGGCGAAGGCATCGAGCACCGGTTGCAGCGGGTTGCCCTCGCCGGCCGGGCGCTGGCGGTCGATCAGCACGCCGTTGAACACCTGGCGGATGAGGAAGTCGCGGATGCCCGGCTTGCACCAGTAGTCGGCGCCGGCCACGGGGCGGGTATGGCGGCGCAATGCCTCGGGCAACGCGGCCCAGAGCAGCACGAAGTCGCCGTGGCTGCTGTGGTTGGCGAAGTACAGGCGCTGTACCGGTTGTGGCGTGCAACCCAGCCACAAGGCGCGGGCGCCGGTGATCAGGCGGGCGGCGGAGGTGATGACGAAGGCGGTCAGGCTGGCGAGCATGGCGGCGGTCTTATCCGGTGAAGGGGAGAGCGAGGGCGAGCACAACCTGTACTGCGAGGCACAAGGCCTGGCGGCGTAGCAGGGCCAGGGCGCCCTGGCTGCGGGCCGGCCAGTCGCGGGTGTCGCTGGCGGTGGGTTTCAAGTGCAGGTCGAACAGCGCGTGGTCCAGAGCCTGGGTGTCGGCGGGCAGGTCGGTGCTTGCACCGAGACGTGCGAACAGGTCGGCGTCCAGGGCGACACGGATGGCCCAGTACTTGTGCGCCAGGCCGATCACCAGCAGTGCCGCGCAGAGTACGCTGGACAGCGCAGGCAATGGCATGCCCAGCAACGGCACGAGACTGTAGGCCAGGGCCAGCAGGGTGATGCCATCCGACAGGCGTTCCAACTGGCGCCCGCGAGCGAGCAGGCTGGCGACGACGAACAGGTTCATGGGTGCGCTTCCAGCTGTTGCAGGGCGAGGCGATGGGCTGGGTGCAGGACCACGCCGGGGCGGACCCCGCGGATCAGCGCTTCGGCCTCATCAACATCGTTGCAGCGACCGCTGAGCACCAGCCAGGCGGCCACCGCGCTGGCGCTACGCGAATAACCCAGGGCGCAGCAGACCAGAAGTGGGCCGTGCTGGCGCAGGTCTTCGATGGCTCTGGCCGCTTGCTGTAGCAGTTGGCTGTCGGGGGCGACCAGATCGAGCGTAGGCAGGGCCTGGTATCGGTGTGGCGACGGGTTCGCCGGCAAGCCGGCGAATGGACCGGGGAGCTCAGCGCATACATCGACGATACCGGCGAATGATGAAGCACCGCTACGGCCAGGCATGCGCCCGAGGTATACGCCGTCACACACTTCATCTGGCAGGGGATGCCGCCATGTCCACAGCCGCGAATTGACCCTTGCGGCCATCAGGTAGGGCGCCAGCAGGCAGGTCGCGGCAATGGACAGTCGCCCATCCGCGCCCTTCTGGAAACCACCTGCCCCGAATGCGGCATAGTTCATCCCCACCAGCAGCAACGACACGGCAGGCCAGAGCAACCACAACGCCGCATGCCCGAGCTTGAATGCGATCACCGCGAGCAGCGCGGCCCCCAGTGCATAGCGCAGCGCCAACCGCCAGCGCTTGGGGTCATGGGCAAGCCGGGCCATCCGCCAAGGCAAAGCCCCCTGCCGTGGCCACAGCCACAGACAGACGAAGCCGGCCAGGGCGCCGGTCGGCACATCGATGAAATGATGCTGCCAGGTGGTCAGCACCGACACACCGATCAACCCCATCCAGCCATGCACCAGCCAGCGCCACAAGCGCTGCCGGGTATGCCGGGCAAACATCGTCCAGATGATCACCTGCAGCGCGATATGCAGCGACGGCGCCTGGTTGTAGGGCTTGTCGAAGCCCATCAGCACATCGAACAACCAGCCGAACAGCCCCGACAGCTCGGGGCGTTCGAAGGTGAAGCGCAGCGGCCAGAGCAGGAAGCAACCGACGCTGATGAACTGCGCGGTGAGCAGGGCCAGGGCATGGCGGTCCATCTCCCGGCGTGTCAGCGGCAGCAGGAACGACAACCCGTAGAGCAGGTCGATCGACCAGTATGGGATGATCGTCCACGGCCACAGCGGCATGTGCCGTTCCCAGGCGAACACCAGGCTGCCGACGTCATCGCGGCCAGCGGTGTAGGTGTTGCTCAGGCCGTAACTGAGAAAGAAGAACGGCCCGAGCAGCAACAGCCAGAGCACGCCCCGGCGAACCAGCCCCGCTTCACGCACCATCAACGCACCCGCTGCGCCAGGCTGACGCTGAAGATGCCCCATTCGTCGACGCGCTGGGCGATCTTGCGGAACCCGGCCGCTTCCACCAACTGGTCCATCTCCGCCTGGCTGCGCCGGCGCATCACCCAGGCCTCACCGCCGCGGTGGCTGGTCAGGGCACGAGCGATCATCTCCAACTGCGGGTGCCAGGGCTGGCCGGTGTAGACCAGGTAGCCGCCGTCCTCGACGGCATCGGCCAGGCCCGCCAGCGAGTTGCCCACCAATTCATTGCTGGGGAACAACTCATACAAGCCCGAGACCACCGCGAGGGTAGGGCGCGGGTCGAGGCTGGCCAGGCTCTGGCGGTCGAAGGCGTCACCCTGGATGAACTGGGCGATATCGCCCAGGCCCTTTTCGTTGATCAGCGCGTTGCCCTGTTGCACGTTCAGCTCGCTGTAGTCGCGCAGCAGGATCGAATCGGGCAATTGCTGCAAGCCTTGCAGCGCTTCGAGGATGTAACGGCCGTGGCCGGCGGCGATGTCGACGATGCGCACCGGACACTGTTGCTCACGCAGCCTGGCGATGGCCAGGCGCAGCAGCTCTTCGACGTTCAGTTTGCGCTGGCGGATGCCGCGCCAGCCAATGGCGTCGAGGTAGTTGCGGTCGATCAATTCGCCGATCCGCCCTCTGCCGGTCGCTTGGTTGCGGTAGACATAATCGAGGGTGGAACCGGAGTCGAAGCCGGTGTCGAAACCCAGCTTCACGCCTTCGGAAAGGCCCTTGCCCAGCCGCAGGCTGGCACGGGTAGCGCGCCAGTAGAGGTCGCGTGGCGAGTTGCGCGGCAGCGGCGCGGCCAGGCTCTCGGCCTCGGCGCAGCTGGCGCCAGCCTTGTCGGCGTCGAGCAGCGAAGGCGCGGGCACCGGGGCAGCGAAGCAGTGCTCGACGAAGCGCTTGATCCGCGCCAGGGCATGGGCGCGGTCGCGCTCGCCGAGGGTGTCATGGAAGAAGCCGGGGAGGATGTGCTTCTCCTTGCGCACGCTGCCCAGGCGCTCGAAGAACTGCTCCTGCGGCTTGCGCTCGACCACGAAGTCGGCGCCGGAGATCAGCAGTTGCGTGGGGACCTGGATCGCCTGGGCGTCGGCCACCACGCGGTCGGCGGCATCATACAGGCCCAGCAGCATGGTGACCGAGATGGGGCGGCTGATCAGCGGGTCGGCCACGTATGACATGACGCGCTCAGGATCGTGGGTCAGCAGCCGCGGCTTGACGTAACTGTTGACGAAGAAGTTGCCGCGCCAGGCTTTCAGCAGTTTCAGCCCCGGCCGGGCGAAGGGTACGTAGAGCTTGACCTTGAATGCCGGCGAGGCCAGCACCAGGCAGCGCACCTTGGGTGCGTAGTCGTGGGCCCAGGTGGCGATCAGCACGGCGCCGACACTCTGCGCCAGCACCACCATGTCCGGCTCGGCGATGCCGTGCTGCGCCTGGATATGCTCGATGAAGGTCTGCACGTCGCGCACGCTGGTGGCGAAGCCCGGGCTGTCGCCGCGGGCGCCCGGCGACTGGCCGTGGCCACGGGCATCCCAGGCGAAGAAATCGTAGCCGGGCAGGTCCAGCTCATCGGCCAGGTGCGCCAGGCGCCCGCCGTGCTCGTGGCCGCGGTGGAACATCACCACGGCGCGGCGAGGCTGGTGTTCATTGCCGGTGGCGGGCCAGTGACGGTAGTGCAGCTCGACCCCGTCATGGGTGGAGAAATGCAGCGATTGCGCTTGGCGCATGGCGAATATCCTTGTTCGACAGCGGAGGGCTCAGCGGGCTTCGATCAGGCCGTGGCGAACCCGGTTGTACAGGGTATAGAGCGAGAGCAGCAGGATGACCAGCAGCAGGCCGTTGATCCACGCAGCGTTCAACAACCCGATGGCGACGCCGGTACCCAGCACGCCGAAGGCGAACGCTCTATCGCTCTTGCCCATCGGCCCGTCGTAGCGACGCGAGGCGCCGGCCAGCGGGCCCATCACCCCGGCGTATTCGCTGATCACCGCGAACAGCACCACCAGCACCACCAGGAGGGGGGACACTCCGGCGAGCAAGGCGAAGGGCAGGTACAGCGCGGCATCGGCGATCACGTCGCACAGTTCGTTGAGGTAGGCGCCCAGTTTCGACTGCTGGCCGAACTCGCGGGCCAGCATGCCGTCGACCGCGTTGAGCGCCATGCGCAGCAGCATCCAGATCGGCACGAGGATGAACAGCCAGGTCAGGTGGGGCAACCAGGCCAGCAGCAGGCCCAGCAGAACGGACACGACGGCAGCAGTGACGGTGACCTGGTTGGCCGTGACGCCACGGTCGTAGAGGCGCTGGACCGAAGGGCGCAGCAGTGCCTGGAAGCGGGGTTTGAGCTGGTAGATCGATGGCACGTGGAACTCCCTGTCATGGTGCGGCATGGCGCCGATTGTGGGGAATTCGCCCGGCCGGGGGCAAGCTGCAAATCGCCGACTTGTGAACCGGACAAGGCTTGCGGGGCTGAAGGAATGCGCCGCTTGTCGGTTGTGGTGTGTATGGTGTGTATTTTGCTTTGTTTTTATCCATGTCGATGTGTACGCTACACATCGCCTGCCAAAGGAATGCCGAATGCGCAGCAGGGACGTGATTCAGCTCATCGAGGCCGATGGCTGGTACGAAGTCGAGGTGAAGGGCAGCCATCATCAGTTCAGGCACCCGTTCAAGCGGGGGCGGGTCACGGTGCCACATCCCAAGAGCGATCTACCCAGGGGCACCGCCCACAGCATCCTCAAACGGGCGGGCCTGAAATGAAGCCGATGATGCTATCCAGGGTGATCCGTCACCCCGAAGATCAATGGAGACACACCATGAAATTTCCAGTTGTGCTGCACAAGGACGAAGGTTCGGACTACGGCGTGATCGTGCCCGATGTGCCTGGCTGCTTCTCCGCAGGTTTCAGCGTTTCCCAGGCGCTGGACAACGTCCAGGAGGCCCTGGCGCTGCATTTCGAGGGGCTGGTGGCCGATGGCGAGGCGCTGCCCCAGGCCCAGGAAGTGGACGTGCATGTGGCCAACCCCGACTACGCCGGCGGCGTCTGGGCGGTGGTGGAGTTCGACGTCACCCCGTACCTGGGCAAGGCGGTACGCTTCAACGCGACGCTGCCGGAGAACCTGCTGCAGCGGATCGACGAGAAAGTGAAGCGTGACCATCGTTACGCCTCGCGCTCGGGTTTTCTCGCTTCGGCGGCGCTGCGCGAGCTGGCCGTGGTGCACTGAGCATGAGGGGCCACTACGTGGCCCCTTCGTCGTTGCCGATTCAGCGGCTGGCCGACGAGGCGCTGAGCATGTCGATCAGCTGGATATCGAAGTCGCGCTCCAGGTACTCCATGCGTTTCTCGCCGAACGCGACCATGTGCGGCAGCGCCGAGTGCACGTCGAGGTCGGCCTTGCTGGCCCAGACCTCGAAGAACACGAACAGGCTCGGGTCTTCCTTGTCGCGCAGCATGTGGTACTCGATGCAGCCCGGCTCCAGGCGGCTGGGCTCGACGTAGGCGCGGAACAACTGCTCGAAGGCTTCGGCTTTTTCCGGACGGGTCTTGGCTTTGAGGATGAAGGCGTATGGCTCGCTCATGGGTCTTGCCTCTATGGATGAAGGGATGAGGGCATTCTAAATCAACAATATGTTTACCATTCGTGACTATGAGGCAAATGTATTTTGACCTCACGCCGCTTTTTCCCCTGCCTGTGTCTCCTTAATCTGCCGCCATTCCAAATGACTCGGTCGGCAGGCACTGCGCCTCGGATCGACACCGATACCTTCGAGGCTTGCGATGAAAAAGATTCTCCTGCTCAACGGCGGCAAACAGTTCGCCCACTCCGACGGTCGCCTGAACCAGACCTTGCACGATGCCGCCCTGGCTCACCTGGACCGTGCCGGCTTCGATGTGAAACAGACCTTCATCGACGGCGGCTATGACGTCCAGGAAGAAGTCGAGAAATTCCTCTGGGCCGATGTGGTGATCTACCAGATGCCGGGCTGGTGGATGGGCGCGCCATGGACCGTGAAGAAGTATGTCGACGAGGTGTTCACCGCCGGGCATGGCAGCCTGTACGCCAACGATGGCCGGACCCGTTCCGATGCCTCGCAGAAGTACGGCAGCGGCGGTTTGGTGCAGGGCAAACAGTACATGTTGTCGCTGACCTGGAACGCGCCGCAGCAGGCGTTCGACGACCCGACCGACTTCTTCGAAGGCAAGGGCGTGGATGCGGTGTATTTCCCATTCCACAAGGCCAACCAGTTCCTCGGTATGAGCGGGTTGCCGACCTTCCTGGCGGTGGATGTGATGAAGCGCCCGGATGTGCCGGCGGCGCTGGCGGCGTATGAGCAGCATCTGGACGAGGTGTTCGGCAAGGCTTGAACACCATGATCCATTGATTTGACATAACCTCTGTAGGAGCGGCTTCAGCCGCGATCACCCGCGAAGCGGGTGCCAGATGCCGCGGTGCCTGCATCGCGGCTGAAGCCGCTCCTACAGGGGGTTAGTGCTTGCATGTGCGTTGATCAACGGCTATCAATCACGGCATCTTCCAACCAGGCCCACTCGCGTGAAAACTCGCTCTGAAGAACTCCAGGTCTTTGTCGCCGTCATCGACTGCGGCTCGATCTCGGCCGCCGCTGAACAGATTGGCCAGACGCCATCGGCCGTCAGCCGCACCCTGTCGCGCCTGGAAGACAAGCTCGGCACCACGCTGGTCAACCGCACCACCCGGCGCATGGACCTGACCGAAGAAGGGCGGTTCTTCCTCGAACGCGCACGGCTTATTCTCGAGCAGATCGACGACATGGAAGAGCGCCTGTCGATGCACCGGCAGACACCGTCCGGGCGCCTGCGCATCAACGCCGCGGCGCCGTTCATGCTGCACGCGATCCTGCCGTGGATCGGCGAGTTTCGTCAGCAGTATCCCGATATCGAGCTGGAGCTGAACACCGACGACCTGATCATCGACCTGTTGGAGCAAAGCACCGACGTGGCCATCCGCATCGGCGAGCTGGCCGACTCCAGCCTGCATGCCCGCTCGCTGGGCTGCAGCCCGGTGCAGGTGCTTGCCAGCCCCGAGTACCTGGCGCGAAACGGGACACCGCAGACGGTCGATGACCTCGACGGCCATTGCCTGCTGGGCTTCAGCACCCTCGACTCGCTCAACCAGTGGCCGCTGCGCCATGCCCTGGGCGACCGCTGGGCGATCCGTCCGCAGTTGCTCGCTTCCAGTGGCGAGACCCTGCGCCAACTGGCCCTGGCTGGCGAAGGCATCGTCAGCCTGTCGCACTTCATGACCCACGAGGACATTCGCTCGGGCCGCCTGCAGGTGCTGCTCGCCGAGCACAACAATGGGTATCGCCAGCCGATCCACGCGGTGTACTACCGCAACACCCAGCTGGCCCTGCGTATCCAGTGTTTCCTCGACTTCATCCAGAAAAAGCTGGCGGTCTACGCCTGCTAGCAGTTGCCTGAACGCGACAGCCCCTATCCTTGGGCGCCGGAATTTTCCTGTGTGAATTGCTTAGTCGAATGCCTTCGGCCTTAATGACTGATCAACAAAAACAACACTAGGAAGTGCCCATGCGTATCGTCCTGTCCCAGTCGCTGGCCCTCGGGGCCGCGATCCTGAGCTGTTCTTCCGCCTTTGCCGTGACGTTGGAAGGTGGTGCTGTGGCCGCGCCCGATCAATATGGCGCACAGGTGGCCGCCGATATCCTCAAGAAGGGGGGCAACGCGGTGGACGCCGCGGTCGCCACCGCCTTCACCCTCGCTGTCACCTACCCCGAGGCCGGCAACATTGGCGGCGGTGGCTTCATGACCTTGTTCGTCGACGGCAAGCCGTATTTCCTCGACTACCGCGAAGTGGCGCCCAAGGCCGCCACCAAGACCATGTACCTGGATGACAAGGGCGAGGTGATCGAGAACCTGAGCCTGGTCGGCGCCCGCGCCGCCGGTGTGCCGGGCACGGTGATGGGCCTGTGGGAGGCGCACCAGAAGTTCGGCAAGCTCAAGTGGAGCGAGCTGCTGACCCCGGCCATCGGCTATGCGCAGAACGGTTTCAAGATCGCCCAGAAGCAGTACCAGTACCGCGACGACGCCCAGGGCATGTTCAAGACCGCCACCAATTTCAACGACTACTTCGGCAACATGAAGGTCGGTGAACTGTTCAAGCAACCGGAGCTGGCCAAGACCCTGGAGCGCATCGCCGACCAGGGTGTGAGCGAGTTCTACCAGGGCAAGACCGCCGACCTGCTGGTGGCGCAGATGCAGGCCGACAAGGGCCTGATCACCAAGGAAGACCTGAAGGACTACAAGGCGGTGTGGCGCAACCCGATCGCCATCGACTGGCGCGGCAACGTGGTCTACACCGCGCCGCCACCCAGCTCCGGTGGCGTGGCGCTGGCGCAACTGCTGGGCATCAAGGAAGACCGCGCGGCGGACTTCAAGGGCGTCGAGCATAACTCCGCCCAGTACATCCATCTGCTGGCCGAGATCGAGAAGCGGGTGTTCGCCGACCGTGCCGACTATCTGGGTGACCCGGCGTTCACCAAAGTGCCGGTCGACCAGTTGACCGCCAAGGACTACCTGGCCAAGCGTGCGGCACAGGTCAACCCGAAGGCCATCTCCGATACCGACAAGGTCAAGCCGGGGCTGGAGCCGCACCAGACCACGCACTTCTCCATCGTCGACAAGCAGGGTAACGCGGTGAGCAACACCTACACCCTCAACCTCGACTACGGCAGTGGCGTGGTGGTGAAGGGCGCGGGTTTCCTGCTCAACGACGAGATGGATGACTTCAGCGCCAAACCCGGCGCGGCCAATGCGTTCGGCGTGGTGGGCGGCGACGCCAACGCCATCGCTCCGGGCAAGCGCATGCTGTCGTCGATGAGCCCGAGCCTGGTGACCCGTGACGGCAAGGTGGTGCTGGTGCTGGGCACGCCGGGTGGTTCGCGGATCTTCACCTCGATCTTCCAGGTGATGAACAACCTGTACGACTACCAGATGCCGCTGGAGAAGGCGGTGGCGGCGCAGCGGGTGCATCACCAGTTGCTGCCCAAGGACACGATCTACTTCGACAGCTATGCGCCGCTGACCGGGCAGGTGGCCGACGACTTGAAGAAGATGGGCTATGTGCTGGAAGACCAGGGCTGGGAGATGGGCGATATCCAGGCGATCCGGGTGACCGGGGAGAAGCTGGAAACCGCGTCCGACCCGCGTGGGCGTGGGGTGGGGATGATCGTCAAGTAACGCTTTATCGACTGCACTGACGTAATCGCGGGTAAACCCGCTCCCACAGGTATCCCGCTGACCCGAAAGCAGCGGTGAACCTGTGGGAGCGGGTTTACCCGCGAATGGCCTTGAGGATCAGACGCGGAACTGGCTGACCAACGTCTGCAGGTGACCACCCAGGCGCGCCAGCTCGACGCTGGAGGCGGCGGTCTCGTCGCTGGCCGCGGCGGTCTGCTCGGACACATCGCGCACGTTCAGGATGCTGCGGCTGATCTCCTCGGCCACGGCGCTCTGCTGCTCGGCGGCGGCGGCGATCTGCTGGTTCATCGACTGGATGTTCGACACCGTGCGGGTGATGTTCTCCAGCGAACCACCGGCCTTGCGTGCCAGCTCGACGCTGCTGTCGGTCAGGCTGCGGCTGCCGTTCATGACTTCGGCGACCTGCTGGGTGCCGTTCTGCAGGCTGGCGATCAAACCTTCGATCTCTTCGGTGGACTGCTGGGTGCGCTGGGCCAGGCCCCGCACTTCGTCGGCGACCACGGCGAAGCCACGGCCGGCTTCACCGGCACGGGCCGCTTCGATGGCGGCGTTGAGCGCCAGCAGGTTGGTCTGCTCGGCCACCGACTTGATCACGTCCATCACGCTGCCGATCTTCTGGCTTTCCTGCTGCAGCAGGGTCATGGCTTCGGTGGAACGGTGCACTTCACGGGCCAGGCGTTCGATCTGGCTGATCGCCTCGCTGACCACCTTGTCGCCGGTGCGGGCTTCGTCGTCGGCGTTGGTGGCGGCGTGGGAGGCCTGCTCGGCGTTGCGCGCGACTTCCTGCACGGTGGCGGCCATCTCGTGCATGGCGGTGGCCACCTGGTCGGTTTCGACTTTCTGGCTGTTGGCGCCGGCGCTGGTCTGTTCGGTCACCGCCGACAGTTCTTCGGCGGCGCTGGCGATCTGGGTGACGCCGTCGCGGATGCCGGTGATCAGGTCACGCAAGGTGGTGCCCATGCGCGCGATGCCTTCCTGCAAGGCGCCCAGCTCGTCGCGGCGGGTGACGCGCAGGTTCTGGGTGAGGTCGCCGCTGGCGATCTTGTTCACCACGTCCATGGTCTCGCGCAGCGGGCGGGTGATCTGGCGGGTGATGATGAAGGCCGCGAGAATGCCGACCAACAGCGCCAGCAGGGTGGCGGTGGTCTGCAGGCTGCGGGCCTGGACGCTTTCGTCGTCGCGGCGCTCGATCTGGATCTTGTACAGCTCGTCGCTGCGCTTGACGATGTCGGCGCCCTGCACGGTCATTTCGGCGCGGGCCACACCAATGGCGGCGGTGGCGTCGCGGAACTGGCGCACGGCGTCGCGGTAGGCGAGCACGGCACTCTCGAACTGCTGGATGCGCGAGGCTTCGCCTGGCAGCTGGCGCTTGAGGCTGTCGATCTCGGCCAGGGCGCTCTCCAGCTGGCGCACGGCGGCCTGCTCGGTTTCAGTGGTGAGGTCGGCGATGTAGCTGCGCACGTCCAGGCGCACCTGCACCAGCTGCTGCTTGGCCTTGCTGATCAGCAGGTACTGGGCCAGGCGGCTGGCATCGCTTTCGGAACTGGACAGCACGGCGGCGCTGATGGCCTCGATCGCCTCGTTGGCGCGGGCGGCGGCCTGGTTCATCGCATCGCGGGCGGTGAGGGTGGTCTTGTAGCCCTGGCGCATCTTCTCCAGCGAAACCCGGTATTCACTGATGCTCTGGCCCTGCTCGCGCAGCAGCTTGAGGTTCTCGGGGCTCTTGAAGGTGTTGACCAGGTGCTGCTGCTGGCTGCCGAAGGCGTCGAGCTTGGCCTGGACGTTGGCGGCCGAGGCGTCGTCGCCGTTGGTCAGCATCCATTGCAGGCGCGCCACGCGCAGGTTGGTCAGGTCACTGTTGAGCTGGGTGATGTCGCTCATCCAGTTGCTGCGGTCGATAAGGCTGCCCAGGCTGTTCCAGCCGGTCAGGGCCAGCAGGCCGGTCAGTACGAGGACCAGGCCGAAGCCCAGGCCGAGTTTGAGGTTGACGCTGATGTTGGCGAACCAGCTGTTCATGCACGCTCTCCCAGAAAATGATGTCGCTCACTTGATCTCAATCGCTGGGCGTTGTTCTTGTGGGGAGCCCTGCTGATTCGTGCAGGGGTTATCGGCAAGGCGGGGCGAAGCTGAAACGCTTTTTCAGGCTATTTGTAACTGGTTGAAAACGTTTGCTTTTTGCATGTCGCAAGGGGCTGCCTTGCCGCCCGTTCGCCGGTAAACCGGCGCCTACAGGGCCTTTGGATGGCGGTGGGGCTGGGGTAAACTTGCCGCCTTCGCTGAACCCCCTGACGGTATTGCCATGAATTTCGCCAAACTCGGCCTGATCGAACCGCTGCTGCGCACCCTGCAGACGCTGGACTACACCACTCCGACCCCGGTCCAGGCCCAGGCCATTCCTGCCGTGCTCGCCGGCCGCGACCTGATGGCCGCGGCCCAGACCGGCACTGGCAAGACCGCGGGCTTCGCCCTGCCGGTGTTGCAGCGCCTGGCCCTGGAGGGCGAGAAGGTCGCCGCCAACTCGGTGCGCGCGCTGGTGCTGGTGCCGACCCGGGAGCTGGCCGAGCAGGTCCACGCCAACGTACGCGAGTACGCCGAGAACCTGCCGCTGTCCACCTATGCGGTGTATGGCGGGGTCAGCATCAACCCGCAGATGATGCGCCTGCGCCGTGGCGTAGACCTGCTGGTGGCCACTCCGGGGCGCCTGCTCGACCTGTTCCGCCAGAACGCCATCAAGTTCGGCCAGGTGCAGACCCTGGTGCTCGACGAAGCCGACCGCATGCTCGACCTGGGCTTCGCCGAAGAGCTGCAGGTGGTGTACGCGGCGCTGCCGCGCAAGCGCCAGACGCTGCTGTTCTCCGCCACGTTCTCCGACCAGATCCGCATGCTCGCGGGCCTGGCGCTCAACGATCCGCTGAGCATCGAGGTCAGCCCGCGCAACGCTGCCGCCAACACGGTCAAGCAGTGGCTGGTGCCGGTGGACAAGAAGCGCAAGGCCGACCTGTTCTGCCACCTGCTGCGCAAGCAGCGCTGGAAGCAGGTGCTGGTGTTCGCCAAGACCCGCAACGGTGTGGACCAACTGGTCGAGCGGCTGCTCGCCGAAGGCGTCAACGCCGACGGCATCCACGGTGACCGCCCCCAGGCGACCCGCCAGCGTGCGCTGGACAGCTTCAAGGCCCGCGAGGTCCAGGTGCTGGTGGCCACCGATGTTGCCGCCCGTGGCCTGGACATCGACGACCTGCCGCTGGTGGTCAACCTCGACCTGCCGATCGTCGCCGAGGACTATGTGCACCGCATCGGCCGCACCGGGCGCGCGGGCAACAAGGGCGAGGCGATTTCGCTGGTGTGCGCTGACGAAGTGCAATTGCTGGCGTCGATCGAGACGCTGATCCGCCAGGTCCTGCCGCGCCACGAAGAGCCGGACTTCATCCCCGATCACCGGGTGCCGGTGACCGATGCCAGTGGCCAGGTGCTGAAAAAGCCGAAGAAGCCCAAGAAACCGAAGGAGAACAGCGCCAAGCGTGGCCTGGGGCGCTGGATGGACAGCGCCGAGTCGGGCGCGTCGGCGCCGTCGGTCAAGGCGGTGCGCAAGGTCCCGAGCTTCGGTGGCAAACCGCGCAAGCCCAAGCCGTGAGGTAGGTGAAGCCCTGCGCGATCCCTGTAGGAGCGGCACAAGGCCGCTCCTACAGGGGCAGGCGTAGATCCCATTCAGGTGCGCGATAAGAGCCAGTTTGCTGCTGCCTGGCCAGCCCTGAGTCCACTGGCAAAGCACGCTGTCAACAGGTACCCCCCTGTCGGCGCCTCCCAGTCCAGCATTTCCCCCGCGCAGAACACGCCCGGCAGCTTCGCCACCATCAAGCCCTCATCCAACCCTTCGAAACGCACCCCGCCAGCACTGCTGATCGCCTCGTCCAGCGGCCGCGTGCGCACCAGGGTGATCGGCAGTGCCTTGATCGCCGCCGCCAACCGCTCAGGGTCGGCAAAGATTGCCTGGTCCGTGAGTTCACGCAGCAACGCCGCCTTCACCCCATCGATCCCCAACTGACCGTGCAGATGCTTGGCCATCGACCGCGAGCCACGAGGCTTGGCCAGGGCCTGGGCGATCTTGTCCACAGGCCGGTCCGGCAGCAGGTCGAGCAGTAGCGTGCCATGCCCGTCACGGGTGATCGCGTCACGCACGGCAGCCGACCAGGCATACACCAGGCTGCCTTCCACCCCTTGCGCGGTGAGGATGAACTCGCCCTTGCGCGGCGCCATGCCGGGCACGCTCAGGGCGATGTTCTTCAGCGGTGCGCCGGCGAACTTGTCCTTGAGCAACGCACTCCAGCCTTCGACCTCGAAGCCGCAGTTGCTTGCCTGCAACGGCGAGATATCCACACCCCGTCCGCCTAGCAGGTTTGTCCAAGCGCCGTCGGAGCCCAGGCGCGCCCAGCTGCCGCCCCCCAAGGCGAGGACAACGGCATCGGCGTGCATCGCCAGCTCGCCCTGTGGATAAGCGATCCGCAAGCTGCCATCGGCGTTCCAGCCCAGCCAGCGGTGGCGGGTGTGGATAACCACCCCGGCGTCGCGCAGGCGCTTGAGCCAGGCGCGCAGCAGGGGCGCGGCTTTCATGTCGCGGGGGAACACCCGGCCCGAGGTGCCGACGAAGGTTTCGATACCCAGGTCATGAATCCACTGACGCAGGGCATCGGCGTCGAAGTCGCGCAGCAGGGCGTCGATCGCGTCGCGCCGTTCGGCGTAGCGGCCTATGAACGCCGGGTAGGGCTCGGAATGGGTGATGTTCATGCCGCCCACGCCCGCCAGCAGGAACTTGCGGCCCACCGACGGCATGGCGTCGAACACCTGTACCGCCACGCCACGCCGGGCCAGCGCCTCGGCGGCCATCAGGCCGGCGGGGCCGCCGCCGATCACGGCGACTGAGGGGTGGGAGGCGGTACGGGGATCGGTCATGGCGGGCGACAGGCTGTGGAAAAGAGCGCGCATTCTACCCCAGCAGCCCTGGATGAGACACTGCTCAAAAAACGATCAACTGCTTGCAAGTCAGGTGGTTAAAGGGCTGGACGGGTTTTCCCGCAGGTTATCCACAGGCGGTTCCACAGTCATTGTGAACAACCGATGACCCGTGCCGCGCTGTGGTGGAGGATGCCGTGGCGCCGGGCCAGGGCCACACGATCCTTGCTGTAGCCGCCACCGATCACCCCGACCACCGGGATGTCGCGGCCCAGGCATTGGCGCAGTACCAACTCGTCGCGGGCGGCCAGGCCTTCATCGGTCAGTTGCAGGTAGCCCAGGGCATCGTCCTTGTGCACATCGACGCCGGCGTCGTACAGCACCAGGTCTGGCTGGTACAGCGGCAGCAGGTAGTTCAGCGCATCGTCCACCACCTTGAGGTAGGCGTCGTCATGCATGCCCCTTGGCAGGGGAATGTCCCAGTCGCTCTGGGCCTTGCGCGCCGGGAAGTTCTGCTCGCAGTGCAGCGACACGGTGATCGCCTCGGGGGTGTCCTGGAGGATGCGCGCGGTGCCGTCGCCCTGGTGCACGTCGCAGTCGAAGATCAGTACCCGGTGCACGCAGCCGGCCGCCAGCAGGTAGCGGCTGATCACCGCCAGGTCGTTGAAGATGCAGAAGCCGGCCGGGTGGTCGTAGTGGGCATGGTGGGTGCCACCGGCCAGGTGGCAGGCGATGCCGTGCCGCAGCGCCATCTCGGCGGTGAGCAGCGAACCGCCGACCGCGCGCACGGTGCGCCGGGCCAGGGCTTCGCTCCAGGGCAGGCCGAGGCGGCGCTGGTCTTCCCGTGACAGCTCGCCGTTCATGTAGCGCTCGATGTAGTCGCGGTCGTGGGCCAGGGCGAGGATGTCGTTGGGGCAGATCTCCGGGCGCAGCAGCGCCTGGTCGGTGGTCAGCCCGCTGTCGACCAGGTGGTCGCGCAACAGGCGGAACTTGTCCATCGGGAAGCGGTGGTCCGCTGGGAACTCGGGGCTGTAGTCGTCGTGGTAGATCAGTGGCAGCGGCATGGGGGTGTCGTGGTCGGGGCCAGTGCTGATCTTGCCAGCAGTGCCGGGCGGGGCGCTATCCTGTTGCGCATCGCAATCGACATGGGGAAGGGCATGGGTAACGGTCTGCTGTCGTCCTGGACATTCTGGGCCCTCCTGTCGGCGCTGTTCGCGGCGCTGACGGCGATCTTCGCCAAGGTCGGGGTGGCCGGCATCAACTCCGACTTCGCCACCTTGCTGCGCACGGTGGTCGTGCTGGTGAGCCTGGCGCTGATCCTCTACGCCACCGGGCAGTACCAGGCGCTGGGCTCGATCTCGCCGCGCAGCTACCTGTTCCTGGTGCTCTCGGGCCTGGCCACCGGGGCGTCGTGGATCTGCTACTTCCGCGCCTTGCAGCTGGGCCAGGCCTCGCAGGTGGCGCCTGTGGACAAGTTGAGCGTGGTCCTGGTGGCGGTGCTGGGGGTGACCTTGCTGGGTGAGCGGCTCGACCTGCGCCAGTGGGCCGGCATCAGCCTGATCACGATCGGTGTGGTGATGCTGGCCTGGCGTTAATTCAACGGCCGCTGCTGGCCAGCACCCGCTGCCAGTCGGGCTCGTTCATGCGCCCGAGGATCCGCGCCTTGCCGTCAGCGTTGACCGAGACGAACAGGGCGCTGGCATAGCCGCTCTCGCGCTCGCCACCGGGTACGTTCTGCTGGCGCTGGAAGTGGTCGATGCAGCCGTTGTGGGTGACCAGCACCAGGTTGTGCCCCACACGCTTGCGGGCCAAGGCTTCGCTGGCGAACTGACGGTCGCAGCTTTCCAGCCAGTCGGCGCTGTCCACCGCCTGGCCGAGGATGAAGTGCGCGGTCTGGCGCGTGCGCAGCTTGGGGCTGGTCAGCAGGTCGGCATTGGCCAGCCCGAGTTGCTCCAGGCCCTGGCCGACGCGTCGCGCCGCCTGGCTGCCTTTGATCGTGATGCCGGTAGGGTCGTCCAGGCACGGGCCGGGGGCGCTGTCGCAGCGTTCGGCGTGGCGGATCATCACGATCACCGCGCCGTCCTTCCAGTCCTGCAGCAGGCCACTCTCACTCAGTTGCTGTTCGTTGCCAAGGTCCACGATATGCGTCCTCGTCGCCAGCCAGGTGGTCACCCCGGCCAGGGCCATGATCAGGCCAAGGGCGGCGCCCAGCACCTTGCGCGATCGGCGGCGTGCGAGACGGGGCGGGTTGGCCGGGTTGTCCAGGGTCTTGCTGGAAAGCATGCGTCGCTCCATTGGCAGTGCGGCGTCGATTGTGGCCGCTGTGGTTGCCGGCATTCTGCGAAGCGGGCCGTTGGAGGGCGGTGAAGCGGATGTGAAAAAAACATCCGCTGGCCGGCGCCTGGGTGAAGATGCGCCGACGGCCTACGCTATACACTGGCAAGCCGCGATTTCGGAGCCGCCCTGATGACCCCCATCCCTGAACTGGAAAGTGCCCGGCTGGTGCTGCGCCAATGGCAGGACGACGATCTGCGCGAGTTCGCCGCCCTGTGCGCCGACCCCCAGGTGATGCGCTATTTCCCCGCGCCCATGACGCGCCTGGAGGCCGCTGCGCTGATCGGCCGGATCCGCGGCCACTTCAACGAGTACGGTTTCGGCCTGTGGGCCCTGGAGCGCAAGGACAGCGGTGCATTCATTGGTATGACCGGGCTGCTCAATGTCAATTTCGACGCGCCGTTCGGCCCGGCGGTGGAGATTGGCTGGCGCCTGGCGCGGCGGCATTGGGGGCTGGGCTTCGCCAGCGAGGCGGCGTGGACCTGCCTGCGCTGCGCATTCGCCCAATTGCACCTGGACGAAGTGGTGTCGTTCACTACCGAAGGCAACCTACCGTCGCAGAAGGTCATGCAGGCCATTGGCATGCGCCACGACCCGGCCGGTGCTTTCGAGCACCCGCGCCTGCCCGTCGGCCACCCGCTGCGCCCCCATGTGCTGTACCGCATCGACCGCGCACAGTGGCAGGAGAACCTGCGCGGCTGAATACGCCGGCATCGACGAGGCGAATGACAAACGCTGTATCATCTGCCGCTATAACAGCGCCGTAATGCCTTGCCAGGAGAACCTTCCATGAGCCACGTACTGGACGACCTCGTCGACCTGCTGAGCCTCGAATCGATCGAGGAAAACCTGTTCCGCGGACGCAGCCAGGACCTGGGCTTCCGTCAACTGTACGGTGGCCAGGTGCTTGGGCAGTCGCTGTCGGCGGCCAGCCAGACGGTCGAGGACGCCCGCCATGTGCATTCGCTGCACGGCTACTTCCTGCGCCCGGGCGATGCCAGCATGCCGGTGGTGTACTCGGTGGACCGTGTGCGTGACGGCGGCAGCTTCAGCACCCGGCGGGTGACGGCGATCCAGAAGGGCCAGCCGATCTTTACCTGCAGTGCGTCGTTCCAGTACGACGAAGAGGGGTTTGAACATCAGGCACAAATGCCCGATGTGGTCGGCCCCGAGAACCTGCCGTGCGAAGTGGAGCTGGCCCGCGCCATGGCCGACCAGTTGCCCGAACGCATCCGCGACAAGGTGCTGTGCGCCAAGCCCATCGAGATCCGCCCGGTCACCGAGCGCGACCCGTTCAACCCCAAGCCGGGCGACCCGGTCAAGTACGCCTGGTTCCGCGCCGACGGCACGCTGCCGGACATCCCCGCGCTGCACAAGTACCTGCTGGCCTACGCCTCGGACTTCGGCCTGCTGACCACCGCGCTGCTGCCCCATGGCAAGTCGGTGTGGCAGAAGGACATGCAGATCGCCAGCCTCGACCACTCGCTGTGGTTCCACCGCAACCTGCGCGCCGACGACTGGCTGCTGTACGCCACCGACAGCCCCTGGGCCGGCAATGCCCGTGGTTTCACCCGCGGCAGCATTTTCAACCGCGCCGGGCAACTGGTGGCGTCCTCGACCCAGGAAGGCTTGATCCGCCATCGCAAGGACTGGGCATGAGCCTGGGGCAGATCCGCCACTGGGTGTTCGACATGGACGGCACCCTGACCGTGGCCGTGCATGACTTCGCGGCCATTCGCGAAGCCCTGGACATCCCGGCCGCGCACGACATCCTCACCCACCTGGCGGCGTTGCCGGCGGCGGAAGCTGCGGCCAAGCATGCCTGGCTGCTGGAACACGAACGCGACCTGGCGATCGCCTCGAAGGCGGCGGACGGGGCGGTGGAGCTGGTGCGTGAGTTGCACGCGCGTGGTTGTCGCCTGGCGATCCTCACCCGCAATGCCCGCGAGCTGGCCCATGTCACCCTCGAGGCGATCGGCCTGGCTGACTGCTTCCCGGTGGAACACATCCTCGGACGCGACGAGGCGGCGCCCAAACCAAGCCCGGACGGGCTGTTGCAGATCGCCCAGGCCTGGGGCGTCGCCCCTGCGCAGATGGTGATGGTTGGCGACTACCGCTTCGACCTCGATTGTGGCCGGGCGGCGGGCACCCATACCGTGCTGGTGAACCTGCCGGACAATCCGTGGCCGGCGCTGGCCGACTGGCATGCGGCGGATTGCCGGGCGCTGCAAGCGTTGCTCTCCCAACCCATTGACCTGACACGACCTCCGTAGGAGCGGCTTCAGCCGCGATCACCCGCGAGGCGGGTGCCAGACAGCGCGATACCCGCATCGCGGCTGAAGCCGCCCCAACAGGCGAACAGGCCCTTCAGCGCCTAAGCTGCACTGCACCTTTTTCCCGATGGAGACCCCACCCATGAGCACCAAGGCCCTCTACGTCCTGCCCGGTGGCGGCTACGACAAAGTCCAGCTCGGCACCTGCGAAACCGCCGCGCCCCAGGCCGGTGAAATCACCGTGCGCCTGCACGCCAGCTCCCTCAACTACCACGACTTCGCCGTGGTCAGCGGCATGTGGGGCCCGAGCGAGCGGCGCATTCCCATGGCCGATGGTGCCGGCGAAGTGATCGCGGTCGGTGCCGGTGTCAGCGAATTCAAGGTGGGTGACGCGGTGGTGAGCACCTTCTTCCCCAGTTGGCTCGACGGCCAGGCCCAGGTCGAAGGCTTCGCCAGCGTGCCGGGCGATGGTATCGACGGCTACGCCCGCGAGCAGGTGACGGCCCGCGCCACGTCGTTCACCCACGCACCCAAAGGCTACAGCCACGCCGAGGCCGCGACCCTGACCACCGCCGGCCTCACCGCCTGGCGCGCGTTGATGAGCGACGATCACCTCAAGCCGGGCGACAGCGTGCTGGTGCAGGGCACGGGGGGCGTCTCGATCTTCGCCCTGCAGTTCGCCAAGCTGGCAGGCGCCACGGTGATCGCCACGTCGTCCAGCGATGCCAAGCTGGAGCGCCTCAAGGCCCTCGGCGCCGATCACCTGATCAACTACAAGCGCACCCCGGCCTGGGGTGAGAACGTGCGTCAGCTCACCGACAACCGCGGCGTCGACCATGTGATCGAAGTGGGCGGCCCGGCGACGCTGGAGCAATCGATGATCGCCGCGCGCATCGGCGGGCATGTGTCGTTGATCGGCATCCTCACCGGGGTGGCGGGGCAGTTGCCGCTGGTGCAGGCGCTGGTGCGGCAGATCCGCCTGCAAGGCGTGCTGGTGGGCAGCCGCGCGCAGCAGCAGGCGATGGTCCGGGCCATCGACGCCAATGGCCTGCGGCCGGTGGTGGACAAGCATTTCGAACTGGAGCAGATGGTCGAGGCGTTCAAGTACCAGGAAAGCAACAGGCATTTCGGCAAGATCTGCCTGACCTGGTGAACACGACAAGATCCTGTGGGGGGCTTGTCCGTACCCCATCGATTTGCAACGACCTCTGTAGGAGCGGCTTCAGCCGCGATCAGCCGCGAAGCGGGTGCCGGACACCGCGCTGCCTGCATCGCGGCTGAAGCCGCTCCTACATCAGGTATGCGACAGCATTGGGAAACGTATCGGCGCCTGATCGAGCGGTGTCTCTGACGTGCCCCAGACGAACAGTGCGTCATCGTTATCCACAACCCGCGTGGCGAAGGCTTCGTCGCGCAAGGGCGTGAACCCCAGCACCACCTCCCGCGTCCCTGGTCGCACCAGTTCCGGCAGCAACTCGTGCAGGTCCACCAGCCGTGCACAGAACACATCCACCAGCACCATCCGCTCGCCTTCCTGCTCCACCACCACATACGTCTCATGCCGAGGCGAATAGAACAACGCTTCCCGGTACGGCCCGTCGCAATAGAACATCGTCAGTGCCACATTGGGCACCAGGCTCAAGCGAGCCTGTGGACAACTGCCCGCCACCGCCGCCATGAAGCGCTGCAATTGCCCACCATCGTCCAGGTCCACCGGGCTGAAACTGCTGGCGCTCTGTGCCCCGGACCATTGCAGGTAATGCTCCCGCTCGATCACCCGGCGAAAACCGAACTTCGGATAGAAGCCCAGCACGGTGCTGTTGGCGAACAGGAACAACAGGTCGCAAGGTGAGGCCCAGCGCTGCACCAGGCACTCCATCAGGTGGCGGCTGTAGCCCCGGCCACGGGCCTCGGGCCGGGTCATCGCCGTGCCGATCTGCGCACAGTGCAGGTACTGCCCTTGGTGAATGAAGGCCAGCGGGCTGACCGAGACATTGGCCAGCATTCGCCCTTGGCGAACCAGCGAGCAGGGCTGGTAGTTGTCCTCCCAGAAGCCCGCCACGTACCAGGCTTCGAAATCGAAGCCGTAGGTCTGTTCGGTCAGGGCGTTCAGCTCGCCACGCAGGTGCGAGTCGTCGCGGTAGTGTTCGACCCGCTCGAGGTCGGGGTCGTCGAGGATGATCGCCATGGTGTCCGTTCCACGCCGTGAAGAGGGGCAATACATTAACGCCGATGGGGAAGAAAAGCTGTAATCAACTGTGCCTCACCAACCTCTTGCCGCCCCGGTAACCCGGGGCTTTTTTCGTTTACGCCGCCGTTGCGTACACCACCACCGCCGCGCGCAGCTTGCGCCCGCCGAACAGGCTCATGCGCTGGAACTCCTGGTGGCTCACCGGCAGGTGCTGGCAATCCAGGGCCTGGCGATGGCGGCCATGGTCGATGTCGGGGTCGTGCAGGTAGACGAAATCGTCGTCGCAAGCGGTGACCAGCACCCAGTGCGGCGCCTTGCTGCCGGTCAGCCGGTAGTTGCTGATCAGTACCAGCGCCAGGCCGCCCTGCGCGAGTACCCGAGGCAGGTCGGGCGCCTGCCGGGCGATCTGCACGTCGCTGCCCTGCAACTCGGCGCAGAAGTCCTCGTGGACCAGGCGCATGACCTCTTTCTTGGCCGCCTGGCGCACGCCGTCGAGAAACAGTGGCCCTTCTGTATTGAGCCTCAGTTGCACGCGAAAACCCCGTCGCCAGGCGGCCAGGGCCAGGCCGTGGGGGCTGCAGCCGCCGTGGCCGGAGGTCATGAACACGGTGGTCGCCTCGCGCCACAGGCGCAGTTCCTCGCGGCGGGTGGGCAGGCGTTGCGGTTGCAGGGCGGCCATGGCCATCAGCAGGCAGGCCGGGCCGCAGGTGAAGTCGGTGGTCTGGGCGTAGTAGGGGACCGGCCGCGCCTCGCCCGTCGGGTGCTGGAGGATGCGTTTCTCGTAGCGCAGCGCGCTGGCGTGGTCCTCGTAGTAGTCGTCCACCTGGGCGAAGCGCCGGTAACCATGGCGCTCGTACAGGGCAATGGCGGTGGGGTTGTCGGTGCGTACCTCGAGGCGCAGGTAGGCGCGCTCGTGGTCCAGGGCGCAACGCTCTGCTTGTTCCAGCAGGCGCGCGCCAAGCCCCTGGCCGCGTGCCTGTGCGGCGATGGCGATGGAGTACAGGCGCGCCAGTGATGTCCCGCGATGGAACAGCAGCAACGCATAGCCCATCAAGTGGCCGTCACGTTGCGCCACCAGCAGGCTGGCGTTGGCGTGGGAGAGCATCCAGCGGAAGCTGCGCGGGGTGAGCCGGTCCAGGGCGAAGCACTGGTTCTCCAGTGCCAGCAGGGCCGGCAGGTCTTCGACAGTTGCCAGGCGAAATTCGATCTGCATAGGGCCGCCGTAAAAGTTGCGTAATGAAACGGGACATTCGAAAAACTTCGTGCTTAATAGAAGCCGTGTCTACCCAACACAGGGCTTCCAACATGTCTTCGTTTCAGGAACCTTTACCGGCATGGCCCGGGGAAAGTTCAAACTCAAGTGCGACTGGCGTTATTTATCCACTGCAACTGGACAACAAGTCAAGTCAGCTGGTGATCATCGTGGAGCGGCGTGATGACTGGGCTTCGTACCTGCCAAGCGAAGATGTCGTGACGGCTCAGGAATACCTGGAACAGTCTCGCGAGACAGACAACGGCAAGCGCGTACAAGTCATAAACTTATGTCGTAACTATAAGTATCTAGGCCACGGTTATTATTGTTCGTTGTTGGCCGAGGCGCGCGGTCACAAAGTCATTCCCTCGGTCAGAAGTATCAGTGAGCTGACCCGTAAATCGTTATACGGGTTGGCCCTCGACGAGATGGCGCGCAGCCTGGAAAGTGCCTTGGCCAATCACCCCTACGGTGAAACCGAAGGCTTCACCCTGACCCTGTATTTCGGCCGTACCGACCTGGAACCGCTGCAGGACATTGCCCGCCAGCTGTTCGAAAGTTTCCCTTGCCCGATCCTGCTGGTGGAATTCCGCAAGACCAGCACCTGGCATATCGCCGGGGTCAAGGCCGGCGCGCTGCACAAACTGCGCGAAGACCAGCAGGACCAGTTCGCCAACGCCCTCGATGGCTTCAGCCGCAGGATCTGGCGCCAGCCGCGTTCGCGCCGGGTGGCGCGCTACGACCTGGCGATCCTCCACGACCCCGACGAAGCGCTGCCGCCGTCCAACCCCAAGGCCCTGGAGCGCTTCATCCGCGCCGGGCACCAGCTGGGGGTCGATGTCGAACTGATCGGCAAGAAAGACTACGCCCGCCTGGCCGAATACGATGCCCTGCTGATCCGCGAGACCACCAGCGTCGACAACCACACCTACCGCTTCGCCAAGAAGGCCGAGAGCGAAGGGCTGGTGGTGATGGACGACCCGGCATCGATCCTGCGCTGCACCAACAAGGTCTACCTGACCGACCTGTTGCGCAGCCATCGCCTGGCCATGCCGGCCAGCGAGATCCTCTACCGCGACAACCCTCAGGCGCTGGAAGGCATCGGCGAACGGCTGGGCTTTCCGCTGGTGCTGAAGATCCCCGACGGTTGTTTCTCCCGGGGCGTGATCAAGGTCAGGGACCACGCCGAACTTCTGGCCGCCACTGCCGAACTGTTCGAGCACTCGGTGCTGCTGCTGGCCCAGGAGTACCTCTACACCGAATACGACTGGCGCATCGGTGTGCTCAACCGCAAGCCGATCTTCGCCTGCCAGTACTTCATGTCCAAGGGCCACTGGCAGATCTTCAACCACCAGGCCCAGCGTGACGAGGTCAACGGCGAGTGCCGCACCCTGGCCGTGCACGAGGCGCCTCGGGCGGTGGTGGAGCTGGCGGTGAAGGCCGCCAACCTGATCGGCGACGGCCTGTACGGCGTCGATCTCAAGCAGGTCGGCGAGCGGGTGGTGGTGATCGAGGTGAACGACAACCCCAACCTCGACGCCGGCATCGAAGACGCCTACCTGCACGATGACCTCTACACCCTGGTGCTGGAGGAATTCATCCGCCGCCTGGAGCAGAAGCGCCGGGGGCAAGCCTGGTAACGAGGTGCTGGCATGATCGAAAGCTACAGCCTGGCCCACGGCCAGTTGCGCAAGCGCGAAGGGCTCGATTGCGAGGTGCTGCTGTTCGTCGAACCGGACAGCGCCGAGCGCGAGCTGCTGCAGGCGTGGTTCCACCTGGACGCCCATGCCCTGGCCTCGGCGCTGGACCCGGACGAAGTCTCGCGCCTGGAGCTGCACCGTGATGGCCTGTTCCTGATCTGGAAGCGCCCGGAGAGCTACACCGGCGGCGACAGTTTCGCCTTCCAGGTGTCGTCGTTCGGCATGCTGATGGTCGACGGCCACCTGGTGCTGATCGCTCCGGATGACTCATTGCTCGACGGCCTCGGGCAACGCCATGCGCTGCACGATCCGATGGATGTGCTGCTGGCCATCCTGCTGGACAACCTGCACCACTACCTGGGGCACCTGAAGGTGATCAAGATGGTCGCCCGCGAACTGCAGCAGCGCTTCGAGCAGTCGCTGGAAAACCACCACCTGATGCAGATGTTCAACCTCAGCGAGAGCCTGATCCACTACATCAACGCCATCCACAGCAACGGCGCGGTGCTCTCGCGCCTGCGCGCCCACGGCGAGAAGCGCCACTTCAACCCCGAGGTGCTGGCGCTGATCGACGACCTGGTGATCGAGAACAACCAGTGCCACAAACAGGCGGAGATCTACTCGACGGTATTCGCCGGCTTGATGGACGCCCGCGGCAACCTGGCCAACAACGCGATGAACGAGACCCTGCGCAAGCTCACCCTGATCAACGTGGTGTTCCTGCCGCTGAACCTGATCGCCAGCATCGGTGGCATGTCCGAGTTCAGCATGATGACCGCAGGCGTGCCGTGGTGGCTGGCCTACGCGTTGCTGGTGCTGGCGATGATGCTGCTGGGCGTGCTCATGGTGCTGGCGCTCAAGCGTCTGGCCCATCGACGTGGGACAAGTCCGACAGGTTCGGCACGGCCCTGTGGGAGCGGGTTTACCCGCGAATGCGATGGAGCACCCACTGGCCCTTTCGCGGGTAAACCCGCTCCTACAGGCACCTGTAACCCGTAGGAGCCAGCCTTGCTGACGATGCCCGGCCTAGCCGGGCCAGGGAAACTTATCGTTAATCCGGAGAACCCCATGAGCAACCTGCAGATCGGCCTGATGATCGTCTCCGCGATCCTGACGTTCGCGGTGGTGAACTTCTACTGGGATTACCGCCGCGACCGAGATTGACGCTCCCAGGCATGCCGAGGGGCTTGACTGACGCGGATAGGCACGTGGTGTCGTGATCGAACCGTTGTCTGACGTTTTCGAGCATTTTGCTCGCGCCGCGCCCGGCTTAAAGTGAAGCCCGCATCTTCACGGTGCGTTGCCCCGGGCGCGTGAGAAGGCCGTAACAGAGCGTGCGCAACGTACTCCACCGTTGATCGAGGAGCCCTTTCGCCCGCACCTGCCCGTCCCTTCCATGTGTCAGCAAAAAGAGAACAACACCAATGAACACCGTGGGATCCGATGGCAACCTTGCCCAAGGTTTCAAGCCGCGTCACGTCACCATGCTGTCCATCGCCGGCATCATCGGCGCCGGGCTCTTCGTCGGTTCCGGGCACGCCATCGCGGCGGCCGGGCCAGCCACCATCCTCTCCTACTTCGTGGCCGGCACCCTGGTGGTGCTGGTCATGCGCATGCTCGGCGAAATGGCCGTGGCGCACCCCGACACCGGCTCGTTCTCCACCTACGCCGAGCAAGCCATCGGCCGCTGGGCCGGCTACACCATCGGCTGGCTGTACTGGTGGTTCTGGGTGCTGGTGATCCCCATCGAGGCGCTGGCCGCGGGGCATGTGCTCAACGCCTGGTTCCCCCAGGTGGACAGCTGGATCTTCGCCCTGGCCTCGGTGTTGCTGCTGGCCTGCACCAACCTGTTCAGCGTGGCCAAGTACGGTGAGTTCGAGTTCTGGTTCGCCATCCTCAAGGTCACCGCGATCCTCGGGTTCATCGGCTTGGGCTTCGCCGCGCTGTTGGGCTGGCTGCCCAACCGCGAGGTCAGCGGCCTGAGCACGCTGATGGCCGAGCAGGGTGGCTTCGCCCCCAAAGGCTGGTCGGCGGTGGTGGGGGCGTTCATCACCGTGATGTTCAGCTTCATCGGCACCGAGGCGGTGACCATCGCCGCCTCCGAGTCCAGCGACCCGTCGCGCAACATCGCCAAGGCCACCCGCTCGGTGATCTGGCGCATCAGCACCTTCTACATCCTGTCGATCTTCGTGATCATCTCGGTGGTGCCGTGGAACGACCCGCAGCTGGCGGTGGTGGGCTCGTACCAGCGCGCGCTGGAAATCATGAACATCCCCAACGCCGCGCTGATGGTCGATTTCGTGGTGCTGATCGCAGTGACCAGCTGCATGAACTCGTCGATCTACATCGCCTCGCGGATGATGTACTCGCTGGCCAAGCGTGGTGACGCGCCGGCGTTGCTGAACAAGACGTCGAAGGTCGGTGTGCCGCGCGCGGCGGTGTTCGGCAGCACCCTGATCGGCGCGGGCATCGCCATCCTCAACTACTTCGCGCCCAAGGGGGTGTTCGAATTCCTGCTGGCCAGCTCCGGGGCCATCGCCTTGCTGGTGTACCTGGTGATCGCCATCTCGCAACTGCGCATGCGTGCGAGGCTCGAGCGGGAGAACGCCAACCTCAAGTTCCGCATGTGGCTGTTCCCCTGGCTGACCTGGGCGGTGATCGTGTTCATCAGCTGCGCCCTGGGGGTGATGCTGTTCACCGAAGAGCACCGGGCCGAGGTGACCGCGACGCTGAGCCTGGCGATCGTCATCTCGTTCCTGGGTATCGTCACCACCCGGGGCCAGGCGCGCCGGGCGGTGGGGGCGCGGTCGTTGGGGTGAAGGCTCTTTGGCGTTTTAGGTGTTCGATTGGAGCGTTGCAGCGCCTATGGGATCGAGCGCCGCCTGTGCGGCGCATCGCGGATGAATCCGCTCCTACAGTCGTTGCAACGTGCCTACGCCTGGCCCTGTAGGAGCGGATTCATCCGCGATGCGCCACAAGGCTTTCGCCACCCCAGACGGCCCCCGGATCTTCATCCGCGTGATATATCCGTGCCATCATTTTTTGTCTTACACTCCCGCCACTAGCTCGCAAGGGAGTGCGCAACATGCTTCGCGGTTTCCGTTTGGCTTTGACCCTGGGTCTGTTGCACCTGCCGCTGGCGCAGGCCGGCGAAGCGCCGGTCGACCCCTTGCTCGACGCCCCTTCCACCACAACCGCCAGCAGCGGGCAGAACCCCCGTGGCGTGCTGCGTGCCCGCGACCAGGCGGTGCTGTCCAGCGAACTGGCCGGGCGCATCGTCGAGATGCCCTACGCCGACGGCCAGGACTTCAAGCAGGGCAGCACCCTGGCGCGCTTCGACTGCAGTGCCTATCAAGCCCAGCTAAACGCCGCCCAGGCCGCCGTGCGCGCCGCCAGTGAAGAACTCCGGCACAACCGCCAGCTGGCCGCGCTGAAGTCGGTCGGCCAGTTCGAAGTGTCGCTGGCCGAGGCCAAGCAGGCCCAGGCCCAGGCCGAAGCCCAGGTGTACCAGGTGCAGATCAAGCGCTGCGTGGTCAGCGCGCCGTTCGACGGGCGGGTGGTGCAGCGCCGGGCCCAGCCCCATGAAAGCGTGCCCAGCGGTTCGCCGTTGATCGAGGTGGTGGACAACCGCTCGCTGGAAATCCACCTGCTGGTGCCCTCACGCTGGTTGGGGCGGCTCAAGCCCGGCCAGCCGTTCGAGTTCGTCCCCGATGAAACCGGCAAGCCCCTGCAGGCCCAGGTCAAGCGCGTGGGCGCGCGGATCGACGAGGGCAGCCAGACCCTGCAACTGATCGGCGAGCTGCCCCGCGACAGTCAGGGGCTGCTGGCCGGCATGAGCGGCACCGCCCACTTCCCGGAACAGCCATGACCGTCGCGGCGGGCGTGGCCGAGCACGCCTTCGCACTGTTCCTCGGTTTGCAACGCCAGGCCCGGCAGGCCGCCAGCAGCGAGCAACTGGCCTACGCCATGGTCAACGATGGCCAGGCGTTGTTCGGCTTTCGCCATGCCGCCCTGCTGATCGCCGGCAAGGTCCAGGCCCTGACCGGCATCAGCGTGGTGGAGCCCCATGCGCCGTTCGTGGCATTCGTCGAGCGCGCCGCCCACACCTTGCAGGCCGCAGGCGTGGCGGGCCAGGCTGGCGTCGTCGACCCCGCTCGGCTGGACGCCCAGGCCCTGGCCGACTGGCAGTCGCTGTCGGCCGCCCACGCTTATTGGTTGCCGCTGCTCGATCGCCAGGGCGAAGCCTTCGGTGCCCTGTGGCTGGCCCGCGACCAGGCGTTCAACCCCGCCGAACAGGCTTTGCTGAACCAGTTGGGGGACACCTACGCCCATGCCTGGCTGGCCTTGCGCCCGACCCGGCCCTGGCGCCTGCGCTGGCCAAGGCGGCGCCTGCTGGCAGTGGCGGGGGCGTTGCTGCTGGTGCTGCTGGTGCCGGTGCGCCAATCGGTGCTGGCGCCGGCCGAAGTCGTGCCGCGCGCGGGGCGTGTGGTCGCCGCGCCGCTGGACGGGGTGATCGCCGAGTTCCTGGTCAAGCCCAACCAGACGGTCGCCACGGGCGATGTGCTGGTGCGTTTCGACGCCACCACCCTCAAGGCCCAGGCCGATGTCGCCGAGCGCGCCCTGGGGGTGGCCGAGGCCGAGCTCAAGGCCAGTACCCAACGGGCGTTCAGCGATGCCGAATCCAACGCCCGGCTCGATCTGCTGGCCGCCCGTGTGGAGCAGAAACGCGCCGAGCTCGATTACGCCCGCCAGCTTCTGGGGCGCAGCGAGATCCGCGCCGAACGCGCCGGGATCGCGGTATTCGCCGATGCCGAGCGCTGGATGGGCAAACCGGTACAGACCGGCGAGCGCCTGATGCAATTGGCCGACCCGCAGATGGCCGAGTTGCGCATGGAACTGCCGGTGGGCGACGCCATCGCCTTGCAACCTGGCGCCGAAGTGGCGCTGTTCCTCGACAGCGACCCGCTGCACCGCCACGCCGCGCGCCTGGAACGCGCCGCCTACGAGGCCCAGGCCACCGCCACCGGGCAATTGGCCTACCGCCTCGATGCAGGCTTCGATGACACGCCGCCGCGCATCGGCCTGCGCGGCACCGCCAAGCTGTACGGCGAGCGCGCGCCGCTGGTCTATTACCTGCTACGCCGGCCGTTGGCGGCGTTGCGCCAGGGGCTGGGGCTGTGAGCCTGCCACCGCTGCGAGCCGACCTGCAGCTGTCGGCGGCGGCGCCCGGCCACGACGGCGCGCCACAATGGACCCTGGCCGACCCGCTGCGCGGGCGCTACTTCAAGCTAGGCGCCGCCGCCGTGCGGCTATTGCAGCACTGGCGGTTGGGCGACCCGCAACGGGTGCTGGCCGCCGCCAACGCCGAGCCCGGCCAGGCCGTCGATGGGCAGGCCCTGGAAGAGCTGCTCCTGTTCCTCGGCCAGCATGACCTGATCAGCGCCGAGGACGCCCGCCAGCGCGACAGCTATGCGACCAAGGCCGCCGCCACCCGGCAGAGCCTGTGGACGCGCGTGCTGCATCAGTACCTGTTCTTTCGTATTCCGCTGTGGCGCCCGGACGCGTTCCTCAACCGCGCCTGGCCGCTGCTAGAACGCCATGGCGGCTGGCTGCTGCGCATCGCCCTGCCGCTGGTGCTGGCGCTGGGCGTGTTCCTGGTGATCCGCGACTGGTCACGTTTCATCGCCACCTTCCCGCACCTGTTCAGCCTGGGGGGCATCCTTGCCTTTGGCGTGGCGCTGGGGTTCGCCAAGCTGTGCCACGAGTTCGGCCATGCCTTCATGGCCAAGCGCGCCGGCTGCCGGGTGCAGAGCATGGGCCTGGCGTTCATGGTGCTGCTGCCGATGTTCTACACCGATGTCAGCGATGCCTGGCGGGTCCGTGACCGGCGTTCACGGCTGCTGATCGACGCCGGTGGGGTGTTCGCCGAGCTGGTGCTGGCGGTGCTGGCGCTGCTGGCCTGGTCGCTGCTACCTGATGGCCCGGCACGCACGGCGGCGTTCATGCTGGCCAGCGCCACCTGGATCACCACGCTGCTGGTCAACCTCAACCCCTTCATGCGCTTCGACGGCTACTTCCTGGTCAGCGACCTGTGGGGCGTCGAGAACCTGCAGCAGCGCGCCTTCGCCCTGTGCCGCTGGCGCCTGCGCGAAGCGTTGTTCGGCTATGGCGAACCGGCCCCGGAAGCCTGGCCTGCCGTCATGCGCCGCCGCCTGCTGGTGTGGGGTTATGGCGCCTGGCTATGGCGCGCGGTGCTGTTCTTCGGTATCGCCCTGGCGGTGTATCACCTGTTCTTCAAGGTGCTGGGCATCTTCCTGATGCTGGTGGAGCTGGTGTGGTTCATCGGGTTGCCGGTGTGGAAGGAGCTACAGCAGTGGTGGCTGCGCCGTGGCCAGGCGGCGCCGGGCAAGACCTTGCGGGTCGCAGCCGGGCTGGCGCTGCTGCTGGCCGTGCTGGTGGTGCCCTGGCGCGGCGCGGTGGACGTGCCGGCGATGCTCGAGGCGTCCCGCGTCAGTGCCTTGCACGCGCCGGTGGCGGCACGGGTGAAAAGCCTGCTGGTGCGCGAGGGGCAGAGGGTTGGCCAGGGGACTTTGCTGCTGGAGCTGGAGTCGCCCGACCTGGCGTCGCGCCAGTCCATCGTGCGCCGCGAGATCGACATCCTGCAGCTGCTGTTGCGCCGTCAGGCCGGGCGCAGCGAGACGGCGGGTGATGCCGGTGTGCTTGAACAGCAACTGGCCGAAGCCGTGGCCGAATACCGTGGCCTGACGGCCCAGCGTGAACGCCTGCAACTGCGCGCGCCGCGCAACGGGGTACTGCGCGACCTGCCGCCGGACCTTGTGCCCGGCCAGTGGGTCAGCCCGGCCCAGACCCTGGGGCGGATTGTCGAGCCGGGCGTGCGCCTGCGGGGTTACCTGGCCGAGGCCGACCTGTGGCGGGTGGCGGCCGGCAGCGAAGGGCGATTTATCGCCGATGACCCGGCGCGGCCGGCAGTGCCGGTGCGGGTGGAGCAGGTGGACGCCACCGGGGTGACGGTGCTGGAGCTGGAAGCGTTGGCCTCCGACCGCCATGGGCCGGTGGCCGTGCGGCGTGATGGCCAGCAACGCGCGGAGCCGGTGCAGGCCCAGTACGGTGTGCGCTTGAGCCCGTTGGCCGAGGTGGCAGATGTGGGCCAGCCGGTGCGTGGGGTGGTGGTGCTCGAGGGTGCCCGGGAGTCGTTGTTGGGGGCCGCCTGGCGGCGGTTGGCGGCGCTGGGGGTGCGTGAGAGTGGTTTTTAGGGGGGCCGAGCGCCGCATCGCGGATGAATCCGCTCCTACAGGCCAGGCGGTGTTGTCACGCAGGTGTGGCACGTTGCAACCGATTGTAGGAGCGGATTCATCCGCGATGCGCCGCGCAGGCGGCGCTCGATCTCCAGTGCGCTGCAATACACGAGCAAAACCTAGAAGGGCTGTTTTCCAGGACGAACCCACCACAAGGAACACCCATGACCGAAGCCCCGCTACCGCTATGTTCCCAGCTCCCCCTGGCAATCGACCTGCCAGCGTTGCTACCGGCCCTGGCCCAGGTCCCCGCCGAAGCCTGGCAGACGCATTTCAACCACAGCTACCACGAAGGCGACTGGAGCGGGGTGGCGCTGGTCACCGCCGAGGATGCGCCGCTACCGCTGGCCCCGGGCCAGGGCGCGCCAAAGAACCTGACCTGGTGGCAGGGCGAAACAGCCTGGCAAACGGTGCTGGCGCCATTCCAGGCCTCGCTGCGCGCCGCCCGCCTGCTGCGCCTGGGCGAAGGCGCCAGGATCCACGAACACCGCGACCCCGACCTGGGCCGCCCTGGCGGCTGCCTGCGCCTGCACATCCCGCTGCTCAGCCCGCCCGGCGTTGAGTTCCTGGTGGACGGCCTGCAAGTGCCGATGCGCCCGGGCGAGTGCTGGTTCATCGACCTGTCGCGACCTCATCGCGTCAACAACCCCGGCCCCGGCGAACGCATCCACCTGGTGCTCGACTGCACGGCCGACCCTTGGCTGCTGGCATTGATCGAGGAAGGTCTGGCGCGCACGCCAACCTTGCAGCCGGGCAGGGCGGAGCAGGCATTCGAACGGTTTTGCCAGCAACTGGCCGAGTTGCCGGCATTGGCCGCACGCCTGCAGGCATTGGAGGACCCTCGGGCATTCGTCGCCGAAGCCGTGCGATTGGGCGCCGAGCAAGGGCAGATATTTTCCGACGCAGAGGTCCTGGCCGCCATGCGCCGGGGCAAGCAGGCATGGAGCGATCAATGGCGAGCATGAACACCCCGCTGGACTTCCAGGGCTGGCTGCCCATCCGCCTCTGGCAAGGCGACGCCGGCTGGCGGGTGGACTGGTGCTGGTTTGGCGAGCGGCGCCTGACCCGGCCATTCTTCCGCGACGATGTCGACCTGGCGCTGCGCCTGCCGTTCAACCAGGCCATGCGCCGCGAAACCGACGTCCAGGCCTTGCTCGACTGGCATGCCCGCAGCCCTGGCCTGAGCCCCACGACCTTGGTGTTCCACGCCTCGCGCTGCGGTTCGACCCTGGTCGCCCAACTGCTGGCCAGCCAGGCCCGCAACATCGTGCTGTCCGAGCCCCCGCCGCTGGACAATTTGCTGCGCGCCGCACGCCAGGACCCGGCCGCAGCGGCCTGGCAAGCCGACGCCTTGCGCGCCCTCTGCTCGGCCTACGGCCAGCGCCGTCGGGGGGATGAACGGCAACTGCTGATCAAGCTCGATGCCTGGAACATCTTTGACGCGCCACTGCTGACGGCGCTGTATCCCGACGCGCCCCGGGTGTTCCTCTACCGCGACCCGCTGGAAATCGTCGTCTCGCAACTGCGCCAGGCGGGCATGCACCGGGTACCGGGGCTGCTCGGCGCTACAGGCCTGGACAGCTTGCTGCCCGCCCCCCAAGCCATGGACACGGTGGAATACACCTGCCGGATGATTGGCGAAATTCTCACGGCTGGCCTAGCGTTGTGCGAACGCCACGGCGCCATCGCCGTGAACTACAGCGAATTGCCCGACGCCGCCTGGGGACGCCTCGGGCCACTGTTCGGCATCCAGCCCGGCGATGTGGCGGACCTGCGCGCCGTCGCGGCCTTCGACGCCAAGCAGCCGGCCATGAACTTCAGCGCCGACAGCCAGCGCAAGCGCGAGGAGGCCAGCGACGAATTACGGGTTGCGGTCAGCCGTTGGGCCCAGGCACCTTACAACGCGTTGGAATCCATACGGTTGCGAAACGTCTAGGAAATGGCGTCAAACTACCTCGAACGGGTGTTTGAGAAAAAAGTTGAAAAGACCCTGTTCGGGTAGTGGCTATTTGCCTTGCTCTTCGGCTACGCTGCTGCAGATTGTGTAGGACAATTCACTTGGATGTGCGCCCCTCACCATGGGGTAACCTTACGCAGGGAAGCCATACCCGATGTCCATCCCCGAGGTGAACCTCCGTCCCATCGTGGACGCCGACCGGGCGTTCCTGCGCACACTCTATGGCACCACCCGTGCCGCCGAAATGGCCCTGCTGCCGTGGCCCCAGGCCGCCATCGATGCGTTCCTCGACCAGCAGTTCCAAGCCCAGCACGACTATTACCAAGCCCAGTTCGCCGGCGCCGACTTCTTCGTCATCGAAGTGGCGGGCGAGCCCGTCGGCCGTGCCTACCTGCACTGGACCGACAGCCACGTGCAGTTCATCGACATGGCCCTGTTGCCCGCCTGGTGCGGCCGCGGTATCGGCAGCCGGTTGCTCGGCCAGTGGCTGGCGCAAGCCGATGCCGACGGGCTCAGCGCCGGCCTGCACGTCACCCCTCACAACCCGGCCTTGCAGCTCTACCAGCGCCTCGGGTTCGAGGTCGTCGGCGAAACCGGCCTCTCCCTGAAAATGCGCCGAGCGGCGCTCACCACCGCCATTCGTGCCTGAAGGATCAGCTCCATGCATGCCATGCCCACGTTCGACGAACTGCAACAGGCCACCGGCAGCCACTTCCAGCTGTGGGTCAGCGACGAGCAGGCGCTCGAGGCGCAATTGCTGGCCGTGACCGAGGGCCAGGCCATGTCGCCACGCCACCAGCGCTATGCGGCGGAGTTCGCCCTGCCGGCCGGTACGATGCTGCCGCAGGCGGTGTTCCGTCTGTCGCCACCGGGCGAGGAGGGTTGGCTGCTGATGATGACCCCGGTGGGCCCCGATACCGAGGGGCGGCTGGTGCTGGAGGCGATTTTTCACGTCGAACGGCCGCTCTGAAGGCGTCTGGCGTGCGTGTCATTTCCCACGGGCCAGGCGGCCCGCCCTTGCAGTGTTGTCATAGGAGAGCAGTAGATGAGTGAGCCATTCGTTGGACAGATCACCTTGTTCGCAGGCAACTTCGCCCCTCGGGGCTGGGCCCTGTGCAACGGGCAGATTCTAGGCATCAACCAGAACGCTGCATTGTTCGCGATCCTGGGCACCACCTACGGAGGTAACGGCCAGAGCACGTTCGCGCTGCCTGACCTGCGTGGCCGTGCCCCGGTCCATACGGGTCAAGGGACGGGGACGAACAACATCCTGCTGGGCGAGGTGGGAGGGACGACATCGACCACCCTGACGCTGTCGAACATGGTGCCGCAGACCTTGAACATCCCTGCCGCAACGGTCTCGGTCGCCATCCCGGCCACCACCGGCACCGCCGAACTGGATACGCCTTCGACCGGTGCGGTGCTGGCCAAGTCGGTCGACACCACAGGCTCTGGGCCTGAGATCAAGATCTACACCGCCACGGCCACCGACACCACGCTCAAGCCATTCAACATCACTGTCCCGGCCAGCAAGGTGTCGGTCCTGGGGAGCAACCAACCGTTCACCAACCAGAGCCCTTACCTGGGCATCAACTTCATCATCGCGCTCGAAGGGGTCTTCCCGACCCGTAACTGAGGCCGGGCAACCAGCCGGCAGGACTGCGGGGCGCACATTGGCGCCCCGTCGTCCGTTCAGGATTTATCAACAAGGACAGGCCGTCCTCATTCGCAAGGATGGCAAGCATAACCAGCCCCAGGGCTGAGCGAGGGCATCATGGCATTCTGGAAACGCGGCAAGGACACCCACACCCACAACGTTTCCACGAGCCGGCCCAGACTCATCCAGGCCCTGGAGCCGCGCATGATGTTCGACGCCTCGGTGGGCGTGGTCGCCGACCAAGGCGCCCAGGCGGTCGAAGCCGCCGCGGCCGCCAGCGTGGCCAAGGACACCAGCGCCGCCAGCGACGCGGCCGGCAGCCGCGACAGCGCCACCCACGAAGCGGCCCACGAGGCGGCACCAGCCACCGCGCCAGTCACGGCGGCCTCGGGCAACCACGAAGTGGTGTTCGTCGACTCCGCCGTCAGCGACTACCAGAAGCTCATCGCCGGCCTGCCCGCCGGGGTCGAGGTGGTGGTGCTGGAGAACGGCAAGGACGGATTCAAGCAGATCGCCGACTACCTCAACGGCCGCAGCGACGTCACCTCGGTCGACATCATCAGCCACGGCGACAAGGGTTATGTCTACCTGGCCGGCAACGCCATCTGGGCCAACCAGCTGGCCAGCCATGGCGCGGACCTCGCGCGCATCGGCGCCAGCCTGGCGCCGGGCGGCGACATCCGTTTCTTCGCCTGCAACACCGGCGCCGGCAGCGACGGCCAGCTGTTCGTCAACGAAGTGGCGCGGCTCAGCGGTGCCGATGTGGGTGCCTCGTCCGATTCCACCGGCAACCGCGCCGGCGAGGACTGGGCGCTGGAGACCGTCTCCGGCGTGGTGGCCAGCGGCGTGGGCGTGCAGCGCGGCGACCTGTCGGGGTTCAGCACCTCGCTGGCGACCATCACCGTCACCAGCAAGAACGCTTCGCTCATCGCCGATGGCGATGGCGGGGTGACCCTGGCCGAAGCCATCCAGGCCGCGAACACCGACACCTCGGTGGACGGCTCCGCCGCAGGCAGCGGCAATGACATCATCGTGTTCCACCAGAACCTGAAGGGCGAGACCATCCGCTGGACGTCGGCCACGGCGCTGGCCGTGACCAGCAACATCACCATCAACGGCGATGTCGACGGCGATGGCAAAGGCGACATCATCTTGAGCGGCGACGCCAACGACAACGGCGTCCGCGATGTCCTCGAAGCCTCGGGCCTGCAAAGCAACGGCGGTGGCGTGCTGACCGTGCGCAACCTGGATTTCCGCCATTTCTCCAGCAACATCGCCGGCGGCGCGATCCGTGCCGCCGGCGGTTCGATCACCGTCGAGGACTCCAACTTCGAAAGCAACGCCGGCACGGTGATCAACTCGGCGACCACGGCGGGCTCCACGGTGGTGGTGCGCAACACCACGATCCACGACAACAGCGCCAGCATCGTCGGCGGCACCGCCATGTCGACCCTGGTGCGCCTGGGCGGCGCCAACAACCATGTGCTGGAAAACGTCGCCATCTACAACAACACCGGCACCTACGGCGCCACCGGCACGGTGGCGGCCGGCTCGATCATCGTGCTCAGCAACAGCGGCGGCACGGTGCGCATCACCAACAGCACCGTGGCCAACAACGTGTTCCTCAACACCAGCACCGGCAGCATCACCTCGGGCGGCCTCGGTTGGGCCAGCGGCCAGGCCGGCACGGTGACGGTGCAGAACAGCATCTTCACCGGCAACACCGTGAACGGCACCCAGCTCGATGCGGCCACCAATGGCGGCGTCGGCGGCGGCTACACCAGCACCACCAACCTGATCGGCGCCTCGGTCAACTTCGTCAACACCGCCACCGGCGACTACCGCCTGGCCAGCACCGCCAGCAACGCCATCGACCAGGGCACCCTCGCCGGCGCGCCGCTCACCGACCTGCGCGGCTTCGACCGGCCCCGTGGCGCGGGTGTCGACATCGGCGCCTACGAGGTGCTGTACTCGGCGCCCCCGGTGGTCGACCTGGACACCGGCAGCGGCGGCAACGACAGCACGGTCAACTTCACCGGCAGCCCGGTGGCCATCGTGCCGAACATCAGCCTCACCCAGACCGACGGCGACACCCAGGTCAGCGGCGCGACCCTCACCCTCGGTGGCGTGCTCGACGGCGGCAACGAAACCCTGTCGCTCAGCGCCGGGCAGATCGCCACGGCGGCCAGCTACGGCATCACCATCAGCGGCTCCGGCACCACGGTGCTGTCGCTCAGTGGCGTGGCCACACTGGCCCAGTACCGCTCGATCCTTGCCGTGGTGGCCTACGGCAACAGCACCGGGGCCTACACCAGCGGCACCCGCAGCGTGACGGTCAGCGTCAACGACGACATGGGCAGCACCACCCGCACCGCTTCGGTGGTGGTCCAGCCGGCCAATGCCGCGCCGGTGATCGCCAACCTCAACGGCGACAGCCAGACCTTCAGCCAAGGCGCTGGCGCCGTGCTGCTCGACAGCGGCAGCAATGCCACGGTCACCGACAGCGACTCGGCCGACTTCGCCGGCGGCAACCTGACCGTGGCGGTCAGCGCCAACGGCGTCGCCAGCGAAGATGTGCTGGGCATCCGCCACCAGGGCAATGGCGCCGGGCAGATCGGCGTCAGTGGCAACACGGTGAGCTACGGCGGCGTGGCCATCGGCACCTACACCGGGGGCACGGGCGGCGCCAACCTGGTGCTGACGTTCAACAGCAGCGCCACGGCCGCGGCGGTCCAGGCCGTGGTGCGCAACCTCACCTACGACAACAGCAATGCTGCCAACAGCATCGGCCAGGCCACCCGCACCCTGTCGGTCACGGTCAACGATGGCGACGGCGGCACCTCGAGCGCGGCGTCGGTGTCGGTGGCCATCCACGAAACCGTCCCGCCCACCGCCACCATCACCCTCAGCGACACGGCCCTGAAAGTGGGCGAGACCGCGACGGTGACCATCACTTTCAGCGAGGTGGTGAGCGGCTTCACCAACGCCGACCTGACCGTGGCCAACGGCACCCTGAGCGCGGTATCCAGCGCTGATGGCGGCAAGACCTGGACCGCCCTCTTCACCCCGACCAACAACATCAGCAACGCCAGCAACGTCATCACCCTGAACAACGCGGGCGTCACCGACCTGGCCGGCAACGCCGGCGCCGGCACCACCAGCTCGGCCAACTACAGCATCGACACGGTGCGCCCGACGGCGACCATCGTGGTCACCGACAGCAACCTGGCCGTCGGTGAAACCTCGCTGGTGACCATCACCTTCAGCGAGGCCGTGACCGGTTTCACCAACGCCGACCTGAGCGTGGCCAACGGCACCCTGAGCGCGGTGTCCAGCAGCGACGGTGGCATCACCTGGACGGCCACCTTCACCCCCACCGGCAACATCACCGACAGCAGCAACCTGATCACCCTGGACAACACCGGCGTGACCGATATCGCCGGCAACGCCGGCACCGGCAGCACCAACTCGAACAACTACGCCATCGACACCCAGCGCCCGACCGCGACCATCGTGGTCGCCGACAGCAACCTGAGGATCGGCGAGACGTCGCAGGTGACCATCACCTTCAGCGAGGCGGTGACCGGCTTCACCAATGCCGACCTGACCGTGGCCAACGGCACCTTGAGCGCGGTGTCCAGCAGCGATGGCGGCATCACCTGGACCGCCACCTTCACCCCGGCCAGCGCCATCACCGACGCGACCAACGTCATCACCCTGGACAACACCGGGGTAACCGATAGCGTTGGCAACGCCGGCGCCGGCACCACCAACTCGAACAACTACGCCATCGACACCGTGCGCCCGACCGCCACCGTCGTGGTCGCCAACAGCAGCCTGGCCATCGGCCAGACGTCGCTGGTGACCGTGACCTTCAGCGAGGCGGTGAGCGGCTTCACCAATGCCGACCTGACCATCGCCAACGGCACCTTGAGCGCGGTGTCCAGCAGCGACGGCGGCATCACCTGGACCGCCACCTTCACCCCCACCAGCAACATCGCCGACACCAGCAACCTGATCACCCTGGACAACACCGGCGTGACCGACCTGGCCGGCAACGCCGGCAGCGGCACCACCGACTCGAACAACTACGCCATCGATACCGTGCGCCCGACCGCGACCATCGTGCTGGCCGACAGCAACCTGACCGTGGGCGAAACCACCACGGTGACCATCACCTTCAGCGAAGCGGTGAGCGGCTTCACCCTGGCCGACCTGACGGCGCCGAACGGTGCCCTGAGCGGGTTGTCCAGCAGCGACGGCGGTATCACCTGGACGGCCACCTTCACCCCGACGATCAACGTGCAGGACGCCACCAACGTCATCACCCTGAGCAACACCGGGGTGGCCGACCTGGCCGGCAACGCCGGCGCCGGCACCACCAGCTCGGCCAACTACACCGTCAGCACACTGCAGCCCACGGCGACGGTGGTGGTGAGCAACCCGGCCCTGCGCGTGGGTGACACCAGCCTGGTGACCTTCACCTTCAGCGAGGCGGTGACCGGCTTCACCAATGCCGACCTGACCGTCGCCAACGGCACCTTGAGCGCGGTGTCCAGCAGCGATGGCGGCATCACCTGGACCGCCACCTTCACCCCGACCGGCAACATCACCGACAGCAGCAACCTGATCACCCTCGACAACAGCGGCGTGGTCGGCGCGAGCAGCGGCAATGCCGGCTCCGGCACCACCAGCTCGAACAACTACGCCATCGACACCCAGCGCCCGACCGCGACCATCGTGGTGGCCGACAGCAACCTGGCGATCGGCCAGACGTCACTGGTGACCATCACCTTCAGCGAGGCGGTGAGCGGCTTCACCAACGCCGACCTGACGATCGCCAATGGCACCCTGAGCGCGGTGAGCAGCAGCGACGGTGGCATCACCTGGACCGCGACCCTGACCCCGGCCGCGGGCATCACCGACACCAGCAACCTGATCACCCTGGACAACAGCGGCGTGACGGACATCGCCGGCAACGCCGGCACCGGCACCACCGACTCGAACAACTACGCCGTCGACAGCCAGCGCCCGACCGCCACCATCGTCATCGCCGACCCCAACCTGAGCGTGGGCGAGACCACCACGGTGACCTTCACCTTCAGCGAGGCGGTGACCGGTTTCACCAACGCCGACCTGACGGTGGCCAATGGCACCCTGAGCGCGGTGAGCAGCAGCGACGGCGGCATCACCTGGACCGCGACCTTCACCCCCACCGCCGGGGTGCGGGACCTCAGCAACGTCATCACCCTGAACAACACCGGTATCAGCGACCTGGCCGGCAATGCCGGCGTTGGCACCACCTCGTCGGCCAACTACACGGTCGACACCGTCGCCCCCACGGCCACCGTCGTGGTCGCCGACAGCGCCCTGCGCGCCGGCCAGTCGAGCCTGGTGACCATCACCTTCAGCGAAGCGGTGAGCGGCTTCACCCTCGCCGACTTGAGCGTGGCCAACGGCACCCTGAGCGGGTTGAGCAGCAGCGATGGCGGCATCACCTGGACCGCGACCCTCACGCCCACCGGCAATGTCGAGGACGCCAGCAACCTGATCACCCTGGACAACACCGGCGTGGTCGGCGCGGCCTCCGGCAACGCCGGGGTGGGCAGCACCGACTCCAACAACTACGCCATCGACAGCCGCGTGCCCAGCGTGACCAGTGTCGGTGGCCCGGCGGGCGTCGCCTACAACGCCGGCGACACCCTGGTGTTCGTGGTCAACGCCAGCGAGGCGGTGCAAGTGGCCGGTTCGCCGCGCCTGGCCCTGGACATTGGCGGGCACACGGTGTTCGCCGACCTGGTGGCCGGGGCGGGCACCACCACCCTGGTGTTCCAGTACACCGTCCAGCCCGGCGACAACGACAGCGACGGCGTCACCGTGACCGGGCTCAGCGCCAACGGCGCGACCCTGACCGACGCCGCGGGCAACGCCATGAACCTGACCCTCAACGGCGTGGCCGACACCCGCCAGGTGCTGGTCGACACCCAGGCACCGACGGCGGTCGGCATCGTCACCCTCGACCCGTCGCCGAGCAACGCCCAGAGCGTGCGCTTCACGGTGACCTTCAGCGAGCGGGTCAACGGTGTCGACCTGAGCGACTTCAGCCTGGCCACCAGTGGCTCGGCCAACGGCACATTGACCGGCCTGCAAGCGCTGGGCGGTGGCGTGTACGTGGTCACCGTCGGCGGCGTCAGCGGCACCGGCACCCTGGGGGTGAACCTGAAAGCCAGCGCCACGGGCATCACTGACGTGGCCGGCAATGCCCTGGTCGGCGGCCTTACTGGCGCGGTGTACAGCATCGACCGCGATGCGCCCACGGTGGGCAGCGTCAGCGTGCCGGTGGGCGTGCCCTACAACACCGGCGATGTGCTCACCTTCGTGGTCAACACCAGCGAAGCCGTGGTGGTCGATGGCGTGCCGCGCCTGGCCCTGGATGTCGGCGGGCGCACCGTGTACGCCGAGTTCGTGGCCGGCTCCGGCACCCCGACGCTGGTGTTCCAGTACCAGATCCAGGCCGGCGACAACGACAGCGACGGCGTCCAGGTGCTGGGCCTGTCGGCCAACGGCGCGACCCTGCGCGATGCCGCCGGCAATGCCCTGACACCGGGCCTGAACAATGTCGGCGACACCCGCGGCGTGACCGTCGATGGCACCCCGCCGACAGTGGCCTCGATCGTCGCCAACCCCACGCCAACGCCCGGCAGCCAGTCGTTCACCGTGACCTTCAGCGAGAACGTCAACAGCGTCGACCTCAACGACTTCCAGTTGGTGAGCAACGGCAACGCCACCGGCACCCTGCAGTCGCTGACGCGCCTCGACGGCCGCACCTGGCAGGTCAACGTCAGCGGCGTGGCCGGCGCCGGCAGCCTGGCCCTGGCGCTCAAGGCCAGTGGCACCGGCATCACCGACAGCGCCGGCAATGCCCTGGTGGGTGGTTTCACCGGGCAAGGCGTGGCCCTGCAATCCAACGACGGCGACCCGGAGTTCCGCGCCTATCCACCGGCGCACTCGCTACCGACCAGCCCGGGCACGCCGCTGGTGTCGACGCCGATACCGGTCACCGCGCCGTACCAGTCGCCGTTGCTGCCACAGCCGCTGTTCGAGGTATCGAGCGCGGGCGCAGGCCTGCCGCCGCTGGGCAATATCTTCATCAAGGACGGTGCATTGGCGCCCAGCTACCTGGCCCAGGTGTTCGCCGGGCAGCAGGGCGGCAGTGGCATCGGCAACGGTTCGGGGGTCGGCTTCCTGGGCTTCGGTGGCGGCGACGCCAACGTGTTCGGTGCCAGCAGCCTGGCCAATCTGTTCGACAAGACGCTGCCGGATGAAGGCGGCCCGTCCGACCTGGCCGGGAGCAAGCTGCTCTCGGCCGCAGGCAAGGGGTTGAGCGGGGCGCCGACCCTGGGGCAGCAGTTGCAGGCCTTCCGGGAGGGGGAGCAGCGCCAGGCCAGGCAACTGGCCCAGGCGCTGGGGCAGGTCGAGGTACCCGCGCCGCAGGCATGAGCCCACGGACGCGAGCAAACCATTAGAAGAAAGGCAGTGCCGTACCAAGGGGGCGGACAGGGATGAGCAAAGCATCGAGGATTTTCGCGGTAAGCATGCTGGCGCTGGCAGTGACGGGGTGCGCGGTCAAGACCCAGCCCATCGACCGCAGCGTCAGCGAACAGCGGGCAAGGGCGGACCTGGCCAACATGTTCAAGGGCCAGGAGGCGCTGCAAGGCCCGCTGACCCTGCACCAGGCCATGGCCCGGGCGGTGAAGTACAACCTGGAGGCGCGCCTGAAGGTCATGGAGGAAGCCCTGGCCCAGCGCCAGGTCGACCTGGCCACCTTCGACATGCTGCCGCGCATGGCGCTGTCGGCCGGCTACGCCGGGCGCAGCAACGTCAGCGCCTCGAGCAGCCGCAGCGTGCTGACCAACACCCAGTCCCTGGAACCTTCGACCTCCCAGGACCGCGACCGCGACGTCGCCGACCTGACCATGGTGTGGAACGTGCTCGACTTCGGTGTCAGCTACGTCAGCGCCAAGCAGCAGGGTGACCAGCGCCTGATCGTCCAGGAACGCCGGCGCAAGGTGGTGCAGACCATCATCCAGGACGTGCGCTCGGCCTACTGGCGCGCGGTGGCCGCCGAACGCCTGCTCAAGCAGATCGACACCCTGATGGCCCGGGTCGAGCAGGCCCGCGACAACAGCCAGCGCCTGGGCGACCAGCGCATCGGCGACCCGATCCAGGCGCTGAGCTACCAGCGCGCGCTGATCGAAGCCACCCGGCAACTGGAAGAACAACGCCGCGCCCTGTCCCTGGCCAAGACCGAGCTGGGCGCGCTGATCAACCTGCCGCCCGGCACCGAACTGACCCTGGCCGCCACCGACGACTACAGCGTGCCGGAGCTCAAGGTGGGGCTGGAAACGCTGGAGCAGCACGCCCTGGCCACCCGCCCCGAATTGCGCGAGCAGGATTACCAGGCACGCATCAGCGCCGCCGAAGTGCGCAAGTCGATGCTGCGCATGCTGCCGGGCCTCGAGTTCTCGGCGGGCGGGCACTACGACAGCAACAGCTTCCTGATCAACCAGCACTGGGCCGACTACGGCGTGAAGGTGACCTGGAACCTGTTCAACGTGCTCTCCGGGCCGGCCTCCATCGACGTGGCCAAGGCCGGCGAGCAAGTGGTCGAGGCGCGCCGCCAGGCCATGTCCATGGCCATCCTCGCCCAGCTGTACGTGGCCAACGCCAACTACAACGAAGCCCGCCGCCAGTTCGCCACCAGCCAGCAACTGGTGGCGCTGGACGAGCAGATCGTCGAGCAGTTGCGCAACCGCCACCAGGCGCAAGGCATCGGTGAGCTGGAGCTGATCCAGGGCGAGCTGAACGCCCTGCAGGCCGACCTGCGCCGCGACCTGGCCTACGCCGAGCTGCGCAACAGCTACGGCCAGGTGTTCGCCAGCGCCGGCCTCGACCCGCTGCCGCAAAGCCTGCCCTCCAACGAGCTGAGCGACATCGCCCAGGCCCTGGGCAACAACGAAGCGCGCTGGCAACGCGGCGACATCACCCCCGGTTCCTGAACGCAAACCAACACAAACCTCTGTAGGAGCGGCTTTAGCCGCGATCACCCGCAAAGCGGGTGGCGGACACCGCGTTGTTTGCATCGCGGCTGAAGCCGCTCCTACAGGGCCCCGCCAGCCTAAATCCCCATCACCTAACAACGGCCAACACATATTCCAGCAACTGCCCCACCGCCACCGGCAACGCCACCCGCCCGGTCTCCACCACCAACTCCGGCCCATCCGGCGCTTCATACGGCGCATCGATCCCGGTAAACCCCGGCAATTCCCCCGCCCGCGCCCGGCGGTACAACCCCTTGGGGTCACGCGCCTCGCAAACGGCCAGGTCCGCCTTCACATGCACCTCGTGAAACCCCGCCCCGCAGGCCCGGCGCGCGGCGGCGCGGCCTTCCCGGTACGGCGAGATCAACGCCGCGATGCAGATCAGCCCGGCATCGGCGAACAGCGCCGCCACCTCGCCCGTGCGGCGGATGTTTTCGTGACGGTCTTGCGCAGAAAAGCCAAGGTCGGCGTTCAGGCCCGTGCGCAACACATCGCCATCGAGCACATAGCAGGCATGCCCCAGCTCGGTGAGCTGCCGCGCCAGGCCCTCGGCCAGTGACGATTTACCCGCGCCCGAAAGCCCGGTGAGCCAGATGACCGCGCCACGCCGGCCCTGCGCCGAAGGGTGTCGCTCGCGTCCTGCGTCGTGCACGTTGGGAAACTCCGTATGCAAACCGTTCAACATGGTGCGGAACCTGTGCCGGCAGATGCCTGCTCAGCCTCCGCCGGGACTTTGACAAACACGCTGTATTTACCGTGTTCCATCGCTTCAAACGCGATCAGTTTTTCCACCAGCGGCCCATTCAGCACCTTACCCGCATTGAGCAGCAACATCCCGTTCTCGGCGCTGAGATTGCGCGCCAGCACCATGCCTGCCACCAGCTCACGCGTGGAGCACATCCTCACCTCCGGGTCCATCAAGGTGATGTCGCTGAGCACCGCCGCACAAACCTGCACGAAATCCTCCAGCAGGCCGGGGTCATACACACGCCCGGCATACTTGCGAAGGTAGAGTAGTGCTTCGTCACTGTTCAGCGAACGCTCGAGAATCAGGCCACGCTGCAGTTCGGTGAAGTCCACCGCAAGCTTGAGCAGGCGGGCGCCAAAGGGAATGGCTTCACCCTTGAGCTGGTCCGGGAAGCCCCCACCGTCCCAGTGTTCCTGGTGATGCAGGATCAAGCGAGCGGCGTCCTTCATCGGGTCCAGGGTCATGAGCAGCGTCTCGCTCTGGCGCGGATAGTCGCGGTAGCGCTCGCGATCGGTGTGGGTCAGCAGGTCCGCCGGGGCGATGACCATGCTGTCGGGCCAGCTCATCTTGCCGATGTTGTACAGCGCGGCCGCCATGGCCAGGTCGCGGCTGGTCGATTCATCCACGTTGTGCGCCTTGCAGTAGTAGCGCACCAGCTCGATGATCTGCCGGTTGGTCTGCTTGGCCGGGGGCAAGCGCAGGTTGGCCAGCATCGAGAATACCTCGGTGCCGGTGACATAGCTGTGCTTGAGCTCCTCGTAGGCCAGGTCGAGCATGTCGGCCGTCTGCTGCAATTCGGCGGTGCGGGCCGTCACCCGTTTTTCCAGGTTCAGGTTCAGCAGCTTCAGTTGCGCATTCTGCTTGCGCGCCAGCACCTCCAGGCGCTGGCGTTCCCGTTCGGAGTGCTGGTGTTCCAGGGCCTGGCGCAGCGTCAGGAGCATTTCGTCGTCGTTCCAGGGCTTGCTGATGTAGCGATGGATACGCCCTTCGTTCACCGCCTTGATGATGGCCGCGGGGTCGGCGTAGCCGGTCAGCATGATCCTGGCGGCCGCCGGGTGGCGTTGGTGCACCTGCGCCAGCAAGGTGGCACCGTCCATCGCCGGCATGCGCGCGTCGCTCATCACCAGGTCCACCGGGTGATGCGCCATGATCTCCAGGGCCTGTTCGCCACTGCTGGCCAGCAGCACGTCATACGGCTGGCTGCGCAACAGCCGGCGCAGGCTATTGAGGATGGGCTCTTCGTCGTCGACAAGCAGTATCGTCGGGCGTTGCTGCGCAGCAGGTGATGCTTGCTCTTCCATGGCTGGCCTCACGCGGTCTGTCCATAAACCCGGGCCTTGCCCATTGGCGTAGCCCTGGGCCAAAGGCTAGATCATTTTTCGAGGCACCATCATCAGCCCATGGGGCTGCGTGCCACAGGCAGACCGCGGTGATCGCAACTAACCTGATAGCGAGCAGTCGTCCGGCCAGGGATAAAGGAATCTCCCAGATGATCGTACAAAGGATCTGTCGGTACCTTCCCATCAGGTGCGGCTTGCGCTTGTGCCTGCTGGTACTGCTTGGCCTGCCCGTCGGTGCCTCGGCCGAGCCATTGAACGAGCCACTCAAACCCCTGCCGGATACCCCCAGGCTGGACGCCAGGCGTGTCGAGTTGGGGCGTCGGCTGTTCAATGACCCCCGCTTGTCGCTCGACAACACGCTGTCCTGCGCCAGTTGTCATCGCCTCGACAAATACGGCGCCGACGACCGCGCCTTCTCGGCGGGGGTCGATGGCCTGCTGCTGACGCTCAACACCCCGACGGTGTTCAATGCCAGCCTGAACTTCCGGCAGTTCTGGGATGGGCGGGTCGAGTCGCTCGAGCAACAGGGCAACGCGGTCGTCACCAGTGCCCACGAAATGGGCGGGGACTGGCGTTTCATCGTCGATCGCATCAAGGGCGACGGTGCCTTTGCGCAGCAGTTCGCCGCCGCCTACCCGGATGCCGTGACCCAGGCCAACATCCTCGATGCCCTGGCCGACTACGAGCGCACCCTGCTGACCCATGGCGCGCGTTTCGACCAGTACCTGCAGGGCAACACCGACATCCTCAGCTTGCAGGAGAAGTACGGTTACCAACGGTTCAAGGACTATGGCTGCATTGCCTGCCACCAGGGCGTGAATATCGGCGGCAACATGTTCCAGAAGTTCGGCGTGTTCGAGGATTACCTCGCCGCCCGCGGCAACCCCACCGCAGCTGACCAGGGGCGCTTCAACGTCACCGGTGACGAAGCCGACCGTGGCGTGTTCAAGGTGCCGAGCCTGCGCAATGTGGCGATGACCGCGCCTTACTTCCATGACGGCTCGGCGGCGACCCTCGAAGAGGCCGTCCAGGTGATGTTCAAGTACCAGCTGGGGCGCGTGCCGAGTGAGGAGGACCTGAAGCTTATCGTGCTCTTCCTCAGGACCCTCACCGGTGAACAGGCGGGGCAGCCATGATCAGGCTCTCCCGGCGTGGCAGCTTGCTGTTGCTCAGTGGCGCCGTGCTGGCCCTGGTTTCAATGCTGGTGTTCCTGTACCTGAAATCCGACGCTGAGCAGACCCAGACCTACAACCTGTCCCGCGACCTGATACGCCAGCTCAAGCAACAGGATGCCCTGTGGGAAAGTGAAGTGCTCAAGGCGCGGGTGGTCGCCGTGAGCAACTACGACCCCCTGGTCACGCCGCTCAAGGAGATGAACCGCCTCTGGGCGCAGTTCGACAGCCTGGAGTCCGAGAATGGGCGCAACGACTCGCGGCATTGGAGCGAGGCCCATGACGGCTTCCTTGAGGCACTTGGGCAGAAGGCGCGCCTGGTCGAGCAGTTCAAGTCGCACAATGCGTTGCTGCGCAACTCCCTGGCGTTCCTGCCGGCCGCCGAAGATGGTGTCCAGGCCCAGTTCGGCAAGGTGGCCGACCCCGATAGAAGGGAAGTGCACGAGTTCGCGACCGACACCTACGACTTGCTGCTCAGCGCCTTGGAGTTCGCCCAGGTGACCTCCGCGGACAAGGCCGCCGAAATCGAAGTCGGCTTGAGTACCCTGGCGGTCAATGTGCAAAGCCTGCCGCAGGAGTTCCAGACCCCGGTCCGGCTGATGAGCAATCACGTCGCGCTGATTTTGCGCGAGCAACCGATCGTCAACGGCCTGCTGGAACAGATCGAGGCGATACCCGTCGCCGAACGGCTGGACAACCTCACCGACCTTCTGGATCGCGACCAGCAACAGGTCGAGCAGAACGACCACAGGTATCACGTCTACACGCTGTTGCTCTCAGGGCTGCTGATGCTGTCGGTGGTGGCGTTGGCGATGCTGTTGATCCGCAGTTTTGCCGAAATACGGCGGGTGAACAGCGCGCTGCAGGCGAGCAACGACGTATTGGAGCTGCGGGTCGAGGAACGCACCCGTGAGCTCAAGGATGCCCAGAGCGAGCTGCTCAGCGCCGCGCGCCAGTCCGGGATGGCGGAAATCGCCACCAATGTCCTGCACAACGTCGGCAACGTGCTCAACAGCGTGAACACCTCGTCGGAGCTCATTGCCCGCACCCTGCGCAGCAGCAAGACCCAAGGGCTGGGCAAGGCCATGCAACTGATCAACGAACACCCCGACGACCTCGGCCACTTTTTCACCGAAGACGCCAAGGGCAAGCTGTTGCCCGGCTACCTCAACCAACTGGCCGGCGCCATTGCCCAGGAGCAGCGCGACCTGGTCGGCGAGCTTGAGCGGATGAACAAAAGCCTCGATCACATCAAGGAAGTCGTGGCGACCCAGCAATCCTATGCCGGCGCCAAGAGCATGCCCGAACCGCTGTTCATCCATGAGCTCATCGAAGATGCCCTGCGCATGAACACCGGCGCGCTGACCCGCCATCAGGTGACGGTGGTGCGCGACTTCGGCCAGGTACCGCAGGTCATGGGCGACCGCCACCGCCTGTTGCTGATCCTGATCAACCTGATCAGCAACGCCAAGTACGCCATGTCAGGGCCCGCCAACCGCCAGCGGACCATGACCTTGAGCACCCGGGTCGTCGAAGGCGAATTCCTGGAAGTGAGCGTAAGGGATGAAGGCGAGGGCATCGCCCCGGAGAACCTGCAGAAGATCTTCGCCCACGGCTTCACCACGCGTAAGGAAGGCCACGGTTTCGGCCTGCACAGCTGCGCCCTGGCCGCCATCGAGATGAATGGCCACCTGACCGTCCATAGCGACGGCCCAGGCCTGGGGGCGCTGTTTACCCTGCAGATCCCGCTGGTTGCGGTGATGGAGGATGCATGAGCGAGCTGACTAACCGCCGTATCCTGCTGATCGACGACATGCCGTCGATTCACGAGGACTTTCGCAAGATCCTCGCCCCGGCCAACACCCAATCGGCTGAACTGGACGCGATGGAAGCCCTGTTGTTCGGCGAGCCGGCCAAGCCGGAGCAACCGTTGTTCGAGCTGGCGTCGGCCTATGGCGGCGAGGAAGGCCTTGGCATGCTGATACGGGCTTTGCAGGCGCGACAGCCGTATGCACTGGCGTTCGTCGACATGCGCATGCCCGACGGCTGGGACGGGGCGAAGACCATTGAACAGCTGTGGCAGCACGACCCGCAATTGCAGGTGGTGGTGTGTACCGCCTATTCCGATTATTCCTGGGACGAATTGCTCGACCGGCTGCAGGCCCATGACCGCCTGCTGATCCTGAAAAAGCCCTTCGACAACATCGAGGTCCAGCAGATGGCCAGCACCCTGCTGACCAAATGGGAGATGACCCAGCGCGCCTCGCTGAAGATGCATCAACTGGAGCAACGGGTGGAGCAGCGCACCCTGGAGCTCAGGCAGGCCGGCGAAGCCCTGCAACGGGAAATCGACGAACGCAAGCAACTGGAAAGCCAGCTGGTGCAGTCGGAAAAACTCGCCTCCCTGGGCCAGATGGCGGCCGGCGTCGCCCACGAAATCAACAACCCCATCGGCTTCGTGTCCTCCAACCTCGGCACCTTGGAGGGGTACTTCAAGCAACTGACGACCCTGCTCGACGCCTATCGCAGTGCAGAGCAGGCGCTGGGCGACAGCGAAACCACCCGGCACTTGCAGCACCTGCGCGAGCAGCTCGAGCTGGACTACCTCGTTGAAGACATTCCCGTGCTGATCAGCGAATCCAAGGACGGAATTGGCCGCGTGGGGCAGATCGTCAAGGACCTGAAGGACTTCTCCCGGGTCGACAGCACACAGCAATGGCAGTGGGCCAACTTGCAGCAGGGGATCGATTCGACGCTGAACATCGTCGCCAGCGAGCTCAAGTACAAGGCCGACGTCATCAAGCAGTATCAACCGCTGCCCGAGGTCGAGTGCCTGCCGTCGCAGATCAACCAGGTGATCATGAACCTGGTGGTCAATGCCGCGCAGGCCATGGGGCCGCAGCGCGGCACCATCACCTTGAGCACCGCCCAGCAAGGCGACACGGTCTGCATCGAGGTTGCGGACACGGGCACCGGGATAGCCCCGGAAAACCTGCAGAAGATCTTCGACCCCTTTTTCACCACCAAACCCGTCGGGCAGGGAACCGGGCTGGGCCTGTCGCTTTCCTACGGCATCATCAAGAAGCACGGTGGCGAGATCACCGTGGCCAGCCAGGTGGGGGTGGGCACCACGTTTCGTGTGCAGTTGCCGGTCAGCCAACGCGCGGCGTGCTGAGCGGCCTGGGCCAGGCGCGTGTCATGGCGAATCATTCGACACTGCGGCGTACGCCCTCGATGTAGCGCATCACCGCCGGCGACTTCTCGAAGCGCCGGTGCACCAGGCTCAGCCACGAGCTCGCCTGGTTGTCGGCAATGTTCCGGTAGTTGACTTGCGGCAAGCTGATGCGCTGCACCACCGACGCCGGCACCACCGCCACGCCCTGGCCCAGCGACACCAGCGTAAGCACCGCCACCAGGCTCCCCGGCTGCGGCCCCAGGCGCGGCGCGAAGCCGCCCAATTGGGCGATCGCCAGGGTGCCGGAGATCTGCTCAGGCAGAATGAACGTTTCCTCAGCCAGGCGCGCGGCGTGAATCGTCTTCAGCTCGTTGAGCCGTGAACTGGCCGGCAGCGCCAGCACGAAGCCTTCCTCGTGCAGGGCGATGGCCGCCAGGGCGTCCGGCAGTTCCATGGGCGAGCGCAGGTAGGCCAGGTCGAGCTGCCCCTCATCGACCAACGCCGGCAATGCCAGCATCGGCACTTCACGAATGTTCAGGCGCACTTCGGGGTAGCCCTCGGCGAACTGGCTCACCTGCTGTTGCAGGATGCCCGAGTAGGCCGCGGAGGCCACATACCCCAGCTCGATCCGCCCACTCTCACCCCGCCCGGCGCGCCGCGCGCCCAGTTGCGCGGCATCGAACTGCCGCACCGCGTGCTCGGCCTCCACACGCAAAGCCTCCCCAGCCGCCGTCAGTTGCACCTCACGCTGGCTGCGCTGGAACAGCAGCACCCCCAGCTCCGCCTCCATGTCCTGGATCTGCCGCGTCAGCGTCGGCGGGGCGATGCCCAATTGCTCGGCGGCACGGGTGAAATGGCCGTGCTGGGCCACGGCGAGGAAGTAGCGAAAGTGACGGATCTCCATGGGGCCTCGTTAGCCAGCGGCTAATGACGCCGAACGCGCAGGCTAACAAGCCCCGCGCCCGGCAGCGGTAAGGTGAGAACAACACTACAAGGCTGGCACCGTGACCGCAAAGCCGCCCCTACACAAAACCCGTAGGCGCCGGCTTGCCGGCGAAAGGCTTCACACCGCCCACGCAGACCAGCCATCCAGCGGAGCCTTGCCATGTCCACCCCCAGCGCCTCGGCGCGTTTCACCCTGTTCACCGCTTCGGCCGTGTGCGCCCTGATCATCCTCGACACCAACATCGTCGCCGTCAGCCTGCCAAGCATCGCCCGCGACCTGTCCGGCTCGTTCGCCGACATCGAATGGGTGGTCAGTTCCTACCTGCTCGCCTTCGCCGCCTGCCTGCTGCCCGCCGGCAGCCTCGCCGACCGCTTCGGCCGCCGCCGCATGCTGCTGCTCGGCCTCGCCCTGTTCGGCGCCGCCTCGCTGGCCTGCGGCGCCGCGCCGGACCTGCTATTCCTCAACCTCGCCCGCGCGGCAAAAGGCGTCGGTGCGGCGTTGCTGCTCACTGCCGCGTTGGCCGCCATCGGGCATCGCTTCCATGAGCCCGAGGAGCGCTTGCGGGCCTGGGCCTTCTGGGGCGCCTGCATGGGCGCGACCATTACCTTTGCGCCGCTGCTCGGCGGCCTGATCGCCAGTACGCTTGGGTGGCGCTGGATCTTCTACATCAACCTGCCGCTGGTGGCGGTGCTGACGCTGATGGTGCTGCGTAGCGTGGAAGAGTCCCGCGACACCGCTGCTGCCCGGCTCGATCCCCTCGGCAGCCTTACCTTTGCCGGCAGCCTGGGTTACCTGATCTGGGCGTTGATCGATGCCAGCCGCGTTGGCTGGGACAGTGCGCCTACCTTGGGGCGATTAGTGATCGCAGCGTTCCTGTTCGGGGTGTTCGTGATGGTCGAGCGCAGCCAGGCGCGGCCGATGATCGACCTGGCGCTGATGCGCAGCGGGCGGTTCATTGGGGCCTTGCTGGGGATGTTTGCCTATGCCGCTTGTGCCCAGGTGATGATGACCTTGTTGCCGCTGTACCTGCAGAACGGCTTGCAGCTGTCGGCGCTGGCGGCGGGGGCGGGGATGTTGCCGTTTGCGCTGGCGATGTTGCTGACACCGCGGGTGGGGATGCGCTTGGCCACGCGGTTGAGTGCGGCGCAGGTGTTTGCGTTGGGGTTGGTGTTGGTGGGGATGGGGAACCTGGCTTGCGCTTGGGCGGTGGGGCACGGTGGGTATGGTGCTTTCGCCTTGGCCAGCCTGGTGCTTGGCGCGGGGGCAGGGCTGCTGAATGGGGATACGCAGAAGAACATCATGGCGTGCGTGCCGCGTGAGCGGACGGGGATGGCTTCGGGGTTGAGTACGACCACGCGGTTTACGGCGATTGTGTTGGCGATTGGGGTGCTTGGGGGGATTTTGGCGGGGCGGAGTGCGCAACTGCTGCGTGAGGCGATGGTTGGGGTGGCGCCTGAGGCGTTGGGGATGGTTGGGGAGATGGCGACGCGGGTGGCGGCGGGGGATTTGCAGGCGGCGTTGGGGGTGCTGGAGCCGGGGTTGCGTGGGGTGGTGGCGCCCTTGGCGCAGCAGGCTTTTGTGGGTGGGTTTGAGGCGGTGTTGCAGGTTGCGGGGGGGATGGCGTTGGTGTTTGCGGTGGTGGTTGGGGGGCTGCTGGGGAGACCGTTGCCTCAGGCTCAGGGGCAAATCGTTCGGGTATGAAAAAGGCACTTGGTTGCCCACGTGCAAGAGAGCTTTTGCCAATGGCCTATCGAAGCTGCCAATGCAGACCGGTGAATATCCTGATGGTCATCACCTTGGGGATGCATGCATTAAAGGTTGCAATGGCATAGTGACATCAGTGATGCTTGTTTGATCCATTTTTAGTGCGGGAGCTTTTCCAGTACAGACCAGGCCCAGCCATGCTGGACCGAGGCCGTGCAGGCAGGGGAGGGTGTCAGAAATTTTGTGTTCGGGCATAACATGAGTAAGAGGTGCATGTATGCCAACCAAAAAGAAACCCTTGCGTGACCTGCCCAAAATCCCCAAAGAGCTGCTGGAGCAGTTCGGTGAGGGCCTGATGACCGCAGAAGCTATCGAGGATGCCTCTGCGGCGTTCAAGAAGGCCCTGATCGAACGCGCTCTGCATGCCGAGCTTGGCCACCACCTGGGCTATCCGCCGGGCGCGCAGCGCCCAGAGGATGAAACCAACCAGCGTAACGGCAAGAGTGGCAAGACGGTTTTAACGGGGGATGGCCCACTGCGGCTGGAAATTCCTCGCGATCGAGACGGCAGTTTTTCGCCCATTCTGATCCCCAAGCACGAGCGGCGGTACACCGGTTTCGATGACAAGATCATCGCCATGTACGCCCGTGGAATGACGGTCAGAGAGATCCGAGCCTTTTTGTCCGAGCAGTATGGAACAGAGGTCTCACCCGACTTCATCAGCTCTGTGACAGACGAGGTCATGGACGAGATTGGCGCGTGGCAACAGCGGCCACTGGAGCCGATGTACCCGGTCATTTTCTTCGATGCACTGCGGGTGAAGATCCGCGAAGAGGGCCTGGTGCGCAACAAGGCCATTTACCTGGCCCTGGGCGTCCTCCCCGACGGGACGCGGGATATCCTGGGCATCTGGATCGAGAACACCGAGGGCGCGAAGTTTTGGATGAAGGTCTTTAACGATCTCAAGACGCGCGGTGTCGAAGATGTGCTGATTGCCGTGACCGATGGCCTCAAAGGTATGCCAGAGGCTCTCAGTGCCGTGTTTCCAGAGACGACGTTGCAAACGTGCATCGTGCACCTGATCCGCAACAGCCTCGACTTCGCGGCCTGGGACAAGCGGCGGGCTCTGGCCAAGGAGCTGAAGCCGATTTACCAAGCCATTAATGCTGAAGCGGCTGAGCAAGCACTCGATGAGTTTGAGAACGGGCCGTGGGGCGAGAAATATCCAACGGTGGTGGCTGCCTGGAGACGCGCCTGGGATCGAGTGATTCCATTTTTCGTCTTCCCACCGGCCATCAGAAAGGTGATTTACACCACCAACGCCATCGAGAGCATCAACGCCCAGCTACGCAAGGTCATCAAGACTCGCGGGCATTTCCCGAATGATGACGCAGCGACCAAACTGATTTGGCTGGGATTGCGCAACATAACAGCCAATTGGGGAAAACCGGCCCATGATTGGAAAAGCGCGATGAATCAATTTGCGATTCTGTACGGAGATCGGTTCATCAGGCCGACCTGGTGAGAATCAGGGCCTGCCTGACGGCAGGCCGTTACCGGCCCGCACACAAAAAATCTGACAGTCCCGGCAGGGCGATTTTCGTGCATGCGAAGCTCACCCCGCGCTGTTGCGATGCGATCCCCAAGTTGAAGGTGATCCCCCATCGCCTAGAACTGCTGTCCACCATTTAACTGAGATTCATACATTTGAAAAAGCTTTTGTTCATTGCAAGCCTTACCGTGGGGCTAACCGGTTGCACATTCACAGGAGCCAACGAAGTAGCACCAGGTCAGTTCATGATCACTAGCCACGGCAGCATATTCAACTCACGCGAGGGCCTGCTGGAAAACATCAATCAAAAGGCCGCGAAGGTGTGCCAGGGCAAGCCCTACCATCTGGAAGGTGATACCGGTGCCAACATGCTCGTAAGTACTCCTACACAAATTGGCCCAACGCCGACCACGGTTCTTGGGTTGACAGCCATTTGTGAAGATCGGTGATGAGACTCCGCTCCCGCGCCCATGCAAGCTGGGGGTAGTTGGGAAAAAGCAATGGACATTGCGGGAAATTGCCTACACCGCTGGCATGGATGTATTGACCGTCTAGAGACGGTTCATTTACCGGATCCCAGGTACAAAAAAAGACGCCCGAGGGCGTCTTTTTCTTTGGATTTGGTGGGCCGGGGTAATTTGAATTAAAACAGTAATATATTGATAAATATAGTTAATTTCGGTTTGTATTTTGGTTTGGGATACCGATTGGAATACTGCGACATGTGTTTCAGCTTTACAAATGACCAGTCTGGCTGCCCGCTGCCGGGCGCCCCTGGTTCAAGCGCGATCACTTAGCTAAGCGAATACGGAATAACAGGGTTCCTTTCACGATCTTATCGAGCTATCCAGCATCATTAGAATAATGACCAGAAACAGCTTGTTGGAAAGGTTAGCGCAGTCACGCAGCTTACGTCGGTTGGCATTGACGAGATCTGTGTGTCAGTACGTGAATCAGCCACGGCTGCTGTTCCTAGGGGTTGCTCACCAGCCAGACATGCGCTCAGGCTTAGATTTTGAGGCTGCGCTGAACACGCAATAGTATGTCAATTATGAGTACAGGTGCGATCTACACCGGACATGAAAATCCGCAAGAACGTGCTAGTGATGGCGAACGCGTCAGTAGTGACTGAGTGGATTGTTTACCTGTTCATATGTCCAGTGTTGGCGTCGAAAGCTTAGCGGCTTAATGTGCGTGGCACACAGAGCGGCAGTCCAGCCTCTACGAAATCATGGTGACTCACCTACGGTGTGAGAACAGCGCAAAAAATAGGGCCAATGTGCTGGCCCGACGAGGCCGAAGTAGATAAGGTGCGCCAGATTTCCGAAGGCAGAGCTATCGCTTCGCTATAGATATCTGTTGACCCCAGTGAGGCGCTGGTACCCTGGACAGCTCCTGAGTACACGCGAGACGACGTCTGCTCACTTACCTTTTTTACCCAGCTAGGATTGCCAATGGCTATCAAGAAATCCGACCTTTACTCCTCCTTGTGGGCCTCGTGCGACGAGCTGCGCGGTGGGATGGATGCCAGCCAATACAAGGACTACGTCCTGTTCATGCTGTTCATCAAGTACATCTCCGACAAGTACGGCAATTCGGATGACTTCGCGCCACCGGTTAACATTCCGTTGGGAGCCAGCTTCAAAGACATGATCGCCCTCAAGGGCGATGCTGACATTGGCAACAAGATCAATACTCAGATCATCCAACCGCTGATTGATGCCAACACCCGGCTAGCCCGCAGCGATTTTCCTGACTTCAACGATCCGAATAAACTCGGAGAGGGGAAGGATATGGTGGAAAAGCTAACTAACCTGGTGGCGATTTTCCAGAAGCCCGAGCTGGACTTTTCGCAAAACCGTGCTGACAACGACGACATCCTTGGCGACGCATACGAATATCTGATGCGTCACTTCGCCACCGAAAGCGGCAAGAGTAAAGGACAGTTCTATACGCCTTCTGAGGTCAGCCGAGTCATCGCCCAAGTCATCGGCATAAGCCCGGCCAATGCGGTGGCGAAGACGAGTGTCTATGACCCGACATGTGGCTCAGGCTCCCTGTTGCTGAAAGTGGCTGACCAAGCGGGGAAGCACATTACGTTGGAAGGGCAGGAGATGGATGTAACCACTGCCGGCCTCGCCCGGATGAACATGATCCTGCATGACTTCCCGACCGCCAACATTCTGCAGGGCAACACGTTGTCCTCGCCCAAGTTCAAGGACGGTGAGCAGCTGCGTACCTATGACTACGTAGTGGCAAACCCACCTTTCTCGGTCAAAAGCTGGAGCGTTGGATTGACCCCAGCTAATGATCCCTATCAGCGCTTTGCCTGGGGTGAGCCGCCGGCCAAGCAGGGCGACTATGCCTTTTTGCTGCACATCATTCGCTCGCTTAAAAGTACCGGCAAAGGCGCTTGCATCCTACCTCACGGCGTGCTTTTTCGTGGCAATGCCGAGGCAGTGATTCGTGAGCAACTGGTGCGCTCAGGTTACCTCAAAGCCATTATTGGCCTGCCGGCCAACCTGTTTTTCGGCACAGGCATTCCCGCTTGCATCCTGGTGCTGGACAAGGAAAACGCCAGTGCGCGCAAAGGCATTTTTATGATCGATGCGGCCAAGGGTTTTATTAAAGACGGACCGAAGAATCGTCTGCGCGATCAAGATGTTCACAAGATAGTCGATACCTTCACCCGAATGGCAGATGTGTCGCGTTACGCGCGTATGGTTCCATTCGACGAAATCAGCGATCCGAAGAACGACTTCAACCTTAACCTGCCTCGCTATATCGATAGCACTGAGCGTGAGGACATTCAGGATATCGACGGCCATTTGCGGGGGGGCATTCCGGAGCGTGATATCGATGCGTTTGACAGCTTCTGGCAGGTGATGCCTGCATTGCGTGCAGCATTGTTCAAGGTGGCCAGTCACCCGGGTTATTTTGAGCTTGTCAGTCCTGAGGTGAAGCCGGTCATCTTCGGTCATCCGCAGTTCACGGCCTTCAAGGCTAGTGTGGATAAACTGTTCAATCACTGGCTGGCGGATAGCGTACCTCAGTTAAAAGGCTTTGCAGCCAACAGCCACCCTAAGGAACTTATTGCCACACTGTCCGAAGACCTGCTCAGTGCTTTCGCCGAAGCGCCTTTGCTTGACCATTACGACATCTATCAGCACTTGATGGACTACTGGGCGGAAGTTATGCAGGACGACTGCTATCTGATTAGTGCCGACGGCTGGAAGGCCGCTGCCAAAGCACGTGAAATCCACAAGGTAAAGGACAAGAACAGCAAGCTGACCTGGGCTGAGAAGCATGATTATTGCCAAGGTAAGCGCCGCTTTAAGTCGGACCTAATTCCGGTCGAGATTTTAATTGCCCGCTATTTCATGGCCGAACGTAGTGCTATTGAAGATTTTGAGGCCCGGCTTTCCAGCGTCGAGCAAAGCATGAATGAAATGCTTGAAGAGCACAGTGGTGAGGATGGCTCGCTGAGCGAAGTGGTCGAGGGTGAGGGTGACAAGCAAAAGGTCACTGCCAAAGCGATTAAAGCGCGTCAACGCGAGATTGGCTTGGACGCGGATTATGAGGATGAGCTCAAGGTATTGCTCGAATATGAGTCATTGATCGATCAGCATAGCAATCTAAAGGCGAAGCTCAAAAAAGCAGAAGAAGAACTCGAGGACAAGATCCACGCGAAGTACTCGCTGCTTGGTGAGGACGAGATCAAAAGCCTAGTGGTGGAAGATAAATGGGTCGCGACCCTGGCTGCTGCCGTACAAGGCGAACTTGACCGAGTCTCTCAGACTATGACCGGACGCATCTGCGAGCTGAATGATCGCTACGCCACATCTCTGCCACAGCTCAGCGATGAAGTGGAAACCCTTGGTAATCGTGTGGCAGAACATTTGAAAAAAATGGGGGCGGCATGGCAGTGAAGCCGGGCTACAAGCTAACGCGGGTGGGCGTCATTCCAGAAGAATGGGGCGTGAAGCCGTTTGGAGCGCTTTTTTCTTTCCGAAATGGAGTGAACGCAGACAAAAGCGCCTACGGACAGGGAGTTCGGTTTATCAATGTACTGGAGCCCATAACGTATTCGCATATTCACGGTCCTGAAATCCAAGGCCAGGTTACGTTACCCGAGGCTGTTTCCATGTCCTACGAAGTTAGGCGTGGTGATGTTCTTTTCAATCGGACCTCCGAGACTCAAGAAGAGGTTGGCTTGGCTGCCACCTATCTAGGTTCCGAGCGAGTTGTTTTTGGAGGTTTTGTAATTCGTGGCCGGCCGATTGACGGGAATTTTGATCCTGTCTATTCAGGATATGCTCTTCGTGCACCGTGGATTCGCTCGCAGATTATCCCTATGGGCCAAGGCGCGATTCGCGCGAATATTGGTCAGTCGAATTTGAGTCTTGTAGTTGCTCCTGTTCCGCCACTTTCCGAACAGCGCGTAATCGCCACTGCGTTGAGCGATATTGATGCGCTGTTGGGGGCGCTGGAGAGGCTTATCGCTAAGAAGCGCAACCTCAAGCAGGCTACTATGCAACAACTTTTCACCGGCGAAACCCGTCTACCGGGTTTCCATGGCGAGTGGGTGTTGAAGCGGTTAGGGGACCTCGCAGAAATGGGAAGTGGTGGCACTCCTACTTCTTCTGTTCCTGCCTACTATGACGGGAATATTCCGTGGGTTTCTATCTCCGACATGACTCAAGGCGGGAAGTACATTAATTCTACTGACCGTAACCTCACCCGTTTAGGTTTTGCAAGCTGTGCGGCGCAGATGTTTCCGACTGGAACAGTGCTCTACGCGATGTATGCCTCGCTCGGAGAATGCAGCATTGCAGGGATTCCGCTTTGTTCAAGCCAGGCGATTCTAGGCATTCGGCCTGGTGAAAGCTTGAATAATCAGTTTCTTTATTACTACCTCACGTCGCTGAAGCCTGTCGTCAAGTCGCTAGGGCAGCAGGGTACACAAGCGAATCTAAACAAAGGGATGGTTCAGGATTTTCGAATTTCTCTTCCATCGCTTCAAGAGCAAACCGCTATCGCGACCATACTGACCGATATGGATGCCGAGCTAGCTTCGCTGGAGCAGCGCCTGGTCAAAACCCGTAACCTCAAGCAAGGTATGATGCAAGAACTGCTAACGGGAAGAACCCGATTGCTATGACAAGCCTGAGCAAGGAAGCTATTCAATTGCGGCAGGCTACTGAGCAACGCGTCCCCTCTGTGCAAATGAATAACGTGTTGCTCGACAGCCTCGACAGCCTCGACAGCAAACACGAAACTGATTAAACCCTGCAGGATGCACCTGATGAATCAACAACCTCGCTCCGAACGCCGCACCCAGAATCGTGTTGTTGCCTTGTTTACAGACAAGTCACGGCCTGGTTGTCTTGATTACGACTATCTGGGTGAGTGGAGTAAGCGTGGGAAAAACCGCAACATTGAAGCCGATCTGCTGCAGGCGAACCTGAAGCACCGCGGCTACTCCGATGCTCAGATATCAGCAGCCTTGCAAAGGCTGATGGCTGCGGCCGATGCCACTGGCATCACCCTGTATCAGGCCAACTTGCGTACCTACCAGTTGCTTCGTTACGGAGTACCCGTGCAGGTGGCAGTTGGTCAGGCACATGAGACGGTGCATCTGGTTGATTGGGAGAAACCTGAACGTAATGACTTTGCAATTGCCGAGGAAGTAACCTTGCGTGGTGGCCATGAACGCCGCCCGGATTTGGTGATTTATCTGAACGGTATCGCCATCGGCGTTATTGAGCTCAAGCGTAGCTCGGTAGAGGTGGCTGATGGTATTAACCAGCTGATCACCAATCAGGAAGAAATCTTCAACAAGGGTTTTTTCAGTACCGTACAGTTGGTCTTCGCAGGCAGTGACTCCCAAGGCTTGCGTTATGGCACTGCTACAACCCGTGCCGAGTTCTTTGTCGAGTGGAAGGCGTCCTCCCTGAACGCTGGGCCTCAAGAGCAGAATACCCTGCGGGAGATGCCTGCTCGCTACCAAGTGCTACCGGCTACAGACGTGCCGCAGTCTGGCTATTTGCTGGATGACCCGCTGACGCAGATTTGCGAAAAGTCTCGTTTGCTCGATCTGATTCGCAACTTCATCATTTTCGATGCGGGCATCAAGAAAGTGCCACGCCCCCATCAATATGCCGCAGTTAAAGCCGCGCAGGAGAGGGTTCGACGTAAAGAGGGTGGGGTTATCTGGCATACCCAGGGCAGTGGCAAGAGCATTCTGATGGTACTGATCGCCAAGTGGTTGCTGGAGTATGATCCTGAGGCGCGCATCCTAGTCATCACGGATCGCGATGAGCTGGACAAGCAAATATCCGGGGTGATGCGTAATGCCGGGGTGATTGGTAACGATTCGCCCTCGCCACGAATTACCTCACGCGCTGATCTCGTCCAGAAACTCTCTGCTCCCGCCCCCCGCCTGCTTTGTGCCTTGCTGCACAAGTTCGAGCCTGATTTGAGCGTACCGCCACCGCCCATGCATGGGCGCTTCTATGTATTCGTGGATGAATGTCACCGTACCCAGGGCGGTAACATGAACAAGCAAATGAAGCAGTGGTTGGCCGATGCCCTGTTTATTGGCTTTAGTGGTACGCCGCTGCTGCGCAAGGACAAACAGACTACCAGGGATGTATTCGGTACCTACATCCACACCTACAAATTCCACGAAGCCGTGGCAGACAAAGTAGTGCTGGACCTTAAGTACGAGGCGCGCGATGTACCGCAACGGTTGACCTCGCAAAAGGCCATCGATGCCTGGTTCGAGCAGAAAACCAAAGCATTGAACAACTACCAGAAGTCGATCCTGCGCAAGCGCTGGGCAACCATGGAAGCGTTGATGAGCGCGGGTGAGCGCAAGCAGCGCATCATTGCCAGCATCATTGAGGATTTCAGTCTGAAGCCGCGGCTGAACAACAATCGGGGTACCGCCATTCTGGTGGCAGCCAGCATCTACGATGCCTGTCATTACTTCCGTTTGTGTGAGACCACCTCGTTTGGCCCTTACTGCGGGATCATCACGTCCTATGAGCCGAACCACAACGCAATTTCCCGCGAGCCGGCGCAAAGCGATGAGCGCTACAAGTTCGATACCTACACGCAGTACGTGCTGAAACCGGGCCAGACCACCACCGCTTATGAAGAAGAGACCAAGCGTCGCTTCATTGAAGAACCGGCCAACCTGAAGCTACTCATTGTGGTCAGTAAGCTGCTGACTGGCTTCGATGCACCTAGTTGCTCCTACATCTATCTAGATAATGAGCTGCGAGACCATAACCTATTCCAGGCCATTTGCCGTACCAACCGGCTCGATGGCGATGACAAGGATTTTGGCTATATCGTCGACTTCAAAGAGCTGTTCGGTGACGTGCAAGATGCCATTTCGGTATACACCTCTGACGAGTTAGATGTCGACGTAGGCAGTGGGGGCAATAACAACGTTGAGCTGAAGAACTGGTTGGTCGAAGGTAAGAAGCAACTGGATGCTGCCCGTGAGGCACTGAGTTACTTGTGCGCCCCCGTGGCACCGCCGCGCGAGATTGAGCAGTTTATCCATTACTTCTGTGGTGCAGCCGCTAACGCTAATGGGCTGGATGAGACCGAAGCACTGCGGGTGTCCTTCTATAAGGCGGTGGCTTCATTTGTGCGCGCATTTGCCGACTTGGCGCAGAACCTCACCGAAGCCGGTTACTCGGCTGCTGAAGCGGGGAGGCTGCAGACTGAGGTACAGTTCTATGCAGACGTGCGTGAGGCGATCAAGAAACATTCCGGTGAAGAGTTGGATATTAAGCCATTCGAAGCGGACATGCGGCATCTGCTCAATACTTATATTCAGGCAGACCACGCCGGCCCGATGAGCACCGTCGAAAATTTCTCGCTCGTTGAACTGATCGTTCAGACTGGCGTCCATGATGCCATCGCCAAAAAGCTCAACGCAAAAGGCCACCTCTCTAAGAGTGCAGTTGCCGAAGGTATTATCAACAACGTGCGCAAGACCATCATTCGAGAGCAATTGACAGACCCGAAGTTCTACGAGGGTATGTCGAGGTTGCTTGAGGACCTGATCAAACAGAGCCGTGAAGATGCAGCTGCTTACGAGGAGTTTTTGTGCAAGGCCGAGGCGCTGGTCAAGCAGCTAGCACAGAAAGGAACAGGAAGCTCTCCGGCTGCACTGACCGGGCATCGGGAGGCCATCGTGTTGTTCAACAATCTGGACAGTATTGCAGCGACTACCTTCCGGTGCCCTATAGATGAAGAGGCAAAGGTGAAGCTGGCTTTGGATATTGATCTAGCCATGCGCGGATCGGCCCCTTCATCCTGGCGAGGAGACCCAGCACGGGAAGCGCAGGTTCTTAATGCGCTGTTCCCTCTGATGGAGCGCGACCGTGTGGCGACTTCGGCGATATTTGAGATCATCAAGAATCAACAGGCTTATTGATGAGCGAGATTATTGAACTGGGTGATATTTTAATTTCGGTGACCAGGAAAGACATCAAAAATGTCCACCTGAGTGTGCACCCGCCCGAAGGGCGGGTAACATTAGTTCTCCCTGCGAGTACACGGCTTGAAGTCGCTCGGGCATATGCTATTTCCAGACTGGGTTGGATTCGCGAGCAGCAAAGCAAACTGGAGGCGCAGGCGCGTGAAGCGCCGCGTCAGTTTGTGGAAAGAGAAAGTCACTATATTTGGGGGCGACGTTACCTGATGGTGGTTAACCATCAAGACACCAAACCATCGGTGGTACTCGATCATAAACGCATTACACTAACTGTTCGCCCTGGCAGCGATGCACATAAGCGCGCCGATGTAATTCACGAATGGCAGAAGCGACAACTACACTCTGTGGTGCCGGTGTTGATCAAGAAGTGGGAGTACCGGCTGAAAGTGAAGGTGGCGGGTTATTACCTGCAGCGGATGAAAACCAAGTGGGGTAGCTGTAATCATCTAGCAAGGCATATTCGACTAAATACCGAGTTGGTGAAGAAGCCAAAAGATCTGCTCGAATACGTGGTTGTTCACGAGATGGTTCATCTGCTCGAGCCAACCCATAATGAACGCTTTATCTCTATCCTTGGAGAGCATTTTCCAACTTGGCGTGAGGCCCGTGCCGAGTTAAATGAATTGCCGTTGGCGGCTGAGGTTTGGAAAGAATGAGGCTGAGCTAGTTCTATTGTAATTTCGAATCTTTGGTTCGGCTAAGACTAGTCGAGTCTCTCCCTAGTCGCTTCCAGAGCAAAAGAGCTGTGAGTCGGTAGTAATATCGGGTGGAATCGGCACGACCTTTCAGGTGCTGAGTAAGAAACCAGCGTACATGCTTGAGCTTCCAAGTCCGGGGGTTGTCTCGTTGCCATCGCTGTTGGATGGCCACCTGCATGACTCGAGCTTGCCGTAGGTGGCGTTGCTGAGTAGCCTTCGAGCCAATTAGTACGCCGCTCAGGAGCAGCGCCATATCGAAGGGTTTGGTCATGTTCGACCGCCAATGTAGGTCGAGACCACATCGATCCGGTTATGTCCGAGCTCAAGGCTGATTTGCTGGCGTGCCTGTTGATCAAGGCCGCGGTCAATGCGATAGCAGTGACCACCATTGACTGGTGCAGCGTGGCCCGTGAGTTGCTCATAACGCTCGCATGCGTAGGCTGCTCTTAGATCATGGAGCCCCTTCAGCCCGTGTTCATGCAGCGTTTCACGGGTGGGGAGCACGGTCTGTTGCAGGAATACGGCGTAGCTTTCATCGCGGGCGAGCAAGTTGCGGCTTCGGGGCGGCGACGCATCACGCGCAAATTGGAGCGCAGCGTTAACTTGTTCAGTGGCGATGATCCAACGTGGTGCAGATGTCCCTGAGCGGCCGCCTTTGGTACCGTCCTGAATATTGATGCGGCCTAGGTGCACTGCTTCGCGTTGCAGGCGTGGCAGATCCGCCAGGATCGCTTCACGCAGGCGCATACCCGTTGCGCGGGCCAGCATGACAATGGCCGCGACTCGCTCGTGTTGCTGCTTAACAAGCGTATGAAGCACTCGCTGTACTTGTTGATGGTCTTGGCCATCTGGTGCCTGAGTGCGTACGTTGGAGCGGTGTCGTCCCAGCGCCTGGCTCGGGCTGATGACTCTCACGTCCTGATCACCGCGCAGCGCGGCGAGGGTTCGGTTAACGCTGCTCAGGCGGTTTTGCGCGGTGGCGATGCACAGTTCGCCTTGCTGGATCTGCTGGCGCAGGTATGCGACGTAGTCCTCCAGCGTCTGTTGATCAATCTGGCGTGCATCGTTGTAACCGGGGCCGTCCTCCGATCGACACCAGCGCACGAAGGCTTGCCAGCGATCTTTGTGTGCTTTGACGGTGGCGAAGTGGCCGCCCGCAAACAGATCTTCCAGTGCCTGCCGACCGGCGTAGCTCAGTTGGCGACCGTAGCCAAAGTTGCGACCGTCACGCTGACCGACCAACGCCATTGTCTTCACCTTGATCGTTGGTTTGTAGGTGCAGCAGCAGGGCTTTCCAGTGGGGGCCGATTCGGTCCAACTGTCCCCAGTGTGCTGGGCGGATGAGAAGGGCGTTTTTGCTGTGTTGCAGCAAAGCCCCTTCTTCTTGCAACTGCTCGATGAGCTGAGCGAGGTCGATTGACTCCGATGTTGCACTGGCGACAGCGGCGACACTGGCGACAACCCCCGCCGTATCTGGACTGGTACGTGGCGACAACGTGGTGGCGGTGGTGGCGACACACTGTAATTCGGTCGGTGAGCGATGTTGCGCCTGGTAGCGGCGCACGGCCTCATTGAGGCGGAACATGGCGCACCTCGAATATGTCCCCGGTATTGTTCAGCCAGTTATGGGCGATCAGCTGCAGCAATAAATCGAAGGTGTGCCGCGTGCTTTTTCGGGCAAAGCGAGGGCCGTTACGCGTGAGGTCGCGGAGGCGAAACGGTGGCCAGTTCTTCTTTATCAACCAGCGCAGCAGGCAATCGGCTTCTGCGCGAAGCTTGTTCAGTGGTTCCTGCTCAGTCAGTCGTTGGTTCTCGGCCAGGTAGTAGTCCATCAGCGTAGAGGCGCGCTGAATGTGCACCTTTTCCAAGACAGTCGATTCTTCAACCACCGCCATCACACCAGCCATGCGTAGAACATTCGCGGCGGCTTTGCCTGCGGCAGCTTGGACGTTGACCAGTTCGCCGAACTCCCCTGACTCGCATTCAATGGTGTCGTGAATGGCAATCCAGGCGTCACGGGCGCGGGGGCTCAACTCCAGGATTGCAGGGTTGAGGCCACCGTCTTTATGGCGTGACCAAGGCTTCTGCATCAGGGCGGCAATACGTTGTTGGTACAGCCGTACCTTTGGGTCTCGGGTCAGGTCGACCGCCTTGTACAGCCGCTGTCCAACCAGACGCTCGGGCCAGCTGATCAGACAGCGCCCAAGGATGCCCTGGTCTTTGGCATCAGCGTCTTGTAGTAAGCGGTTGGCCAGGAGGGGTTGAAGCATCAAATGCATGCTGAGACGGCGATCATACGCACGCAGACTTTCGCCGGCCATCGCGCGTGATCGGTCGATCGGGCTACCGTCCCACAGTGTCGACAGGTGAGTGATCGCCTTGATCATATTGTCCTTGCTCATGGTGCTGCCGCCCAAAAACTGCCCGCCTTCATCACTGAACAGACCCATGCTGGGCAAGCCGTGGCACAGGCTTTTGACCAGGCCCTCAATGGTCGGCTCAGCACTCAGGAGTCTCGGTTGGACGGGTTCAGGTTGGGCGTCCAGCGCTAGCTGTGCTGACTTTTTCGAGGTTGGCGATTTCGCGGTGAGGCTCATTCCAGCGCGGTGCGCCTTGAGCTGTTCGCCATAGGCGATCCACTGCTGTCTCTCCCAGTCGCGTACGGCTTGCAACGCAACATGGTCCACCGCGCTTTTGCGATCACCCGAGCAAGCTACTGTCAGCAAGTACAGCGACAATGGATAGATTCGGCCGTCGAGGTGAACATTGGCGTGCGCCTGGCTCGCCAACGCTGCCGTGGCCAGAACGGATTGCGCGGCCATGGCGCAGGGCACGCCGATCACATCGGCCATGCGCTCTACGGCCGGCCCCAATAGATCGCCTAGCGCCGCGACCGGGTAGGGTAGGGGCGTAATCTGCTGTTCCAACAAGGGGCGTGGTGGCCCTTGTACTTCGCGCAGTTGCATAGCCTTCCTCCATAAATTACCGACCTCTCCCTCACGTCATCCCGCCAAGAATGCTGAGTGTTATCAGGGATCAAGGCCCCTGCGACCTGTGAGGGTGTCCACTGACGCGGGACTGGCGGCTCCTTACTACCAGGAGCAAGGGCATCTCAGGATCTGGCCTCCTGAGCACCGATAGCGGTGGGCGGGTGGAGGCTGCATTGGCTGACGAGACCAGTGCCGCGAGATCCTGAGCCAGGTGCAAGCAGCACTGCGATGACCGGGGCATGCCTGACTGTCAGTCAGGTGCAGTCCATTCCTTGGTCTGCGGCACCATCATCTACATGGCTGTTGCTGGTGACTTCGGCGTTTGTCACGCCGATTGTCACGAGGGGAATTGCCGCAAAGCCCTGTGCGATGAGGGCTGCAGCAGTGGTAGGAGCGCCCGTCTCTTTTCTGGAAAAAGAGACGGGCGAACGGTTGGCGCAAAACGTTGGCCGAGCAGGTTCGTTGCTGCAGGGCTAAAGGGTTAGCGGGCAGCCGCACTAGGCGGATTGTTTAGAGGGCGTCCATCATTCTGGCGAATGACCGTGCGAGCCTCCGGGCGCGAATCGCACTTTGGGATGAACCACCGGGTTAGCGGCATGACCTTGAAGGCTCTGGTCATCTGGGGTGCTGCCTAAGGCAGCGTTTTGAATCTTCGTTCTATCGCTCACCGCGGCATGGGTCAATTGGTGAAGGGCACATGGAAATGCGCCAGATTTCTTCTTTGGCGTGCTTTGGAAGTCGGTGGGTGTCAGTGGCAAAGTGGCCGTTTGTCGCTTTTCTAGTGTTAGCCCGTGAGCATGGGGATGCGAAGCCTCCCTATGCTCATGGGCTTGGCCGGAAAAGCCAAAAATCGAGGCGAGTTGGCGACTGTCGCCATCCGCTCAGACGGCAAGGATGTAGATGGCACGCGGTCTGTCGCCAGTGTCGCCGTTGTCGCCGCCCTATCGGATGGGTACTACGTTCCGATCCCTGGCCACATTCATCGCGCTGGCCGAGAGATTTCCCGTCGACGCCTTCAGAATGTACTCGCTCCACCAAGCCATCATCGGCCGCCGTCGCTCGATGTAGTCGGCTCGGTTGTAGGCACTGCGCACCTCATCTTTGTCGACGTGCGCCAATGCCACTTCGATGAGCTCCGGGTCCCACCCATGTTCATTCAATATGGTGCTGGCCATCGAGCGCATGCCGTGGCTGACCAGGCGGTCCTGGAAGCCCATGCGTTTCAATGCCATGTTGGCGGTCTGGCTATTGGCATGAGTACGAGGGTTTCGGTCTGCCGGGAAGACGTATTCCCGATGACCACTGTGAGACTTCAGTATCTCCAGCAATGACATGGCTTGATCGCTCAACGGGATGCTGTGCGGGCGGCGCTTCTTCATCCGTTCCGGCGGGATGGTCCAGACACGCCTTTCAAAGTCGATGTCTGCCCAGCGAGTAGTCGCCGCCTCGGCGGGGCGAGTCATGGTGTGCAACTGCCATTCGATCAGGCAGCGGGTCGTGCGCTTGATACTGGCGTTCGCTATTTCCTGCATGAGCTCAGGAAGCTCCTCGGGCGGTAGCGCCGCCATGTTTTCTTTCTTCGGTTTCTTGAATACCGCCCGAATCCCGCTGAGCGGGTTCGCGAAAATCATTCCCGAATTGACCCCGTAGGTCATGATCTCGTTTAGGCGCTGGCTAAGCCGCTTCACCGTTTCCAAGCTGCCTTTGGCTTCGATAGGGCGAAGGATCTTTATCACCATCGGTGCGCTCACTTCCGAGATCGGAGTCGACTTCAAGCTCGGGAAAACGTGCAGCGTGAGTGAGCGCCAGATGTCTTCAGCATAGGCCGGCGTGACCGAGTCCTTTTTCAGCTCGAACCAGGCGCTAGCTACTTTCTCGAACGTATGTTCCGTCTCGGCTAGCTTGGCCTGCGCGAGATCATTGCGCTGAGCTTTGGGGTCGATCCCCTGCGCAAGAACTTCCCTAGCCTCAACCGCTTTCCGCCGAGCTTGCGCCAGAGAGACCTCGGGGTAGGAGCCGAGCGCCATGTTGATTCGATTCTTGGTGACCGGATGCCTGTAGTTGAAATTCCACTGCATCGAGCGGTTGACCCGGACGCGGAGCTGGAGGCCGTCGCCATCTGTGAGGACGTAGTCCTTGTCTTTGGGCTTGACCGCCTTGAGCTGGCGGTCGGAGAGACGAGCTGTTTGAGCGCACATGGGAGAGGCTCCATGACACCTTTTGGTATTCCCAAGATTAGCCCCAGGTAGGCTGGAATACCACGGGGAATACCGGGATGGCTGGAACTCAAAAAACCGTTGCGGCCTTCAAAAGAGCAGTAAACCCTTGATTTCACTGACTTACAGGCACAAAAAAAGACGTCCATGGACGTCTTTGTTTGATCATTTGGTGGAGCCGGGGGGATTTGAACCCCCGTCCGCCAGTACTCCGCTGTCGGTACTACATGCTTAGCCGTGTCTACTGATTTAATCCGCAGCCGCCCGACGGGCAGGGTGCTTTGGATGAGTTGGGTAAGTTTTAGTCGCTTCGCCCCCAACGTGCTGCACGACGATCCTGTTCTGTATGACAATCATTTCGGGTTTACAGGCATCCCCTGATGATTGCTGGAGCCGAAGCTACCAGGAGAGCGGGCTCAGCTGCTTACGCAGCGAGAGCGTAGCCCTCGTAGTTTTCGTCATTGGCAACTATAGAAAGTTGCAACAGTGGATTTACGAGTTCTGTTACCAACTCGGCATGCACCTAGAGTTTCGCTACCGGCGTCGAATCCTAATCGGCCCCACACTCAGCTCTAGCTGACCGTACCTTTCGGCACGTGAGGCAGAGTATACGCCTTTGCGCGGGCTGCGTCGACAGGCGGGCCGTTTCAGGTGCCGCTGCCGCCTTTCTCGGTTTTCTCCAGGCGCTCGAGCACCTTGCTGGTGATGGCGATGCATTCCTTGGTGTCGCCGGAGGCTTGGGCGGCCTTGGCTTTGTCCACGTGCTCGGTGAGGGCCTTGTCCAGGCCTTCGGAGGTGGCGCCGGCAGTGGCCATGGCGTCGTCGATTTTCTGCAGGTTCATGGAACACAGGTCGTCGGCGGCGAAGACGGGCGAGGCCAGCAGGGTCGCGGCCGCGAACAGGGCGGATAGCGCAGTGCCTTTCATGGGTGTCTCCTCGTTAGGCCTCTGGAGGGTGGGCCTGAAGGGTGGACTGTGCGGTGTTGGTAGGGGTTCCATCGGAATTGTGAAGCATGCTGGCCTGTGGGAGCGGCCTTGCCGAGGCGTCGGACCGGTCGGAAAGGGGCGCGCAGCGGCCCCGGGGTTTCAGTGTGAGCAAAGATCGCCGGGGCCGCTTTGCGGCCCATTCGCGACACAAGGCCGCTCCCACATGGGCCGCGCTATACCTGAGCCTCACTGCAAACCTGTAGGAGCCAGCCTTGCTGGCGATGCCCGGCAAGGCCGGGCCAGGGGCACTCTGTGATCTATGCCAGCATGGCCAGCTTCCACAAAGAAGACAGTTGTTCCCACAGGGGAGAGGTGGTGGCTTAGTGGGTGGATTTTTCCAGAGCTAGCTCCATGTCGTCGATCAGGGCCTTGGCCATGGCACTGAGGATGCGCGCTGAACTGCCGGCGAGCAGGTCGCCTTCCATCTCGGCTTCACAGGTCAGGTGGCGGATGCAGCCGAGCAGTACCGACAGTTCGCTGAAGGCGTCTGCGAACGGGATGTCGGGCTGCACGCTGAACATGTCCATGCAGCGGGTCTTTCCGGGGGTAACGGTCATGGCTGCGCTCCTGGCTTGTGTTCGAGCAGCGCGCAGGCGAGCTGGCCGAGGTAGTCGCTGGCAGTGAACAGGCGGTCGCGGTAGGCGCCGGGTTCGGTCTTGAAGTAGACATCGAGTACATCGGAAATGGCGGTGGCGACCTCGACGGCAGCGGCCATGGCGTCTTCGCGGGTGAGGGTGGGGGAGATGGTGAGGTAAGAGGAAATGTGGGGTGGGTCTGGGACAACCTTCTTCATGGTGAACACTCCGGCGCATTTAAGGAATGCTGCCAGCCGTGCCTTTCTCACGGGACGAAGGGTGGCAGCCTTGCACGGGGTGAGAAACCGAGGCGCAGGAGGAACTCGGCCAGACCGAAGTCTGCCCATGCACGGCTGCCATAACAGGATTGCCGAACTCCTAACACCTCGGGTTCTCACGCCCGGTCACCAAATGTGGCGACGCAGTGACGTTATCCCTGGGGTATTTCCCCGGCAACGCGGCGGCTTCCGACAGGTGCGTAGGATAGGTCCCAAGCTGGTTTGGTTTGAAGCATTTGGTTGCAGGTTCGGAAATGTCGTACGGCGTGAGGGGGCGTTTTTTTTTTTTTTTTTTTTTTTTTTTTTTTTTTTGGGGGGGGGGGGGGGGGGGGGGCGGCCGGGCCGGCCCCTACGAGGGGCAGTGCACAAGGCTTTGGTGGCGGGTTTAGACGTGAAGCCGGCACCGCGGGGGATGGCACCGGCTTTGCCGGTGTTCGCGGATAAATCCGCTCCTACAGGGACCGTGCTGGCCTTGGCATCGGCGCTGTATCTGTAGGCGCCGGCCCGGGCGGTTTCAGATCGCGCGGGCCCGTGTTACGCGGTCCACCAGGTACACGAGGCCGTGATAGTCGATGCCGCTATGGCTCGACAAGCCGATCTCGCAGGTGCGGCTGGTGGAGATCCCTTCGCTGCAATACTGCACCGCGTCCTTGAGCGTGCGCAGCGAGTGGGCGTTGAGCTCCGGGGTGGTGAAGCCTTTGTCCCCGGCGAAGCCACAGCAGTGGATGCCTTCGGGGATCACCACTTGCTTGCTGCAACGCCGCGCCAGGTCGATCAACGCCTGGCTCTCGCCCAGGTGCTGGGTGCTGCAGGTCACGTGCACCGCCACCGGCTCGTCCTGGGGGGTGAACTCCAGTTTGTCGACCAGGTGGGTGCGGATGAAGCGCACCGGGTCGTACAGGTCCAGCCGGGTTTCGCCCAGGTCTTGCACCAGGCGCAGGGTGCAGGGGCTGGTGTCGCAGTAGATCGGGTCGAGGCCGCCGCGGCTGGCGTGCAGCAGCGCGGTGATCAGCTCCTGGCGCTTGTGCTCGGCTTGCTCGGGGTAACCCTTGGAGGCGAACGGCTGGCCGCAGCACAGGTTGTCGGGGTTGTCGGGGAACACCACCTGGTAGCCGGCTTTCTCCAGCAGGGCGCGGGTCTTGTCCAGCAGCGAGCTTTGCTCGCGGTCGGTGTAGGCGGGGCCCATCACCCGTGATACGCAGGCGGCCAGGTAGACCACGCGGGGGCGGGCATCGTGGCTCGGTGCGCTGAATTCGAGGGCGCGCAGCGGCTGTGGCATGGCGGGGGTCCACTGCGGCAGGCGGCCTTTGCTGGCCTTGCTCAGGCTGGCGCTCAGGCGGCTCATGCGTGGGGCGCCGAGCAGCTTGCGCGCGCCGTTGGCGGCGGCCAGGGTGAAGCGGGCGCCGCGCAGGGTGGTGTGAAAATGCTCGGCCAGCCAGTCGGCGGCCTTGCCATGCTCGGCGGCCTGGCCGCGCAGCTTTTTCACCAGCTCGCCGGTGTTGATGCCCACCGGGCAGCGCTGGGCGCACAGGCCGGTGGCGGCGCAGGTGTCGAGGCCTTGGTACTGGTAAGTGCGCAGCAGTTCGCGGGTGTCTGCGCCGGCGCGTTTCTTCGCCTGGATGTCGCGCCACATGACGATGCGCTGGCGAGGGCTGAGGGTCAGGCCTTTCGACGGGCACACCGGCTCGCAGAAGCCGCACTCGATGCACTTGTCGACGATCTCGTCGGCGGCCGGCAGCGGCTTGAGGTTTTTCAGGTGGATGTCCGGGTCGCTGCTCAGCACCACGTCGGGGTTGAGGATGCCGTTGGGGTCGAGCAGGCGCTTGAGCTGCCACATCAGCTGGTAGGCGTCCTTGCCCCATTCCAGCTCGACGAAGGGCGCCATGTTGCGCCCGGTGCCGTGCTCGGCCTTGAGCGAGCCGCCGAACTCCACCGCCACCAGTTGCGCCACGTCATCCATGAACGCCTGGTAGCGCGCGACTTCTTCAGCGCTGTTGAAACCCTGGGTGAAGACGAAGTGCAGGTTGCCTTCCAGGGCGTGGCCGAAAATGATCGCTTCATCGTAGCGGTGTTTGTCGAACAGCTGGATCAGGCGGTTGACGCCCTCGGCCAGTTGCTCGACGGGGAAGGTCACGTCTTCGATGATCACTGTGGTGCCGGTCTGGCGCACGGCGCCGACGGCGGGGAAGGTGTCCTTGCGGATTTTCCACAGCTGGTTGTACACCGTCGGGTCTTCGCTGAAGGCGACCTTCTGCTCCAGCGGGAACTCGGCGATGGACGCCATCACCTGGCCGAGCTGTTCGTGCAGCAGGTTCTGGCTGGCGGCGCGGGATTCGATCAGCAGGGCGCAGGCGTTGGCCGAGAGGCCTTTCACCCAGGCCGGCATGCCGGGCATGTCCTGCACCGAGCGCAGGCTGCGGCGGTCGAGCAGCTCCACGGCGGACACCGGCTGCGGCTTGAGCAGGGTCACCGCCCGGCAGCAGCTTTCCACGCTGGGGAACACCAGCAGCGCGCTGGCCTTGTGCGGGTGGTCGGGCACGGTGTCGTAGGTGACGGCGCTGATGAAACCGAGGGTGCCTTCGGAACCGACCAGCAGGTGCTGCAGGATGTCGAGCGGCTGGTCGTAGTCCACCAGCGCGTTGAGCGACAGACCGGTGGTGTTCTTCAGGCGGTACTTGTGCCGGATACGGTCGGCCAGCTCAAGGTTGGCGCGGGTCTCGCGGCCAAGGCGGGCCAGTTCGTCCAGCAGGCCGGCGTGGCTGTGCTCGAACGCGGCGACACTGGCCGGGTCTTCGCTGTCCAGGCGGGTGCCGTCGGCCAGCACCAGGCGCAGGCCGGCGAGGGTGTGGTAGGTGTTCTGCGCGGTGCCGCAGCACATGCCGCTGGCGTTGTTGGCGACGATGCCGCCGATCTTGCAGGCGTTGATCGAGGCCGGGTCCGGGCCGATCTTGCGCCCGAAGGGGGCGAGCCAGGCGTTGGCCTGGGCGCCGATCACGCCGGGTTGCAGGCGGATCTGCGTGCCCTGGCCGCGAATCTCGCGGCCGTTCCAGTTATCACCCAGCACGATCAGCACCGAGTCGCTGATGGCCTGGCCCGACAGGCTGGTGCCGGCGGCGCGGAAGGTCACCGGCACGCGCTCGCGCTGGGCCAGCTGCAGCAGCGCGACCACTTCGTCTTCGGATTCCACCCGCACCACCAGCTTGGGGATCAGCCGGTAGAAGCTGGCGTCGGTGCCAAAGGCCAGGGTCGAGGTCGGGTCGTCGAAGCGGCGTTCGGCGGGGATCAGGCGCTCGGCATCACGCAGGAACGCGGCGGGCAGGCTCATGCAGTCTCCTCGCGGGGCCGCGGCGTCTTGTGCGCGGCGTGCCCCGGGCAATCAGGCGTTGGCGGGCGCGTTCAGGCGCCCAGTTCGCGGACCAGCGAGTCGCGGGTGATCTCGCTGATGGACTTGGCGCCGGTCAGCACCATGGCCACGCGCATTTCTTTCTCGAACAGCTCCAGCAGGTTCTTCACCCCGGCCTCGCCGTGGGTGGCCAGGGCATAGAGGAAGGCGCGGCCGATCAGCACGGTGTCGGCGCCCAGGGCGATCATGCGCACCACGTCGAGGCCGCTGCGGATGCCGGAGTCGGCGAGGATCTTGATGTCGCCCTTCACCGCGTCGGCGATCGCCGGCAGGGCGCGGGCGCTGGACAGCACGCCGTCGAGCTGGCGGCCGCCGTGGTTGGAGACGACGATGCCGTCGGCGCCGAACTTGACCGCGTCGCGGGCGTCGTCGGCGTCGAGGATGCCCTTGATGATCATCGGGCCGTCCCAGAATTCGCGGATCCACTCCAGGTCTTTCCAGGAGATGGACGGGTCGAAGTTGTTGCCCAGCCAGCCGATGTAGTCGGCCAGGCCCGTGGGGTTGCCACGGTACTTGGAGATATTGCCCAGGTCATGCGGGCGGCCGAGCAGGCCGACATCCAGTGCCCACTGCGGGTGGGTCATGGCCTGCCACACGCGGCGCAGCGGCGCGTTCGGGCCGCTCATGCCGGAGTGGGCGTCGCGGTAGCGGGCGCCGGGCACGGGCATGTCGACGGTGAACACCAGGGTCTTCACGCCGGCTGCTTTCGCGCGCTCCAGGGCGTTGCGCATGAAGCCGCGGTCCTTCAATACATACAGTTGGAACCACATCGGCCGGTCGATGGCCGGGGCCACTTCCTCGATCGGGCACACCGACACCGTGGACATGGTGAACGGGATGCCATGGGCCGCCGCCGCGCGCGCCGCCTGCACTTCGCCGCGGCGGGCGTACATGCCGGTGAGGCCGACCGGGGCCAGGGCCACGGGCATGCTCAGGGTTTCGTCGAACAGCCGGGTCTCGAGGCTCAGGTCCGACATGTTCTTCAGCACGCGCTGACGCAGGGCGATGCTGGCCAGGTCGGAAACGTTGTGGCGCAGGGTGTGCTCGGCGTAGGCGCCGCCGTCGGCGTAGTGGAACAGGAAGGGGGGCAGCTTGCGTTGGGCCGCGGCGCGATAGTCGGTGGAGGCGGAAATGATCATGGATTCTCGCAGCGTGGGTTGAAGGTGATGCCGGGCGCTCGCTGGCGCCCGGGCCCTTTCACTTTAGTGATGAACCAGCATGCCGGTCAGCCAGTAGGCCTGGATCAGGGTGATCAGGCCGACGATGGTGGCGAAGAACAGGCTGTGCTTGACGGTGAAGCGGAACAGGTCGGACTCCTTGCCCACCAGGCCGGTGGCGGCGCAGGCCACGGCGATCGACTGTGGCGAGATCATCTTGCCGGTCACGCCGCCGCTGGTGTTGGCCGCCACCAGCAGGGTGTCGTTGACCCCGATCTGGTGCGCGGTGGTGGCCTGCAGCGAGCTGAACAGGGCGTTGGACGAGGTGTCGGAACCGGTCAGGAACACGCCCAGCCAACCGAGGAACGGCGAGAAGAACGGGAACGCGGCGCCCGTGCCGGCCAGTACCAGGGCCATGGTCGAGGACATGCCCGAGTAGTTGGTGACGAAGGCGAAGGCCAGCACCATGCCGATCGACAGGATCGGCCAGCGCAGTTCCCAGAAGGTCTCTTTGAAAGTGGTCAGACCAGTTTTTAGGTTGATCTTCAGCACCCACATCGAGATCAGTGCGGAGAGGAAGATCGCGGTGCCGGTGGCGGAGATCGGGTCGAGCTTGAACACTGCCGGCATGGCGGTTGGTGCGGTGACGATCGGCGCGGTCTTGATCACCAGTTGGTCGAGATGCGGGATGGCGAAGTTGAACACGAAGTTGTACATCGCGCCGCCCGGGGCGAAGGCTGCCTTGAACGGCTTCAGGGTCCAGATCGTGACCAGCACGGTCAGGATCAGGAACGGCGACCAGGCCTTGAAGATCTCGCCCAGGCTGTACGGCGAAGGCTGGCTGCCACCGCTGCTGACCACGGCGGCGCCGACGCTGCCCTTGGCTTCGGCGAACGAGCGCTTGGGCTGCCAGACTTTCAGGAACAGGGTCAGGGCGATCAGGCTGGCCAGGGCCGAGGTGATGTCCGGCAGCTCCGGGCCGATGAAGTTGGAGGTGAAGTACTGGGTGACGGCGAAGCTTGCGCCGGCGACCAGGGCGGCGGGCCAGGTCTCTTTCACGCCGCGCAGGCCGTCCATCATGAACACCAGCCAGAACGGCACGAACAGCGACAGCAGCGGCAGCTGGCGGCCGGTCATGGCGCCGATGTGGAAGGCGTCGATGCCGGTCACTTGCCCGGCGACGATGATCGGGATGCCCAGGGCGCCGAAGGCCACCGGCGCGGTGTTGGCGATCAGGCACAGGCCGGCGGCGTACAGCGGGTTGAAGCCCAGGCCCACCAGCAGCGCGGCGGTGATGGCCACCGGCGCGCCGAAGCCGGCCGCACCCTCGAGGAAGGCACCGAAGCAGAAGCCGATCAGCAGCACTTGCAGGCGCTGGTCGTCGGTGATCGACAGCACCGAGCTGCGGATCACTTCGAACTGGCCGCTCTTGACCGTGAGTTTGTAGAGGAACACCGCGGCGACGATGATCCAGGCAATCGGCCACAGGCCGTAGAGGAAGCCATAACCTGCGGCGGCCAGGGCCATGTCGACCGGCATCTGGAAGGCGAAGATCGCCACCAGGATCGACAGCGCGAGGGTGATGCTGCCGGCGACGTGGCCTTTGAGGCGGAACACGGCGAGGGCGAGGAAGAAGAACACGATGGGGATGACCGCCGCCAGCGCGGACAGGCCAAGGCTACCAAGCGGGGTATAGAGTTGTTGCCAGGTTTGCATATGGGGTGGCCCCTAATTGTTGTTGGTCAAGGCACTGGCATTGGATAATTGGTAAGACCAATTTACAATGGCTGGGCGCTAGGTTAAGAGCCCGGTCATGGCTGTGTCAATTTGTCCTACACAAAACTTTGGTCGAGCGCCGATGAGCGGCCGTTTGGATGAGTGAGGTCGCGGTGGTGACGCATTCGGGTTTTTCTGCGGCTGTTTTGGGAGCGGCCTTGTGCTGCGAACGGGCCGCCAGGCGGCCCCAGCGTGGCGGAACATCTGTCGCCCCGCTGCGGATAAGCGCAGAATAAGCGCCCCCGAAATCGGTGCCGGGGCATGTGGAGAGCAAGCAATGGTTTTTGATCAGGTCCGCCAACGGCGCCTGTCCGACGACATCGTCGATCGGTTGGAAGGGATGATTCTCGAAGGCACGCTCACGTCGGGGCAGCGCCTGCCCGCCGAGCGCGTGCTGGCCGAGCAGTTCGGCGTGTCCCGCCCGTCGCTGCGCGAGGCGATCCAAAAGCTGGTGGCCAAGGGGTTGCTGGTCAGCCGCCAGGGTGGCGGCAACTACGTGGCCGAAGCTTTGGGTTCCACCTTCAGCGACCCGTTGCTGCAGCTGCTGGAGCGTAACCCGGAGGCCCAGCGCGACCTGCTGGAGTTCCGCCACACCCTGGAGGCGTCATGCGCCTACTATGCGGCCCAGCGCGCCACCGAGCCTGATCGCGAGCGGTTGAAGGTTGCGTTCGACGCGCTGCAGGACTGCTACCACCGTGTCGGCGAAGTGGACCGGGCGGAGGAGGGCGCGGCCGATGCGCGCTTCCACCTGGCCATTGCCGAGGCCAGCCACAATGCCGTGCTGCTGCACACCATCCGCGGGTTGTTCGACCTGCTCAAGCGCAACGTGGTGACCAACATCGGCGGCATGTATCAACAGCGCAGCGAGACGCGCGATATGCTGATCAGCCAGCATCGCGAGTTGTACCAGGCGATTGTCGAAGGGCGCGCGGAGGATGCGCGGGAGGTTTCCAGCCGGCACATCCTGTATGTGCAGGAGGTGCTGGAAGAGGCGCAGCAGCAAGCGCAGCGGGTGGCGCGGGCGGAGCGGCGCAGCGGGCGTTAAGCGTCGTGGCTTATCGCGGATGAATCCGCTCCTACAGAGGGTGTGAAACCTGTAGGAGCGGATTCATCCGCGATGCAGGCGCCACAATGCGAAGGGCTGCTTACTCTTCCTTGCCCTTGTTGCGCATGGTGCGCTGCAGCTCGCGGTTGGAGTCGCGCTCGCGCACGGTGTCGCGCTTGTCGAACTCCTTCTTGCCCTTGCCCAGCGCGATCTCGCACTTGATCAGGTGCTTGCTCCAGTACAGCGACATCGCCACGCAGGTGTAGCCCTTCTGCGCCACGGCCGCTTCCAGGCGCTCCAGCTCGCGCTTGTTCAGCAGCAGCTTGCGGGTGCGGATGGGGTCGGCGATGACGTGGGTGCTGGCGGTGGTCAGCGGGGTGATGTGGCTGCCGAACAGCCAGGCTTCGCCGTCCTTGAGCAGCACGTAGCTGTCGGTCAGGTGCGCCTTGCCGGCCCGCAGGCTCTTTACTTCCCAACCGGACAGGACCAGCCCGGCCTCGAACTTGTGTTCGATGAAGTAATCGTGTCGCGCCTTTTTGTTCTGCGCGATGGTCCCGGTCGGATGTTTCTTTTGCTTAGCCATAGGGGCGGCATTATAGGGAGAGTCCGCGTCCTCGGCTACGGGGTTTAGGTGCGCTTGAGCCAGTTGTGTGAATCCCGGACAATACACGCCTCGTTCTGCCGCGCAGAACCGTATTCGAGGCGCTGCAATGCGCCGCCGCCCAGATTGGAAGTGACGCCTGGATGACTACCCATATTCAACGCTCCGCCCTGCTGCCATACCCTGCCCAGGCGCTCTACGACCTGGTCAACGATGTGGCCAGCTACCCGGAGTTCCTGCCCTGGTGCTCGGCCACGACGGTGATTGAGGCCAGCGACACGCACATGCGCGCCAGGCTCGAAGTGGCCAAGGGTGGGATGAGCCAGCAATTTGTCACTAGCAATGTGCTGGTGCCGGGGCAGTCGATCGAGATGAACCTCGAAGAAGGACCGTTCAGCCAGCTGCACGGGCTGTGGGTGTTCAAGCCGCTGGGTGAGAAGGCCTGCAAGATCAGCCTCGACCTGTCGTTCGATTATGCCGGGGCGTTGGTGCGCGCCACCCTGGGGCCGCTGTTCAACCAGGCGGCCAATACCATGGTCGATGCTTTCTGCCAGCGTGCCAAGCAGCTCCATGGCTGAAGCCTGGGGGTATGCGCCGCGTCCGAGCGTCTGGCCCCCTTCAAGCAGGTAATAAAAAGCCCGGATCCAGTCCGGGCTTTTTTTACGCCGCGATTACTGCGGAGAGGTTTCCAGCGGCGCTGGCGTCGGGACCGGGGTGGTCTCGATGGTGTCGATCTCTTTCTGCAGGGTGTCTTCCAGCGAACCAGGCTTGGCCGGTTTTTCCTGCGGCTGGCTTGGTTGTTTGTTTGGGCTTACCGTGGTGTCGCCGCTGCCGCCGAGGATCTCCTGGTCGCGGCTCACGCCCGGCATGAAGTCGCCGGACAGGCTGACCAGTTGGTCGCTTTCGTTGAAGAAGATGCTCATGCGCTCTTGCTGACGCTGGCCGCCACCGGGCTGCAGGCTATAGAGATAGTCCCAGCGGTTGGTGTGGAAAGTGTCCTGGATCAGCGGGTTGCCCATGATAAACCTTACTTGCCGACGGGTCATTCCGGGACGCAATTGGTCTATCATGTCCTGCGTGACGACATTGCCCTGCTGGATGTCGATTTTGTAAACCCCGGGAAACGAGCAACCGGCGAGTGCGAGCAGTCCCACGAGAGTGAAACTGGTTAGCAAGAGCTTGGTGTTGTTTTGCATCGGTGGGCGACTTCCACTATCTTGGCTGGACAACGTAAACCCCGATCATACCCGTATTAAGAGAAGCTGCGAAGCAGCATCGGCGAGAAAGCTGACCATGGTTGAAAATAGCGAATTGCGCAAAGCGGGCCTCAAGGTAACCCTGCCTCGAGTCAAGATCCTTCAGATGCTCGACTCCACCGAGCAGCGTCACATGAGTGCCGAGGATGTCTACAAGGCGCTGATGGAGGCTGGCGAGGATGTCGGTCTGGCGACCGTGTATCGCGTACTGACCCAGTTCGAAGCGGCGGGTCTGGTGGTTCGCCACAACTTCGACGGCGGCCACGCGGTGTTCGAGCTGGCCGACGGCGGCCACCACGACCACATGGTCAACGTAGAGACCAGTGAGGTCATCGAATTCATGGATGCTGAAATCGAACGCCGTCAGAAAGAGATCGTGGCCGAGCACGGCTACGAGCTGGTGGACCACAATCTGGTCCTCTATGTGCGTAAGAAGAAGTAACGATTTCGATCGTTATCGACAGCAAAGGCGACCCTAGGGTCGCCTTTGTGCTTTTCGGGGGAAAACTGCAGCATCCCCCCGTAGGAGCGGCTTCAGCCGCGATCGCCCGCAAAGCGGGTGCCAGGCACCGCGTCGCCGGCATCGCGGCTAAAGCCGCTCCTGCAAGCGAACAGGTCTCAAGCCTTGCCGCTCACCACCATCTTGCGCGCATGGGCCAGCGATTCCTTGGTCAGGTCGATCCCGCCAAGCATCCGCGCCACTTCCTCGACCCGCTCACGCTTGCCCAGGCTGGCGACGGCGGTGTGGGTGGTGTCGCTGTTGCGCACCTTGTGCACGAACAGGTGGTGGTGCCCCTGCGCCGCGACTTGGGGCAGGTGGGTCACGGTCAGCACCTGGCCGCGTTCACCCAGCCGGCGCAGCAACTGGCCGACGATTTCCGCAGTGGGGCCACCGATGCCCACGTCCACTTCGTCGAACACCAGCGTCGGGATGCGCGAGGTTTGTGCGGTGATCACCTGGATCGCCAGGCTGATGCGCGACAGCTCGCCACCCGATGCCACCTTGGCCAGCCCTTTGAGTGGTTGGCCGGGGTTGGCGCTGACCAGCAGCTCGATCTGCTCCAGCCCATGGGGTGAAAGCTCGCCGTTGTCGAAGGGGGTGAGCGCAATGCAGAAACGCCCGCCCGGCATCCCCAGGCGCTGGATCTCCTGCTCGACGGCAGTGGCCAGCTGCTTCGCGGCCTGCTGGCGCAGGGCGCTGAGTTCGCAAGCCTTCTCTTTATAGTGGTGGGCGTAGGCTGCCAGCTCTTCGCCCAGGCGTTCGATCGACTCGTCGCTGGCGTTCAGGCTCTCCAGCTCTTCCATCAGGCGCTGTTGCAGGTGCGGCAGTTCGGTGGGGTGCACGCGGTGTTTGCGCGCCAGCGTATAGATGGTGTCGAGCCGCTCTTCCAGTGCTTGCAGGCGCATGGGGTCGGCATCGAAATGGTCGAGGAAGCGATTGAGCTCACCAACCGCTTCTTCCACCTGGATCTGCGCGCTGGCAATCAGGTTGACCGCCTCGCCCAGCGCCTTGGGGGCGTTGCTGACAGCGGTGAGCCGGTTGAGGCTGACGGTCAGGGCGTTGAGCACGTTGCCCGAGTCGCTTTCGCTGCACTGGTCGATGACCTGGCGGCAGATACCGAACAGGGCTTCGGCATTGGTCAGGTTCTTGTGCTCTTGCTCAAGCTGTTCCAGCTCGTGCTCGCCCAGCCCCAGGTTGTCCAGCTCTTCGAGTTGATAGCTGAGCAACTGGTGGCGCGCGCGCTGCTCGTCCCCTGAATTGCTCAGCCGCTCCAGCTCCAGGCGGGTCTGGTTCCAGCGCTTGGCGGCCAGTTGCACCTGGCGTGCGAGATCAGTGGCGCCGGCGTACTCGTCCACCAGGCGGCGGTGGGTGTCGGTTTTCAGCAGCGACTGGTGCTCATGCTGGCTGTGGATATCGATCAGCAGCTCGCCCAGCGCCTTCAGGTCGCCCAGCGGGCAGGGCGTGCCGTTGATGTAGCCGCGGCTGCGGCCTTCGGCGGTGATCACCCGGCGCAGGATGCACGGGCCGTCGCTTTCCAGGTCGCGCTCCACGAGCCAGTCGTGGGCTTCGGGGATGTCGACCAGGTCGAAGGTGGCGAGGATGTCGGCCTTGTCCGCGCCCGGGCGCACCACGCCGCTGTCGGCGCGGTCGCCCAGGGCCAGGCCGAGGGCGTCGAGCATGATCGACTTGCCGGCCCCGGTCTCGCCGGTGATCACGGACATGCCGCGGGCGAGTTCGAGGTCGAGGTGTTCGACGATGGCGTAGTTGTGAATGGACAGGTGCACCAGCATGGGGCGGCTCCCGAAGGGTCGTATCTGGATATTTATACAGTGCTTTTCGTGGCTCTGCCAATAGCCGCCGATGAATGTGGAAAAGCGCATCGCCCCTTGAACCTGGTTTTTCCGGCCCCATATAGCCGGCAAGACATGGCGAGCCTGGCTCGTACAACAGAAATTGCGGAGGAGAAACCTAATGGCTGACGAACAGCTGGATGAGAAGAACCTGAATTCCGAAGAAGCCGGCGCAGCGAACGTCGATGCCCGCGTCCTGGAGCTCGAGGAGCAGCTGGCCGCCGCCAAGGACCAGTCCCTGCGCGCCGCCGCCGACCTGCAGAACATTCGCCGCCGTGCCGAGCAGGACGTCGAGAAGGCCCACAAGTTCGCGCTGGAGAAGTTCGCCGGCGACCTGCTGCCGATCATCGACAGCCTGGAGCGTGGCCTGGAACTGTCCAGCGCCGACGACGACACCATCAAGCCGATGCGCGAAGGCATCGAGCTGACCCTGAAGATGTTCCACGACACCCTCAAGCGCTACAACCTGGAAGCCCTCGAGCCGCACGGCGAGCCGTTCAACGCCGAGCACCACCAGGCCATGGCCATGCAGGAAAGCGACAAGGTCGAGCCGAACACCGTGGTCAACGTGTTCCAGAAGGGCTACCTGCTCAACGGCCGCCTGCTGCGCCCCGCCATGGTGGTGGTCAGCAAGGCGCCGGCACCGGCGCAACCTTCTATCGATGAGAAGGCTTGAAATCCGTCGGGGCATCCCCATCTAGGTGTCAAGCATTCAAGTATTACCGCAGTTGGCCAATGTAGCCGCTGCCACCTAATTCAAGTTTCGGGAGAGTAAACATGGGTAAAATCATCGGTATCGACCTGGGGACCACCAACTCCTGCGTCTCCGTGCTGGAAAACGGCACCGCCAAAGTTATCGAGAACGCCGAAGGCGCGCGTACCACCCCTTCGATCATCGCCTACGCCAACGACGGCGAGATCCTGGTCGGCCAGTCGGCCAAGCGCCAGGCGGTCACCAACCCGCACAACACCCTGTTCGCGGTGAAGCGCCTGATCGGCCGCCGCTTCGACGAAGAAGTCGTGCAGAAAGACATCAAGCTGGTGCCTTACAAGATCGTCAAGGCCAGCAACGGTGACGCCTGGGTACAAGCCAGCGGCAAGGACATGGCGCCGCCGCAGATCAGCGCCGAAGTGCTGAAAAAGATGAAGAAGACCGCCGAAGACTACCTCGGTGAGCCCGTCACCGAAGCGGTCATCACCGTGCCGGCCTACTTCAACGACAGCCAGCGCCAGGCGACCAAAGACGCCGGCCGCATCGCTGGACTGGACGTGAAACGCATCATCAACGAACCGACCGCCGCCGCGCTGGCCTACGGCATGGACAAGGCCAAGGGCGACCACACCGTCATCGTCTATGACCTGGGTGGTGGTACCTTCGACGTGTCGGTCATCGAAATCGCCGAAGTCGACGGTGAGCACCAGTTCGAAGTACTGGCCACCAACGGCGACACCTTCCTGGGTGGCGAAGACTTCGACATGCGCCTGATCGACTACCTCGTCGACGAGTTCAAGAAAGAGTCCGGCATGGACCTGAAGAACGATCCTCTGGCTCTGCAGCGCCTGAAAGAAGCCGCTGAAAAAGCCAAGATCGAGCTGTCCTCGGCTCAGTCGACCGACGTCAACCTGCCGTACATCACTGCAGACGCGACCGGCCCCAAGCACCTGAACGTGAAGATCTCCCGCGCCAAGCTGGAAGCGCTGGTCGAAGACCTGGTCACCCGTACCATCGAGCCTTGCCGCATCGCCCTGAAAGACGCCGGCATCGACGCCAGCAAGATCGACGACGTGATCCTGGTCGGTGGCCAGACCCGTATGCCGATGGTGCAGAAAGCCGTTGCCGACTTCTTCGGTAAAGAAGCGCGCAAGGACGTCAACCCGGACGAAGCCGTCGCCATGGGTGCCGCCATCCAGGGCGCCGTTCTGGCCGGTGACGTGAAGGACGTGCTGCTGCTGGACGTCAGCCCGCTCACTCTCGGTATCGAAACCATGGGTGGCGTGATGACCGCGCTGATCGAGAAGAACACCACCATCCCGACCAAGAAGTCGCAGGTGTTCTCGACCGCCGACGACAACCAGGGCGCCGTGACCATCCACGTGCTGCAGGGTGAGCGCAAGCAAGCTTCGCAGAACAAGTCGCTGGGCAAGTTCGACCTGGCCGATATTCCGCCAGCGCCACGCGGCGTACCGCAAATCGAAGTGACCTTCGACATCGACGCCAACGGCATCCTGCACGTCGGCGCGAAAGACAAGGCCACCGGCAAGGCTCAGTCGATCGTGATCAAGGCCAACTCCGGCCTGTCCGACGAAGAAGTCGAGCGCATGGTGCGTGACGCCGAGGCCAACGCCGAGGAAGACCGCAAGTTCGAAGAACTGGCCGCTGCCCGCAACCAGGGTGACGCGCTGGTGCACTCGACTCGCAAGATGGTCGCTGACGCCGGTGACAAGGTCACCGCTGAAGAGAAAACCGCCATCGAGGCGGCCGTGGTCGCCCTGGAAGCCGCCGTCAAGGGCGACGACAAGGCTGCCATCGACGCCAAGGTCGAGGAGCTGTCCAAGGTCTCGGCTCCTGTCGCTCAGAAGATGTACGCCGAGCAGCAGGCCGAGCAGCCACAGGGCGGCGCCCAGCAGGCCGAGCCGGAAGCCAAGCACGATGACGTGGTTGACGCCGAGTTCGAAGAAGTGAAAGACAACAACAAGCAGTAATTCCTGCATGTTGTCGGCCGGTTCACCGCCGTTTGGCGGTGAGCTGGTAGGATGTCGCCGCGCGGGGGCTTGCTCCCGCGTTGGCGTGTCTGGAACACGAGAATTATTTACAGCATCTGCCTGGGCGCATTCGCGTATGGCGGCAGGTGCTGGCGGCATGGCGCACAGATGCGCAGAGGTATGCCGAACGCCCCCAAGAGTGCATATGACCTATGGCAAAGCGTGATTTTTATGAGGTCCTGGGTGTCGAACGCGGCGCCAGCGAAGGCGATCTCAAGAAGGCCTACCGCCGTCTGGCGATGAAATACCACCCGGACCGCAACCCGGGTGACAAGGAGTCGGAAGACAAGTTCAAGGAGGCCAACGAGGCCTACGAAGTGCTGTCCGACACCAGCAAGCGCGCGGCCTACGACCAGTACGGCCATGCCGGCGTCGACCCGAGCATGGGTGGCGGCGGTGCCGGTTTCGGCGGCGCCAATTTCTCCGACATCTTCGGTGATGTCTTCAGTGATTTCTTCGGTGGCGGCCGTGGCGGTTCGCGCAGCGGTGGCGCCCAGCGTGGCAGCGACCTGCGCTACACCCTCGAGCTGAACCTCGAAGAAGCGGTGCGTGGCACGACTGTCAGCATCCGCGTCCCCACACTGGTCAACTGCAAACCATGCGACGGCTCCGGCGCGAAGAAGGGCTCGACCCCGTCGACCTGCCCGACCTGCGGCGGTATCGGCCAGGTGCGCATGCAGCAAGGCTTCTTCGCCGTGCAGCAGACCTGCCCGCGCTGCCATGGCCAGGGCAAGATCATCACCGACCCGTGCACTTCGTGCCATGGCGAAGGCCGTGTCGAAGAGTACAAGACCCTGTCGGTCAAGGTGCCGGCCGGTGTCGACACCGGTGATCGCATCCGCCTGTCCGGCGAGGGCGAGGCGGGCACCCACGGTGGCCCTACCGGCGACCTCTATGTGGTCATCAACGTGCGCGAGCACGACATCTTCCAGCGCGACGGCAAGCACCTGTACTGCGAAGTGCCGATCAGCTACACCGACGCCGCCCTGGGTGGCGAGCTGGAAGTGCCGACCCTCGACGGCCGCGTGAAGCTGAAGATCCCCGAAGGCACCCAGACCGGCAAGCAGTTCCGTCTGCGTGGCAAGGGCGTGGCGCCGGTGCGCGGTGGCGCGGCGGGCGACCTGCTGTGCCGCGTGGCGGTGGAAACCCCGGTCAACCTCAGCCGTCGCCAGCGTGAGCTGCTCGAAGAGCTGCGTGACTCGCTCGAGGGCGACAGCTCCCATTCGCCCAAGGCCAGTGGCTGGTTCGAGGGTGTGAAGCGCTTCTTCGGCGATCTCTGAGAAGGAACAGGCTATGCGACGTATTGCGGTAATGGGCGCGGCTGGGCGGATGGGCAAGACCCTGATCGAAGCCGTGCAGCAAACCCCGGGTGCCGGGCTGACCGCGGCGATCGATCGCCCGGACAGCTCCCTGGTCGGGGCGGATGCCGGTGAGCTGGCGGCGCTGGGGCGGATCGGCGTGCTGCTGTGCGACGACCTGCACAAGGTTGTCGACGAGTTCGACGTGCTGATCGACTTCACCCACCCGTCGGTGACGTTGAAGAACCTGGCGTTCTGCCGCAAGGCGGGCAAGGCGATGATCATCGGCACCACCGGTTTCAGCGTCGAGGAGAAGCAGTTGCTGGCCGAGGCGGGCAAGGAGATCCCGATCGTCTTCGCCGCCAACTTCAGCGTGGGCGTCAACCTCAGCCTCAAGCTGCTGGACATGGCGGCCCGCGTGCTGGGTGACGACGTGGATATCGAGATCATCGAGGCCCACCACCGGCACAAGGTCGACGCGCCGTCGGGTACCGCGCTGCGCATGGGCGAAGTGGTCGCCAATGCGCTGGGGCGTGACCTGCAGGAAGTGGCCGTTTACGGTCGCGAGGGTCAGACCGGCGCCCGTGATCGCAAGACCATCGGCTTCGCCACTGTGCGTGCGGGTGATGTGGTCGGTGATCATACCGTGTTGTTCGCCGCCGAAGGCGAGCGCCTGGAGATCACTCACAAGGCCTCGAGCCGCATGACCTTCGCCAAGGGCGCGGTGCGTGCCGCGTTGTGGCTGGACGGGCGCGAGCCTGGCCTGTACGACATGCAGGACGTGCTCGAGCTGCGCTGATGGCTCGGGCCCTCGCGTAGGGGTAATGGTAGGAGCGGCTTCAGCCGCGATGCAGGCGACGCAGTGCCTGGCACCCGCTTCGCGGGTGATCGCGGCTGAAGCCGCTCCTACAACGGATTGCGCAATTTCCCTCTGTCGCAATCCTGTGTTTCAGAGACACATTCCAGGTAGACCCAAAACGCATTTTTCTGTAAGCTACAGCTTTAGTGTGTCCACTAAAAGCGCGCAGACTAATTCAGCATAAAAGCGGGGTGACGTGTCCATACGTCATTCCGCTTTTTTGCAACCTGCGATCGCCCTTTCAGGCTTGATTTACGGGAGGTCTTCTTGACTAAGCCAGCCATACTCGCCCTTGCCGATGGCAGCATTTTTCGCGGTGAAGCCATTGGAGCCGACGGTCAGACCGTTGGTGAGGTCGTGTTCAATACTGCAATGACCGGCTACCAGGAAATCCTCACAGACCCTTCCTACGCCCAGCAAATCGTTACCCTGACCTACCCGCACATCGGCAACACCGGCACCACCCCGGAAGACGCCGAATCCAACCGCGTCTGGTCCGCCGGCCTGGTCATTCGCGACCTGCCGCTGCTGGCAAGCAACTGGCGTAACACCCAGTCCCTGCCCGACTACCTGAAAGAACACAACGTCGTCGCCATCGCCGGCATCGACACCCGCCGCCTGACCCGCATCCTGCGTGAGAAGGGCGCCCAGAACGGCTGCATCCTGGCCGGCGACAACATCAGCGAAGAAGCCGCCATCGCCGCCGCCCGCGCTTTCCCGGGCCTGAAGGGCATGGACCTGGCCAAGGTCGTCTCCACCAAGGAGCGCTACGAGTGGCGCTCCAGCGTGTGGGAACTGAAGACCGACAGCCATCCGACCATCGAAGCCGCCGACCTGCCGTACCACGTCGTGGCCTTCGACTACGGCGTCAAGCTGAACATCCTGCGCATGCTGGTCGCCCGTGGCTGCCGCGTTACCGTGGTGCCCGCGCAGACCCCGGCCAGCGAAGTGCTGGCGCTCAACCCTGACGGCGTGTTCCTGTCCAACGGCCCAGGCGATCCCGAGCCGTGCGACTACGCGATCCAGGCGATCAAAGAGATTCTCGACACCGAGATCCCGGTATTCGGCATCTGCCTCGGCCACCAACTGCTGGCCCTGGCCTCCGGCGCCAAGACCGTGAAGATGGGCCATGGCCACCACGGTGCCAACCACCCGGTCCAGGACCTGGACACCGGCGTGGTCATGATCACCAGCCAGAACCACGGTTTCGCCGTCGACGAAGCCACCCTGCCGGGCAACGTGCGCGCCATCCACAAGTCGCTGTTCGACGGCACCCTGCAGGGCATCGAGCGCACCGACAAGAGCGCGTTCAGCTTCCAGGGCCACCCTGAAGCGAGCCCAGGCCCGACCGACGTCGCGCCACTGTTCGATCGTTTCATCGATGCCATGGCCAAGCGCCGCTGAGCATCCTGCAGCAAGGCCCCGGGCCGGCGATTGCCGCGCCCGGAAGCGCCTGACCCAGATTGTTCAAGACGGCTTGCCGACTGACCCGCGGATTTGAGTGACAACCATGCCAAAACGTACAGACATCAAAAGCATCCTGATTCTCGGCGCCGGCCCGATCGTGATCGGCCAGGCCTGCGAATTCGACTATTCCGGCGCCCAGGCCTGTAAAGCCCTGCGCGAGGAAGGTTTCCGCGTCATCCTGGTGAACTCCAACCCAGCCACCATCATGACCGACCCGGCCATGGCCGACGCCACCTACATCGAGCCGATCAAGTGGCAGTCGGTGGCCAAGATCATCGAGAAAGAGCGCCCTGACGCCGTCCTGCCGACCATGGGTGGCCAGACCGCGCTGAACTGCGCCCTGGACCTGGAGCGCCACGGCGTTCTGGAGAAGTTCGGCGTGGAGATGATCGGTGCCAACGCCGACACCATCGACAAGGCCGAAGACCGTTCGCGCTTCGACAAGGCGATGAAAGACATCGGCCTGGAGTGCCCGCGCTCCGGTATCGCCCACAGCATGGAAGAGGCCAACGCAGTCCTCGAGAAGCTCGGCTTCCCATGCATCATCCGCCCGTCGTTCACCATGGGCGGCACCGGTGGCGGTATCGCCTACAACCGTGAAGAATTCGAAGAAATCTGCACCCGTGGCCTGGACCTGTCGCCGACCAAGGAACTGCTGATCGACGAATCGCTGATCGGCTGGAAGGAATACGAGATGGAGGTGGTCCGCGACAAGAAGGACAACTGCATCATCGTCTGCTCGATCGAGAACTTCGACCCGATGGGCGTGCACACCGGCGACTCGATCACCGTCGCTCCGGCACAGACGCTCACCGACAAGGAATACCAGATCATGCGCAACGCCTCGCTGGCGGTGCTGCGTGAAATCGGTGTCGAGACCGGCGGCTCCAACGTGCAGTTCGGTATCTGCCCGAACACTGGCCGCATGGTCGTGATCGAGATGAACCCGCGCGTATCGCGTTCGTCGGCCCTGGCCTCGAAGGCCACCGGCTTCCCGATCGCCAAGATCGCCGCCAAGCTGGCCATCGGCTACACCCTCGACGAACTGCAGAACGACATCACCGGCGGCCGCACCCCGGCGTCCTTCGAACCGTCGATCGACTACGTCGTCACCAAGCTGCCACGCTTCGCCTTCGAGAAATTCCCGAAAGCCGACGCCCGCCTGACCACCCAGATGAAATCCGTGGGTGAAGTCATGGCCATCGGCCGTACCTTCCAGGAGTCCCTGCAGAAAGCCCTGCGCGGCCTGGAAGTCGGCGCCTGCGGCCTCGACCCGAAAGTCGACCTGGCCAGCCCTGAAGCCGCCGGCATCCTCAAGCGCGAACTGACCGTGCCGGGCGCCGAGCGCATCTGGTACGTCGCCGACGCCATGCGTTCGGGCATGACCTGCGAAGAAATCTTCGCCCTGACCGGCATCGACATGTGGTTCCTGGTTCAGATGGAAGATCTGATCAAGGAAGAAGAGAAGGTCAAGACCCTGGCCCTGTCGGCGATCGACAAGGACTACATGCTGCGCCTCAAGCGCAAGGGCTTCTCGGACCAGCGCCTGGCCAAGCTGCTGGGTATCACCGACAAGAACCTGCGTCGCCACCGCCACAAGCTGGAAGTGTTCCCGGTGTACAAGCGCGTCGACACCTGCGCCGCCGAGTTCGCCACCGACACCGCCTACCTGTACTCCACCTACGAGGAAGAGTGCGAGGCCAACCCGTCGACCCGCGACAAGATCATGATCCTGGGTGGCGGCCCGAACCGTATCGGCCAAGGCATCGAGTTCGACTACTGCTGTGTGCACGCCGCCCTGGCGCTGCGTGAAGACGGTTACGAGACCATCATGGTCAACTGCAACCCGGAAACCGTCTCCACCGACTACGACACCTCCGACCGCCTGTACTTCGAGCCGCTGACCCTGGAAGACGTGCTGGAAGTCTGCCGCGTCGAGAAGCCGAAAGGCGTCATCGTCCACTACGGCGGCCAGACCCCGCTGAAGCTGGCCCGCGCCCTGGAAGAAGCCGGCGTGCCGATCATCGGTACCAGCCCGGACGCCATCGACCGCGCTGAAGACCGCGAGCGTTTCCAGCAGATGGTTCAGCGCCTGAACCTGCTGCAGCCGCCAAACGCCACCGTACGCAGCGAAGAAGAAGCCATCAGCGCCGCTGGCGGTATCGGCTACCCGCTGGTGGTGCGCCCTTCCTACGTACTGGGCGGCCGTGCCATGGAGATCGTCTACGAACTGGACGAACTCAAGCGCTACCTGCGTGAGGCCGTACAGGTCTCGAACGACAGCCCGGTGCTGCTCGACCACTTCCTCAACTGCGCCATCGAGATGGACGTGGATGCGGTCTGCGACGGCACCGACGTGGTGATCGGCGCGATCATGCAGCACATCGAGCAGGCCGGTGTTCACTCCGGTGACTCCGCGTGCTCGCTGCCACCTTACTCGCTGAGCCAGGAAGTGCAGGACGAAGTCCGCGTCCAGGTCAAGAAAATGGCCCTGGAGCTGGGCGTGGTCGGCCTGATGAACGTGCAGCTGGCGCTGCAGGGCGACAAGATCTACGTGATCGAAGTCAACCCGCGCGCCTCGCGTACCGTGCCGTTCGTCTCCAAGTGCATCGGCACTTCGCTGGCGATGATCGCGGCCCGCGTCATGGCCGGCAAGTCGCTGAAAGAGCTGGGCTTCACCCAGGAAATCATCCCGAACTTCTACAGCGTCAAGGAAGCCGTCTTCCCGTTCGCCAAGTTCCCAGGGGTTGACCCGATCCTCGGCCCTGAGATGAAATCCACCGGTGAAGTCATGGGTGTCGGTGACAGCTTCGGTGAAGCCTTCGCCAAGGCCCAGATGGGTGCCAGCGAAGTGCTGCCGACCGGCGGTACCGCGTTCATCAGCGTGCGCGACGACGACAAGCCGCAAGTGGCTGGCGTTGCCCGCGACCTGATCGCCCTGGGCTTCGAAGTGGTCGCCACTGCCGGTACCGCCAAGGTTATCGAAGCGGCTGGCCTGAAAGTGCGCCGTGTGAACAAGGTGACCGAAGGTCGTCCGCACGTGGTCGACATGATCAAGAACGACGAAGTGTCGCTGATCATCAACACCACCGAAGGCCGCCAGTCGATCGCCGACTCCTACTCGATTCGTCGCAATGCGCTGCAGCACAAGATCTACTGCACGACCACCATTGCGGCTGGTGAAGCCATCTGCGAGGCGTTGAAATTCGGTCCGGAAAAGACCGTTCGTCGCCTGCAGGATCTGCATGCAGGACTCAAAGCATGAGCATTACCAAGTACCCGATGACCGTCCAGGGCGCTCGCGCCCTGGAAGAAGAGCATCTGTTCCTGAGCAAGACCGAGCGCCCGCGCCTGAGCCAGGCGATCGGTGAGGCTCGCGAGCTGGGTGACCTCAAGGAAAACGCCGAGTACCACGCCGCCCGCGAAGAGCAGGGCATGGTCGAGGCGCGTATCCGCGATATCGAAGGCCGTCTGCAGAACTCGGTGGTGATCGACGTCACCACCATCGCTCACACCGGCAAGGTGATTTTCGGCACCACCGTGGTGCTGGCCAACACCGAAACCGATGAAGAGGTGACCTACCAGATCGTTGGTGAAGACGAAGCCGACGTGAAGCAGGGCAAACTCTCGAGCGGTGCGCCGATTGCCCGTGCCATCATCGGCAAGGAAGAAGGTGATACGGTCGTCGTCAAGACGCCAAGCGGCACGGTCGAGTACGAGATTGTCGAAGTCAAGCACATCTGACCGGCGTCTGCGGGCGCCATCCCTCGAGGGGATCCTCTGGCAGCTGGCCCAGGTGTTCTGGGTCGGTGGCCTTTGGGTGTTCCACGTGGGGCTGGTGCCGGCGCTCAAGGTGAGCGGCCTTGCGCCGCTGCTGGTGCATGATGTGGCCGCGCAGATCGACCGTTGGTTGATCGGCGTGGCAATGCTCGGGTTGTTGACCCAGCTGGCGGTGCTGGCGAGGGTGGACGGCCTGGCGGCCTGGTGGCGGCAATTCCGCGGCCAGATGCTGCTGCTCGGCTTTGGTGCCTGCGTCAGCTACTACACGCTGCGCTACGGGATTTCCGTGGGCGAGCGTTGGCAGATGTTCTGTTTCCTGGTGCTGGGCTTTTCCGGCATCGTGCTGGTGGCCCAGCCGGTCCCAGTCAGGGCGCGGCGGTAGGCGACTCAAGATCGCTGGGGCCGCTTTGCGGCCCTTTCGCGACACAAGGCCGCTCCCACATGGATCGCGCTGCGCCGTAGGTCGGTGCAATCCCTGTGGGAGCGGCCTTGTGTCGCGATGGGCTGCGCAGCAGCCCTGCTACCGTTACTTGTAACGGTGGATGTTGGACAGCTGCTTGTTCGGCTGCGGGTTCTTGCGGTAGATCAGCGCTTTCTTGCCGATGGTCTGCACCAGCTCGGCGCGGCCGGCCTTGCACAGTTCGGCGATGGTCTCGGCGCGTTCTTCGCGATCTTCCGAACGAATCTCGACCTTGATCAGCTCGTGGTCGACCAGGGCGCGTTCCAGCTCGGCGATCACGCCTTCATTCAAACCGTTGCCAGCAACGATCAGGACCGGCTTCAGGTCATGACCAATGGACTTGTATTGCTTCTTCTGCTCGTTATTGAGCGGCATAATCTGACCCTTTTCGTCTGATTCTGTAAAATTGACGGGCATTTTACCCGAGGGCCTGTGGCTCCGCCCAGTCAAACACGACGCATATCATCGAGGTGCCCCGTGGTACAACGTTCCAAAAGCAGCGCAAACTGGCTGCGAGAACATTTCAACGATCCTTTCGTCAAGCAGGCGCAGAAGGATGGCTACCGCTCGCGCGCGAGCTACAAGCTGCTGGAGATCCAGGAAAAAGACCGCCTGATCCGTCCCGGCATGAGCGTGATCGACCTCGGTGCGGCCCCTGGTGGCTGGTCGCAGGTGACCAGTCGTCTGATTGGTGGCCAGGGGCGGCTGATCGCCTCGGACATCCTGGAGATGGACTCGATTCCGGATGTTACCTTCATCCAGGGCGACTTCACCCAGGACGAAGTGCTCCAGCAGATCCTGCAGGCGGTCGGCGATTCACATGTAGACCTTGTGATTTCCGACATGGCCCCCAATATGAGTGGTACGCCCGCGGTGGACATGCCGCGTGCCATGTTCCTCTGTGAGCTGGCCCTGGATCTGGCGACCCGCGTGCTCAAGCCTGGCGGGGATTTCCTGATCAAGATTTTCCAGGGCGAAGGTTTCGACATGTACCTGAAGGACGTGCGCAGCAAGTTCGACAAGGTGCAGATGCGCAAGCCCTCGTCCTCGCGGGACCGTTCCCGTGAACAGTACCTGTTGGGCAAGGGTTTCAAAGGCGCGTGAGCGGCGTTATGCGGGGGCTCCGATAGTTAAAACCAATCGGTCACCCCGTCTGGATCGTCCGAACTTCGTGTAGTCTAGCTTTCACAAAGGGTTACAGACGGTGCCTGCGGATGCGTGGGTAATGTAGTAAGTTAGGGCGATGAATATCATGCGAGGCACGGCTGCGTCGTGCGCCGGCCTCAGAGGGTAGCGAATTGAACGACATGGCAAAGAATCTGATCCTCTGGTTGATCATCGCCGCCGTCCTGGTGACGGTGATGAACAACTTCTCCAGCCCTAACGAGCCGCAGACCCTCAACTATTCCGACTTCATCCAGCAGGTCAAGGATGGCAAGGTCGAGCGCGTGACCGTCGACGGCTACATCATTACCGGCAAGCGCACCGACGGCGACAACTTCAAGACCGTCCGTCCTGCCATCACCGACAATGGCCTGATCGGCGACCTGGTCGACAACCACGTTACCGTCGAGGGCAAGCAGCCTGAGCAGCAGAGCATCTGGACTCAACTGCTGGTGGCCAGCTTCCCGATCCTCGTGATCATCGCCGTGTTCATGTTCTTCATGCGCCAGATGCAGGGCGGTGCCGGCGGCAAGGGCGGCCCGATGAGCTTTGGCAAAAGCAAGGCGCGCCTGCTCTCCGAAGACCAGGTCAAGACCACCCTGGCCGACGTCGCGGGTTGCGACGAAGCCAAGGAAGAAGTTGGCGAGCTGGTCGAATTCCTGCGCGACCCAGGCAAGTTCCAGCGCCTGGGTGGCCGTATCCCGCGTGGCGTGTTGATGGTCGGCCCGCCCGGTACCGGTAAAACCTTGTTGGCCAAAGCCATCGCTGGTGAAGCCAAGGTGCCGTTCTTCACCATTTCCGGTTCGGACTTCGTCGAGATGTTCGTCGGCGTGGGTGCCAGCCGTGTCCGTGACATGTTCGAGCAGGCCAAGAAACACGCCCCCTGCATCATCTTCATCGACGAGATCGACGCCGTGGGTCGCCACCGCGGTGCCGGCATGGGCGGTGGTCACGATGAGCGCGAGCAGACGCTGAACCAATTGCTGGTCGAGATGGATGGTTTCGAGATGAATGACGGCATCATCGTCATCGCCGCCACCAACCGTCCCGACGTGCTCGACCCGGCGCTGCTGCGTCCTGGTCGCTTCGACCGCCAGGTGGTGGTCGGCCTGCCGGACATTCGCGGTCGCGAGCAGATTCTCAAGGTACACATGCGCAAGGTGCCAGTTGGCGAGAACGTCAATGCGGCGGTCATTGCCCGTGGTACGCCGGGCTTCTCCGGTGCCGACCTGGCCAACCTGGTCAACGAGGCCTCGCTGTTCGCTGCCCGCGCCAGCAAGCGCCTGGTCGAGATGAAGGAGTTCGAGCTGGCCAAGGACAAGATCATGATGGGCGCCGAGCGCAAGACCATGGTCATGTCCGAGAAAGAGAAGCAGAACACCGCTTATCATGAAGCCGGCCACGCCATCGTTGGTCGTGTGGTACCCGAGCATGACCCGGTGTACAAGGTTTCGATCATTCCGCGTGGCCGTGCCCTGGGTGTGACCATGTTCCTGCCGGAAGAGGACCGTTACAGCCTCTCCAAGCGCGCGCTGATCAGCCAGATCTGCTCGCTGTATGGTGGCCGTATCGCCGAAGAAATGACGCTGGGCTTCGACGGTGTGACCACCGGTGCCTCCAACGACATCATGCGTGCCAGCCAGATTGCCCGGAACATGGTCACCAAGTGGGGCCTGTCCGAGAAGCTCGGCCCGCTGATGTACGCCGAAGAAGAGGGCGAGGTGTTCCTCGGTCGCAGCGCGGGTAGCCAGCATGCCAGCGTCTCGGGCGAGACCGCCAAGCTGATCGACTCGGAAGTGCGCAGCATCATCGACCAGTGCTATGCGACCGCCAAGCAGATCCTGACGGAAAACCGCGACAAGCTCGATGCAATGGCCGAGGCCTTGATGAAGTACGAAACCATCGATGCCGACCAGATCGACGACATCATGGCAGGTCGCACGCCACGCGAGCCGCGTGACTGGGACAACGATGCCGGTACTTCCGGTAATCAGGCATCCCAGGGTGACCGTCCGGAATCGCCGATCGGCGGTCCAGCGGCTCAACACTAAGGGTTTCTATGACCTCACAGCAGTACCCGACCCGGTTGCCTTGCGGCAACCGGGTTCTTGATTTGTCCCGTACCCATGTCATGGGTATTCTCAATATCACCCCTGATTCCTTCTCTGATGGCGGGCGCTTCAGTCAGCGCGATGAAGCGTTGCGCCATGCCGAAGCGATGGTGGCGGCTGGTGCGACACTGATTGATGTTGGTGGTGAGTCCACCCGCCCAGGTGCGCGAGCGGTGTCGCCTACTGAAGAACTAGAGCGTGTCGCGCCCATTGTCGAGGCCATCAATAGCCGGTTGGACGCAATCATTTCCGTCGATACCTCGACACCGGCGGTCATGCGCGAATCTGCCCGTCTAGGTGCGGGGCTGATCAATGACGTGCGTGCCCTGGAGCGTGATGGCGCCCTCGACGCAGCGGCCGACACCGGCCTGCCCGTTTGCCTGATGCATATGCGCGGTGAGCCGGGTAACATGCAGGACAACCCGCATTACGAAAACGTGACCGCCGATGTGGGGCGCTACCTCGAACAGCGCATGGCTGCCTGCGCGGCGGCTGGCATCGGCGCTGAACGCATCATCCTTGATCCGGGCTTCGGTTTTGCCAAGACACTTGAGCATAACCTCAGTCTGTTCAAGCACATGGAGGCGCTTTACCGCCTCGGGCGCCCGCTATTGGTAGGGGTGTCGCGCAAGAGCATGATCGGCCTCACGCTGGATCGGCCAGTGGACGAGCGGCTTTACGGCAGCCTCGCGCTGGCAGCCTTGGCGATGACCAAGGGCGCGAGCATCCTGCGCGTGCACGATGTGGCCGAAACCGTCGATGTGGTGCGTATGATCGCCGCCGTGCAGGGCGCCGAATAAGAACATTGGAGTTCCCATGAGCAGAAAATACTTTGGTACCGACGGTATCCGTGGCCGTGTTGGCCAGTTCCCGATCACCCCGGACTTCATGCTGAAACTTGGCTGGGCGGCGGGCATGGCCTTCCGCAAGCAAGGGCATTGCCGTGTGCTGGTGGGCAAGGACACTCGCATTTCCGGTTACATGTTCGAGTCCGCGCTTGAGGCCGGGCTGTCCGCCGCCGGTGCCGACGTCATGCTGCTCGGGCCGATGCCAACGCCGGCTATCGCCTACCTGACCCGTACTTTTCATGCCGAAGCCGGGATCGTCATCAGTGCATCGCACAACCCGCATGACGACAACGGCATCAAGTTTTTCTCCGGTAGTGGCACAAAACTGCCCGATGAAGTCGAGCTGATGATCGAGGAGCTGCTCGATCAGCCGATGACGGTCGTCGAGTCCGGCAAGCTGGGCAAGGTGTCGCGGATCAACGACGCCGCAGGTCGCTATATCGAGTTCTGCAAGAGCAGCGTACCGACCAGTACCAGCTTCGAAGGGCTCAAGATCGTCGTGGATTGCGCCCATGGCGCCACCTACAAGGTCGCGCCCAGCGTGTTCCGTGAGCTGGGTGCCGAGGTGACGGTACTGCACGCAGCGCCTGATGGTCTGAACATCAATGAAAATTGCGGCTCGACCCACATCGAGTCGCTGCAAGCCGCAGTGCTGGTGGGGCATGCCGACCTGGGTATCGCTTTCGATGGCGACGGTGACCGGGTACTGATGGTCGACCATACCGGTGCCATCGTCGACGGTGACGAGTTGCTGTACATCATCGGTCGCGACTTGCATGACCGCGGCAAGCTGCAGGGTGGTGTGGTCGGCACGCTCATGAGCAACTTGGGCCTGGAGCTAGCCTTCAAGGAGCTGGACATCCCATTCGTGCGTGCCAAGGTCGGCGACCGTTATGTCATGGCCGAGCTGCTCGAGCGCGAGTGGCTGCTCGGTGGCGAGAACTCCGGGCATGTGGTGTGCTGCAACCACACCACTACCGGCGATGCCATCATTGCCGCGCTGCAGGTGCTGATGGCCCTCAAGCGCAAAGGCGAGACCCTTGCCCAGGCGCGCCAGGGCGTGCGCAAGTGCCCGCAGGTATTGATCAACGTGCGCTTCGAGGCGGGCAAGAGCGACCCGTTGAAAAACCCGTTGGTGAAAGAGGCGAGCGACAAGGCGACCGAGGCCATGGCCGGGCGCGGGCGCGTGCTGCTGCGCAAGTCCGGCACCGAGCCGCTGGTGCGTGTGATGGTCGAAGGCGACGACGAAAACCAGGTGCGCGGCCATGCCGAAGCCCTGGCAAAACTCGTTGCTGAAGTTTGTGCCTGAAATAGGCTTGCCAGCGCAGATCGGGTTGGGTAAGATCTGCGCCCACTTTGACCGACGAGGTAAAGCATGCGTCGCCCCATGGTAGCTGGTAACTGGAAGATGCACGGTACCCGCGCCAGCGTCGTAGAGCTGACTCAGGGCTTGGGCAATATGCCTCTGCCCAGCGGTGTGGAAGTCGCGGTGTTTCCGCCTTCGCTGTTTATCACTCAGGTGATTAATGGTCTGGAAGGCAAGGGGATCAACGTAGGCGCACAGAATTCTGCTGTACAGCCTGAACAAGGCGCGCTGACCGGTGAAGTTGCTCCGAGTCAGCTGGCTGAAGTCGGTTGCAAGTATGTTCTGGTCGGGCACTCCGAGCGTCGCCAGATTATTGGTGAAAGCGACGAAGTGCTGAACCAGAAGTTTGCAGCGGCTCAGCAAAGTGGTTTGACGCCGGTGCTCTGTATAGGGGAAACTCTCGCAGAGCGCGAGGCGGGCGAGACGCTCGAAGTTGTAGGGCGTCAACTAAGCAGTGTTATCGACGCGTTCGGTATCAAGGCTTTTGCCAATGCAGTAATTGCCTATGAGCCTGTTTGGGCCATCGGTACTGGTTTGACGGCCTCGCCACAGCAAGCCCAGGATGTGCATGCAGCCATCCGCAGGCAGTTGGCGGCGATGGACGCCGAAGTTGCAGCTAACGTGCAACTTCTCTACGGCGGCAGCGTGAAGGCGGCCAATGCGGCTGAACTGTTCGGCATGCCGGATATCGATGGGGGGCTCATTGGTGGAGCGTCCCTGAACGCAGACGAATTCGGTGCAATTTGTCGCGCCGCAGGAAACTGAACAAATGCTGGAAACAGTCGTAGTTGTTTTTCATCTGTTGGCAGCGTTGGCACTGGTTGTAATGGTGTTGCTGCAACAGGGTAAAGGTGCGGAAGCAGGTGCATCTTTCGGCGCAGGTGCTTCAAATACTGTGTTCGGAAGCCAAGGTTCCGCTACCTTTTTGAGTAAAGTTACTGCTATACTTGCTGCCACTTTCTTTTTGACTGCTCTTGGGTTAGGATACTTCGCCAAGCAGCAAGCTCACCAGCTGACTCAAGCTGGTCTGCCAGATCCAGCAGTGCTGGAAGTCAAAGAGCCAAAGCCGGCAGTCAATGATGATGTACCGGTGCTCCAGCAGCAGAAGAGTGAAACCACCAACTCCGGTGACGTACCTCCTCCTGCGAAAGAGCAGCAGTAACGGGTTTCAAGAAGTAGTATTGCCGAGGTGGTGGAATTGGTAGACACGCAACCTTGAGGTGGTTGTGCCCATAGGGTGTAGGGGTTCGAGTCCCCTTCTCGGTACCATTTGAAGCATGAGAGCCCGCTTTGAGCGGGCTTTCTTGCAGGTGGAGGTCGGATTGACCCAGCAAAGGGTTCAGTCTTATACTTTCGCCCCAGCTTTGTCGCGGGGTGGAGCAGCTTGGTAGCTCGTCGGGCTCATAACCCGAAGGTCGTTGGTTCAAATCCAGCCCCCGCAACCAGCTTCAGCAGAGCCCCTTTTCAGGGGCTTTTTGCTAGCCGAACAGTTTTGGCGCCGTTGTCCAACGGCGCTTTCAGGGATGGGCGCTTCGCCCATTTTTTATTTGCACAGCATGCACGAGGGGGTTCAGGTGTCGAGCAAGCTAGAACAGTTGCAGGCCTTGTTGGCCCCGGTTGTCGAGGGTCTGGGCTACCAATGCTGGGGGATCGAATACGTCTCCCAGGGCAAACATTCGGTACTGCGTATCTACATCGACAAGGAAGGCGGCATCCTGGTGGACGACTGCGAAGCTGTCAGCCGTCAGGCCAGCGCCATTCTTGATGTAGAAGATCCGATCAGCTCTGAATATACCCTCGAGGTGTCCTCTCCAGGCATGGATCGCCCGCTGTTCACCCTTGAACAGTTTGCTTCGCATGCCGGCGAGCAGGTGAAGATCAAGCTGCGTACGCCCTTCGAAGGTCGTCGTAACTTCCAGGGCCTTCTCCGTGGTGTGGAGGAGCAGGATGTGGTGGTCCAGGTGGACAATCACGAATTCCTGTTGCCGATCGACTCGATCGACAAGGCCAATATTATTCCCAGTTTTGACTGAGACGTGCCGGGCCCGGAGGACTTTCCGGGGCCAATGGCTTGCGCAAGGCGAGGCGTACGATGAGCAAAGAAGTACTGCTGGTTGTTGAATCGGTATCCAACGAAAAGGGTGTACCACCCGGCGTCATTTTCGAAGCGCTGGAAGTGGCCCTGGCCACTGCAACCAAAAAACGTTTTGAGGACGAAGTCGACCTGCGTGTGGAAATCAACCGCCACACCGGTAGCTACGAGACGTTCCGTCGCTGGACCGTGGTCGACGAGAACGACCTGGACGATCCGGCCATCGAGACCTGGCTGAGCAAGATCCAGGACACGCACCCGGACGCGAAGATCGGTGACGTGATCGAAGAGAAGATCGAGTCGATCGAGTTCGGTCGTATCGCCGCTCAGACCGCCAAGCAGGTCATCGTGCAGAAAGTCCGCGAGGCCGAGCGTGCACAAGTAGTCGACGCCTACCGCGAGCGCGTGGGCGAGATCATCTCCGGTACCGTGAAGAAGGTCACCCGCGACAACGTCATCGTCGACCTTGGCAACAACGCCGAGGCGCTGCTGGCGCGTGAAGACATCATCCCCCGTGAGACCTTCCGGGTCGGCGTGCGCCTGCGCGCGCTGCTCAAGGAAATCCGCACCGAGAACCGCGGCCCGCAGCTGGTCCTGTCGCGCACCGCGCCGCAGATGCTGATCGAGCTGTTCCGTATCGAAGTGCCGGAAATCGCCGAAGGCCTCATCGAAGTCATGGCCGCCTCCCGTGATCCGGGATCGCGTGCCAAGATCGCCGTCCGCTCCAAGGACAAGCGCATCGACCCGCAAGGCGCCTGCATCGGCATGCGTGGTTCGCGCGTCCAGGCCGTATCCGGCGAGCTGGGTGGCGAGCGTGTGGATATCGTCCTGTGGGACGAGAACCCGGCGCAGTTCGTCATCAACGCCATGTCGCCAGCAGAGGTTGCTGCGATCATCGTTGATGAGGACGCCCATGCGATGGATATCGCGGTAGCCGAGGATAACCTGGCCCAGGCCATCGGACGTGGCGGCCAGAACGTCCGTCTGGCCAGCCAGCTGACTGCCTGGACCCTGAACGTGATGACCGAGAAGGACATCCAGGCCAAGCAACAAGCGGAAACCGGCGACATCCTGCGTAATTTCATTGAAGAACTGGAAGTCGACGAAGAGCTGGCACAGGTGCTGGTCGACGAAGGCTTCACCAGCCTCGAAGAAATTGCCTACGTACCGTTGGAAGAAATGCTCAACATCGATGGCTTTGACGAGGACATCGTCAACGAGCTGCGTGCTCGTGCCAAGGACCGTTTGTTGACCAAGGCCATCGCTACCGAAGAAAAACTGGCAGACGCCCATCCGGCCGACGACCTGCTCTCCCTCGAGGGCATGGACAAGGACCTGGCGGCCGAACTGGCGGTGCGCGGCGTGGTTAACCGCGAAGACCTGGCCGAGCAGTCGATTGACGATCTGCTCGACATCGACGGCATCGACGAAGAGCGTGCCGGCAAGTTGATCATGGCCGCCCGAGCCCACTGGTTCGAGTAATTAGGCGCGGCCTGAGGAGAGAAGTGCATGACGCAAGTCACGGTGAAAGAACTGGCCCAAGAGGTCGAGGCACCGGTAGAGCGCCTGCTGCAGCAGATGCGTGAGGCAGGTCTGCCGCACACCGACGCCGGTCAGGTAGTGACCGACAATGAGAAGCAGACCCTGCTGACTCATTTGAAGAGCAGCCACAAGAGCAAGGCGGAAGAGCCGCGCAAGATCACCTTGCAGCGCAAGACCACCAGCACTCTGCGTGTCGCCGGTAGCAAAAGCATCAGCGTAGAAGTACGCAAGAAGAAAGTGTTCGTGCAGCGCAGCCCGGAAGAGATCCAGGCCGAGCAGAAGCGCGAGCAGGAAGAGCGCCGCGCCGCTGAGAACGCCGCGCGCGAGAAGGCTGACGCCGACGCTCGCCAGCGTAACGAAGAACAGGCTCGTCGCCAGGCCGCGCAAGCGCCTGCCGCCGCCCCTGTGGCCAAGGCTGAGCCAGCTCCGGCTGTCGCCGCGCCTGCGGCTCCCGCAGTGCCTGACGCGCCGGTGTCCGAAGATGCCGCTGCCCGCGCCGCCGAGCGCAAGAAGGACGAAGCCCGTCGCAATGAAAGCCGCACCCGTGACGATGATCGTCGTGGCGGTGGTGTTGCCGGCGAGCGCCGTGGCGAAGCGCCGCGTGTGTCCATCAAGGTCAAGGTCAAGGAGAAGGAAAAAGCGCCGACTCCACGTGCCGCGCCACGTACCACCGACGAAGAGAGCGATGGTTTCCGTCGCGGTCGCGGTGGCAAGGGCAAGCCGAAGAAACGCAACCAGCACGGTTTCCAGAACCCGACCGGTCCAGTCATCCGTGACGTGACCATCGGCGAGACCATCACCGTTTCGGACCTGGCACAGCAGATGTCGGTCAAAGGCGCTGAAGTCGTCAAGTTCATGTTCAAGCTGGGTACCCCGGTCACCATCAACCAGGTGCTCGACCAGGAAACCGCTCAGCTGGTCGCCGAAGAGCTGGGCCACAAGGTCACCCTGGTCAGCGACACCGCCCTGGAAGACTCCCTGGCCGAATCGCTGAAGTTCGAAGGTGAGAGCGAGTCCCGCGCACCGGTCGTGACCGTCATGGGTCACGTCGACCACGGCAAGACCTCGCTGCTCGACTACATCCGTCGTGCCAAGGTTGCCGCTGGCGAGGCCGGTGGTATCACCCAGCACATCGGTGCCTACCACGTGGAAACCGACCGCGGCATGGTCACCTTCCTCGATACCCCTGGCCACGCAGCGTTCACTCAGATGCGTGCCCGTGGTGCCAAGGCGACCGACATCGTCATCCTGGTGGTGGCGGCGGACGACGGCGTGATGCCGCAGACCCGCGAAGCCGTCCAGCACGCGAAAGCCGCTGGCGTTCCGCTGGTTGTCGCGGTGAACAAGATCGACAAGCCGGGTGCCGACCTCGATCGCATCCGCAACGAGCTGGCCGTCGAAGGCGTGACCTCCGAGGACTGGGGTGGTGACACTCCGTTCGTCAAGGTCTCGGCGAAGATGGGTACCGGTGTCGACGAACTGCTCGAAGCCGTCCTGCTGCAGGCCGAGATCCTCGAACTCAAGGCCACCCCGACCGCACCTGGTCGTGGTGTCGTGGTCGAGTCGCGCCTGGACAAGGGCCGCGGCCCGGTGGCTACCATCCTGGTCCAGGACGGTACCCTGCGTCAGGGCGACATGGTCCTGGTCGGTTCCAACTATGGCCGCGTGCGCGCCATGCTCGACGAGAACGGCAAGCCTGTGAAGGAAGCCGGCCCGTCGATCCCGGTCGAGATCCTCGGCCTGGACGGCACACCCGATGCGGGTGACGAGATGTCCGTGGTCGCCGACGAGAAGAAGGCGCGCGAAGTTGCCCTGTTCCGTCAAGGCAAGTACCGCGAGGTCAAGCTGGCCCGTGCTCACGCCGGCAAGCTGGAAAACATCTTCGAGACCATGGGTCAGGAAGAGAAGAAGACCCTCAACATCGTCCTCAAGACCGATGTGCGTGGTTCGCTCGAGGCGCTGCAGGGTTCGCTCAGCAGCCTGGGCAACGACGAAGTTCAGGTGCGCGTGATCGGTGGCGGTGTCGGTGGTATCACCGAAAGCGACGCCAACCTGGCACTGGCTTCGAACGCAGTTCTGTTCGGCTTCAACGTGCGTGCCGATGCCGGCGCGCGCAAGATCGTCGAGCAGGAAGGCCTGGACATGCGTTACTACAACGTGATCTACGACATCATCGAAGACGTCAAGAAAGCGTTGACCGGCATGCTCGGCAGCGATGTTCGCGAGAACATCCTGGGCGTCGCCGAAGTGCGTGACGTGTTCCGTTCGCCGAAGTTCGGCGCCATCGCCGGCTGTATGGTCATCGAGGGTACCGTGTATCGCAACCGTCCGATCCGCGTACTGCGCGAGGACGTGGTGATCTTCGAAGGCGAACTGGAATCGCTGCGTCGCTTCAAGGACGATGCCTCCGAAGTGCGTAACGGCATGGAGTGCGGTATTGGCGTCAAGAGCTACAACGACGTCAAGGTCGGCGACAAGATCGAAGTCTTCGAGAAAGTCCAGGTGGCTCGTACCCTGTAAGGGGCGAGCATGGTGCAGGCCCCGTCGCAAGGCGGTTGGCGGCGCCTCACAAGGTAGCGCCCGGTCAGGCTTCAGCCTGACCGGGCGTTTGCCGCTTTACGTTACAGGTAGCAAGAATGGCAAAAGAATATAGCCGTACCCAACGCATCGGCGATCAGATGCAGCGCGAGCTGGCCGAACTGATCCGCCGTGAAGTCAAAGATCCGCGCGTCGGCCTGGTGACCATCACCGCCGTCGACGTCAGCCGTGACCTTGGCCACGCCAAGGTCTTCATCACGGTCATGGGCCAGGACGGCACCGATGCCGTGCCGCAGACCCTCAAGGCCCTCACCAGCGCCGCGAGCTTCCTGCGCCTGCACCTGGGGCGCGTCATGCAACTGCGCAGCGTGCCGCAACTGCACTTCCACTTCGATGAAAGCGTCAGCCGTGGTGTCCATCTGTCGGCGCTGATCGAACGTGCGGTGGCCGAAGACCGTCTGCACCAGGATGCCGGCGAGCCGGACACCAAGGAGTAAGCGGTGGCCCAGGTCAAACGTATCCGCCGCAACGTCAGCGGCATCATCCTGCTCGACAAGCCGTTGGGGTTCACCTCCAACGCTGCCCTGCAGAAGGTTCGCTGGTTGCTCAATGCGGAAAAGGCCGGCCACACCGGCAGCCTCGATCCGCTGGCCACCGGCGTGCTGCCGTTGTGCTTTGGCGAGGCGACCAAGTTCTCCCAATACCTGCTCGATTCCGACAAGGGCTACGAGACGGTCATGCAGATGGGGCAGACCACCAGCACCGCGGACGCCGAGGGCGAAGTCCTGCAGACCCGCGAAGTGACCGTTGGTCGCGCCGATATCGAGGCTGTGATCCCGCGTTTCCGGGGTGACATCCTGCAGGTACCGCCGATGTACTCGGCCCTCAAGCGTGATGGCCAGCCGCTGTACAAGCTGGCGCGTGCAGGAGAGGTAGTGGAGCGCGAGGCGCGTTCTGTTACTATTGGCCGCTTGGAGTTGCTCGAGTGCGAAGGCACCCGTGCGCGGCTGTCGGTTGGATGCAGCAAAGGCACCTATATCCGCACCCTGGTCGAGGATATCGGTGAGGCGCTGGGCTGCGGAGCCTACGTCGCCGAACTGCGCCGCACCCAGGCCGGCCCTTTCGCGCTGGCACAGACCGTGACGCTCGAGGAACTCGAACAGGCCCACGCAGAGGGTGGCAATGAAGCGCTCGATCGCTTCCTGATGCCGTCCGACAGCGGGCTGCAGGACTGGCCACTGGTGCTGTTGTCCGAACACAGCGCGTTCTACTGGCTGCACGGCCAGGCGGTACGCGCGCCGGACGCACCGCAGTTTGGCATGGTCCGCGTACAGGATCACAATGGTCGCTTCATCGGTATCGGTGAAGTGAGCGAAGACGGGCGCATTGCGCCGCGTCGGCTGATTCGGTCGGAATGACCGAAACCGTGGGGCGAGGCTTCGGCCGGAGCCCGCGGTATCAAGGGTGGCTGTTAGTAGGCGCGGTCACACCTTCTTTATCAATACAGGGATTTGTCCCTGGCCTATTGGACCCCGCTTGCGGGATCCGTTTATCAGGAGAAGCCACATGGCCCTCAGCGTTGAAGAAAAAGCTCAGATCGTTGCCGAATACCAGCAAGCCGCCGGCGATACCGGTAGCCCGGAAGTGCAGGTTGCTCTGCTGACCGCCAACATCAACAAGCTGCAAGGCCACTTCAAGGCCAACGAAAAAGACCACCACTCCCGTCGTGGTCTGATCCGTATGGTCAACCAGCGTCGTAAGCTGCTGGACTACCTGAAGGGCAAGGACACCACTCGTTACAGCGCCCTGATCGGTCGCCTGGGCCTGCGTCGCTAATAGCGGCCTGGCCAGTGGTGTTGCATGGTGTGTCGCATTCTTCGGCAACGCTGCCTGTCAGCGTTGTCGTTGGGCACACTACGCGATCTGCGAGGTTGGCAGCCTGGTTCGCCGTGCGGTTTTTCCGCCCGGCACCCGGCTCCCAGCCTCGTGTTGTATCTGGACGGTCAATGGGGCCGATTCCCCGTTCTGCCCAAGAATTCGCAAGAACCAGTTCCCCCAAGAGCCACTGAAAAAGGTAGGAAACCGTGAACCCGGTAATCAAGACATTCCAGTTCGGTCAATCGACCGTTACGCTCGAAACGGGCCGCATTGCCCGTCAGGCCACCGGCGCTGTGCTGGTCACCGTCGACAACGACGTCACCGTGCTGGTGACCGTGGTTGGCGCCAAGCAAGCCGACCCGGGCAAGGGCTTCTTCCCGCTGTCCGTGCACTACCAGGAAAAGACCTACGCCGCCGGCAAGATCCCAGGTGGTTTCTTCAAGCGTGAAGGCCGCCCTTCTGAGAAAGAAACCCTGACCTCGCGCCTGATCGACCGTCCGATCCGCCCGCTGTTCCCAGAAGGCTTCATGAATGAAGTCCAGGTCGTCTGCACCGTGGTTTCGACCAGCAAGAAGACCGACCCGGACATCGCTGCGATGATCGGTACCTCGGCTGCCCTGGCCATCTCGGGCATCCCGTTCGAAGGCCCGATCGGCGCCGCCCGCGTTGCCTTCCACGAAAGCACCGGCTACCTGCTGAACCCGACCTACGAGCAACTGGCTGCCTCCAGCCTGGACATGGTCGTTGCCGGTACCGAGTCCGCCGTGCTGATGGTTGAATCGGAAGCCCAAGAGCTGACCGAAGACCAGATGCTGGGCGCCGTGCTGTTCGCCCACGACGAATTCCAGGCCGTGATCAAAGCGGTCAAAGAGCTGGCCGCCGAAGCTGCCAAGCCGACCTGGGACTGGAAACCGGCCGACAAGAACACCGAACTGTTCAACGCCATCCGCGCCGAATTCGGCGAGGCTGTTTCCCAGGGCTACACCATCACCGTCAAGGCCGACCGCTACGCGCGCCTGGGCGAGCTGCGCGACCAGGCGGTCGCCAAGTTCTCCGGTGAAGAAGGCCAGCCTTCGGCTGGTGAAGTCAAAGACATCTTCGGCGAGATCGAATACCGCACCGTTCGCGAAAACATCGTCAACGGCAAGCCCCGTATCGACGGCCGCGACACCAAGACCGTGCGTCCGCTGAACATCGAAGTCGGCGTTCTGCCGAAGACCCACGGTTCGGCCCTGTTCACCCGTGGCGAGACTCAAGCCCTGGTCGTCGCGACCCTGGGTACTGCCCGTGACGCCCAGCTGCTGGACACCCTCGAAGGCGAGAAGAAAGACCCCTTCATGCTGCACTACAACTTCCCGCCGTTCTCGGTGGGCGAGTGTGGCCGCATGGGTGGTGCCGGCCGTCGCGAAATCGGCCACGGCCGTCTGGCCCGTCGCTCGGTCCAGGCCATGCTGCCGGCCGCCGACGTGTTCCCGTACACCATCCGCGTGGTATCGGAAATCACCGAATCCAACGGTTCCAGCTCCATGGCTTCGGTCTGTGGTGCCTCGCTGGCCCTGATGGACGCCGGTGTCCCGATGAAGGCACCGGTTGCCGGTATCGCCATGGGCCTGGTCAAGGAAGGCGAGAAGTTCGCGGTCCTGACCGACATCCTGGGTGACGAAGACCACCTGGGCGACATGGACTTCAAGGTAGCCGGTACCGCCAAGGGCGTCACCGCGCTGCAGATGGACATCAAGATCAACGGCATCACCGAAGAGATCATGGAAATCGCCCTGGGCCAGGCCCTGGAAGCGCGCCTGAACATCCTCGGCCAGATGAACCAGATCATCGGAGAGTCGCGTACCGAGCTGTCGGCCAACGCGCCGACCATGATCGCGATGAAGATCGACACCGACAAGATCCGTGACGTCATCGGTAAAGGCGGCGCCACCATCCGCGCCATCTGCGAAGAAACCAAGGCCTCGATCGACATCGAAGACGACGGTTCGATCAAGATCTTCGGCGAGACCAAGGAAGCCGCGGACGCTGCCAAGCAACGCATCCTGGGCATCACTGCCGAGGCCGAGATCGGCAAGATCTACGTCGGCAAGGTCGAGCGTATCGTCGACTTCGGCGCCTTCGTCAACATCCTGCCGGGCAAGGACGGCCTGGTGCACATCTCCATGCTGAGCGATGCTCGCGTCGAGAAGGTCACCGACGTGCTGAAGGAAGGTCAGGAAGTCGAAGTACTGGTACTGGACGTGGACAACCGCGGCCGTATCAAGCTGTCGATCAAGGACGTTGCCGCTGCCAAGGCATCGGGCGTCTGAGCGTCTGACGCGTAACAGGAAAGGGCCCTTCGGGGCCCTTTTTTGTTGCCTGGATGAGCCCCATGGGATTGATCTGATACGACCTGTGTAGGAGCGGCTTTAGCCGCGATCACCCGCGAAGCGGGTGCCCAGAGACCGCGACGTCTGTATCGCGGCTGAAGCCGCTCCTACAGGGTTCCGAAACCTGCCGGTGAACATGCATCTTGCACATCGGTTTTTCCGCGGTATTGCAGATTGCACGATCATGCATGACTGGGTCTGATGCTAACTTATTGAATTTTAAGGAATTATAAGTAATCCAAAAGCTGGCACAGCGCGTGCAACTACCTTCATACCTGTCGCCAGGCTTCACGGCGCAGACCTTTCGAAAAACAGGAGTGACTCACATGAAGAAGTTCGCCATTGCTGCCGCTACTGCTACCGCTCTGACCCTGACCCTGGCTAATGCGGCGTTCGCCCAGCAGTCCACCCAGGCCCCGATGACGCTGGCGGCCGGTGAGGTGACCAAAGCCAAGGAAGCTACCTCCGATACCTGGATCACTACCAAGGTGAAGGCTGACCTGATGACCGAGAAAGGCATTCCAGGCAGCGACATCAAGGTTGAAACCAACAAAGGCGTGGTGTCGCTGTCGTCGACCACCGCAGTGACCGATTCGCAGAAGGAGATGGCGGTTGCCATCGCCAAGAAAATCAAAGGCGTGAAGGCCGTTGCAGCTGATGGCCTGAAAGCCGAGTAAGGGATGTCCCGTCGGCCAAAGGGACTTGGCCACCTTTCAAGCAAAAGCCCCGGCGTGCGCCGGGGCTTTTCATTGCTCGCCTGTTCAGTGCTCGGTGGCCGTTTCCCGTCGCCGGACCGGCTCGCCTTCGCTGTTCACTTCCATTACCGGGACTTCGTTGCCTTCGGCGTCGAACAGCTTGCCATCCTTGAAGTAGTCGCCATCGCGCAGCGCGGAGATATCCGCGTAGTTGATGGTACGTTCGTAGGCGGCGGCGAACACCGACTGCTGATCGGAGTTACCGGTGGTGAAGTGGTTGAAGATCAAGTTCAGCAGGATCGCCATGATCGCTGCCGAGCTGATACCCGAGTGGAAGATGGTTTCGAACCAGTTCGGGAAGTTGTGGTAGAAGGTCGGCGCCGCGATCGGGATCATGCCGAAGCCCAGCGAGGCGGCAACGATGATCAGGTTGACGTTGTTCTTGTAGCTGACCTTGGACAGGGTGCGGATGCCGCTGGCGGCCACGGTACCGAACAGCACGATGCCGGCGCCGCCCAGCACTGGGGTCGGTACCGCGGCGATGACCCGGCCCATGACCGGTAGCAGGCCCAGCACTACCAGGATCACGCCACCGGTGGCCACCACATAGCGGCTCTTCACGCCGGTCACGGCCACCAGGCCGACGTTCTGGGCGAAGGCGCTCTGGGTGAACGAGCCGAAGATCGGCGCCAGGATGCTCGATGCCATGTCGGCACGCAGGCCATTGCCCAGGCGCTTGGAGTCGACCTTGGTGTCGATGATCTCACCGACCGCGAGGATGTCCGCCGAGGTTTCCACCAGGGTCACCATGATCACGATGCACATCGACAGGATGGCGGCGATGTGGAAGGTCGGCATACCAAAATGGAACGGGCTGGGGAAGGCGAACATCGGGCCTTCGCTGACCTTGCTGAAGTCGGTCATGCCCAGTGCCCAGGCGATCAGGGTACCGACCACCATCGCCAGCAGGATCGACAGCCGCGAGATGGTCGCGTTACCCAACTTGCTCAGCAGCAGGACGATGCCGAAGGTCAGTGCGGCCAGGCCGATGTTGGCCACGCTGCCGAACTCGGGCGAGGCGCTGTTGCCGCCCATCACCCAGCGTGCGGCCACGGGCATGAGGGTCAGGCCGATGGTGGTGATGACGATGCCGGTCACCAGGGGCGGGAAGAACTTGGTGATGCGCGAGAACACCGGGGTGATCAGGAAGCCGATCAGCGACGCCGCCATGACTGCGCCCAGCACGCCCTGCAGACCACCGCCGCCCTCACTGCTGATGATGGCGCCCATGGTTGCCACACCGGCGAATGACACCCCTTGCACCAGCGGCAGCTGGCAGCCGAAGAACGGCAGGCCAAGGGTTTGCAGCAGTGTCGCCAGGCCGCCAGCGAACAGCGAGGCGGCGATCAGCAGGCCGATCTCCGCAGGGCCCAGGCCGGCAGCCTGGCCCAGGATCAGCGGGACGGCGACGATCCCTCCGTACATGGTCAGGACATGTTGCAGCCCGTAGGCCAGGTTGGCGCCTAGGCCGAGGTTTTCGTCCTCGGGGCGCGGGGCGGGAGACGTGCTGGGGGACGTGGTCATTGGAGCAGGCTCTCTGTTTATTGTTGTGCCGCTACTGTAGACAAGTCTGACAAAACATTGCCACATAAATTGTATACAAAGTTTTGATCGTAGCGTCGGCAAAGGTGCTTCCAGGGTGCGCATAGCCTGGATGCACGTTGCGTTCCAACATGCACGGAGCTGTTCTAGAGGGGTGTGTACAAACGTGTGCGGCGGGGGAGAGAAGCTGTCTGGCTGGACAGGAAAGCTGTCACAGCCAGATTGTTAGCAGGCTAAGAGATTTCAATCTTCGATGAGTTCGCGCAGCTCACGCATCATTTCAGGGCGGTCTGCCAGATTCAGTTCCACAAGACGGTGCAGGTGAGTGGCCGAGTTGATATCGATCTTGAGGCAAATGAAGCCAAGCTTGGTCGCTTCTTCGTGGCGCAGCTCGATCAGCATTTCCAGCGTGACATCGGGCGCGAGATGGATGATGGCTTCGAAATCCTGGGAGAGGTCCGGCTCCCAGAGTTCGGGGCGCTCTATGAGCAACCCCTTGAGCGACAAGTCGAGGAGCTTCGCTTGCCAATGGCGTTCGCCTTGGCGCAACTCGGTGGGGGCATCGAAGGCGATGCGCTGGAAACGGCGGCGTTCGTCGTGATCGCTCATGGGAAAGGCCCTCGGGGGTTCAACCTGACTATAGTTAATTCTGACGCTGTATCAGGTACCGCAATCTGGCCGCAGAGGCTCTAGACCAAAGCAAGTGTGGCAATGCGCATTGACTCGCCCTAGACTCGATGGGCGGTCTTTTCCAATCCACCAGCTGGAAGTAAACCATGAACAACAATAATAGCCTGCTACGCCACATTCCGTGGCTGGCGCTGGCAGTCATAGGGGCCTGCGCGCTGGGTGTGGTTGCCCTGCGTCGCGGTGAGGCCATCAACGCCTTGTGGATCGTGGTTGCGGCAGTGGCCATCTACCTGGTCGCCTACCGTTACTACAGCCTGTTCATCGCCACCAAGGTGATGCAGCTCGACCCCCGCCGGGCCACGCCCGCGGTACTCAACAACGATGGCCTGGACTACGTCCCGACCAACAAGCACATCCTCTTCGGCCATCACTTCGCCGCCATTGCCGGCGCCGGCCCGCTCGTGGGCCCGGTGCTCGCGGCGCAGATGGGCTACCTGCCCGGCACGCTGTGGCTGATCGCCGGCGTGGTGCTGGCCGGTGCGGTTCAGGATTTCATGGTCCTGTTCCTGTCCACCCGCCGCAACGGCCGCTCGCTGGGCGACATGGTCCGTGAGGAGATGGGCCGCATCCCCGGCACCATCGCCCTGTTCGGCTGCTTCCTGATCATGATCATCATCCTCGCGGTGCTGGCACTGATCGTGGTCAAGGCCCTGGCCGAGAGCCCATGGGGCATGTTCACGGTGATGGCGACCATCCCGATCGCGATGTTCATGGGCATCTACATGCGCTACATCCGCCCGGGCCGCATCGGCGAGATCTCGGTGGTCGGTGTGGTCCTGCTGCTGCTGTCGATCTGGCTGGGGGGCCAGATCGCCGCAGATCCGGTGTGGGGCCCGGCGTTCACCTTCACTGGCGTACAGATCACCTGGATGCTCGTGGGCTATGGTTTCGTCGCCGCCGTGCTGCCGGTGTGGCTGGTGCTGGCGCCGCGTGACTACCTGTCGACCTTCCTCAAGATCGGCACCATCGTCGGCCTGGCCATCGGCATCCTGGTCATTGCGCCCGAGCTGAAAATGCCCGCGCTGACGCAGTTCACCGACGGTACCGGCCCGGTATGGAAGGGTACCCTGTTCCCATTCCTGTTCATCACCATCGCCTGCGGCGCGGTGTCCGGCTTCCACGCGCTGATCTCCTCGGGCACCACGCCCAAGCTGCTGGACAACGAAGCCAATGCCCGTTACATCGGCTACGGCGGCATGCTGATGGAGTCGTTCGTCGCGATCATGGCCATGGTCGCCGCCTCGGTGATCGAGCCGGGCGTGTATTTCGCCATGAACAGCCCGGCCGCGGTGGTCGGTGCCGACGTCGCTTCTGTAGCGCAGACGGTCAGCAGTTGGGGCTTCATGATCACCCCCGAGCAGCTCGAGGCCACCGCCCGTGACATCGGTGAGCACACCATCCTGGCCCGTGCCGGTGGTGCACCTACGCTGGCGGTCGGTATCGCGCAGATCCTGCACCAGGTGCTGCCGGGTGAGAACACCATGGCGTTCTGGTACCACTTCGCGATTCTGTTCGAGGCGCTGTTCATCCTCACCGCGGTGGACGCCGGTACCCGTGCCGGTCGCTTCATGTTGCAGGACCTGCTGGGCAGCTTCGTGCCGGCCCTGAAACGCACCGAGTCGTGGACCGCCAACTTGATCGGCACCGCCGGTTGCGTGGCGCTGTGGGGCTACCTGCTGTACCAGGGCGTGATCGACCCGCTGGGCGGTATCAATACGCTCTGGCCACTGTTCGGCATCTCCAACCAGATGCTCGCCGGTATCGCCTTGATGCTGGGTACCGTGGTGCTGATCAAGATGAAGCGCCAGCGCTATGTCTGGGTCACCCTGCTGCCTGCTGTGTGGCTGCTGATCTGCACCACCACCGCGGGCCTGATCAAGCTGTTCGACCCGAACCCGGCCGTAGGCTTCCTGGCCCTGGCCAAGAAGTACAGCACCGCGCTGGACGCCGGCCAGGTACTGGCCCCGGCCAAGGATATCGGGCAGATGCAGCACGTGATCTTCAACGCCTACACCAACGCCGGCCTGACCGTGCTGTTCCTGGTGGTGGTGTTCAGTGTGCTGTTCTTCGCCGTCAAGGTCGGCCTGGCCGCCCTGGGCCGCAAGGAGCGCACCGACAAGGAAACCCCGTTCCAGGCCCTGCCTGACGCTTGAGAGGACCGCAGTGATGTTCAACGACCTGGGTCGACTGGGTAAGTACCTGGGGCAGGCAGCCCGCCTGATGGTCGGCATGCCCGACTACGACAACTATGTCGAGCACATGCGCAGCAAGCACCCGGACAAGCCGGTGATGAGCTACGAGGCGTTCTTTCGCGAACGCCAGGAAGCGCGTTATGGTGGCAAGTCCGGGCCCAAGTGCTGTTGAACCCGCGACATGCGTGATTCAGTGGGAGCCCGGGCAACCGGGCTCCCACTGTCATTTTCAGCCCAAGGAGATTTCTGCGTGCAAACGCCCATTCCCGTTACCGTGCTGACCGGCTTCCTTGGCGCCGGCAAGACCACATTGCTCAAGTACATGCTCAAGGCCGAGCACGGCCTGAAGATCGCCGTGATCGAGAACGAGTTCAGCGAGGCCGGCATCGACAGCCAGTTGCTCGGTGACGAACCGGTGCAGGTGATGACCCTGGCCAACGGCTGCGTATGCTGCAGCATCCATGGCGACCTGACCCGCGCGCTGTACCTGCTGCTCGAACGCCTCGACGCCGGCGAGATCGCCTTCGATCGCCTGGTGATCGAATGCACCGGCCTGGCTGACCCGGCGCCGGTGGCGCAGACCTTCTTCATCGAGGAGGACCTGCGCGATCGCTACCTCCTCGACGGCATCGTCACCTTGGTCGACGCGGCCCACGCCGAACTGCACCTGACCCAGGCCATCGCCCAGGCCCAGGTGGGCTTTGCCGACCGACTGCTGCTGAGCAAGACCGACCTGGTCGAGCCGCAGGCGGTCGATGCCCTGCGCGAGCGTCTGGCCCGTATCAACGGCCGCGCGGCGATCCGTGTGGTCGAACATGGCCGTATCGACCTTGCCGAGCTGCTCGATGTGCGTGGCTTCAACCTCAACCCGGACCTGGGTATCAGTCTCAAACCGGCATTGCGCCCTATACTCAAGCCGACCACTGCGGATCGCATATCGACGTTGGTATTGCGCACCGAGACGCCATTGGACATCGACCGTCTCAGCGACTTCATGAACGAATTGCTGGAGGCGCATGGCAAGCAGCTGCTGCGCTACAAGGGCGTGCTGAACATCGCCGGCGAGGACCGCCGCCTGGTGTTCCAGGGGGTGCTCAAGCTCTATGGCTTTGATTGGGACGCCGAATGGAAGGATGGCGAAGCGCGGGAAAGCGTGATGGTGTTCATTGCCGATGAGCTGCCGGAGGACAAGATCCGGGCGGGGTTTGAGGCGCTGAGCCACGGGTGAGTCAGAAGCCACCCGAGCGCCGCATCGCGGATAAATCCGCTCCTACACAACGTACCGAACCCTGTCAGCCCAGGGCTTGAGGTCGGGTGGGGCGTACAACCAAGGCCTTTCAGGTATGGTCACGTTGCAATAAATGTAGGAGCGGATTTATCCGCGATGCGCCGCGTGGGCGACGCTCGATCTGGAGAGCGCTACCAGACAATCGCCCAGCATCGGGCGCACAAAAAAGCCCGGCACATGGCCGGGCTTTTTCACATCAGGCGTCTGCCAATCAGTTGCCGTATACCGGCAGCTTCTTGCAGATGGCCTTGACCTTCTCACGCACGGCGTCGATCACCGCTTCGTTGTTCAGGTCGGCCAGGATGTCGCAGATCCAGCCGGCCAGCTCGCGGCACTCAGCCTCTTTGAAGCCACGAGTGGTGACGGCCGGGGTGCCGAAACGCAGGCCCGAGGTGACGAACGGCGAACGTGGGTCGTTCGGGACCGAGTTCTTGTTGACGGTGATGAACGCCTTGCCCAGGGCGGCGTCGGCGTCCTTACCGGAGATTTCCTGCTTGATCAGCGACAGCAGGAACAGGTGGTTCTGGGTGCCGCCGGAAACGACGTCGAAACCACGCTCGATGAACACTTCGGCCATGGCCTGGGCGTTCTTCACCACTTGCTGCTGGTAGGCCTTGAATTCAGGCTGCAGGGCTTCCTTGAAGCAGATCGCCTTGGCGGCGATGACGTGCTCCAGCGGGCCGCCCTGGGCGCCTGGGAAGACGGCGGAGTTCAGCTTCTTCTCGATGTCGGCGTTGGCACGGGCCAGGATCAGGCCACCACGCGGACCGCGCAGGGTCTTGTGGGTGGTGGTGGTGACGACGTCGGCGAACGGAACCGGGTTCGGGTATACGCCCGCGGCAACCAGGCCAGCTACGTGGGCCATGTCGACGAACAGATAGGCACCGACCTTGTCGGCGATTTCGCGGAAGCGTGGGAAGTCCAGAACCTGCGAGTAGGCGGAGAAGCCGGCGACGATCATCTTCGGCTTGTGCTCCAGGGCCAGCGCTTCGACTTCGTCGTAGTTGATCAGGCCGTTGGCGTCGATGCCGTACTGGATGGCGTTGTACAGCTTGCCCGACGAGCTCACGGAAGCACCGTGGGTCAGGTGGCCGCCGTGGGCCAGGCTCATGCCCAGGATGGTGTCACCGGCCGACAACAGTGCCAGGTAGACAGCAGCGTTGGCTTGCGAGCCTGCGTGCGGCTGGACGTTGGCGTAGTCGGCGCCGAACAGCTCCTTGGCGCGGTCGATGGCCAGTTGCTCGACCACGTCGACGTACTCGCAACCACCGTAGTAGCGCTTGCCTGGGTAGCCTTCGGCGTACTTGTTGGTCAGAACCGAACCCTGGGCCTCCATGACCGCCGGGCTGGTGTAGTTTTCCGAAGCGATCAGCTCGATATGCTCTTCCTGGCGCAGGGCTTCTTGCTGCATGGCTTCGAAGAGCTCGGCGTCGTACTTGGCAATGGTCAAATCACGGCTGAACATGGCGGTCCTCAAGGATCGGGCTGAATTGGGGGGGCATTCTAACCGATTGATTCGCCGCTGGCATATGAAGTGGCATCAAGTCGCGGACCAATGGCCCTCATGTTGCAACCCGCGCCGTGTCTGGGCTCGAGTTGACTTCTGGGTCCGTTTTTTGCGGTTCGGCACCGACCCTGTAGGACCGGCCTTGAGCCGCGAAAGGGCCGCAAAGCGGCCCCGGCGATCTTCGCGTCAACACTGAACCCTGGGGCTGCTGCGCAGCCCTTTCGCGGCTCAAGGCCGCTCCTACAGGGATCGTGTGATACCAGGCGGTCACTGGAACATGAACAGCGTTTCGTTGCTGAACTGCGCCTCGAACTGGTTGGCCGGCATCGGTCGGCCGAACAAGTAACCTTGCACCTCGTCGCAACCGTGCTCGCGCAGGAACTCCAGCTGTTCGTGAGTCTCCACGCCCTCGGCGATCACCGCCAGGTTCAGGCTGTGGGCCATGGCGATGATCGCCCGGGCGATCTGTGCGTCCTGCTCGCCCTCGGGCAGGCCGTCGACGAAGGTGCGGTCGATCTTCAGCACGTCGATGGGGAACTGCTTGAGGTAGTTGAGCGATGAGTAGCCGGTACCAAAGTCGTCGACCGCAATGCTCAGGCCGAGGTTTTTCAGGCTGTCGAGGATCTGCATGGCTTCGTTGACCTCGCGCATCAGGATGCTTTCGGTCAGCTCCAGCTCCAGGCACGCCGGGGGCAGGCCGGTCTCCTCCAGGATGGTGGCGATCCGTGTGCCCAGTTGACCGTCGGAGAACTGCCGAGCCGAGATGTTCACCGACACCTTCGGCACCCGCACCTTATCCTTGTGCCAGGCCTTGAGCTGGCGGCAGGCCTCGTGCAGCACCCAGTCGCCGACATCCACCACCAGGCCCAGCTCCTCGATCACCGGGATGAAGTCGCCAGGCGGCACCAGGCCTCGGGTCGGGTGGCGCCAGCGCAGCAGGGCTTCGGCGCCGGTCAGGCGCTTGCCGTCGCCGCTGAACTGCGGCTGGTAGTAGAGGATGAACTCGTTCTGCTCCAGGGCGTGGCGCAGGTCGCTCTCCAGCTCCAGGCGCTCCAGGGCGCTGGCGTTCATGTCGGCCTGGTAGAACTGGAAGTTGTTCTTGCCGCGCTCCTTGGCGTGGTACATGGCGGTGTCGGCGTTCTTCATCAGCTGGCTCAGCTCGCTGCCGTCCTGCGGGCTGAGGGCGATGCCGATGCTGGCGGTGACGAAGAACTCGCGGTTCTCCAGCACGAAGGGGGTCACCAGGCTGTCGAGGATGTGCTCGGCCACGTGGATGGCGCGGTTGAGCGCCAGTTCGCGGGTAGCTTTCGGCTGCAGCAGCAGGGTGAATTCGTCGCCGCCCATGCGCGCCACGGTGTCGTCGTTGTCGACACAGGCCAGCAGGCGCTCGGCCATGTCCTTGAGCATGCGATCGCCCGCGGCGTGGCCGAGGGAGTCGTTGATCGGCTTGAAGCGGTCGAGGTCGAGGAACATCAGCACCACCCAGGCCTTCTGCCGCTCGGCCTGCTGCAGGGCGGTGTACAGGCGGTCCTGGAACAGCGTGCGGTTGGGCAGGTGGGTCAGGGCGTCGTAGTAGGCCAGGCGGTGGATGCGTTGTTCGCTGGCCTTGCGTTCGCTGATGTCGGTGAAGAAGCACACGTAGCTGGCCAGGTCGCCTTCGTCGTCGAGCACCGCGGTGATGCCCACCCATGCCGGGTAGTGCTCGCCGTTGCGGCGCTTGAGGAACACCTCGCCCTCCCAGCTGCCGCGCTGGTTGAGCTGCTTGAGCACATAGCCCAGGTGCGCGTCCTGCTGGTGCTCGACGGTGAGCATGCCCGGCAGTTGGTCGAGCACTTCGGCGACGGCGTAACCGCTGACCCGGCTGAACGCTTCGTTGGCCTGGACGATGTAGCCGGCCGGGTCGGTGATCAGGATGGCCGAGGTCGAGTGCTCGAACACCGTGGCCGCCATGCGCAGGTCTTTCTCGGCCCGGCGTTGCTGGCTGATATCACGGCCCACGCCCAGCACGCCCTCGAAGCGTTCGTGCTCGTCCCACACCAGCACCAGGCGCAGTTCGATGGGGATCTTGCGGCCGTCGGCGCGCAGGCAGTCGAACAGGAACAGTTGCGTGGGCAGGGTGGTGCGCAACTGGGCCAATTGTTCGGCGTCACCCTGTGCCTTGCTGACCCGTTCGATCAGCTCATAGGCGCCGGTGAGCTGGGCGGGGTTGGCGATGATCGACTGCCAGCCATTGGCGAAGATCCAGTCGGCCTGGTAGCCCAGCACCGCCAGCACCGACGGGCTGACATAGTTGAGCCGCAACTGGTTGTCGGTGGAGAAGATCACGTCGCTGATGCTCTCGGCGAGCATGCGGTAGCGTTGCTCGCTGTCACGCAGCGACTCGCTGGCCTCGATCTGCACCGTGACGTCCTTGCCCACGCCGATGATGCGGGTGACCAGGTCGTCGCTGTCGCGGGTCAGCACCTGTTCACGGATGTCGTAGCAGCGCCAGCCGCCATCACGGTGGCGGAAGCGCAACTGGCAATGCAGCGACTGGCCGTAGCTGGTGTCCAGCTGTTGCTGGCGCAGGGCGCGGTAGTGCACGGCGTCCTCGGGGTGCAGCAGCAACTCCCAGAAGCGTTCGCCCATCTGTGCCAGCTCGGCGCGGTCGTAGCCCAAGGTCTGGCCGAGGTGGCGGTTGCTGAAGATCATCCGCTGGCTTTGCACATCTTGTACGTACAGCTGATCGGGCACGGTACGTACCACGTCCGACCAGAAACTTTCGCGCTCGAGCAGGGACAGTTCCACCTGCTTGCGGCTGGTGATGTCGCTGATGCTCAGGATTACTGCCTGGAAGTCGCGACGTTGCCGGGGCATGCGCACCATCAGCCACAGGTGCAGCTCGCCGCCCAGCGGTGCGGGGAGGCGCACTTCCAGCTCAAGCTGCTCACGTGCCTCGATCAACGCGTCGATCAGTTGCATGCCGACACTGTCACGGCCATCGCCACTGCCTTCGATCAGGCGCTGCCAGGCGCCCTGGTGGCAATCGACGTTGAGCAACTGGCGGGCAACCTGGTTGATCTCGGTGATCTTCAGTTCCGCCAGCAGCGAGCGCCGCAGATTGGCGTCCAGGGCCAGGCTGTGGCGCAGGGCCGCGTGATTGCGCAGGTGATAGCGGTCGAGCTGACCGGGCAGGCTGGACAGGTCGAGCACGCACAAGGCCACACCCGTGCCTTCGAAGATCTCCTGGTAGCGGCGCCGGTCTTCCTGCAAGGCGCGCTGGCGGCGGCGCATGTTGATCAGGGCGAGCACCGGCAGCAGGGCGCAGAACAGCACCAGCACACACTTGCCGATCAATGCCGGGAGCAGCTTGTCGCGGGCCAGGCCCGCGTCGAACAGGCCGCGCAGTTGCCAGGTGCTGTTGTCGATGAAGGCCAGCATCACGCTCTGCAACGGCTCGTTGCTGGCCGGTTGCGTGCCGTGGCGTTCGATGACTTCGCCATTGCGACTGTTTTCCAGCAGCCATGAAGGGTGGCCCGAGGCGTCCAGGTGCTGGGTCAGTTCCTTGTAATAGGCAGGGCTCAGCCGCAACAGCCAGTAGCCGCGATCCTGCTCGGCGCTTTGGCGCAACAACAGGTAGACCAATTGGTTGTCGGGCGCATTGCTGTAGAAATAGACGCGCCCCTGGTTCAGCTGCAGGATCTCGTCAATCATCTGGCGGTCGGGGCTGCCGTCGAGGGTGTCGCTGCGCACCTGCCCGGTGCTGTCCAGCCAGGCCATGTGGCGCAGCGCAGGGAGGCGCGCGTGCAGTGTCGCGAAGAGGCTGGGCAGGGCGGCGGGCGCCGGAGGTTTGACGTAGGGCTGGACCAGATTCAGCGCCTGCTGGGCCTTGAGCGCCATGTTCAGGCCCAGATGGTCGGCCAGTTCGGCGCTGGTTGCCAGGCTCTGCTGGCGCAGGTCGGCCTGGGTGTGACGGAACTGGGTGAACAGTTGCCACAGCAGCAACCCCAGCAAAACCAGGGCCAACAGGGCCAGTGCCCCCTTGAGCGAGCCACGCAGGTGTGTGCCGGCCGATGAATTGGCAGGGCGCAGGGGTGACGAGTGCGTGAGATTGGTCAAGCGTTGGGTCCTGCGATTTGGCTGGCGATGGCAGGGGGCTGTTTCACGGTGCATGCATGGCGCGTGCCGCGCGCGTCGGGCGCACTATAAGCCGCACAGGTGAAGCCGCCTAGCATGCCTTCAAATATGGCAAAGTGCCAGTCCGTGTGTCTCCTGCCAGGAACGCAGCCTGTCACGCCGGTTCGGCAAGACCCTGCGACCTGTGCGAGAATGCCGCCCGCTTCAATAGTCAACGCATCGGAGAAGTACGGTTTTGGTTACCCACTATTCCACCAATGGCCTCGATTCCGCCTGTGGGCGTAGCAGTGAGACGCTGGTCAGCACTGCCGTGGCCGAGGACGTGTCCTGCAAGACCTGCCAGCGCTCGCTGGCCAAGCCGGAGGCGGCCGCCTCGAAGAACAAGACGCCGTCGCTGGCCGAACTGCGCAAGACCGCCAAGGCGGCCGCGCAACCGGCTGAAGTCGTGGCCAAACCGGCGACCAAGGTGACCGGCGCACCTGCCGCCAAGCCGGCCAAGGCCGTCGAGAAGGCTGCCCGTAGCGGCGGCTTCAGCGTCAAGGCCGCCTGGGCCGCGCGCCTGGCCGAGCAATCGGACCGTTGCCGCCTGCCGCGTGGCAAGGCCAAACAGTCCCACGTCTGATTCCTGCAAGGCCGTTGTCGGCCCTTTTCGCGGGCAAGCCCGCTCCCACAGGTATTGTGCTGTCCTGCAGCCCCTGTGGGCGCGGGCTTGCCCGCGAAAGGGCCCAGAAAGATCAATGTTCTCGGGCCGATATACAAGGGCGTGCCACACGCTCCGGCACACCCTGTGCAATAACGCAGGTTGGCGTAGAATGGCCCACTTTGTTCAATGACACCCCGTAAACACATCCCCCTGGTCACCTGGCCGGGGCGATCGTCGATGTCTTTACCTATCTGATAGAGGGCTTGGTTTTGGCTCAATACGTCTACACCATGCATCGGCTGAGCAAGGTCGTGCCGCCGAAGCGGGAAATTCTCAAGAACATTTCCCTGTCGTTCTTCCCCGGCGCCAAGATCGGCGTGCTGGGCCTGAACGGCGCGGGTAAATCGACCCTGCTGCGGATCATGGCGGGCGTCGACAAGGAATTCGATGGCGAAGCCCGTCCGATGCCCGACATCAACGTCGGCTACCTGCCCCAGGAGCCGCAGCTGGACCCGAGCAAGACCGTGCGTGAAGTGGTCGAGGAAGCGGTCAGCGTGATCAAGGACGCCCAGGCACGCCTGGACGAGGTCTACGCCGCCTACGCCGAGCCTGATGCCGACTTCGACAAGCTGGCCGCCGAGCAGGCCAAGCTCGAGGCTATCCTGCAGGCTGCCGATGGCCACAACCTGGAGCGCCAGCTGGACGTCGCCGCCGACGCCCTGCGCCTGCCGGCCTGGGAGGCGAAGATCGAGCACCTGTCCGGTGGCGAGAAGCGCCGCGTGGCCCTGTGCCGCCTGCTGCTGTCGGCTCCCGACATGCTGCTGCTGGACGAACCGACCAACCACCTGGACGCCGACTCGGTGGCCTGGCTGGAGCGCTTCCTCCATGACTTCCCCGGCACCGTGGTGGCGATCACCCACGACCGTTACTTCCTCGACAACGTCGCCGGCTGGATCCTCGAACTGGACCGCGGCGCGGGCATCCCGTACGAAGGCAACTACTCGGGCTGGCTGGAAGCCAAGTCGGAGCGCCTGGCGCAGGAATCCAAGCAACAAAGCGCCCACGAGAAAGCCATGAAAGAGGAACTGGAGTGGGTGCGCAAAGGCGCCAAGGCCCGCCAGTCCAAGTCCAAGGCCCGTCTGCAACGCTTCGAAGAGATGCAGTCGCAGGAATTCCAGAAGCGCAGCGAGACCAACGAGATCTACATCCCGGCCGGCCCACGCCTGGGCGACAAGGTCATCGAGTTCAAGAACGTCTCCAAGGGCTATGGCGACCGCGTGCTGATCGACAACCTGTCGTTCGCCATGCCCAAGGGCGCGATCGTTGGTGTGATCGGCGGTAACGGTGCCGGTAAGTCGACCCTGTTCCGCATGCTGATGGGCAAGGAGCAGCCGGATTCGGGCAGCATCGAGATCGGCGAGACCGTGCAACTGGCCTGCGTCGACCAGAGCCGCGAGGACCTGGACGGCAGCAAGACCGTGTTCCAGCAGATCTCCGACGGTTCCGACCAGATCCGCATCGGCAACTACGAGATCCCGTCGCGCACCTACGTCGGCCGCTTCAACTTCAAGGGCGGCGACCAGCAGAAGTTCGTCAAGGACCTCTCCGGTGGTGAGCGTGGCCGTCTGCACCTGGCCCTGACGCTGAAAGAGGGCGGCAACGTCCTGCTGCTCGACGAACCGTCCAACGACCTCGACGTCGAAACCCTGCGTTCGCTGGAGGAAGCCCTGCTGGACTTCCCGGGCGCCGCCATCGTGATCTCCCACGACCGTTGGTTCCTGGACCGCGTGGCGACCCACATCCTGGCGTACGAAGACGATTCGAACGTGGTGTTCTTCGAAGGCAACTACACCGAGTACGAAGCCGATCGCAAGAAGCGCCTGGGCGATGCCGCTGCCCAGCCGCACCGAGTGCGTCACAAGAAACTGGCCCAGTAAGCTGGTTTTCGCTGCGCAAAAATGGGGCCCTTCGGGGCCCCATTTTTGTGCCTGGCTTTCGGCCTGTTCGCCGGCAAGCCGGCTCCTGCAGGTGCCGTATTACCGGCCTTTCCTGTAGGAGCGGATTTATCCGCGAAGCAAACGACGCGACTCTTAACCTGTATACAGTTATAGAAAATGCACCAAATAATTTCATAAAAACGACATCTCGCCCTGTTCCAGTGCGATTGGTTCTTGGTACATTCCTGAAAAAACCAAAAACAATCCCTCTTGGTGAGATGTCTACCATGATCGAATCCGTCGACCATTTCCTGGCGCGCCTGCAACAGCGCGACCCGGCCCAGCCCGAATTCCACCAGGCCGTGGAGGAGGTGCTGCGCAGCCTGTGGCCCTTCCTCGAGCAGAACCCCCACTACCTCGAAGCCGGTATTCTCGAACGCATGGTCGAGCCCGAGCGCGCCGTGCTGTTCCGCGTGTCGTGGGTCGATGACCAGGGCAAGGTCCAGGTCAACCGCGGCTACCGCATCCAGATGAGCAGTGCCATCGGCCCGTACAAGGGCGGCCTGCGCTTCCACCCGTCGGTGAACCTGGGTGTGCTCAAGTTCCTGGCCTTCGAGCAGGTGTTCAAGAACTCGCTGACCTCGCTGCCCATGGGCGGTGGCAAGGGCGGCTCGGACTTCGACCCCAAGGGCAAGAGCGACGCAGAAGTCATGCGCTTCTGCCAGGCGTTCATGAGCGAGCTGTACCGCCACATCGGTGCCGACCTGGACGTGCCGGCCGGTGATATCGGTGTCGGTGCCCGTGAGATCGGCTTCCTGTTCGGCCAGTACAAGCGCCTGGCCAACCAGTTCACCTCGGTGCTGACCGGCAAGGGCATGACCTACGGCGGCAGCCTGATCCGCCCGGAAGCCACCGGCTACGGTTGCGTGTACTTCGCCGAAGAGATGCTCAAGCGCCGGGACCTGCGCATCGATGGTCGCCGCGTGGCGATCTCAGGTTCGGGCAACGTCGCCCAATATGCCGCGCGCAAGGTGATGGACCTGGGCGGCAAGGTGATCTCGCTGTCCGACTCCGAAGGCACCCTGTTCTGCGAAGCGGGGCTGAGCGATGAGCAGTGGGATGCGCTGATGGAGCTGAAGAACGTCAAGCGAGGCCGCATCAGCGAGCTAGCCGGGCGTTACGGGCTGGAGTTCCGCAAGGGCCAGACGCCGTGGAGCCTGGCGTGCGATATCGCGCTGCCGTGCGCCACCCAGAACGAACTGAACGCCGAAGACGCCCGCACCCTGCTGCGCAATGGCTGCATCTGCGTGGCCGAGGGCGCCAACATGCCGACTACCCTCGAGGCTGTGGATATCTTTATCGAGGCCGGCATTCTCTATGCGCCGGGCAAGGCTTCCAACGCCGGTGGCGTGGCGGTGTCGGGCCTGGAGATGTCGCAGAACGCCATGCGCCTGCTATGGACCGCCGGTGAAGTGGACAGCAAGCTGCACCACATCATGCAGTCGATCCACCATGCCTGCGTGCATTACGGCGAAGAGGCCGATGGCCGCATCAATTATGTGAAAGGCGCCAACATCGCGGGCTTCGTGAAGGTCGCCGATGCCATGCTGGCGCAGGGCGTGGTCTGATCTCGGATCGCAGGGGGCCGCTCTGCGGCCCTTTCGCGACACAAGGCCGCTCCCACAGGTACAACGCAGGGTCCAATATTTGCGCAATAACTGTGGGAGCGGCCTTGTGTCGCGAAAGGGCTGCAAAGCAGCCCCTCAACCCTCAACCTCTACCCCAATAATCTCGATCATCTGATCCCCCACCGGCCTTCGCCATAGCACTTCATCTCCAAGTCCGGCCCCCAGCAGTGCCTTCCCCAACGGCGAGCCCCAATTGATCAGCCCATGCAAGGCATCGGCCTGATCCTCACCGACCAGCTGCACCTGGTGCTCCTGGCCATCCTCATCGACAAACCGCACCCGGCTGCCAATCTGTACCTTCTGCGTGGATGTGGCCGTAGGTACCTGCTGTGCGCTCTGCACGCGGGACGTGAAATAACGCAGGTCACGCTCGGTGTCGGCCAGGCGCTGCTGATCGGCGCGATCGCCTTCGGCCAGCAGTTCGCCGTGCAGCGCTTTCAGCGCGGCCACACGCTGCTGCAACTGGGCCAGGCCGCTGGCGGTCACATAGTTGGGCTGGTCGCTGACGCGCCGCTCCACCGGCTGGCTGGCCTGGGCGGCGGCCTGGTCCTCGTTGACGAATGCTCGGCTCATGCGGGGCCTCCTTGTGCTGGAGACCATGGTGGCAGGTCGTGGGGGGCAACGGTTATCCGTTTGCGACATCTAGTTGCGACGGTAGGCGCGGGCGGCGTCGCGGTCCTTTTCCTGCTGCCACTCGCGGTCGCGCTCGTCCCAGTAGCGCTCGCGGTATTCGCGCAGGTCTTCGTTGGACTGCATGGCGTGGCACTGGCGAAAACCATCGTCCCAGCCGCTTTCGTACTGGCGGTTGTGCAGGTAGCGCGGGACGTCCTTGCGAAAGTCGCCGGCCATCAGCCCGGCGGCCTGGCGACCGCTGCTGCAGCCGTCCTGGAAGCCGTCGGCGTAGGCGGGGGGGTAGCCTTGATTGACCATCTGATCGTGGGTGGTTTCACAACCGGCCAGCAGCAACGCGACACACAGGCCCAACCAGTACCGCGACATATCCACAAGACCTTTGACGTGATGGTGCAAAGTCTAGGGGGTGAATTGTTGCCGGGATGTCAAAACGCTGTCGAAGGATCGCGGCGCAGTCGTGGGGGCGGGCCACGTTGATCAGTATTGGTACCACTTGAGCTCCAGCATCACCTCGTTCTGCGCCGTGGCCAACTGGCTGAACTGCCGCGAAGCGCTCAACCTCAGCCCCAGGTCCCGACTGATTTCCCACTGCTGGTTCAGGCTGACGCTACGTCTTACCTCGCCATTGGTGAAGTAGTCGCCCTTGGCCTCCAGGGTCAGGTTGCCCAGCCCGTTGCGCCACAGCAGCCCACCATTGAACCCGGCCGCCGGCGAGATGAACTCGGCGAAGTCGTTGTGGTGCTCCACCCGTGCCGTCCCCAAGGCGAAACCAAGCATGTCGTCGGTCAGCTGCCAGGTTCCACCGGCACCGCCATTGACGTGGCTGACCAGCACCTCGTCGCCATGCTTGCCCGGCACCCGTTCAAGCCCCCCGGCGACCTGCCACGACCACGGCTTGAGCAGCGCGTTGCGCGGCGTCAGCGAGCGGATGGTGGCCAGGTCCAGGCGCTGCACCTGCCAGTCGTTGCCCTCGTACTGGCGCAGCTTGAGCTGGAGGATCTCGATCTGTGCGCCGAGCGGGAAACCGTACAGGTTGTCGTTGAGGTCGTGATAGGCCATGCGCAGGCCATATTCGGCAAAGGCACGGTCTTCGCGGGTACCCACGCCCAGTTGCCAGGTGCGCGACTGGTGGCCGTCCTCCGGCAGCCCCGGGCGTTCTATCTGCAGAGGCGGCGGCGGGTTGCGGTTGATCGCCTTGAGCAGCTCGAAACTGCGCGTGGCCTGGCCGGCGTCGCGCTCCTGGCCATTGGCCCGGTAGCGCTCCAGGCGGTAGGCGGCGTCCTGCACCAGGGCCTGGCGGTCGCGGGGCAGGGCGGTGAACGCGGTGCTCTGTAGATGGCGGGTGTCATTGCTGATGGCCAGCACCTGCTGTTGTTCCGCGTGCTCAAGTGGTTCGGCGCGGGCCAGCAGCTCGCGTTCGCGTGACGGGCGGTAGCGCACGTCGGTGACCAGCCCGGATTGCTTGACCGCCTTGACGGTGTCGGTGGGGATGGCGGTCAGCGGGAACTGCGAGGTCAGGTCCAGGCTCGGGCGCGCCACCTGCAGCAGTTCCAGCAGGCGGTAGGAGCAGTTCTCGTCGAAGAAGAAGTAGTCGAACTTGATCTGCTTGAGCTCCCACACGTGCTCGACCATGCGCCCGGTCTCTTCCGGGGTCAGGTCCAGCTGGTACTCCCACAGGTCGCGGTTCTCCAGGCTGCGGTACTCGGAGAGTTTCTCCTGGTAGGGCATCATCGCGAACAGCCCGGGGTAGCCGCCCATCAGGCCTTTCCAGGCATAGAGAATGCTGTTGTCGCTGCCCTCGATGTAGGCGCCGAAGTTGATCGCGTAGCTCAGCAGCGTCGTGTCGTCGCGGCGGGTGTTGGACTGGTCGATGCGCAGCAGCGTGTGGCCGAACATCGACGACGGGCTGTTGAGGTAGGCGGCCGGGAAGATCAGTGCCGCGCTGTGCGGGTCGATGGACGTGTACCAGGTGTTGAATTCCTGGCAGTCCGGGCGTGGCAGGTCGTTCAGCGCCAATTGCTCGCGCAGCCAGCGGGTGCGGGCCGGAAATACGCACTGGGGGTGCTTGTCGCCGAGGCTTGCCGGGGCGTACAGCGCCGCCACCGTGGCCGCGAGCTCCTGGTCGGGATGATGGGCGCCGTCTTCGGCGAGGAAGAAGCGCGGGTCATCCACGTAGCTGCGCCAGCCACCGAGCTTGGCGGTTTCGTAATGGCCAAGGGCGATCCAGTAAGGCGTGGCGGCCAGCTGCTGCGTGCGGGCCGGGTCGAGCTGTGGTGCGGCGTGAAGCGGGGCGCTGACCAGTAGCGCCAGGGATGCGAGGCGTTTGAGCATGTCGGGCAACTACTTCCTGATGATGCCGAAAGATGAATCGCCAAGCCCGCCCCGGTGCCGGGGCGGGAGGCGCGGGACTCAAGCCTCGGTGGCGTACTTGGCCAGTTGCGGGTCGCGCTTGAGCACGGCCAGGGTGTTGCTGTGGACCGCTTGCGCCGTCACGTTGGCACTGCTGAAGATCTGCTGGAAGTGCTCGTGGGTGACGGCGGCGAAGTGCGCGCGGTCTTCAGGTGCCACGCCCAGGACCACGGCGTAGGTGGTCAGGGCTTCGCCCTGGCCCTTGGCCATGTCCTCGGACAGCTCGTTCATCATGCCGTTCATGGCGAACCAGGACTTGCCGCCATAGGTGAGGGAGGCCTTGGTCGAGCAGCCGTTGGTGCCCGAGGTCATGCCGAAGGTTGCGTTGCCGGAGGTGCCGTTGGTGGTGGAGGCGAGGAAGTGGGCCGGTGTACCGCGCTGGCCCTCGAACAGCATGTTGCCCCAGCCGCAGTTCGGGCCGCCCGGCGCTTCGGCCATGGCGTTGATCGAGACTGCGGCGAACAGGGTACCCAGAAGAATCCGTTTCATAGCGTTGTTCTCATTCTCAAGTGGCATACCAATGGTCAGGGTTCTGGCAACGCGGTTGCCAGGTCGGAAAGGCCCTACAGCCCCCCGCGCAGTTTGGAGTTTAGGCACGATCCAAAGGTTGCGTTGTTTATTGCGAAAAATTGCTTGCGTGACTGGCATTGTTGGACTGCGACATAAAGTCTCGCGCAGCCTTGCCGCTGCGCGCTGGCAGCGCCAGAATGCCTGTCATCCGCCCCGCCGAAGTAAGGAAACCCAATGCCCGATCCTGTCGCCTCGCGCCTGCGTCTCGCGCCCGAAGCCCTGACCCGGCGTTTCTCCGCTGAACAGTTTGCCTTCTCCAACACAGATGATCTGGAGCCGTTTCGTGGTGTCCTGGGCCAGGAGCGTGCCGTCGAGGCCCTGCAGTTCGGCGTGGCCATGCCGCGCCCGGGTTACAACGTGTATGTGATGGGCGAGCCCGGCACTGGCCGGTTCTCGTTCGTGAAGCGTTATCTCAAAGCCGAAGGCAAGCGCCAGCACACGCCCGCCGACTGGCTCTACGTGAACAATTTCGAGGAGTCTCGCGAGCCTCGCGCGCTGGAGTTGCCGGCCGGCAGCGCCAATGCGTTCATCAGCGACATGAACGGGCTGATCGACAACCTGCTGGCGACGTTCCCGGCGGTGTTCGAGCACCCCTCCTACCAGCAGAAGAAAAGCGCCATCGACCGCGCCTTCAACCAGCGCTACGACCGTGCCCTGGATGTCATCGAGCGCGCCTCGCTGGAAAAGGACGTGGCCCTGTATCGCGACAGCAGCAACGTCGCCTTCACACCGATGGGCGACGGCAAGGCGCTGGACGAAGCCGAGTTCGCCCAATTGCCGGAAGAGGTGCGTGAACGCTTCCACGAGGACATCGCCGAGCTCGAGGAGCGCTTGAACGAAGAGTTGTCGAGCCTGCCTCAATGGAAGCGCGAGTCGAACAACCAGCTGCGCCAGCTCAATGAAGAGACCATCACCCTGGCCTTGCAGCCGCTGCTGGCGCCGCTGTCGCAGAAATACGCGGAAAACGCCGCGGTCTGCGCCTACCTGCAGTCCGTCCAGATGAACCTGCTGCGTACCGTGGTCGAGCAACTGGTCGACGACAGCAAGACCGACGCGGTGGCGCGCAAGATGCTCGAGGAGCAGTACGCCCCCAATCTGGTCGTCGGGCACCCTCACAAGGGCGGAGCGCCGGTGGTGTTCGAACCGCACCCGACCTACGACAACCTGTTCGGGCGGATCGAATACAGCACCGACCAGGGCGCGTTGTACACCTCCTATCGCCAGCTGCGCGCGGGGGCCTTGCACCGCGCCAACGGCGGCTTCCTGATTCTCGAAGCCGAGAAGATGCTCGGTGAGCCGTTCGTCTGGGACGCCCTCAAGCGCGCCCTGCAGTCGCGCAAGCTGAAGATGGAGTCGCCGTTGGGCGAACTGGGGCGGGTCGCCACGGTCAGCCTCACGCCGCAGATGATCCCGCTCAACGTCAAGCTGGTGATCATCGGTTCGCGTCAGCTGTACTACGCGCTGCAGGATCACGACTCGGACTTCCAGGAAATGTTCCGGGTGCTGGTCGACTTCGACGAAGACATGCCCATGGTCGACGAGAACCTGGAGCAGTTCGCCCAGCTGTTGCGCACCCGCACCAATGAAGAAGGCATGGCGCCGCTGACCAGCGACGCGGTGGCGCGCCTGGCCACCTACAGCGCACGCCTGGCGGAGAACCAGTCGCGGCTTTCGGCGCGCATCGGCGACCTGTTCCAGCTGGTCAGCGAGGCGGACTTCATCCGCCAGCTGGCCAATGAAAGCATGACCGACGCCGGGCACATCGAGCGGGCGCTCAAGGCCAAGGCCACGCGCACCGGGCGCGTGTCGCAGCGGGTGCTCGACGATATGCTCGCCGGCATCATCCTGATCGATACCGAAGGCGCGGCTATCGGCAAGTGCAATGGCCTGACCGTGCTCGAAGTCGGCGACTCGGCGTTCGGCATGCCGGCGCGGATCTCCGCCACCGTCTACCCGGGCGGCAGCGGCATCGTCGACATTGAGCGCGAGGTCAACCTGGGGCAGCCGATCCACTCCAAGGGCGTGATGATCCTGACCGGGTACCTGGGCAGCCGCTATGCCCAGGAGTTCCCGCTGGCGATCTCGGCGAGCATCGCCCTGGAGCAATCGTACGGCTACGTCGACGGTGACAGCGCTTCGCTGGGCGAGGCCTGCACCTTGATCTCGGCGTTGTCGCGCACGCCGCTCAAGCAGTGCTTCGCCATCACCGGCTCGATCAACCAGTTCGGTGAGGTGCAGGCAGTGGGGGGGGTGAACGAGAAGATCGAAGGCTTCTTCCGCCTCTGCGAGGCCCGTGGCCTGACCGGTGAGCAAGGGGTGATCATCCCGCGGGCCAACGTCGCCACGCTGATGCTGGACGAGCGTGTGCTGCAGGCGGTCGAGGCCGGTCAGTTCCATGTCTACGCCGTAAGCCAGGCCGACGAAGCCCTGAGCCTGCTGGTGGGCGAGGAGGCCGGTGCCCTGGACGACAAGGGCGAGTTCGCCGAAGGCAGTGTCAACGCGCGGGTGGTGGAGCGCCTGCGGGTGATTGCCGAGATGATCAGCGAGGAAGAGATCAAGGAAGCCGAGAAGGAGCGGCTGGAGGAGGTCATCGCACAGGCCAAGCCTGCCTGAGTCAATAAATCGGCGCTGGCGGCCATGTGCTACCGTTCAGCGCCGGTTTTCTAACTTTTCCGCAGGTCGGCTAAAGTGGAACTTAGGGACAGTATCAGGGTTCAGGATGGAAACAGCCCGATGGTTTCGGGCTGAACAGGGCTTCACAGAGGGGACGCCGCCATGCGCAACCTCAGCCTCACCCGCCAGTGCCTGGGCCTGGTGACCCGCATCGAATGCTGCATTCGTCCATTGGCCGGCGACAACGGCATGTGGACCTTGCTCTTCGCCGCCGGCATGGCCGGCGAACAACCCTCGGCGATCAAGGCCCAGGGGCCGTTTCATGGTCCGCTGGTGGCCGAGTCGGTGATGAATGCCATCGTCGACAGCCTCACCCTCCATGGTTACCAGGTCGCGCAAGACCCGCAGATCTGGTGCCTGCACCTGCAGGCGCAGCTGCGCAAGATCAACGGCGAGCGCTGCCGGAATCTGGGGGACTACCAGTTCCACCCGGAAACCTGACCACACCGCATTCTTTGCAGGAGCCAGCAAGCTGGCTCCTGCAGGCATATCGCGAAACGACCGCAGGCTTTTGCTGTCACAGGTGGCTGGCTATACTCGCGCCCGCTTTTCCAGTCACCTCAAGAGTCCCTAACTGTCCATGGAACGTATCCTCGAAAATGCGATGTACGCCTCGCGCTGGCTGCTCGCCCCCATCTACTTCGGCCTCTCGCTTGGCCTGCTGGCACTGGCGCTGAAGTTCTTCCAGGAAATCATCCATGTCCTGCCCAACGTCTTCACCCTGGCCGAGGCAGACCTGGTCCTGGTGATCCTGTCGTTGATCGACATGTCGCTGGTCGGCGGCCTGCTGGTGATGGTGATGATCTCGGGCTACGAAAACTTCGTTTCGCAGCTGGACATCGACGACAGCAAGGAGAAACTGAGCTGGCTCGGCAAGATGGACTCCTCGTCGCTGAAGATGAAGGTTGCCGCCTCCATCGTCGCCATCTCCTCGATCCACCTGCTGCGGGTGTTCATGGATGCCCAGAACATCTCCACCGACTACCTGATGTGGTACGTGATCATCCACATGACCTTCGTTGTCTCGGCGTTTGTCATGGGTTACCTGGATCGCATTACCAAGCATTGATCTCCTGAGGCCTCTTCGCGGGTGTACCCGCGAAAAGGGGCCGAAACAGACAGGCGGGCTTGTGCTTTGCGGTGTTCTGTACAAAAAATGAGCACTCATGCGTGGTTCCCGCAGCGAGGTACGCCCATGAACCTGCATCAGCTCAACACAGAGGCCAGGGCCGGCCATGTCGACGAACTCAACCTGATCGCCATCGAAGGCGGTGACTACCTGCTCGAAGCCCGGGTCAAGGGCCGCGCCCACCCCCTGGACGATACCCGTGGCAAGCGCCTGCGCGTGCACTCGGTCGAAGATGCACGGCAACTCCTGCAATCGCTTCCCCTGCTGTCGATGAACCTGGTGCACTGGTCCGTGCAGGACGAGATGTGCGGCTTGGGCACGCATCCGGAAGAAGACCTCAAGGTCCCGATTTCCCAGCGTTCGGCCTGGTAGCTGCTTCACGCCGCGCCAGTGTGCTAGGCTGCTCGCCCTTTTCATCAAGGGCGCGGATGCAGTGCGCCCTTAAGTGGAGCAAGCCCATGTCCGAACTCAACCTGTCCACCGACGAAACCCGCGTCAGCTACGGCATTGGCCGCCAGCTGGGCGGCCAGCTGCGTGACAACCCGCCACCGGGTGTCAACCTGGAGGCCATCGTGGCCGGCCTGACCGACGCCTTCAACGGCGCCGACAGCCGAGTCAGTGAAGCCGACCTGTCGGCTGCTTTCAAAGTCATCCGTGAAGTGATGCAAGCCGAAGCCGCAGCCAAGGCTGAAGCTGCCGCTGCCGTTGGCAAGGAATTCCTGGCCGATAACGCCAAGCGTGAAGGCATCGTCACCCTGGCCTCGGGCCTGCAGTACGAAGTGCTGACCGCAGGCGAGGGCGCCAAGCCTTCGCGCGAAGACAACGTGCGTACCCACTACCACGGCACCCTGATCGACGGCACCGTGTTCGACAGCTCCTACGAGCGTGGCCAGCCGGCTGAATTCCCGGTCGGTGGCGTGATCGCCGGCTGGACCGAAGCCCTGCAACTGATGAACGCCGGTAGCAAATGGCGCCTGTACGTGCCAAGCGAGCTGGCCTACGGTGCCCAAGGCGTTGGTAGCATTCCGCCGCACAGCGTGCTGGTGTTCGACGTCGAGCTGCTCGACGTTCTGTAATGCCCGTTCGCCGGCAAGCCGGCTCCTACAGGCAGCGAATGCGTAGGGGCCGGCTTGTCGGCGAAGCTTTTCAGTTCCAATCCGTTCCCCCCGGGCGCAACGCCCGCGCATAGCAGAACAGGAACAGGTTGCGCACCACCTCCTTGAGCACCCCCGGTTCACTTGAGTTCAACCCGCTAAGATCCAGGTCGCCCTGGTCGCGCAGTTCGTCGAGCGCGTCTTCTTCAAGCACGGCACAGACTTCGCCAGTCTCGCGATGCAGGATGCGCAGGTAGGGGTGGGGGCGGTCGAGCCAGGCGTCGATCAGATAGGTCATGGCTATTCTCCTTGGATAGCGGTTCCAATGAGAATAATTCTTATTACCAAAATAGCAAGAGACTATTGGAAGATTTCTGCCCAATGGTGCGCACGATCCCGTTGCGGGATCTGTCAGGGCCGCCCGGCGGGCAGCCCTGAAGAATGTGTCAGACCTTGCGGACGAACTCGGACTTCAGCTTCATCGCGCCGATGCCGTCGATCTTGCAGTCGATGTCGTGGTCGCCGTCGCACAGGCGGATGTTCTTGACCTTGGTGCCGACCTTGACCACGAGCGATGAGCCCTTGACCTTGAGGTCCTTGATCACGGTGACGGTGTCACCGTCCTGCAGGACGTTGCCGACCGAATCCTTTTTCACCACGTCATCGCTGACGGCGTCGGCTTCACCGTTCTGCGACCACTCATGGGCGCATTCGGGGCAGATCAGCTGGGTGCCATCCTCGTAGGTGTATTCGGAGTTGCATTTAGGGCAGGGTGGCAGAGTGCTCACGGCGTTTCCTTTCAAGTACAGACGAACAAAGGCGCACATTGTATAAGGTTTTGCCTGGGAAATGTGCTTTGCCTGTGCAAAAGCATTCGCGGGTAAACCCGCCCCTACAGGTAAGTGGTGGACCTGTAGGAGCGGGTTTACCCGCGAAAAGGGCGATGCGATGTGTTTAGTGCGTACGTGCTACGGCGAACTCGCTCAGCTCGACCAGTGCATCCCGGTACTCGCTGGCCGGCAACACTTCCAGGCAGGCGATGGCGCGGGCGACGTAGTCACGGGCCATCTGCGCGGTGTAGGCCAGGGCGCCGGAGGCTTCGACAGCGATGCGAATCTGCTCCAGGTCCTCGAGGCCACCCTTCTGGATCGCCTGGCGCACCAGCGCCGCTTGTTCGGGGGTGCCTTCGCGCATGGCGTAGATCAGTGGCAGGGTCGGCTTGCCTTCGGCCAGGTCGTCGCCGACGTTCTTGCCGAGGGTTTCCGAGTCGCCCTTGTAGTCCAGCAGGTCGTCGACCAGCTGGAAGGCCACGCCCAGGTGGTCACCGAAGGTGCGCAGGGCTTCGCGCTGCTCGTCGCTGGCGCCGGCCAGCGCGGCGGCGCTGTGGGTCGAGGCTTCGAACAGCATCGCGGTCTTGCCGCGGATGACGTCCATGTAGATTTCCTCGGTGGTGCTGGCGTCGCGCACGCGCGACAGCTGCAGCACTTCACCCTCGGCGATCACCCGGGTGGCCTTGGAGAGGATCTGCATGACCGGCATCGAGCCCAGCTCGACCATCATCTCGAACGAGCGCGAATAGAGGAAGTCGCCCACCAGCACGCTCGGGGCGTTGCCCCACAGGGCGTTGGCGGTGGAACGGCCACGGCGCATGCCGGACATGTCGACCACGTCGTCGTGCAGCAGCGTGGCGGTGTGCAGGAACTCGATGGTCGCCGCCAGCAGGCGCAGGTCATCGCCTTCACGGCCCAGGGCCTTGCCGCACAGCAGCACCAGCAGCGGGCGCAGGCGCTTGCCGCCGGCGGACGTGATATAGTCGCCGATCTTCGATACCAGCGGCACGCGCGAGGTCAGCTGCTTCTTGATGATCTCGTCGACGGCGCTGAAATCATCAGCTACCGCGCGGTAGAAGGTTTGGGGTTGCATCGGCTGCTCCATTGAGGTTGCGCGGCATGCTAGGTCGCGGGTACCAGTGTGTCAAGGCGCGGTGGCCGTGGCCCCGGGCCGGTACTTGCAAGCATTTATAGGGTTGCGTACAATCGCGCACCCTAACTTTCCTGGGCAGCACCTGCCTTACGCAATTGCGCCGGGCCTTTCCAGCCTTGTGCAGCCATGCCAGCCAATACTCATCATATAAAGCGCTGGGTGAGCAGGATTATCGGAGAAATACCATGTCTTACGCAGTAATCGTTACCGGCGGCAAGCAGTACAAAGTCGCTGAAGGTGAATTCCTCAAGATCGAGAAGCTGGAAGTCGCCACCGGCGAATCCGTGACTTTCGATCGCGTCCTGCTGGTCGCCAACGGTGACGACGTCACCATCGGTGCTCCAGTTGTTGCTGGCGCTAAAGTAGTGGCCGAAGTCGTTTCCCAAGGCCGCCACGACAAGGTTCGCATCATCAAGTTCCGTCGTCGTAAGCACCACATGAAGCGCATGGGCCACCGCCAGTGGTTCACCGAGATCAAAATCACCGGTATCCAGGCTTAATCGCCCCGATCCCCTGAATTTATTGGAGAATTGAACCATGGCTCACAAGAAGGCTGGTGGTAGTACTCGTAACGGTCGCGACTCAGAATCTAAACGCCTTGGCGTGAAGATGTATGGCGGCCAGGTTATCAAGCCGGGCAACATCATCGTCCGTCAGCGCGGCACCGAATTCCACGCTGGCTACGGCGTTGGCATGGGCAAGGACCACACCTTGTTCGCCAAGATCGAAGGCGTGATCAAGTTCGAGAAAAAAGGCGAGTTCATGCGCCGTTACGTGAGCATCGTCGCCGCTTAATCGCGACGTCGCTCCAGAAGCCCCGTCATGCGACGGGGCTTTTTCGTTTGTGGTGAGCCTCTTGCAAAGCTGTTTGTATGGGCTGCCGGCGTGGGTTTCTACGGTCGTACGGGGCCGCCGCGCTCATTTTTGCAAGAGCCTCAGGTTTTCAGTATTCAGCTCGCCAACCGGCGAGAGGCGGTTTTGAATGAAGTTTGTAGACGAAGTATCGATCCGGGTAAAAGCCGGTGACGGCGGCAACGGTTGCATGAGCTTCCGCCGCGAGAAATTCATCGAGAACGGTGGCCCCAACGGTGGTGACGGCGGCGACGGCGGCTCGGTGTACATGGTGGCCGACGAGAACCTCAACACCCTCGTCGACTATCGCTATACCCGCCATCATGAAGCCCAGCGCGGCTCCAACGGCGGCAGCACCGACTGCACCGGCAAGAAGGGCGACGACCTGTTCCTGCGCGTGCCGGTCGGTACCACCGTGATCGACGCCTCCACGCAGGAGGTCATCGGTGACCTGATCACCCCCGGCCAGAAGCTGATGGTCGCCCAGGGCGGCTGGCACGGCCTGGGCAACACCCGCTTCAAGTCCAGCACCAACCGTGCGCCGCGCCAGACCACGCCAGGCAAACCAGGCGACCAGCGCGACCTGAAGATGGAAATGAAAGTGCTGGCCGACGTCGGTCTGCTGGGCTTGCCGAACGCCGGCAAGAGCACCTTCATCCGTTCGGTGTCGGCCGCCAAGCCGAAAGTCGCCGACTACCCGTTCACCACCCTGGTGCCCAACCTGGGCGTGGTCAGCGTCGACCGCTGGAAGAGCTTCGTCATCGCCGACATCCCCGGCTTGATCGAAGGCGCCTCCGAAGGCGCAGGCCTGGGTATCCGCTTCCTCAAGCACCTGGCCCGTACCCGCGTATTGCTGCACCTGGTCGACCTGGCGCCGCTGGACGGCAGCAGCCCGGCCGATGCCGCCGAAGTGATCATCAACGAGCTGGCGCAGTTCAGCCCGGCGCTGGTCGACCGTGAGCGTTGGCTGGTGCTGAACAAAGCCGACATGATCATGGACGACGAGCGCGACGAGCGCGTCAAGGAAGTGGTCGAGCGCCTGAACTGGGAGGGCCCGGTCTACGTGATCTCGGCCATCGCCAAGCAGGGCACCGAGAAACTCAGCCACGACCTGATGCGTTATCTCGAAGACCGCGCCGACCGCCTGGCCAACGACCCGGCCTACGCCGAAGAGCTGGCCGAGCTCGACCAGCGCATCGAGGACGAGGCCCGCGCCCAGCTGCAGGCCCTGGACGACGCCCGCACCTTGCGCCGCACCGGCGTCAAGAGCGTGCACGACATCGGCGACGATGACGACTGGGATGATTTCGAGGACGACGAAGACGGCCCGGAAATCATTTACGTGCGCGACTGATCGGTTGCAGTACACTAAACGCCGCTCTCTGGAGCGGCGTTTTTGTATCCACGGTATCTACAGATTCGACATAGGTTGGAAGAGAAGATGCGAAGCAAGGTGACTGGCGCCCAGCGCTGGGTCGTGAAGATCGGCAGCGCGCTGCTGACCGCCGATGGCAAGGGGCTGGACCGCGGCGCCATGGCGGTGTGGGTCGAGCAGATGGTGGCCCTGCGCGAGGCGGGCGTGGAACTGGTGCTGGTCTCCTCCGGGGCCGTGGCCGCTGGCATGAGCCAGCTGGGCTGGACTTCGCGACCGAGTGCGATGAACGAGCTGCAGGCTGCGGCCTCGATCGGCCAGATGCGCCTGGTGCAGGCCTGGGAGTCGAGCTTCGGCGAGCACGGCAAGCACACCGCGCAGATCCTGCTGACCCACGACGACCTCTCTGACCGCAAGCGCTACCTCAATGCGCGCAGTACCCTGCGCACGCTGGTCGACCTGGGCGTGGTGCCGGTGATCAACGAGAACGACACCGTGGTCACCGACGAAATCCGCTTCGGCGACAACGACACCCTGGCTGCCCTGGTGGCCAACCTGGTCGAGGCCGACCTGCTGGTGATCCTCACTGACCGCGACGGCATGTTCGATGCCGACCCGCGCAACAACCCCGAAGCCCAGCTCATCCATGAAGCCCGCGCCGACGATCCGGCGCTGGATGCCGTGGCCGGTGGTACCGGTGGCGCCCTGGGCCGTGGCGGCATGCAGACCAAGCTGCGCGCCGCGCGCCTGGCTGCGCGTTCCGGTGCCCACACCATCATCATCGGTGGCCGTATCGAGCGCGTGCTGGACCGCCTGAAGGCCGGCGAGCGCCTGGGCACCCTGCTGTCGCCCGAGCGCGGCATGCTTGCCGCGCGCAAGCAGTGGCTGGCTGGCCACCTGCAGACCCGCGGCACCCTGGTGCTCGACGACGGCGCCGTGCAGGCGCTGCGCCAGGCCAACAAGAGTCTGTTGCCGGTGGGGGTGAAGACCGTGCAGGGCAGCTTCCGCCGTGGCGAGATGGTGGTTTGCGTCGGTCCGGATGGCCAGGAGATCGCCCGTGGCCTGGCCAACTACAGCGCCCTGGAGGCGCAGAAGATCATCGGCCAGCCGTCCGACGCCATCGAGAGCCTGCTGGGCTACAGCGCGGAGCCGGAACTGGTGCACCGCGACAACCTGGTCCTGGTCTGAAGGAGATCACCGTGCTGAAAAGGATGTTTGCCGTGGCGGCGCTGATGCTGCCGATGCTGGCCGGGGCCGAGGAGATCGGCCAGGTGTCCACCGTGTTCAAGTTCGTCGGGCCGAACGACCGTATCGTGGTCGAGGCATTCGATGACCCGAAGGTCGATGGCGTGACCTGCTACCTGTCGCGGGCCAAGACTGGCGGCATCAAGGGTGGGTTGGGGCTGGCCGAAGATCGAGCCGAAGCATCGATCGCCTGTCGCCAGGTGGGGCCGATCCACTTCAAGGGTGAGTTGAAAGATGGCGAGGAGGTGTTCAAGGAGCGCACCTCGCTGGTGTTCAAGACCATGCAGGTGGTGCGGTTCCTCGACAAGAAGCGCAATACGCTGGTGTACCTGGTGTATAGCGACCGCGTGATCGAAGGTAGCCCGCAGAATGCGGTGACGGCGATTCCGATTGTGCCGTGGGCTCAGCAATAACTTATAGATAGCGGGGAGGCCTTCGGCCTCCTTTCGCGGATAAATCCGCTCCTACAGAGGTGCGCATAACCCTGTAGGAGCGGATTCATCCGCGATGGGCCGCAAAGCGGCCCCAATACACCTGATCAGGCCAGTTCCTCGGCCTCATCCTCGCGCACGATGGCCTTCACTTCGTCGCGACGGCTGATGTACTTCCAGTCTGCCTCGTCGATGTAGATGCCGTTCGGCCCGCTGCCACCTTCCAGGTCGATCGCCACCCGCGCCGACACTTGCGGCTTCACGCTCGCCAGAATCGGTACGAAGCCCAGCTGCTGGCTGGTCTCCAGCAGCGCCGCCTGGTTGCGTTCGTCGATGTCCGCCGCCTCGTCGAGGTAGTACGGCAGGCGAATGCGCCCGGCCAGGTCGCGGTCCATCAGGTGCAGCAACAGGTACATGTTGGTCAGCGCCTTGATGGTCATGGTGGTGCCGTTGGAGGCGGCGCCGTCGATGTCGGCGTGGATCACCGGCTGGCTGTTGATCTTGGTGATCTCGAAGGCCAGTTCGAACAGGTCCTTCAGGCCCAGCTGGTTGTGGTTGGCCGCCACCAGCCGCGCCAGGTACTCCTTGGCCTCTTCGTTCTTGTGATCCTGCTCGGCGCTTTGCGTCAGGTCGAACACCGACAGCGTTTCGCCTTCCTCGTACTGGCCGGCGCTATGGATGATCTGGTCGATGTGCTTGAGCGCTTCCTTGTTTGGTGCCAGCACCACGCGGAAGCTCTCCAGGTTCGATACCTGGCGCTTGTTGATCTCGCGGTTGAACAGCGCCAGCTGGTGCTCGAGGCTGTCGTAGTCGCTGCGGATGTTGCGCAGGGTCCGGGCGATGTCGGTGACCGCGGCGCGGCGGGCCTTGGCCAGGGTCAGCGCTTCCTCGGTGCGGTGCGAGTAGGCGTTGATCAGCAGCTGCAGGCGGCGCTCCATGTCGTCTTCGCTGTCGAACTTGGCCACGCCCTTCAGGCGCACCTGGGCGTACAGCGCCTCGATCTGGTTGTCCACGCGTTGCAGCGCCTGCCAGCTGTCCTGGTAGTCGTTGAGCAGCGGCAGCAGGTTGTCCATGGAGTCGTCGATCGCCTCCATGAATGGCGTGCCGAACGGCAGGTCGGCCGGCAGCAACTGGCGACGGCGCAGGGCGTCCTCGAGGGTGCGTTGCTTGGCTTCGAGGTCGGCGATCTGCCGGCCCACCAGCTGCAGCTTGGCCGACAGTTGCTGGACGCGTTCGGTGAAGGCGTCGCTGGAGCGCTTGAGCTCGTCCTGGGCGGCTTCCAACTGGCCCAGTTGCTCCATCTTCTCCGGCTCTTCGGCAGCCAGGGTCTCGGTGCGGCGGAAGTCTTCCAGGGCCTTCTGCGCATCCAGCACCTGCTGGTACAGGGCCTCGGTCTGCGCCTTGCTGGCTGCGCGGTCGAGGGCCACGGCCTGCTGGGTCTTGAGCTGCTTGAGCTCTTTTTCCAGGCGCTCCTTCTGGTCGCGCAGGGCGGCGCGGTCGGCCAGGGCCTGCAGCGCGGGCGGGTCGATGTGCGAGATGTCGATGGACAGGCCCGGCACTTCGAAGCGTTCGCCCTTGAAACGGTCGAGCACGTTTTCGAGGGTCTTCACCCACACGTCGCTTTCGTCCAGCTCGATGCCGCGCTCACCCAGCGGCAGGCTGAACAGCGCGCCGTTGAACAGGCGCATCAGGCGGTCGACGTCCTGCTGCGAGAACTCCTCGCGCAGGCGGGCGTAGCTGTTGTTGTCGGCGTGGTCGAGCTGCTGCTTGACCGCCTTGACGCGTTTTTCCAGGTCGCGCACGCGCTCGTCGAGGTCCTCGGCGGAGAACTGCCGCGACTGGGCCAGGGCGCCGGCCAGTTCGTCGTGGGCGTCCTTGGCGGCCAGCAGTTGCTGCTCCAGCACCTTGACGTCGGTGACCAGGGCGAAGCGGTGCTTGAGCACCGACAGCTCACCCAGCCAGCGCTGGATGCCGGTGATCTCGCGCTCCAGGCGCATCAGCTCCTGGGTGCCGCCGCGCTGGTCGTTCTGCAGGCGGTCCTGCTCGCCACGGTAGTGCTCGGCCTGGATGGTCAGCTCTTCCTTGCGCGCCATGGCGTATTCCTGCCAGGTGCCCAGCAGGTTGTCGAGCAAGGGCGAGATGCGGTGCAGCTTGCCGCGCAGGATGTCGCGCTGGGCCACGCCGCCGGCCAGGGCTTCGACCAGGGGGCCGGCGGCCACCAGGGCGTTGTAGTCGCCTTCCATGCGACGCACGTCGCGGAAGGCCTCTTCACAGGCGGCGATGTAGTCGACGCTGCCCGAGCGCAGGCTGTGCTCGAAGGCGTCGAGGAACAGCTGCTTGAGCTTGGCGGCGGTGATTTCGCGCATGTGCAGTAGGTTGATGAACAGGGCGCGGAAGGTCTTCAGGCTTTGCTCGCTGGTCGAGCGCAGCGGGATCAGGGTGAGGTCCAGCGGCACCGAGGTGTGGCCGCCGACCAGCAGCCGGCGCAGTTCGTCCGGCTTGAGCTCGTAGGCCTTCAGGCCGTTGCGCTCGAGGTTGGTGAACAGCTCTTTCTGGCGCAGGCAGGTGTCGTCTTTCTGGTAGTGGGCCAGGTCCAGCTCGCCCTGGTAGGCGAAGAACTGGTGGCCGAAGCCGCCACCCGGGCCGCGGCCGACCACGCCGATCACGTGCGGGCCGTGGGGCAGGTTCAGTTCGCAGAGGATGTAGCTGGTGTCGGTGGCGAAGTAGAAGCGGCGCGACTGCTCCAGGCTGTACTTGCCGAAGCTCATGTCGGACATGCGCGCCAGGATCGGGAACTGCAGCGCGTTGATCGACGCCGATTTACCCAGGTTGTTGGCGCCATAGACCGACAGCGGGTGTTCCAGGGGGAACAGGCCGAGGCTGTAGCCGGCGGTGTTGAGCAGTGCGAAGCGGCGGATGCCGTAGCGTTCCTGGCTCATGCGTCAATCTCCTGTTGCTCTTCGCGGATCGCCCGGGCCAGGGCGTCCTCCTCGCTCTCATCACCATCGAACGGGGTGAGGTCGAGCGGGTCGTCGGTGCGGTTGAGTTCTTCGGGCGTTTCTTCGACCACCAGCACGGGCACCGGCAGCGGCAGGTCGCTGTGCAGGGTGGCGGCCAGGTCGCGGTCCTGCTGGACCGCCAGGCACACGTCGAGGAAACGGTGCATCGGCGGCATGAAGCGGTAGATGCCGCCTTCCTCGAAGGCGAAGCCCAGCTGGGTCATGCGGCGCATGATCTTTTCTTCGAGCTCGTCGACCGTCTGCACTTCTGCCTGCAGGAACAGGTCGCGGTACTTGTCCAGCAGCGACGGTAGTTCGTCACGGCCGATGCTGCCGCCGTCGAGCACGGCCATCGGGTCGCGGCCCTGGTCGGCCAGGTGCTCGACCAGGATGAAGGTGAACAGCGACAGGCGCTGGGCGGTCTTGTTGACCTGCGCGGCGGCTTGTTCAGGGACGAAGTAGTAGAAACCACGGGTGTCGCAGACCAACTCGAAACCGAGGGCCTTGAACAGGGTGCGGTACTGGTCCTGGAAGTTCGACAGCTGGGCGTACAGCTCCGGGTCGCGGCGGCTGATGTGGAAGCCCTTGAACAGCTCGCGGAAGATCGGCGCGAGCTGGGACAGTTCGGAGAGATCAAGATGCATGGGTGGGGCTCGCGGTGGATTCGGTCGTGGTCGCCGGCTTGTTGTCGCGGCTGGAAGTCAGGGCGAAGGAGCGCAGGCTGACCAGGTGTTCGCGGGTGAGGTATTGCTGGCGGTCGAGGCGTTCGCGGCTGAAGCGCTTCTCGCGCGACAGGCGCGAGAACCAGTACAGCAGTTCGTCGGTGGCGCCTTCGGGCTCCTGCTCCAGCAGCCAGACCATCAGGTCCGGCAGCGGCAGGGCGTCTTCGCAACGCTCGAGCATCTCTTTGACCGTGCGCGGGGCGCGGGGCAGCGGGCCCTTTTGCGTCTTGTGCGCCTTGGGGAAGCGCGCAGGCTTGGGCTCGAAGCGGGCCAGGGCGTAGACGTAGGCCTCGACCTGGCTGGCACTGCCGAGGAAGGTGCTCTGCGGGCGGGTGAACAGCGGCATGGCCGCCTGCGGCACGGCGTCGATGCCCTTCTTGCGGATCACCGACAAGGCCAGCGCCGCGCCACGGGTCACGGCGTTGTGCCGGCGCGCCTCTTCACGCAGCGGCAGCAGCAGTTCGCGGGCATGGCGCAAGGTAAGCTGGGCGCTGGTCTGCATCTCGAGGATGCGCGCGTGGGTACGCAGCAGCATGTCGTCGTCGACCAGGTGGCCCAGGCGCGCCTGCTCGCCCAGCAGGCGCAGCAGCACGGTCTCGACCTTGCGCACGCCCTGCTCGAAGGCGCCGTCGGCGTTGACCAGCTGGATCATGGGTTCGACGTATTCGTCCCAGGTCGCCAGTACTTCGGCGTAGCGCTGGCGCAGGGGGATCTGGCGGTTGCTGGTCTTGGCCCGTTCGGCCACGGCCACCAACGCCTGTTCGTCGTTGTCGAGCTTCTTCAATACATCGCGCACGCGCATGTCGAGCAGGCGCAACTGGCGCGCCAGGTCGTCGCTGTCGCGGTTGTCGAAGGCGTCCTGGATATGCCCGGCCAGGCGTTCCAGGTGGCGTAGATACGCCTCGATCTCCAGGCACAGGCCCAGCCGGTGCTCGCGGCGCAGGTAGGCGAGGAAGTCGTGGATCTGCGCGTTGAGCTCGAAGCGGTTCGGGCTCTTGGCCACCGGGACCAGGATGTCCAGGCGGATCCACACGTCGAGCAGCTGGGTGATGTCCTGCGGGGTGCTTTCCACCTGCTGGCGGGCCAGCTGCTGGCGCAGCTCGACCAGGCTCAGGGTGCCCTGGTCGAAGCGCTCGCACAGCGGCTCGATCAGGGCCCAGTGTTCGGCTAGGGCGCGCAGGACGCGCTTGGGTTCGATCATTGGCGGGTCGACTCGTTGCCAAATAAAAGGGGCGATTGTACTGCATCCGGGGGGGAGGAATTCACCCCTTGGTCTGCAATAGGGGATCACCCGATATTCAGTGGGGGTTTTACCGGCCCTTTCGCGGGCAAGCCCGCTCCCACAGGGGCCGCATCGAGCCTGTGGGGGCGGGTTTGCCCGCGAAACGGCCGGTGCGGCCAGTAAAAATCCGTAGGCCTGTTGCGCCACGATGCCGCCAACGGCGTTAGAATGCCCGATTGATTTTTCCCGGATACCCGCGCCTTGCTCATCGAGTCCCGCCGCCGCGCCTACCTTTCCGCCATGCAAGTGGTGCACTGGCTGCCGCGCGCCGAACTGCCGTTCGCCGCCCCGTCGCGGCCCGAACTGCTGTTGCCGGTAGCAGCGGTCGAGGATGTCGAGTTCGATGTGCGCCCAGCGGCGCCTGCGCCGGCTTCAAGGGAAGCGCCTGCGGCACCCCAGGCCCGTGCGGAGCGGCCGAAGATCGAGATTCCGCGCCCAGGCAGCGCGCCCAAACCGGTCGTCAAGCCGGTCGAAACCGAGCAGGCGGCCCCGGCGCCGCGTCCAGCCCCCGTTCCGCCGCCACGCTTCGCCCTGCAACTGCTGCGTGCCGGCAGTTGCCTGCTGCTGGTGGAGCTCGCCACCGGCCAGCCCTTCCAGAGCCGCGACCCATCCTACCTGCTGCTCAAGGACATGTTGCGCGCAGCCGGCTTGCCGGACGCCCCGCAGATCATCGGCGAGCCGGTGCGCTGGCCGTTCCTGGTGCGCGGCAACATGGACCAGGGCCCTGACGCTGCCCGGGACTTCGTCCAGGGCTTCATTGCCGCGCGCCTGGAAGAGGCGCCGTGCAGCTGCCTGTGGCTGGTCGGCCTGCCGGCCGTGCGCTTTGCCGGGCAGGCGGATGCCGAGGCCTACTACCAAGAACTCAAGGTCGACCTGCTCGGCGACGCCTGGGCCTTGCCCGGCCTTGAACTGTTGATGGACGAGCCGCAGCGCAAGGCGGACGTCTGGAAAGCCATGCGCCAGCTGATGGCGCGCTGGAAGAGCGTTGAATGAGTGAATCGATCAGTTTCCGCCCGGCGACCGAGGCGGATCTGGATGCCCTGCTGAAGATCGAATATGCCGCGTTCAGCCACCCCTGGACCCGTGGCATCTTCCAGGATGCGCTGAAGTCGTACGAAGTGTGGCTGATGTTCGACGGTCAGCAGCAGGTGGGGCATGGGGTGATCAACGTGATCATCGACGAGGCGCACCTGCTCAATATCACCGTCAAGCCGGAGAACCAGGGTTGCGGGCTGGGCCTGCGGCTGCTTGAGCACCTGATGGCGCGGGCCTACCAGCTCAATGGGCGTGAGTGCTTCCTCGAAGTGCGTGCCAGCAACCAGTCGGCCTATCGCTTGTACGAGCGTTACGGGTTCAACGAGGTTGGGCGGCGCCGGGACTACTACCCGGTGGCGGGCGGGCGTGAGGACGCGCTGGTGATGGCCTGCACGCTGCTGGAAGACTGACCGAGCCTGAATTCATGCAGATTCTGTGGGGGCGGGTTTGGCGCTGAGAAGGCCGGGCTTGCCGGCGAATGGGCCGCATGGCGGCCCCTCGCACTGGCAACCTCAGATCTCCGGATGTTCCACTTCCAGCGGCTTGCGCAGATCGCGCAGGCTGCGCGTCACCGGCCCGGTATTGCACTTGGCCGCTGCCTGCTCAGGCGTCATATCGCGAATGGTCCGATAGAACAGTTCACAGGTCTGCTTCTTTTGGGTTACCTGCCACTTGGTGGTACAGGCATCCAGCGTCAGCTTGGCATCCGCCTGCGGATTGCGCCCCATGCCCGCCTGCCAGCAAGCGACGGAGAGGTCCTGGCCCATCATCTTCAGGCCGGCCGCGTCGGCCTTGTCCTGGTCGCCGTCGTAGCCTTTCGGGTCGGCGGCGTACCAGATGGCGCTCGGGTGGTTGGCACCAAGCACCGGCACCTTGGCGCTGCCGGCCTCGGGGCTGATGCTGGCCAGCCCCAGCACGTTCACCTTCGGCCCATACTGCTGCTGGATCCAGCTGCGCACGGGGGCGCCGAAGGCAACCATCGGCAAGGCGGCCTTGCCATCGTGAGTAAGGGCGACTTCCTTGACCATGCGCACCTGATAGTCGTTGAAGTAGCTGTAGACCCCTTCCAGGTCCTTGCCGGCAGTGGCCGGGGCGGCGATCGGGGCGATGTCGACAATGGTCTGGTAGGCCGGGGTCTGGGTGGCGTCGACGCCGTTGAAAGTCAGCAGTTCGGCCCAGCGGTCGGTGGTGTTGGACTTCAGGTAGTCCTGGTAGTGGGTCAGCGAGTAATCCGGCGGGAAGTGCAGCAGTTCGACGCTGCGACGATTCTCCAGCGCCATCCCCAGCGGCAGGAACAGGTACCAGCTGAAGTCCCAGCCGCCTTTCTGGTTGAGCTGGGTGGCGCCCTGGTAGGCCAGCTCGCCACTGTCGAGCAGCTTGCGCAGGGGCTCGGTATAGCCGGCGGGCACCTCCGTGATCTGGGCATGCAGCTTGTCGTTGTCGCGGTTCACGGTGACCTTGGCGTTGGCGTAGCCATCGCGGCGCACGCTCTGCGTAAGGTAGTGCTCGACGGTCTGCTCCAGCGTCCAGTCGCGGTAGCAGATCACGTTGCAGTTGTTGGGGTAGGCGAACAGGCGGGTGACGCGCTTGGCGTCGCCCAGGTCGATCTGCGCGTCGGCCAGGGCCAGGCCGCTGAAGGCGATGGCGGCCAGGCCCGATAGGGCAATCTTGTGCATGCTTAACTCCTTGTCAGTGGCCGCCAAGGTCGGCGGGCGCGCCCATGGTGGAGGAAGAGGAGGGGGGATGAAAAGCAGCAGATTGTGGCTAGTGGCTATTAGCCTGTTGGGCATGGGTGCCGTCCAGGCCGATGAGCGTGATGTGTGGATGTTCGCCCAATGGGCGGGGGACCATGAAAACCGCGCCTTTCGCAACATGCTGGTGGATGCGCGGCTGTATGGCGTGGTGCCGATCCACCAGTTGCTGCGTTCGGCCTCGGATTGGCGCCAGTGCCGTGCCTCGCCGTTTGCAGTGCCGCCAGCGAGTCACTGGCCGGCGGTGCGCTCGACGCTTTCACTGATCAAGACGCTGGATGATCAGGGCGTGCTGCGTCAGTTCGAAGTGGTTTCGGCCTATCGTGACCCACAGCTCAATGCTTGCGCGGGCGGCGCACCCAGCAGCGCGCACATGCGTGCCTTCGCCGTCGATTTGCTGCTGCCGCGCTGGGCCGATCCCAACCCGCTGTGCCGTTTCTGGCAGCAGCACGGCGAGGCCTGGAACATGGGGCTGGGTCGCTACCCGTCAGGGCGCATTCACATCGACACGGCCGGTTACCGCACGTGGGGCGGCGATGGCGGCGCCGGTTCGTCGTTCTGCGCCAAACCCAGGTGAGCCAGGCAGGCCTGGCATTCACCGCTCACCCACTGCGCGAAGCGCTGGCGCTTGCTGCCGTCATCCAGTGGCTGTGGGCTGAGCAGGTGGTAGCTGGAGCCGTCGCGCAGGAAGCCGAACGGTGCCTGTAGCTGAGCATTGTCCAGTTCGTCGCGCACCATCAGCGCCGAGGCGATGGCCAGCCCCAGGCCCGCGCCGGCGGCCTGGAGCGACAGGTAGAAATGTTCGAAATCGCTGCGTTCTCCTCGCTTCAGGCCCTGGCCGCTCAGGCGCAGCCAGGTCGCCCAGGCGTCGGGGCGGGTGGCGCTGTGGAGCAGGCGCTGGCCCTTGAGGCCTGGCTTTTTGACCGGGCCGATCCATTCATCACAGATCTTCAGGCTGTGCAGCTGGCGGTCCCAGTGGAAGTCATCGCGGCGCAGGGCCAGGTCCACGCCGGCGCGGGCGAAGTCCACCGGCCCTCCGGCCGCCACCAGGTGCAGGTGCAGGTCGGGGTGCGCGGCGTGGAAGCGCGGCAGGCGAGGGATCAGCCAGCGCATGGCGATGGTCGGCTCGCACGAGAGCACCAGCACGTTGTCATGGGTTGGCGGGTGCAGGCGCTGCACGGTCTGCTCAAGCTGTTCGAAAATGGCCCGGGTGGTGGCCTGTAGTTCGCGACCTGCGCGGGTCAGGAACAGGGCGCGGTTGCGCCGATCGAACAGTTCCACGCCGAGGCTTTCCTCGAGCAGGCGCACCTGGCGGCTGACGGCGCCGTGGGTGACGTGCAGGTGTTCGGCGGCGCGCACGAAGCTTTCGGTTTCGGCGGCGATGTCGAAGTAGCGCAGGGCGTTGAGTGGGGGCAGTTTCATGGGGGTGTCCTTTCTGGCCTCTTCGCCGGCAAGGCCGGCTCCTACGGGGTGGCGTGAGGTCCATATCCGTGAGGAAAACTAGCGTATTTGTCTCACTATAAATCGATTTTTACTGATTAAAAGTGCCTCGATAATCACGACTCAAGTGAATTTTCATCGCCTATCGAGGACGCTTTCGTGAATGAACTCATCGCCGTCGCCCTGTTCACCGTGCTGGCTGTCATCAGCCCGGGCGCCGACTTCGCCATGGTCACCCGCAGCAGTTACGCCCAGGGCCGCAAGGCCGGGCTGGCGGCCGCCATGGGGATCGCCCTGGGCGTGCAGGTGCATGTGCTGTACACCGTGCTCGGCATCGCCGTGGTCATCAGCCAGAGCCCGGCGCTGTTCCTGGCGATGAAGGTGGTGGGGGCGGGCTACCTGGTCTATCTGGGCTACAAATCGCTGACCAATACCACGCGCATCAGCCTCGACGGACAGGTGTCTGGCGGTCAGGCCAGTATGTTGGCCGCGTTGCGTACTGGTTTCATGACCAATGCCCTGAACCCCAAGACCATGCTCTTCGTGGTCAGCGCCTATACCCAGGTGGTGCAGCCGGGCAGCCCGCTGGCCGTGGATTTCGCCTATGGCGCGTTCATGTCATTTGCCCACTGGGCCTGGTTCAGCCTGGTGGCCGTGTTTTTCTCCAGTGCAGGGTTGCGCAAGGCGATGATCGAGCGGCAGGTGATCGTGGACCGCTTGATCGGGGTGGCGTTGATTGGCCTGGGATTGGCGGTGGCAGTGGCGGGGGTGAAGTAGCCGAAAGTGGCTGCTTTTTCGCGGGCAAAGAAAAAGGGCTTATCTTTCGATAAGCCCTTTTAGAAGGTGGTGGCTACACAGGGACTTGAACCCCGGACCCCAGCATTATGAATGCTATGCTCTAACCAACTGAGCTATGTAGCCAACTTGGCGCGCATTATTAGCTCGAAACACGATCCTGTCAACACTGATTTCAAAAAAATTTCCAACCTTTCAAACGCTTAGCCGGAAAGCCCGGTTCAGCGCACGATCAGCCAGTGGCCCAGCACGCTATACAGCCGCAGTTGCTGCCCGGCAGCCAGCGTGTCCAGGCTCTGGCCCGCGTGATCCAGGTCGAACTCACCGCTCACGCGACGATACGCGGCCTGTTCGTCCTGCCACCAGACGCGCATCCCTTGATAGCCGGCCAGGCGCTCCACCACGTCCCCCAGTGGCATGTTGCTGGCCAGCAGTCGGCCGTCGCGCCAGGCATCGGCGGGCTTGATGGCGATCTTTTCGATCGGGTTGATCCGCTGCTCGCTGAAGGTGACCCGCTCGCCGGCGCTGACCATGCGCTGGTCGCTGCCTTGCACGACAGTGGCCTTGCCGCTGAGCACTTGCAGTTCATCGTGGTTGCTGTGGCGGGCGATCTGCAGGCGGGTGCCGAACACTTGGATCCGCGTGTCGCCGACCTGCACCTCCATGGCTCGGCCATCGAGCATCACTTCCAGGTAGACCTGGCCCTGCACCAGCTGCAGCAGGCGGGTGCGCCCGCGCAGGTCGATATTCATCGCGCTGGCGCTGTCCAGGTGCAAGGTCGAGCCATCGGCCAGGCGCACGCTGCGGCGCTCGCCGACGTCGGTACTCAGTTCGCTGGCCAGGCGTTGCATCAATGGCCAGTAGAGCACCGCCAGCACACTCAGCAGCGCCAGGAACAAGCCCGCCAGCCACAGGCCAGCACGGCTGCGGCGAACTTCGACGACCCGCGGGCGGGGTGGCGTCGCCGGGGCCTGCAGCTGCTGCCAGTAGGCTTCCAGTTGCGCATAGGCGCGCGCGTTGAGCGGGTCCTGGCACCATTGGCCGAATGCCTGGCGCAGCACCTCGTCGCAGTTGGCCTGGCGCAGGCGGGAGAACCAGTCCAGTGCTTCCTGCTCGGGATCGGGCGTGGGGGGCAAGGCGGGCATCGGGGTCATGGGATCGGACTGCTCGCAAGGGCAGGGCAGTTTTGCCCAGCGTTTACGGGTAAGGAGGCGAAAGATGCTAATTATATTGAGAATTATTTACAAGTACGCACTAGATGGACGGCAGGGGGAAATAAAAAGGTAGCTTCGTATCTATTTGTTTCACGATAATCGGATCCCAACCTGCGGACGGAAATCCAGCCCATGGCCATCAGCAATACCCAGAGTTCCAGCGCGAGCAGCCCGGCAAGCCAGGCGAGCCCGCTGGTGATGCGCATCATCGGTTTCTGCGCCCTGGCGCACCTGATCAACGACCTGATCCAGTCGGTGCTGCCGGCGATCTACCCGATGCTCAAGGCCAACTATGGGCTGAGCTTCGCCCAGATCGGCCTGATCACGTTGACCTTCCAGGTCACGGCTTCGTTGTTGCAGCCGTGGGTCGGTTTCTTCACCGACAAGCGGCCGACGCCCAACCTGCTGCCCCTGGGCACCCTGTGCACCTTGGTGGGGATCGTGATGCTGGCCTTCGTCGGTAGCTTCCCGATGATCCTGCTGGCCTCGGCGTTGGTGGGCATCGGTTCGTCGACCTTCCACCCGGAGACCTCGCGCATCGCCCGCCTGGCCTCGGGCGGGCGTTTCGGCCTGGCCCAGTCGAGCTTCCAGGTCGGCGGCAACGCCGGTTCTGCGTTCGGCCCGCTGCTGGCGGCGGCCATCGTCATTCCCTTCGGGCAGACTCACGTGGCCTGGTTTGGGGTGGCCGGGTTGTTCTTCTTTGCCGTCACCCTGATGCTGCGCCGCTGGTACAAGGACCACCTCAACCAGTTCAAGGCGCGCAAGGCGGCGCAGGCCACCCATGGCATCTCGCGCCAGCGGGTGATGCTGGCGCTGGTGGTGCTTGGGTTGCTGGTGTTCTCCAAGTACTTCTACATGGCCAGTTTCACCAGCTACTTCACTTTCTACCTGATCGAGAAGTTCCAGCTGTCGGTGGCCAGTTCGCAGTTGCACCTGTTCCTGTTCCTCGGCGCGGTGGCGGCCGGCACCTTCTTCGGTGGGCCGATCGGTGACCGTATCGGGCGCAAGGCGGTGATCTGGTTCTCCATCCTCGGGGTGGCGCCGTTCACCCTGGCGCTGCCTTACGCCGACCTGTTCTGGACCACCGTGCTCAGCGTGGTGATCGGCTTCATCCTGGCCTCGGCGTTCTCGGCCATCGTGGTGTATGCCCAGGAGCTGGTGCCGGGCAACGTGGGGATGATCGCCGGGATCTTCTTCGGGCTGATGTTCGGCTTCGGCGGGATCGGCGCGGCGTTGCTGGGCTACCTGGCCGACCTGCGCGGGATCGAATATGTATATGGCGTGTGCTCGTTCCTGCCGTTGTTCGGGTTGCTGGCGGTGTTCCTGCCGTCCACCGGCAAGCGTTGATCGCCGGTCCGCCGATTGCTCCGATGCGATCTTTGCAGGAGCGGCTTCAGCCGCGATCACCCGCACAGCGGGTGCCAGGCACCGCGATACCCGCATCGCGGCTGAAGCCGCTCCTACGATGATCTCGGTAGGCGCCGGCTTGCCGGCGAACGATTGACGTGCCGTTCATCGATGGCCTAGAGTGCCGCCTCCTCTTTACCTGCGTAATCGATGCAAATGAACCGTAGTACTCATCCACGCCGCCAGCCTGTCGCCCCGACAGCGCGCCGCGCGTGGCCGAGCGACACGGTGCTCAAGCGTCGGCGCAGCGTGCTGTTCGCTTTCACTTTCTCGCCACACCTTGCCCTGAACTGATCCGCGCCCCTGCATCCAGCGCCTCCCCGGCGTGACTGCGGGCGCCTGCGTTCGAACATCTTTCAGCGGATTTTCCAGCCGGCCAGGGCCAGAGCCCCTGCGCGCCGGCTTGCAAGGAGTGGTACATGAACATGCGTTTGCTGGCGGGCCTGTTGTTCGCCGTGTCGGTGGTCGGTTTCAGCCTCGGGGCGAGCCTGCCGCTGGTGTCGTTGCGCCTGCACGAGGCGGGGGCGGGGACACTGGAGATCGGCATCATATCGGCGATCCCGGCGGCGGGCATGATGCTCTCGGCCTTCATGGTCGACGCCTGCTGCAAGCACCTGACCCGACGCGTCATCTATCTGCTGAGCTTCAGCCTGTGCACCCTGAGCATCGCCTTGCTCGAGTGGGCGTTCGATTCGATGCTGTGGCTGGCGCTGCTGCGCCTGGGGCTGGGGATAGGCATGGGTATCGCGATCATCCTCGGCGAGTCGTGGGTCAACGAACTGTGCCCGGACCATAACCGCGGCAAGATCATGGCCCTGTACGCCACCAGCTTCACCGGCTTCCAGGTACTCGGCCCGGCGTTGCTGGCGCTGCTCGGCGCCGACAGCCCGTGGCTGACTGCCGTGGTCACCGCGTGTTATGGGCTGGCCCTGATCTGCATCCTGTTCACCGTGCCCAACGACCATGTCGAACACGGCGATGAAGGCGAGAAGAGCTTCGGTTTGGCCGGTTTCTTCCGTGTCGCTCCTGCGCTGTGCGTGGCGGTGTTGTTCTTCTCGTTCTTCGATGCCGTGGTGCTGTCGCTGCTGCCGGTATACGCCACCAGCCATGGCTTTGCCGTGGGCATTGCCGCCTTGATGGTGACCGTGGTGTTTGCCGGCGACATGGTTTTCCAGCTGCCGCTGGGCTGGCTGGCCGACCGGGTCGAGCGCACCGGCCTGCACCTGGTATGCGGGCTGGTCGCGATGAGCATCGGTATCGCCCTGCCGTGGCTGCTGCAAATGACCTGGCTGTTGTGGCCGTTGCTGGTGGTGCTCGGGGCGGTGGCGGGGGGGATCTACACCCTGGCGCTGGTGCTGATCGGGCAGCGTTTCAAGGGGCAGGACCTGGTCACGGCCAATGCCAGTGTCGGGTTGCTCTGGGGCGTGGGCAGCCTGGTCGGGCCGCTGGTCAGCGGCGCGGCGATGGATGTGGCGCCCCATGGGTTGCCCATGGCGCTGGCGTTGATGGCGGGGTTGTTCGTGTGTTTTGCGCGGCAGGCGTATCGGCGGGCGGGCAAGTTGCAGGCGGTGGCGGACTGAGCGCTTTGTGTTGACTGAGCTGGTGCATTCGCCGGCAAAGCCGGCTCCTACGGGTACGGTGTTGGGCGCAAGAAGGGGCGTTTCATCGTAGAGCGGTTGGACTAGGATGGAGGTTCCACCGTTGTCGAGCCGTGCCGATGATCCTTGCCGACCTTTCGCCCCAGGCCTTTGATGCAGCCAGCGAGCACCTGGCTGGCCAGGACCCGGACTGGGCGCGCCATATCGCCGTTACCGGCCCTTGCCTGCACCAGGCCACGCCCGGTCGCGAGCCCTACGAGACGCTGGTGAGGGCGATCGCCTACCAGCAATTGCATGCACGGGCGGCGGAGGCGATCCTCGGGCGCTTGCTGGCGCTGTTTCCCGAAACCGCATTCCCGACGCCGGAACAGTTGCTGGCGGTCAGCCCCGAGATGATGCGGGCCTGCGGGTTTTCCGCGAGCAAGACCGCGACGCTCCATGGCATCGCCCAGGCGCATCTGGAGGGCGTTGTACCCAGTCGGGCAGAGGCCTTGCTGCTGCCGGACGATGCCCTGGTCGAACGCCTGGTGAGCCTGCGAGGGGTCGGGCGTTGGACGGTGGAAATGCTGCTGATCTACAGCCTGGAGCGTTCGGACATCCTGCCAGTGGATGATTTTGGCGTGCGCGAGGGTTATCGCCGGATGAAAGGGTTGGCAAAGGCACCGACACCGGCGCGGATGCGCGCACTGGGGCAAGCCTGGAGTCCGTATCGCACCGTGGCGGCCTGGTATCTGTGGCGGGCGTGATGGCGCTATCGCGGGGCCGGTGAAGACAGCGCAAGAATCGGGGTGTTTCATCTTCTGTGCCCTGCAAAGCTCATCGTATCGAACGAGAGGAGAGGCGCCATGAGGTCTGCCCCGACGAGCTACATCACGGATGCTGAACGCTGGCACGCCGTACAGTCCCGCGACACTGCCGCCACCGGCCATTTCGTCTATGCCGTGCGCACCACCGGGGTGTATTGCCAGCCAGCGTGCAAGTCGCGCCTGGCCAAGCGCGAGAATGTCGAGTTCTTCACCGATGCCGCCCAGGCCGAAGCCGCCGGCTACCGGGCTTGCAAGCGCTGTGCGGGCGGCACTCAGGCCGTACGCCGCAGCGACCTGGTGGCCCGCGCCTGCCGCCTGATCGAAGCCGGCGATCCCGCGCCCAGCCTTGACCAGCTGGGTGCGGCGCTGAACCTCAGCCCCTTCCATCTGCACCGTCTGTTCAAGGCCGAAACCGGCCTGACGCCCAAGGCCTACGCCTCGGCATTCCGCGCCCGGCGCCTGCGCGAGCGCCTGGACAATGCCCCCAGTGTCACCGAAGCCATCTACGATGCCGGCTACAACTCCAACAGCCGCTTCTACGAAAGTGCCGGTGAGCGCCTGGGCATGCGCCCGCGCGAGTACCGTGCGGGCGGAGAGGGCGCGACCATTCACTTTGCCTTGGGCCAGTGCTCGTTGGGCGCCATCCTGGTTGCCCAGAGCCAGCGAGGCATCTGCGCGATCCTGCTGGGCGACGAGCCCGAGCCATTGCTCGACGAGCTGCAGGACCAGTTCCCCAAGGCGCGATTGATCGGCGGCGATGCCGGGTTCGAGCGGCTGGTCGCCGAAGTGGTGGGCTTCGTCGAAGCCCCGGCGTTGGGCCTGGCACTGCCGCTGGACGTGCAGGGCACGGCTTTTCAGGAGCGTGTCTGGCAGGCGTTGCGCGAGGTGCCGGTGGGCACCCGGGTGAGCTACACCGACATCGCCGAGCGCATCGGCGCGCCCAAGGCGTTCAGGGCGGTGGCCCAGGCCTGCGCGGCCAACCACATCGCCGTGGCCATTCCCTGCCACCGGGTGGTGCGCCGCGACGGCGACCTCAGCGGCTACCGTTGGGGCGTTGAACGCAAACGGCAGTTGCTGGACCGAGAGACGGCACTCTCCTGAGCCTCTGGAACGCGTAGAATTCACGCCCTGTCGAGTTGTATAGAGGAATATTCGATGAGGCGTGTCAGCCTTGACCGATTTTATGCAGGGCTTCTGGCCTTGCTGTTGTGCGTGGCCGTGCCCGCCTGGGCCCAACCGGCCACGCCGGTGTCGCGCCTGGCCGTGGCCGAACAGCAGGTACTGGACGAGAACGCTGGCCTGGAGGAGTTGAGCGAACGGCTCGACCAGATCCGCCAGGGCGTCACCAGCAATGCCAACGACGACCTGCTCGCGCAGTTGCGCCAGTCGGCCCTGCAGGTGCAGCGCCAGGCCGATGTGCTGGTCACCCAGCACACCGCCGATGTGCAACGCCTGGACGACCAGCTCAACGTGCTCGGCCCGCAGATGCCGGAAGAGGCCCAGAGTCTGACCCGCCAGCGCAAGCAGCTCACCGACGAGAAAAACGGGGTACTCGCCGAGCAGAAGGACGCCACCACGCTGGCCCAGTCGGCCCGTGACCTGTCCACCCAGATCGTCAACCTGCGCCGCAGCCTGTTCAACTCGCAGATCACCAGCCGCGCCGCCAGCCCACTGAGCCCGGCGTTCTGGTCGAGCCTGATCCGCCCCACCGACGACGACGTGGCCCGCCTGCGCGACCTGCGCGGCGAGGCCTCGGACGCCATGGCCAGCGCCTTCAGCGCCGAGCACCGCTGGTGGTTCATCACCGCCCTGGTCGCCGCCGTGCTGGTCTGGACCCTGGTGCGCCGGGTACTCGAACGGTTGCTGGCCGATGCGATGATCCGCTGGCTGCCCGAAGGCCGGCTGCGCCGCAGCGCCCTGGCGCTGAGTGTCAGCCTGGCGACCCTGGGCACCATCTCCGGCTCGGTGTCGCTGCTGCGCTGGGGCCTGGAAAGCAGCGCCGACCTCGGCCCCGACCTCGCCAGCCTGACCAACCACATCCTCGCGTTGGTGGTGTTCAGTGCCTTCATTTCCGGCCTGGGCCGCGCCATGCTGATGCTGCAACGCCCGTCCTGGCGCCTGCCGCCGATCGCCGACGAAGTGGCCAGCGCCCTGGGCTGGTTCCCCAAGGTACTGGCCCTGGCGCTGATGGTGCTGCTCACCCAGGAGCGCATCAACAGTGTGATCGGCACCAGCCTGGCCCTGACCCTGGCCACCAACGGCGTGACCACGCTGGTGGTGTCGTTGCTGTTCGTCGTGGCCCTGCTGCGCTATCGCCGTGCCCATCGCCTGCATGACCTGGAGCGTCCGAAAGGGCTGGCCGGGCTGATCCCGTTCGTGATCGTGGTGTGGGTGGTGGCGATCCTGTTGACGCTGCTGGCCGGCTACCTGACGCTGGCGTACTTCCTCACCGGCAAGTTGCTGTGGATCAGCGTTGTGGTGACCTGCGCCTACCTGCTGGTCACGGTGTTCGGCGACCTGTGCGAAACGTTGCTGTCCCCTCGCCAACCGGGTGGCCTGGCACTGGCATCGGCCCTGGGCCTGCAGCAACGCCACCAGGCCCAGGCCAGCACGGTGCTGGCGGGTATCGGCCGCACGCTGCTGCTGTTCGCCGCCGCATTGCTGGTGTTCATGCCTTCGGGCACCAGCCCGGGCGAGCTGCTGCAGAGCCTGGCGGACTGGGACGGCACCGGCGGCAAGGTGCTGGGTAACCTGAACATCGTGCCCCAGGACATCTTCCTGGCGGTGGCGATCTTCCTCGGTGGCTGGTTCGCCATCCGCGTGGTCAAGCGCTGGCTGAGCGAGCGCCTGCTGCCGGAAACCGACATGGACGCCGGCATGCGCGCCTCGCTGGTGACCCTGGTGGGCTACCTCGGCTTCCTGTTCCTGGCCATGCTGGTGATGTCCACCCTGCACATCAACCTGACCAGCCTGACCTGGGTGGTCAGTGCGCTGTCGGTGGGTATCGGTTTCGGTCTGCAGCAGATCGTGCAGAACTTCATTTCCGGCCTGATCCTGCTCACCGAGCGCCCGGTGAAGGTGGGCGACTGGGTCAGCCTGGCCGGTGTCGAGGGTGATATTCGCCGGATCAACGTGCGCGCCACGGAAATCCAGATGTCCGACCGCTCGACGGTGATCGTGCCCAACTCGCAGTTCATCTCGCAGAACGTGCGCAACGTGACCATGGCCAACGCCCTCGGGGTGGTCAGTGTCACCCTGACGCTGCCGCTGGAGACCGACCCGGGGAAAGTGCGCGAGGTGCTGCTGGCGGCATACAAGGAGCACGAGTCGATCCTCGATGCGCCGGCCACGTCGGTGACCTTCAAGGACCTGACCAGCAGTGGCATGGTGATCGGGGTGAGCGGCTACGTGGCGTCGCCTCGGCAGGTGTCGAGCACGCGCAGCGACCTGCTGTTCACCATTCTCGGGCGCTTGCGCGACGAGGGCATTGCCCTGTCTTCGCCGCAGAGCATGGTGTTGGTGCAGGAGAACGGGCGGGCGGCCGACGAGTCCGCTTGATGCCCCGTGGGGCTGCTTTGCAGCCCATCGCGGGTAAACCCGCTCCCACAGGCTCAACTCTGCCCCTGTAGGAGCGGGTTTACCCGCGATGGGCGCCACGCGCCCCATTGGTACTCAATGCTGCTTGGCCCTTCGAATCCTCAGCAGGATCACCAGCAGCAACAGCCCTGCCACTGGTGCCATCCCTAGCAGGGCCTCCCGCGCCGTCAACCCCGCTCCCAGCACATTCAACCCGCCATACAGCAGCTTGAACAGGTTCAGCAGGTAATAGGTGATCGCAATGATCGACAAGCCTTCCACTGCCCGCTGGATCTTCACCTGGGCATCGGCCCGGGCATTGAGGCTGCGCAGGATCTCGGCGTTCTGCTCTTCCATCTCCACCTGCACCCGCGCCTGCAGCAGGTCGCCCAGGTTGGCGACGTTCTTCGCCAGCTGTTCCAGCCGTTGCTCGGTGGCCACGCAGTAGCGCAGCGTCGGCTTGAAGCGCCGCTCGATGAACACCCCCAGGCGCTGGCAGTCGGCGACATGGCTTTCGCGCAGCTCGCCCAGGCGCTCGAACACCAGCTGCGCATAGGCCTGGCTGGCGCCGAAGCGGTGGCGGGTCTGCACCGTGCGATCCACCACCTGGCGCGACAGGTGGGCGATGGCTTCGAGCAAGGCTTTGGAGTCGTTGGGCGCGACGCTGGTGCTGCGTTCGGAGAGGCTGACCAGGGTCTTGTCGAAACCGTCCAGCTCCTGGCCCAGGGCCTTGGCCGTGTCCAGGGTCAGCGAGGCCATCATGCGGTAGGTCTCGATCTCCAGCAGGCGGCGGATCATGCGGCCCTGGCGGTAGGCGTTGAGCCGGCGGTTGATGAACAGCAGGCGGTTGGTGCCGTCCTCGGTCAGACGGAAATCGCTCCACACCACCGCGTCGCCACCGCCGACGCTGGAGCCGCAGGGGTCCTTGAAACCGTAGCGGGCGAGGTCCAGATCCTGCTCGCCGCGTACCAGCACCTGCACGGCGTTGATCACCTGCGCCGCTTGCGGGGCGATGGCCTCGGCGAGCGCGGCGGGCAGGGGCTGCCAGTCGCTGTCATGGCTGGCGCAGGGCACCACCAGGGTCAGGGTGAAGAACTCGGCGTGACGCTCCCATTTGAACGGGTGGCCGTCGAGCCGGGTGATGCCCTGGGCGGCCAGGGTGTCGATGGCCTCGGGGCAGCAGCGTTGCAGCAGGGCCCGGCACTCGGTCTCGCCACCGAGCAGGGCGAGGTGGTGGACGTGGGCCGGGTCGTCGAAGTACAGCGACGGGCGGGCGTGCAGTTCGTTGTGCAGGGCGGTGCGAAGAGGGTGCATGGGGCTGGCCTGGTGTTGTGATTGTGGGGCTACCAGGAGGTGGGACTTCGCGGCGGGGAGGAAAAGTCACGGCCCATTCGCCGGCAAGGCCGGCTCCTACAATAAACGTGGCAACTGTAGGAGCTGGCCTTGCCGGTGAATGGGCCGGAACGGGCGAAGACAGGATTACGTCGTCAGCCCAGGCACCGCGTCACATGCTTTACCGACTGATACCCCGAAAGCCCCCAAGGTCCGAGCTCGCGGCCAATGCCGCTGCCTTTGGTGCCGCCCCACGAGGTCTCGACGAACACCGCCTGCACCGAGTTGATCCACACATGCCCGACCTCCAGCGCATCGGCCACGCGCTCGGCGCGTTCCAGGTCGGCGGAGCAGACGGTGGCCACCAGTCCGAAACGGCTGTCGTTGGCTTGGGTAATGGCCTCGGCTTCACTGTTGAAGCGCCGTGCGCACAGCACCGGCCCGAAGATCTCCTCGCCCCACAGGCGGCTGCTCTCGGGCACATCCACATACAGTGTCGGGCTGACGAACCAGCCGTCACGGTCCAGCGCCTTGCCGCCGGCCAGGCACTTCAGGCCCTCCTCGCGGGCGGTGGCGAAGTAGCCGGCCACCTTGAGCCACTGCGCCTGGCTGGTCAGCGGCCCCATGTCGACTTCTTCAGTGAGCGGGTTGCCCACGCGCAACGCCTCCAGCGCCGCCTGCAAGCGTGGCAGCAGCGCGCTGGCAATGCCGTCCTGCACCAGCAGCCGCGAGGTGGCCGAGCACATCTGCCCGGCGTTCCAGGTGATGCCGGCGACGATCCATTCCACGGCCTGGTCGACATCGCAATCGTCGAACACCACGATGGCCGACTTGCCGCCCAGCTCCAGCGTCACCGGCCGGCATTGAGCCGCCGCGGCGCGCATCACCTGGCTGCCGACGCCGTTGCTGCCGGTGAACGACAGCTTGTCCAGGCCGTTGTGGCCGCTCAGGGCGGCGCCGGTCTCGGCCTTGCCGTTGACGATGTTCAGCACGCCGGCGGGCAGGCCCAACTGCTCGGCGATCTGGCCGTAGGCCTGCTCGACCAGCGGGGTGACCTCGGAGGGTTTGAGCACCACGGTGCAACCTGCCGCGAGGGCCGGGGCGAGCTTCCAGGCGCTGGTCACCAGCGGGAAGTTCCACGGCACGATCAGGCCGACCACGCCCACCGGCTCCAGGCGGGTGCGGGCGGTAAAGCCTGGCACGGCCAGGGCTACGTCACGGTTTTTCGCCGGCAGCTGCTCGGCCAGGTCGGCGTAGTAGGCGAAGGTGGCGATGGCGTCGTCCAGGTCGATCTCGGCCTCGTGGCACGGTTTGCCGTTGTTGCGCATCTGCAGGGCGATCAGCTCGTCGCGGCGTTGGCCCAGCTGCTCGGCGAAGCCGCGCAGGTAGGTGGCACGCTCGGCGGCGCTGACCGTCTTCCAGGAGGCCAGGGCGCGGCGCGCAGCGGCCACGGCCTGGTCGACCTGGCTGGCGCTGGCGGCCATCAGTTCGGCGAACGGCTGGCCGTCGGACGGGTTGTGGACAACGAGGCAGTCGCTGCCCTGGCCTTCGACCCAGTGGCCGTCGATGTAGTGAGGTGTGGTCATGGTCGGATTCCAGTCAGGCCATTTCGGCGGTGGTCACGGGCTTTACGGGCGTGCTTTTGCAGCGCACCCAGCGCGGGCCTCGGGGGCCATACACGCCAGCGGGTTCGGGGAACAGGTTGAGCAGGATCAGGTACAGCACGGCGGCGATACCCAAGGTCACCGGCAGGCTCAGGTCGATGCCGCCGGCCAGCTCGCCCAGCGGGCCGACGAACTGCCCCGGCAGGTTGACGAAGCACAGGCCGACCGCCGCGCTGGGGATCCACGCGCCCATGCCGCGCCAGTTCCAGCCGTGGTCGAACCAGTAATGGCCGCCTTGCTGGCCACGGGTGAACACCTGCAGGTCGTCGGCATGGTAGAAGCCGCGGCGGGTGATCAGACCGAGGATCATGATCACCATCCAGGGGCTCGTGCAGGTGATGATCAGCACGGCGAAGGTCGACACGCTCTGCACCAGGTTGAAGGTGAAGCGGCCGACGAAGATGAAGCCGATGGCCAGCACGCCGATCAGCAGGGTGGCGGCGGCGCGGCTGAGCAGGCGCGGGAACACGCTGGACATGTCCAGGCCGGTGCCGTACAGCGCGGTGGTGCCGGTGGACATGCCGCCGATCACCGCGATCAGGCACACCGGCAGGAAGAACCAGCCCGGCGAGATCGCCAGCAGCCCGCCGACATAGTTGTTGGCGGCGATATAGTCCGGCGCCTGGCTGGCCACCAGGGTGGCGGTGCACAGGCCGAACAGGAACGGGATCAGCGTGGCCGCCTGGGCGAGGATCACCGCCAGCATGATGCGCGACTTGGGCGTTTCGCGCGGGATGTAGCGCGACCAGTCGCCGAGGAAGGCGCCGAACGACACCGGGTTGCTCATGGCCAGGATCGCCGCGCCGACGAACGCTGCCCAGAAACCGGCCTGGCCGAGGTTGACGCTGCCGGCGTAGCCCGCGTCGAAGGGCCCGGCGAAGGCGAAGATGCCCAGCAGGAACAGCAGGCTCGAAGCCCACACCGCGATCTTGTTGACCCACAGCATGAAGCGGAAACCGAAGATGCACACCACCAGCACCAGCACCGCGAACAGGCCATAAGCCAGGCCCAGGGTGAGGTCGGTTTCCGGCAGGCCGACCAGGCGCTTGGCGCCGCCGACCAGGGCATCGCCCGAGCTCCACACCGACAGCGAGAAGAACGCCACGGCGGTGAGCAACGACAGGAACGAACCGACGATACGCCCGTGCACGCCGAAGTGCGCGCCGGACGACACCGCATTGTTGGTGCCGTTGAGCGCGCCGAACAGGCCCATGGGCGCGAGGATCAGCGCACCGATGCCGACACCGAGCAGGATCGCCCAGACCCCGGCCTGGAACGACAGCCCGAACAGTACCGGGAAGCTGCCCAGCACAGCGGTGGCGAAGGTATTGGCGCCGCCGAAGATCAGGCGGAACAGGTCAAGCGGGGAGGCGTCGCGTTGATCATCGGGGATCTGTTCGACGCCATTGGTCTCGATACCGGTCGAGTGGCTCATGGTGAGGCTCCAGCGCGAATGTTGTCGGCCGTCGGGCGGCCTTGTTGTGGGTGCGATGGCAGTGCGGCAGGGCCGCTTGAAAAATGATCAGTTCGGCGAGACGACCGACAGGTGCTCGTGGCAGGCCAGCCAGCGTTCGCCGTGCAGGCGGAAGACGATGGTCTCGCGCTCGTTCAGGTCGAGTACTTCACCGGCGAGGTGCAGGCGCGTGGCCACGTCGTGCATGAAGATCGCCACGTCGCCTTGCAGGCTTACCTGCGCGTTGCTGGATTCACAGCCGAGCACGGCGAAGCCATCGGCCTGCCAGCTGGCCCAGAGGTCTTCATAGGCGCGACGCGACAGCAGCGGTTGCGGCACGGTGTGGAAGAGGAAGGTGGCGTCTTCGCTGAAGCAGGCGAAATAGCGGGCGGTGTCGTTGCTGGCGAAGGCGGCGACGAGGTCGGCGGCGGCCTGCCGTACCTGGAGTGTCTGGTCCACGGGAGTGGCCTCACGGTTTATTGTGATTGTTGGTGAAGCGATTCTGGTGGGGGCGGGCGAGGGGAAAAATCGCTGCGGGCAAATAATCAGTTCAGGAAATCCTGAACCAATGGCTGGCGAGAATCCTCTGTAGGAGCGGCTTCAGCCGCGATGCGGACACCACGGAGCCTGGCATCCGCTTCGCGGATGATCGCGGCTGAAGCCGCTCCTACAGCGGTCGTGCCAGCTCCATGGGGCACGTTTTGTTCCATGAAGGTCTACCGACTGACGGTCGGCCGTGCACGCCATGTTTGCCTACGCTGAAACTCCCAACCTTTGAAGCAAGGAGTTCAGCCATGGCTTTCCACTACAACCGCCTGGACAAGAACAACGCCGCGGTACTGCTGGTCGACCACCAGACCGGCCTGCTGTCGCTGGTGCGCGATATCGACCCCGACCGCTTCAAGAACAACGTGCTGGCGCTTTCCGACCTGGCCAGGTATTTCAAGCTGCCCACCATCCTCACCACCAGCTTCGAAACCGGCCCCAACGGCCCGCTAGTGCCCGAGCTCAAGGAACAATTCCCCGATGCGCCCTACATTGCCCGCCCCGGCAACATCAATGCCTGGGACAACGAAGACTTCGTCAAGGCGGTGAAGGCCACCGGCAAGAAGCAACTGATCATCGCCGGGGTGGTCACCGAGGTTTGCGTGGCCTTCCCGGCGCTGTCGGCGCTGGAGGAGGGCTTCGATGTGTTCGTCGTCACCGACGCCTCCGGCACCTTCAACGAGTTGACCCGCGACTCGGCCTGGCGGCGCATGGAGGCTGCGGGCGCGCAACTGATGACCTGGTTCGGCGTGGCCTGCGAGCTGCACCGCGACTGGCGCAATGACATCGAGGGGCTGGGCACGCTGTTCTCCAACCACATCCCTGACTATCGCAACCTGATGACCAGCTACAGCAAGTTGGCCAAGTAGCGGTTTCACTGGTGCGGTGAGCGATCACCGCGCCAGTTTCAATACGCCATTCGCAGGTGTCGCGGACCAGATCGCCAACCCCGCCGCCAGTGCGGTCAACAATGCCCCGGCCCAAGGCGTGGCTTCCAGTGCGGAGCCTGTGATCACCACGCCACCGATGGCCGAGCCCAATCCGACGCCCAGGTGCATGGCCGACATGTTCAGGCTCATGCCCGCCGGGAAGGTATCCTCGCCGCGCCTGGCCAGGTAGCTCTGCACCACTGGCGAGGTGGTCCAGCTCAGCCCGCCCCAGAGCATCATCGCCGGCAGGAACAGCCACGGCGTGCCTGCACTCAGCGGCAGCACCAGCAGGCTGGCGAGGTACAGCAAGGGCGCCAGCAGGATGGCCCTGGCCACACCCAGCCGATCGGCCATCCAGCCACCGACATAGCCGCCCGAGACACCGGCGATGCCGAATGCCGCGAACACCGCTGCCAGCCATTGTGGTGGTACTTGGGCGACCTGTTGGGCGTAGGGTGCAAGGTAGGCGAACACGGTGAAGTGCCCGGCGATCATCAGCAGCGACACCCCCTGCGCGGCCGTCAGGCGGCTGTCGCGCAGGTGGCGTATGTAGCTGGCCAGGGCGATGCGTTCGTTGCTCTGCAGCGTCGGCAGCCCGCGCCAGGCCATCAGCAGCACCGCCACCGTCAAGGCACTAAGGCCGACGAACACGCCGCGCCAGCCCAGGGCATCGCACAGCAGCATGCCGGCCGGCACACCCAGTATCAGCGAGCTGCAGATACCCATGAAGATCACCCCGATGGCGCGCCCGCGCAGGGCTTCGGGCGCCATGCGCGTGGCCATCAGTGTGCACGTCAGGCAGGTCAGTGCGCTGGTTGCGGCCATGCCGATACGGGCGATCAACAGCGCGGTGTAACCGGGCGCCCAGGCCGCGAGCAGGTTGCACAGGGCGAACAAAGCCAGCGTGGCGCACAGCAGGCCACGCAACGGCAAGCGTGTGGTGAGCAGGGGAGAGAAGGGCGCGGCGAGGGCGAAGCTCAGGGAGAAGACGGTGGTCAGCTGCCCGGCCACGCCGAGCGGAACGTCCAGCCCATCGGCCAGTGCCGGCAGGATGCCGACCGTGATGTTTTCCGCCATGCCCGTGACGAATGTCGCCAGGGCCAGCAGCCAGATACGCGGGCTCATGTGTTGCCTCCGATAAACGGGCCGGCCAAGGTCCGGACCCATTTGTCCCGACGGTTGACCGGCAGTGGTCAGGTCCATCGGGTTTCGAGGCAGTGCTTCGGTTATCCCGGTTCAAGCAGGGAAAATTGTAGACGGTTGCGCAAGGTGGGTGAAGCACGTCGACATAAAGACACGGCGCCGACCCTGTAGAAGCCGGCCCCCACAGGTGAACTACTTCAACTCGGTCTCGATGAACACGATCTCGTGGTCACTGGCATTGATCACATTGTGCTCGACCCCCGCCTTGCGAAAATAACTCTGCCCCGCTACCAGCGCCGCCTGCTTCTCACCTTCCGGGGTCTCCAGCAGCAAGGTGCCATCGGTCATCGGTACCACCACATAATCATGGCCATGCAGATGACGCCCGGTTTCGGCGCCAGGGGCGAAGCGCCATTCGGTGACGATCACTTCGTCGGTGTCCACCTGCACGGTGGGGATAGCCTGGGGGCGAGCGTGCTTCATGAGCGAGTCCTGTCTGCGCGAAAGTGTCTAGCCTGGACCGGGCCGTGGAGGGCGATAAATGCAAATCTGCTGGCAGTCAGTCAGCGAAAAGCTCACCTAAACCGCAGAAAAAAGAAAACCCCTTGAGCGCAAACGCTCAAGGGGTTTCTCTCATCGACGCCCGATGACTCAGACGTTGAAGCGGAAGTGCATCACGTCACCGTCCTTGACGATGTAGTCCTTGCCTTCCAGGCGCCATTTGCCGGCTTCCTTGGCACCGCCTTCACCCTTGAACTGGATGAAGTCGTCATAGGCCACCACTTCGGCGCGGATGAAGCCTTTCTCGAAGTCGGTGTGGATCACGCCAGCGGCTTGCGGCGCGGTGGCGCCGACACGGACGGTCCAGGCACGCACTTCCTGCACGCCAGCAGTGAAGTACGTCTGCAGGTTCAGCAGCTCGTAGCCGGCGCGGATCACGCGGTTCAGGCCGGGCTCTTCCAGGCCCAGGGCCTCGAGGAACATGTCCTTCTCTTCGCCTTCGTCCAGCTCGGCGATCTCGGCTTCGATCTTGTTGCACACCGGCACCACGACCGCGCCTTCTTCCTCGGCGATGGCCTTGACCACGTCCAGGTGCGGGTTGTTGTCGAAACCGTCTTCGGCAACGTTGGCGATGTACATCACCGGCTTGCTGGTCAGCAGGTGGAAGCCACGAATCACGGCCTTCTCGTCGTCAGCCATGTTTTTCATCAGGCTGCGTGCCGGCTTGCCTTCGGTGAAGTGCGGAATCAGTTTTTCCAGGATGGCCTTCTGTGCCAGGGCATCCTTGTCACCGCCCTTGGCGTTGCGCGCGACCTTCTGCAGTTGCTTCTCGCAGCTGTCGAGGTCGGCGAAGATCAGCTCGAGGTCGATGATCTCGATGTCGCGCTTGGGGTCGACGCTGTTGGAGACGTGGATCACGTTCTCGTCTTCGAAGCAGCGCACCACGTGGGCGATGGCGTCGGTTTCGCGGATGTTGGCGAGGAACTTGTTGCCCAGGCCTTCACCCTTCGAGGCACCGGCGACCAGGCCGGCGATGTCGACGAACTCCATGGTGGTGGGGAGGATGCGGTTCGGCTTGACGATCTCGGCCAGGGCGTTGAGGCGCGCGTCGGGCATCGGCACGATGCCGCTGTTCGGCTCGATGGTGCAGAAGGGGAAGTTCTCCGCCGCGATGCCAGACTTGGTCAGGGCGTTGAACAGGGTGGACTTGCCGACGTTGGGCAGGCCGACGATGCCGCAATTGAAACCCATGGGTATTCCCCTTTCTAAAGTGTCAGGCCTTCTGGCTGTGCAGTTCGCGCATCGCCTTGGCGAAGTCGCCGGCAAGCACGTCGGGCATCACGCCGAGGGCAAAATCGATGCTGGCGTCGAGCTTCTCCTGCTCGGCGCGCGGCGCGCGACCCAGGACGAAGTTGGAGACCAGTTTGGCGTCGCCCGGGTGGCCGATGCCAAGCCGCAGGCGGTGGAAGTCGTTCTGGTTGCCGAGCTGCGCGATGATGTCGCGCAGGCCGTTGTGCCCGCCATGGCCGCCGCCTCTCTTGAGCTTGGCGACGCCGGGGGGCAGGTCGAGTTCGTCGTGGGCCACCAGGATCGCTTCCGGCTTGATGCGGAAGAAATTGGCCAGAGCCGCCACGGACTGGCCGCTACGGTTCATGTAGGTGGTGGGGATCAGCAAACGAACATCGTTGCCTTGATGGCTGAACTTAGCCGTCAGGCCGAAATACTTCTTGTCAGCGGTCAGCGACACGCGCTGGGCACTGGCAAGGCGTTCAACGAAAAGAGCCCCTGCGTTATGCCGGGTCTGTTCGTATTCGGGGCCGGGGTTACCCAGGCCGACGATCAACTGGATGGCGGTCACGTCAGGGGCTCTTCCTTGGAGTTGGTGGGTTACGGTGCGCGCGGCACTGTAACCCGATCAACGCCGGCGTGCGAGTGGATTACTCGGCAGCGCCTTCAGCAGCTTCAGCGGCAACGCGCGGGGCGTGGACGTTGGCAACAGCTTTGTCATCACCGTGGGCCAGAGCGACGAACTCTACGCCTTTCGGAGCTTTCAGGTCCGACAGGTGGATGATGGTGCCGACTTCGGCCTTGGACAGGTCGACTTCGATGAACTCAGGCAGGTCCTTGGCTTCGCAGGACACTTCGATCTCGGAAACGACGTGCGAGATCTCGCCGCCTTTCTTGATCGGGGCTTCTTCGCCGACGAAGTGAACTGGAACCTTGGCGGTCAGCTTCTGGCCAGCAACGACGCGAACGAAGTCGGCGTGCATGATGAAGCCTTTGGCCGGGTGACGCTGCATGGCCTTGACCACGACGTTTTGTTTAGCGCCATCGACGTTCAGTTCGATCACGTGGCTGAAGGCAGCTTCGTTTTCGAACAGCTTGGCGATTTCCTTGGCCACGATGGTCAGGGATTGGGCTTCTTTATCGCCACCGTAGACAACGGCAGGGATGTTGGCGGAGTGACGCAGGCGGCGGCTCGCACCTTTCCCCAGGTCAGTACGCGCTTGGGCGTTCAGGATGAAGTCAGTCATTTTGTTTCTCCAAAATAGCCTCCCGCAAGGCGTTTGCGACCAGCGCCAGACGGGGATGGCAAAAAAGCCCCGCCCCAACAACCAGTGTTGGGGCGGGGCGCTTTTCGTCAGCGAGTGTTCCGCTTAGCGGAACATCGCGCTGATCGATTCTTCGTTGCTGATGCGGCGTACCGCTTCAGCGACAACCGGTGCGATATCCAGCTGGCGGATACGGTCACAGGCTTGAGCAGCGGCGGACAGCGGCACGGTGTTGGTCACCACCAGCTCGTCCAGTACCGACTTCTCGATGTTCTCGATCGCGCGGCCCGACAGGACAGGGTGCGTGCAGTAGGCGTAGACCTTGGCGGCACCGTGTTCTTTCAGGGCCTTGGCCGCGTGGCACAGGGTGCCGGCGGTGTCGACCATGTCGTCTACCAGGATGCAGGTGCGTCCTTCGACGTCGCCGATGATGTGCATCACCTCGGAGTGGTTAGCCTTCTCGCGGCGCTTGTCGATGATACCGAGATCGACACCCAGGGACTTGGCGACGGCACGAGCACGCACCACACCACCGATGTCCGGGGAAACGATCATCAGGTTCTCAAAACGCTGGTCTTCGATGTCGTCGACCAGTACGGGCGAGCCGTAGATGTTGTCGACGGGGATATCGAAGAAACCCTGGATCTGGTCAGCGTGCAGGTCGACGGTGAGTACACGGTCGATACCCACGACAGTGAGCATGTCAGCGACGACTTTGGCGCTGATGGCTACACGTGCCGAACGCGGACGGCGGTCCTGGCGGGCGTATCCGAAGTAGGGAATCACGGCGGTGATTCGCGACGCTGAGGAGCGGCGGAAGGCATCGGCCATCACTACCAGTTCCATCAGATTGTCGTTGGTTGGGGCACAGGTGGGCTGAATGATGAAGACGTCTTTACCGCGGACATTTTCGTTGATTTCAGCACTGATTTCGCCGTCGGAGAATTTACCGACAGAAACGTCACCCAGTGGAATATGCAGCTGACGTACGACACGCCGAGCCAGATCGGGGTTTGCATTCCCCGTGAAGACCATCATCTTGGACACGCGCAGTACCTGAAGGCTGAGGGTAACCTGGATGAGTATAAGAAATGGCAGGGGCGGCTGGATTCGAACCAACGCATGGCAGGATCAAAACCTGCTGCCTTACCGCTTGGCGACGCCCCTGTATCTGTTGCTGCGAATTCTTATGAACTCGACTTCTTGATCAGACTTTGCAGCTTGCGATGCAACATCGAAACATTGCTTCCTTTCGCCACAAACCCTGTTTGGGTCTCTGAAAGAAGGGCCAGAACTCTATCAGCTTCGGCTTTGCTTGGGAAGGCCCCAAACACACAACTTCCAGTGCCGGTCATTCGAGCTTCCGTGAATTTACCCAGTGAAATCAGCGCATTGCGAACTTCGGGGTAACGTTGCTCTACTACCGGTTGGCAGTCATTTCGACTGTTTCCCTCGGGAACGGGGCGCATCTTAAGGGGGAGAGAATCACGTGTCAACTCCGGATGCGAAAAAATTTCCGCTGTGCTGACAGACACTTGCGGCACCAGCACGACGTACCAGGGTTCGGCGGGGTCGACCGGGGTCAGTTGCTCGCCGACACCCTGGGCGAACGCGGCGTGGCCACGCACGAACACCGGCACGTCGGCACCGAGGGTGAGGCCCAGCGCGGCCAGGCGATCCGCGTCCCAGTCCAGTTGCCACAGGTGGGCGAGCGCCAGCAGCGTGGTCGCCGCGTCGGAGCTGCCACCACCGATGCCGCCGCCCATGGGCAGTACCTTGTGCAGCCAGATGTCAGCGCCGAGTTTGGTGCCGGACTGCTCCTGGAGCTTGCGTGCGGCGCGCACGATCAGGTTGCTGTCGTGGGGCACGTCGGCGATTTCGCTGTGGAGATGGATCACGCCATCCTCGCGAAGCGAGAAGCTCAGTTCATCGCCGTGGTCGAGAAACTGGAACACGGTTTCCAGCTCGTGATAGCCATCGGCGCGGCGGCCGGTGATATGCAGCCACAGGTTGAGCTTGGCCGGGGCCGGCAGGGTGAGCTTTTCCATCGCCTCAGTGCCCCAGCTGGCGTGGTTGCCAGTCCTTGACCACCAGGGTGACGTCGATGTTCTCGCCGTGCAGCTTCAGGCGCTCGGGCAGCCAGTAGCCGTTCTGCTCTATATAGCTGAGGTACTCGACCTGCCAGCCATCCTGTGTCAGGCGGGCCAGGCGGCTGTCGCCGTCGAGGGTGAGCTGGCTCTTGCTGTCCGGGGCGGGCAGGCCGCGCACCCACCAGACCAGGTGCGAGACCGGCAGGCGCCAGCCGAGCTGTTCTTCCAGCAAGGCCTCGGGGCTGTCGGCTTCGAAGCGGCCCTGGTTGGCCACCTCCAGCATCACCCCGCCGGGGCGGCCGGTCAGGCGTGCGGCGCCACGGCCGAGCGGGCCGGCCAGGCGGATGTCGTAGTAGTCCTGGCGCTGCAGCCAGAACAGCGTGCCGCTGCCCGAGTCGCGGGGCGCGCGGATGCCGACCTTGCCGTTGATCTGCCAGCCGTCGAGGCTGCTCAGCTGTTGCTTGTGCTGGCGCCACAGTTGCGGGTTGCCCTGGCCTTGCACGGCTTCCTTGCTGCCGAAGCCGGCGCAGCCGGCGAGCAGGGCGATGAGGGTGAAGGTGATGCAATGACGCAGGAACATGGCTTACAGGCTCTCGGATCCGGTCAGGCGCAGGAGGGTCTTGCGCAGGATGGGGCTGTCGGGTTGGGCCTCGAAGCCCTTGCCCCAGACCTGGCGGGCTTCGCGGCGCTTGCCGTTGGCCCACAGCACTTCGCCCAGGTGGGCGGCGACTTCATGGTCGGGGAAGCGTTCGAAGGCCTGGCGCAGTTGGCGTTCGGCTTCGTCGAGGTTGCCCATGCGGTAGGCGACCCAGCCCAGGCTGTCGAGCACCGCCGGGTCGTCCGGGGTCAGCTGGTGGGCCTTGTCGATCAGGGCTTTGGCCTCGGTGTAGCGGGTGGTGCGGTCGGCCAGGGTGTAGCCCAGGGCGTTGAGGGCCATGGCGTTTTCCGGCTCGCGGGCGATGATGGCGCGCAGGTCTTTTTCCATCTGCCCCAGGTCGTTGCGCTTCTCGGCGAGCATGGCGCGGGTGTAGAGCAGGTTGAGGTCGTCCGGGTAGCGCTTGATCGCCTGCTCCAGCACCTGCGCTGCCTGGGCCTCCTTGCCGTTGTTGCCCAGGCTTTCGGCTTCGATCAGGTACAGCTGGATCGCGTAGTCGGGCTGCGCCTCGCGAGCTTCGGCGAGCAGGCGCGAGGCCTCCGCGCTGCGGCCATTGGCGATGAGGATGTCGGCCTGGCGCAGTTGCGCCGGCAGGTAGTCCGGGCCCGCGCCGACCAGGGCGTACTCGCGCAGGGCGGCAGCCGGCTGGTGGCGTTCCTCGCGGATGCGACCGAGGTTCAGGTGGGCGGCATCGGGGTTGGCGTCGCGCTCGACCATTTCCTGCAGGTAGCCTTCGGCTTCATCCCACTGCTTGGTTTCCAGGCACACCAGGGCCAGGGAGTAGCGGATCTCGTCGTCTTCCGGGTATTGCTGCAGCAGGCTTTCGAATTCGGCCTTGGCATCGTTGATGCGGTCCTGCTCGACCAGGGTGCGCGCATACGTGAGGTGCAGGCGCTTGTCGTCAGGGTTGTCGCGGATCGCCCCGCGCAGCAGCGGCAGCGCTTCCGGGCCACGGTCCAGCCCTTGCAGCAGGCGGGCGCGCAACAGAATCGGGGCGATTTCGCCGTTCTGCGCCGGGTGGCTTTCCAGCAGTTCAAGGGCCTGTTCGGGCTTGTCGTCCTGGTTCAGCAGCAGTGCCTTGCCGAACACCAGCTGGCCGTTGTCGGGATACTTCACCAGCAGGCGGTCGAAGCTCTGCATCAGGCCGTCACGGGTGGCCTGGTCGGTTTCGGCGGCGGACAGCGCGAGGAAGTCGAAGTGGGTGTCGCCCTTGCCCTGCAGCACTTTCTCCATGTACGCCATGGAGTCGTCGTAGCGCCCGGCGCGGGCCAGCTGGATGGCTGCGGCGCGCTGGGCGTCGAGGTTCTGCGGGTCGTTGCGCGCCCAGATCAGCGCGCTGTCCAGGGCCGGCTCGTCGGCACCGAGGTATTCGGCGATGCGGTAGGCGCGCTCGGAGACGCCTGGGTCTTGAGTCTTCTGCGCCTGGTCGGCGTAGTTGGCCAGGGCGATGTCGAAGCGGTTGCGCTGGCCGGCCAGCTCGGCCACCAGCAGGCTGTACAGCGTGTCTTGGGTGAACGACCCATACACCACGGGCTTTTCCGCGCTCTTGCCGGCGTTGGCGGCGGGCGGTTGGTCGTCCGTCTTCTGCGGGGCCAGGCTCTGGCAGCCCTGGAGCAGGGCGAAGGCAAGCAGCAATGCGTAGGGTCTGTTCATAGAAGGCTTAAGAAGGGCTAACCGGCGGTCGGAGCATGATGACACAAGCGCGATGGCAAACCCACCTGCGAAGGTCGTGGTGTGAAGCGTGGCTTCGGTCATAGGGACAATGCCTGGCATGGGAGGTTCGCCGGCCAGTCGGACAGCACCATCGATACAACGCTATCGTGTCCACTGTTTTTGGGTTTTGACTTTTTGGTCAACTGCGCAAGAAGTTGCGCACTTAAATGTGGATAAGTGTGTGGGTAGTTTGATGCAGGCCTTGGTACTCGTCATGTACAGACGACTGCGCAACTTTTTGCCACCACTGCGCAAGAAGTTGCGCAACTTTTGAATGGTTCAAGTTGAAAAGAACACTCAAATGGATGTTCGTTATTTGTAACTATATGATTTTAATTGATAAATAAAAACTGGCACGCCATTTGTATTAACTAGTCGCCCCGAGGTGGCAAATTCCTGCCACCCGGCGACTATTTTCCAAGCAAGGAGAGCGACACATGGCAACTCCCGCCTACATGGCCGTCACCGGCGAAAAACAAGGTCTGATCACCGCTGGCGCCTTCACCGCCGACTCGGTGGGCAACACCTACCAGGAAGGCCACGAAGACCAGGTCATGGTCCAGGGCTTCGAGCACGAAGTGATCATCCCGCGTGACCCGCAGTCCGGCCAGCCGACCGGCCAGCGCGTGCACAAGCCGGTGAAGATCACCAAGGTCTTCGACAAGGCCTCGCCGCTGCTGCTGGCCGCCCTGACCTCGGGCGAGCGCATGACCAAGGTCGAGATCAAGTGGTACCGCACCTCGGCCCAGGGCACTCAAGAGCACTACTACACCACCGTCCTGGAAGACGCGATCATCGTCGACATCAAGGACTACATGCACAACTGCCAGGACCCGGCCAACGCCCACTTCACCCACCTGGAAGACGTGTACTTCACCTACCGCAAGATCACCTGGACCCACGAAGTGTCCGGTACTTCCGGTTCCGACGACTGGCGCGCGCCGGTCGCGGGCTAAGGCTCGGGGTCTCTGGGTGATCGACGCTAGCGTTGCATCGCCCATGAGATCGAGCGCCGCCCGCGCGGCGCATCGCGGATGAATCCGCTCCTACAGCGGTTGGTTGCCCGACACGGCACTGCCTGCCTGTAGGAGCGGATTTATCCGCGATGCGCCGCGTGAGCGGCGCTCGATCCCGAGGACGTTCCACCACCCAGTAAAGAGGAACAAGGATGTTTGCCGCCGCCGACCAGACCCATTTCAGCTTGCACATCGACGGCCTGGAGCACGACTTCCAGGTACTCGCCTTCGACGGCAGCGAAGCCATCAGCCAGGTGTACGCCATCGACCTGGAACTGGTCAGCGAGCACCCCTCGCGGGACCTGGAAAGCCTGCTGCACAAGCCCGCGTTCCTCCAGCTCGGTGACGACGGCCGCGGCCTGCACGGCCTGATCTATCGCGCCGCGCAAGGCGAGGCGGGCAAGCGCCTGACCCGTTACCAGGTCACCCTGCGCCCGCAACTGGCCTACCTGGCCCACCGCATCAACCAACGCATGTTCCAGCAGCTGAGCGTGCCGAAGATCATCGCCCAGGTACTGGAAGAGCACGGCATCCTCGCCAATGCCTACCAGTTCCAGCTGGGCGCCGTGTACCCGGAGCGTGAGTACTGCGTGCAGTACGACGAGTCCAACCTGCAGTTCGTCCAGCGCCTGTGCGAAGAAGAGGGCATCCACTACCACTTCCGTCACAGCGCCGAGGGCCACCAACTGGTGTTCGGCGACGACCAGACGGTGTTCCGCAAGCTGGCCCCGGTGGCCTACCAGCAGGACGCCGGGCTGGTGGCCGACACGCCGATGATCAAGCGCTTCGGCCTGCGCGTGGAAACCCGCACCAGCAGCGTCACCCGCCGCGACTACGACTTCAAGAAACCGCTGATCCAGCTCGAAGGCGAGTCAGTCAGCCACGCCGAGCCGGAGCTCGAAGACTACGACTACCCCGGGCGCTTCCTCGACCGCGCCCGCGGCAAGCACCTGGCCACCCGCGCCCTGGAGCGCCACCGCAGCGACTTCCGCCTGGCCGAAGGGCGCAGCGACCAGCCGTTGCTGGCCAGCGGGCACTTCCTGACCCTGAGCGCGCACCCCAACGCCGCCTGGAACGACCTCTGGCTGCTCACCGAGGTGCACCACCAGGGCCGCCAGCCCCAGGTGCTGGAAGAAGCCATCACCAGCGACGTCGACGCCAAGTACGACGGCTTCCAGCAGGGCTACCGCAATTTCTTCAGCGCCACCCCGTGGGACGCCACCTACCGCCCGCCGCTCGAACACCCCAAGCCGCGCATCCTCGGCACCCAGCGCGCGGTGGTCAGCGGCCCGGCCGGCGAGGAGATCTACTGCGACGAATACGGCCGTATCAAGGTGCAGTTCTTCTGGGACCGCGAAGGCCGCTCGGACGACAAGTCCAGCGTGTGGATGCGCGTGGCCTCCGGCTGGGCCGGGCAGGGCATCGCCAGCCTGCAGCTGCCCCGGGTCGGTATGGAAGTGCTGGTCAGCTTCCTCGAAGGCGACCCCGACCAGCCCCTGGTGACCGGCTGCCTGTACCACGGCGTGAACATGCCGCACTACAAGCTGCCCGACCTGAAAACCCTCGCTACGATCAAGAGCAAGGAATACAAGGGCAGCCGCAACAACGAACTGCGCATCGACGACACCACCAGCGAAATCAGCATCGCCCTGCGCAGCGACCACGGCGCCAGTGCGCTGAACCTCGGCTACCTGACGCACCCACGCCCGAGCGGCGGCGCCCCCCGTGGCGAAGGCTTCGAGCTGCGCACCGATCGCCACGGCGCCGTGCGCGCAGCCGGTGGCCTGCTGATCACCACCGAACCCCGCGCCAACGAAGCCAAGCACCACAAGGACCTGCCCGAAACCGCCGAACGCCTGGCCACCGCCAGCGAGCAGCAGGACAGCCTGGCGGAACTGGCCAAGCAGATGCAGGCCCAGGAGCCCGGCGACCAGGACGCCGTGGCCAAGCGCCTGCACGAACAGCACCAGGGCATCCTCGGCAGCGGCCCGGTCAACCAGAGCGCCAACGAGTTCCCCGAATTCGCCCAGCCGCACCTGGTGCTGTCGAGCCCGGCCGGCATCGCCCTGACCACCCCCGGCCCCAACCACATCACCACCGGCGAGCACCTGGCGCTGAGCAGCACCGGCCACACCAGCATGTCCGTCGGCAAGCGCCTGCTGGCCAGCGCCAGCCAGGGCATGCGCCTGTTCGTGCAGAGCCTGGGCTGGAAACTGGTGTCGGCCTCCGGCGACATCGACATCCGCGCCCTGAAGGACAACATCAACCTGCTGGCCAAGCTGGACATCACCGCCAACGCCGACCGCATCGTGCTCACCGCCAAGACCGAGCTGGTGATCCAGGGCGGCGGCAGCGCCACCACCTACAACGCCGGTGGCATCACCCACGTCACCAGCGCCAACTACACCGCCCACGCCGCGCAGTTCGCCCATATCGGCGCCGCCAGCAAGGCCGGCACCTTCCCCGAACCGCCGAAACCCGGCAAGGGCGACCTGGAGCTGCTGTACCAGTACGCCAACAGCAAGGGCGTGAAGACCGGCGACTACGACGTGATCGACGCCCTGGGCAAGTCGATCAAGGGCAAGCTCGACGGCAACGGTTTCAACCAGGCCAGCGGCGCCGCCGCCGGCCCGCTGTGGGTCGACTTCGGCCTGGACCCGGCCGACACCTGGGCCGAGGGCAGCCACTTCGGTGCTGGCGACTGGCCACCGAAGGCCAGCTTCGCCGACATCGCCCCCGGCCAGCAGGCCGTGGTCGGCGAGGTACTCAGCGGCGGCAAGGGCGCAGAGGGGGTGCTGGGCAAGGGCCTGGCACTGGCACAGCAAGGCATGGACAAGGGCAAGGGACTGATGCAGAACGCGATGGCACAAGGAAAATCGATGGCCCAGGGCCTGATGGGCCCCGGCGGCAACGGCCTGCTGGAACAGGGCAAGGCCCTGGCCGGCACGGGCCTGCAACTGGCGAAAAGCGGCCAGGCCGCGCTGCAGAAGGCGCAACAGGTCAAGGCCGCCGTCGGTGGCGACACCGGCGCCATGGCCCAGCTGGCCAGCAACGTGGTGCCCGGTGCGGCGCCCACGCTCAAGGCCGCCAGCGCGCTCAAGCAACTGCCGAGCCTGCCCAAGCTCAGCGCCCCGGTGAACCCGGCCAAGCTGAACCATGAGGTGCTGGCATGACCGACGCCAAGAAACGCGAAGCCCAGGTCGCCGTTGCTCCGCTGAACACCATCGACGCCAAGGACGTCGGCCGTGGCGCCGCCGCCTTCGACGCCTGGCTGCAATCGGTCAGCGGCGGCTACGTCACCCTCGAACGGATCAAGACCGTGGCCGGCGCGCTGCCGGTGGTGGGCAACATCATGGCCCTGGTCGACGCCCTGGGCGACGTGGTCACCCTGGTCAAGAGCAAGAACCGCCAACTGCTCGACTGGGTGAGCCTGGGCATCAACCTGATCGGCGTGCTGCCAGCGCCGCCAACCATGGCCGCGGCACGCATGAGCCTGCGCCCGACCCTGTTCCTGGTGCGCCAGGAGCTGCGCAACAGCGCCAAGATGCTGCTGGGCGATTCGCTGATCCAGGTGCTGATCGGTCACCTCAACGCGACCATCGCCGGGACCATCGACGATTTCGTGGCCAAGGCCCAACCGAAGATCGCCAGCATCCTGGCCGACGCTGGCGCGCTGGGCACCAAGATGACCAGCGAGATCGCCACCGGGCTGGAGAAAGTCACCCTCGGGCAACTGGACGCCAAGGGTGACCGCGACAAGGCGGGCAAGCAGATGTCCGCCGCCGCCGACAAGCTGATGAACGACCCCAAGGCGGCCTTCAGCAACTTCTTCGGTGCCGTGCACAGCGCTTACAAGGCCGCTGGCAAGGGGTTGGCCAACAGCGCGACGAGCAAGCTGCTGCCGGACGAGATCAAGAGCAAGGTGCTGGCCAACACCGGGCAACTGCGCGCCTTGGGGCCGGAGATGGCCCGGCAGTTGAACAAGCTGGCGGACCCGGCGACGCAGATGAGCATCGGCTGGATGCTGACGGTGCTGGGCGGGGCGGTGAAGGGCTTCCGTAAGCGCAACAAGAACGGGCAGCCGGGGGTGAGCAAGCCGGGGACGACCACACAAGTGGAGCGGGAGAAGGGCAAAGGCGAGTTGGCGGTCAGTGGTTCGCAGGCCAATGCCACCCAGACGCCGAGCCCGATCGAACCCAGTTGCCCGATCCCGAGGCCGACACCGAAGTCCACGACGGGGCGCAGCATCAGCTTTGCCCTGGGCTCGGAATTCATCATTCACACGGATTTCAGCCTGCCCGGTGCATTTCCAATTGATTGGCAACGGATCTACCACTCGCGCTTGGCCCAGTACGACAAGGGCTGTCTAGGCGCGCGTTGGATCACCGAATTCACCACGCGTATCGATGTGGTCGACAAGGGTTTGTTGTTTCATGACTTCGATGGTCGCAGCCATGAATTTGAACTGCCCAAGGTCGGCAAATCGTTGTTCAACGCCATCGAGGACTTGCTGCTGGTACGCAGCAGCGACGATGAGCTGGTGATCTGCCGTGGCTTCGTGCGCAAGGAGTATTACCTGCGCGTGGGCGACCGTTACTACCTGCGCAAGATCCTGCTGCAGAACGACGCGGGCTGCATGCTGCACTACGAGCATCACCACGAAGGGCGTCCGGTGCTGTCGGACATCATCACCTTCCAGGGCGATGTGAAGGACGTCCTGCGCCACCTGGGCACGCTAATCGATGAACAGGGCCATATCACCGGCCTGTGGGAAATGCGCGATGGCCAGCCACTGCGTCAGTTGTGCGCCTACCACTACGATGATCAGGGGGATCTGGTCGCCGCCCAGGATGAACAGGGTGCCGCCTGGCACTACCAGTACCAGAATCACTTGGTCACCCGTTACACCGACCGCACCGGCCGAGGTATGAACCTGCAGTGGGACGGCAGCGCTTTCGACGCCAAGGCCACTCGTGAATGGGCCGACGACGGCAGTTACGACACGCGCCTGGAATGGGACGAGAACATTCGGCTGACCTACGTCACCGACGCCCACGGCCAGGAGACCTGGTACTACTACGACATCCTTGGCCACCTGTACCGTGTGCGCTATCCGGATGAAAGCTCGGAGTGGATTTTCAGGGATGAGCGCAAGAACGTGGTACGCCACGTTCATACCGATGGCACTGAAGACCGCTACGACTATGACGAACAAGGCAGTGTCATTCGCCATATCCGCGCCGATCACAGCCAGGTCCATATTGCTTATGACGACCGTCGTCATCCGATCAAGATCCGCGACGCCGAAGGCGGCTTGTGGCTGCGGGACTACGACCAGAAGGGCAACCTCGTCGAGACCGTCGACCCATTGGGCAACAAGACTGAGTTCGCCTATACGCCCTCCGGTCTGGTCAAGGCGATCAAGGACGCCAACGGCAACGAGAAGAAGCTGGCGTACAACGCGGCGGATCAGTTGGTCGAATTCACTGACTGCTCGGGCAAGACCAGCCAGTGGGCGTACGACGACTTCGGTCAATTGGTGTTGTTCACCGATGCAGTCGGCAGCACGACCACCTATGAGTACAAGGCTGGTCAACTGACGAAAGTCACCCACCCGGACAACTCCGAAGAGCGCTTCGAGCGCGATGCTGAAGGTCGTCTGCTGGCTCACGTCGATGCACTAGACCGTTGCACTACTTGGGCCTACAACGCCGTGGGCCTGCTGGCCGAGCGGGTGGATGCCAACGAGCACACTCTACGTTATCGCTGGGACAAGCTGGGCCGCCTGATCGGCCTGGAAAACGAGAACGAGAGCAAGGCCAACTTCCTTTACGACCCGGTCGGGCGCTTGCTGCAAGAGCAAGGCTTCGATGGCTTGGTGACGCGTTACCAGTACGATCCTGAAACGGGCCGGCTGGCCAGCACCCAGGTCGGTCAGCGCCGTATCGACATCACCTTCGATCCGGTGGGCCGGCTCGCTTCTCGCGTGGCCAGCCTGGGGGACCAGCGCCAGGAAGAATCCTTCGCCTACGACGGCAACGGCAACCTGATCCAGGCGACCAACGCGGCCAGCAAGCTGCAATGGTTCCATGACGAGGCGGGCAACCTGACCCGCGAGCACCAGTACTACCTCGGCACCGAGGTGCCGATGGTCGCGGTGTGGCAGCATGAATACGACGCGCTGAACCTGCGCACGGCGACCATTCGCCCGGATGGCCACAAAGTCAGCACGCTCACCTACGGCAGCGGTCACGTGCTGGGCATAACCCTCGACCAGCATGAGTTGCTGGCTTACGAGCGCGATGACCTGCACCGTGAAGTGGTGCGGCATCAGGGCAACCAGTTGATGCAAACCCAGGCGTGGGATCCGGCGGGGCGGCTTCAGGAGCAACTGTTGGGCAGCCACGATGGCCAGTCGACCCTGCTCAAACGCCAGTATCAATACGATGCCGTCGGCCAGCTGACCGATATCCACGACACCCGCCGTGGCCACCTGGCCTATCAGTACGATCCCGTTGGCCGCTTGCTGCAAGCCACCAGCCGCCTTGGCGTGGAGACCTTTGCTTTCGACCCGGCCGGCAACCTGCTGGACGACAAGACCCAGGAACTCAATCGTCCGCTGGAAAGCGATCCGCGGCGTAACAAGCTGATGGACAACCTGCTGCGTGAATACGCCGGGACCCACTGCCAATACGACGAACGCGGCAACCTGATCCATCGCCTGCACAATGGCGAGCAGGCTCGCCTGAGCTGGGACCTGTTCGACCGCCTGACGTGTTTTGACGATGACAAGCTCACGGTGGTGTACAGCTACGATGCCTTGGGCCGCCGTCTGCACAAGCACTCCACCGCGCACCATCAGGATGATCCGCGGGCCGGCAGTGGCTGGAACCAGATGCAGCGGGCCAAGCGCCAGCGTGAACTGGGTTGCGGTTACACCTTGTATGGTTGGGATGGCGACAACCTGGCCTGGGAAAGCTCGCCGCCGCAGGACGAAGGTGAAACCGGGCGCACCGTGCATTACCTGTACGAGCCGGGCAGTTTCGTGCCTGTTGCCCAGGCTATACGCAAGAACCCGATCCGCTTGCTACGCCAGCCGGACTGGAGCGACCGGGAGTACGATTTCGATCAGGACCCGCTGTGGCAGCACGAGGTCAAACCGCAGCCAATCGACGCAATTGCCTGGTACCAGTGCGACCACCTCGGTACGCCGATGGAACTCACCGACCACCACGGTGACGTGGCGTGGACGGCGCAGTACAAGGCATGGGGTGAGGTCAAGGAGGCCCGCTCGGAATGGGCGAAGCAGAATGGCCTGAACAACCCTATCCGCTTCCAGGGGCAGTACCACGACCATGAGACCGGGCTGCATTACAACCGCTATCGGTACTATGATCCTAGGGCTGGGCGCTTTATCAGTCAGGATCCAATAAGCTACCTGGGTGGGGTCAACCTCTATCAGTATGTGCCGAGCCCGATTGATTGGGTGGATCCGTGGGGGCTGAAGCGGATCAAGAATGCGGTTGAAGGAGATCGTCGTCACCAGGAATTTAATGCTGAGATTAAAACGAAGCATCCGAATGCGACGATACAAAGTGAGTGTTACCTGCGAGATGCAAGCGGGAAGTCAGTCAAAGACCCTCGTACTGGAGAACGCCGTCGGGTAGACACGGCTGTGATTGAGAACGGACAGGCGAAAACCTACGAGGTTACGAGTATGACGGCTGATAAAACGGACCAAATTCTCAAAGAACGTCGAATATTAGCGACGGGTGGTACATTTGTTAAAGATCGCTCTACTGGGAAGCTAGTACCTGTGGTGGGCGTTTCAGAGGTGGTTAGGAGAGATTGAATGAGCGACTATCCGGTATGGGATATAGATGGTGTGCTTGAAGCATATATTGACATTCCAGAGTGGCATGCAAGTATTGGTAGAGCCCTTGAAAATCTATTTCTGTTCATGGAGAGTAATGGTCTGTTGACTTGTCGAGTAAGTGATGAAAATGGAAGAATAGTAAAGCGTGTGATTATGAGTAGCGAAATTACTGCGGAGGGCGATCTGCTATCAAGTGGCCGTAATAATGCAGTCGATAAGTGGTTGCGCTCAAAGGCAAGATTCAAAGACCCAGATGACTTAAGGTCTCTTGAGAAGGCCTTGGCGGATGTTCGCACTAAGAAGTACTAGTTGCGCTACTTTCTGAACTGGCTAACCAATAGGTGTTAAAGCCTAGGTTGGCTGGTTCGGACAAAGGGGCGCGGCTAAAAGAGGACGATTTTATTCCCCGCTCGAAAACCTGCTCGCATTGGGATCAAGGTGGACGTAAGACTAAGGTTGTTTCGGCTGAAAAGCTAACATTGACAAGATGGGGCTTCCAACGGAGGGAGCTGATGGGCAACTGTCGCTCATGGCGAGTCGCTGGAAAATTAATCGTGCAGGCGAAGTAGGGTGAAAAAGTTTAAGTAGGCAAATAAATCTGCCCCGTTTTCTTGGTCCGCTATATAGGATGTTGCCGCGATCATGGAGCGGGGAGACGTGCTGGATTTTATTTCTCTTGCGATGGCTGATGCCGTGTCGATCGTTTTTGGTACGTTGGATGGTACTCACTTCCCTGACGGACTTTCCGGAGATTTTGCTGTCAGTTGTGATGGCGAGAAAATTAGTGGGGACTTACAGGGCTATTTTTTGGAGAGAGCTGAAGAAAAGGGGATCTACTAAACCTCAGGTGGAAACTCCAAGATTGTGTGACGGCCATACAATTGGCTCTGCCCGCTATTGGCGCTAGGCTCGGTAGGCCTGCGCCGTGTCGGCTGAGTTTGATTGGTTGGAGCCTCGGGCTCGACATGCGGCTAATTTTGACGAGTGGAACTCAATAACGAGCGGTCATGAACAGTACAGCCCAGATCTTCGAGCACGGTGCCTGAACGCTGAACCTTCGCTATCACAAGCCCCCTAGACCGTCCTGCGGCGCCAGTGTGATGATGGCGACCGCCACGACTGACGACCTGCTGATCATCACCGAACTGTGCTCGAACGAAGCCAAGCACCACAAAGTCCTGCCCAAAACTACCTCTGACCGTCGCTAGCTACTAACAGGATTACCTAGGCTCTGTACGAAAAGAGATGTCGTTAACACCGCATGGAATAGTCGCGTTGGCATGACGCAATGCTGACTGCGTCCAGGCAGAGGCTGGGCACAGAGGATGTCACTGGCTTGACCGCCAGAAAGGAGGACGCGCAAGCGTGTCCCGTTGGCATCGAAAGGTAGACAAGGACACGAGATTCTGGCGATTGGCCAGCTTTTTCAGTTATCCTGCGCGCCCAAATTATTTCAAATTGTAAGGGACTACGATGAAACACCTGCGCCAGCTGTTGGCGGCAGTGTTGCTCTGCGCAACTATTTTGCCCGCCATTGCCGCCAGCACTCCCGCGTCTGCGCCAACCGCCAGCGAACAACCGCACCAGACCGCCGAACAGTGGCTGGCCACGCTCAAGCAACAGCACGGCAACATCACCCTGCCCGGCGGTATCGCCAGCCTCCAACTCAACAACGAGTTCTACTACCTGTCGCCGGGCGACACCGAGCGCCTGCTGACCGAAGGCTGGGGCAACCCACCGGGCTTCAAGACCCTTGGCATGATCATCCCGACCGCCGTCAATCCACTGGCGGACAACGGCTGGGGCGTGATCATCAGCTACAAGAACGACGGCCACATTTCCGACGATGACGCAGCCAAGATCGACTACGCCGACCTGCTCGAGCAGATGAAGGCCGATGACGAGGAAGACAACAAGGAGCGTCGCAAGCAAGGCTATGCCGGCCTGACACTGTTGGGCTGGGCCGAACCACCGAGCTACGATCAGGCTACCCACAAGATGTACTGGGCGCGAGAGTTGAAGGCCGAAGACGCCGACCAGACCACCCTGAACTACAGCATCCGCGTGCTGGGCCGCGAAGGCGTGCTGGAGCTCAATGCCGTGGCGGCGATGGCCGACCTGCAGACCATCAAGCAGGAAACGCCAAAGATTCTCGCCTTCACCAACTTCACCGACGGTAACCGCTACGCCGATTACGACGCCAAGACCGACAAGCTGGCGCCATACGGACTGGCCGCCCTGGTCGCCGGTGGCATCGCCGCCAAGGCGGGCCTGTTCGCCAAGATCGGTGTTGCCTTGCTGGCGTTCAAGAAGTTCATCATCCTGGGCTTGGTGGCCATCGCCGGCTTCTTCGGCAAGCTGTTCAAGCGCAAGCGATCCTGATTCAGGCCTGGCTCACCCTTGCTGGGTGAGCCACCTCCTTAAAACGAACGTGCCTGCTGAATGCTTCCAGGCATTAATGCCGTTCAGGGCACAATGTGGTGGGGCTATCATCCATGACCGTCCGCCATCGACCCAACGCAGCCCTCGGACCTTTCGATTTATAGTCAGCCTTGCTGCTTTCAGGACGAACCCTAGAGAAAATAACCTGGGTTTGCCGAACTTTGCGAAGCTTCGAGGTGTACGACGGGAGAGGTGCAGCGCCTATCAGATCGAGCGCCGCCCGCGCGGCGCTCGATCTTGAGCGCGCTGCAAGGCGGACGGCGAGCACCTAGTCGCCAGCACGCGGTCAAAAGTCCTGCACCCAAAGACCTCGAATGGGGGAAAAGGGGACAGATTCGAATGGCACTTACTTTGGACTGCCCCCGGTAGGAGCCGGCCAGACCCCGTGATAGCGCTTGACCATCACGACAATAGCGAACGGTGGTTGTTCAAAAACCTGCGAAGTAGGACAATTATCGGCTTCACGTCCCAACCAGCGATCTTGCATGGCCTTTCTTGCACTTGGTATCAACCATAAGACTGCCTCGGTAGACGTACGCGAGCGCGTGGCGTTTACCCCGGAGCAGCTGGTGGACGCCCTGCAGCAGCTGTGCCGACTGACCGCCAGCCGCGAGGCGGCGATCCTGTCGACCTGCAACCGCAGCGAGCTCTACATCGAGCAGGACCACCTGGCCGCCGACGCCGTGCTGCAGTGGCTGGCCGACTATCACCAGCTGAGCCTCGACGAGCTGCGCGCCAGCGCCTACATCCACGAAGAGCACGACGCGGTCCGGCACATGATGCGCGTGGCCTCGGGCCTCGACTCGCTGGTGCTCGGCGAGCCGCAGATCCTCGGCCAGATGAAGTCGGCCTACGCCGTGGCCCGCGAGGCCGGCACCGTCGGCCCGCTGCTGGGGCGCCTGTTCCAGGCCACCTTCAGCGCCGCCAAGCAGGTGCGCACCGACACCGCCATCGGCGAGAACCCGGTGTCGGTGGCGTTCGCCGCGGTGAGCCTGGCCAAGCAGATCTTCTCCGACCTGGGCCGCAGCCAGGCGCTGCTGATCGGCGCCGGCGAGACCATCACCCTGGTCGCCCGCCACCTGCACGAGCAGGGCGTGCGCCGTATCGTGGTCGCCAACCGCACGTTGGAGCGCGCGAGCATCCTGGCTGAGCAGTTCGGCGCCCATGCGGTGCTGCTGGCGGACATTCCGCAAGAGCTGGCCAACAGCGACATCGTCATCAGTTCCACCGCCAGCCAGCTGCCGATCCTCGGCAAGGGCGCGGTGGAAAGCGCGCTGAAGCAGCGCCGGCACAAGCCGATCTTCATGGTCGACATCGCCGTGCCACGGGATATCGAGCCGCAGGTCGGCGAGCTGGACGACGTCTACCTCTATACCGTCGACGACCTCCACGAAGTGGTGGCGGAAAACCTCAAGAGCCGCCAGGGCGCGGCCCAGGCCGCCGAAGAGCTGGTCTCGGCCGGCGCCGACGACTTCATGGTGCGCCTGCGCGAGCTGGCGGCGGTGGATGTGCTCAAGGCCTATCGCCAGCAAAGCGAGCGCCTGCGCGACGAAGAACTGCAAAAGGCCCTGCGCCTGCTGGGCAACGGCGGCAACCCCGAGGACGTGCTGATGCAGCTGGCCCGGGGCCTGACCAACAAACTCCTGCACGCCCCCAGCGTGCAACTGAAAAAGCTCTCTGCCGAAGGCCGCCTAGATGCGCTGGCCATGGCCCAGGAACTCTTCGCCCTTCACGAGGGCTCGACGGACAAAACCCCGCAATGAAAGCGTCGCTGCTGAACAAACTGGACACGCTCCAGGACCGTTTCGAGGAACTCACCGCGCTGCTGGGTGATGCCGAAGTCATTTCCGACCAGACGCGCTTTCGCGCCTACTCCCGCGAGTACGCCGAAGTCGAGCCGGTGATCGCCTGCTATGTAGGCTGGCGCAAGGTCCAGGACGACCTCGAGGGCGCCCAGGCGCTGCTCAAGGACGCCGACCCCGACCTGCGCGAGATGGCCGTGGAGGAAGTGCGCGAAGCCAAGGAGCAGCTGGTGGGCCTGGAGTCGCAGCTGCAGCGCATGCTGCTGCCCAAGGACCCCAACGACGGGCGCAACGTGTTCCTGGAAATCCGCGCCGGCACCGGCGGCGACGAGGCGGCGATCTTCTCCGGCGACCTGTTCCGCATGTACTCGCGCTATGCCGAGAAACGCGGCTGGCGCCTGGAGATCCTCTCTGAAAACGAGGGTGAGCACGGCGGCTACAAGGAGATCATCGCCCGGGTCGAGGGTGACAGCGTCTACGGCAAGCTGAAATTCGAGTCCGGCGCCCACCGCGTGCAGCGCGTGCCCGAGACCGAATCCCAGGGCCGTATCCACACCTCGGCGTGCACCGTGGCGGTACTGCCCGAGCCCGACGAGCAGGTGGCCATCGAGATCAACCCCGCCGACCTGCGGGTGGACACCTACCGCGCCTCCGGCGCCGGTGGCCAGCACGTCAACAAGACCGATTCGGCCATCCGCATCACCCACTTGCCCACCGGCATTGTGGTCGAGTGCCAGGAAGAACGTTCGCAGCACAAGAACCGCGCCCGGGCCATGTCCTGGCTGTCGGCCAAGCTCAACGACATGCAGACCAGCGCCGCGCAGAACGCCATCGCCAGCGAGCGCAAGCTGCTGGTGGGGTCGGGCGACCGCTCCGAGCGCATCCGCACCTACAACTATCCACAGGGCCGGGTCACCGACCACCGCATCAACCTGACGCTCTACTCGCTCGACGATATCCTCGCCGGTGGCGTGGACGCCGTGATCGAGCCGTTGCTGGCCGAATACCAGGCCGATCAACTGGCCGCCCTGGGGGACTGAATGACCATCATCGCCAGCCTGCTGCGCAACGCGCAGCTGCCGGATTCGCCGACCGAGCGGCTGGACGCCGAGCTGCTCCTGGCCGCCGCCCTGGGCAAGTCGCGCAGCTACCTGCACACCTGGCCCGAGCGCATCGTCAGCAGCGAGGCGGCCGAGCTGTTCGCCGGCTATCTCGAGCGCCGTCGTGCCGGTGAGCCGGTGGCCTACATCCTGGGCCAGCAGGGCTTCTGGAAGCTCGACCTGGAAGTGGCGCCGCATACGCTGATCCCGCGTCCGGACACCGAGCTGCTGGTGGAAACCGCGCTGGAGTTGGTGCCGGCCAAGCCGGCCCGTGTGCTGGACCTTGGCACCGGCACCGGGGCCATCGCCCTGGCGCTGGCCAGCGAGTGCCCGGCCTGGCAGGTGACCGCGGTGGACCGCATCGAAGAAGCCGTGGCCCTGGCTGAGCGCAACCGCCAGCGTCTTGGCCTGGGCAACGTCCAGGTGCGTGCCAGCCACTGGTACGACGCCCTCGAAGGCGAGCGCTTCGACCTGATTCTCAGCAACCCCCCTTACATTCGCTCCGCCGACCCACACCTGGTGGCCGGTGACGTGCGCTTCGAACCCAGCAGCGCCCTGGTGGCCGGTGAAGACGGGCTGGACGACCTGCGTGTGATCGTCGCCCAGGCGCCGCAATACCTGCTGCCGGGCGGCTGGTTGCTGCTCGAGCATGGTTACGACCAGGCGCCCGCAGTGCGCGAGCTGCTGACCACCGGCGGCTTCGTCGACGTGGCCAGCCGCGTCGACCTGGGCGGCCATGAGCGCATCAGCCTGGGGCGCCTGCCATGCTGAGCGACCAGGAGCTGCTGCGCTACAGCCGCCAGATCCTGCTGCCGCAGGTGGACATCGACGGCCAGCTGCGCCTGAAGCTCGGCAAGGCCCTGGTGATCGGCCTGGGCGGCCTGGGCTCGCCGGTGGCGCTGTACCTGGCCGCGGCCGGTGTCGGCGAGCTGCACCTGGCCGACTTCGACACGGTCGACCTGACCAACCTGCAGCGCCAGGTCATCCATGACAGCGACAGCGTCGGCATGAGCAAGGTCGACTCGGCGATCAAGCGCTTGCAAGCGATCAACCCAGAGATTGCGCTGGTCGCCCATCGCCAGGCGCTGGACGAGGATTCGTTGTCCGCCGCAGTGGCTGCCGTCGACGTGGTGCTGGACTGCTCCGACAACTTCGCCACCCGCGAGGCGGTCAACGCCGCCTGCGTGGCATCCGGCAAGCCCCTGGTCAGCGGCGCGGCGATCCGCCTCGAAGGCCAGCTGTCGGTGTTCGACACCCGTCGCGACAACAGCCCTTGCTACCACTGCCTGTACGGCCATGGCAGCGAGGCCGAGCTGACCTGCAGCGAAGCCGGCGTGCTTGGCCCGCTGGTTGGCCTGGTGGGCAGCCTGCAGGCGCTCGAAGCGCTGAAGCTGCTGGTGGGCTTCGGCGAGCCGTTGGTGGGGCGGCTGTTGCTGATCGACGCGCTGGGCACGCGCATGCGCGAGCTGCGGGTCAAGCGCGACCCGGCCTGCGCCGTGTGTGGCAACCGTCATGAGTGAGCGTTCGGCGCCGATCGGCGTAATGGATTCGGGCGTCGGCGGCCTTTCCGTGTTGGCCGAGATCCAGCGCCTGCTGCCCAACGAGACGTTGCTGTATGTGGCCGATAGTGGGCATGTGCCGTATGGCGAGAAGACGCCGGACTATATTCGCCAGCGCTTGCGGCACATCGCCAACTTCCTGCGCGAGCAGGGCGCCAAGGCCATGGTGCTGGCCTGCAACACGGCCACCGTGGCCACCGTCGCCGACCTGCGGGCGCTGTATCCGGACTGGCCGTTGGTGGGCATGGAGCCGGCGGTCAAGCCAGCGGCGGCGGCGACCCGTTCCGGGGTGGTAGGGGTGCTGGCCACCACGGGTACCTTGCAGAGCGCCAAGTTCGCCGCCTTGCTCGACCGTTTCGCCAGTGATGTGCGGGTGATCACCCAGCCGTGCCCCGGCCTGGTCGAGTGCATCGAGGCCGGCGATCTCACCAGTCCGGCGCTGCGCCAGCTGCTGGCGGGCTATGTGCAGCCTTTGTTGGCGCAGGGGTGCGACACCTTGATCCTCGGCTGCACCCACTACCCCTTCTTGCGCCCGATGCTTGCGGACATGGTCCCGGCGGATGTGGCGATCATCGATACCGGCGCCGCTGTGGCGCGGCAGTTGCAACGCTTGCTGGGCGAGCGTGGCCTGCTGGCCGAGGGGGCGGCGCGGGAAACCGCGTTCTGGACCAGCGCCGATCCGGACAGCCTGATAAAAATCCTGCCTATGCTGTGGAAGCAGTCCGATCGCGTGCAAAGCCTCCCGCTCTGAAAGCTTGCGTTGATGCCCTGGCCCGTGCGGCCCCTGTAGGCGCGGCTTCAGCCGCGATCAACCAGGCACCGCGTCGCTTGCATCGCGGCTGAAGCCGCTCCTACAGAGGGCTCCTCGCCGCCCACAGGTTAGCGTGGCAGCGGCCACAGATGGCTCACGCTCATGGCTTCGAGCACCAGTTCCGGTTGGCGTTGCTCCAGGCGGGCCACCAGTTCCAACGCCGCACTCTGTGCTGTCCATTCCTCCGGCACCACCTGGGCGAGGGTCGCGGATTGCGGTGCCACCACGGTCAGGTCGATACCCAGGGCTTTCAAGGGGGCGCGTTGGTCACGCAACCATTGCGGCAGGCTGTTGCGTCCATCCGGAGGCTGTCGGGGGTCGAACAGTTGCTGGGCCGAGTAACGGCTGAGGATTGCCATCACTTGGGGTTTGTCACCCTTGGCCAGCAATGGCCGGGCACCGGCAAGGGCATGCTCGGTGGCGCGCAGGTTGCTGCTGACGATCATCTCGAACAGCTCGGTGTCCGGCGTGTCGTCGGCGAGGTAGTCACTGACCCCGGCGTTGACGATCAAGCCGTCGAGCGTACCCCATTGGCGCTGTAGCTGCTGGCTGGCGGTTTCAGCCTGAGCCCAGTCCTGAATCTGGCCAGGCACGCGCAGCAGGAGATCGCCATGGCGCTGCGCAAGTGCGTCGAGTTCCTGGCTATCCCTGCCACTGGCGGCTACCCGGTGCCCCTGTTCGATCAATCGTTCCACCAGCGCCAGCCCGAGTCCTTGGCTGGCCCCTGTCACCCAGAAACTGCGGGTAATGCTCAAGATGTTTCCCTCTGGTTCTGCCAGGTGGACAGCCCTTTGAAGGCCTCCAGTGCACGCTGGCGACTGCGGTCGAGATCGACGATCGGAATTGTGTAGTTGTTTGAGCAATTATTAGTAGCAAATATATCAGCAGATTTCACGGGTCGATGAATCGTTTTATCGTCCATTTGCTGTAGTTCGGGCAGCCATCGGCGAATGAAGGTTCCCTTCGGATCGAAGCGTTGTGACTGGGTGGTCGGATTGAAGATCCGGAAATAGGGCACCGCGTCCGTTCCGGTGGAGGCGCTCCACTGCCAGCCGCCGTTGTTGGCGGCCAGGTCGCCGTCGATCAGGTGGCGCATGAAGTGGCGCTCGCCCTCGCGCCAGTCGATCAGCAGGTTCTTGCTGAGGAACATGGCGACGATCATGCGCAGGCGGTTGTGCATCCAGCCGGTCTCCAGCAACTGACGCATGGCGGCGTCGATGATCGGAAAGCCGGTACGCCCCTGTTTCCAGGCCTCCAGGTCGTCAGGCGCATTGCGCCAGGGCAGGGCCTCGGTGTGCAAACGGAATGCACGGTGCCGCGAGACGTGTGGATAACCTACCAGGATGTGTTTGTAGAACTCTCGCCACAGCAGTTCGTTCACCCAGGTCTGCACGCCGGCGTTGCCGCTGTCGAACTCGCCAAGGTTGCTGGCCAGTGCCGCGTGCAGGCACTGGCGCGGCGAGATGACGCCGGCCGCCAGGTAGGGCGAGAGCTGGCTGGTGCCTGCCTTGGCGGGCAGGTCGCGCAGTTGCGGGTAGTCTTCGACGGTTTCGTCGATAAAGCGCGAAAGCCGCCGCTGGGCTTCTTCTTCGCCGGCCGGCCAATGGTCGCGCAGGGACTGTGGGGGGACGGCGAAGCCATCGATCTGTTCCGGGATGGGATCGCTGGCGATGTCGAGAGGGGCCTGGCGTCCCGGTCGTTGTGCCCGCGCGGGCAGGCTGCGGTGCAGGTGTTCGAGGCAGACGCGCTTGAACTGGCTGAACACCTGGAAGTACTGGCCGCCACGGGTCAGCACGCTGCCCGGCTTGAACAGCAACTGGTCGAGATGCCTGTGGGTGGCGATTGCGGACTGCTCCAGCAGGGCGCGAGCCGCGCTGTCGCGCAGGGTTTCATTGACGCCGTACTCTTCGTTCCAGTGCACGGTGTCGACCTGGTGCTGGCGGCAGACTTCGAGCAGTACCTGGGGTACCTCGCGCCAGGTGTCGGTGGTGCGCACCAGCAGGGGTATGTTCAAGGCTGCCAGGGCCTGGCTCAGCAGGCGCAGATTGCGCAGCCAGAAGTCCACCTTGCAGGCGGCGTCGTCATGGCATTGCCATTGGCCAGGGCTGGCAATCCACAGCGCCACGGTCGGGCCGCCCTGGCTGGCGGCCGAGAGTGCGGTGTTGTCGTCGATGCGCAGGTCGCTGCGCAGCCAGATCAGTTGCATGGTCATTCGGGCCTGTGGTGGTCGATCAGGGTTGCTGAAGCAGGCGCAGGGCTGCCTGAGGGCTGTCGAACAGTTGCAGGTGGGGCAATGCCAGCGCCTGCAATTGCGTCTCGAACAGGCCGATGGTGCTGCCGCCTGCCAGTGTGTTCACACTGATTTCCCGCAAGGCTCGCGACAGCGCGGGCAATTCCGGGCGGCACCCAAGGTGCAGCAGCAAGGCGCGGGGTTGCAGCAGCTCCACGGCCTGGCGCAGTTGCCGAGGTTCGACCGGCCATTCGAGAATCTCCAACGGCTGGCCACTGCTGCTCAGCAGCCAGGCACAGAGCCAGAATTCGGCGTCGAAGGGGGTGTCGTCGGTGCGGGCCAGCAGCACGCAGGGGCCGGCCAGCGAGTGGCTGTCGTGGTAGACCCGCGCGCCCAGTTTGCTGCGCAGCCAGGTGTGAAAGAACACCTGCTCCAGGCGCGCGTCGAAATGCGCTTGCCAGCGCAGGGCGAGGGCGTCCAGCAGGGGCAGGAGCAGGCGTTCGCAGACGGTCACGGCGGGGTACAGCGCCATTGCCTGGTTCAGTAACTGGTCCAGCTGGCGCTGGGCGAGGCGGGAGATGGCGCCGATCATCTGTTCGATGCGCTCGCCCCATTCGCCCTGCACAGTGGTCGTGGGATCGGCGGCCTTGTCCAGCAGCTCGCGTACCTGGCTCACCGCCGCGCCTCGTTCGAGCCAGCGCAGCACGGCTTGCACCCGTTGCACCTGGTCCTGTGGATAAAGCCGATGCCCCTTGGGCGTGCGCTGGGGTTTGATCAGGCCGTAGCGACGCTCCCAGGCGCGCAGGGTGACCGGGTTGACGCCGGTCAGCCGCGCCACTTCGCCGATGGGCAGCAGGTCTTCAGATAGCATTGCGTAGTCCGAGGGTTTCCGGGTGGGGCTGCAGGTAGGCCTGCTGCATCAGGTAAGGGGTCGGGTGGTTGCGCAGGTGGTGCTTGAGCAGGGTCAGGGGCACCACCAGCGGCACCACGCCCTTCTGGTACTGGCCGATGACCTGCTGCAACTCGAGCTTGTCCGCTTGCTTGAGGTCATCGCGCAGGTAGCCGCTCAGGTGCTGCAATACGTTGCCGTGGGTGCCGCGGCTGGCGCAACGGCGCAGGGCCTGCATCAATTGGCTGAAGTAATGTGGGCCGAGCTGTTCGGGCGTATCGTCGCGGGTCATGCTACCCAGCAAGCGGCCCAGGCTGCGATAGGCCTGGGGGTTGTGGGCCATCAGCAGGTACTTGTAGCGCGCGTGGAAGCGGATCAGTGCGCCACGGCTCAGGCCCTCACGCAGCAGGGCCTGCCAGTCGGCGTAGGCGTAGACGCGAGTAATGAAGTTTTCCCGCAGCACCGGGTCGTGCAGGCGCCCTTCTTCTTCGACGGGCAGGTCGGGGCGCCGGGCACAGAACGCCGACGCAAAGGCACCGCGCCCGCCCAGGTGGGGAGGACGGCCATTGTCCTGGTACACCTTGACCCGCTCCAGGCCGCATGAAGGCGATTTTTGCATGAACACGTATCCGCAGATGTCATCGAGTTCGCCTGCCATCTGTTCGCCGTATGCACGCAGCGGCCCGGCAAGATCAGTGGTGTTGTCGCGGCTGCCGGTGACGGCGGGATGATCCGGGTCGCCCACCAGGCGAATGGGTTCGCGGGGCACACCGAGCCCGATGGCGACTTCCGGGCATACCGGCACCCACTCGAAATGCTCGTCGAGCAGGTCGCGACACAGCTCGGAACGCTTGTGCCCGGCGTTGTAGCGCACGTTCTGCCCGATCAGGCAGGCGCTGATGGCCAGGCGTGGTTTTTGGCTGGGAGCGGAAGGGTTCATTACGGACTCCGGAATAACCTGTACAGGAAGATCGTTTTGTACAGGTTTATTCCAGCACATTTGCAAACTTATACAAGTACTACTTTTTGTATAAGTTTGCCGTTCCCGCTAATCCAGGTGTTCCAGCAAGCGCCTTGCGGCTTCCTGGCCACTGAGCCAGGCACCTTCGACACGGCCGGACAGGCACCAGTCACCACAGGCGTAGAGGCCTTGGTCGGCATCGGCCAGGGCGCCCCATTCGTGGTTGCCGGCAGGGCGGGCATACAGCCAGCGGTGGGCGACGGCGAAGGAGGGAGGTGGTACCGCGCAGCCGACCAGTTCGGCGAACTCACCGTGCAGTTGCTCGATCACCTCTTCCTTCGACAGGTCGATATGCTGCTTGCTCCAGTTAGACGTGGCGTGCAGTACCCAGGTATCCAACTGTTCCTCACGGCCAGGCTTGCTGCGATTGCGTGCCAGCCAGTCGAGCGGGTTGTCCTGCACGAAGCAACCTTGCATCGGGGTTTCAAGTGGCGTTTCGAAGCCTAGCGCGATGGCCCAGGTCGGCTCCATCTGCACCCCGGCGGCCACCGCCGCGAGTTTGGGCGTGGCGGCCAGCAGGGGCGTGGCCTGGGGCGCCGGCACGGCGATCACCACGCGGCTGAACGGGCCATGGCTGCAGCCTTCGGTGTCCTGCAGATGCCAGTACTGCTTGCCGCGGAACACCTCGGCGATGCGGCAACCGAAGTTCACCGTGACGTCCTTGAGCAGGCCTCGGGTGATCGCGCTCATGCGCGGCACGCCGACCCAGCGGATCTGCTCGTCGGGGGAAGGGGTGAGTTCGCCATCGCGGTAGTTGTAGAGCTGGGGCTTCCATTGTGCGGCCCACCCCGCCGCGACCCACTGCTGCACCTGCTCGACGAAGCGCCGGTCACGGGCGGTGAAGTACTGGGCGCCCAGGTCGAGCGCGCCAACCTCGCTGCGCTTGCTGGCCATGCGCCCGCCGCTGCCATGGCCCTTGTCGAACAGGTGGACGGTCTGCCCGGCCTTTTGCAGGGCCTGGGCGGCAGACAGGCCGGCGATACCGGCACCAATGATGGCAATTGGAACAGTCATGATGGCCTCTTCGAACCGTGCTGTGTGCAGCCTACGCTGCTCGGCAAACCTGTACAATGCACAATGTTTGTATAAGGTTATTCCGCTCGATAGGACAGGTTCGCCTATGTTTATCCGAGAGCGTATGGTCAAAAAAGTGCCTTGATCTTAAAAATAGACCACGGCCGCCAACTGTGAGGACACAGCCATGCATATATTGCTGACCGGCGGTACTGGCCTGATCGGCCAGCACCTGTGCCAGCTCTGGCGCGGCCAGGGCCATCGCCTGACCGTGTGGAGCCGAAACCCCGAACAGGTACCGAAACGCTGTGGCACGGGTGTACGAGGTGTCGCCCGCCTGGACGATATCGCCCAGGACGATCCGGTGGATGCGGTGATCAACCTGGCAGGTGCCCCGATCGCCGATCGCCCCTGGACGGCGGCACGTAGAACCTTGCTGTGGGCCAGCCGCGTGACCCTCACCGAACAGTTGCTGGCCTGGCTGGAAAGCCGCGAGCAGCGCCCTGGCGTGCTGATCTCGGGCTCCGCAGTGGGCTGGTACGGCGATGGCGGCGAGCGTGAGCTGACCGAGGCCTCGCCACCTGTGAAGGAAGACTTCGCCAGCCAGCTGTGCATTGCCTGGGAAGAGACCGCTTCCCGCGCGCAGGCGCTCGGGATTCGCGTGGTGCTGGTGCGCACCGGGCTGGTGCTGGCCAGTGACGGCGGCTTTTTGTCGCGCCTGCGCCTGCCGTTCAAACTGGGGCTGGGCGGGCCGTTGGGCGATGGCCGGCAATGGATGCCCTGGGTCCATATAGAAGACCAGATCGCCCTGATTGATTTTCTCTTGCGGCACAACGAGGCGAGCGGTCCTTATAATGCCTGCGCGCCAGAGCCTGTGCGCAATCGCGAGTTCGCCAGGCGCCTGGGCCGTGCCCTGCACCGCCCGGCGTTCATGCCGATGCCGGCGTTGCTGCTCAAGGCCGGGCTGGGCGAACTGTCGACGCTGCTGCTCGGTGGCCAGCGCGCGCGCCCCGTGCGCCTGCTGGCGGCAGGCTTCACGTTCCGCTTCAACGATCTGCAATCGGCCCTGGACGACCTGTCCAGGCGCCTCTGACATAGGACGCTGCATGACCGATCACGCCCTGCTGCTGGTCAACCTGGGTTCGCCGGCCTCCACCTCGGTGGCTGATGTGCGCCGTTACCTCAACCAGTTCCTCATGGACCCGTACGTGATCGACCTGCCCTGGCCGGTGCGGCGGTTGCTGGTGTCGCTGATCCTGATCAAGCGCCCGGAACAGTCGGCCCATGCCTACGCCTCGATCTGGTGGGACGAAGGCTCGCCACTGGTGGTGCTGACCCGCCGTCTGCAAGCGGCGATGGTCGAGCACTGGCCCCATGGGCCGGTGGAAATCGCCATGCGCTACGGTGAGCCGGCCCTGCCGGACGTGCTCGAGCGCCTGGCGGCCCAGGGCGTACGCAAGGTGACGCTGGCGCCACTGTATCCACAGTTCGCCGACAGCACGGTGACCACGGTGGTGGAACTGGCGAAGCAGACCATCGCCGAGCGCAAACTGCCGCTGCAGACGCGCATCCTGCAACCGTTCTACGACCACCCCGATTACATCGAGGCGTTGGCCGCCAGCGCCCGGCCGTACCTGGCGCAAGACTACGATCACTTGCTGCTCAGTTTCCACGGCTTGCCTGAGCGCCATCTCAAGAAGCTCGACCCTACCGGCAACCACGACTTCCAGGCCGCCGATTGCTGCAAGGATGCCAGCGCCGAGATGCGTGCGGTGTGCTATCGCGGCCAGTGCCTGGCCACGGCCAAGGCGTTCGCGCAGAAGATGGGCATCCCCGACGGCAAGTGGTCGGTGTCGTTCCAGTCGCGGCTGGGGCGCGCCAAATGGATTGAGCCCTACACCGAGACGCGCCTGGACGAACTGGGCAAGGCAGGGGTGAAGAAGTTGCTGGTGATGTGCCCGGCGTTCGTCGCCGATTGCATCGAGACGCTGGAGGAGATCGGCGATCGGGGCAAGGAGCAGTTCATCGAGGCGGGCGGGAAAGAGCTGGTGCTGGTGCCGTGCCTGAATGATCACCCGGAGTGGGTGAGGGTGTTGGCGGGGATGTGCGAGAGGGCCTGAGAAACGCGCCTGGCTTGAATCGAGGGGCCGCAAGGCGGCCCCAGGATTTCAATGAAGGCTCAAGGCAGCTGATCATCCAGCTTCTTGTTCTTCCAGCCATCGTTGCCCGGCAGGATCAGGTTCAGGGCAATGGCGACGATGGCGCACAGGGCGATACCCTTCAGGCCCCAGTCGTCCGGGCCGTCGCCACTGCCGATCAGCACGCCGCCGATACCGAACACCAGGGTCACCGAGACGATCACCAGGTTGCGCGCTTCGGCCAGGTCGATCTTGTGGCGGATCATGGTGTTCATGCCCACCGCCGCGATCGAGCCGAACAGCAGGCAGAGAATGCCGCCCATCACCGGTACCGGAATGCTCTGCAGCAGCGCGCCGAACTTGCCGATGAAGGCCAGGGTGATGGCGAACACCGCCGCCCAGGTCATGATCTTCGGGTTGTAGTTCTTGGTCAGCATCACCGCGCCGGTCACTTCGGCGTAGGTGGTGTTGGGCGGGCCACCGAACAGGCCGGCCGCGGTGGTGGCCAGGCCATCACCCAGCAGGGTGCGGTGCAGGCCGGGTTTCTTCAGGTAGTCGCGGCCGGTCACGCTGCCGACCGCGATCACGCCGCCGATATGTTCGATCGCCGGAGCCAGGGCCACCGGAACGATGAACAGGATCGCCTGCCAGTTGAACTCCGGTGCGGTGAACTTGGGCAGTTCCAGCCACGGTGCGGCGGCGATCCTGGCGGTGTCGACCACGCCAAAGGCGAACGACAGGGCAAAGCCCACCAGCACGCCCGAAATGATCGGCACCAGGCGGAAGATGCCCTTGCCGAATACCGCCACAACCAGCGTGGTCAGCAGCGCCGGCATCGAGATCATCATCGCGGTCTTGTACGGCATCAGCACGCTGCCGTCTCCCGCCTTGCCCATGGCCATGTTGGCGGCGATCGGCGCCATGGCCAGGCCGATCGAGATGATCACCGGGCCGATCACGACAGGCGGCAGCATGCGGTCGATGAAACCGGTGCCCTTGATCTTCACCATCAGGCCCATGAAGGTGTAGACGAAGCCGGCGGCCATCACCCCGCCCATGGTCGCGGCCAGGCCGAACTGGCCCTTGGCGAGGATGATCGGGGTGATGAAGGCGAAGCTCGAAGCGAGGAACACCGGGACCTGGCGGCCGGTCACCAGCTGGAACAGCAAGGTGCCGAGGCCGGCGGTGAACAGCGCCACGTTGGGGTCGAGGCCGGTGATCAGCGGCATCAGCACCAGCGCGCCAAATGCCACGAAGAGCATCTGCGCGCCCGAGACGACCTGGCGCCAAAGCGGGTCGTTGAAGCCGTCCTGCATGATCAGGCGTCCTTCTGCTTGGTGCCGAAGATCTTGTCGCCGGCATCGCCCAGGCCGGGGACGATGTAGCCGTGCTCATTCAGGCGCTGGTCGATCGACGCGGTGTAGATCTGCACGTCCGGGTGGGCTTTTTCCACCACTTCGATGCCTTCGGGGGCGGCTACCAGCACCATGGCGCGGATTTCCTTGCAGCCGGCCTTTTTCAGCAGGTCGATGGTGGCGACCATCGAGCCGCCGGTGGCCAGCATCGGGTCGATGATCAGGGCCAGGCGCTGGTTGATGTCCGGCGCGAGCTTTTCCAGGTAGGTGTGGGCTTCCAGGGTTTCTTCGTTGCGGGCAACGCCCACGGCGCTGACCTTGGCGCCTGGGATCAGGCTGAGCACGCCGTCGAGCATGCCGATGCCGGCACGCAGGATCGGTACCACGGTGATCTTCTTGCCGGCGATTTTCTCGACCTGTACCTTGCCGCACCAGCCGTCGATCTCGTAGGTTTCGAGGGGCAGGTCCTGGGTGGCTTCGTAGGTCAGGAGGGCGCCGACTTCCTGGGCGAGTTCGCGAAAATTCTTGGTGCTGATATCGGCACGGCGCATCAGGCCGAGCTTATGGCGGATCAGCGGATGGCGGATCTCACGAGTAGGCATGGGGGGAGGGCTCCGGGAGGCGGGCAAAAAAACCGCGCTAGGTTAATCTATTCAGTCCCTGATGTCGTGCAGTCATTGTGCACGTTAGTCCATAAAGGCTTGATCTGGGACGAGCGGATGCGTACCTTTGCCCGCTTTTCCAAAACGCACCCCCTGGAGAGCGCCATGTCCGCCGATCTCGAGCATATCCGTCAAGTGATGCGCGAGGCTGATTGCCTGTACAACGAAGCCGAGGTCGAGGCCGCCATCGCCGAGGTCGGCAAACAGATCTGCAAGGACCTGCACGACAAGAACCCGGTGGTCTTCTGCGTGATGAACGGCGGCCTGATCTTCTCCGGCAAGCTGCTCACCCACCTGCAGTTCCCGCTGGAAGCCTCCTACCTGCACGCCACCCGCTACCGCAACACCACCAGTGGTGGCGAGCTGTTCTGGAAGGCCAAGCCGGAAGTGTCGTTCATCGACCGCGACGTGCTGATCGTCGACGACATCCTCGACGAAGGCCACACCCTCAGCGCCATCATCGAGTTCTGCAAGCACGCCGGCGCCCGCGCGGTGCACACTGCCGTGCTGATCGACAAGGACCACGATCGCAAGGCCAGCCCCGACCTCAAGGCCACCTACACCGGCTTGTCGTGCGTTGACCGCTACGTCTTCGGTTACGGCATGGACTACAAGGGTTATTGGCGTAACGCTAATGGCCTTTTCGCGGTCAAGGGGTTGTGATCATGCGCCAGCCGCGGTTCCTCGATCAGTCGTTGTTCACCGCGTTGGCGCTCAAGGCCACCGACAGCCCGCGTGGGCGTCAGCACCATAACTTCCATGAAATGGAAGAGCCATGCCACCGCATGGCTGTCGGGCTGCAGCCCAACACCTATATTCCGCCGCACCGTCACTTGGGCGATGACAAGGCCGAGGCACTTATCGTGCTCAAGGGGCGGTTGGGGCTGCTGATCTTCGACGAGCAAGGGGCGGTGACCGACAAGCGCGTCCTGCAGGCTGGCGGAGATTGCCTGGGGGTCGACCTGGCACCTGGCACTTATCATGGCCTGGTGGTACTGGAAGCGGACAGCGTCATGTTCGAATGCAAGGCTGGCCCGTATCGGCCGCTGGGCGAGGGCGAGCATGCCCACTGGGCGCCGCGTGAAGGCGAAGCGGGCGTTGCCGAATACCACGCCTGGATGCGCGCGCAGTTCGATTGAGCTTGCGACCCATCGCGGGGCAAGCCTGCTTCCTCATCGTGGGAGCGGGCTTGCCCCGCGGCAGGGGCCGTGCGTAGAGTGCCTGCTCATACCAAGGAGCCTCACATGCGTGCAATCGTCCCCCTCCTGCTGGCGGTGAGCCTCCCGCTCGCGGCCGCCCCGCTGCACAGCCAGTTCCTCCCCCCCGACGACCTTTCCCTGCGCCAGGAAGCACCGTCCAGTCAGCAGTTGCTGCAGGTCACCGACTACAGCGTGGTGGTAGGTACCCAGCGCCAGTCCGATCAGCAACCCATCCCGATCACGTCCTCCCTGCAGATGCGCCTCAAGGGCAAACCCTTGAGCAAAGGCTCGACCATCGGCCAGGTGCTGATCAATTTCGACGCAGAAGGTGGCAAGAGCCTGAAGAAGCCGGTTTATGACGACAACAGCCGCACTCTGACCCTCAACTACCCGATGGCGGACTACCGGGTGATCATGGACCTGCTGCGCAACGAAACCCTGTATGTGCAGTTCCTCACCTACGCCAACGGCCACATCTGGGCCGACTTGCACACCGGTACCGTACGTACGCGTTGAGGCTCGCAGGTTTCGGGGGGTAAACTGCCGGCCTTCGAATTACCGTGATGGTCCAGTTGGAGTCGGCGATGCGCAAAGACAAGAAACAAGTGATTGGTGACGAGATCAGCGACGAGTACATCAAGTCGTTCCTGCAGTTCGAGCCGGCCGATGGCCTGACCTCGCCATCGCATCACAAGCTGATCAAGGGCTATCGCGGCCTGCGTATCGATGATTTCGAGCGCTATGTGGGGTTCTTCGTCGCGGCCGGCTACGACCTGGATGGCAAGGACGAGCACGGCAAGACCTTCGTCGAGGTGATCGGCGACCAGCGCAATGCGCCGGAGTACATCGAGATCATCGACAACGCCCGCGGTTGATTGGTTGTCTGTACCGGCCCGCCGCCCCCCCCTGTGGGAGCGGGTTCACCCGCGAAGAGGCCAGTGCAGGCTGACAAAGATCCAGGTACAAAAAAAACGCCCCGAGGGGCGTTTTTTTCGTTTCAGCCGGTTCAGGCGTAATGCTGCTTGGCCGGGCTGCTGTCCACCAGCTCCAGCGCCACGTCGTTGTCGGCGCTGATCTTGTGGTACAGGGCGGCGTCGGTGGCCAGGACCTTCTCGCGAGCCGGGAAGATCTCCTTGAGCTTGGCGGCCCAGGCGCCCTTGGCCTGCTCGGGGAAGCAGCGCTCGATCAGCTCGAGCATGATCGACACGGTCACCGAGGCGCCAGGCGAAGCGCCGAGCAATGCGGCCAGGCTGCCGTCTTCGGCCGCCACCAGCTCGGTACCGAACTGCAGGATGCCGCCTTTCTTCGGGTCCTTCTTGATGATCTGCACGCGTTGGCCGGCCACTTCCAGGCGCCAGTCCTCGGCTTTCGCTTGCGGGTAGAAGCGGCGCAGCGATTCCAGGCGCTGTTCCATCGATTGCATCACTTCGCTGACCAGGTATTTGGTCAGGTCCATGTTGTCGCGGGCCACGGCCAGCATCGGGCCGATGTTGCCCATGCGCACCGACAGCGGCAGGTCCATGAGCGAGCCGTGCTTGAGGAACTTGGTGGTGAAGCCGGCGTAAGGGCCGAACAGCAGCGACGTGTTGCCATCGACCACGCGGGTATCCAAGTGCGGCACCGACATCGGTGGCGCGCCGACCGCAGCCTGGCTGTAGACCTTGGCCTGGTGCTGCTTGACGATTTCCGGGTTGTCGCAACGCAGCCACTGGCCGCTGACCGGGAAGCCACCGAAGCCCTTGCTCTCCGGGATGCCGGACAGTTGCAGCAGGGGCAGGGCGGCACCGCCGGCACCGAGGAAGACGAAGCGGGCGTCGACTTCACGGCTGCCGCCGCTGTTGACGTCCTTGATGCTCACGGTCCAGCCGCTGCCGTTGCGGCGCAGGCCGACGACTTTCTTGCTGTACTTGACCTGGGCATCCGGGCTGTTGCCCAGTTGCTTGAGCAACTTGTTGGTCAGGGCGCCGAAGTTGACGTCGGTGCCTTTCATCACGCGGGTGGCGGCGATGCGCTGGTCGGCCGGGCGGCCGGGCATCATCAGCGGCATCCACTCGTTCATCACGGCCTTGTCTTCGGTGTATTCCATGTCCGCGAAGGCGTGGTGCTGCTTGAGCAGCTCGAAGCGCTTCTTGAGGAAGGCAATACCCTTGTCACCCTCGACGTAGCTCAGGTGCGGCACCGGGTTGATGAAGGCGCGCGGCGAACCGAAGCCGCCCTTTTTGCTGAGGTACGCCCAGAACTGGCGCGACACCTCGAACTGGGTGTTGATGTGCACGGCCTTCTTGATGTCGATGCTGCCATCGGCGGCCTGCGGGGTATAGTTCAGCTCGCACAGGCCGGCATGGCCGGTACCGGCGTTGTTCCAGGGGTTGGAACTCTCCGCGGCCCCGGAGTCCATCGCCTCGACGACCTCCAGCTTGATCGACGGGTCGAGCTCCTTGAGCAGTACGGCCAGGGTGGCACTCATGATGCCCGCGCCTACCAGTACCACATCAACCGATTCGTTCTGCGCCATTTAACGCGTCTCCACAATCTACAGCACCTAATTGACAGCATAGGAACCCTGGGGTCGCCAGGATCGCCATGTCCGACTCTTCGCAGTTCTTGCAACTCCAGCGGACACCGCCAATCAGTCTTGGGTGTTCAGGTATTGAACGCCGTTTGCCACGGGTGCGGCAATTCGACTTATGGTCAAGGGGCCCGTCGTGCGTTATGGATCGGCCTCAGGCTCCTATCCTGCAGGAGCACTTGCGCCGTCTGCTCAGGGCTGTTTGTGAATCATCTGCCGCTTTTACACATGCCAGACTGTTCATTTGCTCGCCACACTCTCGTGAAGTTGTGAAAAACCGTTTTTTTCACGCTCTTTTGGAGTCGTGAACCTCAAAAGTGGACTGCGCGATGGCAACCCGCAGGTTCATGCGAAGCAGAAGGCCGGAAACAGCAGGCACGACAGCCAATGCAAGACCTGAGTGGAAGGCTCTCTGTGGGCGAAGCGTCGAGGGTGCCGGGGTCAATCGGCGAATGCGGGGCCCGATCAGGAGACGTCCTTATAATCGGGGGGAGATTATAACGAGGTCGCGGGCAGAAAGGTCATGCTTCTTGGGTTTTTATTGCAGCGTTTGTCAGGCAGACAGGGTGCGTTGCTGCCAACGACGCCTTGCAGGGGTGCAAAGGCGGGCGCTGGCCGGCAGCGGTTGGCCCAGCCAGCCCAGGTGCGCCTCGTTGACCTGAACCCAGCCGCTGCCCGTGGGTGGCAGGCTGCACTGCTTGAAACCCAGGCAGATGCCGTCGCTGTCGAGGCGGGCGTAGGTGGCGTGGCGCGGGCGTTGCAGGAGCAGGTTCCAGAACGCGTTCATGGCGGATGGTCCTGTGTGTTCGGGCTGACGCCAGCATAGCGCGCAGGTCATGAAACCATTGTGACAGGCGGGAAAGCCCGATGGCTGGCCTGTGGCGTGCTGGGTATACTGTGGGCCTTTGCCGCTTTTTCTGGAGAAACGCGCATGTTGCAACGTCTGTTGGTCGGTTTGTTCGCGGTAGCCAGCCTGAGCCTGGCCGGTTGTGCCCACAGCCCGCAACAACTCAGCCCGCAACCCAAGCTAACGCAACAGTTGGCCCCGGTCGGCCACGGCCAGCCGGTGGTGGTCAAGGTGGTCGACGGGCGTGCCTCGCAATCGCTGGGCACCCGGGGTGGCATGTACCCCGAGACCAGCACCATTACCGTCAATGGCAATGATGTCGTGCCCAAGCTGCAGGCCCAGGCCGAGGCGGCGGTGCGCCTGCTCGGCTTCACCCCGACCCCCAACGCCTACAACGCGCCGCAGCTGACCGTCACGCTGGCTGAACTGAAGTACCAGTCGCCCAAGGACAAGATGTACGTGACCGAGGCGACCATCGGCGCCACCTTCCGCGCCGACGTGTCGAACGCCAACCGCCGCTACAGCGGCCGTTACGGTGCCTCGCTGGACCAGCGCTTCGGCATGGCGCCGAACCAGGAAACCAACACCAAGCTGGTCAGCGACGTGCTCAGCGATGCCCTGACCCGCCTGTTCAAGGACCCGACCGTCGGTCAGGTGCTGGGCGAGTAAGGCTGTTGCAATGAAGAAAACCCGCCGCCTGTGATCAGGCGGCGGGTTTTTTGTTGCCTGTAGCGGACTATTCGCCGGCACGCCGGCTCCTGCGGGTGTGGCGTTAGCCTTGAGGCTGGCGCGAGCCCTGTGGGAGCGGGTTTACCCGCGAAGAGGTCCATGCAGGTCAGGCGGCCAGTACATTGAAATCCAGCAGGCTGATGCCGGTCTGTGCATCGACCTCTGGCAGGTCGTGGTGGGCATGGCCGCCCAGCGCGCAGTAGACCAGCCACTGGCGGTCCTGGACATTGATGGCGAAGCCGTCGATCAGCGCCTGCTGTTCGTCGCTCTGGGCCACGAGGTAGAGGCGGTCCTGGTTTTCGGCGTGCAGCATGACAAGCTCCGGTTCGGTTGAAGGCCGACAGGGTGGCCTGTCCTGATGACGAGCGTGTGACAGATGAAATTTACCGCAGTTGGTCGCAAAGTCGGGGCGGTACTCGTGGGCTTGGGTAGAATGCCGGGCTTTGCCGTCGTGATACCGAGGTCGCGCAATGTCGTTGCAAGTGCTCTGGGGCTTCCTGGCCGCCCATCCCGCCAAGCTGATCAACCTGCTGGCCCTGCTGGTCACCTGCCCGGGCGGCCTGTTGCTGCACAGTGCCCGGCGCCGGGCGAGCATGGCCCGCGAAAGCCTGGCGGTGGATGAAGGCGTGGTGGATGCGCTGGAGCAGCGGATACCGCGCTATTACTACATCCTGGGCTTCTGCTGCCTGGCGATGGCCTTGCTGCTGTCCTGGTTCAGTACCTGGGTCTGAACCGCTGACGCCTACCCTGTAGGAGCGGCTTCAGCCGCGATGCAGGCAACTCGGTGCCTGGCACCCGCTTCGCGGGTGATCGCGGCTAAAGCCGCTCCTACAGGTGCGCTGTCAGGCTGAAGCCGGCTGACGCTTCACCTGATACTGGTTACGCACCGGCGTCGCGTACTGCTGCACCAGATACGGTTGATGCTCCGCCGGGCAGGCATCCAGCCGGCGTTGCCACTCTTCCTTCGCCTTGGCCAGCTCATCGGCCGGGAACAGCGTCTCGGCGCCCGGCACTTCCAGCGCCGCGTCCTTCTCCGCCCACATTGCATAGGCCAGGTAGTGCACCGGGAACAACCGGTAGCCGCCGAGAATCTGCCGATCGATGGCCTGCGCCAGTTGCTTGGTGTCCTCGTGGTACTCGGTCACCGGGGGCGCGAAGTTGATGTGCACCCGCCCTTTGTAGCCGGTGATGCCCTGGGCGATGCTGTTGTCATCCTCGCCCGGTGCCTTCTTGTAGGTGCCGGTGGTCGCGCGGATGTACAGCTCGCGGGCCTTGGCTTGGTCGCAGGGGTCGTATTCGTAGCTGATCGACACCGGAATCAGGTTCAGGCTCTGGATCACCGCGCCGAACGGCTCGTCCTTGCGGCTCATGTGGAACATTTTGAGAATGGCCGAGTCGGTACGGTCGTCACCGTCCTTGGCGCGGCCCTCGGCCTGGGCGATCCAGATCGACGCGCCGTCATTGCGGATCGAGTGGTTGATGTAGGCCGACAGCAGCTGGTAGGCCGCCAGCTTCTCGCGGCGGCCGCTGATCGAGCGGTGCACGATGAAGCTCTTGTTCAGGCGCATCATGTCGCTGACGAACGGCTTCTGCAGCAGGTTGTCGCCGATGGCGATGCGCGGCGTGGGAAGGCCGGCGTGGTACACCGCGTAGTTGACGAAGGCCGGGTCCATGACGATGTCGCGGTGGTTGGCCAGGAACAGGTAGGCGGTGCCGGACTTGAGCTGTTCGACGCCGGTGTAGGTTACACCGTCGGTGGCGCGGTCGATGGTCCGGTCGACGTAGTACTCGACTTTATCCTGCAGCGTGGCGACGCATTGCACGCCCGCGAACTCCTGGCGCAGGCGCCGGGCGATCAGCGGTTTGAGCAGCCAGCCGAAGGCGCCCGCAGCGCGCGGGAAGCGGAAGTGGGTGAGGATATCGAGGAATGCCGGGTCGCTGAGCAGGCGCGCCAGAACGGTGGGCACTTCAGCGTCGTCGTACGGTCGGATGGCATCGAATTCGCCCATCATGCTCTCTTGTTGGAAACGGCTAGGGTAATAAGGTAGGGGTGGGGCCCGAAAAACGGCTCGGACACACGCAGGCCCTGTAAACAGACCGGCAATTATACGCACAAGTCACTCGGGAGGCCGCGATGCTGGAAACTGCGATCTACGATTGTCCCTATTGCGGTGAAGAAGTCGAGACGACCGTGGACTTGTCCGGCGGCGATCAGGAGTACATCGAGGACTGCCAGGTCTGCTGCAAGCCCATCCGTTTCGTGCTGCAGGTGCATGGCGAGGAATGGATGCTGGACGTTTATGGCGAGAACGACTGATGCAACGAATCTATGACCCGGAAAACCTGCTGGAGGCGCAGATGCTGGTGGGCATGCTGGCCAGCGAGGGTGTCGAAGTGCACCTGGTCGGGCGCGACCTGATGGGCGCCGTGGGCGAGCTGCCGATGCAGGGGCTGCTGGGCCTGGCGGTGCCCGATGAGCAAGCCGGTTACGCGCGGCAGTTGATCGATGCGTACAATGCTGCCCAGCCGCTTGTCGGCGAAGCGCCGGAGAGTTGTCCCGGTACCCTGATCTGCTAGGTTCTGAAATCGCCCATGTGTGGACGCTACGCCCTGTTTCGCTGGACCCAGGCCTTCGCCGGCCTGCCCGGTTTCCCTTCGAGCCAGCAGGCCCAATGGAACATCTCGCCCGGCGCCACGGTGCTGATCCAGCGCCAGCTCGATGGCCAGATGCAACTGGCCAGCGCCCGCTGGGGGCTTACCCCGGCCTGGTTGACCGACCTGTCGCGCACGCCGGCCCAGGCCCGCGCCGAAACCCTCGCCGAGCAACCCATGTTTCGTGACGCGCTGCGCCAGCGGCGCTGCCTGATGCCGGCCAACGGTTTCTACGAATGGCGCGGCACGGCGCGCAAACGCCCTTACTGGGTGACGCCGGGGGAGGGGGCTTCGCTGTTCTTCGCGGCGGTGTGGGAAGTCTATCCGGTGCAGGAGCAGGCGTGGCTGAGCTGTGCCGTGGTGACGCAAGCGGCGATGAACCAGCGTCGGCCGTTGATCCTGGATGAGGCCGAGCAGGCGATCTGGCTGGATCCGCAGACGCCGCTGGCGCGGCTGCACGAGTTGCTGGCCAAGCCGCCGACCGCCTTGCGCGAAAGGGCGTTGGCGTATTTCGTCAACGATCCGAAGCTCAATGGGCCGGAGTGCCTGACGCCGGCTTGAGCAGCGCACTGTAGGAGCGGCTTTAGCCGCGATACAAACGACGCGGTGCCTGGCACCGGCATTGCCGGTGCTCGCGGCTGAAGCCGCTCCTACAGGTTTGCTGCATTTCAGACCCTGAACTGATTGATCAGGCGCCGTTGCTGCTCTGCCAGCTTGGTCAGCTCGGCGCTCGCCTGGCTCGACTCGTCGGCGCCACCGGCCACCTCGCCGGCCACCTGGCCGATGTTGATCACGTTGCGGTTGATATCCTCGGCCACTGCACTTTGCTCTTCGGCGGCGCTGGCGATCTGGGTGTTCATGTCGTTGATCACCGACACGGCCTGGGTGATGCTCTCCAGCGATTCTGCGGCGCGGCTGGCCTGCTGCACGCTGACATCGGTCTTGCCCTGGCTTTCCTCCATCACCCGCACCACTTCCCGCGTGCCTTGCTGCAACTGCTGGATCATCTGCTGGATTTCTTCGGTGGCCTGCTGGGTTTTCTGCGCCAGGTTGCGCACCTCGTCGGCGACCACGGCGAAGCCACGGCCTTGCTCGCCGGCCCGGGCGGCCTCGATGGCTGCGTTGAGTGCCAGCAGGTTGGTCTGCTCGGCGATCGCGCGGATGGCCACCAGGATGGCGTTGATGTTCTCGCTGTCGCGGGCCAGGTCCTGGACCACGGTGACGGCGCGGCCGATTTCGGTGGCCAGGGCACTGATCGAGTGCGAGGTGCCGCGCACGATATCCAGGCCTTCGTTGGCGGCGCGGTCGGCGTCGCTGGCGGCCTGGGCCGCCTGGGTGGCGTTGCGCGCCACATCCTGGGCCGTGGCGGTCATTTCGTGCACGGCGGTGGCCACCTGGTCGATCTCGGCCATCTGCTTGTGCACGCCCTGGTTGGTACGGATGGCGATGTCGGCGGTATGCTCCGACGAGTCGCTGACCTTCTGCACCGAACTGACCACCTGGCTGATCATCGTCTGCAACTTGGCCAGGAAGGTGTTGAAGCCCTTGGCGATGGCGCCCAGCTCGTCGGCGCGGTCGCTTTGCAGGCGGCGGGTCAGGTCACCCTCGCCCTGGGCGATGTCGTCGAGCATGGCGACCATCTGCCTGAGCGGTCGGGCAATGCCGTGCGCCAGCAGCCAGATCACCAGCAGGCCCAGGGCGGCGATGCCCAGGCCGACCACGGTCATGCCGGCGATATCGGTGCGGCGTTGTTCGGCCAGGTCTTTCTGCAACTGGTTGACGTTGGCCATGACGGTACTGAGCGGCAGTTCCAGCAGCAGGGTCCAGCGGGCGTCGGTGCTGGCCACTTTGAACGGCAGGTACAGCTCGATGCGGTCCTTGGCGGTCTGGACCTTGTAGTGCAGGTCTTCGCCGACGAGGTTCTTGAGGGTGCTCGCTTCGTCGGCGTCCAGCACGTCGCTGGCCTTTTCGCCGAACTTGGCCGGGTCACGGGTGTAGGCCACCAGGCGACCGTTGCCCGACACCAGGGCCAGTTCGCCGGCGCCATTGTAGAGCTGGCGATCGGCGGCGTTGAGCAGGTCCTGGATGAAGTTCACCGACAGGTCGGCACCGGCCATGCCCTTGAACTGGCCGTCGACCATGATCGGCTCGACGAAGGACGCGAGCATGACCATCTTGTCGCCCACTTTATAAGGGGCCGGGTCGATCACGCAGGCTTTCTTCGACTCTTTCGGGCACAGGTAGTACTCGCTGGCGCGCACGCCGGTGGCCAGTACGGTGCGGTCGTCGACGTCGGCCAGCTTGTCCTGGCCAAGGCTGCCATCGCCGTTGCGGAACCACCAGGGCAGGAAGCGGCCGCTGGCGCTGTCGATGCCGACCATGCTGCTGCCGACATAGCGGGCATCGTCGTGGTCGAGGGCGTTCGGCTCCCAGCCCAGATAGGCGCCGAGCACGCTCGGGTTGGCCTCGACGGTGCGCTTGAGCTGGTTGATCAGGTGTTCGCGCTCGACCCGCATCAGTGGCCGGCCGTCGGCGCCTTGCATGCCGATCATTGCGTTGCCGGTGGCCAGGCCACGGGCGATCGACAGCGGTGCCTCCAGGCCGCGCTGGATCTCGCTGACCTGGGTGCGGGCCAGCGCCGACAGGCGCTGTTCGATCACGCTTTCGAACTGTTGCTGGGTGCGTTGCTGTACCAGCGCCTGGGTGCGTTCGCCGGAGTACACGGCATAGAGCACCAGGGCGGCGACAATGCTCAGCACGATGGCACCGGCCAGGGCGGCCACGGAAAACTGGATCGACTTGAACTTCATGGAAGGCTCCGCGCGCAAGGAGGTCGTGTCCCCGGGTTATCGGCGGGCTAATACAAAAGCATGAGGGGTGGAGAGAAATCTTACCTGCGGCTCTGGCAGGGCCAGACGACTAGGCCTAGGATACGCGGCACGTAAAAAGGGAGTGTTTCAAATGCGTAAGTCATTCGTTGTCAGTATGTTGAGCGCCAGCGTCCTGCTGGGCGGCTGCCAGGCGGTCAATACCACCAGCGGTGGCGCCGTAGGCGTCGAGCGCAAGCAGTACATGTTCAGCATGCTCTCGACCGATGAGGTCAACCAGATGTACGCCCAGTCCTATCAGCAGACCCTCGGTGAGGCGTCGAGCAAGGGCGTCCTGGATAAAAGCAGCGCCGACGCCAAGCGCGTGCAGGCCATCGCCGATCGTCTGATCGCCCAGGCGCCACAGTTCCGGCCGGATGCCGCGCAGTGGAAATGGGAAGTCAACGTCATCAAGAGCGACGAACTGAACGCCAACTGCGGCCCGGGCGGCAAGATCATCGTCTATACCGGCCTGATCGATCAGCTCAAGCTTACTGACGCCGAGATCGCCGCGGTCATGGGCCACGAGATTGCCCACGCCCTGCGCGAGCATGGCCGTGAAGCGATGTCCAAGGCCTATGGCGTGGAAATGGCCCGCCAGGGCGCCGGTGCGATCCTGGGCCTGGGCCAGGACAGCATGGCGCTGGCCGACACCGTGGTGAACTACGCCATGACCTTGCCCAACAGCCGCGCCAATGAAAACGAAGCCGACCTGATCGGCCTGGAACTGTCGGCCCGCGCCGGCTACGACCCGAACGCCGCGATCACCCTCTGGAACAAGATGAGCAAGGCGTCCGAAGGCGCGCCGCCTGAGTTCATGAGCACGCACCCGGCTTCCAGCAGCCGTATCGCTTCGCTGCAGGCAGCCATTCCGAAGGTGATGCCGCTGTATCAGGCTGCCAAGAAGTAAGTCGCCGGGCCCCTGTAGGAGCCGGCTTTACCGGCGAACACCGGCAAAGCCGGTGCCATGCACCGCGGTGTCTGGTTCGCCAGCAAGGCTGGCTCCTACAGGGTCTTCAGCCTATCCAGCCGCTGGTCTTCATCGCCGAATACACCGCGACGACGGCCAGCACGAAGAACGCCGCCGCCGCCAGGCGACGGATCAGCGTCAACGGCAGTTTCTCCGCGGCGAAATTGCCCGCCAGCACCACCGGCACGTTGGCAATCAGCATGCCCAGGGTGGTACCGATGATCACCATGATCAGGTGCGGGTACTGGGCCGCCAGCATCACCGTGGCGACCTGGGTCTTGTCGCCGATCTCGGCCAGGAAGAAGGCGATCAACGTGGTCAGGAACGGCCCGAAGCGTCGCGCGTTGCTGGTTTCGTCATCGTCCATCTTGTCTGGCACCAGGGTCCACAGCGCGGTGGCGGTGAAGCTCGCGGCGAGGATCCAGTGCAGCACGGATTCGGTGAAGAAGCTGCTGACCCAGGCACCCACGGCGCCCGCGGCGGCGTGGTTGGCCAGGGTGGCGGCGATGATGCCGGCGATGATCGGCCAGGGTTTGCGGAAGCGCGCCGCGAGGATGAGCGCGAGCAGCTGCGTCTTGTCGCCGATTTCGGCGAGGGCAACGATGGCGGTGGGGACGAGCAGAGATTCCAGCATCAGGATTCCTACGGGGGCGGGTCGACACGGCTATGACACGTACGACCTCCCCGCCCCGGGTAAGGTGTGCGTGTCATAGGTCTTGTCAAACCCTGGACCTGTCTGCGCAGATCGTGGGTCGCACGCGCCATGGCCTGTGGGCCAAGTGTGTTGACGCGTACCGGGCGAGCGGAGGGCTCGCGGGAGACTACTCCCCTAGGACGGAGCGGATTCTGCCTACGCCGGGCGGTTTCGGCAAGCCCTGTTTTTACCCGCGTGTCGCCCGGTAGATGCGAAAGCCCTGTGCTTCGGCGCGGATCTCGCAGTTGCCAAGGGCGCCTTCGATGAGCGGTTGGTAGCGCAGGAAACTGTTGGCTACCAAGCGAATTTCGCCACCTTTTCGCAGATGTTCGCCGGATTTTTTTAGCAGATTTTCCGAGGCTTGGTAATCGGTGTGCACCCCGGTGTGGAAGGGCGGATTGCTCAGGATCAGGTCCAGCTCACCCGGTGCGGCGTCGATACCGTCACCGCTGATCACTTGCCCTTCCAGACCATTGGCCGCCAGGGTCAGGCGGCTGGCGGCGACGGCAAAGGCATCGACATCCAGCAGGGTGACCTGGCTCTGTGGGTAGCGGCGCTTGATCGTCGCGCCCAGCACGCCGGCACCACAGCCGAAGTCGAGGACATGCCCACTGGGCAACCCGTCAAGGTGTTCCAGCAGCAGGGCGGTGCCCTTGTCCAGGCGACCGTGGCTGAATACACCCGGCAGGCTGACCACTTGCAACGGGCCGTCCTCGAGCGGCAGCTCGAAGCGCTCGGCCAGGCTTTCCAGCGGCTTGGCCTCGGGGGCGTGGTCGACGGTCACCTGCCACAGCTGGCAGTGGCGCGCGCTGTCGAGCTTGCGGGGCTTGCCGAACGCTTGCAGCTGTTTCGCCGCGCCCTCGATGCCGCCGCGTTTCTCACCGACCAGGTACAGCTCGCGCCCGGCCAGGCGCGCGGCCAGGGCATTGAGCAGGTAGGCGGCCAGTTCACGGGACTTGGGCAGGAACAGGATAGCGCTGTCGAAAGCCACTTCAGGCACGCTCACACCATGGTGGCAGCGGCCGCCGAAACGGCTTTCAAGCAGTGCCTGGTCGCCTGCGTGCCAAGTCCAGCCGTGGGCCTTGGGCAATTGGCCGAGCAGGCCATCGGCGGGGGCGCCGGCGATCAGCAACGGGCCCTGAAACAGCTCCGCCTGGCGGAGCACTACTTCACTGCGCGGGTCCATAAACGGCGCCTCCTGGAAAAAGTGGCGCAGTGTAGCAGAGCCTGCGCCGCCTCAGCCCACCACACGCCGCGGCTGCCCGGCAAAGAACGCCTGGGCGTTTTCGGCGAGTTGGCCGACGATGCGCTGGCGCGACTCTACCGCGCCCCAGGCGCTGTGCGGGGTCACGATCAGGCGGGGAATATCCGCTGCCAGCAAGGGGTTGCCATTGACCGGAGGCTCGACACTGAGCACATCGGTTGCCGCGCCGCCCAGGTGACCGTTGCGCAGGGCTTCGGCCAGGGCCTGTTCGTCGATCAGCCCGCCACGGGCGGTGTTGACCACCAGCGCGCCGGGCTTGAGCAGGGCCAGCTCACGGGCACCGATCATGTGTCGGGTGCGATCGTTGAGCGGGCAGTGCAGGGTCAGGGCGTCGACCTGAGGCAACAGTTCATCGAGTGGCAGCCGATCATCGCGTGCCGGGCGCCCAGGGATCTGCCCGCTGAGCACGCGCATGCCGAACGCCTCGGCCAGCCGCGCCACCGCGCCACCCAGCTCGCCATGGCCGAGCAGGCCAAGGGTCTTGCCTTCGAGTTCGACGATGGGGAAATCCAGCAGGCAGAACTGGCTGGCCTTGGCCCACTGGCCCTTGGCCACGGCCTGGTGGTAGTCGCACAGGCGCGTGGCCAGGGCCAGCAGCAGGGCCAGGGTGTGCTGGGCCACTGACGGCGTGCCGTAGCCCTGGCAGTTGCACACGGTGATGCCTTGGGCGCGGGCGGCGGCCAGGTCGACGTTGTTGGTGCCGGTGGCGGCGACCAGGATCAGCTTGAGCTGAGTGTTGGCGGCCAGGCTGGCGGCGTCGAGCACCACCTTGTTGCTGATCACCGCCACGGCGCCCCGCAGGCGTTCGGCCACTTGCTCGGGGCGGGTAGTGGCGAACAACTGAAGTTCATCGAACTGACCTTGCAGTGGGGAAAGGTCGAGGTCACCGAGGTCGAGGGATGGGTGGTCGAGAAACACGGCGCGACGTGGATTGGGCATGGGGTCTCCGATTTGGGAGTGGTTCGGTCGCCGCGGTGGGTTTGGTCGGCGGGACTCTGTAGGAGCGGGTTTACCCGCGAACACGGGCGAAGCCCGTGCCATGCACCGCGTTGCCTGATTCGCGGGTAAACCCGCGAATCAGGGGGGCGCGATCCAACCTGGGCAGTGTCTGGCCCACCGGTGCCGTTCGTCAACGCCGGCATCGCCGCTCATACCTTTGCGCGGCAAATCATTCCTTCGGCTGATTTGACCGGCGCGTCACCGATCTAGAGTGGATCCCAGAGCTGTCCGGCCCGCATCACAGAAAAGGGATACCCATGTTGCAGACGCGTATCATCAAGCCCGCCGAGGGCGCCTACGAATTTCCGCTGCTGATCAAGCGCCTGCTGATGTCCGGCAGCCGCTATGAAAAGACCCGCGAGATCGTCTACCGCGACCAGATCCGCCTCACCTATCCGCAACTGGGCGAGCGCATCGCTAGGCTGGCCAACGTACTGACCGCAGCTGGCGTCAAGGCCGGTGACACGGTGGCGGTGATGGACTGGGACAGCCACCGCTATCTCGAATGCATGTTCGCCATCCCGATGATCGGCGCGGTGGTGCACACCATCAACGTGCGCCTGTCGCCGGAGCAGATTCTCTACACCATGAACCACGCCGAAGACCGCTTCGTGCTGGTCAACAGTGATTTCATCGGCCTCTATCAAACCATCGCCGGGCAACTGACCACGGTGCAAGGGACCGTGTTGCTGACCGACGGGCCGGACAAGGCCGCCGACCTGCCGGGCCTGCGCGGTGAATACGAGCAACTGCTGGCAGCGGCCAGCCCGCACTACGACTTCCCCGACTTCGACGAGAACTCGGTGGCCACCACGTTCTACACCACCGGCACCACCGGCAACCCCAAGGGTGTGTATTTCACCCATCGCCAGCTGGTGCTGCACACTCTGGCCGAAACCTCCGTGCTCGGCAGCCTGGACAGCGTGCGGTTGCTGAGCAGCAACGACGTCTACATGCCGATCACTCCCATGTTCCACGTGCACGCCTGGGGCATTCCCTATGCGGCGACGATGATGGGGATCAAGCAGGTCTACCCCGGGCGCTACGAGCCAGACATGCTGATCAAGCTGTGGCGTGAAGAGAAGGTGACCTTCTCCCATTGCGTACCCACCATCCTGCAGATGCTGCTCAATTGCCCGTCGGCCGCCGGCCAGGACTTCGGCGGCTGGAAGATCATCATCGGCGGCAGCGCGCTCAACCGTGCGCTGTATGAAGCTGCGCTGGCCCGGGGTATCCAGCTCACCGCCGCCTACGGCATGTCCGAGACCTGCCCGCTGATCAGCGCCGCGCACCTGAACGACGAGCTGCAGGCCGGCAGCGAGGATGAGCGCACCAGCTACCGGATCAAGGCTGGTGTGCCGGTGCCGCTGGTCGAAGCTGCCATCGTCGATGGCAATGGCAACTTCCTGCCCGCTGATGGTGAAACCCAAGGCGAGCTGGTGTTGCGCGCACCCTGGCTGACCATGGGTTATTTCCGCGAGCCGGAGAAGAGCGAAGAGCTCTGGCAGGGTGGCTGGCTGCACACAGGCGATGTCGCCACCCTCGACGGCATGGGGTTCATCGATATCCGCGACCGTATCAAGGATGTGATCAAGACCGGTGGCGAATGGATCTCGTCGCTCGACCTCGAGGACCTGGTCAGCCGCCACCCTGCGGTGCGCGAGGTGGCGGTGGTCGGCGTGCCTGATCCGCAGTGGGGCGAGCGGCCGTTCGCACTGCTGGTGGTGCGCGAGGGGCAGAACATCGATGCACGCAGCCTGAAGGAACACCTCAAGCCTTTCGTCGAGCAGGGGCATATCAACAAGTGGGCGATTCCTAGCCAGATCGCCATTGTTACTGAAATTCCCAAGACCAGTGTCGGCAAGCTCGACAAGAAGCGCATCCGCGTGGACATCAGCCAATGGCAGGCCAGTAACAGCGCATTCCTCTCCACGCTGTAACCACCCTCGTGTGTCGCGTTCGCAAGATCGCGACCCGCACGCTAGAGAGGGTGGTGTCTTGTCAAACGGCAAAATTGAGCCATGCTTCACCACTGCCAGCGCACAGGCCGGTCTTTTGGGGCGGGCCAACAGCAGGGAGCGCAAATCACACTTTAGAGGGATCTAGCACCTGTGACCGCTGGCTATAGTCGGGCCAGGGGAATTTCAGGAATGGGGGAGGGCGCCGCGCATTGTCGTGGCGCCTCGGGCAGGAGCCGGCTTCACCAGGCGCTCGGCCGTTTCTGAAAGGACTCACTGCCATAACAAAAAAGTACATGGAGTAGCGTCGATGACATCTGCAAACCCGTTCTGGCGCCGGGCACGTCTGCCCTTGGCCGTCAGCCTCGCTTCCACGCTTGCAAGTCCTGCTTTCGCGGTCAGCTTCAACATCGGTGAAATCGAAGGCCAGTTCGACTCGTCGCTCTCCATCGGCGCCAGCTGGTCGACAGCCAATCCGAACAAGAACCTCATCGGGGTCAACAACGGCGGCAAGGGGTTGTCGCAGACCTCCGACGACGGCCATCTCAACTTCAAGAAGGGCGAGACCTTCTCGAAGATCTTCAAGGGTATCCACGACCTCGAGCTCAAGTACGGTGACACCGGCGTGTTCGTCCGTGGCAAGTACTGGTACGACTTCGAGCTCAAGGACGAACACCGCGAGTTCAAGGATATCAGCGACTCCAACCGCAAGGAGGGCGCCAAGTCCTCGGGTGCGGAGCTGCTCGACGCCTTCGTCTACCACAACTACTCCATCGCCGACCTGCCGGGCTCGGTGCGCCTGGGCAAGCAGGTGGTCAGCTGGGGTGAGAGCACCTTCATCGGGGGCGGCATCAACTCGATCAACCCGATCGACGTGTCCGCCTTCCGCCGCCCGGGCGCCGAGGTGAAGGAAGGCCTGATCCCGGTCAACATGTTCTACATCTCCCAGAGCCTCACCGACAACCTGTCGGCCGAAGCCTTCTACCAGCTCGAATGGGACCAGACCGTCGTCGACAACTGCGGTACCTTCTTCTCGCAACCGGACATCATCGCCGACGGTTGCAACAACAACCTGCGGGTGCTCAACAGCAGCCGCACGGTGCCGGTGGCCGCCCAGCAGTTCCTCGCCACCCGTGGCGTGAACATCAACGAGGAAGGCGTGATGGTCGGCCGCGGCCCGGACCGTGACGCCCGCGACAGCGGCCAGTTCGGCGTCGCCATGCGCTACATGTTCGAGCCGCTGGACACCGAGTTCGGTGCCTACTTCATGAACTACCACAGCCGCGCGCCGATCTTCAGCGCCACCGGTGCTCCGCAGTCGGTGTACGCCGGCCTGGCGGGCCTGCCGGCCCAGCTGAGGTCGCTGGCGCCGATTATCGTCGCGGGCAACTCGAAGTACTTCGTCGAGTACCCGGAAGACATCCGCCTCTACGGCCTGAGCTTCTCCACCACGCTACCCACCGGCACGGCCTGGAGCGGCGAGTTGAGCTACCGCCCCAATGCCCCGGTGCAGTTGAACACCACCGATATCCTGTTCGCCGGCGTGCGTCCGATCGGTGGCGCGCTGGCCAACGCCTCGCTGCTCAACGGCGTTCCCGGCCAGGACCTGCATGGTTATCGCCGCAAGGAGATCACCCAGTTCCAGACCACCCTGACGCACTTCTTCGACCAGGTGATGGGCGCCAGCCGCATGACCGTTGTCGGCGAGGTGGGTGTCACTCACGTCGGCGGCCTGGAAAACGCCCACGAAGTTCGCTACGGCCGCGACCCGGTCTATGGCCCTGGCCCGCTGCCCGCCACCGGCGGTGCCAACACCTGCCAGGCACTCAATGCCAGCACCATCGCCGGTGCCGGTGCTGGCGCCTCCACCGCCAACCTCAACCGCAAGTGCGAGAACGACGGCTACACCACCAGCACCTCCTGGGGCTACCGCGCCCGGGTGATCTGGGACTACAACGATGTCTTCGCCGGGGTCAACCTCAAGCCCAACGTGGCCTGGTCCCACGACGTCTCCGGCTACTCGCCGGGCCCTGGCGGCAACTTCGAGGAAGGCCGCAAGGCGGTCAGCCTGGGCCTGGACGCCGAGTACCAGAACACCTACACGGCCAGCCTGTCGTACACCAACTTCTTCGACGGCAAGTACACCACCGTGGATGACCGCGACTTCGTCGCCCTCAGCTTCGGCGTGAACTTCTAAGAACACTGATCCAGGACGACACAGAATGAAGATGACCACACGTCTGCTGCAAGCCGGTGTACTGGGCCTGTCCCTGCTGGCGACCAGCGTCATGGCTGCGGTTTCCGCCGATGAAGCAGCCAAGCTAGGCTCGACCCTTACGCCAATGGGGGCGGAGAAAGCCGGTAACGCCGATGGTTCGATCGGCCCTTGGGAGCCGTTGTCGAAGTCCGCCGGGACGGTCGATGCCAAGGGTTTCCTCTCCGACCCCTATGGCAGCGAGAAACCGCTGTTCACTATCACCAAGCAGAACGCTGCCCAGTACAAGGACAAGCTTTCGCCTGGCCAGATGGCGATGCTCGAACGCTACCCGGACACCTACAAGATACCGGTGTACAAGACCCACCGCGGCTCTACCGTGCCTGACGATGTCTTCGCCGCGATCAAGGAAAACGCAACCAAGACCACGCTGGTCGGGGGCGGCAACGGCCTGGAGAACTTCCGCACCGCCATTCCGTTCCCGATCCCCAAGGATGGTGTGGAAGTGATCTGGAACCACATCACCCGCTACCGCGGTGGCAGCGTGACGCGCCTGGTCACGCAGGCCACCCCGCAGCAGAACGGCTCGTACAGCCTGGTGTACTTCAGGGACCAGTTCGTCTTCCGCGACAAGATGAAGGATTACGACCCGAGCAACCCAGGCAACATCCTGTTCTATTTCATGCAGGAAGTGACCGCGCCAGCGCGCCTGGCTGGTACCGTGCTGCTGGTCCACGAAACCCTCGACCAGGTCAAGGAGCCGCGCAAGGCGTGGATCTACAACGCTGGCCAGCGCCGCGTGCGCCAGGCACCGCAAGTGTCGTACGACGGTCCGGGTACCGCCGCCGACGGCCTGCGTACGTCCGACAACCTGGACATGTTCAACGGCGCGCCTGATCGCTACGACTGGAAGCTCGAAGGCAAGAAGGAGATGTACATCGCCTCCAACGCCTACAAGCTCGATGACCCGAAGCTCAAGTACGCGGACATCATCAAGCCTGGCCACATCAACCAGGACCTGGCGCGTTACGAGCTGCGCCGTGTCTGGCACGTGGTCGCCACGCTCAAGCCTGGCCAGCGGCACATCTACGCCAAGCGTGACTTCTACATCGACGAGGACACCTGGCAAGCTGCGGTGATCGACCAGTACGACGGCCGCAACCAGCTGTGGCGCGTGTCTGAAGCCCATGCCCAGCCGTACTACAACGTGCAGGTGCCGTGGTACACCCTCGAGGCCATCTACGACCTGCAATCGGGCCGCTACCTGGCCCTGGGCATGAAGAACGAAGAGAAGAGCGCCTACGACTTCGGCTTCAGTGCCAGCAAGGCCGACTTCCAGCCAGCCGCCCTGCGTCAGTCGGGTGTACGTTGAGCTGATTGTCACCCACTCCGTGTGATCCCCCAGAACGCCCCGGCTTGCCGGGGCGTTTCTGTTTTGGCGTGGGCTGAATCCGGCAGGGATTTTCTACCCTGCATTGATGACGAGCTATCGACCCCGCTGATGTCGATCAGTCTTGTTTCGTTTTGTCGTAGTCTTTTTTGCTCGAAGCGCCCCCATCATCTTCAATTGCGTGGCGTTTGCCGCTAGTCTCGCAAAGATCCGTACCGCCGAAGCCTTACAATCAGAACGAGCCGGCCATGACAGACCTGTCCCGTACGCATGGAGTTGCCAGTCAGGCCTTGGGCCTGCTGGACGGGCGTTTCTTCCGGCCTCCGCTGCCGGAAGCGCACGTACCGAGAGCGCGCCTGTGCCAGCGGTTGCAGCCTGGGCTAACTGGCCGGTTGCTGTTGGTCAACGCACCGGCGGGCTTTGGCAAAAGCTCCCTCGCCATCGAGTTCTGCCAGGAATTACCCACTCATTGGCGCAGCCTTTGGCTCGGCCTGAGCCAACGCGACGCTGACCCCGGGCGTTTCCTTGAACGCTTGCTCGAAGGTCTCCAACAGTTCTGTCCAGCCTTGGGCGGACAGGCCCTCGGCTTGCTCAAGATGCGTCAGCGTCACCAGCCTTTCGCCTTCGAAGAGTGGCTCGATGGCCTGCTCGACGAGCTGGCGCTCTATCTGCAACCCGACACGCCCTTGCTGCTGGTGCTGGACGACTACCACCTCGCCCAGGGGCCGGTGCTCGATCGCTGCCTGCAATTCTTCCTCAATCACCTGCCACCCGGCCTGGTGCTGCTGGTCACCAGCCGCCAGCGCCCCGATTGGCACCTGGCTCGCCTGAGGCTGTCACGGCAACTGGTCGAGCTCAACGAGCAGGACTTGCGCCTCACTCCAGACGAGGCGCTGGCTGTGATCGGTCGCCAGCCCACCGGCTTGCGTGGCCAGGCCCTCGACAATCTTATCCAGCGCAGCGATGGCTGGGTCGCCGGCCTGCGTTTCTGGCAGCTGGCGGCCAGCGAGTCCGGTGACGACAACGCCTTGCCCCAGGCCCTGCATGGCGGCGAGGGGCTGATCCGTGACTACCTGCTGGAGGAGGTCATCGACATGCTGCCTGCGCCAGTGCAGGCATTCCTCTATGACACCGCTTGCCAGGAGCGCTTCTGTACTGAGCTGTGCGATGCCCTGCGCGAGCGCAATGACAGTTCAGATATCTTGCGCTATTTGCAGGCCCACCAAGTATTCCTGGTGCCGCTCGACGAACACGGGCGCTGGTTCCGCTATCACCATTTGTTCTCCGACCTGCTGCGTAGCCGTCAGGCGACCGAGCCGTTGGCGGCGCTGCACCTGCGTGCGTGTCGTTGGTTCGAAGGGCAGGGGCTGCTCGATGAGGCCGTGGAGCAGGCGTTGCGCGCGGGCCACCTGGATGTGGCCGCCGACCTGGTGCAAAGCCTGTCCGAGGAGCAACTGCTTGCTGAACAGAACGTCGGCATGCTGCTGCGCTGGAAAATGGACCTGCCCGACAGCCTGCTCATCAGCACGCCACGGCTGATCGTGCTGTACAGCTGGGCCTTGGGGCTTGCCTGCCAGTTGGACGCCGCCGAAGAGCTTGCGGGCTACCTCAGCCGTTTCCTGCCAGCACCATCGGCCACGGCCCAGAAGTCGATGCTGGCCCAATGGCTGGCGCTCAGTGGCGTCATCGCCCGTGGCCGCGGTGACCGTGAACGTACCCAGGCGTACTGCGGCGAGGCGTTGCAAAGCCTGCCCTGCAAGCGCTACGGCCAGCGCCTGGTTTGCCTGTCCACACTGTCCAACCTGGCCATCGCCGATGGCGACTTCTGGCGTGCGCGGGGGTGGAACCGTGAGGCGCTGGAACTGGCCCAGCGGGTCGGCAACCCCTTGTTCGAAGCGTTGGCCCACTACGATCGGGCTCGGGTGCTGCATGCCCGCGGCGAGGTGCTGAGGGCGCAGGATGAAGTGCGTCAGGGGCTGCTGCGGCTGCAGGGGTTGTCTGGGCAGCGCCTGTACGCCGTGCGCGCACGCCTCACACTGTACGAAGGTTACCTGCTGGCAGCGCGCCTCCAGCCTGTCCAGGGGCGCGCTCGCTTGCGTGCGGGCCTCAGCGAGGCACGTAGCTGCCGCGATATCAGCGTGTTGATCGGCCATTGCGTGATCGCCTCGCTCGATGGTCGTGAAGGTCGCTTCGCCGAGGCATTCGCGGAGTTGGCCGAAGCTGAGCGGCTGATGCATATCTGGGACGTGCCGCCGATCTTCTACCTGGCCATGATCACCCTGGTGAAATGTGAACTGTGGCTGGCCCAGGGGCGGACGGACCTGGCCGAATCCTGGTTGCTGCGTCTGGGGCAAACCTATGGCGGCGAGCAACCTGCGGCCGCCCCCGAGTTCCACCCGCTGCTGCCCTTGCACATCGAACTGCAGCAGGCATTGCTGGAGCGCGTGCTGGATCGCCCACGCCAGGCCGAGGCACGTCTGCGCACACTGGTCGAACGAGGCCAGGCCAGTGGCGGCATGACACTTGTGGTCAGTGCGTTGTGCCAGTTGATCGGCCTGTTGCTCGGTGAAGGCCGGGAGCCCGAGGCGGGCAGGTTGTTGCCCCAGGCACTTGAGGCGGCTCAAGGTGGTGCGTTGCAGGCATTCCAGCGGTTGCTTGAGGATCAGCCCGCCTGGTTGCGTGAACAACTGGCGGGCCAGCCCGTCAGCCCTGCCCAGGCTGACCTGCTGGCGCGTCTCCCTGAGGCGCAGGCGAATGACCTCGGCGCTACCGAGGCGCTCAGTGGTCGTGAGCTGGCCGTGCTGGAGCTGATTGCCCAGGGCTGCTCCAACCAGCAGATCAGTGAGCGCCTGTTCATCTCGCTGCACACGGTCAAGACCCACGCCAGCCATATCAACGGCAAGCTGGGTGTCGAGCGCCGCACCCAGGCCGTGGCCAGGGCCAAGTCCCTGGGGCTGTTGGCGTAACCCGGCCAGCGTCATTCCAGGGCTCATCTTTCCCGACCCGCTGCCGATACAGGATTCGGCGCCATGCATCGTCGCGCGCCTTCTCCCCATTTCTTCGCATACAGGTCGTGTTGATGCTGCAGTACGGGCAAAAAAGCTTTCTGATCGTCGACGATTTCACCGACTTTCGCACTTCGACCCGCTCCATGCTGCGGGAGCTGGGCGTGCGCGACGTGGATACCGCGGACAGCGGCGAGCAGGCGCTGCGCATGTGTGGGCAAAAGCGCTACGACTTCATTCTCCAGGACTTCCACCTGGGCGATGGCAAGAAGAATGGCCAGCAGGTGCTCGAGGACCTGATCCTCGACAAGCTCATCAGCCATGAGTGCGTGTTCATCATGGTCACGGCCGAGAGCAGCCAGTCCATCGTGCTCAGTGCCATCGAGCACGAACCCGACGCCTACCTGACCAAGCCTTTCAACCGGGTCGGCCTGGCCCAGCGATTGGAGAAGCTCACCCAGCGCAAGACGCTGCTCAAGCCGATCCTCCAGGCGCTCGACCGCTCCCGCCCGGCCGAAGTGCTCGCGGCTTGTGCAGAGCTGTGCAAGAAAGATCCGCGCTTCGCCCCGCTGTGCCTGCGCTATCGCGCCGACGCACTGCGTGACCTGAACCGTTTCGAGGAACTCGAGAAGTTCCTCAAGAGCATCCTGGCCAGCCGCCCACAGCCGTGGGTCTATGCCGCACTGGGCAACCTGTTGCACAAGCGCGGCCAGAACGCACAGGCCCAGGGGGTCTACGAGCAGGCGCTAAAAGCCTTCCCGATCATGCCCAACTTGTATGACGGCATGGCGGAGGTGCTGGTCGCCCAGGGTGAAACCCGGCGTGCCCAGCACATGCTGGAAGAGGCGGTGCGCCTGTCTCCGCTGGCCGTACGCCGCCAGGCCGCGCTGGGCAAGCTGGCGCTGGACAACGCCGACTTCGAGAGTGCGTCGAAGGCCTTCCGCCACGCCGTGAACCAAGGGCAGAGCTCACGCTACAAGGATGCCGAAAGCAACCTGGGCCTGGTCCAGGCCCTCATGAACAAGAACGCCGGTAATGGTCTCGATGCCCGTACCCGCGTCGAAATCAACACCGTGCTCAGCGAAGTGGCCAAGGAAAACGTCGAGGATCAGGGCCTGCAGGTGCGCGCACGCTTGATGAAGGCCGCCAGCCTGCAACAGGCCGGTGACGCGGAAACCGCGGCCAAGCTAACCGAGCAGGCCATGCAGCGCCTGGACAAGATGGAGCAGTTCTTTTCGGTCGAAGCGGCGCTGACGGTGGCCAAGCAGTTGCAGCAGCTTGGCCAGGATGCGGCGGGCACCTCGATTCTCAAGGGGTGCGTGGAGACCTACGGCGATGATCCCAAGGTCATGCAGAGCGTGGCCAAGCTTACTGATGACCCCACGGTGCTCGGTGCCGTGACCGAGGCGGTGGATCTGAACCGTCAAGGCGTGCGCAGCTACCAGGGTGGGCAGCTCAACGAGGCGCTGGGCATGTTCCGCAAGGCGCTGTCGCTGCAGCCGAAGAACATCAGTATCGCCTTGAACACCGCCCAGGCGCTGTTGCGCATCGGTGGCGAGACGCCGTCGCCCGCAGTCATGCAGGAGTGCCGCAACTGCCTGACCAGCGTGGCCGGTATCCCCGCCAGCGACAGCCGCTACGACCGCTACCGCAAATTGCACATCCGGGTGTTCGGCGCATGAATCAGGATAACCAGGGGCTGGACTTCTCCACGGTGATCGCCTCCACCGTGCATGATCTGAAGAACTCGCTCTCGGCGCTGACCCATGCCCACAGCCAATGGCTGGCGCGCCTGCCCGAAGAACTGCGCGGCGGTACCGAGCAAGGCGTGGTGGAGCACGAGCTCAGCCACTTGAACGGCATGTTGGTGCAGTTGCTGGGACTGTACAAGCTGGGCGTCAACCAGCTCCCCATCTGCCCGGACTACCACGAGCTCGACGATTTCATCGAAGCCCAGCTGGCGGCCCAGGAAGAGGTGATCAAGCACCGTGACATCCTCGCCACCTGGCGTATCGAGACCGAAAGCCCGCTGGGGTTCTTTGATCGCGAGCTGGTTGCTTCGGTCGTTGCCAATGTGCTCACCAATGCCATCCGTTATGCCGGTCATGCGCTGCTGATCAGCATCGAGGAGGAGGGCGAGCAACTGGTGATCAGCGTCAACGACGACGGCACCGGTTATCCACAGCGCATGCTCGAGCGCCAGCATGACTATGTGCAGGGTATCGATTCGCAGAGTGGCAGCACTGGGCTGGGGTTGTACTTTGCCGCGCGGATTGCCGCACTGCATGAGCGCAACGGCGTGCGCGGGCGGATTGAGATCGCCAATGGCGGGACGTTGGGCGGCGGGTTGTTCCGGTTGTATCTGCCCTGAGTGATCTCAAGCTGCCTTCATGTGAATGTATTGCTTGATGCGCTCAAATTAGATCTGTTTCCCGAAGCAGCGTAGGCGAATTCCCTTTTGAGCCAGGCGGGCTTTCTTTGAGGTTGGGCGAATGACAATGTAGATACTCCGTTTCTACATTTTACTTGCCATCGCCGAGAGGGTTTCTACTATGTATCTACCTTGGGAGATACTTATGCAGATCAAGATTCAGCAATGGGGCAACAGCGCAGCTATTCGTCTTCCTGCGGCGGTGCTCAAGCAAATGCGCTTAGGGGTGGGTTCAACCTTGAACCTGGATACGGCGGGTGAAACGCTGGTGCTCAAGCCGGTCAGATCGAAACCCCGGTACACACTCGAAGAGTTGATGGCGCAGTGTGACCTGGATGCTCCCGAACCCGCGGACATGGCCGATTGGAACACTATGCCTCCGGTAGGGCGTGAGGTGTGAAGCGGGTCAAGTTCGCCAGGGGCGATATTGTTTTGGTCAATCTCGATCCCACCGTTGGCAGAGAGCAGCAAGGCGCAGCACGGCCTGCGCTGGTGCTGACACCTGCCGCGTTCAATACCTCGGGGCTCGCAGTGATCGCACCGATCTCTCAAGGTGGCGATTTTGCACGGCATGCAGGTTTTGCAGTTACCCTTAGCGGCGCGGGTACGCAGACGCAAGGCGTAATGCTCTGCAACCAGATACGCACGGTGGACCTCGAAGCCAGAAACGCCAAGCGTGTCGAATCTGTTCCGGAAGTCGTGATTCTAGACGCGTTGGCGCGTGTTCAAACCCTCTTCGATTAATTGCCTGTAGTGTCCACTCATGGAAAATGCATCGGTAGCGCTCATCCGCGAAACCTTCCCCGTAGGCCCATTGCAGTGCAACTGCACCCTGATCGGCGACCCCGTCAGCAAGAAAGCCATCGTCGTCGACCCGGGCGGTGACGAGCAGAAAATTCTTGCCCGCCTGCAGCACCATGGCCTGACGCTGGTGAGCATCATCCACACCCACGCCCACTTCGATCATTTCCTCGCCTCCGGCAAGCTCAAGGCACTGACCGGCGCCACGTTGCACCTGCACAAGGCCGACCAGCCGCTGTGGGACAACCTGGAGATGCAATGCCAGATGTTCGGCATGCCCTACACCCCCGTACCGTCGCCTGACCGCTGGCTGAGCGACGACGAAGAGCTGGCCTGCGGCTGCGGCGTGGCGCTGCACACCCCTGGGCACACGCCGGGCTCGATGAGTTTCTGGTTCGCCGAGCACAAGCTGCTGATCGCCGGCGACACCCTGTTCCGTCGGGGCGTGGGCCGTACCGATTTGTGGGGGGGCGATCAGCGGGCTATCGTTCGTTCCATCAAGGAACGGCTGTACCGCCTGGATGAAGAGGCCATCGTGGTGACCGGCCATGGCCCGGACACCCGCCTCGGCGACGAGATGCGCGAGAACCCGTTCGTGCGCGCCTGAGGTTTCATGGAATTTTTCCGCTGCGCTGCAATCCAAGGCTGGCACAGATCCGTGAGTGATCCGCCGCACTTTTGAATTTCAGTAGGAGCTTGTCCATGTTCACCATGCGTCGTCTGATTATCGTCGCTACCGCCGCTGCCCTGATGTCTGGTTGTGCCAGCCCCAACCCGTATGACAACCAAGGCCAGTCGCAGGAATCCACAGGGATGAGCAAGACCGCCAAGTATGGTGGGCTGGGTGCGCTGGCCGGCGCCATCGCCGGTGCCGCCATCGACCACAACAACCGGGGCAAGGGCGCGCTGATCGGCGCCGCCGCGGTGGGCGCCGCCGCCGCCGGCTATGGCTACTACGCCGACAAGCAGGAAGCCGAGTTGCGCGCGAAGATGGCCAACACCGGCGTCGAAGTGCAGCGCCAGGGTGATCAGATCAAGCTGATCATGCCGGGCAACATCACCTTCGCCACTGACTCGGCGAACATCTCCCCAAGCTTCTACTCGCCGCTGAACAACCTCGCCAACTCGTTCAAGCAGTTCAACCAGAACACCATCGAAGTAGTCGGTTTCACCGACAGCACCGGCAGCCGCCAGCACAACATGGACCTGTCGCAGCGCCGCGCCCAGGCTGTCAGCAGCTACCTGACCTCGCAGGGTGTGGATGCTTCGCGGGTAACCGTGCGCGGCATGGGCCCGGACCAGCCGATCGCCAGCAACGCCGATGCCAATGGCCGTGCGCAGAACCGCCGGGTCGAGGTCAACCTGAAGCCGATCCCGGGCCAGCAGTATGACCAGCAGGGTACCGTTCAGCAGTACCCCTAAGTCGCCAAGACGCTGAGTCGGTGGGGCCGCTTCGCAGCCCATCGCGGGTACAGTACAAACCTCAAGGCTTGCGCTGTACCTGTAGGAGCGGGTTTACCCGCGATGGGGCGCATAGCGGCCCCATTTGCATTCAGCGCACGGTGCTGGCCTGGATGGCCGTCAGCGCGATGGTATGCACGATATCGTCCACCTGCGCCCCGCGCGGCAGGTCGTTGACCGGCTTGCGCAGCCCCTGCAGCATCGGCCCGAGGCTGACGCAGTCGGCGCTGCGTTGCACGGCCTTGTGGGTGGTATTGCCGGTGTTCAGGTCGGGGAACACGAACACCGTGGCGCGCCCGGCCACCGGGCTCGAAGGGGCCAGCTGACGGGCGATCTCGGGGTTGGCGGCGGCGTCGTACTGCAGCGGCCCGTCGATCAACAGATCGTGCTCGGCCTGCTGCGCCAGGCGCGTGGCTTCGCGTACCTTTTCCACCTCTTCGTCACTGGCCGCCGAATCGCTGGAGTAGCTGAGCATCGCCACCCGTGGCGCGATGCCGAACGATTCGGCCGACTCGGCGCTCTGCCGGGCGATTTCAGCCAGTTCGGCAGCGCTGGGGTGCGGGTTCATCACGCAATCGCCGTACACCAGCACCTGGTCAGGGAACAGCATGAAGAACACCGACGACACCAGGCTGGCGCCCGGAGCGGTCTTGATCAGTTGCAGGGCGGGGCGAATGGTGTTGGCGGTGGAGTGCACCAGGCCCGAGACCAGGCCATCGACCTCGCCCAGGGCGAGCATCATGGTGGCGATCACCACCGGGTCCTCGAGCTGTTGCTCGGCCATTGGCGCATTGAGGTTCCTGCTCTTGCGCAACTCGACCATGGGTTCGACGTAGCGGCCGCGAATCAGTTCCGGGTCCAGCACTTCCAGGTCAGGCGGCAGGCTGATGCCCTGGGCGCGCGCCACGGCTTCCACCGCCTCCGGCTTGGCCAGCAGCACGCAGCGGGCGATGCCGCGCGCCTGGCACAGCGCGGCGGCCTGGACCAGCAACGGCTCGGCGCCCTCGGGCAGGACGATGCGTTTGTTGGCCTGCTGGGCACGCTGGATCAACTGGTAGCGGAACACCGCTGGCGACAGGCGCAGCTCGCGTGGCGTGCCACAGCGCTGGTGCAACCAGGCGGCATCGAGATGGCTGGCGACGAAGTCGGTGATGAACTCGGCGCGCTCGCGGTCATCCACCGGGATTTCGCGGTTCAGCGAGTTGAGCTGGTTGGCGGTGTCGTAGGAGCCGGTGCTCACCGACAGGATCGGCAGGCCGGCCTGCAAGGCGCCGCGGCACAGGCCAAGGATGCGCGGATCGGGCTTGCTGTCGCTGGTCAGCAGCAGGCCCGCCAGGGGCACGCCGTTGATCGCCGCCAGGCTCACCGCGAGGATGATGTCGTCGCGATCGCCCGGGGTCACCACCAGCGTGCCGGAGGTCAGCAGCGGTACCGTGTTGGCCACGGTGCGCGCGCAGATGATGATCTTGTTCATGCGCCGCTGTTCGTAGTCACCGGCATTGAGCACCTGGGCACCGAGCAACTCGGCGACATCGCGGGTGCGCGGCGCATTGAGGTCGGCCTGGTAGGGGATGCACCCCAGCAGGCGGAAGTCGTTGCCGCGCAGCAGCGGCGAGTGCTCGCGCAAGCGGGTGGCGAAGTCGGCCATGCTTTCGTCGGTGCGCACCTTGTTGAGGATCACCCCCAGCACCTTCGGGTCGCGTGGGCCACCAAACAGCTGGGCCTGCAGCTCGACCCGGCCGGACAGCTCGCTCAGCACCTCGTTTTCCGGCGCAGATACCAGGATCACCTCGGCATCCAGGCTCTTGGCCAGGTGCAGGTTGACCCGCGCCGCGTAGCTGGCGTGCCGGGTCGGCACCATGCCCTCCACCACCACCACGTCCTTGCCGACACAGGCTTGCTGGTAGAGGCGGATGATCTCTTCGAGCAGTTCGTCCAGTTGCCCGTCACCGAGCATGCGCTCGACGTGGGCCAGGCTCAATGGCGTGGGTGGCTTGATACCGTGGGTGCGGGCGACCAGTTCGCTGGAGCGTTCCGGGCCGGTGTCACCGGGATGCGGCTGGGCGATCGGCTTGAAGAAGCCGACCTTGAGCCCGGCACGTTCCAGGGTACGGACCAGGCCCAGGCTGATGGAGGTCAGGCCGACACCAAAGTCGGTCGGCGCGATGAAAAATGTCTGCATGCGTGCTTCTCGAAATAAGCGGTGCAAGGAATTCAATGGCCAAGGGTAGCGCTAACGGCACCCTGGGCGCACCAGCCGCAGGCAAATGCCTGGCCGACCCGTTGCGCACGCTCGGCGGGGTCGAGCACCCAGGGGCGCGATTGCCAGGGGGGCTGGTGGCGCAGGTGCTGGGTGTGGCCGCAGGACAGATCGGCCACCCAGTGGCCTTCCTCGTCCTGGTGAAAGCCGAGGATCTGACTGACGGGCGCCTGTTCGTCCATGGCGCGTTCGCAATCGGACGATGCCTTGGTTACACTTCCCGGTTCTACATTCTTTTGCAAAAGGTCTTGCCCCATGCTGATCGCCGCCAACAAGGCTGTCTCCATCGACTATACCCTGACCAACGACGCTGGTGAGGTCATCGACAGCTCCGCCGGTGGTGCGCCGCTGGTCTACCTGCACGGTGCCGGAAACATCATCCCGGGCCTGGAAAAAGCCCTGGAAGGCAAGCAGGCCGGTGACGAACTGACCGTCGCCATCGAACCGGAAGACGCCTACGGCGAATACTCCGCCGAACTGGTCAGCACCCTGAGCAGCAGCCTGTTCGAAGGCGTCGACAAGCTGGAAGTCGGCATGCAGTTCCACGCCTCGGCGCCGGACGGCCAGATGCAGATCGTCACCATCCGCGACATCGACGGCGACGACGTGACCGTCGACGGCAACCACCCACTGGCTGGCCAGCGCCTGAACTTCAAGGTCAAGGTCGTTGACGTGCGTGACGCCAGCGAAGAAGAAATCGCGCACCGTCACATCCACGGCGAAGGTGGCCATCACCACTGATTTTCTGCGCTAAGCTCAGAGAGTCGCCAGGCGCTCGGGCAAGCCGGACTTGCCCTCCTCGGGAGGGTAGACGGTTTGACCGCGCGCCTTTTTAGTGGGCGGGATTCGCCCCCTGCGGCAAATGGGAACCTGAGAGGGGAATCAACATGAGTGCATTTCACGACCTGACGTTGCAGGCGCTGGATGGCAAGGAGCTGCCCCTTGCACCGTTCAAGGGCCAGGTGGTGCTGGTGGTCAATGTTGCGTCCAAGTGTGGCCTGACGCCGCAGTACGCTTCGCTGGAAAAGCTCCATCAGCAGTTCAAGGGCAAGGGGTTCAACGTGCTTGGCCTGCCGTGCAACCAGTTTGCCGGGCAGGAACCTGGGAGCGAAAAGGAGATCAACGACTTCTGCCGCCTCAACTATGGCGTGAGCTTCCCGATGGGCGCCAAGCTCGAGGTCAACGGCCCGCATCGTCACTCGCTGTATCGCTTGCTGGCGGGCGAAGGCGCCGAATTCCCGGGTGATATCACCTGGAATTTCGAGAAGTTCCTGGTGGGCAAGGATGGCCGTGTGCTGGCGCGTTTCGCGCCACGGACCGCGCCGGATGATCCGACCGTGCTGCAGGCGATCGAGAAGGCGCTGGCCTGAACAGCCCGAGGGGCCGCCGAGCGGCCCCTGCAATCTCTCGCGATACCCCGCAATCACTCAAATCAATGATGCTGTGCCCGCCATCAGGCTCCCCCTACTCTTTGGCGCATTTCCTCACCCGTCGGGAGCGCCGCATGTCCAGCAACCCTTTGTTCCAGCCCTTCACCCTTGGCTCCCTCGACTTGCCGACCCGCGTGGTCATGGCGCCGATGACCCGCACCTTCTCGCCGGGCGGTGTGCCCCATGATGGGGTGGTCGAGTACTACCGCCGCCGCGCCGCCGCCGGTGTTGGGTTGATCATCACCGAAGGCACCACGGTCGGCCACCTGGCCGCCAATGGCTACCCCAATGTGCCGCGCTTTCACGGCGAGGATGCCCTGGCTGGCTGGAAGAAGGTGGTCGACGCGGTGCACGCCGAAGGCGGGCGCATCGTGCCGCAGCTGTGGCATGTGGGCAGCGTGCGCCGCCTGGGCACCGAGCCGGACGGCAGCGTGCCGGGCTATGGCCCGAGTGGCAAGGAGAAGGATGGCAAGGTGGTGGTTCACGGCATGACCCGCGAGGATATCGCCGAGGTCATCGCGGCTTTTGCCCAGGCCGCCCGTGATGCCCAGGCCATCGGCATGGACGGCGTGGAGATCCACGGCGCCCATGGTTATCTGATCGACCAGTTCTTCTGGGAGGCCAGCAACCGTCGCGATGACGAATATGGTGGCGACCTGGCGGGTCGTTCACGTTTCGCCATCGAACTGATCCAGGCCGTGCGCGAAGCGGTCGGTCCGGACTTTCCGATCATCTTCCGCTTCTCGCAATGGAAACAGCAAGACTACAGCGCGCGTCTGGTGGAGACGCCCGAAGCCCTGGCGGCCTTCCTCAAGCCGCTGTCCGAGGCCGGTGTGGACATCTTCCACTGCTCCACCCGGCGCTTCTGGGAGCCGGAGTTCGCCGGCAGCGAGCTGAACCTGGCCGGCTGGACTCGCCAGCTCACTGGCAAGCCGACCATCACCGTGGGCAGCGTCGGGCTGGACGGCGAGTTCCTGCAGTTCATGGTCGACACCGACAAGGTGGCCAAGCCGGCCAGCCTGGAAGGGTTGCTGCGCAGGCTCGAGGACGAGGAGTTCGATCTGGTGGCTGTTGGCCGGGCCCTGCTGGTGGACGCGCAGTGGGCGCAGAAAGTGCGCGACGGGCGTGAAGCCGACGTGCTGCCCTTCAGCCGTGAGGCACTGACGACCCTGGCTTGATCGCCAGGGTGGCGGCAGGGACTCCGTTTCCTGCCATCGCGCCACGCAGGTACCCCTCGAACTGTTCGACGATCGCCGGCCAGCCCTGGCGGCTGGCGTGTTGCCGGGCATTGAGGCGCACCCGGCGCAGGGTCTCGCCTTCTTCGAGCAGCCAGCAGGCGGCATCGATGAAGGCGGCCTGATCGCCCGGCATGGCCAGGGCGCCGCTGTGGCCGTGGCGGATGTGCTGGGCGGCGGCGGCTTCGTCGTAGGCGACCACCGCCAGCCCCGAGGCCAGGGCTTCCAACACCACGTTGCCGAAGGTCTCGGTGAGGCTGGGGAACAGGAACAAGTCGCCGCTGGCATAATGTTCGGCTAGCGTCTCGCCACGCTGCGCACCACAGAACACCGCCTCCGGCAGTTGCTGTTCCAGGCTCGCACGCTGTGGTCCGTCGCCCACCACGATCAGGCGCAGGCGCTTTTGTGGATAACTTTTCTCCAAGGCTTCCAGGCAAGGGCGCAGCAGCGCCAGGTTCTTTTCCGGGGCCAGGCGCCCGACGTGCAGCACGGCGATGTCATCCGCGCCCAGGCCCCACTGGTCACGCAACGCCTGGTTACGTCGGGCCGGGTTGAACAGGCCGGCATCGACACCGCGGGCCATCAGGCCCAGCCGCTCGAAGCCGCGGCGTTCCAGTTCCAGCCGCTGGCTGGCGCTGGGGACCAGGGTGATGGCGGTGCGTCGGTGGAACCAGCGCAGGTAGTGGGTGAGCATCCGCGCCAACAGGCCCAGGCCATATTGCCCGGAGTACTGCGGGAAGTTGGTGTGGAAGCCGCTGACCACCATGATCCCCAGGCGTCGGGCGGCGCGCAGGGCGCTCAGGCCGAGCGGACCTTCGGTGGCGATGTACAGCACGTCCGGTCGCTGTCGGCGCCAACGGCGCAGTAGCCGGTGCATCGACACTTCGCCCCATTGCAGCCCGGGATAACCAGGCAACGGCCAGCCTCGGCACAGCAGCAGCGTTTCATCGGGCGTGAGCGTGGCGTCACTCGCCTGGCGTGGGCGCACGATCTCCACGTGGTGGCCTCGTTGTCGCAGCCCGTCGCCCAGGCGGCCAAGGGTATTGGCCACGCCGTTGATTTCGGGTGGAAAGGTTTCGCTGACCAGGGTGATGCGCAGGGATGGTGTGCTCATGAGAAAAAGTTTCCGTCGCCCCGGTTGCGCCGATGTGACGACTTCGTGACGGCCGTATGACGCCTGATTTCCGGCGATTCCAGGCCGATGAATAATTCCTTGCAACGTGCTCAAGAACTGCGTGGCCGCAGCCGATGCAGAGGCATTCGTCTACGGGAATTCGCTCCAGGAGAGCGGTCATGTTCAACAGCAAACTGAAGAAAGAACTCCAGCAACTGCGCGAAGAGCTGATGTCCATCGAGCAGGTCAAGAACAGCCTCGACAGCGAGATGCTGGTGCTCCAGCTCGACCCTCAGGGGCGCATCGAGTCGGTCAATGGCAATTTCGAGACCGAGATGCTCTACCGCGCCGAACAACTGATCGGGCGCAACATCGAGGATATCGTCCCGCCCCATGTGAAGAAGCTCGACTTCTACCAGCGCATGAAGCATGCGATCACCCGTGGCGAGCACCTCAACGGCGCCTTCCGTCTGCTGCGCGGCAATGGCGAGGAGGCCTGGCTGCGCTCGATCCTGCAACCGGTGAAGAACAGCGAAGGTCGGATCAAGTATTTCTCCCTGCATTCCAGCGACCTGACCCGCACCATCGAGACTTCCCGTGAGCACGAGAGCCTGATCAAGGCGCTGATGCGCTCCACCGCGGTGATCGAGTTCAACCTCGATGGCCAGGTGATCACCGCCAACGACCGCTTCCTGCAGACCATGGGCTACAACCTGGAGCAGGTACGCGGCAAGCACCACCGCATGTTCTGCGACCCGGAAGAGGCCAGCTCGGTCGGCTACCAGCAGTTCTGGGACAAGCTGCGCCGTGGCGAGTATGTCGCCGACCGCTTCAAGCGCATCGACGCCCATGGCCGAGTGGTGTGGCTGGAGGCCTCGTACAACCCGATCATCGACGCCCACGACGTGCTCTACAAGGTGGTCAAGTTCGCCACGGTGATCACCGATCAGGTCAACCAGGAGCTGGCCGTGGCCCAGGCGGCGGACATTGCCTACACCACCTCCCTGGAAACCGACAGCAGCGCACGCAAGGCCACCGACGTGGTGACCCAGACCGTCGAGGTGATGCGCGGCCTGGAGGGCTCCATGCAGGATGCCGCCGAGGGTATCCAGGCGTTGGACAAGCAGTCCAAGGTGATCGGCGCGATCATCAAGACCATCAGCGACATTGCCGGCCAGACCAACCTGCTGGCGCTCAACGCCGCCATCGAGGCGGCCCGGGCCGGCGAGCAGGGGCGTGGTTTCGCGGTGGTCGCCGACGAAGTGCGCCAGCTTGCCTCGCGCACCAGCAGCGCCACCGAGGAGATCGCCAAGGTGGTGCAGCAGAACGAGCAATTGGCCCAGGCGGCTGTTGACATCATCGACACCAGCAAGCGCCAGGCCGAGCAGGGCCTGGCCCTGGCCGCCGACACCGGCGGGGTGATCGTGGAGATCCAGGAAGGGGCGAAGAAGGTGGTGGACGCGGTGGGGCAGTTCTCCAGCCAGCTCAGTTCCTGACCTGAACCTGTAGGAGCCAGCAAGCTGGCTCCTACAGGGGGCGAGGGTCAGCCGCGTTCACGCACCCAGAACAGCGTGGCGCCCGCCACTGCCGCCGGCATCATCAGCACGTTCACGCCCGGGATCATCAACGCCAGGTAGGTGATCCCGCCGAAGCCCATCGACTGCCAGCGCTTCTGCCGCAGCCAGGCGAGCATGTCCTGCCAGCTCATCTTGTTGTTGTCCGCCGGGTAGTCGATGTACTGGATGGCCATCATCCAGACACCGAATACCAGCCACAGTGGCGCGGCGATCACGTTGACCACCGGGATGAACGACAGGATGAACAGGCCGATGGCCCGCGGCAGGAAGTAACCCAGCTTGCGCATTTCGCGGTTCAGGGTACGGGGCACCATGGCCACCAGCTCCGCCCAACTGAAGGGCGGGAAGGTGTCCTGACCGCGCACCACCACCTCGACCTTTTCCGCGAGAAACCCGTTGAACGGCGCGGCGATCACGTTGGCCAGCAGCGTGAAGGTGAAGAACACCATCAGCAGCACCAGGGCGACGAACAGCGGCCAGAGGATATAGGTGAGGAAGCTCAGCCAGTCGGGCAGGGTGGGCATCAGGCTGTCGACCCACAGGCTGAACTGGTGCCCGGCGAAGTAGATCAGGCCGCCAAACAGCAGCAGGTTGACCGCCAGGGGCAGCAGCACGAACAGCCGCAGGCTCGGGCTCAGGACCAGCTTCAGCCCCTCGCGCAGGTACTGGGGGCCGGAAAGGACGGGGGCTTGCATCGGAATGCTCCGCAGAAGGAAAACGCGCTGACCTTACCGAGTTTGGCGCGGCGACGAAAGGCACGCAGTGGCCGGGAAACGGCCTGTAACAAAGCGCCTGGGCATTGCCTATCGGTTTCTTCCCAGGATAGAGACTGCCTATGAGGTGGATTGTCGAAGGATATTTCCTTACTCTCTGCGGCCTCGCTACAGTGCGCTCAACTTTTTTGGTTTCAGGACCTGCGCGTTGTAGCCTTCCCCAAGTGCTGCGTGGGTCCCTTTTAATTCCAGCTGGCGCAGCCGGTACACAGGTACCGGCCCGGTGCGGCCGGCTCGACAGGAGTTCGACATGTCTGAAGTACGTCATTCGCGCGTCATCATTCTCGGTTCCGGCCCTGCCGGTTACAGCGCCGCGGTCTATGCCGCCCGCGCCAACCTCAAGCCGCTGCTGATCACCGGCATGCAGGCCGGCGGCCAGCTGACCACCACCACCGAGGTCGACAACTGGCCGGGCGACCCCCATGGCCTGACCGGCCCGGCACTGATGCAGCGCATGCAGGAACACGCCGAGCGTTTCGAGACCGAGATCGTCTTCGACCACATCAACGCCGTGGACCTGGCCAACAAACCGTTCACCCTGCGCGGTGACAGCGGTACCTACACCTGCGACGCGCTGATCGTCGCCACCGGCGCCAGCGCCCGCTACCTGGGCCTGCCGTCGGAAGAGACCTTCATGGGCAAGGGCGTGTCGGCCTGCGCCACCTGCGACGGCTTCTTCTACCGCAACAAGCCGGTCGCGGTCGTTGGTGGCGGCAACACCGCCGTGGAAGAGGCGCTGTACCTGGCCAACATCGCCAGCAAGGTTACCCTGGTACACCGTCGCGACACGTTCCGCGCCGAAAAGATCCTGATCGACAAGCTGCACGCCCGCGTGGCCGAAGGCAAGATCGAGCTCAAGCTCAACGCCACCCTGGACGAAGTGCTGGGTGACAACATGGGCGTGACTGGCGCGCGCCTGAAGAACAACGACGGCAGCTTCGACGAAATCAAGGTCGACGGCGTGTTCATCGCCATCGGCCACACCCCGAACACCTCGCTGTTCGAAGGTCAGCTGACCCTGAAGGACGGCTACCTGGTGGTTCACGGCGGCCGTGAAGGCAACGCTACCGCCACCAACGTCGAGGGCGTGTTCGCCGCCGGTGACGTGGCCGACCACGTTTACCGCCAGGCCATCACCTCGGCCGGCGCCGGCTGCATGGCCGCGCTGGACGTCGAGCGCTACCTGGACGGCCTGGCCAACGCCGCGCACTAAGCGTTGCGTTGGTTCGCCGGCAAGCCGGCGAACAGGACCTACAAAAAAACCGGCCTTATGGCCGGTTTTTTCATATCCGCGATTCGATCACAGGCTAAGGCGCATCGACAGGTCCACCGCCTTCACATCCTTGGTCATGGCACCGATCGAGATGTAGTCGACACCCGTTTCGGCGATCACCCGCAGGGTGGTTTCGTTCACGCCGCCGCTGGCCTCGAGCTTGGCCTTGCCGTCGTTGATGCGTACCGCCTCGCGCATCTCGTCCAGGGTCAGCTCGTCGAGCATGACGATATCGGCCCCTGCTGCCAGTGCCTGGCGCAGCTCGTCCAGGCTTTCCACCTCGATTTCCACCGGTTTGCCCGGCGCGATGCGGTGCGCCGCCGCCACGGCCTGGGCCACGCCACCGCTGGCGGCGATATGGTTTTCCTTGATCAGGAAGGCGTCGTACAGGCCGATGCGGTGGTTGTGGCAGCCGCCGCAGGTGACCGCGTACTTCTGTGCCAGGCGCAGGCCGGGCAGGGTCTTGCGGGTATCGAGCAGGCGTACCTGGGTGCCTTCCACCAGGTCGGCGAGGAAGCGCGCGCGGGTGGCCACGCCCGAGAGCATCTGCAGGAAGTTCAGCGCCGAGCGCTCGCCGCTGAGCAGCGAGCGCGCCGGGCCTTCGAGGTGGAACAACGCCTGGTTGGCGGTGGCCCGCTCGCCGTCCGCGACCTGCCAGTGCACCGCCACCCGCGGGTCGAGCTGGCGGAATACCGCATCCACCCAGGCGGTGCCGGCAATCACGCAGTCCTCGCGGGTGATGATGGTCGCCTTGGCCAGGCGCTCAGCCGGAATCAACTGGGCGGTGATGTCGCCGCTGCCGATGTCTTCCAGCAGCGCGCGGCGCACGTTGGCTTCGATTTCGGCGGTCAGGTCGGCGAGGCGTAGGTTCGGCATGGTCGGCTCCACAAGCTAGGTGCCGGCGATTATAGGGCAGGGGGGCAGCGTGTACAGCTGTCGCGCCAACGACCTTTGGTCAGGTTGTGCGAGCAATCGGGTGAATGCACTGTCAGTGAGGCGTGCAAATGGCGTGCTAGCAGCTGTCAGAATTTTCATCGATAATGGCGCCTTGTATTTGGCGTCATAGCTTTGACGACCCCTTCCAATCGAACGACGTTACATCCAGCAAGGAGTCCGGGATGCATAAAGAAGGCAAGGTGGTGCCCTTGGCGGCCGCCATCGACCGGGGCGCGCGCACGCCCTCGCCGAGCCTTCCCGTGTTGCTCCTGCAGGTGCGCGACAAGGCGGCCCTGCAGCTGCGCCAGGGCTTGCAGGCGTTGTTCGACAATGCCGACGACACCCTCTTCGAGATGGCCGACAAGGCCGCTGCCCGAGTCGACCAGAACCTTTACTTCGAAGCCATGCGCGACCTGCGGCTAAAGCGCAAGAGCATCGAGCGCGGGTTCCTCGACCTGTTCTACGACGCGTTTGCGAGCATTGGCCAGGCCGATCTGTTCGATACGTTGCTACCAGCGCCAGTGGCCCACGGCAAGGCCGAGCAGGAGCGTGCCATCGCTGTGCAGGCCATGGTCGACCGGGTGCTGTCGCGTGACGGTTTCTCTCTCCAGCAATTGAGCCTGCGCTTTGCTGCGCTGCTCGGTCGGGACCTGAATGAGCGGCACAACCCGCTCGGCCCTGCCAGCCTCTGCGACTATTTCCTGGCGGCCGGGCGCAACCTGGGCGTGGGGGCGAACGTCAAGATGGTCCTGCTCAAGCTCTTCGAGCGCTATGTGTTGCGTGACCTCGATCTGCTGTACAGCGAGGCGGGCCAGTTGCTGGCCAGTGCCGGGGTGCTGCCTGACCTGCAACCGGCGCCACGCCGCCGCGCCGAGGACCTGCGCGACATTGCCCGGCGCGTGCCAAACAACCCCGTGCAAGCTGGCGAGGCGGGGGCCGACACGGCTGGGCAGGCCTTCTTCGCGTCGGTGCAGGGCCTTCTGGCACCTTCGCGGGGATGCATCGCGCCGCGCCTGCAGGCCGTGGGCTCGGCGCAGCCGATCGGCACGAGCGACCTGCTGCGCCTGCTCACCCACCTGCAGCATTACGTGCCTGGCGCTGGCGAGCCGGACGACTTCAACCTCGGCCAGCAGTTGGAGCAATTGCTGCTGCGGGTCAGCGTGCGTAGCGGCACGCGCCGGCGTATCGCCACCGACGACGAGGACATGATCAACCTGGTGGGCCTGCTGTTCGGTTACATCGAGGTCGACGACAACCTGCCCGTCAGCCTGCGGGGGCTGATCGGTCGCCTGCACATTCCTCTGCTCAAGGTTGCCTTGATCGACAAGGCGTTGTTCTGCCGCGCCAGCCATCCGGCGCGGCGCCTGCTCAACGAAATCGCCACCACGGCCATCGGCTGGGAGAGCGACGCAGACGGCCTGCGTGACAGCCTGCACCTGCGGGTGGAGCGCATCGTCCAGCGGCTGCTCAATGATTTCTCCGAAGATTGCGGGCTGTTCAGCGAACTGCTCGACGAGTTCCTGGCCTTCAGCCAGGACGAGCGGCGACGCAACGAGTTGTTCGAGCAACGCACCCGCGATGCTGAGGAAGGTCGCGTCCGCACGCTGCTGGCCCGTCAGCGGGTACAGCATGAGCTGAACCTGCGCCTGCGGGGGCGAGTGTTGCCCGAGGGCGTGCTACGGATGCTGGTGCAGTCCTGGAGCCAGGTGCTGATGTTGGCCTGGCTCAAGCAGGGCGAGGCCTCGACGGCGTGGGCCGATGGGTTGGCGACCGTCGACAGCCTGCTCGTCAGCATTGTCCCGGCCCCTGAGCCGAGCCGCTTGCTTGAGCAGGTGCCAGGCCTGCTCAAGGCATTGCGTGAGGGGCTGGCGGGGGTGGCGCTGGACTCGGCGGCCACCCGTGAGTTCTTCCAGCAACTGGAACAGCTGCACCTGCAGGCGTGCGCGGGGAGGGAGGGGGAGACCCAGGGGGCGTCGGCCTTGGTCCGCGTCGAGGAGGATATCGTACTGGCCATCAGTGACGAGCCGGCCTGCGGGCCACGCCCTTGGTTCGATGAGCAGGAACCGGCGTTGCGCCAGGTGCAGCGTCTGCGTATCGGTACTTGGGTCGAGGTGCTGGACGATGACGAACCGCTGCGCTGCAAGCTGGTGGCACGTGTGGACATCAATGACCGCTTCGTCTTTGCCAACCGTACCGGGATGAAGGTACGTGAGTGGAACCGTGCCGGGCTGGCCGTGGCGTTGCGTCTGGGGGAGGTTCGCCTGCTCGATGACGGGTTGCTGTTCGAGCGGGCGCTGGAGGCGGTGCTCGAGGACTTGCGCCGGCAACAAGGGCGCTGACGCCAGTGATGCGCCTATAGGACCGTTCGCCGGCAAGCCGGCTCCTACAAGTGCGACGCCGATCCTGGGGCTGGCGCGGTCCCTGTGGGAGGGGGTTACCCGCGAAGAGGGCACCGCGGTGGCGATGCGATCCGATTCTTCGCGCCCCATTGCGGCTCTTACAATGATTCACATGCAATCGGCCGCGCCTGCGAGGCATACTGCGGTCCTGTACCCGGTGTTTTCAGGATCTGCTCCATGCAATTGGACCGTGCGACCGGTTGGTTCTCCGGCGTGACCCACTGCCCTTCGCCGAACTTCAACGCCCGCCCCGACGGCGAGGCCATCTCGCTGTTGGTCATCCACAACATCAGTCTGCCGCCGGCCTGCTTTGGTACCGGCAAGGTTCAGCAGTTCTTCCAGAACCGCCTGGACCCGGACGAGCATCCCTACTTCGCCACCATCAACCACCTCACGGTGTCCGCGCACCTGTTCGTCGAGCGCGACGGCCAGGCGACCCAGTTCGTCTCGCTGCTCGACCGTGCCTGGCATGCCGGCGTGTCGCGCTTCGAGGCGCGTGAGGGCTGCAACGACTTTTCCATCGGTATCGAGCTGGAGGGCACCGACGAGTTGCCCTACACCGATGCCCAGTACGCCACCCTGGAGCAGCTGACCCGCGAGATCCGCAGCGCCTGGCCGGTGATCGGGCCGCAGCGCATCTGCGGTCACAGCGACATCGCCCCGCAGCGCAAGACCGACCCGGGCCCGGCATTCGACTGGCCGCGCTACCGCGCCGCCCTGCAGCGTAACGAGGACAAGGCATGAGTTTCCTGGTGTTGGTGCTGGCGCTGTGGGTCGAGAAGTTCTCCGCCCTGCGCCACCGCGTGCAACGTGATGGTTTCTTCCTCGGCGAACTGGTGCGCCTGGAGCGCAGCGGCAAGGTCCACCCCTGGTGGACCCTGGCCATCCTGATCCTGGCGCCGGTGGTGGTGCTGGCCTTGCTGCTGCACGTGCTCGAGCCGGTCGCTTATGGCCTGCTGGCCTTGCCGGTGCACTTGCTGGTGCTGGTGTACAGCCTGGGGCGTGGCGATGTGAAAGCGGCGCTCGGGCCGTTCCGCGATGCCTGGCGCCGGGGTGACGACCAGGCTGCGCTGCATGTGGCCGAGCGCGACCTGGGCCTGGCCGCCGATGATGCCCAGGGCCTGATCAAGCGGGTCCAGGGGCATCTGCTGTGGCAGGCCTACCAGAGCTTCTTCGCGGTGATCTTCTGGTACTTCCTGCTTGGGCCGGGCGCGGCGCTGGCCTATCGCCTGCTCGCCCTGACCGCCGACCACAGCCGCCAGCCGGCGCTGCAGACCCTGGCCGGGCAATTGCGCCATGCCCTGGACTGGCTGCCGGTGCGGGTCATCGCGGTGAGTTTCGCCCTGGTCGGCAATTTCGTCGCGGTCACCCGGGTGATGCTGCACGAGCTGCTCGACTGGCATATCAGCGCCGGGCACCTGGTGGCCAAGGTCGGGCGGGTGGCCGACGACATTCCCGAGGAAGAAGACCGCCAGCGCGGGCTGGAGCGGCTGGACAGCCTGTGGGAACTGCTGCTGCGCTGCGCGGTACTCTGGTATGCCTGCTTTGCGCTGTGGACCGTGCTGGTCTGAGGCTTCGCGGCACCTGGTTCGCCTTGTAGGAGCGGCTTCAGCCGCGATCACCCGCGAAGCGGGTGCCATGCACCGCGATGACCCATCGCGGCTGAAGCCGCTCCTACAGGCGAACTTAACCATAAGTTACAAACCTTGATTCCAATCTGCGCTATACAAAGCCTTGGGCCATAGATGGCCTAGTGCTACCCCGCAGAACAACAAGAATTCAAGGAGGTGACCTGTGAAGCAGCTGCTCTATCCGGCCATCGCACTGATGAATCGCCTGAGCTTCGGCATGAAGTTCAGCTTGATCAGCGTCCTGTTTTTCCTGCCCATGCTCGCCACCAGCTTCTATCTGGTGCGCGATGCCTACAACCAGTTCCATGCCACCCACGTCGAGCTGCAAGGCCTCGGGCCGCTGGGCGACAGCCTGGCTCTGCGCGGCGACCTGGAAACCCTGGGTAATCTTCTGCAGATCAATGCCGTGCTCGGCCAGTCGGGCCAGGCCGGTGATGTAGAGACGCGCATCGCCACCTTGCAGGACAAGGTCCAGGCCCAGCTCGACGCGCTCAAGGGCAGCGATTCGGTGATCGAGGCCAAGCGCGGCGAGCTGGCCGATGCCTTTGCCCAGGCGCGTGGCGAGACGTCGTTGCAGAACAAGGTGGCGCTGTTCGACAAGCTTCTGGCCCAGGCCCAGGTACTGGGCAAGCTGGTCGCCAGCCAGGCAGGCCTGAGCCAGGATAGCCAGGCCTCGGTGCGCCAGATGGGCGAATTGGTCGGCAGCGCCACCGCGCAGGTCACCCAGGCGCTGGGCGAGGGCCGGGCGATGGGAGCGGTGGCCCTGGGGCGCGGCTTCATGGATTCCTCCGGCAGTGCTCGTTTCGAAGACCTGTTGCAGCGCCTGGAACGGTTGTCCGCCGACTATGCCATTCGCCTCGACGATGCCCTGGCCAGCGATGCCGGCGCCAAGGCCGCACTCGCCGCTGTTGCCCAGGCCAGCCAGGCCACGGTCAAGCAGGCGTCGACGCTGTTCGAGGACCAGGTGGTGGTGGCCGAAAGCCTGGACACACCGTGGGCCGGTTTCTACCAGCAGACCAGCGACCTGATGGCCCAGACCTACCGCCTCAACGACGCGGTGCTGACCCACCTGCATGGGCAACTCGAGGAGCGCCTTGGCGAGCATCGCCTGCGCATGATCGGTCTGGTGGTCGCGCTGGCCTCAGTGTTCGTGTTGATCATCTACCTCTACAGCGGTTTCTACGTTTCCACCCGCGAAACCCTCGGCAACCTGGGCAGCGCCATGGACAAGGTGGCAGCCGGCGACATGACGGTCAGCTTCCAGGCCCGCAGCCAGGACGAGCTTGGCGAGTTGGGGCGGGGTTTCAACGAAACCGTGCGGCGCATCCGCGGGCTGATCGAGCAGGTGGGCCACACCGTGACCACGGTCGAGGAGCAGGCCGGCCAGGTGCTGTCGGTGTCGGCCCGCAGCAACCTGGCGGTCAGCGGCCAGCGCGAGCAGATCGAGCAGGTGGCCACGGCGATGAACCAGATGAGCGCCACTTCACTGGAGGTCGCGCGCAGCGCGGCATTGGCCGCCGAGGGCGCGCAGCGGGTCAACCATGAAAGCGCCTCCGGCCGGGACCTGGTGGAGAGCCAGCAGGGCAGCATCGCCCGCCTGGCCGGCGAGATCGACCAGAGCGTGGCGGCGGTCAACCAGCTGGCGGGCGACAGCCAGGCGATCGGGCGGGTGCTGGAGGTGATCCGCAGCATCGCCGAGCAGACCAACCTGCTGGCCCTCAACGCCGCCATCGAGGCCGCCCGGGCCGGCGAGCAGGGCAGGGGCTTCGCCGTGGTCGCGGATGAAGTGCGCACCTTGGCCAGGCGTACCCAGGACTCCACCGAGGAGATCGCGCAGATGATCCAGCGTTTGCGTGATGGTGTCGGGGCGGCGGTCAAGGTGATGGGCAGCAGCCACCAGATGGCTGCAGGTACCGTCGATGAGGCGCGTCAGGTGCAGCAGGCGTTGGGCAATATTCTTGGCGCGGTGGGCGGGATCGTCGAGCAGAACCAGCAGATTGCCGCCGCCGTCGAGCAGCAGACGGCCGTGGCCCACGATATCGACCTGAACATCGTGGCGATCAACCGCGCGGCCCAGGACACCACCGAGGGCGCCTGCCAGACCGAGGACGCCAGCCGGGCGCTGTCGGCGCAGGTGGTGGAGCTCAAGCGTCTGATCGGGGCGTTCAGGGTGTAGCGCAACGCAGGCATCGAAGCTGTGGTAGCAACTGTCTTGTGGCCTATTCGCCGGCAAAGACGGTATCTACAGGTGCGGCGCAAGTCTTGAGACTGACCCGCTCCCACAGGAACTAGAGCCTCAGCGCAGCCTTGCTGGCGATGCCCAGGGGGCAACGGCTACCAGCCAAACACTTCGCAGGCATTGCGGCTACTGGCCTCGGCCAATGCTTCGACCTCGACCCCCATCACCTCCGCCAGCGCCTCGGCAATCTCCGGCAGATGTTCCGGGCTGTTGCGCTGCGCGGGGAACATCGCCGGCGCCATGTCCGGCGCATCGGTCTCCAGCACCACGCTCTCCAGTGGCAGGCGTGGCAGGGTCTTGCGCAGGCGCAGCGCCTGGGGCCAGGTGGCGGCGCCGCCGAGCCCCAGCTTGAAGCCGAGCCTGATGTATTCCCGCGCCTCCTCATAGCTGCCGGCAAAGGCATGGATGATCCCCGCCCGCGCCGGCTTGTAGCGCTTGAGCGTGGCGATCACCTGGGCATGGCTGCGGCGCACGTGCAGCAGCGAGGGCAGGGCGAAGTCGCAGGCCAGTTGCAGCTGGGCCTCGAACAGCGCCTGCTGGCGCGCCGGGTCCAGTTCCGGCAGGTAGAAGTCCAGGCCGAACTCGCCTACCGCGCAGAGGCGTGGATCACCGTGCAGGCGCTCCAGCCATTCGCGCAGTTGCACCAGGTGCTCGGGGCGATGCTGGTCGAGGTAGATCGGGTGCAGCCCCAGCGCGGCGTAGACACGCGGGTCGCGACAGGCCAGGTCCCACACGCGCTGAAAGTTTTCCTGGTACACCCCCAGCACCACCACCCGTTCCACGCCGCGGGCCGCCGCGTTGGCCAGCAACTGCGCGCGGTCGGCGTCGAAGTCGGGGAAGTCGAGGTGGGTGTGGGTGTCGATCAGGCGCATGGTCAGGCCAGGGCGATACGTTGCTTGAAGGTGCGGCCGATGGCGTGCACGCCGGGTTCGTAGCGCTTCTCCTCGATTGCAGCCAGCGCCAGCTCCAGCGCGGTGGCGGCGATCAGGCCGTGCTGCTGGGCCATGGCGTTGACCGGCAGCGGCAGGAAATCGAGCAACTGGTTGTCGCCGAAGGTGCCCAGCTGCAGCTGGCGCGAATCGGCCGGGCGCGCCTGGAGTGTGTCGAACACCCCTTGCAGCAGCACGTAGGAGGTGGTCACCAGCGCGTCCGGCAGGCCACCCAGCTCGTCGATCAGTTGCTGCATCAGGCGCTGGCCGCACTCACGGCTGAAGGCCTCGCCCTGGAAGCGCCGCACGTCACCGGCAAAACCTTGCAGGGCCTCGTCGAAGCCACCGGCGCGGGCCTGGCTGACCGACAGCTCTGGGCGTGCGCCGATCAAGGCGATGCTGCGCGGTTGGGTCTTGAGCAGGCTCTGGGCCAGCTGGCGGCTGGCGTCGCGGTCGTCGCTGATCACCGAGCAGAAGTGTGCCGGGTCCAGGCGCCGGTCGATGGCGATCACCGGCAGGCCTTTGGCTTGCAGCTCGCGGTAGCTGTCGTCCTCCGGTGGCAGGCAGCTGGCGACGAACAGCGCGTCGCAGCGGCGCGCGCGGAACAGTTGCTGCAACTGGCGCTCGCTGTCGGGCTGGTCGTCGCTGCTGGCGATCAGCAACTGGTAGCCACGGGCCCGGGCCCCTTGTTCCAGTTGCTTGGCGATGCGGGCGTAGCTGGGGTTCTCCAGATCCGGGAGAATGAAGCCCAGTGTGCGCGTGTGCCGGCTGCGCAGGCCGGCGGCCTGGGGGTTGGGGGTGAAGCCATGGGCCTCGACCACCGCGCGCACGCGCTCGACGGTGCTGTTGCTGATGCGCTGCTGTTCGGCCTTGCCATTGATGACGTAGCTGGCGGTGGTCACGGACACACCGGCCAGACGGGCGATATCGCTGAGTTTCACCGAATTTTCCTTGTTATTTCCGGGGCTGACTGCTTGCCTGACCGGGTAGTTTCACCCATCGGCAGGCCCGCGCGCAGACGACCATTGTCGCAATTGTCCGACAGGATGGGGCTTTTTCGTCGGAAGATTATCGAGTAACGTGGCCACTTGGTCAGATTAAACGATTCAGCACTGGAATTTTTTCTGCCGAGAAACCAGTTGTTTGCCCGCCATGCTGATCGTTCGAGCGGTATTTGGCCGCCAAATTCACAACAATACCTGGGTCGCCGACGTGGGCGCCGCAAAAGGAGAAGGTCATGCTCGAGCTTGCCGTGGAGCAGATTGCCATGGGTCAGAAGGCCGTCGACAAGGGCGAGGCGCTGGCGTTGCTGGCCGGGCGGTTGGTGGCCGATGGGCTGGTGGCCGAGGGGTATCTCGAAGGGCTGCGCGCCCGCGAGGCGCAGGGCTCGACCTTCCTCGGCCAGGGCATCGCCATCCCCCATGGCACGCCGCACACCCGTGACCAGGTATTCGCCACCGGCGTGCGCCTGATGCAGTTTCCCGAGGGCGTAGATTGGGGCGACGGCCAGATCGTCTACCTCGCCATCGCCATTGCCGCGCGCTCCGACGAGCACTTGCGCTTGCTGCAACTGTTGACCCGCGCCCTGGGCGAAACCGACCTGGCCGAGGCCCTGCGCCGGGCCAGTTCCGCCGAAGCGCTGCTCAAGCTGTTGCAAGGCGCCCCCCGCGAGCTGGCGCTGGACGCGCAACTGGTCGGCCTGGGCCTTGCGGCCGAGGATTTCGACGAGCTGGCCTGGCGCGGCGCCCGCCTGCTGCAACGCGCCGGGTGTGTCGACAGCGGTTTTGCCGCCGTGCTGCAACAAGCCGAACCACTGCCATTGGGCGAGGGCCTGTGGTGGCTGCACAGCGAGCGCCAAGTGTTGCAGCCTGGCCTGGCCTTCATCACCCCACAACAACCCCTGCGCTACCGCGACCAGCCGCTCAATGGCCTGTTCTGCCTGGCCAGCCTCGGCGCCGCTCACGAAGCGCTGCTCGAGCGCCTGTGCGAAGTGCTGATCGAAGGCCGTGGGCAGACGCTCTACCAGGCCACCAGCAGCCGCGCCGTGCTCGAAGTGCTCGGTGGCGAGGCGCCCGCCGACTGGCCCAGTGGCCGTGTGGTGCTGGCCAACCCTCATGGCCTGCATGCCCGTCCGGCCAAGGTGCTGGCGCAACTGGCCAAGGGCTTCGAGGGCGAAGTGCGGGTGCGCCTGCTCGACAGTGCCCAGCCCGCGGTATCGGTGAAGAGCCTGAGCAAGCTGCTCAGCCTGGGCGCGCGCCGTGGCCAGACACTGGAACTGATCGCCGAGCCGGCCATCGCCGCCGATGCCCTGCCGGTGCTGCTGGCGGCCATCGAGCAAGGCCTGGGCGAGGAGGTCGAGCCGCTGCCGGAGATCGTGCCGCCGACCGCCGAGCCAGCGGCCGAAGCCCTGCAGGCACCGATTCCAGGCAGCCACCTTCAAGGTGTCGCCGCCTCGCCGGGCATCGCCAGCGGCCCGGCCCACGTCTGTGTCGAGCGAGAGATCGACTATCCACTGCGCGGCGAATCCCCGGCCCAGGAACGACTGAAGCTGCGCCACGCCATCGAAGCGGTGCACGGCGACCTGCAGGCACTGGTGCAGCGCAGCGACAAGGCCATTGGCGAGATCTTCGTCACCCACCAGGAAATGCTCGCCGACCCGGCCCTGACCGACGAAGTCGAGTCGCGCCTGGCCCAGGGCGGGAGTGCCGCAGCCGCCTGGATGGCTGTGATCGAAGCCGCCGCACGCCAGCAGGAGGCGCTGCACGATGCCCTGCTGGCCGAACGCGCCGCCGACCTGCGCGATATCGGTCGCCGGGTGCTGGCGCAGCTGTGCGGCGTGCAGGACACCCCGGCGCCCGAACAACCCTACGTGCTGGTGATGGCCGAGGTCGGCCCGTCGGATGTGGCGCGCCTGGATCCGGCCCGGGTCGCCGGTATCGTCACCGCCCAGGGCGGCGCCACCGCCCACAGCGCTATCGTCGCCCGTGCCCTGGGCATCCCGGCTGTGGTGGGGGCAGGCGCGGCGGTGCTGTTGCTGGACAATGGCACACCGCTGCTGCTCGACGGCCAGCGTGGCCGAGTGGTGGTCGCACCGCCCACCGATGAACTGCAGCGTGCCCTGGCCGAGCGCGATGCCCGCGAACAGCGCCTGCAAGCCGCCTGGGCGAATCGCCATGAGCCTGCGGTCACCCGTGACGGCCACCGCGTGGAAGTGGTAGCCAACATCGGCGAAAGCAACGGTATCGACAAGGTGGTGGAGCAGGGCGCCGAAGGTGTCGGCCTGCTGCGCACCGAACTGATCTTCATGGCCCACCCCCAGGCGCCCGACGTGGCCACGCAAGAGGCCGAGTACCGCCGCGTGCTCGATGCTCTGGCCGGTCGTCCGCTGGTGGTGCGCACCCTCGATGTGGGCGGCGACAAGCCCTTGCCCTACTGGCCCATCGCGGCGGAGGACAACCCCTTCCTCGGCGTGCGCGGCGTGCGCCTGACCCTGCAACGGCCCCAGGTGATGGAGGACCAGTTGCGCGCCCTGTTGCGCGCCGCCGGCGACCGGCCGCTGCGGATCATGTTCCCCATGGTCGGCCAGGTTCACGAGTGGCGCGCGGCCAAGGCCATGGTCGAGCGCCTGCGCCGGGAGATCCCGGTCGGCGACCTGCAGGTCGGCATCATGGTCGAGGTGCCCTCGGCCGCCTTGCTGGCGCCGCAACTGGCCCGCGAAGTGGACTTCTTCAGCATCGGCACCAACGACCTCACCCAGTACACCCTGGCCATCGACCGCGGCCACCCGAGCCTGTCGGCCCAGGCCGACGGCCTGCACCCGGCGGTGCTCAACCTGATCGACATGACCGTGCGCGCCGCCCATGCCCAAGGCAAGTGGGTGGGCGTGTGCGGCGAGCTGGCGGCCGACCCGCAGGCGGTCGCCGTGCTGCTGGGCCTGGAGGTGGACGAGCTGAGCGTGTCCGCCCGCAGCATCCCTGAAGTCAAGGCCCTGGTACGCCAGGCCGACCATTCGACGGCCCGTGCCCTGGCGCGCGAGGCCCTGCGACAAGACAGCGCCGAAGCGGTCCGGGCGCTGGTGGAGCGTTATTGATAATGGCCAAGATCCTCACCCTCACCCTCAACCCCGCGCTGGACATCACCGTCAGCCTCGATCACTTGCGCCCCGGCCAGGTCAACCGCAGCCAGGCCCAGTACAGCCACGCTGCCGGCAAAGGCTTGAACGTCGCCCAGGTGCTGGCCGACCTGGGGCACGATGTCACCGTCGGCGGTTTTCTGGGCCGCGACAACCTGCAACCTTTCGAGGCGCTGATCGAGCGCCGCGGTTTCACCGATTGCTTCGTGCGCGTGCCGGGCGAGACCCGCAGCAATATCAAGCTGGTGGAAGCCGATGGCCGGGTCACCGACATCAACGGCCAGGGCCCGCAGGTGGACGAAGCGGCTCAGGCCGAATTGCTGCGCCGGCTTGCGCAGATCGCGCCCGGCCATGACGCGGTGGTGGTGGCCGGCAGCCTGCCGCGCGGCATCAGCCCGCAGTGGCTGCGCGCACTGCTGGATACCCTCAAGGCCCAAGGCCTGAAGGTGGCGCTGGACAGCAGCGGCGAAGCCCTGCGTGCCGGCTTGCAGGCGATGCCGTGGCTGGTGAAGCCGAACACCGAGGAACTGGGCGAGGTGCTGGGGCTGGCGGTGAACACCCTGGCCGAACAGCGCGCCGCCGCCCAGCAGTTGCTGGCCTCTGGCATCGAACATGTCGTGGTGTCCCAGGGCGAGCAGGGCGTGAACTGGTTCGCCAGTGGCCTGGCGCTGCACGCCCAACCCCCTCAGGTGAGCATTGCCAGCACCGTGGGCGCGGGCGACTCGCTGGTGGCCGGGATGGTCCATGGCCTGCTGCAACGCGAGCCCGCCGCAGACACCTTGCGCCGCGCCACGGCCATCGCCGCCCAGGCGGTGACCCAGGTTGGTTTCGGCATCAACGACCGTGACCAGCTGGCGCGGTTGCAAGCCGGTGTACAGCTGACAGAACAACAAGAAGAGGGCTGCTGATGAATATCGCCATTGTCACCGCCTGCCCCAACGGCCAGGTTTCCAGCGTGCTCAGCGCGCGCCTGCTGGCCGCCGCCGCCCAGCGCCGCGGCTGGAGCACCAGCGTCGAAGTGCAGGACGCCGACCACCCGGAACGCCGCCTGACCCCGGCGCAGATCGCCGAAGCCGACTGGGTGCTGGTGGTCAGCACCGGCCCGGTGGACCTGGCGCGCTTCGCCGGCAAGCGCCTGTACCAGAGCACCCCGGCCCAGGCCCTGGCGGACCGCGAAGGTTTCCTCGATGAGGCGGCGGTCAAGGCACAGGTTCAGGAAGTGACCCCGGCCGTGGCCAGCGCTGCGGTGAAGATCGTCGCGGTGACCGCCTGCCCCACGGGCGTGGCACACACCTTCATGGCCGCCGAGGCCCTGCAGCAGGCTGCCCAGGCGCTGGGCTACCAGCTCACCGTCGAAACCCAGGGCTCGGTCGGTGCGCGCAATCCCTTGTCTGGCGAAGCCATCGCCGAAGCCGACGTGGTGCTGCTGGCCGCCGATATCGAGGTGCCCACGGCCCGCTTCGCCGGCAAGCGCATCTACCGCTGCGGCACCGGCATCGCCCTCAAGCAGGCCCGCGCCACCCTGGACAATGCACTGAACCAGGCCAAGGTCGAGAGCAGCGCTGCCAGTGCCCCGCAAAAGGCCGATAAGACTGGCATCTACAAGCACCTGCTGACCGGGGTGTCGTTCATGCTGCCGATGGTGGTGGCCGGCGGCTTGCTGATCGCGCTGTCGTTCGTGTTCGGCATCGAGGCCTACAAAGAGGCCGGCACCTTGCCCGCCGCACTGATGCAGATCGGCGGCGAGGCGGCGTTCAAGCTGATGGTGCCGTTGCTGGCGGGTTATATCGCCTGGTCCATCGCCGACCGCCCGGGTTTGGCCCCGGGCATGATCGGCGGCCTGCTGGCCGGCACCCTGGGCGCGGGCTTCATCGGTGGCATCGTCGCCGGTTTTCTTGCCGGTTACAGTGCCAAGGCCATCGCCCGCTGGGTGTGCCTGCCATCGAGCCTGGAGGCGCTCAAGCCGATCCTGATCATCCCGCTGCTGGCCAGCCTGTTCACCGGCCTGGTGATGATCTACGTGGTCGGCCAGCCCGTGGCGGCGATGCTCGAAGGGCTCACGCACTTTCTCGACAGCATGGGCACCACCAACGCCATCCTGCTCGGGCTGTTGCTGGGCGGCATGATGTGCGTCGACCTTGGAGGCCCGATCAACAAGGCGGCCTATGCGTTTTCGGTGGGGTTGCTGGCCTCGTCCAGTTACGCGCCGATGGCAGCGACCATGGCCGCCGGCATGGTACCGCCGATCGGCCTGGGCATCGCCACCTTCCTGGCCCGGCGCAAGTTCGCCCAGAGCGAACGCGAGGCCGGCAAGGCGGCGCTGGCGCTGGGGTTGTGCTTCATCTCGGAGGGCGCGATCCCGTTTGCCGCCAAGGACCCGCTGCGGGTGATCCCGGCGAGCATCGCCGGCGGTGCGCTGACCGGCGCGCTGTCGATGTACTTCGGCTGCAAGCTGATGGCGCCCCATGGCGGGTTGTTCGTGCTGCTGATCCCCAACGCGATCAACCACGCGCTGCTGTACCTGCTGGCGATCCTGGCGGGGAGCCTGGTGACGGCGGTGGTGTATGCCGTGATCAAGAAGAGCGAGCAGGTGGAAATGGTCGTGGCGCCGGCGAAAGGGTAGGCCGGCAGGGCCCCGCGATGGGGCCATCAAGCGCAATGCTCAAGCCCCTGCCTTGCCCCGCAACGGCTTCAACAGGTCGCCCAACCCGTTGTGGTCGATCTCGTGCATCAACGCCAGCAACCCGCCCAGCTCGCCGGGCGGGAACCCCTTGCGGGCGAACCACGCCAGGTAGTCGCCCGGCAGGTCGGCGATCAAGCGGCCCTGGTACTTGCCGAAGGGCATGGTGCGGGTGACCAGCAGTTGCAGCGATTCGGGTTTCATCGGGCTCGGGCCTGGGCAGGGTTGGACCGCGAACCATACTGCAATCTGCACGACGACCCAAGCGGCGATCATGCAGAACGCCGCTTTTCATCGTTTGATGAGATATTTCAAGTTGTTGATTTTAAACAAATATTTTTATGTTTCATGGCTGGCATGAAGCCTGCTCCGGTACAGGTGACTTCCACCTGTCTAAGGAGTAGTTGCCATGAGCAATCCCAACAAAGACGTGATCGACGTACTCAACGACCTGATCGAATACAGCAAGGATGGCGAGAAAGGCTTCAAGGCATCCGCCGACGATGTGAAGAACCCCGAGCTCAAGGCGTTCTTCGTCCAGCGCGCCGGTGAGTGCGCCAATGCCGCAGGCGAGCTGCAGGGCGAAGTGCGTCGCCTGGGCGGTGATCCGGAAACCAGCACCAGCATCAGCGGTGACTTGCACCGTGGCTGGGTCAACCTCAAGGCGATGGTCACCGGCAAGGATGAAACCGCCGTGCTCAATGAAGTGGAGCGGGGCGAGGACCATGCCCTCAAAGCCTACAAGGAAGCTCGCGAAAAGTTGGTCAAGCTGGGGCGTAGCGTCAGCGATCCGACCTACGTGCTGGTAGAGAAGCAACTGCAGGGCGTGCAGCGCAATCATGACCAGGTGAGGGCGCTGCGTAACGCGGCGCGCGCTGGGTCTTGAACTTCGGGGCCGCTTTGCGGCCCATCGCGGCTGAAGCCGCTCCTACAGGTGGTCCGCCGTTTCTGTAGGAGCGGCTTCAGCCGCGATGGGCTGCAAGGCAGCCCCAAGCTCACATTGCCTGGTCTTGGGGGCCCTCGACCCGATTCCGACCATTGGCCTTGGCCCGGTACAACGCCTCGTCCGCATCACCTAGAAGCGCCGCCAGATCCTGCTGGGTGCCCGGGATGTGCAAGCCGATGCCCACGCTGACAGTCACCGCACGCACATCGTCACCGAACGGCGGCATCGCCTCGACGCTGCCCCGGATACGCTCGGCCAACAGCTGGGCGCCGGCAAGATCCGTCTCCGGCAGCACCACCTGGAATTCCTCCCCGCCATAGCGCGCGGCCAGGTCGGCCGGGCGTCTTATGCACAGCTCGATGGTCTTGGCCACCTCGCGCAACACGTGGTCGCCCCCTGCGTGGCCATGGCGCTGGTTGAACGCCTTGAAATGGTCCACATCCACCATCAGCACCGCCAGCGGCCGGCGATTGCGCTGGGCGCGGGCCCATTCCTGACGCAGCACCTGGTCCAGGCGACGGCGGTTGGCCAGGCCCGTGAGGCTGTCGGTGGCGGCCAGGGTCGCCAGGCCCTGCTCGGCTTCATGGCGACGGCGCAGCTCGCGGCCCAGCAGCAGGGTGAGCCAGAGAATGCCCATGCACAGCACGCCGGTGGCCACGCTGACCACGATCGCCGTGCGCCGCCACGATTGGAACACCTCGTCCGAGGAATGCACCACCAGCACGATCAGCGGCAGGTCGGCAACCCGGGCGAAGGTGTAGATGCGCTGGACGTCATGGGTGCTGGAGCGGGCCGTGAAGCTGCCGCTGCGCTCGCTGAGGATGCGTTTGAAGTTGGGGCGTTCGCTGAAGCTGGCGCCGATCAGCGGATCCTGCGGGCGGGTCGGTTGGCGCGCCAGCAACTGCCCGTCGGTGTTGAGCAGGTTGATGCTGCTGTCCACGCCGATGTCCAGGCGTTCGAACAGTTGGTTGAAGTACGACAGCCGCAAGGCGCCGGCGGCCAGGCCGAGGAATTCGCCGTTGCTGCCGGTGATTCGCCGGCTGAAGCTGATGCACCAGTCCAGGTTGCCCAGGCGCGCCTTGAACGGCGGGCTGATCAACAGGCCCATGCCGGGGTGGTCGCGGTGGGTCTGGAAGGGCACGGTGTCGGCGAAGTTGGCCTGGCGCGGGATGACGCTGGTGGAGTCGCCGACCACATCGCCTTTGTTGTCGAGCCAGAGGATGTCGCCGCGGATGGGCGCGGTGAACGCCTGGTTGAACAGGATCTGCTGGCGCAGCTTGGGCGGCACGTTGAGCAATTCCGGGTGGCGCACTGCCCAGACCAGGCCCTTGAGCGACTGGTCGTAGAGCTCGACGTTGCGCAGGATGTCGCTTTCGATCAGTTGCACGATGTTGCTCGACGAGCGCATCGCCGACTGTTCGACGCTGTCGCGCTCGCGGGCCAGCAGGTAGCTGACGATGGCCACGATGGCGAGCACGGCGAGGCAGCTGCCCAGGTTGAGGATCAGCTCGGGGTGTGACTTGTACAGGGCGGATCGTGGTGATCGGGTGGGCAACGTCATGCTCGCAACTGCATAAGCCCCGGGATCCATGGGGAGTGGGCCGGAAAGCGGCGGGCGATATTCTAGGGAAGCGGGGATTGTCGGACAAGATTAAAGGTGTTCCGCCCGACGGAAATGATTCAGTAGACCTATCGCGGGGCGTACGACAATTCTGAATCTGCAACCGAATGCTTCAGCCGAGCATTGCTTCGGACCTATCACCTCACCGTCGACGAAGTTCGGGACCACGCCGCGGTCCTGATGTCGACGATCCACAAGACCGCCGATGTCTACCTGGCGTTCAGCCCCGAAGACCGCCCCGAAGTGCTGGTGGACAACCTCTGTATCCTCGCCCAACTGCTCCAATGCCTGTTCGAACACGCCAGGTCGCAGGAGGTGGCGCCATGAGCGAAAAGCCCGAACCCGGCTACACCGCAGGCGAGGAGACCTTTCTCGAATGTTTTCGTGTTCAGCCCGGTGTGCCCTTCAGCCGGGCGTTCGATGAAATTTCGGTGTTGCAGGGCTGCATCCTGCACCTGACCACCGAGGCAGAATTCGAAGGGGATTTGCTGGCGGGGAGTGCGGCGCGAATGCTCAGCGCCATGGCCAAGGCCCTGATCAATGACCTGGAGATCAGGTTGAACAGAAACCGTTGAGGCGGGAAACGCTGTCGATGTGGGAGCGGCCTTGTGTCGCGAAAGGGCTGCGGAGCAGCCCCAGCATTCTGTGCATCACTCTGGAAGCGGGGGCCGCGTTGCGGCCCTTTCGCGACACAAGGCCGCTCCCACAAGGGCAAATGCAAACTGCTAGGCAGTTGCTCCCATAGGTGGGGGCTGCGTTAGAACACGTTCAGCGGATAATCCACGATCACCCGGAACTCGTCGTTGTCCGACACCGACGAGTACGCCGCGTTGGCCCGGTGCGTGGCATAGCGCAGCAGCACCGACAGGTCCTTCAGCTGGCCTTCCTGGAACACGTACTTCACGTCGAAGTCACGCTCCCAATGCCGGGCATTCTCGCCCTCGGGGTTGTAGAAGTTGTAGTACTGGGTGTCCTGGCTGGCCTTGGTCAGGTCGGCCTTGCCGCGCGAGTACGACAGTGTCGAGGTCAGGCCGGGGATGCCGACGCCGGCGAAGTCGTAGTTGTACTGCAGCTTCCACGAACGCTCGTTCGGCGCGTTGAAGTCCGAATACATGCGCGAGTTGTCCAGGTAGATGCTGTCACCCAGGTTGATGTAGTCGAACGGCGTGTCGCCGTTGACCCGCTGGTAGGCGGCGGTGACGCTGTGGTACCCGGCGGCCACGGTGAAGTGCACGCTCCAGGTGTTGTTGTCGATGTCGCCCAGCTTCGACTGGCCGGTGTCCTGGGTGTGGTAGAAGTGCACGCCCGGGTTCAGGCTGACCAGGTCGTTGACCTGATAGGTGTAGTCGAAGTCGGCGTAGTACTGGTTCCAGATGTCCTTCAGCTCGGCGGCGTAGACATTGGCGGTGACGCCCTCGGTGCCGCTCCACGACGCGCCGGCCCAGCTCAGGTTCTGGCTGTCCTGCTCGGGCGTCTGGTTGCTGTAGTAGGTGTTGATGCGGCGGTGGCCGCTCTGGTTGTACGGCTTGGTGAAGCTGACCTTGCCGCCTTCGAGCATCAGCCCGTCGATGCTGCGGTTGGTCACGGCGACGCCGCGGAAGGTCTGCGGCAGCATGCGGCTTTCGCCACCGGCGATCACCGGGTTGGTGAGGAACAGGTCACCGGCCTTGAACTCGGTGTCGAAGCCCTTGAGCTTGATCGCGCCGCCAGCGGTGGAGAAGGCGTGGCGCGCTTTGTCTTCCGGCGCACTTGGCAGGATCGAGGTGCCGGCGTGGCCGCCACCGCCGTCCAGCTTCAAACCGACCATGGCATGGGCGTCGAGGCCAAAACCGATCACGCCCGGCGTGTAGCCGGACTCGAAGCGGGCGACGGCACCCTGGCCCCACTCACGCTTGTCCTTGATCTGGGCATTCTTCTCGTTGCGGTTGAAGTAGGCATTTCTGAAATGCAGGTTCAGCGTGGAACCTTCGATGAAGCCATCAGCCTTGGCTTCATCGGCCTGTGCGGCCACGGGCATCGTTGCGGTCAATGCAACGAACAACGGGGTGAAACGAAACGCAAAAGACACCGGTACAAACTCCTTTGGTCAAGCGATGGGGCCGTTTTTTATTGTCGTGCCTGCAAGTTTCTTATTAGAGACGTAACAGCCGGGCTGATATTTTCGACACATAAAAAAAGCCGCTGCGGGGCAGCGGCTTGGAAAGGCTAACATATCGTCACAGGCGGTGCCCATGGTGTAGCCAAGGGAAATCTGGAGACGCGGGTGTGGCCGATCAGCTGTCGGCGTTGTCGTCGACGGACGCCTTGGAAGCGGTCTGCTGCACGTCTTTGGCAGCGTCGGCCTGGCGTGCCGCGAAGGCTTCCTGGTGAACGCTGGCAAGTTCGGCGTTACGGGCGACGAAGGCCGGGGATTCTTCCGCCATGGCCAGGGGCGACAACAACAGGGAAGACAGGACGAACACGCTGGCAATACCCATACTGTTGGACATTTGATGCAACCTTCTTGCGGGGCAAGTGCTAATGGAGACAGGGCTTAAGTTAGTCCCGTAAACACATGGGAAACAGAGGCCGTTTAGATAAGCACTGTTGCGCAAAAAGTAATGATCACGATGAATAACTTCAGATTTTTACCGCAAACCCGCGTAGTTGAGCGTTCGGCAGGTTGATACCAAAGGTATTGGCGCCGGCCTCACTTCGCACGAAAACATTGCCGCCATGCATCACGGCGATAGCCTTGACGATCGCCAACCCCAACCCATGGTTGCCACCCCCGCTGTTGCTGCGCGCCGCATCCACCCGATAGAACCGCTCGAACAGCATCGGCAGGTGCTCCTCGGCAATTGCCGGCCCCGGGTTGCTCACGGCGATGCTGACCTGTTCCTCTCCCGCCTCGATGCGCACCTGGATCACCTGGTGCGGCGCGGTGTGCTGCACGGCGTTGTTCAGCAGGTTGATCAGCGCCCGGCGCAGCTGGGCCTTTTCGAAACAGGCCTGGGCGTCGCCGCTGACGCTGACGCTGACTTGGGCATCCTCGAGGATGTAGTCGAGGTAGTCGAGGGTGGTGGCCACTTCCTCGGCCAGCGAGGCGCTGGTCAGCGAGGTGGCCTTGCTGCCTTGGTCGGCGCTGGCCAGGAACAGCATGTCGTTGATGATGCTGCGCAGGCGCTCGAGCTCCTCGAGGTTGGATTGCAGCACTTCGAAGTAGTGTTCGGCGCTGCGCCCGCGGGTCAGTGCGACTTGGGTCTGGCCGATCAGGTTGGTCAGCGGTGAGCGCAGTTCGTGGGCGACGTCGGCGTTGAAGGCTTCGAGTTGTGAGTAGGCCTGGGTGACGCGGTCGAGGGCGGCGTTGAAGGCGCCGGCGAACTGTGCCAGTTCCGGGGGCAGGTCGTGGGTCGGCAGGCGGCCGTCCAGGCGCGGCGGGGCCAGGGCCTGGGCTTCGTCCGACAGGGCTTGCAGGGGCTTGAGGCCGATGCGCGCTACCCAGTAGCCGAGCAGCGAGGCCAGCAGCACGCCGAAGGCGGCCAGGCCGACGATGGCCACCAGCAGGCTGTGCTGGGCCTGCCAGAAGGTCTCGGTGTCGATGCCGATCAGGAAGCGCAGCGGCGGGCGGTCACCCAATGCCGGCAACGCGCTGACCAGCACTTTGTACGGGTAGGGGCTGCTGGCCAGGCGCAGGTCGCGCATGCCCGGCGCGCCCTCGGCGAAGGCGCGGACCTGTTCGGTGGGGTGGCCGTATTCGAAGGCCGGGTCGCTGCTGACCACCCAGAAGCGGATACGCCGGTCTTCTTCGCTCAGCAGGTTGAGCTTGTTGTTGATCTTGGCCCAGTGCTCGGGGGTACCAAAGCGGTTGAGGGTGGATTCGAGCACGCTGAAACGAGCGTCCAGTTCGGCGGCCGGCAGCAGGTCGAGGCTGCGGTCGACCTGGCGGTACAGGGCGCTGCCGATCAGCACGAACACGGCCAGGGCCACCAGGGTGAACAGGGCCGAGAGGCGCAGGGCGATGGAGTTGCCGGGTTTGGTAGGGAGATGGCCTTGGATCATTTGCGGCTGCTCATCGGGGTGCTGTTGGTTTGGCGCGATTGCGTAGGAGCGGCTTTAGCCGCGATCACCCGCATGGCGGGTGCCAGGCACCGCGGTGCCTGCATCGCGGCTGAAGCCGCTCCTACGGATCTCTCGATCGCCTGCAAGTCACGCACGGTGCTCCAGGACATAACCCATGCCTCGAATGGTATGCAGCAGCTTGTTGTCGAACGGCCCGTCGAGCTTGGCCCGCAAGCGCTTGATGGCCACCTCGACCACATTGGCGTCGCTGTCGAAGTTGATGTCCCAGACCAGTTCGGCGATGGCGGTCTTGGACAAGATCTCGCCCTGGCGTCGGGCCAGCACGCTGAGCAGCGAGAACTCCTTGGCGGTGAGGTCCAGGCGTTGCCCCGCGCGGGTGGCCTTGCGCGCCATCAGGTCGATCCACAGGTCGGCCACCTGGATCTGCAAGGGTTCGTGAATGGCGCTGCGCCGGGTCAGCGCCTGCAGGCGGGCGACCAGTTCGAGGAACGAGAACGGCTTGCCCAGGTAGTCGTCGGCGCCTTCGCGCAGCCCATGGATGCGGTCCTCGACCCGCTCGCGGGCGGTGAGCATGATCACTGGCGTCTGCTTGCGTGCCCGCAGTGCGCGGAGTACGCCGTAACCGTCCAGGCCCGGCAGCATCACGTCGAGCACGATCACCGCGTAGTCGCCCTCCAGGGCCAGGTGCAGGCCGTCGATGCCGTCGCGGGCCAGGTCGACGGTGAAGCCCTGTTCGCTCAGGCCGCGATGCAGGTAGTCGGCGGTTTTCTCTTCGTCTTCGATGATCAGCACACGCATGGTCTTGTCTCAACTGGCGCTTGGCGCGGCGGCCGGGGTGGCCCGGCGGCGGTGGAACAGGTGTTCCAGGGCCAAGTATATGACCGGGGTGGTGAACAGCGTCAGGGCCTGGCTCACCAGCAGGCCGCCGACCACGGCGATGCCCAGCGGCTGGCGCAGCTCGGCGCCGGTACCGAAGCCGAACATCAGCGGCACCGCGCCGAGCAAGGCGGCGAGGGTGGTCATGATGATCGGGCGGAAGCGCACCAGGCACGCCTGGCGGATCGCCTGCTCGGGCGTCATGCCTTGATTGCGCTGGGCTTCGAGGGCGAAGTCGATGAGCAGGATGCCGTTCTTCTTGACGATGCCGATCAGCAGCACCACGCCGATCAACCCCATGATGCTGAAGTCCTGGCCGCTGGCCCAGAGCAGGATGATCGCGCCCAGGCCCGCGGACGGTAGCGTGGAGATGATGGTCAGCGGGTGCACGAAGCTCTCGTAGAGCACCCCGAGGATGATGTACACCGCCACCAGCGCGGCGAGGATCAGGTACGGCTGGCTCGACAGCGAGCTCTGGAACGCCTGGGCCGCGCCCTGGAAGTTGCCGGCGATGGCGTCGGGCATGCCCAGTTCGCGCTGGGTGCGTTCGAGGATCTGCACCGCGTCGCCCAGGGCCACGCCGGGGGCCAGGTTGAACGACAGGTTGGCGGCCGGGAACAGGCCGTCGTGGCTGATCGACAGGGGGCCGGTGCTGGGCGGCGCGACATGGGCCAGGGCCGACAGCGGCACCATCTCGCCGGACAGTGGCGAGCGCAGGTAGAAGTAGTTGAGGCTTTCAGCTTTGCCGCGCTGGCGGGCGTCCAGTTCGAGGATGACTTTGTACTGGTTGGTCTCGGTCTGGAACTCGCTGATCTGGCGCTGGCCGAAGGCGTCGTACAGGGCCTGGTCGACGTCGGTGGTGGTCAGGCCGAAGCGCGCGGCGGCCTGGCGGTCGATGTCGATGCGGGTGACGCTGGCGCCCAGTTGCAGGTCGTTGGACAGGTCACGGAACGCCGGATTTTCCCGCAGGCGTTCGGTCAGGCGCTGGGTCCACAGGTTCAGCGCCACGCCGTCGTTGCTCTTGAGCACATACTGGTACTGGGTGCGCGAAGGGCCGGAGCTGAGGTTGATGTCCTGGCCGGCGCGCATGTACAGGACGATGCCCGGCACCTGGGCCAGTTTCGGGCGGATCCGGTCGATCCACTCGCTGGCCGACACATCGCGTTCGCCCCGTGGCTTGAGCGAGATCCAGAAGCGGCCGTTGGCGATGGTCTGGTTGCTGCCGGTGACTCCGACCGAATGCGAGTAGGCGCGCACGGCCGGGTCTTCGCCGATGATCTTGGCCAGGGCCAGGTGCTTGTCGATCATCGAGGAATACGAGACATCCGCCGCCGCCTCGGTGGTGCCGAGGATGAAGCCGGTGTCCTGCAAGGGGAAGAAACCTTTGGGGATGCCCACGTAGCCGGCCACGGCCAGGGCCAGGGTGAGGCCGAACACGCCGAGGGTGATGCGCCGATGGGCCAGGGCGCGGTCCAGGCCCTTTTCATACCCGCGCAGCAGGCGCGGGCCGAACCCACCCTCGTGCTCGCCGGGCGGGCGACGCATGAACAGTGCGCAAAGGGTCGGGGCCAGGGTCAGCGACACCACCACCGAGATCAGGATGGTCGCCGTGGCGGTCAGGGCGAACTCCTTGAACAGCCGGCCCACCACCCCGCCCATGAACAGCAGCGGGATGAACGCGGCGATCAGCGAGAAACTGATCGACACCACGGTGAAGCCGATCTCGCCAGCGCCCTTGAGCGCGGCGGTGCGGCTGTCGTCGCCGGCTTCCAGATGACGGTGGATGTTCTCCACCACCACGATGGCGTCGTCGACCACGAAGCCCACGGCGATGACGATGGCCACCAACGTCAGGTTGTTGAGGCTGAAACCGAGCACGTACATCAGCGCGCAACTGGCGATCAGCGACACCCCCAGCACGCTGGAGACGATGAAGGTTGCCGACCACTGGCGCAGGAACAGCGCCATCACCCCGATCACCAGGGCCACGGCGATCATCAGGGTCAGCTCCACCTCGTGCAGCGAAGCGCGGATGGTTTGGGTGCGGTCCTGCAGCACTGACACCTCGACCGAGGCCGGCAGCATCTCCTGCAGGCGGGGCAGGGCGTCGAGCACCCGGTCCACGGTATCGACGATGTTGGCCCCGGGCTGGCGGAAGATCACCAGGTTCAGGCCGGGCTGGTCGCCGGACCAGGCCTTCACATAGGCGTTCTCGGCGCCGTTGATCACCTTGGCCACGTCGGCCAGGTGCACCGGCGCGCCGTTGCGGTAGCTGACGATCAGCCTGGCGTAGTCCTCGGGGTGGAACAGTTGGTCGTTGGCGGCGATGGTCGACACGCTGTGCTCGCCATAAAACGCGCCCTTGGCCAGGTTGAGGCTGGTCTGCTGGATGGCCTGGCGCACATCGGCCAGGGTCAGGCCGATGGCGGCGAGCTTCTCGGGCTGGGCCTGCACGCGGATCGCCGGGCGCAACTGGCCGGTGATGTTGACCAGGCCGACCCCGTCGATCTGGCTGAGCTGGCGGGCCAGCAGGGTCTCGGCGTAGTCGCTGAGCTCGTTGCCGGGCATCTGCGCGGAACTGACGGTGAGGATCAGCACCGGGCTGTCGGCCGGGTTCACCTTGCGCCAGGTGGGGGGGCTGGGCAGGTCCTGGGGCAGGCGCGCGGTGGCAGTGTTGATCGCCGCCTGGACTTCCTGGGCGGCGGTGTCGATGTTCTTGTCGAGGGTGAACTGCAGGATCAGCGTGGTCGAGCCCAGGGCGCTGCTGCTGGTCATCTGGGTCATGCCGGGGATGGCACTGAACTGCACCTCCAGCGGCGTGGCCACCGACGAGGCCATGGTCTCGGGGCTGGCGCCGGGCAGCGCGGCGGTGACCTGGATGGTCGGGAAGTCGGCCTCGGGCAGCGGCGCCACCGGCAGGCGCGGGAAGGCGATGGCGCCCAGCAGCACCAAGGCGAAGGTCAGCAGCAAGGTGGCGATGGGGTGGTCGATGCACCAGGCCGAGACACCGTTGCGGGCGTTCATGGCTGGCTCCTGCGGTCGGCCATCTCGGCCGGCGCCGGCGCATCCGGCGTGACCTCGACCTTCGACCCCGGCTTGAGGCGCGACTGGCCATCGAGCACCAGCTGATCGCCAGCCTTGACCCCGGCGACGATGTTCAGCGTGCTGTCCTGGTACAGCACCTTGACCGGCACGCTGGTGACCTTGTCGCCATCCACGCGATAGACGAAGTGGCCGTCGATGCTGCGCTGCACCACGGGCGGCGGCACCACCAGGGCGTTTTCATCCACCGCCGTGCGCAGGCGCACGGTGACCAGTTGGCCGGGCCACAGACGGCCGTCCTGGTTGTCGAACTCGGCCTTGACCCGCACCGTGCCGGTGGTGGCCGAGACCTGGTTGTCAATCAGGCTGAGGTGGCCCTTGGCGAGCAGGCTGCGTTCGCCGTCGGCGTCCATGTAGGCCTCGACTTCAGCGGGTGTGGGTGTTTTCAGCAGGCTTTGCAAGGTCGGCAACTGTTGCTGAGGCAATGAGAACTCCAAGGCGATCGGGTCGATCTGGGTGACGCTGAACAGGCCCTGCGTATCGGTGGTGCGCACCAGGTTGCCGGGGTCGACGTTGCGGATACCGACGCGGCCGGTCACCGGCGAAGCGATGCGGGTGTAGGAGAGCTGCACCGCGGCGTTGTCGATGGCGGCCTGGTCGCCGGTAATCGTGGCCTGCAGTTGGTTGACCAGTGCCTGTTGCTGGTCGAGGGTCTGCTTCGACACGCCGTCATCGGTGCTGAGCAACTGGTAGCGCTTGAGGTTGACCCTGGCCACCTGCAACTGCGCCTGGGTCTGGCCGAGCTGGGCGCGGGCCTGGTCGAGGCTGGCGCGGATCGCCCGGTCGTCGAGGGTGGCCAGCAGGTCGCCCTGCTTCACCCATTGCCCTTCCTTGACCAGCACCTGAGTGAGCACGCCCTCGACCTGGGGGCGCACCTCGACGCTGTGCAGCGACAGCACCGAACCAATGGCGCCGATGTAGCGTGGTACGTCCTGCTGGGCGACGGCGACCACCCGCACCGGCACGGCGCTCGCGCCACGGCTGGCGGGGGCCGACGGCCGTTGGGCCAGCCACAGGCCAGCAGTGGTCAGGGCGACCAGGGCCAGGGCGGCGAGAACGAGGGGGCGGGACGGACGTCGCATCGGGCGGGCACCTTGGCCAGGGGGCGGAAACAGTTTTCGGTTATCCAGGGTTATAGCGCGCCGACCGGGTCGCCAGCGTGACGCCTGGCTGTCACGGCTGTCAGTTTCGAGGCTTGATGGCCAAATGCCAATATCCTGCCGTGGATCAATATTGCCCCGTCATTTGCTTCTAGAGTCGAACGCCCTGCCGATTTCCCGAACAACAACGAGAGCCTCCGATGAAGTGCAATATGCCCGTTACCGGTCGCGAAGTGGATTACCCCGGCGATGCCAATATCCTCTCCACCACCGACCTGGACAGCCGCATCACCTACGCCAATGACGACTTCCTGCGGGTCAGTGGTTTCACCCGTGACGAGCTGTTGGGCCAGGCTCACCATGTGGTGCGCCACCCGGACATGCCGCCCCAGGCCTTTGCCCAGATGTGGCAGGCGCTCAAGGCCGGGCGTTCGTGGATGGGGCTGGTGAAGAACCGTTGCAAGAACGGTGATCACTACTGGGTCAGCGCGTTCGTCTCGCCGATCAGCAGCGGCGGGCAGACATTGGAATATCAGTCGGTGCGGACCAAGCCCAGCGTCGCGCAGGTCGAGGCGGCCGAGCGCTGTTACGCGCGGTTGCGCGAGGGACGGCGGGGCTGGCGCGAGCGGCTACCGGTGCCGGGGCTGGCGACACGGTTGTCGCTGGGTATAGCAGGGTTGTTGGCAGTGGTGATGGGGGCGGGGCACTGGTGGCTCGAGCGCCCGCTGTTGGCGTCGCTGGTGGAGATCGGCGTCGCGGCGGGCCTCAGCGCCGGGGTGATCCTGCTGTTGCTGCGCCCGCTCGAGCGCCTGCGCCGCCAGGCGCTGGCCATCGCCGACAATCCATTGAGCCAGCAGCTGTATACCGGTCGCCGCGACGGCCTGGGCCAGATCGAGTTCGCCATGCGCATGCTCAAGGCGCAGCTGGGGGCGGTGGTGGGGCGTATCGGCGACACCTCTTCACGTCTGGCCGGGCATTCCGGGTCGTTGGTCGACGCGCTGCACAGCAGTCATGCCAACAGCCTGGAGCAGCAGAGCGAGGCCGACCAGGTGGCCACGGCGATCCACCAGATGAGCGCCAGTGTCGCCCAGGTCGCCAGCAGCGCGCAGATGGCGGCGATGGCCGCCGACCAGGCCGAGGACGAGACGCAGTCTGGCCATCAGCTGGTCGACCGCAACCGCTGCGCGATCCAGGATCTGGCCGGGTCGTTGGTGGAAGCCAGCGAAGTGATCCAGCAGCTGGAGAACCACAGCAGCGAGATCTCCGGGGTGCTCGACGTGATCCGCGGCATCGCCGAGCAGACCAACCTGCTGGCCCTCAACGCCGCCATCGAGGCGGCGCGGGCCGGCGACCAGGGGCGCGGTTTCGCGGTGGTCGCCGACGAGGTGCGCGGCCTGGCCCAGCGCACCGCGCAGTCCACCCACGATATCCAGCGCATGATCGCCGCCCTGCAGGACGGCGCCCGTGCCGCGGTGCTGGTGATGCAGCAGAGCAGCGCCCATGCCGGGCACAGTGTCGAGCAGGCGCAACTGGCCAGCGACGCGCTGGACAGCATCAGCGTGCGGGTCAACCAGATCAACGAGATGAGCCTGCAGATCGCCGCGGCGGTGGAGCAGCAGAGCCAGGTGAGCGAGAACATCAACCGCAACATCATCAGCATCCGTCAGGCCAGCGAGGCGACGGTCAGTGTCGGGCAGCGCAGCCACAGCAGCGCCAGTGACGTGGCGGACCTGGCCAAGGACCTGCGGCGGCTGGCGGATGAGTTCTGGCGGCGCTGTCAGTAGGCGCGGCTTTAGCCGCGATGCAGGCGGTGCCGTTTGGGCACCCGCTTCGCGGGTGATCGCGGCTGAAGCCGCTCCTACAGGTGGCTTAGAAACCGATGAATGCGTAGTAGACCGGTGCTTCGCCCGTCACTTGCAGATGATGATCCGTTAGCTCGGTGGCCAGCGCCTCGTCCTGGACATGCACCCTCCAAGGGGCGTCGACGGTCTGTGGCGCCTGCCCCAGCACTGCGGCAAACGCCGCCATATCCGGCAACCACGCGGTAAACCCATTACCCTTCAACGCGCTGGTGGTCATCCCCAGCGCCTGGCAGATCGCCACTTTGGCGGCGATGTCGTCCCGGTCCGCCTGGCGCGACGCGTCGATCAATGCCCGCAGCCCGGCATCCACCGGCAGGCTGCCATGGATCAACTCCGGCCCTTGCTCCCAGGCCTCGGGCGGGCAGTCCTTGTTTTCCGGCCGCAGTGGCAGGTGCGGGTTGATCTCGGCCGGGTAGATCCGGCACACCAGCGGGCGGGTGTCATAGATGGTGCACAGGTCGTTGGCGTCGAGGTTGCGGCAACGCCCCGGGTTGAAGGCGGCGAAGGTCACCGACACGCGCAGTTCGCCCGCGCCGCAAGGCACGGGGTGGGACCGGCGCAACACATGTTCGCGTTGATCGGCCGGCATGCCGAGCCCATCGACGATGAACCCCTCGATCAACACTACTACTTGGCCACCAGACGCAGCCCACTGGCGCGATTCATCGAGGGTCAGTGGCACATGGTGGCCGGTGCAGCACTTGCCGCAGCCGGTACAGGCGAAACGAATGCTGTCACTCACGGCTTGCCGGTTTCCCACTCTGTGACGAACGCTTGCTGGCGCTGGCGATCGTACAGGCACAACTCGGTGCCAGTGCGTTGTTGCATGTGCTTCTGTGGGTAGGTGCCTTCGACCAGCAGCACGCTGTAGCCGACCTGGTCGTCGAACTCGGCGGGCTTGCCCAGCACGTGGGCATCCTTGAACTGGCTGGCGGCCAGGCAGGCCTTGAGCATGTGCTGGCGCTGGTCGCTCCAGGCCTGGTTGCTCGAAGCATGGGCTGCGCCGTTGAACAGGGCGCAAGCGAGCAGGACAGAGTTGAGACATTTCATATGCGTACTGGCCATGAACATCCGAAGGGCGCGAATTATGCCCGAACATTCTCCTGCATCAAGTCAGGAAAGTCCTGACTTGATTTGTCAGCGTTCTTCGAACACCACTGCCCGCGCCGCCGTCACCAGGCAGTTGGTCAGCTCCGGCGAGGAGAACTTGGTGAGGATGGCGTTGGCCCCCGCCAGCTTGGCCTTGTCGCCACTCATCGCGCTGTCCAGCGAGGTGTGCAGCAGGATGTACAGGTGCTGGAAGTCCGGCGTCTCGCGCAAGGTGCGGGTGAAGGCGAAGCCGTCCATCTCCGACATCTCGATGTCGGAGACGATGATGTTGATCTCCTTGTCGGTGCCTTGCAGCTCCAGCAGCACGTTGATCGCATCCTTGGCGCTGCGCGCGGTGTGACACTCGATACCCAGGTTACGCAGGGTATGCACCGACTGTTGCAGCGCCACCTGGCTGTCGTCCACCACCAGGATGTTGGCGGCGGCCAGCAGGCTGGCATCCTCTTCGCTGACTTCACCCGGGTGTGGCTCGTGCGGGGGCGGGGCGATGCCATGGATCACCTTTTCGATGTCCAGCACCTGCACCAGGGTGTTGTCGACCCGGGTCACGCCGGTGATGAACGAGCGGTTGCCCGAACCGAACGGCGGCGGCTTGATGTCGGTGCTCAGGCAATGAACGATGCGGCTCACCGCCTGCACGTGCAGGCCCTGGCGCGAGCGGCTGATCTCGGTGACGATCAGGCAGCCGCCGTCCGGGTCGGCCAGGGGCATCTCGCCGATGGCGCGGGACAGGTCGATCACCGACAGCGAGTTGCCGCGCAGGGTGGCCACGCCCTTCACGTGCGGATGAGCCTCCGGCAGCTTGGTCAGCGGCGGGCAGGGGATGATCTCGCTGACCTTGAGCAGGTTGATTGCCATCAGCTTGCCGCTGCGCAGGGTGAACAGCAGCAGGGACAACGAGTCCGCGCGGGCTTTTTGCGTGGCCATGGGCAACCTTTGGTTCGAAATGGGGAGGATGCCGGGTTATCGGCTTTTTAGTGCCGGGCTTTAGCTTAGTTTGCGATTATGGGCAGTGCTTTACCGCCTGTTCGCCGGCTTGACGACGAACAGAGCCAATCAACGCAACCCCAGGCGCTTGGCCAACCGGCTCAGGTTCGCCCGATCCAGCCCCAGCTCCCGTGCCGCAGCCGCCCAGTTGTCCCCGTGGCGCTTCAGGCACGCTTCTACGATCTGCCGTTGATAATCATCCATGGCCTCGCGCAGCCCACCCTCGGGCAGCGGCGCGTCGACGGGCGGTATCTCTGCTTCGGCACGCATGGCCGGCGCCACATTGCGCAGATCCAGGTCCGCCGCCTCCAGCGTCAGTATCTTCGGCCGCTGCCCGTGTTGCCCCAACGCCTTGAGCGCCGAGCGGCCGATCAGGTGCTCCAGCTCACGCACATTGCCCGGCCAGTCATAGACCAGCAGCGCGGCCTGGGCATCGGTGGAGAGCCTCAGGCTGCCCAATCCCAGCCGTGAGCGGTTCTGCTCCAGGAAATATCCGGCCAGCAACAGCACATCGCGGCCCCGTTCACGCAGGGGCGGTACCTGCAGGGGATAGACGCTCAGCCGGTGATAGAAGTCGGCCCGGTAGTTACCGTTGCGCACTTCCTCCGCCAGGTCGCGGTTGGTCGCGGCGATCAGGCGCACATCCACCTGGTGCTCACGGTCAGAGCCCAGCCGTTGCAACTGGCCGCTCTGCAGCACGCGCAACAACTTGGCCTGTACAGCCAGCGGCAATTCGCCGACTTCATCGAGGAACAGAGTGCCGCCGTTGGCCAGCTCGAACTTGCCGCGCCGTTCGCCGTGGGCGCCGGTGAAGGCACCACGCACATGGCCGAACAGCTCGCTTTCCACCAGGGTGTCGGGCAGCGCGGCGCAGTTCAGGCTGATCATCGGCTTGTTGGCGCGGTTGCTGGCGCTATGCAGTGCCTGGGCCACCAACTCCTTGCCGACGCCGGTCTCGCCGGTGATCAACACAGTCAGGTCGCTGCCGCCGACCAGGCGGATTTCCTCGACCAGTTGCTTGTGCGCCTTGCTCTGGCCGATCAGTTCCCTGTCCTGGCCGCTGGCCTGGCGGTACACCTCGGCGCGTTGGTGCTCGTCCTCGGCGCGCAGGGCCAGGTGCTCGATGCGTTCGGCCACGGTGACGGTGGCGGCGGCCAGGCTGGCGAAGGCTTGCAGGGCATCGAGCTCCAGGCTCTGGAACTGGCCGGGGGTGAGGGCGTCGAGGGTCAGCAGCCCCCAGGGGCGCTCGTCGACCATCAAAGGGCAACCCATGCAGTCATGCACTTCGAGGTCGGCGTGGGTGGCGTTGACCAAGCCGTCGTAGGGGTCGGGCAACGGGCTGTCGCTGGCGAAGCGGGTTGGTTCCGGGCGGCTGAGCAGCGCCTGGAAGCGTGGGTGCTCGCTGACCCGGAAGCGCCGACCGAGGGTGTCCGCCGACAGCCCGTCGACCGCCAGCGGCACCAGCCACTCGCCATCTAGGCGCAACAACGCTGCGGCGTCGCACGGCAGCAGGCCGCGCATGGCTTGCAGCAGGCGGCGGTAGCGCTCCTGGTCGGGCAGGTCGCAGGACAGGTCGCTGACCAGGGGGAGGAGGGCGGTAAGCAGGGGTTTTGCAGTCATATGGACTCCTGTTGGTCGGAATGACTATACGCTTGGGTGTGTCCTTATGACACCGCTAATGCTCAAAGCCCTGAATTCATTGGCTTTTAAAGTTGGCACGATTGCTGAAATAACCACGGCAACTATTCGAAGCCACAGGCTCAGGAGTCGCTGCAATGCTCAATGCCGAACAACGTGCAATCATCAAGGCCACTGTTCCCCTGCTGGAAAGCGGTGGCGAGGCGCTGACCACCCACTTCTACAAGCTGATGCTCAGCGAATACCCCGAAGTGCGCCCCCTGTTCAACCAGGCCCACCAGGCCAGTGGCGACCAGCCACGTGCCCTGGCCAACGGCGTGCTGATGTACGCCAAGCACATCGACCAGCTCGAACAGCTCGGTGACCTGGTCGGGCAGATCATCAACAAGCATGTGGCCTTGCAGATCCTGCCTGAGCACTACCCGATCGTCGGCGGTTGCCTGCTGCGTGCCATCGAAGAGGTGCTGGGCAAGGACATCGCCACCCCCGAGGTGATCGCCGCCTGGGCCGCCGCTTATGGACAGTTGGCGGATATCCTCATCGGCGCTGAAGAGAGCCTGTACAAGCAGAAGGAAGAAGCCGCCGGCGGCTGGCGCGGTGCCCGCGCATTCCGCCTGGTGCGCCGCGAACAGGAAAGCAGCGAGGTGGTCTCGTTCTACTTCGCCCCGGTAGACGGCAAGCCGGTCATCAAGGCCGAGCCGGGCCAGTACATTGGGCTGCAACTGTTCATCGGCGGCGTCGAGCAGCGTCGCAACTATTCCCTGTCGGCCCTGTGCGACGGTGAACAGTACCGCATCAGCGTCAAGCGCGAGGCTGAAGGCAAGGTTTCCAACTACCTCCACGACGAACTGATGGTGGGGGCGACGGTGCAGTTGTTCCCACCTTCCGGTGACTTCACCCTGGCCGCCAGCGACAAGCCGCTGGTGTTGATCAGCGGTGGCGTGGGCATCACCCCGACGCTGGCCATGCTCGAGGCGGCGCTGAAGACCGAGCGGCCGGTGCACTTCATCCACTGCGCGCGCAATGGCGCGGTGCATGCGTTCCGTGACTGGGTCGACGGGCTGGCCGCGAAGCATCCACAGCTCAAGCGCTTCTATTGCTACGCCGAGGACGACGGCAGCCGCGCCGCGGATGCGGTGGGCCTGCTGGACCAGGATCTGCTGGCCGAGTGGATGCCGCGCGAGCGCGATGTCGATGCCTATTTCCTCGGGCCCAAGGGTTTCATGGCGGCGATCAAGCGTCAGCTCAAAGGGTTGGGCGTGCCGGAAGGGCAGAGCCGTTATGAATTCTTCGGGCCGGCGGCGGCGCTGGAGTAATCGGTAGGCGCACAAGGCGCCTGTGGGAGCGGGTTTACCCGCGAAGCAGCCACCGAGGTGGATGGCAAGGGCTTTGCCCTTGTTCGCGGGTGAATCCGCTCCCACAGGCACCGTGCCTCAATATCAGTTCCGGTCTCATCCATTCCAATCGCTGCGGTTCGGCGTTTAGCCGTAGCGCTTCCCGCCATGCTCCCGGCCGTGGGTAATCGAGAACGAAGCGGACGATTGCATTCGCAGGGGGCGCTGCGGCCGAGCGCCGAACCGCAGCGATTGGGCCCAGCCCCTCTCTATATAAGGAAAGATGAAAGCCGCTACACCGGCCTTCATCTTTAATCCTCCTTTAATCACTGTATCCTTCACTCCCGACTGTCGAGGGGCCTTGCCCTGTCCGGCGCTCGGGCCGCCGTGTTTTTCACGCACAGCGGTTGAACCGAAACCGACCTGCTCGGTCCTAGGTCAACAGTGGATAGCCGCACGCCCCGCCTCGACACATTCAAAGGTCATCTCCAGCGTGTAGACTTGGCGCCCCCGGGCAGCCAACGCTGCCACTCTCCATCGAAGGAATCGGCAATGAACGAACTCACATCGCGCCTGAATCGGGAACGGCGCTTTCTGGTGCTCCTCGGCGTGATCTGCCTGGCGCTGATCGGTGGCGCCCTGTACATGCAGGTGGTGCTGGGCGAGGCGCCGTGCCCGCTGTGCATCCTGCAACGCTATGCGCTGCTGTTCATCGCGATCTTCGCCTTCATCGCCGCCGCCATGCCGGGGCGCAAGAGCCTGACCTTCTTCGAAGCATTGGTGGTGCTCAGCGCCATCGGTGGCATCGTTGCAGCCGGCAACCATGTGTATATACTCGCCAACCCGATGGTCAGCTGCGGCATAGACACGCTGCAACCGATCGTCGATGACCTGCCGCTGGCCAAGCTGTGGCCGTTGGTATTCCAGGTCGATGGCTTCTGCTCCACGCCGTACCCGCCGATCCTCGGGCTGTCGCTCGCCCAATGGGCCCTGGTCGCCTTCGTGCTGACCACCGTGCTGGTGCCCCTGGGGATCTACCGCAACCGCCGTCGCGGTTAGACCAAAGTCCCTATTTGACCCAGGTCTATTGCAGGGCGCGAGAAGGCACAAACCCTGCCGAATGATTGACCAGGATCAAGCTCGGGGCCTTGCGTGATGCGGGTTTAAGGGCTATTCAGCGGGGTGCGACAAACTGTCGCGAAGTTGATTTTTTGAGCATTATTGTTGCGCATTCTGTAAAAGACTGTTGCTCAATAAGTCATAGTCAATGGGGGGCGACCTCACTACAATCGCCCCCAATTTCCGTTCGGCACTGCTTGCGAGTCGCAGGATTGAAGGAAGCCGCAGCGCTCCCTTTTGCTGACTTCGTCAAGTTTCGCCCAACGGCGATACCGGGCGGACCCCCCTCCGCGTTTTCCCGCACCAAATGGACTTGGTCTGAAGTACAGGCCTGTTGCCTACGAAACCATAAGCACCGTTAACCCGCTTGAAGCCAAGATCCTGCAGTCGGATCCCGGGCAGGGGCGTGTACGGGCGCGAATTGCCGCACTTGGCAGGACGAAGTGTTGGCTACCAAAACACAAATTGCATTGAAGCAAGCTGATCTAGAGGTCGTGAGATGAGTAAAAAGCGTTACCCCAGACTGTTTGGCATATTGCCCTTTTTAGGCATGCTTTTACTCAGTGGGTGCAACTGGACCCTGCTCGACCCGAAGGGCCAGGTCGGCATTGAGCAGAAGAACCTGATCCTGATCGCCACCGGCCTGATGCTGCTGGTGGTCGTGCCCGTGATCATCATGACCCTGGCGTTCGCCTGGAAGTACCGTGCTTCCAACAAGGCCGCCACCTACACTCCCGACTGGTCGCACTCGACCAAGATCGAAGCCGCGGTGTGGATCATCCCGATCCTGATCATCATCGCCCTGGGTTACTTCACCTACCACTCCACCCACAAGCTGGACCCGTACCGTCCACTGGATTCCGACGTGAAACCGGTGCAGATCGACGTGGTCGCGCTGGACTGGAAGTGGCTGTTCATCTACCCGGAGCAGGGCATCGCCACGGTCAACAAGATCGTCTTCCCGGCTAACACCCCGGTCAACTTCCGTGTCACCTCCGACGCCGTGATGAACTCCTTCTTCATCCCGGGCCTGGGTGGCCAGATCTACGCCATGGCTGGCATGACCACCAAACTGCACCTGATCGCCAACGAGAACGGTGAGTTCGACGGTATCTCCGCCAACTACAGCGGCGCCGGCTTCACCGGTATGAAATTCAAGGCTGTTGCCACCTCGCAAGCTGACTTCGATGCATGGGTCGCTGAAGTGAAGGCATCGCCGAAGAAACTGGACCAGGCCGAATATGACGCCTTGGCCAAAGCAAGCGAAAACAACCCAGTCGCGCTGTACAGCGAGGCCCAGGCTGACCAGTTCCAGCGTATCGTCGACAAGTACGAAGGCATGAACCGCGGTCGTCCGAGCCACGAAGAAGCAGGCAGCAAAGATCTGGCCACTACCAAGGGTGTGGAATCGAGTATGCAACCAGCTGCCGGTGCAGAGGAGTAAGAGATGTTCGGTAAATTAACTCTGGAGGCGATACCGTATCACGAGCCGATAGTCATGGTGACGCTTGCCATGATCGCGCTCGGTGGTATTGCCGTCGTTGGTGCCATCACCTATTTCCGCAAGTGGACCTACTTGTGGACCGAGTGGCTGACCACGGTCGACCACAAGAAAATCGGCGTGATGTACATCATCGTCGCTATGGTCATGCTGCTGCGCGGCTTCGCCGACGCCATCATGATGCGTACCCAGCTGGCCGCCGCCACCGGTGGCTCCGAAGGCTACCTGCCGCCTGAACACTATGACCAGATCTTCACCGCTCACGGTGTGATCATGATCATCTTCATGGCGATGCCGTTCTTCACCGGCCTGATGAACCTCGCGGTTCCGCTGCAGATCGGTGCACGTGACGTTGCCTTCCCGTTCCTGAACTCCCTGAGCTTCTACCTGCTGCTGGCAGGCGTGCTGCTGGTCAACATCTCGCTGGGCGTTGGTGAATTCGCCAAGACCGGCTGGGTTGCCTATCCGCCGCTCGCGGGTATCCAGTACAGCCCTGGGGTGGGTGTCGACTACTACATCTGGGCGCTACAGCTCTCAGGTCTCGGTACGACACTGACCGGCGTGAACTTCCTCGTCACCGTGATGAAGATGCGCGCCCCTGGCATGAAGCTGATGGACATGCCGATCTTCACCTGGACCTGCACCTGGGCCAACGTGCTGATCGTCGCTTCGTTCCCGATCCTGACCGCCGCACTCGCCCTGCTGACCGTTGACCGTTATCTGGACTTCCACATTTTCACCAACGAGCTTGGTGGGAACCCGATGATGTACGTCAACCTGTTCTGGGCGTGGGGTCACCCTGAGGTCTACATCCTGATCCTGCCGGCCTTCGGCGTGTTCTCGGAAGTCACCTCGACCTTCGCAGGCAAGCGCCTGTTCGGTCACCACTCGATGATCTACGCATCGGGCGCGATCGCCATCCTCGGCTTCGCGGTCTGGCTGCACCACTTCTTCACCATGGGTGCCGGCGCCAGCGTCAACACCTTCTTCGGCCTGGCGACGATGCTGATCTCCATTCCGACCGGTGTGAAGCTGTTCAACTGGCTGTTCACCATCTACCAGGGCCGTCTGCGCTTCACCGCGCCGATCATGTGGACCCTGGGCTTCATGGTCACCTTCTCCATCGGTGGCATGACCGGCGTTCTGCTGGCTGTTCCAGGTGCCGACTTCGTTCTGCACAACAGCCTGTTCGTGATCGCCCACTTCCACAACGTGATCATCGGTGGCGCGGTATTCGGCTACATCGCCGGCTTCGCCTTCTGGTTCCCGAAAGCCTTCGGTTTCACCCTGAACGAGAAGTGGGGCAAGGCTGCCTTCTGGTTCTGGATCTCCGGCTTCTACGTTGCGTTCATGCCGCTGTACGCCCTGGGCTTCATGGGCATGACCCGTCGTCTGAACCACTCCGACAACCCACTGTGGGAACCCTACCTGTACGTGGCCGTCGTCGGCGCCGTGCTGATCCTGTTCGGTATCGCCTGCCAGCTGATCCAGATCTACGTCTCGGTTCGCGATCGCAAGGACAACATGGACGTCACCGGCGACCCATGGGGCGGCCGCACGCTCGAGTGGTCGACTTCGTCGCCACCTCCGTTCTACAACTTCGCTCACATGCCTGAGCATGTAGGCCTGGACGCCTGGCACGAAGCCAAGCAAGCCGGTGCCGCGTACAAAGCTCCGGCCAAGTACGAAGCGATCCACATGCCGAGCAACACCTCGACCGGTCTGTTCATGGGCCTGCTGTTGACCGTGTTCGGCTTCGCCTTCATCTGGCACATCTGGTGGCTGGTGGGTGCGAGCCTGGTTGCGACCATCGCTGTCTTCGTTCGCCACGCCGCGCGTGACGACCAGGGCTACATGGTTCCGGCCGAAGAAGTGGCGCGCATCGAAGGCGAGCGCATGAAGGCGCTGGCCCAGGCTGGTGCACTGCCTGCCGGCGGCGCACGTGTCGAATCGTTTGAACGGGTGTAATCAATGTCCAGTCAAGTAATGCACGGTGCTGCTCATGGTCACGACCATGGGCATGATGACCACCACCACGACTCGGGCCAGATGACCGTCCTCGGTTTCTGGCTGTACCTGATGACCGACTGCATCCTGTTTGCGTCGCTCTTCGCCACCTACGCGGTGCTGTCCGGCAGTTTTGCCGGCGGCCCGTCGGGTCACGACATCTTCCAGCTCGACTTCGTGCTGGTAGAAACCGCGTTCCTGCTGCTGTCCTCGATCACCTTCGGCTTCGCCATGCTGAAGATGTTCGACGGCAAGAAGGCAGGCGTACTGGGCTGGTTGGCCGTGACCTTCCTGTTCGGTGCTGGCTTCATCGCGATGGAAATCTATGAATTCCATCACCTGATCGCCGAAGGCTTCGGCCCGCAGCGCAGTGGCTTCCTGTCGGCGTTCTTCGCCCTGGTAGGTACCCACGGTCTGCACGTGACCGCCGGCCTGATCTGGATGGCGATCATGATGTATCAGATCAACAAGCACGGCATCACGCCGACCGCCAAGACCCGCATGAGCTGCCTGAGCCTGTTCTGGCACTTCCTGGACGTGGTCTGGATCTGCGTGTTCACCGTCGTCTACCTGCTGGGAGTTCTGTAATGGCTAGCGCACACGACACTCATCACGAGGGCAACCACGGTAGCGTGAAGTCGTACATGATCGGCTTCGTGCTCTCGATCATCCTGACCGCGATCCCGTTCGGCCTGGTGATGTTCCCGAGCCTGCCGAAGAACCTGACCGTCCTGATCGTGGTGGCCATGGCCGTCATCCAGGTGGTGGTGCACCTCGTGTACTTCCTGCACATGGACCGCTCGAAAGAGCAACGCTCCAACGTGTCGACGTTCCTGTTCACTGTTCTGGTAATCGCGCTGCTGGTCGGCCTGTCGCTGTGGATCATGTTCAGCATCCACTTCGAAATGCTGGCCAAGTGAGGTAAGACTGCATGTCCGTTAAGCACTTTATCCAAATCACCAAACCGGGGATCATTTTCGGTAACGTGCTTTCCGTGGCAGGCGGCTTCTTCCTTGCCTCGAAGGGCCATGTGGACTTCGCCCTGTTCCTGGCGGTGGTGATCGGCACTTCGCTGGTGGTCGCGTCCGGATGCGTGTTCAACAACTGCATCGACCGTGACATCGACCACAAGATGGAGCGCACCAAGAACCGCGTCATGGTGCAGGGCGGCATGTCGCTGCCCCTCGCGCTGGCCTACGCCACCCTGCTCGGGGTGGCTGGCTTCAGCCTGCTGTATGTCCAGGCCAACCCGCTGGCGGCGTTCTGCGCGCTGGTCGGTTTCGTCGTCTACGTCGGTTTCTACAGCCTGTGGCTGAAGCGCAAATCGGTGCACGGCACCTTGGTCGGCAGCCTGTCCGGTGCCATGCCTCCGGTGATTGGTTACTGCGCCGTGAGCAACAGCTTCGACCTGGCTGCGGTGACGCTGCTGGTGATGTTCAGCCTGTGGCAGATGCCGCACAGCTTCGCGATCGCGATCTTCCGCTTCAAGGATTACAGCGCCGCCAACATTCCGGTCCTGCCGGTGGCGCGCGGTATCCTGGCGGCGAAGAAGCAGATCGTGCTGTATGTGCTGGCCTTCGTCCTCGCCACCGTCATGCTGACCCTGGGCGGCTATGCCGGCCTGGGTTACCTCGCCGTGGCAGCCGCCATGGGCCTGTACTGGTTGTACATGGCCTGGGGTGGCTACAAGGCCGAGGACGACAGCAAATGGGCGCGCAAGGTATTCGGCTTCTCCATCCTCACCGTCACCGCCTTGAGCGTGATGATGTCGGTGGACAGCCAGACCGCGGCCGATGTGCTGATGACCTACGCCCGCTGACAGCTGCCTGAACAGCAAAAACGCCCCGGCTTGCCGGGGCGTTTTTTTTTGTGTCGGAAAATACATAACTATCCAGTTGACAGGGTCACGCACTTTGCTGGATTTTATCCGCCGCAGGTCAGGATGACCTGGCGGCCGTGGGTTGGCCGTACCCTCTTCCGACAAAGGACTGTACCGTGACCGTATCGAGCCTCGCTCTCTCGGCAGGCGGCGTGTTGCCGCGCCAACGCCCCCTCGCTGCCCCCATCGACACCGCACTCGCCATTCTTGAATGCCTGTTCCGCCGCCGCAGCCTGGCCCCCGGGCAGGACTCTGCGTTGGACGAGGCCGCCCTGGCACCGCACCTGCCCAAGGTGTTGGCCGCGCTCGAACAGGGCCTGCCGATCGAAATGGTGCTGCCGGCGTTCCCCGGCAAGTCGCCGAACCGCCAGAAGACCCTCGGCCCATTGCCCGATCTTGCCGAGCACCACGCCATCGACGAGCTGCACAGGTTATGCGAAGAGATCCGTGCGCTGCACGCACCGGGCGCGGTGATCCATATCTGCTCGGACGGTTATGTGTTTTCCGACCTGGTGCGCGTGCCCGATGCCCATGTTGAGGCCTACACCGACGATATCCAGCGCTACGCCGACCAGCACTACCCCGGCAGCTTCACCCTGTTCGACCTGAAGGACGCCTACCCGCATCTGGGTTGCCTGGATTCGATGCGCGAAGAGCTGATGATCGAGCACGGCCAGCCGCTGCGGGTATTGCAGCAGCGCTTCGAAGCCGAAGACCACATGATGCTGATGTACTGCGGTATCCACCGTTTCCTGTCGGAGGACTACGCCGGCCTGGCGGATTTCGCCGGCATGAGCATGAACGCGGTGAAGAAGGTGGCCAAGCCCGCGTCGCAGCGGGTGATCCAGCGCAGCGAGGCGTGGAGCGCCTTGCTGGAAGCCCGCTACCCCCAGTGCCTGCGCCTGTCGATCCACCCGCAACTGGCCGTGTCCGCCAAGATCGGCATCCGCCTGGTACCCACCAGCGACCTGTGGCGCACGCCTTGGCATTCGGTGGCCATCAAGCGCCGTGGCGTGGTCACCCTGGAGCGCCGCAGCAATGTCGACGAGCGTTACAGCCGCCTGGTGTTCAGCCGTGGCCGGCCATGCCACTACGCCAGTGTGCTGTGATGGAACGACTGGCCGATGTGCGTGCGGTGCTGTTCGACCTGGACGGCACCCTGGTGGACACCTTGCCCGATATCGCCTGGTGCCTGAATCATGTTCTGGGCCAGCACCGGTTGCCTCTACGGGCTGTCGAGTCTGTGCGCAACTTGATCGGTGGCGGGGTAGCCGCAATGATCGAACGGGTTGCGCACGAGCACGGTGTAGAAGATGCCCAGCACCTGCAAACAGCCTACAGCGCCTGCTATCGCCAGCACCTGGTCAGGCTGTCGAGGCCTTACGCGGGTGTCGAGCAGTTGCTCGAGGCCCTTGGCAAGCGCGGCCTGCCCATGGCGGTGGTAACCAACAAGGCCCATGCACTGGCATTGGCAGTGGTCGAGCGCCTGTTGCCGGCGAATGCCTTCGCCGTGGTTCTTGGTCATCGACCTGGGCAGCGGCTCAAGCCCGCGCCGGACGCCGCCCTGCAGGCCGCCGAGCGGCTCGGCGTGGCGCCTGAGCATTGCCTGTTCGTCGGTGACACGGCGTTCGACCTGCTCACCGCACAGGCCGCCGGCATGCCGGTGGCGGCGGCGGGCTGGGGCTATGGCGAGCCTGGTGTGCTGCGTGATCACAACCCACAGCTGTATTGCGAACACCCTCATCAGTTGCTCGCGGCCTTGTGCCCGGCAGCTGTGCAACCCCCGCGAGCCGAATTGACCGGTTCGCTGTAGCTTCCACTCAAGGACGACAGAAGATGCAAGACAAAGACAGCTGGGTCTCGGCCGTCAGCCAGGTGCTGGATGGTTATCTGCTCAAGGCCGAGGGTGATCGCTTCGCCGACGCCGGCAAGGCGCACCTGGCCAGGGACCTGGTACGTTGCTTCGAACGCGGTGAACCTGTGCGCATGGTGCTGCCGGGCTTCCCTTGCAAGTCGCCGAACGACCGCGACAAGACCTTTGGCGTGTTGCCGGACTTCGGCGAGGTCATGGCCATCGAACGCCTCGACCGCCTCGGTCAGGAGATCGCCGCCTTGCACGCGCCGGGTTGCGAGATCGTCATCCTCAGCGATGGCACCACCTTCAACGACATCGTCGGTGTGCCCGACGACGTTCGTCGGCAGTACAACCAGGCGTTGCGCACCCTGTGCGTCACCCACAGTATCCGCTGGGTGAGCATGGAAGACCTGTTCCCCCAGGCCAGCAGCCCGGAAGCGTTGCGTGCGACCCTGGTCAAGCAGGCCCGCCTGCCCTGGAAGAGCGTCGAAGCATTGATCGAACAGTGCCAGCAGGATGAAAACCTGGCCCGCAGCCACGACAAACTGTGCAGCCACCTCTACAACGACCTGCGCCTGTGCCGCCAGCCGGGGCAGGACGAGGACGAGCACCTGCGCCAGATCAGCCACAAGGCCTACCAGATGATGCTGCGTGGCCAGGCCCTCAACGCTGCTGTGGAGCGCTTCTTCCCCGAACACATCCGCCTGTCCGTGCACCAGTACGACAACGCCGGGCCCAAGTTCACCCTGGCCCTGGCCGACGGCCTGAGCCACGTGGCCAGCCCCTGGCATGCGGTGCCGGTGCGCCAGCTCGATGGCGGCCAGTCCTTGCGCGGCCGCGCCGAGATCGACGGCAGCCGGCATGTGCAGGTGACCTGGCAGGGGCGGCCGTGGCTGCTTCACGAAACCCAGGGTGAAGCGCTGCAAGGCTATCGCTTCGAATTGCAGAAGCTGCCGCTGTTTGGCCTGGTGGTCAGTGACCCCATGGGGCTGGGCTTCGAGCGGCTGTCCACCGAGACCTTGCAAGCGCTGGTGCGCAGTTTCGGCTTCGTTTGCCTGAGGGGCTGCGAGTACACCGACCAGGCCAGCTTCGCCGCCGACTGCGCGCGCTTCGGCACCATCTACCGTTGGGCCTTCGGCGAGGTGCACGTGGTCAAGCCAGCCGACCAGCCGCAGGGGGTGGTGCACTCACTGGAGAAGACGCCGTTGCACTGGGACCTCAACCTGCTGCCCGACAGCGATCCGTTGGTGCAGCGCGACCCCAAGTTCTGCGCCCATACCTTCATGCTCTACTGCAAGACGCCGCCGCAGCCAGGGGAAGGGCAGACCACCATCGTCGACAGCCGCAATGCCCTGGCCAAGGTTGGCCTGCGGACCGCCCGGCAGTGGCAGGGCATCGACATCACCTACTACACGCGCATGACCTATTTCGGCGGCTCACCGCGTTCTTATCCGCTGGTGGACCGCGATCCTCGCAGTGGCCAGCCGGTGTTGCGTTACCAGGAGGGTTGCGAGTCGTCGCTGCAGACCCTGGAGCAGCGCGTGGAGGGCGGTGACGAGGCCTTCCAGCGCGAACTGATCGAGCAACTGGACGGGCTGGTCTACGACCCTCATTGCCTGATCGCCCATGAATGGGCGGCGGGTGACCTGGTGCTGATCGACAACTACCAGACCTTGCACGGGCGCCTGCCCATGAGCCCGGCCTCGGCGTCGCGTGAGCTGTGGCGGGTGCAGGTGTACTGACTGGCCAGGTGCGTTCTGTGGGAGCGGCCTTGTGTCGCGAAAGGGCCGCATCGCGGCCCCAGGATTTATGCAACACCCCATAAATGCTGGGGCTGCTGCGCAGCCCTTTCGCGACACAAGGCCGCTCCCACAGGGCTTGTGTCGTTCAGTTTTTATTTGTTTTTCAATTGTTACGCCTGAAAAATTCTAATAAAACAGAAAATTATCCTTTACGAAATTTGCTCTGCGGGATTATCTTCTGAAACGGCCGCCGTAGCGGCCAACGTCGCTCGGACGGTTCCGGGCGCTTACGTCTGCAGAGGAACACATGGCCAATCCCGGTTCGCCGCGCCGCTTTGCGCGCATCGATCGTCTCCCCCCGTACGTTTTCAACATCACCGCCGAACTCAAGATGGCCGCCCGCCGCCGTGGCGAAGACATCATCGACCTGAGCATGGGCAACCCCGATGGCGCGACCCCGCCGCATATCGTCGAGAAGCTGGTGCAGGTCGCCCAGCGCGAAGACACCCACGGCTACTCCACCTCCCGCGGCATCCCACGCCTGCGCCGCGCCATCTCGAACTGGTACAAGGAACGCTACGACGTCGCGATCGACCCGGAGAGCGAAGCCATCGTCACCATCGGCTCGAAAGAGGGTCTGGCGCACCTGATGCTCGGTACCCTCGACCATGGCGACACCGTGCTGGTGCCCAACCCCAGCTACCCGATCCACATCTACGGCGCGGTGATCGCCGGTGCCCAGGTGCGCTCGGTGCCACTGGTGCCGGGCGTGGACTTCTTCAACGAACTGGAGCGGGCGATCCGCGAGTCGATCCCCAAGCCGAAGATGATGATCCTCGGCTTCCCGTCCAACCCCACCGCCCAGTGCGTGGAGCTGGACTTCTTCGAGCGCGTGGTGGCCCTGGCGAAACAGTACGACGTGCTGGTGGTGCACGACCTGGCCTATGCCGACATCGTCTACGACGGCTGGAAGGCGCCGTCGATCATGCAGGTGCCAGGCGCCAAGGACATCGCGGTGGAGTTCTTCACCCTGTCCAAGAGTTACAACATGGCGGGCTGGCGCATCGGCTTCATGGTGGGTAACCCGGAACTGGTCAGCGCCCTGGCGCGGATCAAGAGCTACCACGACTACGGCACCTTCACCCCGTTGCAGGTGGCGGCCATCGCCGCCCTGGAAGGCGACCAGCAATGCGTGCGCGACATCGCCGAGCAGTACCGCCAGCGCCGCAACCTGCTGGTCAAGGGCCTGCACGAGCTGGGCTGGATGGTCGAGAACCCCAAGGCCTCGATGTATGTCTGGGCCAAGATCCCCGAGGCTTATGCGCACCTGGGCTCGTTGGAATTCGCCAAGAAGCTGCTGGCCGAGGCCAAGGTCTGCGTGTCGCCGGGGATCGGTTTCGGTGATTACGGTGACGACCACGTGCGTTTCGCCCTGATCGAGAACCAAGACCGGATTCGCCAGGCGATCCGCGGGATCCGCCAGATGTTCCGGGCCGATGGCCTGATCAGCAAATAAGCTTCAAGCCTTAAGCTTCAAGCCGCAAGCGTAGCTGTGCCATGCAGCCTTCTTGCGGCTTTTCCTGATCGGCGAGGCAGGGAAGGCACAGCGCTTTTTCTTGCCACTTGTCGCTCACGGCTTGAGGCCGCGATGAGCGGCCATCTTTTTTTCTTTCCCCCTCTTCTCAGCCGTTCGCGCTTGGATTACAAATGGCGCCGCGGGCGCTCGCCCTCATAACAACAACCTCCCTCCCTGGCCATCATGTCCGAACAGAACCCTTGCCTGACCTGCGGCGCCTGCTGCGGCTACTTTCGTGTGTCTTTCTTCTGGGGTGAATGCCAGTCCGCCGGCGGCGTGGTGCCCGACGATCTGGTGGTGCAGATCAACCCGACCCGCGTCGCCATGATCGGCACCGACGCCAAGCCTTGCCGCTGCGTCAGCCTGGGTGGCGAGATCGGCACGCAGGTGGCGTGCAGCATCTATGAGAACCGCTCCAGCCCGTGCCGCGAGTTCGAGGCTTCCTGGGAGAACGGGGTGCACAACCCCAGCTGCGACGATGCCCGGGCGGCCTATGGCCTGCCACCGCTGACACCGCCAGGGGCCAACGAGCCGCATTGGCCGGATGACGGCGCCGAGGTGGCCTGACGCGGCGTATGAAACCTCTGTAGGAGCGGCTTCAGCCGCGATCACCCGCAACGCGGGTGCCGCATACCGCGATGCCAGCATCGCGGCTGAAGCCGCTCCTACAAACGTCTAACCTGTTCACGCTTTGGCAAAGTGACATGACCGTTCGTCGGTTGGATCCAGCCAGGATCCCCTTGAAACCCGCGAAACACGTGCCGCCTTGAAAAAGTATTAACACCATTTGATCCCCTCCAACGCCGTACTGCCCGTCCTACAGCGGCTACACATTCCCTCAAAGGAAATTCGTAGCCATTGATCAGGCGTTTCGGCCGTCGCGTGTTTCGCTGCTCTTTCTCACCCCGCTGCACACGCATTCAAGGACTGAATTGCCTGATCCACGAAGGAGCTCTCCGTGGACAGACGTGCCGCCTCCCGTTTCCCCTCCCGTTTCTCGCATCTGTCCCTGGCCATCAGCCTGGGCGTCGGCGCCTTGGCCTTCGGCCTGACGAGCGAGCAGGCGCTGGCCGTCTGCAGCGCAGCCGGCTCCATCATTACCTGCAACGGTGCGGCCAACCCCCTGGCACCCAGCTATACCAACGGCGGCAGTGGCCTCACGGTCAACGTCAACCCGGGGGCCTCGCTGGGCACCCTGCTGGGCGTGGGTGGCACGTCCCTGTCGCTGGCCGGCAACAACAACACGCTGAACAACTCCGGCACCATCGACCCGACCTTGCTCGGGCTGCTGAGCATTCAGTCTTCCGCCGTGCTGATCGGCAACACCGGCACCGGCAGCACGCTCAACATCAACAACAACGCCACGGGCGTGATCAAGGGCACCGGCGCCTTGCTGGGCGCCAACCTGCTGAACCTCACAGGCATGGCGCTGGACGCGCGCAACGGCGCCGCTGGCACCACCACCATCAGCAACGCCGGCAGCATCGGCTCCTCGGCGCTGGCCAGCCTCACCCTGGTGAGCGAGGACACCCCGGTCATCGCCGTCACCGGCGGCAGCACGGTGAACTTCACCAACACCGGCACCATACTCGGTCGGGCAGCGTTCGAGGCCTCGGCGGCGGGCAACACCTTCACCAACGCCGGCACCCTGACCGGCAGCCTGGCGATGGGCGCCAACAGCACCAACCGTTTCAACGCCATCACCGGCTCCAGTGTCAGTGCCGGGCTCGGGGTCGGCGTGGCCTTGCTGGTCACCAGCAACCCCAACCTGGCCTTCGCGGCGGCAGGCAAGATCGATGGCGGCGCCGGTGGCACCAACACCCTCGCGTTGCAGAACGCCATCGGAGGCGGTAGCGGGACCAGCGGCAGCGGTACCATCAATGCCACCAACTACATCAACTTCAGCCGGCTGATCGTCGACAGCGGCACCTGGAGCCTGATCGGCCAGGTGCTCAACGGCACCACCCAGACCACCCTCAATGGCGGTGCACTCAGCTTCGATAACTCCAGCGCCTTCGGCAGTGGCGGCATCACGGTCAACGGTGGCAGCCTGCAGGGCAGTGTCGGCGGGCTGAGCCTGGCCAATGCCCTGACCCTCAACGCCGGTCTGAGCGTTGGCGGCGCCAACGACCTGGCCCTCAATGGCGTGGTCTCGGGGGTAGGCGGGCTGACCAAGACCGGCGCCGGCCTGCTCACCCTTGGCGCCACCAACACCTACAGCGGCGGCACCACCCTGGCCGCCGGCGGCCTCAACCTGACCAGCGCTGCGGCGCTCGGCAGCGGCGGGCTCACCGTCAGCGGTGCCGGCAGCCTGCAAGGCAGCGTGCCACTGGTGCTGAACAATAACGTGACGTTGAACGCGGCGCTGACCTTGCCTGGCAGCAACGCCCTGACCCTGGGCGGCGTGCTCAGCGGTACCGGCTCGCTGGTCAAGAGCGGCAGCGGTGGCCTGACCCTGAACGGCGTCAACACCTACAGCGGCGGCACCACCATGGCCAGCGGCACCCTCACGCTCGGCAATGCCAGCGGCCTGGGCAGCGGCGCATTGGGCCTGACCGGCAACGGTACCCTCGATACCACGGCGACCATGACCCTGGCCAACGCCATCAACCTGGGCAGCAACACCCTGACCTTGCCGGGCAACAACGCCCTGACGCTCAACGGCCTGATCGGCGGTACCGGCAGCCTGGTCAAGAACGGTGCAGCCGACCTCACCCTCAACGGCGTGAACACCTTCAGCGGCGGCACCAGCCTGGGCGCGGGCAAGCTCACCGTCGGCGACAGCGCCGCGCTGGGCACCGGCGCCCTGGCGCTGACCGGCAATGCCAGCCTCGATGCCAGCACCGGAGTCAGTCTGGCCAATGCGCTCAACCTCGGGGCCAACACCCTCAACCTGCTGGGCACCAGCGCCACCACCCTGGGCGGTGTGATCAGCGGTACCGGCGCGCTGATCAAGAACGGTGCCGGCGACCTGACCCTGAACGGCAACAGCACCTTCAGCGGCGGCCTGACGCTCAACACCGGCAAGCTCACGGTCGGCCACAGCAACGCCCTGGGCGGCGGCGCGCTGACCCTGGGCGGCAACGCCAGCCTCGATGCCAGCACCACGGTCAACCTCGGCAACGCGGTCAACCTCGGCGCTAACACCTTGAACCTGTTGGGCACCAGCGCCACCACCCTGGGCGGCGTGATCAGCGGTACCGGCGCGCTGGTGAAAAGCGGCAGCGCCGGCCTGACCCTCAATGGCAGCAACACCTTCAGCGGTGGCACTACCCTCAACGCGGGCGTGCTGACCGTGGGCAACAACAACGCGCTGGGTACAGGCGCGCTCAGCCTGGGCGGCAACGCCAGCCTCGACGCGGGTGCGACGGTCAACCTGGGCAACGCCATCAACCTGGGCGGCAACACCCTGACCCTGCCCGGCAGCAATGCCGCCACCCTGGGCGGTGTGATCAGCGGTACCGGCGCACTGGTCAAGAACGGTGGCAGCAACCTGACCCTTTCCGGGGCCAACACCTTCAGCGGCGGCCTCAGCCTCAATGCCGGCACCCTGACCCTGGCCAGTGCCGCCGCCCTGGGGACCGGCGCATTGTCCGTCGGCGGCGCGTCGACCCTGGCCAACACCACGGCCTTCACCCTGAACAACGGCGTCAATCTCGGCGCCAACCTGACCCTGGCCGGCGCCAACAACCTGGTCCTGGCCGGCAACCTCAGCGGCACCGGTGGGCTGACCAAGAACGGCAGCGCCAGCCTGACCCTGGCCGGCAACAACACCCAGAGCGGCGTCACCACGCTCAACGCCGGTACCCTGGTGCTGGGCAGCGCCACCGCGCTGGGCAGCGGGGCGCTCAACGCCGCGGCCGGCACCACCCTCGACACCAGCGTCGCCGGGCTGAACATCGGCAACGCCGTGAGCCTGTCCGGCAACCTCACCCTCGCCGGTAGCAACGACCTCACCCTGGGCGGTGTGATCTCGGGTGTCGGCGGCCTGACCAAGAACGGCAGCACCACGCTGACCCTCACCGGCGCCAACACCCAGGTCGGCGCCACCAACCTCAACGCTGGCGCCATCGTGGTCGGCAGCAACACCGCGCTGGGCAGTGGCGCGCTCAATGCCGCCGCAGGCACCAGCCTGGATGCCAGCAGCGCGGTCAACCTCGGCAACGCCGTCAACCTCGCCGGCGCGCTGGGCATCGGCGGCAGCGCCAACCTTGGCCTTGGTGGCTTGATCAGCGGCGCGGGCAGCCTGATCAAGAACGGCAGCGCGACCCTCACCCTGTCCGGCCCCAACGCCTACCTGGGCGGCACCACCCTCAACGCCGGTGGCCTGGTGTTGGGCAACGGCGCCGCGCTGGGCGTGGGCAAGCTCACCGTGGCGGGTGCGGGCAGCCTGGATACCACGGCGGCTCTCAGTGTCGGCAACGCTGTCACCCTCGATGCCGACCTCACCCTGGCCGGCAGCAACAACCTGAGCCTCAACGGCGTGATCGACGGCACCGGCCGGCTGATCAAGAACGGCACCGCCACGCTCACCCTCGGTGGCCTCAACAGCTATGCCGGCGGCACGCTGCTCAATGCCGGCGGCCTGGTGCTCGGCAACGGCAGCGCGCTTGGCACGGGGACCCTGACCGTGGGCGGCGCCGCAAGCCTGGACAACAGCAGCGCCATCAGCCTGGGCAACAACGTCGCGCTCGACGCCAATCTCACTCTCGGCGGCAGCAACGCGTTGACCCTGGGTGGCGTGCTCAGTGGGGCAGGGCAACTGGTCAAGAACGGTGCGGCTACCCTGACCCTCGACGGCGTCAACACCTACACCGGTGGCACCACCCTGAATGCCGGTGGTGTGGTTGTCGGCAACGGCGGCGCCCTGGGCAGCGGCGCCCTCAACGTGACCGGTGTCGCCAGCCTCGACAACAGTGCCGCGCTGACCCTGGCCAACGACATCGGCCTGGGCGCCAACCTCACCCTGGGTGGCAGCAACAACCTCACCTTGAGCGGTGCTCTCAGCGGCACGGGCGGCTTGATCAAGAACGGCTTGGCCGACCTGACCCTTACCGGCAACAACACCTTCAGCGGCGCCATCGACCTGGTCGGTGGCAGCCTCACCACCGTGGGTACTGGCGCGCTGGGCAATGCCTCGTCGCTCAACGTCGGTGCCGGCGCCAGCCTCAACCTGGGCGCCAGCGCCGGGGTCGGCAGCCTGAGTGGTGCCGGCACGGTGAACGTGGCCGGTGGCGGCAACCTCACCGTGGGTGGCAACAACTCGAACAATGTCTTCAGTGGCGTGCTGGCGGGCGCTGGCGGGCTGATCAAGAACGGTACTGGCAGCCTGGAACTGTCGGGCGTGAACGTGCTGGCGGGCAACACCTCGGTCAACGCCGGCCTGCTCAACATCACCGGCGCCCTGGCCAGCGCCAACGTGCAGGTCAACAGCGGCGCCAGCCTGGGCGGCACCGGCAGCCTGCTGGGTGCCCTGGATATCGCCAACGGCGCGCACCTGCTGGCCAACAGCGGCGCGACCCTGGCCACCGGCGCGCTGACCCTGCACAGCGGCTCGATCCTCGATTTCGGCCTGGGCTCGCCGTCCACCGGCGGCACCGCGCTGGTCAACGTCAACGGCAACCTGACCCTCGACGGCACCCTCAATGTCACCGATATCGGCGGCTTCGGCACCGGTATCTACCGCCTGTTCGACTACACCGGCGCCCTGGTGGACAACGGCGTGGTGATCGGCAGCGTGCCGGGCAGCGTGCTGCCGGGCGACTTGCAGGTGCAGACCTCCATTGGCAGCCAGATCAACCTGCTGGTCGGCGGTGCCACCGGCACCGTGCAGTTCTGGGACGGCGGCCAGAGCGTGCCCAACGGCGTGATCGACGGCGGCACGGGGACCTGGAACGGCGTCAACACCAACTGGACCGACGTCAACGGCGTGCTCAACAACACCTGGACCAGCGACTTCGCGGTGTTCCAGGGTACCGCGGGCGATGTCACCGTGGTCGGCACCCAGGCCGCCACTGGCCTGCAGTTCGTCACCAACGGCTATCGCCTGATCGGCGCCGGTGGCCTGGACCTGGTCAACGGCAGCAACGGCGCCTTCACCGTGCGGGTTGATCCGGGTGTCACCGCCACGCTGAACGTCGGCCTCTCGGGCAGCGGCCAACTGGCCAAGCTCGACAGCGGCACCCTGGTGCTCAACGCTGCCAACAGCTACAGCGGTGGCACCCTGTTCAATGGTGGCAGCATCGTTGTGGGCAACAACACGGCCTTCGGCACCGGGGCGGTCAGCGCCGCCGCTGGCACCAACCTGGACAGCAACACCGCTGTCACCCTGGGCAATGCCTTTGCCCTGGGTGGCGCCTTGACCGTCGGCGGCAGCGCCGACCTGGGCCTGGCAGGCGTGGTTTCAGGTACCGGCAGCGTGATCAAGGCCGGTGGCGCCAACCTGACCCTCGGCAACGCCAACACCTACAGCGGCGGTACCAGCCTCGGGGCCGGTACCCTGACCTTGGGCAATGCCCAGGCGCTGGGTACCGGCGGCCTGACCGTGACGGGCGCCGCCAGCCTGGACACCAGCGCTAACCTGGCATTGGCCAATACCATTGCGCTGAACGCCAACCTCACCCTGCCGGGCAGCAACGACCTCACCCTCAACGGTGCGCTCAGTGGCACCGGCGGTTTGATCAAGGCCGGCGCCAGCACGCTGACCCTCAACGGCAGCAACAGCCAGCAGGGCAGCACCAGCCTCAACGGCGGCACCTTGGTGGTGGGCAGCAACACGGCGTTGGGCACAGGGGCTCTGAATGCGCTGGGTGGCTCCACCCTGAGCAGCAATGCCAACGTCACCCTGGCCAACCAGCTCAACCTGGCCGGCAACCTGACCATCGCCGGGGCGCAGAACCTGACCCTGGGCGGCAACGTCAACGGCGTCGGCGGCCTGACCAAGACCGGCAGCGGCACCCTAACCCTGAACGGCACCAACGGCAACCTGGGCAACACCAACCTCAACGCCGGCACCCTGGTGCTCGGCAGCGCCAGCGCCCTTGGTCTCGGCCAGCTCAACGCGGCGGCCGGTACCACGCTGGACAGCAATACCGCGCTGAACATCGGCAACACCGTCAACCTGGGGGGCAACCTCACGATCACCGGCAGCAACGACCTGGGCCTGGGCGGCCTGGTCACCGGCGCCGGCAGCCTGACCAAGAACGGCGCCAGCAACCTCACCCTCAGCGGCGCCAACACCCTGGCCGGTGGCGTGACCCTCAATGCCGGCACCCTCACCCTGGGTAACAGCCAGGCCCTGGGCAGCGGCACCCTGACCGTCGGCGGCGCCAGCAACCTGGCCACCAGCGGCCCCCTGACCCTGGCCAACCAGGTGACGCTGAACGACACCTTGAGCCTGCCGAGCAACAACAACCTGACACTGAACGGCGTGATCAGCGGAACAGGTGGCTTGACCAAGACCGGTTCCGGCAGCCTGACGCTTGGGGCCGCCAACACCTACCAGGGCACCACCACCCTCGGGGCCGGCAACCTGACCCTGGGCAACAACACCGCCCTGGGCTCCGGCAACCTGGCCGTGACCGGCAACAGCACCCTGGCCAGCATCGGTGTGTTGCAGGTGGCCAACGCCATCGGCCTTGGCACCGGCACCACCCTGGGTGTCAGCAACACCCAGACACTGACCCTCGATGGCGTCATCAGCGGTGACGGTGGCCTGAGCAAGCTGGGCAGTGGCCAGTTGATCCTCAACGGCAGCAACACCTACACCGGTGGCACCGCATTGCAAGCGGGCAGCCTGCTGCTGGGTAATGCCAGCGCCTTGGGCAGCGGCGCGCTGAACGTGAACGGCGCCGCCAGCCTCGACGCCAGCCAGGCACTGGCCCTGGGCAACGCTGTCAACCTGAGCGGTGGCAACCTCACCCTCGGCGGCAGCCAGGCGCTGACCTTCAACGGTGTGGTCGCGGGCAACAACAGCCTGATCAAGAACGGCGCCGCCAGCCTGACCCTCAACGGCAGCAATACCTACAGCGGCGGCACCACGCTCAATGGTGGCACCCTGGTGGTCGGCAGCAATACCGCCCTGGGCACCGGCGCCCTCAGCACCGGCGCCAACACCAGCCTCGATGCCAGCGGCGCGGGCGTCACCCTGGCCAATGCCGTGCACCTGGGCGGCACGCTCAACGTGCCGGGCAGCGCCAACCTCACCCTCAATGGCGTACTCGACGGCGCCGGCGGCCTGAACAAGTCGGGCGCCGCCACCCTGACCCTCAACGGCGCCAACAACTACCTCGGTGGCACCACCCTTGGCGCCGGCCAGCTGGTGGTCGGCAACGACAACGCGCTGGGGCAGGGTGCCCTGACCGTGGCCGGGGCCTCGACCCTGAGCGCCGGCAGCAGTGTCACCCTGGCCAACAACGTCACCCTCAATGCCGGCCTCACCGTCGCCGGCAGCAATGACCTGACCCTCAACGGCGTGCTCAACGGCACCGCCGGCCTGGTCAAGAACGGCAGCGGCAACCTGACCCTCAACGGCAACAATGGCTATCAGGGTGGCACCCAGCTCAACGCCGGGCGCCTGACCGTGGGCAACAGCGGTGCCCTGGGCACCGGCACCCTGGCGGTCACCGCCGATGCTACCCTGGCCAACAGCGCACCCATGGCCCTGGGCAACACCATCGCCCTGAGCAACGGTGCCAACCTGACCGTCGAAGCCGCCAACGCGCTGATCCTCAGCGGCGACCTCGGCGGCAGCGGCAACCTGGTCAAGACCGGTGTCGATGACCTCACCCTGGTCGGCGTCAAGACCTTCACCGGCAACGTCGATATCCAGGCCGGTTCCCTTACCGCCCTGGGCAGCGGCGTGCTGGCCAACGTCGACACCCTCAACGTCGGCGCCAGCGGCCAGCTCAACCTCAACGGCAATGCCAGCCTGGGCAGCCTGACCGGCAGCGGCCAGGTCGATGTCGGTATCGGCAGCGTGCTGAGCCTGGGCAGCAACAACCTCAGCAGCACCTTCGCCGGCGGCCTCAACGGCCTCGGTGGCCTGACCAAGGTCGGTACCGGCACCCTGACCCTGTCGGGCACCGGCAACCTGGCCGACAACACCCAGGTCAACGGCGGCACCCTGAAAGTCGATGGCAGCCTGGGCAGCAACCTGCTGACCGTCGCCAGCGGTGCCACCCTGACCGGTAGCGGCACCGCCAATGCCACCGTGGTCATCAACAACGGCGGCCACCTGGCCGGGCAGAGCGGCAGCACCCTGGGGCTCGGCAGCCTGGTGCTCAACAGCGGCTCGATCGTCGACGTCGGCCTGGGCGCGCCGTCCACCGGTGGCACCGCGCTGTTCAACGTCGGCGGCAACCTGACCCTCGACGGCACCCTCAATGTCGGCAGCATCGGCGGCTTCGGCAACGGTGTGTACCGGATCTTCGACTACACCGGCTCGCTCACCGACAACGGCCTGGACTTCGGCAGCCTGCCGGGGGGCGTGGGCCTCGGTGACGTGAGCCTGCAGACCGCCCTGGCCAACCAGGTCAACCTGCTGGTCAGCGCCGCTGGCCTGAACATCCAGTTCTGGGACGGCAGCCAGAGCGTGGCCAACGGCCAGGTCGACGGCGGCGCGGGTGTGTGGAACGCCGCCAACACCAACTGGACCGACCTCAACGGCGTGACCAACAGCACCTGGGGCAGCACCTTCGCGGTGTTCCAGGGCACGGCGGGCGACGTCACCGTCGACGGCAGCCAGACCGTCAACGGCATGCAGTTCGTCACCAACGGCTATCGCCTGCTGGCCGGCACGGGCGGGGCGCTCGACCTGATCAACGGCTCCAGTGGCGATACCAGCGTGCGCGTCGACCCGGGCGTGACGGCCACCCTCGATGTCGGTTTGACCGGTGTCGGCAAGCTGAACAAACTCGACACCGGCACCCTGGTGCTCAATGGCAGTAACAGCTACAGCGGCGGCACCACCCTCAGTGGTGGCACCCTGGTGCTGGGCAACAACAGTGCCCTGGGCAGTGGCGTGCTCGACACCGCCGCAGGCACCACCCTCGACAGCAACGCCGCGGTGGCCTTGGGCAACGCCGTCGTCCTGGGTGGCCCGCTGAATATCGCCGGCAGCAACAACCTCGCGCTCAACGGCAACATCAGTGGTGCCGGTGGCCTGCTCAAGGCCGGCAGTGCGCGCCTGGCGCTGGCGGGCAACAACACCTTCGCCGGCAACACCGCGCTCAACGGCGGCACCCTGGTGCTGGGCTCCAACACCGCGCTGGGCACCGGCAGCCTGAACGCCGCCAGCGGCACCAGCCTGGACAGCAGCCAGGCCGTCACCCTGGCCAACAACGTCAACCTGGCCGGCCCGCTCACGGTGCTGGGCGGCAACGACCTGACCCTCGGCGGCAGCGTCGCCGGCGCAGGCCGCCTGCTCAAGGCCGGCGCCGCGCGCTTCGCGCTGATGGGCGCCAACACCTACAGCGGCGGCACCGACCTGCAGTCCGGCACTCTGGTGGTCGGCAACAACGCCGCCCTTGGTACCGGCGGCCTGGACGTCACCGGCAACGCCAACCTCGACAGTGCCAGCGCCGTCAGCCTGACCAACCCGGTGAATGTCAGCGGCATCCTCAACGTGCTGGGCAGCAACGACCTGCAACTGGATGGCGTGCTCAGCGGAGGCGGCACGCTCAACAAAAGCGGCCTGGCCGACCTGACGCTGTCGGGCAACAACACCTTCAGCGGCGTGCTCAACATCCTCTCCGGCAGCCTGAGCACCATCGGCACCACCGCCCTGGGCACCCAGAGCGCGCTGAACGTCAGCACCGGCGCCAACCTCAACCTCGACGGCAACACCACCCTTGGCGACATCGGCGGCACCGGCGCGATCCAGATCGCCACCGGCAACAGCCTGAACGTCGAAGGCGGGGTGTTCGATGGCAATATCGCGGGCACTGGCACCCTGAACAAACTGGGCGCCGGCACCCTGTCGCTGAGCGGCAGCAACAGCCACACCGGCAACACCAACGTGCAGGCTGGCCGGCTGCGGGTGAACGGTTCGCTGGCCAGCAGCGCGGTCAACGTCGCCAGCGGTGCCACCCTGTCCGGCGCCGGTAGCCTCGGCGGCGCAGTGACCGTGGCCAGCGGCGGTGCCCTTGCGGCCACCAGCGGCGCCACCCTGAGCACGGGCAACCTGATCCTGGACAACGGCTCGAGCTTCAACGCGGCCCTCGGTGCACCGGTCGGTGGCGCCGCCGCGCTGGTCGATGTGGCGAACAATCTCACCTTGGGCGGCACCCTCAATGTCACCGACATCGGCGGCTTCGGCGCCGGGGTGTACCGCCTGTTCGCCTATGGCGGGAGCCTGGTCAACAACGGCCTGGCCATCGGCAGCGCGCCGGTGCCGGTCACCGACCTGACCGTGCAGACCGCCGTCGCCAACCAGGTCAACCTGGTGGTCGGCGGGGCCAGCAACGTGCTGTTCTGGGATGGCAGCCAGAGCGTCGCCAACGGCCTGATCGACGGTGGCAGCGGCACCTGGAACGCCGTCAACAGCAACTGGACCGACGCCAACGGCGTGCTCAACCAGACCTGGAACGACACCTTCGCCGTGTTCCAGGGCGCGCCGGGCACCGTCACCGTCGACGGCAGCCACACCATCACCGGCCTGCAGTTCAGTACCAATGGCTATGTGCTCAACGCCGGCGCCGCGGGTGAACTGCTGGGCAACGGCGCCACCAACCTGCGCGTCGACACGGGCGTCACTGCCACCCTCAATGTCGCCCTCAACGGTACCGGCAGCCTCGCCAAGCAGGACGCCGGCACCCTGGTGCTCAACGTCGCCAACGGTTACAGCGGTGGCACCGCGCTCAACGGCGGCACCTTGATGGTGGGCCATGACAGCGCGCTGGGCAGCGGTACCCTGACCGCCGCAGCCGGCACCACGCTGGACAGCAACAAGGCGGTCACCCTGGCCAACAGCGCTGTGCTCAATGGCGCCCTGGCCATTGCTGGCAGCAACGCCCTGACCCTCAACGGCGCCATCAGCGGCAGCGGCAGCCTGGTCAAGAACGGTGCCGGCCAGCTGACCCTGGGCGGCGCCAACAGTTACACCGGCGGCACCCAGATCAACGCCGGCAGCGTGGTGGGCAACAGCACCAGCCTGCAGGGCGCCATCCTCAACAACGCCGCGCTGACCTTCGAGCAGAACGCCAACGGCAGTTACACAGGCAACCTCACCGGCAACGGTACCTTGACCAAGAACGGCAGCGGCGAACTGCTGCTGACCGGCATCAACGGCCTGACCGGCGCCACCACCGTCAACGCCGGCAGCCTGCTGGTCAACGGCCGGCTCGACAGTGCCACCGTGCAGGTCGCCACCGGCGCCCGCCTGGGCGGCAGCGGCACCTACGGCGGCACCGTGCAGATCGCCGACGGCGCCACCCTGGCCGCAGGCCAAAGCGCAACGCCGTTGACCGTGGGCAACCTCAACCTGAGCTCGGGCAGCGCCCTGGACTTCAGCCTGGGTGCCCCGGCCGCGTCCACGACGGTGGTCAAGGTCAACGGTAACCTGGTGCTCGACGGCACGCTGAACATCACCAATCTCGGTGGCTTCGGCACCGGTGTCTACCAGCTGTTCAGCTACAGCGGCAGCCTTACCGACAACGGCCTGGTGTTCGGCGCCATCCCCGGTGGCGTGGCCCTGGCCGACCTCGGCCTGCAAACCGCCATCGCCAACCAGCTCAACCTGGTGGTGCAGAACTACGGTGAAGAGCTGCAGTTCTGGAACGGCGGCAAGACCAACCCCGACGGCAGCATCGGTGGCGGCAGCGGTACCTGGGGCCCGAACACCAACTGGACCAATGCGTCCGGCACCGCCTCCACTGGCTGGAGCGGCCAGTACGCCGTGTTCGGCGGCGCCCCGGGCACCGTCACCGTGGTCGGCAACCAGTCGTTCTCCGGCATGCAGTTCCTCAGCGACGGCTACCAGGTGGTCCCGGGCGCGGGCGGCAGCCTGACCCCGGTCAACGAGGCTGATGGTGGCCTGGCGCCGGTGCGGGTCAATGCCGGCGCCACCGCCGTGGTCAGCGCACCGCTGGTGGGCACAGGCGGTATCGAGAAGCTCGACGCCGGCACCCTGGTGCTCAGTGGCGCCAACACCTACAGCGGCGGTACCACCGTCAGCGGTGGCACCCTGGTGGGCAACACCACCAGCCTGCAGGGCAACATTCTCAACAACGCCAGCCTGGTGTTCCAGCAATCGGTCAACGGCACCTTCAATGGCACCCTGAGCGGCACCGGTACCACCACCAAGCAAGGGGCCGGTACCCTGCTGCTGACCGGCAACCAGCCCACCACCGGCGCGTTCAACGTCAACCAGGGCGTGCTCCAGGTCGGTGACGCGGCCCACCCAGGCACCACCCTCGGCGCCCAGGTGACCGTGGCCAACGGCGCCGCGCTGACCGGCAACGGCACCGTCGGCGGGCTGGTCAACAACGGCACGGTGATGCCCGGGCCAGGCGGCAACCTGAACGTGGCCGGCAACTTCACCAACGGCCCCAGCGGCACCCTGGTCATCGACCTCGGCGTCGAGCCGGTGAACTACCTGAACGTGGGCGGTACCGCCAACCTGGGCGGCAGCCTGCAGGTGCTGAACGTCGACGATGATGACGGGGTGTATACCGTGGTCAACGCGGCCGGTGGCATCAATGGCACCTTTGCCGGCACCAACCTGAGCAACTCGGCGTTCCTCAACAGTGTGCTCGCCTATGGCACCAACCAGGTGACCCTGTCGGTCAGCCGCAACGGCACCTCGTTCGCCGACGTCGCCGCCTCCGGCAACCAGCGCGGTGTCGCCACCGCCCTGGAAAGCGCCGGGGCCCCGGCGGCGCTGCGCAACACCATCGTGACCATGGACCGCGACTCGGCGCGCAGCGCCTTCGACAGCCTGTCCGGCGAGATCCATGCCAGCACCGCGACCGTGCTGATCGAGGACTCGCGCTACATTCGCGACGCGGTCAACGACCGCCTGCGCCAGGCCGACTGCACCCGCGAGAACGACCCACGGCGCACCCTGGCGCCCACCGCCAACCAGCAGCTCACCAGCGAAGGTTGCCAGGGCCAGGCCGTGGGCTGGATCCGCGCCATCGGCGGTTGGGGGGACTACGACGGCAACAGCAACCATGCCAGCGTCGACCGCGACCTGTCGGGCTTCATGCTGGGTGTGGACCGTGCACTGGATGACGAGTGGAAGGTCGGTGTCGCCGCGGGCTACACCCGCTCCAGCATCGACGCCCACCGTCGTCGTTCGGACGCTACCGTCGACAGCTACCACCTGACCACCTACCTGGGTTACCAGCTCGACGCCTTCGCCGCACGCCTGGGCGTGGCTTACGCCTGGCACGACATCGACACCAAGCGCGATGTCGCGGTGGGCAGCTACGACGACCGCCTCAAGGCCAAGTACAAGGCACGCAGCGCCCAGGTGTTCGGCGAGGTGGGGTATGCCATCGATGCCGGTGGTATCGCCCTGGAGCCGTTCGCCGGGTTGGCCTACGTCAACTACGACAGCGACACCGCCCATGAGAAGGGTGGGGCTGGGCGGTTGGAGGGCAAGGTCGACCAGGACGTGACCTACTCCACCCTCGGTGTGCGGGCGGGCAAGCACATCAAGCTCGACAGTGGTGGCACCATCACGCCACGGGTCTCGGTGGGCTGGCGCCATGCTTTCGGTGACGACAAGCCGGATGCCGACCTGCGCTTTATCGACGGGGGTTCCGGGTTCAGCACCGAGGGCGTGCCGATTGCCAAGGATGCGGCAGTGGTCGAGGCCGGGCTGGACCTGAGCGTCGGGGCCAGTGGCAAGCTGGGGGTTGGGTATTCCGGGCAGTTGTCCAACGAGAACCGCGACCATGGGGTGGTGGTGAGCTTCAGCATGGGGTTCTGAGGGGGACGGGAGAGGGGCGGCGCTCATGAGATCGAGCGCCGCTCGCGGATGAATCCGCTCCTACAATTATTGCAACGTGGGCATGATTGTCCGCCTTGTGGGCACGACGCGGTATCTCGGCTGGCAACCATGGCCTCACAGGTGCGGCACGTTGCAACAGATGTAGGAGCGGATTCATCCGCGATGCGCCGCGCGGGCGGCGCTCGATCTCATGGTCGCTGCAACTCCCCCGGCGAACACTTCGAAAAGCCAACGCCTAACCTCCGTCAGACATTTCCGAATCTGAAACAAAATCCTTCAGCCGGTCGGCGCTTGGGACCTATCCTACGCGCCTGCCGGAAGGCTCCGAATTGGCTGGAAATTACTCCGGGGGTAACGTCGCTGGGTCGTCAAATTTGGCGACCGGGTGTGAGAAGCCCGTTGTGTAACCAAGTCGACCTTCCAGACTATGGCGGTCGTACGCGTGCAGGCTTTGGCCTGGCCGTGGATTTCATGGTTGCACACGGTCTTCTCACCATGCGTACGGCTGCCACCCTTGTCTGTGAGAAGGATGGAGGTGGCTTCTTCATTGAAGGAGTGACCATGAAAAAACTAGTACCTGACCCACCTTACCCAATCCCCTTCGTCACCATCATCAGCGACCTCGCCCCCGAGGAAGCCATGGCCCACGCCAACAAGCTGATGCACACCCTCAGCGACACCATTCACGCCTACACCCACTGCCCACGCGACGAACGCCTGGACGTGCTGATGGACAGCGCCGAAATCCTCGCTCAACTGGTCATCGCGTTGGTCCGCCACGCTCGGGCCAAGGGGGCGCCGGTATGAGCGACGACCATAAGCCCGGCCCAACCCAGGGCACGACCACCTGCCTCGAGATCTTCCGTATCCAGCCGGGCATTCCTTTCGATCACGCCTTCAGCGACCTGTCGGTGCTGCTCGGGTGCGTGGCGCATTTCACCACCGAGGCCGAGATGGAGGGCGATCTCATGGCCGCCAGCGCCGCGCGGATTCTCAGCGGGCTGGCCAAGGGGCTGATCGATGATATGGAGTTGGGGCTGAGTAAAGGCAAATAAGCGCATCCCTTATCGAGACTGCCAGGCAGTCTCGATAAGGCAAGGTCAATAAGGGCTGACCAGGATGGCCAAGAGTGTGACCAAGGCGATCGGCGCGAAGAGCACCATCAACACGAGTATCAGGTGAATGAAGGCTTCCATGGTTTATCGTTGCGTGCCTCCAAAGAATGCCCAGCTGTGGAAAAACACCATGAAGAAACAGAAGACGAACGAGGCAGGCCAAAGCCACTCGTACAGCTCTGTGATGTCAAACACCAGTAGGAACTGCCTGTGGAGCGCCATGTAGAGGTACAGTGCGCCGATCAGGGTGTTGTAGAGATAGCTGGTTATGGCGCCAAACCAGAAAAACTCTCTCCGCGCCAGGTAACGCCTAAACATTACTGAAACAATAATGTCCGCTGTGATGAACGCGGTGAGAGCAAATATCATTTCCGGAAGTATTCCATGATCAACTGATAGGTCGTGACGCTGCTGACAAGGCCCTCCAGAAACAACGTGTGATGCCCCATCACACGGAATGCTCGCGCTCGATCAATGTCGTGATATTTATAGAGACGCCACGCTCCTGGTTTTAGTAATTTTCGAAAAAATACACCGTAACCTGCCAATCCTATATCTACCGTGTAGTAGGCGAGATTTCCCTCTCTCTCGGCATACCCTAGCTTCCCAGCGACTTGCTGATACCCCTTGCGAACCGGGCCGATAGTATTGTTCCTCTTATTCCACATATTGTTTCCGTTTTCGTAAACGTTGTTTGCGCCATGGGCGAGCATGGGTGCACCAAAAAAAGTGCATAAAATTGGGCCAGTGGCGCAGGCGCCCGCGCCAGCTGCCACCTGACTCACTCCGCCAACAAACCCAATCACCTGCTGGCCAAGCTTTTCAGCCTGGCCCCGTAAACTCACCTCTTCCGCCTTGAGCAACTTCAGCCCGTCTTCTGGGCTCAACTGTTGCAACGCCACCTTGTCCACGACCTGTTTGGAGAAATAGGCTATCTCCCGGTTGAACTGCATTCGTGCCATTCCATGGCGCAAATGACGTGCGCTAACTGTGCAGGCGAACGCTGTGAGCCGCGTAGCGGCTTGGGTGACATCCCAGTAGTCAGGCCCAAGTGGATAACTCTCCTGGCGTGCGTTCATGCTGGATCCTGCCAAGCAGAATGGGCCGAGGTATTGGCTGTATGGTGAATCCAACTGATATCGCGATAGCGGATGGCCAGGTATTCCTGAGCCTCTTGATCGTTTTGCAGCATGCTGTGAGGCATGTCCATCCGTTGCTCGACCAGTACGGCGCCACCGAGTTTGATGGTGAAGTAGCACTCGAGTTGCCCGGCGGGGTTGGTGCGGTAGAAGTTGAGGTCGCACTCCAGTCGCTCGCCGCTATCCACCGCTTGGGCCAGTAGTGGCGTAGCCTTATCGACGAACTTGGTGATCAGGATCGGTTCATGGAGCGAACGTTGGTTGTCGTCGCCGCGGGTTAGTTGATGGGCGAGTGACAACACCATCACTTCGTCGGTGTGGTCAGCCTGACAGCGGTTGCCGATGGAGGCCTCGGTGGAGCAACCTGCCGAGATCAGGCCCTGACGCTCGCCCGTGATGGAAAGATAACCGTGATGTGCCATGGACTAATTCCTTGTCTGTAGAAGTGCAAGACACTAAGGCAGGCGGCCTTGTGCTGTATGCAGGATCGCTCCGACAGCGCAATAGGAAACGCCTGCATAAGGCGAGGCCTCAGTCCTACAGTTGGGGCGCCAATTTAAACACCATGGTGCAAGACCACCTGCCTCGGGATCTTCCGTATCCAGCCAGGCATTCCTTTCGAACACGCCTTCAGCGACCTGTCGGTGCTGCTCGGGTGCGTGGCGCATTTCACCACCGAAGCGGAGATGGAGGGTGACCTCATGGCCGCCAGCGTTGCGCGGATTCTCAGCGGGCTGGCCAAGGGGCTGATTGATGATATGGAGTTGGGGTTGAATCGGTAGTTCATCGCGGGAATAGCCCTGTGTGTTCAGGGTGTTCGGCGGAAAAGTTGTAGCGCCCTTTAGACCGCGCGCCGCCCGCGCGGCGCATCGCGGATGAATCCGCTCCTACATCTGTTGCAACGTGCCGCACCTGCAAGGCCATGGTTGCCAGCCTTGGCGCAAGGCTTGAGACAGGCGGGGCGGCGGTAGTGCAAGCCGAAAATCCGCGTCGTACAAACAAGGCGGACAACCATGGCCTATCTGTCATGGCCACGTTGCAACAAATGTAGGAGCGGATTCATCCGCGATGCGCCGCGCGGGCGGCGCTCGATCTTATAGGCGCTGCAAGAATCGCGGCGGGCATCTGGTGGCCTTGATGCGGTCACGCCCCTGCGTCCAAAGACCTTGAAAGTGATAGGTCTTGGCACGACAACGCAGCCAACGGTGCCGGGTTACATCTGCGACTGAAGCCCTGCTGACTCAAGGAATAAGGTGATTATCTCAAGATTCAGCCGGCGCGAGAGTGGGCCAGCCAAGCAATTTCAACCGAGTCAAGCCCCTACCAACGGCGAACTTTTCTTCACATAGCCAAATGGATGAAGCGCAAGGGTGAATTTAAGACCCTTTGGATTCATTCGTTCAGCAGAACTGTCATTGCCCTCTGGCTTCAAATGCATACCTTGCGCGATGTATTTCTTTGAAAACGCTCTAGCACGGCGCTTTTGCGGGGGGCAAAATGTTTAAATCCAGTTACATGTCTGAAACAAGCTGAAATATAGAAAACAGTTTTAACGTGTGTGTCTTTGTAAATTCATATTTGTATTATTTTGATACAAATGCTGGATCGACAAAAAAATCCCCCGGCCATTTACTTGCCCCCGACTTCGGTGTGCACCAAGTGACTAGTGAGAAAGTTGCACGGATACCCCGCACTCCCGAATAAGTCCGTAGTTGAACACCCGACTTTGACGAATGAAGTCGGTGCCTTGCGCTTAACACTTTCAGACGTATCCGCCTTGTTGCGGATCGCCAGGCATGCTGGCCAAAAACAGAGGGCGAATGCGCCGTCTTAAATGGTGGGCGTGGTGTAAGTTGCGAGTCTGCTAGTTGTTAACGTCAAACTTTGATAAGGAATATCAGGCATGACGCAACTCCCCATCCAAGGTGTCCTTCCGGTCGCCATCCTGCCTTACAACAACGACCTCTCCCTGGATACCTCGGCCCTGCGCCTGCAGGTCGAACACATTCTGCACACCGGCTGCGACGGCGTGGTCATCGGGCAGATTTCCGAGGTCTCGCGGCTGACCACCACTGAGCGCTTCCGCGTGGCCGAACTGATCGCCGAACAGACCGGCGACAAGGGCCTGGCCATCATGAGCACCGGTGGCGAGAGCATCGCCCAGGCGATCGAATATTCGCGCCAGGCCGAACAGGCCGGCTGTGACGCGCTGCTGGTGATGCACCCGTCGATGTGGGCGCTCGATGACGAGCAGATGTACACCTACTTCGCCAATGTCGTCGAAAGCGTGCAGATCCCGGTGCTGGTGCACCACGCCAAGTCGCTGGCCAAGCGGCCGCTGTCGATCGATGTGCAGGCCCGCCTGCTCAAGGCCTTCGGCCCGCAGAAGGTGCAGTTCAAGCCCGAATCCGCCCCCACCGCGCCCAAGGTTTCGCTGCTGCGTGACGCCACCGGCGGCCAGGCGCGGATCTTCGAGGGCGACGGCGGCATGATGCTGGTCGATACCTACCAGCGCGGCCTGGCAGGGGTGATCCCGGCCACCGAGATCGCCGAGATCACCGTGGCCCTGTGGCGCGCCTTGCAGGCCGGCGACGAGCGAACCGCCCGAGCCATCGCCTACCCGCTGTCCTACCTGATGTGCCACATGATGGCGAGCATCGACTGTTACTTGCAGTTGTCGAAACACCTGCTCAAACGCCGCCGGTTGATGAGCAATACATTGATCCGCCCACCCGTGGATTTCACCATGGATGTGGAAACCCTCAAAGAAGTTGAAAAAGTCTACGACCAACTTTTCGAATTCGTGACCCAGTAATAAGGAAGTTACTCATGAAACGTATTGGTTTCTCCATTGAATTGACCAGCCTCGAAGCCGCCGAACTGTATAAAGCCATGCACCGTGATGTCCCCGTGCAAATTGCCGGTGAACACGGCGTACTGCGTGAAATCGGTTTGCAGCGTATGTCGATCTACCTGTTGCCGCCACGCACTTTGTTCATGCAAGTCGAAGCCCACGACCAGTTCGACCCGCTGCGCGACTTTACCCACGCGCTGTCGGTACACCCGGTGATCCAGGCCTGGGACGACCGCATGCACGGTGACGACAACCCGCTGCTCAAGCGCATCGAAGGCAACCGCACCGACCTCAACTGGTGGCGCCTGGAGCAGGTGTACGACTGGAGCCTGGAAACGGCGGGCCAGCAAAAATGACCGCGCACAACCAGTCATTCGTGTTGATGGACTGCACCTTCCGTGATGGCGGGTTCCAGACCGACTGGCGGTTTTCCGATGCCATGGTCGGGCACTACTTCGGTATGTGCCAGGCCGCCGGCGTGGACATTGTCGAGATGGGCTACCTGAACCTGGACCCCGCTGCCGGGGTCAGCCACCTCGGGTCATTCAAGGCATTGCCCGAGTCGCTGAGCGACGTGCAGCGCCAGCAGGTCGACCTGGGGCCGATGCGCGCGGCGGTGATGATCGATGCCTGGCGCGTCCTCGATCAGCCGGTGCAGGCTGTCGCCGAGGTAATCATGGCGGCGATCCGGCGTTCGCCGTTCCCCATCGCCATCCTGCGCATCGCGGCCATGAGCAGCCAGCTCGAGGGCAGCCTGGCGCTGGCCAAGGCGCTGGCGGGGCAGGACCTGGCGGTGATGATCAACCTGATGCAGGCCGCCGAGCTGACGCCGGAGCAACTGGCCCATGACCTGCCGGCCCTGGCCGTCGAACCGGTCACGGCGCTGTATTTCGCCGACAGTTTCGGGCGAATGTTGCCGGAGCAGGTCCATCGCCTGTTCAGCCAGGCGCGCGAGCTGACCCCGTTGCCGCTGGGCTTCCATGCCCACGACAACTATGGCCTGGCGGTCGCCAACACCCAGGCGGCGCTGGACGCAGGCGCCCGTCATGCCGACGGCACGTTCGCCGGGATCGGCCGGGGGGCCGGCAACGCGCCGACCGAAACCCTCGGCCTGCTGAAGTCGGGGACACGGGAAATGGCCGAGTGCGAGGCGTTTCTGGCGGAGCACATCGAACCGCTCAGGCATACGGCGAACTGGGGCTACTCGCCCACCTACCGCAGCCAGGCCAGGCACAACGTGCACCCGACCTACGCCCAGCGCCTGTTCGAAGGCACGCCGCTGACGGGCCTGGAGCGTATCGACATCCTCGGCAAGATCGCCGGGCATGCCGGGGCGCACAAGTTCGACGCGGGCATTCTCAGCCACTACCGGTGAACGAACATGGTCAAACTCGGTGAACTGCTGGCGGACTGCAAGTTGGTGTTCTTCGACTGCGACGGTGTGCTGCTGGACTCCAACGGGGTGAAGCTGGCCGCGGTCGATCACGCCCTGGCCGCCTACCCGGCGGTACTGCGTGAGCGCTGCAAGGACAGCTTCCGGCTCAACTTCGGCCGCCCGCGGCGCTGGCATTTCGAGGCCTTCCAGCGCGTGATCGGGGCGGCCCAGGAGGAGGACTTCGTGGCGGCGAGCATCGACCGCTACGAGCAGTACCTGCAAGCGCACTATCGGTTTTCGCCGGCAGTGGCCGGTGCACCGCACCTGCTGGCCCGGTTGGCGGCCCGTGGGGTCATCTGCACGGTGGTGAGTGGCGGGGTGGAGGCGGAGATCAATGCCGCGCTGGCCGAGTGCGGGATGGATCGGCTGCTGGCGCGGGTGGTGGGTTCGCCGGTGACCAAGATCGCGGCGATCAACGCGCTGCTCGAGCAGTACGACTGCAGCGCCGCGCAAGCCGTGTTCCTCGGTGATGCCAGCGCCGACGCCGAAGCCGCCATCGCCTGCAAGGTGCCGTTCATCTTCGTCAGCGGGCATGCGCTGATCGCCCGCTCGACCCTCAGCGCGAGCTGGCCGGAGGGTCACTGGGGCGGCGAAGTGCCCAACCTGCTGGCGGACAACGCTGTATCGCGCTTTTGCGTGAGCAACCAGACGATCAAGGAGGAATCATGAACACAACCACGCAGCGGCCGCTGCGCATCGCCATCACCGGCGTGAGCCGTGGCCTGGGGTTGGCCCTGAGCCAGGCGCTGGCCGCCCGCGGCCACCAGGTGTTCGGCTGCCAGCTGTCGGCCGACGCCGCGCCGGCGGCCCAGGCCAACCCGGCGCTGTTCAGTGCCTCGGTGGCGGTGCCCGAGGACATGCGGCGCTTCGCCGAGGCGGCGGGGCGCGAGGGGGCGATGGATATCGTGGTGTGCAATGCCGGGGTGATCAATGCGCGCAAGCCAGCCTGGGAAATCAGCCAGGAAGAGTGGGCGCAGGTGATGGAGGTCAATGTGCTGGGCGTGGTCAACACGCTGCACGCCTTCCTGCCGGCGATGCTCGACCGCGGCCAGGGCCTGTTCGTTGCCATCAGCTCCGGCTGGGGGCGTTCGGCGTCCTGGGGGCTCGGCCCGTACTGCGCGAGCAAGTTCGCGGTGGAGGGGCTGATCGGTTCGCTCAGTGCCGACCTGCCGGAGGGCTTGCACGCGGTGGCGCTGGACCCGGGCAACGGGGTGAACACCAAGATGCTCGCCCAGTGCCTGCCGGATGACCATACGCAGTACATCGCCCCGGGGCTGTGGGCCGAGCATGCCGCGGACTACATCGTCGACCAGCTCCATGGCCAAAAGCTCTCGGGCAGCCGTACGGTGCCGCACCCCGGCTGTTGACGGATTTCATGACAGGGAAGCAGACAATGCTGAAGAACAAACGTGTAGTGGTCACCGGCGGTGGCCGTGATTTCGGCCAGGCGGTTTCGGTCTGGCTGGCCCGCGAGGGCGCCCATGTGGACCTGTGCGCGCGCCAGCTGGACAGCGCCCGGGCCACTTGCGAGATCATCCAGGGTGAAGGCGGCTTGGCCCGTGCCTATGCCTGCGACATCGCCGACGCCCGCTCGGTGCGTGCGTTCGCCGAACAGTTGCAGGCCGACGAGCGGCCGGTGGATATCCTGGTGCTCAGTGCCGCGCAGTGGCTCGAAGGGCCGTTGGGCGAGGGTGACAGCGATGAAGAGATCGTCAGCACCATCAATTCCGGGCTGACCGGCTCGATCACCCTGACCCGGGCACTGCTGCCCAGCCTGCGCCGCTCTGGCGCGGCGGACATCATGGCGATGGTCTCGGTATGCGGCGTGCCGCAGTTCACCAACTCCGTCGCCCATCCGGCGTTCTTCGCGGCCAAGCATGGCATGAGCGGTTTCTGCCAGAACATGACCCACCACCTGGCGGCGGAAGGCATCCGGGTTACCGGTTTCTACCCGCCCGACTTCGAGGTGACCAGCCTCGATGAGACTGTCGACCCGGCAGGCCGGCTGCTCAATGGGCGCTCGATCTGGGAAACCATGCGCTTCGTGCTGACCCAGCCGCGCAGCTGCCATATCGACGCGGTGCACTTCCGTGGCCCGACCCGGCAGGACTTGATGTGATGCGCGCGGCCAACGCCCAGGCGCCGGCGGCGTATCAGTTGGCGGCCGATGACCAGCAATTGCGCCAGGTCATGGCCGCCAACATCGCCGCTGGCTACTTCAGCGCCGATTGCGATCCGGCGGTGTTCTACGACAAGTGCGCGCAGCATCGCGCTGTCAGCCAGATCGATCCAGGCCTGGCGTTCAACGGCCAGTCGCTGGCGTCGTTGCACGCTTTGCCGGGCGAAGCCGGGCGGACCTGGGTGGTGCGCCCGTCGCTTTCACCGGCGTCGCGGGGCTCGGCGTTGCTGCTCGGGCTCGGTGGCCTCGATGCGCCGGCGCTGGCGGTGGCGATGCAGGGCGTATCGGGGCCGTTCCTGCTGCATGAACACGAGCCGGGCGAGCCGCTGTTCATCAATGGTGTGTTCGCCCAGGGGCAGTTCATCGTCAGCGATGCCTGGCACTGCTACACCCTGGACCTGGAGGGCCGCAGGATTCTTACCGCGGTCACCAGCCTGCCCACGTCCCGGCTGCCCGACGGGCTGGTGCCACGGCTGGCGGCCGTGGCCAGCGGGCTGGGCATGGTGCATGGCCCGCTGCATGCCGAAGTGGTGGTCACCCAGCACGGGCCACGCCTGGTCAAGCTGTCGCCGCGCCTGGCCAGCACGCCGTTGCCCGAGTTGTGTCGGCTGGGGGGCTGGCCTTCCCAGGAAGACAGCTGGCGCCAGTTGCCGCGCATGGGCGCCGGCGCGGAACAACCGGTGGCGGACTACTCCTTCGTGGTGACCCGCCCAGGGCGTGTCAAAGCGTTTCGCTTCGACCGGGAGGTGCGTGGCCTGGCCAGTTTCAGCCACTACTTCGTCGCGCCGCCGCTGGGCGAGTACATGGCGATGACCACCGATGGCACCACCTACGGGTGCACCGTGTTCCTGCGTCATCGCAGCCTGGCGGTGCTGGAGGAGGACATCGCCCGGCTGCAGGCGCTCAACCTGGCCGACGCGTTCGAGTTCGACTAGCCCGCAGGCACTTTGCAACACCCTAACCGGACCGCCCGGGGCCGTCATCGTGCGATGACGACCCCGTGGCCCCGCTCAGCCTGAAATTCAGTAGAAAGGGAGTTCACATGAGTTTTGCAACAGATGTGTCCAGAAGCCCTTGCGAGCGCAAGGTACATGACGTGGTGGGCATTGGCTTCGGCCCGTCGAATATCTCGCTGGCCATCGCCCTGCAGGAGTTGGCCCCGGAACTGTCGGTGGCGTTCGTCGACAGCGCCCCAGGCTTTGCCTGGCACAAAGGCATGTTGTTCAAGAACGCCACCATGCAGGTGTCGTTCCTCAAGGACCTGGTGAGCTTCCGCAACCCGCGCAGCCACTTCACCTTCGTCAACTACCTGCACAGCAAGGGCCGCATCGCGGCGTTCTGCAACAAGAAGGACTTCTTCCCCGGGCGCGTGGAGTTCCATGACTACCTGAGCTGGTGCGCGGCCGAGTTCAGCGAGCAGGTGTTCTATGGCCACCGGGTGCTGCGCATCGCCGACGGCGGTGTGGCGGACGACGGCGCGCCGCTGTTCCGGGTCGAGATGCAGGTGGGCGATACCACCACCTCAATGCTCACGCGTTCCGTGGTGCACTCGCTGGGCCTTGAGCCGCAGATGCCGGACGATGTCCAGCCCGGTGAGCGCGTCACCCATGTGCATCACCTGCTGGCGCGGCTGCAGGAAGCCGACTTGCCGGCGGACGGCCATTGCGTGGTGGTTGGTGGCGGGCAGAGCGCCGCCGAGGCGGTGGAGTACCTGCTCGAGACCTACCCGGCGTTGAAGGTGACGGCGATCCACGCCCGTTACGGCTACACCCCCGCCGACGACAGCCCGTTCGTCAACGAGATCTTCGATGCCGAGGCCGTGGATGGCTTCCATGCGGCGCCGGCCCATGTGCGCAAGCACGTGCTGCGCACCCATGCCTCCACCAACTACGCCGCGGTCGACCTGGCGCTGATCGAGAAGCTCTACCGCCAATGGTACGACGACGAGGTCAGCGGCCAGCAGCGCCTGACCCTGGAGCGCCTGAGCCGGTTCCAGAAGGTGCAGGTGCAGGGCAATGGGCTGCAGGTGACGTTCGATCGGCAGCTGAGCGGCGAGGCACGGCAAGTCCACTGTGACTACCTGGTGTGCGCCACGGGCTTCCGCCCGCGCAACATCGCCGACCTGCTGTGCGCGCCGCTGGCGTCGCGGCTGGTCAAGGAGGAGGGCGGTGCGCAGTTGTCGCGCCATTACCGCCTGGCCTTCAAGGGCGAGGCCGCTCCGTTGCTGTATTCCACCGGTGTCGCCGAGGGCTCCCACGGGCTGAGCGCGACGCTGATTTCCAACATGGCCATCCGTGCCGGCGAAATCGTCGGTGACCTGAAGACCAGCTTGAGGCACAGGCAGTATGAAAAAGCCGTTTGATGTGATCATCGTGGGCGCAGGTATCGTCGGTGCGACCTGCTTCCATGTGCTGAGCCAGGCGGGCAAGCGCTGCCTGCTGCTCGACGAGAAACAACTGGCCTGCGGCATCACCGGCGCGTCGGGTTGCATCGTGCGGGTCACCCACGCCTCGCGCGAAGCCACGGCGGCGGCGGCCGAGGGTTACCGCTTCTACCAGCGACTGAGTACAGCCTCGCAGGGGCGGGTGCCGTTCGCTCGTACGGGCTATCTGCACTTCGCCGAAGTGCCCGATCTGGACCGCATGCACGGTTGGCTGGCGGAGGAGGGCATCGGCGCCGAACTGCTCGATGCCCAGGCGCTGGCCGCGCGTTTTCCGGCCTTGCCGATCAACGCCGAACTGGCGCTGCTCGAGCCTGGCTCGGGCTACATGGACGCCAGGCCGACCCTGGAGTACCTGGTCAGGGCCGGTATCGCGCTGGGCGGTGTCTACCAGGACGCGGTCACCCTGCACGGCTTGCGGGTCGATGGCAGCGGCAGCCGGGTGGCCGGCGTGGAGACCTCCAGTGGTGCGTTCGAGGCCGGGCATGTGGTGCTGGCCATGGGTAATGGCACCCCTGACTTCCTCGCGCGCCACTTTGGCGATGCCTTCGGCCTGTGGAACCAGCACATCCAGGTCACCCGCTTCAAAGGGCCTGCCGCGCTGGCCACCGCGCCGTGCTTCATCGATGACGTCAACGACCTCAACGGGCGCTGGTGCCCGCTGACCGGCGGCTTCTACGTGGGCACCCCCACCGGCCTGCGAGTGCCGGCCAGCCAGGCCTATGCCGCGGCCAGCCCGGCCCATGCGCAACTGACCCGTGAACGCGGCGAGCGGCGCTTCCCCTGGCTGCGCACGGCCAGTGCCGAAGGCGCGCTGTGCCACAGCGACTGCTACAGCGCTCAGCCCATCGCCCTGCTCGGCGAGCAGCCCGGGTTGCCTGGCGGTGTGCTGGTGGCGTCGGGCTTCAGTGGCGGTGGCTTCAAGATGGCGCCTTACGCCGCCATGCGTGTTGCCCGTGTGATCACTCAAGGATAGAGACAAGAACAATGAAAAAAATCAGCATGTTCGAGCCAAGCAAGCGCTTCTACAACGTCGACTCGCGTGCCGTTGATCTCGAAGGCACCAATATCAACCTGATGGGCTGCACGCTGGCGCCGGGGCAGGAGAGTCAGCCGCACAACCATTTCGAGGACGAGCTGTTCGTCTTCACCGCGGGCCATGGCCTGGTGCGCACCGCCCAGGAGGTGCTCGAAGTGCATGCCGGCGACGCGGTTCACTGCCAGCGTTTCGAGCCCCATACCATTCGCAACCTGAGCGCCAGCGAGCCGCTGCAGTTCCACTCGCTGTACTGGGACGCCGGGGAGGTGAACCCGGTCGAAGCGCAGCCGGTGCTCGACACGCTGATCTTCGCCACCCCGCCCACCCCCAATGGCGACTTGCACCTGGGGCATCTGTCGGGCCCCTACATTGCCGGCGACGTGCTCAAGCGCGTGCTGGCCGGCGCGGGCGCGCAGGTGTTCTATGGCAGCGGCCGCGACGACAACCAGACCTACGTGGTGACCTGCGCGGCCCGGGAAGGGTTCAGCCCCAGCGAGTGCGCCGACCATTATGCCGAGGCGATCCGCGAGACCTGGCAGGGCTATGGGATCGACATGGACTTTTTCATCACCCCGGACAACCAGGGTGAGTATGCCGATTTTGTCCATCACTACCTGCAACGCCTGTACGACCAGGGTTTGATCTACGCCAAGGATACTCCGGTGTTCGTCGACAACCAGGGCAACGCGCTGCACGAAGCCTTCATCCACGGTGGTTGCCCGCATTGCGGCGAGAGCAGCGATGGCAATGCCTGCGAGGCCTGTGGCCAGCCGAACCAGTGCGTCGACCTGACCCAGCCGCGGGTCAAGCAGGATGGCCGGCAGCCGCAACTGAAGATCGAGACGCGCTTGTTCTTCCGCCTGAGCGCGTTGGCCGATGAACTGGCCAGCTATGTGCAGACGGCGAACATGCCGGCGCACGTCTACCAGCTGTGCCACACCATGCTCAGCCAAGGGCTGCCGGATATCTGCATCAGCCACCGCAGCGACTGGGGCATTCGCCATCGCCTGCCGGGGATGCAGGACCAGGTGGTATACGTCTGGTTCGAAATGGCCTTCGGCTACCTGTGGGCCGCCAGCGAACTGCCGGGCGCCGAAGGTGATCGTGTCGCCAGGGCCGCGCAGCGTTACGCGGGGGCCATGGACATCGTTCACTGCTACGGCTTCGACAATGCCTATTACCACACCCTGCTGTTCCCGGCGGTGTACCTGGCGTTGGGGCTGACGCCACCGCGGCACCATGTGGTCAACGAACTGCTCGACCTCAACGGCAGCAAGTTCTCCACCAGCCGCCGGCACCTGATCTGGGGCAAGGACTTCCTCACCGAGGCCGGGGCCGACTATGCCCGCATGGCATTGATGCTGACCCGGCCCGAAGGGGTGAGGACCAACTTCACCGTGGGCCAGGTCTGCGAGCGGATCAACGACCTGTTCGCCGACAAGCTGACCCACTGGGTGCAGCGCCTGCAGCAGCATGTCGCCCGGCAGGGTGGCCAGGTGCCTGAGTCGGGTGCCTGGCTCAGCGACCAGAAGATCTACCACGGTGAGCTGATGCAGTGGATGGCGGGCTACCGGCAGGCAGCCGCGACCCAGACCTTCTCGCCACGGCGCATGGCCGAGCAGGTGGCCCAGGTGATCGACCGGGCGTGGCGCTTCGGCCTGGCGCAGGAACACCTGCTGGCGCCCGGGCAACCCTTGTCCAACCATGCGCGCACCGCCGTGGCGCTGCTGGCGCTCACCGCACGCTGGCTGGCCCATGCCACCGCCCCGTTGATGCCGGGGGTGAGCCGCCAACTGAACGAGGTGCTGAACATCGAGGCGCAGGCCAACGACGCAGCCCAGGCCTGCACGTTCTTCGCCGGCAATCATGTACTGGCCCAGGGCGCCACGCTTGAGCTGCCCAAGCTGTCGCCAGAGGCACTGGCGCAACTGATGCCAGGGCGGGCGGGATGAGCCAGGTCTCGTCATCGCGCCCGGTCGGTATCGTCGGGCCGCTGAGCGGTGCGCGCGCGGCCTATGGGCAGTGGCTGCGTCGAGCCGCCGAAGGCACGACCTTGCCACTGCTGTGGGCCGACGACGGTGCCGACCCGGCCATGGCGGAGGTGGCCGCGCGCTACCTGCTCGATGCCGGCGTCGAGGGGGTGATCGGCCACTTCAACAGCGAATGTGCCCGGGTGGCCGGGCGCCTCTACCAGGCGGCCGGCGTGCCGCTGCTGTTGCCCGCCGCCACGGCGCCTGACCTGTGCCATGCCGTGGGGGCCTGGCGCTTGTGTGCCAGCGAAACGCGGCAGATCGCGGTGATGCTCGAATACCTCGCCCGGCATGCCGGGCGAGTCGAGCCGCCCTGGGCGCAGCCGGGGGCCTATGGCGAGCGGTTGGCCAGGGCGCTTGGCGAAGGGTTGGGCGAGAGGGCAGTGTCGCATACCGGGCCGGTGGTCCACGCCTTGATGGGCTCGCACGTCGCGGTGGCGCGGGAGATCCATCGCCGGGCCCAGCCCGGCGCGGTCTACCTGGTACCCGACGATTGCCTGATCGACGAGTTCGACAGCCTGCTGGCCGGCTCAGGCGTGGTGACGTTGTGCCCACACGCCACGCCGGACTTCGGCGAGTGCGTGGGCCTGGCGCTGCGCCTGGTCGAGGCGGCGCGGGCTGGCGGTCACGACCTGGCCGGTTACCTGGAGGCTCACCCCGACTTCGACCAGCGCCAGTACCGGCATGCCGACTACCGCATGGTGCGGCGTGAATACCCCATTGAATTGACCCAGCCTCTGTAGGAGCGGCTTCAGCCGCGATCACCCGCAAGGCGGGTGCCACACACCGCGGTGCCTGTATCGCGGCTGAAGCCGCTCCTACAGAGCCCAAGCAGGATACTTTGAACATGCAAATGCGCAAACCGATCGCCATGAACCCGCCACGGCTACTGCCCACCATCGGCGAGGGTGACCTTGCCGGCGGCGATATCGACCTGATGCTGGAGGCGCTGCGCCAGGCGCTGAGCCGACCACGTGGCGAGCTGTCGGCACCGGACGAAGCGCCAGCCATCAGCCGTGCCGTCGAGCAGCGCGTCGGCCATCCCATCAGCGAGGCCGGGCTGGGGCTGTCGGCCGCGCTCGATGTGTTTGGCAGCCTGCTGGCACAACAGGGCGTGCCCACTGACCATCCTGGTTATCTCGCCTATATAGGTTCTGCGCCGACCCCGGCCGCCGTGCTGATGGATGGGCTGCTGTCGGCCACGGGCATGATCGGCTCCGGCTGGCTGGGGGGCGCCGGGCTGATCTGGGCCGAGAACCAGGCCTTGCGCTGGCTGGCCGACCTGGCGCAGTTGCCGGGCGAGGCGGGCGGCTGTTTCGTCAGTGGCGGAACAGCCGGCAACTTCTCCGCGCTGGCGGCCGCCCGGCAGCGCTACCGCGAGCGCACGGGGCGGCGCGGCGGGCTGGTGCTGACGGGCTCGGCGGCCCATGCCTCGATCGACGTCAGTGCCGGGCTGCTCGACCTTGAGCGGGTCGGCGTGGCCTGTGACGAACAGGGGCGGATGACGGCGGCCGGCCTGGAGCAGGCCCTGGGTGAACTGGCCGCCGATGGCCGGCTGGAGCAGGTCGTGGCGATCGTCGCGGTGGCCGGCTCGACCAACGCCGGGCAGATCGACGACCTGCCGGGCGTCGGTGCCATCGCCCGTCGGCAGGGTATCTGGTTCCACGTCGATGCCGCCTACGGCGGCGCGTTTCTCTGTGTCCCGCAGGTGCGCCCGCAGTTCCAGGGTATCGAACTGGCCGACTCGCTGATCATCGACCCGCACAAAGGCCTGTTCGTGCCCTATGACTGCTGTGCGCTGCTGTATGCACAGCCGCAACAGGCCATGTCGGCCTTCACCCAGGAGGCGTCCTACCTGGACCAGATCAACGAGTCGCAGCAGTTCAACCCCATGCACTATGCGTTTCACCTTTCCCGTCGCGCACGGGGCGTGCCGTTGTGGTTCTCGCTGGTGGTGCATGGCAGCGACGCCTATCGGCATACCCTGGAACGCATCCTGGCGCTGACCGATAACTTGCGCCAGCGCATCGCCCGGCACCCACGGCTGGAGCTGATCGAGGCATCGGGGTTGAGCGTGATCCTGTTCAAGCGCCGCGGCTGGCAAGCGGCCGACTACGAGGCCTGGGCGCAGGGCTGCCTGCGCGATGGGATCGCCCTGGTGGTGTCGACGCGCTGGCAGGGAGAAACGGTGATGCGGCTGTGCATCATGAACACCGGCCTCGACGAGGCGCGCTGCGACCGTTTGTTGGCGGGGTTGTAGGGGCGCGCGGGTGAGTCTTGCCGGGGCGGCTATGCCCGCCCTGGCGCTGACGCTAGACTGTCACCTTCCCCACAATCGGACAGGAGTCCCGGCGTGCCTCACCCCCGCAGTTTCCCCAGCGACCTGTGCCTCGACAGCCCACGCCTGCAGCTGCGCCCCATGCGCCATGGCGATGCGCAGCAGTGGCTGACCATCATGGCCGACCCGGAAGTGATGCGTTACTGGTACCACGCCCCCTGGCAGACCCTGGCCGAGGCCGAAAGCGCCCTGGCCGCCGACCGCGAAGCCTATGCCGCCGGCCAGATGCTCAAGCTGGGCATGTACCGCCGCGACAACGGCGAGCTGATCGGCATGGTCCAGCTGTTCAACCTGGAGGAGGGTTCGCGCCGTGGCGAGATCGGCTACTGCCTGGCCAAGTCCGCCCAGGGCCGGGGCTACATGGACGAGGCCCTGACCTGTTTCATCGACTACCTCGCCCACACCCTGCACCTGCGTCGCCTGGAGGCGGAGATCGACCCGCGCAACCTGGGTTCGGCGCGCACCCTCGAACGCCAGGGCTTTGTCCTCGAAGGCACCTTGCGCGCGCGCTGGTGCGTGGCGGGGGAGTTGTCCGACTCGGGGCTCTACGGGTTGCTGCTCGAACCGCCAGTGGCCTGATGCCCGATTGCGTCATGGACGCGCTTTTTGCTGTTGGATGGAGCCTTCGCTTTGCCTGTTTCCCATGTGACGTTCACGTTGTTGCTGTTCTTGCTGTGCCTGTGTTTCGACGCAATCCTGATGGGCGCCGACGGGCATATGCCGGCGCTGCAAGTCCTCCTCATGGGCCCTTGGGGGATCGCCTTCGGGCAATACCAGTGGTTCGCCAACCCGCTGTTGGGGCTGGCGATACTCGCCCATCGGCGTTTTCGCCGGCTGGCGCTCGGCGCCGGGGTGATCGCGCTGGGCCTGGCGCTCAGTTGCCTTGGCATCGAGCGGGTGCCGGACAACCGCAGCTATGACTTCCTGCCTTTGACCGGCTTTGGTGCCGGCTACTACCTGTGGACACTGGCGATCCTGGTGTTCTGCCTGGGGCAGGCCTGGTGGTGCCGGAAAGTGTACGCGGCAATCGATGTACCGCGCTGGCGCTGGTTCGATGGCGTGCTGATCGTGGCCCTGGTGGCGACGATCTATGCGGGGACGCAGATGCCGAGCCTGCGCGTCCAGCCCACCAGCCACGCCGAGGCGATCGAGCAGGCCGAGGCAGGTTGAAGGCGCGCCGTGTCTCGCCATCGGGTTTGGATACAGGGCGCAGGCTGGGATAAGGTCGCACTCTGTCCGTTTTCACCAGGTGCCTCACTTGCCCGCTTTCTACCTGACCACCAGCCTGGCCCTGTACCTGCTGAGCCTGGCCTTCGATGGCGCCCTGCTGGGCGCCGGGCGGCACATGCCGGCGTTGCAGATGTTGCTGTACGGCCCCTGGGGCATCGCCTTCGGGCTGCACCAGTGGTTCGCCAACCCGCTGCTGGCGCTGGCGATCCTTGCCCACCGGCGCTTCCGTCGGCTGGCGCTCGCCATCGGTTTACTGGCGCTGTACCTGGCGGCCAGCAGCTTTGGCATCACCCGGTTGCCGGACAACCAGAGCTATGCGTTCCAGGATGTGACCGGGTTCGGCGCCGGGTTCTACCTGTGGTTGCTGGCGTTCGTGGTGTTCTGCGCGGGGCAGGCCTGGTGGTGCTGGAAGGCGTGTTCGGCCGCCGACGTACCGGGCTGGCGCTGGCTGGATGTGGTGCTGATCGCGGCCTTGGGCACGGCGCTGTATGCCGGCACCCAGATGCCCTCGCTGCGTTTCGAGCCGCACAAGGTGATCGCGCCGCCGGAGCAGCCGCGGGCGTTGTGACAACGGCCAGGCGCGGCACATTCCTTGACGGCACCGGCCCCTACAGGTGGGGTGCCGTTCTTGAGGTTATCGCGGTCCCTGTAGGAGCGGGTTTACCCGCGAACACCGGCAAAGCCGGTGCCATCCACCACCCGACCGCTCCCACAGTGCTTGCGGTGAGGCTGGCTCAGCGCGCCGTCCCCCACTGCACCACCAGCATCCCCACCACGATCAGCCCCACCCCCGCCAGGCGCGCCAGGTTCACCGGCCGCTCCGGCAGCCCCATCAGCCCGAACTGGTCGATCAGCAGCGACGACAGCACCTGCCCGGCGATCACGCAGACGATGAACCCCGCCGCCCCCAGGCGCGGCGTGAGCACCAGCGCGGCCGTAATGTAGAGCACCCCAGCCACCCCGCCGAACCATGCCCACCAGGGGGCGCTCGCCAGCTGCTGCACCTGCGGCATGGGCGCGCGCATCAGCAACAAGGCCGGCACCAGCATCAACAGACTGACCAGCAGCGACACGCCTGCGGCCCACAGCGGATGCCCCAGCAGGCGCCCAAGCGCGGTATTGCTGCCTGCCTGGAACGGCACGGCGGCGCCGGCCAGCAGGGCCACGAGCAAGGGTAGGGCGGCAAGCAGGGTAGCGGGCATGTGATGACTCCTGAACAGAACCTGGCCTGAGTCTCGGCTATCCACCGGCATGATGGAAATTCGAATACCGTACAGGCTGTATTCGTGTCATGGATGAAGTGCCTCAACGAAGCGGCACAGCAGTGCTAGGCTGTGCGGCGTTCCCCCGCGATAAGGAAGCGTCATGTTCAAGCATCACCTGATCGGCGCCGCTGCCCTGCTGGCCATGGCCGGTGCCCAGGCCGAGGACTATTCATCTGCTTACACCCAATGCATGGACAAGGCCTCCAGCACCCTGGCCATGGGCGCCTGCATCCAGACCGAAACCAAGCTGCAGGACGATCGGCTCAACCGGGTGTACAAGCAGCTAATGACCAAGCTCGATGGCCAGCAGCAAAAAGACCTGCGCGAGGTGCAGCGGACCTGGGTGAAGTACCGCGACGGCAATTGCGCATTCCACGGCACGCTCAGCAACGGCAGCCTTTACCGCATCGAAGGGGCGATGTGCCTGATGGACATGAGCAAGGATCGGGCGGCGGAGCTGGAGCGGGTGCTCAGCCCCGGGCAGTGATCGGGGCACTCCACTCTGTAGGAGCGGCTTCAGCCGCGATTACCCGCGAAGCGGGTACCAGGCTCCGTGTTGCCTGCATCGCGGCTGAAGCCGCTCCTACAGGGCAAGTATCAGCCGAAGCGGTGTTGGCGTTGTGCACGGGCCCTGAGGTACTCCCGCACTTCCACCCCATCCCCGGCAAACTCGATCCGCCCCGCCTTGGCCTCGCGCTGGTAGGCATACATCGGGTCGTAGTACTCCTTGAGCAACCCCTCGATCCAGCCACGGTGCAGGCTCACATCGCCACTGCGCAACTGCTCGTCCAGCGCCTGCCCCAACAGCTCGGACAAGCGCTGGAAACGCTCGCCACCCAGGCGCTTGTAGATATTCGCCATGCTCTGGCGCATGCGTTCGGCGAACAGTCGACGACCATCCTCATCGCCGTGCACCGCGACGAATTCGGCGCACAGGTTGGTCACGTAGTCGCGCAGGATGCGCTCGACGCGGTTGTCGAAAGTGTCTTCCAGCCACACCAGCGGATAGCGTTGCATCCCCTGGTACAACCCCAGCGGTACCGTGCAGCTACCGACGATTCGCCCTTCGTCTTCCAGCACGAACTGCCCGATCCCCCGTGCACGCTTCTTCAGCATGTCGATGGCCAGGCCGTTCTCGAAGTCGATCTGTGCCGGTTGCGCGGTGGCGCGTTTGCCGAAGCTCGAGCCACGGTGGTTGGCATGGCCCTCGAGGTCCAACACGTTGTCCAGTTGCTGCAGCACGTCGGTCTTGCCGGTACCGGTCAGGCCACCCAACAGCACGAAGTCGCACTGCTCGACCGCCTGTTGCGTGGTGTCCAGCAGGAACGTACGCATGGCCTTGTAGCCACCGACCACCTTCGGGTAGTGGATGCCGGCATCCTTGAGCCAGCCCTGGACGATCTGCGAACGCAGCCCGCCACGGAAGCAGTAGAGGTAACCGTCGGGATGGGCCTGGGCGAAGGCCGCCCAGGCTTCCAGGCGCTGCTGCTTGAGCGCGCCGTTGACCAGCTGGTGGCCCAGGGCGATGGCGGCCGCCTGGCCCTGCTGCTTGAAGCAGGTGCCGACTTTCTGCCGTTCCTGGTCGTTCATCAGCGGCAGGTTGACGACACCGGGGAAGGCGCCCTTTTTGAATTCGATCGGCGCGCGCATGTCCATCATGGGCACGTCATCGAGGAACAGCGTGTTGAAGTCGGTGCAGTCGGGGCGCATCAGATCACCTCGACCGCGTGGCTCTGTCGCTCGACCAGCGCGCCGATCGGCGCAAGCGCCAGGCCCAGCTCCTCTGCCACGGCGAGGAATTCGGCCTCGCCTTCCGGGGTGACCGCCACCAGCAGGCCACCGCTGGTCTGCGGGTCGCACAGCAGGTGCTTCTGGTCGTCGGTCAACGTGCCGATCTTGTGGCCGTAGCTGTCGAAGTTGCGCAGGGTGCCGCCGGGAACGCAGCCTTCGGCCAGGTAGTGGTCGACGCTGGGCAGGCGCGGTACGGCATCGAACTGCAGGCGCGCGGTCAGGCCGCTGCCTTCGGCGACCTCGACCAGGTGGCCGAGCAGGCCGAAGCCGGTGACATCGGTCATGGCCGCCACGCCGTCGAGCTTGCCGAAGCGGCTGCCGGGGGTGTTGAGGGTGCACATCCAGTCGCGGGCCAGGCCCTGGTCCTGCTCGCGCAGCTTGGCCTGCTTCTCGGCGGTGGTGAGGATACCGATACCCAGCGGCTTGGTCAGGTAGAGCTTGCAGCCAACGCGGGCGGTGTCGTTGCGCTTGAGGTGGCGCTTGCTCACCACGCCGGTCACGGCTAGGCCGAAGATTGGCTCGGGGGCGTCGATGGAGTGGCCGCCCGCCAGGGGGATACCGGCTTCGGCGCATACGGCGCGGCCGCCACGGATCACCTCGCGGGCGACCTCCGGCGGCAGCACATTGACCGGCCAGCCGAGGATGGCGATGGCCATCAGCGGGTCGCCGCCCATGGCATAGATATCGCTGATGGCGTTGGTGGCGGCGATGCGGCCGAAGTCGTACGGGTCGTCGACGATGGGCATGAAGAAGTCGGTGGTCGAGACCACGCCGCGCTCGTCATCCAGGGCGTAGACCGCGGCGTCGTCGCGCGAGGCGTTGCCCACCCACAGCTTGGGGTCGAGTGCCTGGGTGCCGCTCTCGGCGAGGATCACATCCAGCACTTTCGGGGAGATCTTACAGCCGCAGCCAGCGCCGTGGCTGTATTGTGTCAGACGAATCGGCTCGCTCATACGCACCTCGGATTTTCGTGATGGGCGATTGTAGCAAAGCTGGCCTTTGCGCCTGCGCCTCTTATACTTGCCCCGATCAGCGCATGGCGCGCGACGCGCTGTGGGAGCGGGTTTGCCCCGCGATGCGCTATCGACTTCTTCCCCGCCCTTGAATCGGAGAACCCCCATGTTCAAACGCCCACTGGCACTGGCTGCCGGCCTCGTCCTGTCCTGCTGCGCCGTTGTCGCCCAGGCCGCCGACGTACTGCGCGTCAGCGCCATCCCCGACGAAGCGCCGACCGAGCTGCTGCGCAAGTTCAAACCGCTGGGCGAGTACCTGGAGCAACAGCTGGGGATGAAGGTGCAGTTCGTGCCGGTCGCGGACTACCCGGCCGTCGTCGAGTCGCTGGCCAGCGACCGCCTGGACCTGGCCTGGCTGGGCGGCTTCACCTTCGTCCAGGTGCACCTGAAGGATCCCAAGGCCACGCCGCTGGTGCAGCGTGAGCAGGATGCCAAGTTCACCTCCAAGTTCATCACTGCCAACCCGGATGTGAAGAGCCTGGCCGACCTCAAGGGCAAGACCTTCGCCTTCGGCTCGATCTCGTCCACCTCCGGCAGCCTGATGCCGCGCTTCTTCATGCTCAAGAACGACAACATCAAGCCCGAGGCGTACTTCAGCCGCGTCGCCTATTCCGGCGCCCATGACGCCACCGCCGCCTGGGTCCAGGCCGGCAAGGTCGATGCCGGCGTGCTCAACGCCAGCGTCTGGGACAAGCTGGTCGCCGCCGGCAAGGTCGACACCAGCAAGGTGAAAGTCTTCGCCACCACGCCGGAGTACTTCGACTACAACTGGACCGTGCGCGGCAACATGGACCCGGCGCTCAAGGAGAAGATCAAGCAAGCCTTCCTCGCCCTCGACCCGGCCAAGCCGTCGGACAAGGCGATCCTCGACCTGCAGGCCGCCAGCCGGTTCATCGAAACCAAGCCGGAAAACTACGCAGGCACCGAACAAGCCGCGCGCGAGGCCGGCCTGCTCAAGTGAGTATTCGTCTCCAGGGGGCCGGCCTGCGCCATGGCCAGGTCCAGGCCCTGAACAACGTGGACCTGCACATCGACAACGGTGAACGGGTGGCGATCATCGGCCCGTCGGGGGCCGGCAAGTCGAGCCTGTTGCACCTGATGGCCACCGCCGTAAGGCCCAGCACCGGGCAATTGGATCTGTTGGGCGAGCAGCCCTGGTCGCTCTCGTCCGGCGCTCGCCAGCGCTTGCGGGCGCGGATTGGCCTGGTGCACCAGGCGCCGCCCCTGCCGCCTCGCCAGCGTGTGGTGACTGCGGTGCTGGCCGGGCGCCTGGGGCAGTGGGGCACGTTGCGCGGTCTGCTCAACCTGATCCACCCCGGCGATGTACCCGGCGCCCGCGCGGTGCTGACCGAGCTGGGCATGGTCGACAAGTTGTTCGTGCAGTGCGGGCAGTTGTCCGGTGGCCAGTTGCAGCGGGTTGGTATCGCCCGCGCGTTGTACCAGCGGCCTGAAGTGCTGCTGACCGACGAGCCGGTTTCGGCCATGGACCCGGTACTCGCCGACCACAGCCTGGCGTTGCTCAACCGCCATGCCCAGGCCCATGGGGTGACGCTGGTGGCCAGCCTGCATGCGGTGGAACTGGCCCTGACGCACTTCCCAAGAATCATTGGTATTCGCGCCGGTGAAGTCGCCTTCGATTGTCCCGCCGAGGCTGTCACCCCAACAATGCTCGATGCGCTCTACGCCAATGAACAACTGGGCTCTCCAGTAACGCCGACAGCTACCGTGCTGGTGCAGATCCCAAGATGCTGAGTGCCGACCGCCGCGACCCTGCGGCACTCCCGAGATTGCTGTTGTCACTGGTATGCCTGGCCCTGTTGTGGCCGGGGTGGCAGTTGAGCGAGCTCGACCCCGGTGTGCTGTTTCATGCCGAGAACCGCAAGCAGATGGCCAGTTTCGTCGGTGCGTTCTGGCCACCGGCCCATGATGCCGACTTCCTCGCATTGCTGTCGGAGGCCACGTTGCAGACCTTGGCCGTGGCCACGGCGGGCATGACCCTGGCGCTATTGCTGGCCGTGCCCGCGAGCCTGCTGGCCAGCCGCGCGTTGTCGCTGCGGGCGGCGTCGACCGCTGGCCGGTTGGGCCTGTGGTCGCGCACCGTGCGCCTGCCGGTGCGTGGCCTGCTGATCTTCCTGCGCAGCGTGCCCGAGATCGTCTGGGCGCTGCTGTTCGTCCGCGCCGTGGGCCTGGGGCCGACGGCCGGGGTGCTGGCCATCGCCATCACCTACAGCGGCATGCTTGGCAAGGTGTACGCGGAAATCTTCGAGTCGGTGGACCAGCGCCCGGCCCATGCCTTGTTGCAGGCGGGCAGCGGGCGGTTGTCCGCGTTCTTCTACGGGATCCTGCCCCAGGCTTCGACCGAGGTGGTGTCCTACACCGTCTACCGCTGGGAATGCGCGGTACGCGCCTCGGTGGTGATGGGCTTCGTTGGTGCTGGCGGCCTGGGCCAGCAGATCGACCTGTCGATGCGCATGTTCGCCGGTGCCGAGGTGGCGAGCATGCTGCTGACGTTTCTGCTGCTGGTGGTGCTGGCCGATCTGCTCAGCCGCTTCCTGCGCGGGAGGCTGGCATGAACCGGTTGATCAACGGGTTAGTGATTGTCGCGATCCTGGCGGCGGTGGTGGCGTCGTTCGTCTACCTGGAGCTCGACCTGGCCTCGCTCGTCGGCAATGGCGGGTTGGCGCAGATGGGCGAGTATGCCGCGCGCTTCCTGCATCCGGACCTGTCCGTGGAGCACCTGCGCGCGGTCGGGCGCGGGGCGTTGGAGACGCTGGCCATGTCCGGGCTGGGCACGTTGCTGGCGATGGTATTGGGGATGCTCCTGGCACTGCCCGCCGCAGGCCGTTTCGGCTGGCCGCTGCAAGGCGCGGCGCGGTTGCTGCTCAATGGGTTGCGGGCGATTCCCGAACTGGTCTGGGCGGCGTTGACCGTGCTCGCGGCCGGCCTCGGCCCCAACGCCGGCACCCTGGCGCTGGCGCTGCACACGGCCGGCGTGCTGGGGCGGTTGTTCGCCGAAGCGCTGGAGAACGCGCCACCGGAACCGGCCGCGGCGATTCGCTTGCAGGGCGGCAGCCAGATCGCGGCATTCTGTTTCGGCACCTTGCCCAACCTCTGGCCGCAGTTGCTGGCGTACAGCTTGTATCGGTGGGAGAACAACATCCGCATGGCCAGTGTGCTGGGCTTTGTCGGTGCGGGTGGGTTGGGGCAGATGCTGTATGCGACCCTGAGCCTGTTCCAGGAGGCCCAGGCCAGCACGGTGATCATGGCCATGCTGGTGTTGGTGCTTTTGGTGGATGCACTGAGTGATGTGTTGCGGCAACGCTTCGTGCGTGCCTGACGACAGCAACTTGTGGATGGCACCGCCTGCGTCGGTTTCGCGGGTAAACCCGCTTCCACATTTTATTAAACGATATGGCTGAGACACCGCCATCCTTGTAGGAGCGGGTTTACCCGCGATGGGCTGCAAAGCAGCCCTGATCCGGGCAACACAAACTCAGGTGATCACAATGAGCCCCAGACAATCACCTGCTTCACCTCCGCCAGCGCCACCCGCCAGTCACCCGATGTTCGCTGTTCCTCAAATCTGAATGGTACGAAACCCAGTTGTGGATGAAGCAGCAGCCCAACGGTGTTGTGGTTTAAACACAATACCTACACGTCCCTCGCTGCGAACTGTTCACGAACCAGCCCGATCATGCTCTGTACCAGATTTGGAACTACGCCCTATTCTAAGCTGCCTACACGGCAGTGAACTCCCCTTACCGGGCGTACCAGATTTGCTTGATTTTCTGAGCTGCCTATACGGCAGTGAGCCCGTTGAACTCGCTTGGCTTGCTCAGCGTTACTTTCTGAGCTGCCTACACGGCAGTGAACTTTGAGCCAGACACGATCGTCGCCGAGCGCGAATTTCTGAGCTGCCTACACGGCAGTGAACCCGAGGACGCCACTGGCGAGGTCGAGGCATTCGTTTCTGAGCTGCCTACACGGCAGTGAACCTGCGCTGGCCGTGCCCGGTTCATCCGCCGAATTTCTGAGCTGCCTACACGGCAGTGAACATGAAGAAGGCGGCGAGCGCGCAGACCTGCGCTTTCTGAGCTGCCTACACGGCAGTGAACTTCACCGACGCGCCAGCCTCCACGATCCGCGATTTCTGAGCTGCCTACACGGCAGTGAACTTGTCAGCGCCCGGGTTGCGCGCTGCACGAACTTTTCTGAGCTGCCTACACGGCAGTGAACGCAGTACCACCTTCAACGTGCCAGACCTGCGTTTTCTGAGCTGCCTACACGGCAGTGAACGGTGACGCATTCCAAGGCCCTGACGGGCGGTGTTTCTGAGCTGCCTACACGGCAGTGAACATCAACCTGCTGCGGATCGAGGAGAACCTCTCTTTCTGAGCTGCCTACACGGCAGTGAACAAGGTGGTACTGCCATCGCCCGCGCCGCCAAATTTCTGAGCTGCCTACACGGCAGTGAACTGGTTAGCGCAACGGCCGTTGTCAGCCTTGCGTTTCTGAGCTGCCTACACGGCAGTGAACTGACCTCACTGAGATCGACAGCATCTTGCAGTTTTCTGAGCTGCCTACACGGCAGTGAACAGCGCCACTAGTACATCGCCTTATGATGGGTTTTTCTGAGCTGCCTACACGGCAGTGAACACATGGCAGGCAACGCCGTTCCGCCGCTGGCGTTTCTGAGCTGCCTACACGGCAGTGAACGACAAGGAGGTGGCATACGAGGCTGGCCAGATTTTCTGAGCTGCCTACACGGCAGTGAACAAGAACCCGCGCCGCCGGCTCGGCGTCGAGGTTTTCTGAGCTGCCTACACGGCAGTGAACGTGTTGGTCGCGACCTGCTGGGCCAGGCCGTTTTTCTGAGCTGCCTACACGGCAGTGAACGCGAATCGCCCGCCAAACTTCAATGGATCGTGTTTCTGAGCTGCCTACACGGCAGTGAACAGGTTGTTGGCCGGCGCCACCTTGTTCGAGGGTTTCTGAGCTGCCTACACGGCAGTGAACTAGAACCCGAATAACCTAACTGACTGAATGGATTAAGGAATAACTCAGTTCATGCCTCAATACCCTTTTTGCGACCACCCCTGTAAGTCATTGATTTTACGTGGGTGGCCACCTTCTCAAGAAAAAAGGGTCAGAACCACGGCACGGTCGCGTTGCTACTCAAACCATAACTCCCAAAGCCCCCTCCCTGTGCTTCATCGACAAGTGGGCCGTGGCGCACAAACAGCTTGAACAGTTGTCCAGTTGTGTGACTGCGCAATTGTGCAAACGGAAGGTCACTCAGCTTGCGCTTGCTGTCCGGTATGCGCTGCAAGGCTTCCTCTTCACTGATCCCGTGCCGCTTGACCAGCCGCCGACGCAGGCGCTCCGGGTTGCTGTCGACTTGCACCCGCGAAACGCATCGATGCCGAGCGTCAGCTGGCACCTGCTCAACGCCTGATGCCTGGGTATGGTCACGCATTCCGCTGAGCCAGTTGAGCGCTTGCAGTTGTTCCAGAGCGGTTTTGCATCCGTGCACGCGCAGGCGTTTGCCAAGGCTGTACGGTTTCGTACTGTGGTCCGGGAAGCTGATGCCGATATCGTTTCTCTGCAGGTCGTGCAGCGCCCGATGGAGCTTCGCCAGCAGCGCGCTCATCAACATCGCCTGGGGGAAGTCAGGGTCTGGCAGTAGCGTCAGTTCGAGGTACTGATCCATGGCTCAGCCCGCCTCGCCAAACACACCGCCACGGATCAGGGTGGCAATGACAAAGTGCTGTTGCTCCAGGGCTGGCACCTTGTCCTTGAGTACCCAGCCGTCAAGCAGGGAGTAGAAGTCGTCCTTGCTCTTGTTGCGCGGCTGGCGATAGGCCTTGCCCTGGGTGGTGACCGACCCATAGGGTTCGACGGCGATCGGCCCGTTGCTGGCGGCTTCCTCATACCAGGTGTCGATGCTGCGCAAGGCGTTGCCGACCTTCTGCGAGTGAAGCCCGGCAATGCCGCTGACGGTGTACAGGGTCTTGCTCTTGTCGCCACGGCCGCGGTCCATGATCAGTTCCTGGGACGGGAACACTTCCTGGCCGGCACCCAGGCGGGCAAGTGCGGTGATGCGCAGCAGCACATGCTGCTCACCGAGCAGGCCGTTGCTGATGATCTGGGCCAGCGCCTTCAGCGCCGTGGCATTGTTGCCATGGCTGTCGAAATGGCGCAGGGACAGGCTGAGGGCGTCGAAGGTCCAGGTTTCTCGGGCCTGACCGTCCACCAGTTGTTCCACTTTGACTTCGACCTGCTCGGCGCCAATTCGGTTGCGCCAGAGGAAGCGGGCGTTGGCCAGGTTGCAGGCGTAGCGATAGGCCAGTTCGTTGAAACCGTTCTGTTCGGCATAGCCTTTCACGGTTGCTTGAAGTTTGTGCCGGTAAGCCGCGTCGTTGCAGGCCGATGGTTGGTCGATATTGCCCAGCACGCGCAGGGTGAACGAGACCTGAAGGGTATCGGCGTCGTGGGGCAGGGTGGCGACATCAATAGTTTGCGGGTTCGGTTTCTGTACTTCGGCGTCCAGCTTGGCGGGGTCCAAGTCCTTGGTCTTCATGCGGTTGGAAATGGTGCCGCGTACGGACTTTTCACGTACGGCAATTGGCACCCAGCTGTCGCGTTTTTCCCAGTTGCCAGCATGGAACAGCGCGTCCGACGGGTCGAGCTTGCGCTCGAAAGCCAGAACGGAGGCGGTCTTGAGGGTGTCAGTGGTCATTGGCAAATCCTTCTGTAATGAGATGACGGCTTCAGTCGAAGTTGAATACGATGTCGGGTTGGTAATCGTTTCGGCAGCGGTAGAGCCCGCTTTCCACGCAGACAGTCGGGTACCAGAGCAGCTGCTCCATTGATTCCAGGCGGTGTGGACTCAGCCATTCACCGATGCTGTAAAGGCTCTCCACGATCCGAACCGGCGTGTCGCTGTCACGGGCATTGAGTACCGAGCCAGCGGGTTGCAACGGCGTCAGCGCGCCGTAGCCGACCGGAATGGGTACGATCCAGCCGAGGCCCTGACGGTCGTTGTGCCAGGCTGCCTTGCCGCTGGCGTCGGGTTCGCCGGCGTGCCAATTGATCCGGGCCAGTGACAGCAGTGCATCCAAGGCGGTGGCGCCAGGCTGGGTGCTCTGCAGTTCGTTTTGCCGTTGCATCAATAGGTCATGGCGTTCGACCAAAGTGAAGCCAGGTAGCCAATTGGGGGCGGTGTTTGCAAACACTTCCTGGCGATCGTCTTCACTGCCACTCAGGGGCATGAAGTAAGGTGTCTGATCGGTGGTTGGTTGTATCGCCGGTACGAAACTACCACCTGCAAGTCGCAGGCTGTGGAGCAGGTCCAGCAGTTGCCGGGCGAGCGTATTGGCCTGGGACGGGTCATCCAGCGCTGCCCCTTTCACACCCAGCAACAACGTGAGCTCCAGATGGATTCGACCCTCTTCGACGATGGGAGAGGGGCTGCCATTGCGGTCATTCGGGTTGCGTGTGAGGTGCAGGGCTTTCACATAGCGGTCCGAGCTGGCCTGCTCTTCGTGTTGGTGGACAACGACACCAACTGCCGGGAACCTCAAGTCGATGCCTGTCGCACGTGCCTTGCGCTCCAGCGCGCACATCAGCCCAGTGAACGCTGTCATGGACGGGAAGCCGTGAGTCAGAGGGCTGGAAATTGAATTAGCGTTTTGAATGCGCAAGTGAGGCAGAACCAGAAGTGCCTCCAGTTTTGCAAGTTCAGACACGGTTGGCCTCCTTTTGACTGGCGGTGAAGCCTAGGGTGTGCTCGAGTGCCTTGCGGGCCCACTGCAAGTGCTCCGCATCGCTGACGGGGAAGCCTTTATGCCGGAGTAAATTGTTGAGCCAGAGCGCAAAGTGCTTTGCGACCTCATCTGGCCAGGTTTGCTGCTCGACCATTCGTTGAAGTGCCAGATCCTCGTCTGTGAAGTCTGCGCGAATGTCCAGGCTGGCACGGCCAGGATCCAGCCAAACCTGTTCACATAGGGGGAGGCGGCATTCCGAGGTACGGGTCCAGCCCGCAGGTAGTTGGGTGCGGATGCTCAATCCAAACGCGGTCAGGGCAAGGCCGAGTGCTCGCTGAATGCGGTCGAGGCGTTTGCGAGCGGCGAAGTCCGCAGGCGGTTCCTCCTTGAAGTGACCATATAGAGCATTCAGCTGGCGCTGTACTCCGTCAAAGCGATGGAAGCGCGAAAATGCGGAGTCGACCGACAGCAACGGTTTGAGTGCCAGTGATTTCCAGGTGGGGGGAAGGGAGGCAAGCAGGTAGTTCACACCGCCTCGTTCGCTATTGAGCTGGCTGATGTTCTGCGGTTTGGTGCCACCCAGCTTGCGTGCGACGAGTTCACGGTACTCGCGGTAAGTGTCGCTGTGTTCTTCGTTGTTGCGTCGCGCTTGCCGGGCGAGTTTGTTGGCTTCACCAAAGCGTGCATCGTTGATCTCCGTGTGCACGGCATGCACCAGGCTGCTGGGAAACAGTGGTTGCAGCAAATGGAATGAGGCCGTCTGTGTTGGGTCGTTGCCTACACACCAGTACAGCTGCTTGGCTTTTTCATGGGAGACCACCGACTCACCTTGGCGTATCAGGCCCTTGAAGGCTGCTGCCCACGCCGTGGCCTGCTCGATATCGGGCGTTAGCGCACTCAGCAGATCGGGATCGTCGTGCTGCAGCCAGTCGAGCAGCGCACGACCCTCGACCTGCAGTTTGAGAAATTTGTAGACGTCCAGTGCGGCAGCGTTGCCGACAATGTCTGTGGCGTATTGGTCGCCCAATGAGTGGCTACCAACTTCCTTATGGGAGGGGAGTGATTTCGGATCGACGAACAGGCTGCTGCCACGGGCGTCTGGGTGGGTTGCCTTGAGTACATGGGTCACAGCCTGGATTTGTGTCACACGCCGGGCGGCGTCGGCGAGCCAGGTCGAGTACTCATATTTGGCGGCGGTGACGGGGTCGTCCTTGCCGTTGAGCTTGGTGTCGCGGCGGTCGTTGATGAACTGGATGATGGTGCTGCGGAATAAGCTTGATCGTGTGAGTTTTTCTTCCATAAGAAACTCTGACTCATTGCCAGCTTGGCAGTTTGTTGTGAACCAGCCTGGGCAAGGCTGGAATGTTTTTGAGCAGTCTTACCTGCAATTCACGAGGGGACTGTCAGATTTTTTGTGTGCGGGCCGGTAACGGCCTGCCGTCAGGCAGGCCCTGATTCTCACCAGGTCGGCCTGATGAACCGATCTCCGTACAGAATCGCAAATTGATTCATCGCGCTTTTCCAATCATGGGCCGGTTTTCCCCAATTGGCTGTTATGTTGCGCAATCCCAGCCAAATCAGTTTGGTCGCTGCGTCATCATTCGGGAAATGCCCGCGAGTCTTGATGACCTTGCGTAGCTGGGCGTTGATGCTCTCGATGGCGTTGGTGGTGTAAATCACCTTTCTGATGGCCGGTGGGAAGACGAAAAATGGAATCACTCGATCCCAGGCGCGTCTCCAGGCAGCCACCACCGTTGGATATTTCTCGCCCCACGGCCCGTTCTCAAACTCATCGAGTGCTTGCTCAGCCGCTTCAGCATTAATGGCTTGGTAAATCGGCTTCAGCTCCTTGGCCAGAGCCCGCCGCTTGTCCCAGGCCGCGAAGTCGAGGCTGTTGCGGATCAGGTGCACGATGCACGTTTGCAACGTCGTCTCTGGAAACACGGCACTGAGAGCCTCTGGCATACCTTTGAGGCCATCGGTCACGGCAATCAGCACATCTTCGACACCGCGCGTCTTGAGATCGTTAAAGACCTTCATCCAAAACTTCGCGCCCTCGGTGTTCTCGATCCAGATGCCCAGGATATCCCGCGTCCCGTCGGGGAGGACGCCCAGGGCCAGGTAAATGGCCTTGTTGCGCACCAGGCCCTCTTCGCGGATCTTCACCCGCAGTGCATCGAAGAAAATGACCGGGTACATCGGCTCCAGTGGCCGCTGTTGCCACGCGCCAATCTCGTCCATGACCTCGTCTGTCACAGAGCTGATGAAGTCGGGTGAGACCTCTGTTCCATACTGCTCGGACAAAAAGGCTCGGATCTCTCTGACCGTCATTCCACGGGCGTACATGGCGATGATCTTGTCATCGAAACCGGTGTACCGCCGCTCGTGCTTGGGGATCAGAATGGGCGAAAAACTGCCGTCTCGATCGCGAGGAATTTCCAGCCGCAGTGGGCCATCCCCCGTTAAAACCGTCTTGCCACTCTTGCCGTTACGCTGGTTGGTTTCATCCTCTGGGCGCTGCGCGCCCGGCGGATAGCCCAGGTGGTGGCCAAGCTCGGCATGCAGAGCGCGTTCGATCAGGGCCTTCTTGAACGCCGCAGAGGCATCCTCGATAGCTTCTGCGGTCATCAGGCCCTCACCGAACTGCTCCAGCAGCTCTTTGGGGATTTTGGGCAGGTCACGCAAGGGTTTCTTTTTGGTTGGCATACATGCACCTCTTACTCATGTTATGCCCGAACACAAAATTTCTGACACCCTCTTCACGAGTAATGCCATTTAGCCATTAGTAACGGTTCGTGCTCTTCTTGGCAAACCCCAAGACCGGGTGATACCGCCACCCTGACTTGCTGGAAGGGACGCTCACCGGGGTAAATCTCCTGGCACACTCCTCCAACGAAATGTCCTGCGCCACTGCCAACTCTTCCAATTGAGCCATCAGGTCGACCTCACCCCAAGGGCATATACCGCTTCCCAGGTGTGCTTGCAGGTCGACCCTTTCCAGCATGCTTTCACAGGCCAGGTAGTCCGGAGGTTTCCGCTTATCGGGTTGATGCAGGCTATGCAGGCATAGTCGTTCCTCATCGTCATCGAGCTTGAACACCAGATCGACCATTGGCTGTGTCTGCTTGCGAAACGGTTGGTGCTGGGGCAGTACCCAGGTCAGCGCGGCGTTTGGGTATTGCCATGCACAGGTGGCGTCCAAGTCGGATCTGCCATCGCTAGGTAGCATCAGTTCCGCGAGGCGTCGATGTTCGAGGTCCACAAGATTGTCTTTGGTTTTCAAGGCAGCGTCGGGGCGAGGTTGAATACGCGGGCGAGCGTTGAAAGGAGCGAGGTCTTCCTGCGACAGCAGATGCTCAAGGCTGTGCTTGTTCAGGCGGAAGGGATGCCTGGGGTCCTTTGTGTCCTGTTCGAAACCCGGATAGATGAAGGCAGCACAGCTTTCCTTTTCCGGGTCCGATTTGTTCTCGAAGTGTTTCAGGTTGAATTCGAACACCAGCAGATTCGGTGACATGCAAGGCATTCGTCGGTGCCGTTGCACGCGCCCTGCCAGTTGAACCAGCGACCGAACGGAGGAGGGTTCGACGATTGCCCAGTCGTAGTCATGATCTCGGCCAACCTCCGTGACAGGCGAGCCGAGCACCACGAACAGGTGGTCCAGTTCCGGATAGGCATCCAGTGCCTGGCGGACCTCGGGCAGGTCGTACACTGCTTCCGGCTGCTTGCGATTGAGGCATCGATCCAGCCGCGTCTCGATGGCCGAGCGCAGAATCATGGGGAAGCGTGAGTGATAGACGGCCAGGTGAATACGCTGTCCCGTTGCAGCTCCTTGTTTGAATAACGCCAGGGCGACATCGAACAACGGTTCGATATTAGCCATGCGTATCAGGCCAAAGCTCACACGCTTGGCGCTACGCGGACAGGCCTGAGCATGGCGACCGTGGGCCTGTTGCATCGCCTGGAACAGCTGCCCGGCGAAGTGTTCGCGAACGCGGGCTTCAGTGTAGGAGCCTTCCATTTTCCAGGGCAGTATCTCGACATTCCGTATGGGCTTTTCACTTTCGATGCCCAACGCGGCAACGCGCCGGGACACGAACAGTGCATGCTGTTCGGCGAGCGTACCAGCACTGTCACAGTCGAAGTCGAGGGTTGAAAACTCGTCGACCCAAAGGCAGGGGATATCAATCTGCGGATGCGATGCATGCAGAGGTTCGCCACGATTGCGTCGATATTGCTGTCTGCCTGCCTGGTAAGCGTGGAACATGCCGGTCACCAGCGCCGGCGGCAGGGTCGCGGAGGAGAGCAGCACCCGCGATCCAAGCATGCCGGCCCAATGCATCAGTCGGGTGAGTGCCGGCAGGTCGTTGAGGTCGAAGTCATCGAGTTCGTCCAGTACCAGGTCACCACTCATCAGCCTCAGCATCGGCGCGATCTGCCTCCCGGCGCGTTGCGCTTCGGTTGCTGGCATCAGGTGGTCGATGGTGCAGACCAGCAGCGGTGCCGCGAGCATGGCGCGGATGTGCGGGTCCCCCATCGCTTTACCCAGAAGCCCATGGCCATCGGTGTTGCCTTCGTAGAACACATGGCTGTCTTCATCTATCAGGTTCTGGATCGAGGCCGAACCATGGCGTTCATGCTGGGCTTCGAAGTACTCCTGTAGCAGCCCGGAGTCTGAACCGCCTACACGAATGGCCAGTTCGTTATCACCCAGGTACAGGTCATGGCGATAGCTTTCGCCCGTCTGCCGGGTGAGCGTCCTCAAGCCCAAGGCGAAGGCGCAGCGCATGCCAAGCTGCGGGTTGGCGAGGGCATTCATGATCCGCGCATTGGCCAAGGTCTTGCCGCAGCCGGTGGAGGCCATGTTGATGATGAACGCACCACGCTCGGCACTGGCATCGCGCAGGCTACCGGCCTTGTCGGCGGCTTTGTCCTGCCAGCGGAAGCGTTCTTCACCACTGCGTTTGCGCAAGCCCTTGTGCTGGACCAGGCGCGGCAGGTGGCGTTCGAAACGGGGCAGCGCGTGGACGATGCTGGCGCACATCCGCTCCACCCCCAGCAGGTGTTCATCGAGAGGTTGCTTGGGGCTACCGTCGCTGTTGGTGTTGGCGTGCAGTGGTGTCGTACCGTCACCCTGTACCCGCCGGCTATCGCCTGGGCCGAGGCTGGAATAGTGGTGGTCGCCAAGCATCAGGCTCAAGCGTGCCAGGTGCATTACATAAGGGTTGTGCAGCCAGTCGCCTTTGCCGGGTTTGTTGCGCAGTGCCAGCAACTGGTTGGCCAATTTGGCGGCTTTGGCTCGCCACTTCGGTTCGGTTACCGGGAGGCCATGATCGAACTGCCAATAGCTGCCTGGCGATTCAGCACTGTTCGGGTCTGGTGTTTCGTTCCAGTGAGCGCTGATGTTCTCCAGCAAGTGTTCCAGCTTGCGGCGGTTCATGCCTAGGGTTCGGCTACCTAAACGCGTTTCAGTACCTGTGCGCTTGTCTTCGAGATTAGGCACCACCGGCAAACGGTGGTGGCTGACCACCAACCAACCAATGGCGGCTGCCAGAGGCGGAAGCTGGCGAAAGGGCGGAATGGTCTGAGTATCCAGGCCATCACGCATCAACCGGCCTGGTGCAAGCCAACTGGCGTCGTCCTCCAGGGTCGGGGCAGCCAAGCGTTGCAGCCATGTCTCATCGTCATCGTTACCCACGAACGCCTGGAGCAGGCGAAGTGAAATCCACTCGTGGCGATACAGGTTCCGGGTTATGGATTGTGTGCGTAGGCGTTTTTGGAACGAAGCACAGGATTTGCCGAGGTCATGCAGCAGCGCCGCCATGCGGGCAAGCAGTTGGATGTCCTCTGCGGTGTGCCAGTCGTTTTCGTCCTCTTTGCGCAGCATATCGCGTCGTGTGCTGTGGGTAGGGACCGCGCCCTGCGCATTGAAGCGGCTGGCATTGCCGACGATCCACAGCAGTTCACTGTGGTCCAGGCCGCGAATCCAGTGGCAGGCGACGGAGGTGTTGCGCCTGGCGGTTTTCCTCAGCAGGCGACGCAAGGTATCGAGGCCGGCTTTGGTGATGGGCGTTTGCCAGGTACGGTCACCGCGACGCTCGGCGAACTGATCCAGGATCCGGCGGGTTTCGCTGAGCGCGCGTTTGTCGCATTGGGAGATCAACAGGATGTTCACGCCAGTGGTGCTCCCAGTTGTTCGGCGACTGCCTTCAGGCTGTCGATCATGAAGTCCAGGGCTTCGTTGCGCGTCAGACTCTCGATGCACGCCTGGCGGAAGGCCTGCTCATCATCACCGCGCATCGCCGAGAGGAATGCCAGTGGCAGGATAAGGCCGTCCTTGATCAGGTCGGCGACATCGAACACCAGCCCGCCACGGCGTGTCTTGCCATGCAGCACAGCGAGGCCATGCGGCAAGCCAAGTACCCAGGTGGCTGTGGCGCCCAGGCCATAGGCGAGGTAATTGCCGTGGTCGAGAAAGCGATTGGCGGGGTCTGTGCCGCTGCCGCGCTTGGCACGGGTGAACTCACCGTAACGGGTGGCATTGGCGGCGAGCTTGAACAGGCGTTTGGTCAGGCGGGCCTCCTCGGTCAGCAACTCGTCGTGATTGCGGGCCTGCTCGACACGTGAGAGGGATTGGCCAAGCAGGTCGTTGAAGGCAGAGGCGTCAACGCTGAAACCTGCCTTGTCGAACGAGCGATTGCCACACCATTGCTTGCCCAGGTAATCCAGGCGCAGGCGCTGGAATGCCTTGGCGGCGTCCAGGCGTTTTTCTGCGTCAAACCAGAATGAAACCCAGCGTTGCAGGTACTCGGTGGGGCGGTATTCGCTCTGGGGGGAGAACCACGCGATATCGATGCCCACTTCATTGGCGCTGAACAGGGGCGTGGCGCCGCTGCCGCAAAAACCGACCAGTACGCCGGCTCGGGCCAGTTCGCGCATGGCGGCCTGGGTGACCGAGGTGCCAGTCCCCAGCAGCACCGTGGTGGTGTTGGCGATGGGAATGTTCCAGTAGAGCGATTGCTTGCCGGCATCGGTGACGTACTCGACCCGGCCGCCTTTTACCAATACCCGGCAGTGCTGGAGGTAGTAGATGTTGGCTCGTTTGGAGTGGAGGATGCTTTTGAGGTCTGACGAGGGGATGCCTTCCATGGTGGCCGTATGCTCGTGAGTGGATTGGGCTGGTCGTTATAGCTGAGTTGGAGAGCCGGGTGCTTGTGGATTCTGTTGCGAGAGACTTCTGCCTTGCCACGTTAGCTGGGTAGCACGTAGGAGATCACACATACCGCTGTGGGAGCGGGTTTACCCGCTAAAAAGGCGACGCGGAGTTCACGGCGGTTCGACGCTTCGATAAACCCGCCCACATGCACCTCGCCAGCCTCGGTAACAGCACTGTACCTGTAGGAGCCGGCTTGCCGGCGAATGGGCCAGTGCGGCCGGCACAAGGCAGTTGCTCCCACAGGGACCTGTTGAATGAATGGATTACGTGCTGTTCCATGAGAGGAAGACTGACCCTCTTTTTAAGGGCGTGAGGTTGGGCTTTATAAATCAATTAGTTACGGAAGCTGGCGGAAAAAGGGTGTTTGGGCTTCTCAAGTGATTTTGGTTTTATACCTCAATGAGTTAAGGTTTTTGGGCTCTAGTTCACTGCCGTGTAGGCAGCTCAGAAACATGGCGATGATGTCGGCAACCCGGGCGCGTTGTTCACTGCCGTGTAGGCAGCTCAGAAAATGATGGTGCATCAGGCCGACAGGGCGACCCCGTTCACTGCCGTGTAGGCAGCTCAGAAAACCGGCCGAATGTCGTCGTCATTGAGGTGGGCGTTCACTGCCGTGTAGGCAGCTCAGAAATGATGGATTCGGACGACTGCATCAAAGTCATTGTTCACTGCCGTGTAGGCAGCTCAGAAATGGTAGTAGACGTAGCAGTTGACGCCTTGGTCGTTCACTGCCGTGTAGGCAGCTCAGAAATCCTGCGGCCAAGGCCTCAGCCTTCAGAGATGGTTCACTGCCGTGTAGGCAGCTCAGAAATTGATCTTGATCTGCTTTTTCTCTGGAGACTCAGTTCACTGCCGTGTAGGCAGCTCAGAAACTCTGGAGTCGTAACCCTGCCGGCCTGGATGAAGTTCACTGCCGTGTAGGCAGCTCAGAAAAAACGCGCACGCGCGCGACTCAGGCAGTTCCGGTTCACTGCCGTGTAGGCAGCTCAGAAATTGAGTACCGCGGTGAAGCTTGCCTTCGTGACGTTCACTGCCGTGTAGGCAGCTCAGAAAAGCATCGGCTTGCCATCACTACCGGCAATGATGTTCACTGCCGTGTAGGCAGCTCAGAAAACAGCCGTAAAGGCCCGGCAATGGATGGGCCAGTTCACTGCCGTGTAGGCAGCTCAGAAATGTCCACGAACAGCAGCACGGCCCAGGGGCACGTTCACTGCCGTGTAGGCAGCTCAGAAATTCGAGGCCCAGTTGTGTTGGTACTACTCCGAGTTCACTGCCGTGTAGGCAGCTCAGAAATTTGTCGGAGAGGACGCCGGGGACGTTTTCCCGTTCACTGCCGTGTAGGCAGCTCAGAAATTTCAGGCAGCCGCAGCGGTATGGATGGGCGGGTTCACTGCCGTGTAGGCAGCTCAGAAAATGAACAGTTCCTGGTTCCCGATCCGAAGCGCGTTCACTGCCGTGTAGGCAGCTCAGAAAGCGTGGCTCACGGAGACGCGACCCGCCAGCGCGTTCACTGCCGTGTAGGCAGCTCAGAAAGGGTGGTCTGGACGCGTTGCGCGTAAAGAAAGGTTCACTGCCGTGTAGGCAGCTCAGAAATTCAAAGGCCTCGGCTTCCAGTGGCGTAATGCTGTTCACTGCCGTGTAGGCAGCTCAGAAAATGGGGGTTGAAGAGGTTAGGCGTTTGATGGCTGTTCACTGCCGTGTAGGCAGCTCAGAAATGGGTGCGGCCCGACCCTTGGATCAGCAGCGGGTTCACTGCCGTGTAGGCAGCTCAGAAATTGGCACCGGCGCCGACTGGGGCGGCCAGCACGTTCACTGCCGTGTAGGCAGCTCAGAAATGGCAGCGGTACCGGTCCGTTCGATGAGCTGAGTTCACTGCCGTGTAGGCAGCTCAGAAAAACCAGGGAAGCGAAAGCCCCAGGATGATTGGTATTCACTGCCGTATAGGCAGCTCAGAAAACCCAGGCCATGAACGGCAGCGCGAGCTTGGACATTCACCGCTGTGCAGGCGGCTGAAACATCAAGGCGTTTGCAGGCAAGGCTAACGCCTCGCATTCGCCAGCAAGGCTGGCTCCTACAGGTGGAGGGCGAGGCTGAAAGCCAGGCACAAAAAAACCGACCATAAGGTCGGTTTTTTCTGGATCTTGGTGCCCCGAGGGAGACTCGAACTCCCACTCCTTTCGAAAACGGATTTTGAATCCGCCGCGTCTACCAATTCCGCCATCAGGGCTTGTGGCGCCGCAGTATAGAGAGGTCGCACAAGCCGGTCAATCGGCTTTCATGGTCAATTTTCACGCATTGGGCTAAACTTCCCGGCCCTGTCGAACCGAACATCATCATGCGCGTCGCCGATTTCTCTTTCGAACTCCCTGACTCACTCATCGCCCGCCACCCACTGGCCGAGCGCCACGGCAGCCGCCTGCTCGTGCTCGATGGCCCCAGCGGCGAGCTGGCCCACAAGCAGTTCACCGACCTGCTCGAGTACCTGCGCCCGGGCGACCTGATGGTGTTCAACAACACCCGGGTGATCCCGGCGCGGCTGTTTGGCCAGAAAGCCTCCGGCGGCAAGCTGGAAGTGCTGGTCGAGCGCGTGCTCGACAGCCACCGCGTGCTGGCCCACGTGCGCGCCAGCAAGGCGCCGAAAGAGGGCGCGCAGATTCTCATCGACGGCGGTGGCGAAGCTGAAATGGTCGCCCGCCACGATACGCTGTTCGAACTGCGCTTCAGCGAAGAGGTGCTGCCGCTGCTCGAACGCGTCGGCCACATGCCGCTGCCGCCGTACATCGACCGCCCGGACGAAGGCGCCGACCGCGAGCGCTACCAGACCGTCTACGCCGAGCGCGCCGGCGCCGTGGCCGCGCCCACCGCCGGCCTGCACTTCGACGAGGCGCTGCTGGAAAAGATCGCCGCCAAGGGCGTCGAGCGCGCCTTCGTCACCCTGCATGTGGGCGCGGGCACCTTCCAGCCGGTGCGGGTCGACAAGATCGAAGACCACACCATGCATAAAGAGTGGCTCGAAGTGAGCCAGGACGTGGTCGACGCGGTAGAAGCGTGCCGCGCCCGTGGTGGCCGGGTGATCGCGGTGGGCACCACCAGCGTGCGCTCGCTGGAGAGCGCGGCGCGCGACGGCGTGCTCAAGGCGTTCAGCGGCGACACCGACATCTTCATTTTCCCGGGCCGCCCGTTCCACGTGGTCGATTGCCTGGTCACCAACTTCCACCTGCCGGAGTCCACGCTGCTGATGCTGGTCTCGGCCTTCGCCGGTTACCCCGAGACCATGGCCGCCTACGCGGCGGCGGTCGAGCAGGGCTACCGCTTCTTCAGTTACGGTGATGCCATGTTCATCACCCGCAATCCGGCGCCACGCGGCCCAGAGGATCAAGCATGAGTCGCACCTGTCGAATGTCGTTCGAACTGCTGGCCACCGACGGCAAGGCCCGTCGCGGCCGGCTGACCTTCCCCCGTGGCACCGTCGAGACCCCGGCCTTCATGCCGGTGGGCACCTACGGCACGGTCAAGGGCATGCTGCCGCGTGACATCGAGGCCATTGGTGCCGAGATCATCCTCGGCAACACCTTCCACCTGTGGCTGCGCCCAGGTACCGAGGTCATCAAGAAACACAACGGCCTGCACGACTTCATGCAATGGAAGGGCCCTATCCTCACTGATTCCGGTGGTTTCCAGGTGTTCAGCCTGGGCGCCATGCGCAAGATCAAGGAGGAAGGCGTGACTTTCGCATCGCCCGTGGATGGCTCGAAAGTGTTCATGGGCCCGGAAGAGTCCATGCAGGTCCAGCGCGACCTGGGCTCGGACATCGTGATGATCTTCGACGAGTGCACACCCTACCCGGCCGAGCACGACGTGGCGCGCACCTCCATGGAACTGTCGCTGCGCTGGGCCCAGCGCTCGAAGAACGCCCACGGCGACAACACCGCGGCGCTGTTCGGCATCGTCCAGGGCGGCATGTATGAAGACCTGCGCATGCGCTCGCTGGAGGCACTGGTCAACATCGACTTCGACGGCCTGGCCATCGGCGGCCTGTCGGTGGGCGAGCCCAAGCACGAGATGATCAAGGTGCTGGACTACCTGCCCGCGCAAATGCCGGCTGACAAACCTCGTTACCTTATGGGGGTAGGCAAGCCGGAGGATCTTGTAGAGGGTGTGCGCCGCGGCGTCGACATGTTCGACTGCGTGATGCCCACGCGCAATGCGCGCAACGGCCATCTGTTCGTCGATACCGGGGTGATCAAGATCCGCAACGCGTTCCATCGCCACGATGATTCGCCGCTGGATCCGACCTGCGATTGCTACACCTGCACCAACTTCTCCCGCGCTTATCTGCACCACCTGGACAAGTGCGGCGAAATGTTGAGCAGCATGCTGAATACCATCCACAACTTGCGCCATTACCAGCGCTTGATGGCCGGTTTACGCGAGGCTATTCAACAGGGTAAATTGGCCGCCTTTGTCGACGCCTTCTACGCCAAGCGCGGGCTGCCTGTGCCGCCTTTGGACTGACTGTTCGCACCCATTATTAGAAATTCCATTAGGAGAGCCCAATGAGCTTCTTGATTCCCGCCGCCTACGCGGACGCAGCAGCCCCAGCCGCCGGCCCCGCCGGTACCGGCTTCGAGTGGATCTTCCTGGTCGGCTTCCTGGTCATCTTCTACCTGATGATCTGGCGCCCGCAGGCCAAACGCGCGAAAGAACAGAAGAACCTGCTGAGCAACTTGCAGAAAGGTGACGAAGTTGTCACCAACGGCGGCATCGCCGGCAAGATCGTCAAGGTTTCCGATGACTTCGTGGTCCTGGAAGTATCGGACAACGTCGAGCTGAAGTTCCAGAAGGGCGCCATTGCCGCGACCTTGCCAAAAGGTACGCTCAAGGCTATCTGAGTTACCGGTTTCATTTTTCCAGTCGGGGCGCGCAAAGCGCCCCGCGTCTTGAACGGGCGGCGTGATGCTGAACAAATACCCTCTGTGGAAATACCTGCTGATCGTGGTGGTACTGGCGGTCGGCTTCATTTATTCCGCACCCAACCTCTACCCGGATGATCCGGCGGTGCAGATCAGCGGCGCCAGTTCCGCCCTGCATGTCAGCCAGGCCGACCTCGACCGCGTCACCAAGGCGCTGGGCGATGCCGGCATCGCCGTCAAAGGCGGCAGCCTGGGCGTGAAGGGCAGTGCGCTGGTGCGCCTGACCAACCAGGAAGACCAGTTGCCAGCCAAGGATGTGGCGCGCAAGGCCCTCGGTGACGACTATGTCGTGGCCCTGAACCTGGCCCAGACCACCCCGCAGTGGCTGCGCAACCTGGGTGCCAGCCCGATGAAGCTGGGCCTGGACCTGTCCGGTGGTGTGCACTTCCTGCTGGAAGTGGATATGGACAAGGCCATGACGGCCCGCATGAAAGTCTACGAAGGCGAGGTCAAGACCTTGCTGCGCAAAGAGCGCGTCCGCTACCGCAGCCTGCCCCAGCAGGACGGCGGCATCATGCTGGGCTTCGCCGACGACGCTACCCGCGAGCAGGCACGTGCCCTGATCCGCAAGAATTTCAATGATTTCGACCTGACCACCACCGAGCGCAACGAGCTCGCCGTGCTGCGTCTGGCGCTGACTCAGGCGAAAGTCGCCGAGATCCGCGAATACTCGATCAAGCAGAACCTGACCACCGTCCGCAACCGTGTCAACGAGCTGGGCGTGGCCGAGCCGCTGGTCCAGCGCCAGGGCGCCAACCGCATCGTGGTCGAGCTGCCGGGCGTGCAGGACACCGCCGAAGCCAAGCGTATTCTCGGCAAGACCGCCAACCTGGAGTTCCGCTTTGGTGCTGAACCAGGCGCGTCGAAAGCCACCACCGAAGTGTTCGAGTTCCGCGAAGGCGGCCGCTCCGCCGCGGTCGAGCGCGGCCTGATCATCACCGGTGACCAGGTCACCGACGCCCAGGCCAGCTTCGACGAACACGGTCGCCCGCAGGTGAATATCCGTCTGGATGGCCACGGCGGCGAGCTGATGAGCCGCGCCACCCGTACCAACGTCGGGCGCAGCATGGCGGTGATCTTCATCGAGCAGAAGCCGATCACCCGCTACGAAAAGCAGACCGTCGACGGCGTCGAGAAGGACGTTGCCGTACAGAGCTTCAAGGAAGAGAAGAAGATCATCAGCCTGGCGACCATCCAGTCGCCGCTGGGCAGCCAGTTCCGCATCACCGGCCTGAACGGCCAGGGCGAATCGTCCGAGCTGGCCCTGCTGCTGCGTGCCGGTGGTCTGGCCGCGCCGATGTACTTCGCCGAAGAACGTACCATTGGCCCGAGCCTGGGTGCCGACAACATCACCAAGGGTATCGATGCGTCGCTGTGGGGCATGCTGTTCGTCTCGCTGTTCATCATCGCCATCTACCGTGGCTTTGGCGTGATCGCCACCGTCGCCCTGGCGGGCAACATGGTGCTGCTGCTGGCGCTGATGTCGCTGCTGGGCGCCACGCTGACGCTGCCGGGTATCGCCGGTATCGTGCTGACCATGGGTATGGCGGTGGACGCCAACGTGCTGATCTTCTCGCGTATCCGCGAAGAGCTGAACGCCGGCATGTCGGTGCAGCGCGCCATCCATGAAGGCTTCAACCGTGCGTACACCGCGATCATCGACGCCAACCTGACCAGCCTGCTGGTCGGTGGCATCCTGTTCGCCATGGGTACCGGCCCGGTCAAGGGCTTCGCGGTCACCATGTCCCTCGGGATTTTCACCTCGATGTTCACCGCCGTCATGGTGACCCGCGCCATGGTCAACCTGACCTGCGGCGGGCGTGACATCAAGAAGCTGTGGGTTTGAGGGAGCTGCGATGAAAACCATCAACTTCATGGGCGTGCGCAATGTCGCGTTCGCCGTTACCGTGCTCCTCACCGTGCTGGCGTTGTTCAGCTGGTGGCACAAGGGCCTGAACTTCGGCCTGGACTTCACCGGCGGTACGCTCATCGAGCTGACCTACGAGCGCCCGGCCGACCTGAAGGCGGTGCGCGCCGAGCTGGTCGAATCCGGCTTCCACGAGGCCGTGGTGCAGAGTTTTGGTGCTACCACCGACCTGCTGGTGCGCATGCCGGGCGACGACCCGCTGCTGGGCAACAAGGTCGCCGCCGCGCTGCAGAAGATCGGCGGTGACAACCCGGCCACGGTCAAGCGTGTCGAGTTCGTCGGCCCGCAGGTGGGTGAAGAGCTGCGCGACCAGGGCGGCATGGGCATGCTCCTGGCCCTGGGCGGCATCCTCATCTACCTGGCCTTCCGCTTCCAGTGGAAGTTCGCCGTCGGCGCCATCGTCTCGCTGGTGCACGACGTAGTGGTGACCCTGGGTATCCTGTCGTTCTTCCAGATCACCTTCGACCTGACGGTGCTGGCGGCGGTGCTGGCGATCATCGGCTACTCGCTCAACGACACCATCGTCGTGTTCGACCGGGTGCGCGAGAACTTCCGGGTGATGCGCAAGGCCTCGCTGATCGAGAACATCAACGTCTCGACCACCCAGACCCTGCTGCGCACCATCGCCACTTCGGTGTCGACCCTGCTGGCGATCGCCGCACTGCTGTTCTTCGGTGGCGACAACCTGTTCGGTTTCTCCCTGGCACTGTTCATCGGTGTCATGGCGGGTACCTACTCGTCGATCTACATCGCCAACGTGGTGCTGATCTGGCTGAACCTGAACAGCGAAGACCTGATTCCTCCGGTCAAGAACGAGGGTGTGGACGACCGCCCGTAAGGCTTCGTCCTGCGCCATTTGGCGTAAAGAGAGGCGCGAGTGTTGAACTCGCGCCTTTTTTTTTGCTCCAAGGCTGGGAAGAAGGCGGGTCGGAGCCCGCAGGTACGATCAGGAGGTTCACGTGAACAAATCAATGCTGGTGGGTGCGGTTCTGGGTGCTGTCGGTGTAACCGCCGGAGGTGCTGTGGCGACCTACAGCTTGGTGAACAAAGGGCCTGAATACGCCCAGGTCACCGATGTGCAGCCGATCAAGCAGCAGGTGAAGACACCACGCGAGGTCTGCAAGGATGTCACCGTGACGCGCCAGGCGCCGGTCAAGGATCAGCATCAGATCGCCGGTACGGTGGTAGGTGCCATCGCTGGTGGTCTGCTGGGTAACCAGATTGGTGGCGGTACTGGCAAGAAGATTGCCACCGTGGCCGGTGCGGTCGGTGGCGGCTATGCCGGCAACAAGGTGCAGGAAGGCATGCAGGAGCGTGACACCTACACCACCACGCAGACGCGCTGCAACACGGTCAACGACATCAGCGACAAGGTCGTGGGTTACAACGTGACCTATACCATCGGTGACCAGGTGGGCAAGGTGAAGATGGATCACGAGCCGGGCTCGACCATTCCGCTGGACAAGAATGGCAAGCTGGTCCTGAGCCAGAACCAGCCGGGGCAGTGAGCCGTTTTCGGGCTGCTCTTGTGTGGGAGCGGCCTTGCGTCGCGAAAGGGCTGCGAAGCAGCCCCGACAATCTCGCGGCAGGCCGCAGATCCTGGGGCCGCTTCGCGCCCCTTTCGCGACACAAGGCCGCTCCCACAAAGCGGTGGGCACGGACATAAAAAAAGCACCCCGAGGGGTGCTTTTTTGTGCCCGTTGCAATCCGCGCTTAGCGCTTCATGTGCTCGGGCAGGTGCGGCTGGATGGCGGTCAGCACAGCCTTGAAGCACTTGATGTTGCCCGCGACGATGTGGCCCTTCTCGAGGAAGTCGTGGCCACCGTTGAAGTCGCTCACCAGGCCACCGGCTTCCTGGATCAGCAGCACGCCTGCGGCCATGTCCCAATCGGACAGGCCCGACTCCCAGAAGGCGTCGAAGCGGCCAGCGGCCACATAAGCCAGGTCCAGGCTGGCGGAACCGGCGCGGCGGATGCCGGCGGTCTGCCCGGTCAGGGCGCGGAACATGCCCAGGTAGTTGTCCAGGTCGGCCATCTGGTTGTCACGGAACGGGAAACCGGTGCCCAGCAGCGCGCCTTCCAGGCTGGTGCGCGAGCTGACGCGGATGCGGCGGCCGTTCAGTTGGGCGCCACGGCCACGGCTGGCGGTGAATTCTTCCTGGCGAACCGGGTCGAGGACCACGGCGTGCTCCAGGCGGCCGCGGTATTTGCAGGCGATGCTGACGGCGAAGTGTGGCACGCCGCGCAGGAAGTTGGTGGTGCCGTCCAGCGGATCGATGATCCACAGGTAATCCTTGCCTTCTTCGCCTTTGCCGGCGTGCAGGCCAGTCTCTTCACCCTGGATCGAGTGGTTCGGGTAGGCTTTGCGCAGGGCGTCGACGATGACCTTCTCGGCGGCGCGGTCAACCTCGGACACGTAGTCCTTGGCCTGCTTTTCGTCGACTTTGATGCTGTCCAGGCGTTCGATGGAGCGGAAAATCAGTTCACTGGCGCTGCGAGCCGCGCGCAGGGCGATATTCAGCATAGGCTGCATGGGAAGGTCACCTGGAGATGTTAAAGAAGAAAGCCGACCATTCTAGCAGAAAACTTTAACGACTGAAGTGTCACATTTGCTTTCATGGCGTTACGCTGGTCGGTTCTGTAAGATCGAACCCTCATATTATCTGCATCCGAGAGCACGACACCTTGCTGCAAAATATTCGTGTTGTCCTGGTCAATACCAGCCATCCCGGCAACATCGGTGGCGCTGCGCGTGCCATGAAAAACATGGGCCTGTCGCGCCTGGTGCTGGTGCAGCCAAAGGCATTTCCCTCTGCCGAAGCCTCGGCGCGGGCCTCTGGCGCCGATGATCTGCTCGACAATGTCCAGGTGGTCGATACGCTTGAACAGGCGCTGGTCGGCTGCAGCCTGGTCATGGGCACCAGTGCCCGCGAGCGCAGCATCCCCTGGCCGTTGATCGACCCGCGAGAGTGCGGGGCCAAGGCCGTGGCGCATGCCGCCGGCGGCGAAGAGATCGCCCTGGTGTTCGGGCGCGAGCACGCCGGCCTGACCAACGAAGAACTGCAGCGATGTCACTTCCACGTGCACATTCCCTCGAACCCCGACTTCAGCTCGCTGAATCTGGCCGCCGCCGTCCAGGTGCTCTCTTATGAGGTGCGCATGGCCTGGCTGGCAGGGCAGGGCACGGCGGCCAAGGTCGAGAAGGTCGACGCCAGCGAGCTGGCGACCATGGACGAAATGGAGCTGTTCTATGACCACCTGGAGAAAACCCTGGTGGACATCGGCTTCCTTGACCCCGAGAAGCCCAAGCATCTGATGGCGCGCCTGCGCCGGCTGTATGGGCGAAGCTCGGTCGAGCGTCCGGAAATGAGCATTTTGCGCGGCATCCTCACCGAGACCCAGAAAGTCGCACGGGGCGAGCCGCATAAACGGAAGGACTGAACAGATGTTCGAGCGTCTGCGTGAAGATATCCAGAGTGTTTTTCATCGTGACCCGGCGGCGCGCAACGCCTTTGAAGTGCTGACCTGCTACCCGGGCATGCACGCGATCTGGTTGCACCGCTTGGGTCATGCCCTGTGGGTCCGCGACTTCAAGTGGCTGGCGCGCCTGGTGTCGAACTTCGGGCGCTGGATGACCGGTATCGAGATTCACCCCGGTGCCACCATCGGCCGGCGCTTCTTTATCGACCACGGCATGGGCATCGTCATTGGCGAGACCGCCGAGATTGGTGATGATGTCACGCTCTACCAGGGCGTGACCCTGGGTGGCACCAGCTGGAACAAGGGCAAGCGCCACCCCACGCTGGAGAACGGCGTGGTGGTGGGTGCCGGTGCCAAGGTACTGGGGCCGTTCACTGTCGGTGCCGGCGCCAAGATCGGCTCCAACGCCGTGGTCACCAAGGCGGTGCCGGCAGGCGCCACCGCGGTCGGCATTCCCGGGCGGATCATCGTCAAGGTCGAAGATGACGCGGTCGAGGCCAAGCGCAAGGCGATGGCCGAGAAGATCGGCTTCGATGCCTATGGCGTCAGCGGCGACATGCCCGACCCGGTGGCGCGCGCCATCGGCCAGATGCTCGACCACCTGCAGGCAGTCGACGAGCGGTTGGAGGGGATGTGCGGGGCGATGACCAGGATGGGTAGCGACTACTGTGCCAAGGAACTGCCGGCACTGCCCGCCGATGACTTCGCTGAAGTGAAGCAGGTGGCCCGGGGCGACACTCAGTCGCATTGATTCCGCCGGCTCGACACAAGGGGCGTGTGCTTGCGCCCCTTGTCTGCTACACTCGCGCCCGCCTTCCACATGCATACCCGACTAAAGCACTAGGTCTAATAGTTGACTTAAATGCTCGGGAATCGCATACTCGCACACATCTTGTAACTCCCGTGGTAACCACACGCCATGCGACTGACTACCAAAGGCCGATACGCCGTGACCGCCATGCTCGACCTGGCGTTGCACGCGCAGCATGGGCCGGTGTCTTTGGCCGATATTTCCGAGCGCCAGGGCATTTCCCTCTCTTATCTGGAACAGCTGTTCGCCAAGCTGCGCCGCAGTAGCCTGGTTTCCAGCGTTCGCGGCCCGGGCGGCGGCTACCAGCTGTCGCGCGGCATGGAAACCATCCAGGTGGCCCAGGTTATCGACGCGGTCAACGAATCGGTCGATGCTACCCGTTGCCAGGGCCTGGGGGATTGCCATGCCGGTGATACCTGCCTGACTCACCACCTGTGGTGCGACCTGAGCCAGCAGATCCATGAATTTCTCAGCGGCATCAGCCTGGCCGACCTCGTCATGCGCCGCGAGGTGCAGGAAGTCGCCCAGCGCCAGGACCTGCGCCGTGTCGCCGGCCGGGTTGCCCTGCTGGACAAGATTGAGACGTCCGCCGTCGACTGAAACAGCCGCGACGAGCGACGCCACCGCCTGATAGGAGATACTCAATGAAGTTGCCGATCTACCTCGATTACTCCGCGACCACCCCGGTCGATCCCCGTGTCGCCCAGAAGATGGCCGAGTGCCTGCTGGTCGACGGGAACTTCGGTAACCCGGCCTCGCGTTCCCACGTGTTTGGCTGGAAAGCTGAAGAAGCAGTCGAGAACGGCCGCCGCCAGGTCGCCGAGCTGATCAACGCCGACCCGCGCGAAATCGTCTGGACCAGCGGTGCCACCGAGTCCGACAACCTCGCTCTGAAAGGCGTCGCGCACTTCTATCAGACCAAGGGCAAGCACATCATCACCTCCAAGATCGAGCACAAGGCGGTCCTGGACACCGCTCGCCAGCTCGAGCGCGAAGGTTTTGAGGTCACCTATCTCGAGCCGGGCGAAGACGGCATCGTCACCCCGGCCATGGTCGAAGCCGCCCTGCGCGACGACACCATCCTGGTCTCGCTGATGCACGTGAACAACGAAGTCGGCTCGATCAACGACATCGCCGCCATCGGTGAACTGACCCGCTCGCGCGGCGTGCTGTTCCATGTCGACGCCGCCCAGTCGGCCGGCAAGGTCGAGATCGACGTGCAAAAGCTGAAAGTCGACCTGATGTCGTTCTCGGCGCACAAGGTCTACGGCCCGAAAGGCATCGGCGCGCTGTACGTCAGCCGCAAGCCGCGGGTTCGCCTGGAAGCCATCATTCACGGCGGTGGCCATGAGCGCGGCATGCGTTCGGGCACCCTGCCGACCCACCAGATCGTCGGCATGGGCGAAGCCTTCGCCATCGCCAAGCAGGAAATGGCCGCTGAAAATGTGCGCATCAAGGCCCTGAGCGACCGCTTCTTCAAGCAGGTCTCCGATCTTGAAGAGCTGTACGTCAACGGCAGCCAGACCGCCCGCGTGCCGCACAACCTGAACCTGAGCTTCAACTACGTCGAAGGCGAGTCGCTGCTGATGTCCCTGAAGGATATCGCCGTGTCGTCCGGTTCGGCCTGCACCTCCGCTTCGCTCGAGCCGTCCTATGTCCTGCGTGCCCTGGGTCGCAACGACGAACTGGCGCACAGCTCGATCCGCTTCTCCTTCGGCCGCTTCACCACCGAAGAAGAAGTCGACTACGCCGCGCAGGAAGTCTGCAAGGCCGTGAACAAGCTGCGTGAATTGTCGCCGCTGTGGGACATGTACAAAGACGGCGTCGACATCTCCAAGATCGAGTGGGCCGCCCACTAAGCAGTCGCCGGCAAGAGCGGCTCCCTGATGAGGAAGGAATTGCACCATGGCATACAGTGAAAAGGTCATCGACCACTACGAAAACCCGCGCAACGTCGGCAAGATGAACGCCGACGACCCGGATGTCGGCACCGGCATGGTCGGCGCCCCGGCCTGCGGCGACGTGATGCGCCTGCAGATCAAGGTCAACGAGCAGGGCGTGATCGAAGACGCCAAGTTCAAGACTTACGGCTGCGGTTCGGCCATCGCCTCCAGCTCCCTCGCCACCGAGTGGATGAAGGGCAAGACCCTGGACGAGGCCGAGACCATCAAGAACACCCAGCTGGCTGAAGAGCTGGCGTTGCCGCCGGTCAAGATCCACTGCTCCGTGCTCGCCGAAGATGCCATCAAGGCCGCTGTTCGCGATTACAAGCAGAAGAAAGGCTTGATCTGAGTCGCCTGACGCAAGGTAAGGAGTTCTGATGGCTATCAGCATGACAGAAGCCGCCGCCAACCACATTCGCCGCTCCCTCGACGGGCGTGGCAAGGGTGAGGGCATTCGCCTGGGCGTGCGCACCACCGGTTGCTCGGGCCTGGCCTACGTGCTGGAGTTCGTCGATGAACTGGCAGAAGAGGACCAGGTGTTCGAGAACCATGGCGTGAAGGTCATCATCGACCCGAAGAGCCTGGTCTATCTCGATGGCACCGAGCTGGACTTCGTCAAGGAAGGGTTGAACGAAGGCTTCAAGTTCAACAACCCCAACGTGCGCGGTGAGTGTGGCTGCGGCGAAAGCTTCAATGTCTGAGGCTTGACGTGGGTACTCCTTGCCATTACGCCCTGTTCGACCTGCAGCCGGCCTTCCGCCTGGACCTCGACAAGCTGGCCGTTCGCTACCGCGAACTGGCCCGCGAGGTCCATCCTGACCGTTTCGCCGACGCTTCCGAGCGCGAGCAGCGGGTCGCCCTGGAAAAGTCCGCCGCGCTGAACGACGCCTACCAGACCTTGCGCAGCGCGCCGCGCCGCGCCCGTTACCTGCTGGCCATCGGTGGCCACGAAGTGCCCCAGGAAGTCACCGTGCACGACCCGGACTTCCTGCTGCAGCAGATGCAGTGGCGCGAAGAGCTCGAAGAGCTGCAGGACGAAGCCGACCTGGACGGTGTCGGTGTGTTCAAGAAGCGCCTCAAGGTCGCCCAGGACACATTGAACGATGACTTCGCCGACTGTTGGGATGACGCCGCCCAGCGCGACAAGGCCGAACGCCTGATGCGCCGCATGCAGTTCCTCGACAAGCTCGCCCAAGAAGTGCGCCAACTGGAAGAGCGCCTCGACGATTAATCCCGGCGTTGCCGTGACGACGCCTAAGGTACTCAGAAAAGCATGGCCCTACTGCAGATCGCCGAACCCGGTCAGAGCCCCCAGCCGCACCAGCGCCGCCTGGCGGTGGGCATCGACCTGGGCACCACCAACTCCCTCGTCGCCGCCGTTCGCAGCGGGCGCAGCGAACCGCTGCCCGATGCGCAGGGCAACGTCATCCTGCCGTCTGCCGTGCGCTACCTCGACAACGCTGTCGAAGTTGGCCTGGCTGCGCGCGAGGCGGCTCCCCGCGACCCGCTCAACAGTATCCTGTCGGTCAAGCGCCTGATGGGGCGCGGCCTGGCAGACGTCAAGCAACTGGGCGAGCAACTGCCGTACCGTTTTGTCGGTGGGGAGTCGCACATGCCGTTCATCGACACCGTCCAGGGGCCGAAAAGCCCGGTGGAAGTGTCGGCCGACATCCTCAAGGTGCTGCGTCAGCGCGCCGAGGAAACCCTCGGCGGCGAGCTGGTCGGTGCGGTGATCACCGTGCCTGCCTATTTCGACGACGCTCAACGCCAGGCCACCAAGGATGCCGCCAAGCTGGCCGGCCTCAACGTCCTGCGCTTGCTCAACGAGCCGACCGCGGCAGCCGTGGCCTATGGCCTGGACCAGGATGCCGAAGGCGTCGTGGCGATCTTCGACCTGGGCGGCGGCACTTTCGACATTTCCATCCTGCGCCTGACCGCCGGTGTCTTCGAAGTGCTGGCCACCGGTGGCGACACGGCCCTGGGCGGTGACGACTTCGACCATGCGATCGCCGGCTGGATCATCGAGCAGGCAGGTTTGTCCGCCGACCTCGACCCGGCCACCCAGCGCCTGCTGCTGCAGACCGCTTGTGCCGCCAAGGAAGCCTTGACCGACAGCGAAGCGGTCAGCGTCCAGCATGGCGCCTGGCAGGGCGAGCTGACCCGTAGCGCTTTCGACGCCATGATCGAACCGATGATCGCCCGCAGCCTCAAGGCCTGCCGTCGCGCCGTGCGCGACAGCGGCATCGAGCTGGAGGAAGTCGGCGCGGTGGTGATGGTCGGCGGTTCGACCCGTGTGCCGCGTGTGCGCGAGGCGGTCGGTACATTGTTCGGACGTACCCCGCTGACCTCCATCGACCCGGACCAGGTGGTCGCCATTGGCGCCGCGATCCAGGCCGATACGCTCGCCGGCAACCGCCGCGAGGGTGGCGAGCTGCTGCTGCTCGACGTCATCCCGTTGTCGCTTGGTCTGGAGACCATGGGCGGGCTGATGGAGAAGGTGATCCCGCGCAACACCACGATCCCGGTGGCGCGCGCCCAGGAATTCACCACGTACAAAGATGGCCAGTCGGCCATGATGATCCACGTGTTGCAGGGCGAGCGCGAGCTGATCAGCGACTGTCGCTCGCTGGCGCGCTTCGAGCTGCGCGGCATCCCGGCCATGGTCGCGGGCGCGGCGAAGATTCGCGTCACCTTCCAGGTCGACGCCGACGGCCTGCTCAGCGTCGCGGCCCGCGAACTGGGCTCGGGCGTGGAGTCGAGCATACAGGTCAAGCCGTCCTACGGCCTGACCGACGGCGAGATCGCTCGTATGCTCAAGGATTCCTTCGAGCACGCCGGCGCCGACAAGCATGCGCGCCAGTTGCGCGAGCACCAGGTCGACGCCGAGCGCCTGCTCGAGGCGGTGCAGGGCGCCCTGGACGCCGATGGCGAGCGCCTGCTCAGCAGTGACGAGCGCGACGCGATCGAATTCCAGATGCAAGAACTACGTGATTTGCTGACCGGCACCGATGGCGCCGCCATCGAGCAACAGACCAAGCGTCTGTCGCAGGTGACCGATGCATTTGCCGCCCGTCGCCTTGATTCGACGGTCAAAGCCGCACTGGCCGGGCGCAACCTGAATGAGATCGAGGAGTAACCGATGCCGCTGGTGACATTCCTGCCGCACGAGAAGTTCTGCCCCGAGGGGTTGACCGTGGAAGTACCGACCGGGACCAACATCCTGGAACTGGCCCACGACCATCACATCGAGATGGAAAGCGCCTGCGGCGGCGTCAAGGCCTGCACCACCTGCCATTGCATCATCCGCAAGGGCTTCGACTCCCTTGAAGAAGCGGACGAGCTCGAAGAGGACATGCTGGACAAGGCCTGGGGCCTGGAGGCGCAGTCGCGCCTGGGTTGCCAGGTGGTCGTCGGCGATGAGGACCTCACCATCGAGATCCCCAAGTATTCGCTCAACCACGCCGCCGAAGCGCCGCACTGAGGGCCTGTACATGAGTCTGAAATGGGTTGATGTACTTGAGATCGCCATCCAGCTTGCGGAAAGCAAGCCCGAGGTCGATCCTCATTACGTGAATTTCGTCGATCTGCGCGCATGGGTCATGGCTCTGCCGGACTTCGATGACGATCCGTCGCGTTGCGGCGAGAAAGTTCTCGAGGCCATCCAGGCGGCCTGGATCGAAGAAGCCGACTGAACGCACGCTGCAGGTTAGGCAATCCCCTGGAACCCGCGTATAATTCGCGGGTTTAATTTTTCGCAACACTCAATATTCTGGAGTTTTCCATGGCTGTTCAACGTACTTTCTCGATCATCAAGCCTGACGCCGTCGCCAAAAACGTCATCGGCAAGATCACCACTCGCTTCGAAGAAGCCGGCCTGAAAATCGTCGCTTCGAAAATCAAGCAACTGTCCAAGGCCGAAGCCGAAGGCTTCTACGCCGAGCACAGCGCTCGTGGCTTCTTCGGCGACCTGGTTGCCTTCATGACTTCCGGCCCGGTCGTTGTCCAGGTTCTGGAAGGCGAGAACGCCATCGCTCTGAACCGTGAGCTGATGGGCGCCACCAACCCTAAAGAAGCTGCTCCAGGCACCATCCGCGCTGACTTCGCCGAGTCGATCGACGCCAACGCCGTTCACGGTTCGGACTCCGAAGCCGCTGCCGCTCGCGAAATCGCTTACTTCTTCGCAGCTACCGAGGTAACCACTCGCTAAGCGAAAGCTTACGGGTGTGAGGGTGAATCCATGACGACATCGACTGGCAAGATCAACCTGCTGGGGCTGACCCTGGCGGAAATGGAACAGTTCTTCGACTCAATCGGGGAGAAGCGCTTCCGCGCCGGGCAGGTGATGAAATGGATTCACCATTTTGGCGTCGATGATTTCGCCGCCATGACCAATGTCGGCAAGGTCTTGCGCGAAAAGCTCGAGGCCGTTGCCGAGATTCGGGGCCCGGAAGTGGTCAGCGAAGACATTTCCGCCGACGGCACCCGCAAGTGGGTGGTTCGCGTTGCTTCCGGCAGCTGCGTAGAAACCGTCTACATCCCCACCGACGATCGCGGCACGCTGTGCGTATCGTCGCAAGCCGGCTGCGCCCTGGACTGCAGTTTCTGCTCCACCGGCAAGCAAGGCTTCAACAGCAACCTCACCGCCGCCGAAGTGATCGGCCAGGTGTGGCTTGCCAACAAATCCTTCGGGACCGTCCCCGCCAAGATCGACCGCGCCATCACCAACGTGGTCATGATGGGCATGGGCGAGCCCTTGCTGAACTTCGACAATGTCATCGCCGCCATGAAGATCATGATGGAAGATCTGGGCTATGGCATCTCGAAGCGTCGCGTCACGCTCTCCACCTCGGGCGTGGTACCGATGATCGACGAGCTGGCCAAGCACATCGACGTGTCGCTCGCACTGTCGCTGCACGCCCCCAACGATGAGCTGCGCAACAAGCTGGTACCGATCAACAAGAAGTACCCGCTGAAGATGCTGCTGGAATCGTGCATGGGCTACATGTCCACGCTCGGCGGCAAGCGCGTGCTCACCATCGAGTACACCCTGCTCAAGGACGTCAATGACCAGCCCGAGCATGCCGCGCAGATGATCGAGTTGCTGCGCGACGTACCGTGCAAGATCAACCTGATCCCGTTCAACCCGTTCCCGCACTCGGGCTACGAGCGACCCAGCAACAACGCCATCCGTCGCTTCCAGGACCTGCTGCACCATGGTGGTTTCAACGTCACCACCCGTACCACCCGCGGCGACGACATCGATGCCGCCTGCGGCCAGCTGGTGGGCCAGGTCAACGACCGCACCCGTCGCAGCGAGCGTTACATCGCCGTGCGCCAGCTCGCCGACGAGCCGCAAGACAACGCCGCGCGCCCCTGACGAGCACTCCGCCCATGACCCTGCGCGCCGCGCTGTCGATCCTGACGCTTTCGCTGCTGGTTGGCTGCGTGTCCGGCGGCGCGGGCGATCCGCTGGCCAACCGCCAAGGGCGTGAGGAAGCGGGGCGGGCCTACGTGCAGTTGGGGCTTGGGTATTTGCAACAAGGTTTGACCGAGCAGGCCAAGGCGCCGCTGGGCAAGGCCCTGGCCTTGAGCGAGCGCGATGTCGATGCCCACGCGGCATTGGCCTTGGTGTTCCAGGCAGAAGGCGAGCCGGCGCTGGCCGCCCAGCACTTCGAGAAAGCGCTGGCCATACGCCCGAGCGACACACGAATCCGCAACAACTACGGCAGTTTCCTATATGCTCAGGGCCGCTTTGATGACGCCCAGGCGATGTTCCGCCAAGCGGCCGCCGATACCCTGTATCCTGAGCGCTCCCGGGTCTACGAGAACCTGGGGCTGACGGCCCTGAAGCTGGGGCAGGGCGAACAGGCCCGCGAGCATCTGGAAAAAGCCCTTCGGCTCAATCAGCGGCAACCGAGGGCTTTGCTTGAAATGGCTGAGTTGTCCTACGAAAACAGGCATTATGTGCCGGCCCGGGACTACTACGATCGATTCAGCCAGCTGAGCGACCAGAATGCCCGCAGTCTGCTGCTGGGCAGCCGCCTGGCCCGCGCCCTCGACGACCGGGGCGACGCGGCCCGCCTGGGCCAGCAATTACAACGACTTTATCCCGGTACGCCGGAATATCAGCAATACCTGTCGGAGCAACGATGAAAGCCGCGCACACTGAAGTAGCAGCAGCGACTCGCCAAAACCCCGGTGACGTCTTGCGTCAGGCCCGCGAGAAACGGGACTGGAGCCAGGCCGAGGTCGCTCGCAAGCTCAATCTCACGGTATCTTCGCTGAACAACCTGGAAAACGGCGCCTTCGACAAGCTGCCGGGGCATACCTTCGCCCGCGGTTACATCCGTGCCTACGCCAAACTGATGGACATGGACCAGGCACCGCTGGTCGAGGCGTTCGACCAGATTACCGGCACCCACGCCAAGGGCAGCGAAGTGCATGCCCTGGGCCGCATCGAGGAGCCGGTGCGCCTGTCCCACAACATCCTGCGCGTGGTCAGCCTGCTGCTGCTGGTGGCCGTGGTCGGTGGCAGCTTCCTCTGGTGGCAGGACAACACCAGCCTGCGCGGCAAGGACCTGGCCAAGATCGCCCTGGAGCATGTCGAAGTCGAGAGCGCCGACGGCACCACCCAGATCCACCCGCTGGACGAGCCGGAAGACCAGGCCGTGAGCGAAGGCCAGCAGCCTGAAAGCGAAGTGCTGCCACTGGAACCCGCGGCCAGCGAGCAGCCCCCGGCCAGTACCGCCGAGGCTCCCGCGACAGCGGTAGCCGCGCCTGCGCCGGTCGCGCCGGCCGCCGCGCCACAAGCGCCGGCTGTCGCCGTGGCGCCGACCGCTCCGGCAGCGCCTGCCGCACCGGTTGCCCCGGTCGCTCCCGTGGCCACCGCGCCCGCACCGGTAGCTCCGGCACCCGCTGTCGAGGCTGCGCCCGCCCCGGCCGGCAGTGGCAATGTACACATCCAGTTCACCGCCGATTGCTGGACCCAGGTCTCAGATGGCAACGGCAAGGTGCTGTTCAGCGCCATCAAGCGCAAGGGCGACAGCCTGGAACTGACCGGCAAGCCACCGTTCGCGGTGCGCCTGGGCTTCGCCCGTGGCGCCCAGGTGAGCTACAACGGCCAGGCGGTCGATGTCGCCCCGTTCACCAGTGGCGAAACCGCTCGCCTGAAGTTGGGACAGTAAGACATGCACGGCGAATCTCCGATCAAACGTCGCGAATCCCGCAAAATCTGGGTCGGCAATGTGCCGGTGGGTGGCGATGCCCCCATCGCGGTGCAGAGCATGACCAACACCGACACCAACGATGTCGCCGCCACCGTGGCGCAGATCCAGCGCCTGGTCGATGCCGGCGTGGACATCGTGCGTGTCTCGGTACCGGACATGGACGCCGCCGAGGCGTTCGGCAAGATCAAGAAGCTGGTCAGCGTGCCGCTGGTCGCCGACATCCACTTCGACTACAAGATCGCCCTGCGCGTGGCCGAACTGGGCGTCGACTGCCTGCGTATCAACCCGGGCAACATCGGCCGCGAAGACCGCGTGCGCGCGGTGGTCGACGCCGCCCGTGATCGTGGCATCCCGATCCGCATCGGCGTCAACGCCGGCTCCTTGGAAAAAGACCTGCAGAAGAAGTACGGCGAACCCACCCCCGCCGCGCTGGTCGAGTCGGCGCTGCGCCATGTCGAGCACCTGGACCGCCTGGACTTCCAGGACTTCAAGGTCAGCGTCAAGGCCTCCGACGTGTTCATGGCCGTCGAGGCCTACCGCTTGCTGGCCAAGCAGATCATCCAGCCGCTGCACTTGGGGATAACCGAAGCCGGTGGCCTGCGTTCGGGGACGGTGAAATCCGCCGTCGGCCTAGGTATGCTGCTGGCCGAGGGTATCGGTGACACCATCCGTATTTCGCTGGCGGCCGACCCGGTCGAGGAAGTGAAGGTCGGCTACGACATCCTCAAGTCGCTGCACCTGCGTTCCCGTGGCATCAACTTCATCGCCTGCCCGAGCTGCTCGCGGCAGAACTTCGATGTGGTCAAGACCATGAACGAGCTGGAAGGGCGCCTGGAAGACCTGCTGGTGCCGCTGGACGTGGCGGTGATCGGTTGCGTGGTCAACGGCCCGGGCGAAGCCAAGGAGTCGCACGTCGGCCTGACCGGCGGCACCCCGAACCTGGTCTACATCGACGGCAAGCCATCGCAGAAGCTGAACAACGACAACCTGGTCGACGAGCTGGAGAAGCTCATCCGCCAGAAAGCGGCCGAGAAGGCCGAGGCCGACGCGGCGCTGATCGCCCGTGGCTGATACACAGAATTCGTAAGGACTACTCGTGAGCAAATCGCTGCAAGCCATCCGTGGCATGAACGACATCCTGCCCGACCAGTCGCCGCTGTGGCGCTATTTCGAGGGCACCGTGGCCGGCCTGCTGGACAGCTATGGCTACAGCCAGATCCGCACGCCGATCGTCGAGTTCACCGAGCTGTTCAAGCGCTCGATCGGTGAAGTCACCGATATCGTCGAGAAGGAGATGTACACCTTCCAGGACAACAAGGACTCGCTTACCTTGCGCCCGGAAGGTACCGCCGCTTGCGTGCGCGCAGTGCTCGAGCACGGCATCATCGGTAATGGCCAAGTGCAGAAACTCTGGTACGTGGGCCCGATGTTCCGCCACGAGCGCCCGCAACTGGGACGCTACCGTCAGTTCCACCAGATCGGTGTCGAGGTGTTCAACCTGGCCGGCCCCGATATCGACGCCGAACTGATCATGCTCACCTGGCGCCTCTGGGCGTTGCTGGGTATTCAGGATGCGGTGACCCTGGAGCTCAACAGCCTGGGCACCAGCCAAGCCCGCGCGCGTTATCGTGATGCACTGGTCGAATTCCTCTCGCAACGCATTGATCAACTGGACGAAGACAGCCAGCGCCGCCTGAAGAGCAACCCGCTGCGTATCCTCGACAGCAAGAACGAAGGCACCCAGGCCGCCCTGGTGGGCGCACCGAAGCTCGAAGAGTATCTGGACGAAGAGTCCCGCGTGCACTTCGATGGCGTGAAAGCGCGTCTTGACGCTGCTGGCATACCCTTCGTGATCAACACCAAGCTGGTACGCGGCCTGGATTACTACAGCAAAACGGTGTTCGAGTGGGTCACCGACAAGCTCGGTGCCCAGGGCACGGTCTGCGCCGGTGGGCGCTACGATGGCCTGGTCGAGCAGATGGGCGGCAAACCAACCGCTGGCGTTGGCTTTGCCATGGGTATCGAGCGCCTGCTGCTGCTGATCGAAACCCTGGGCCAGGTACCTGAGTCGATCAGCCGTACCATCGATGTCTACCTGTGCGCCTTTGGTGAGCAGGCGGAGCTGGCTGGCCTGAAGATCAGCGAGCAACTGCGTGATCGCCTGCCGAACCTGCGCCTGGCGGTCAACGCCGGTGGCGGCAACTTCAAGAACCAGTTCAAGAAAGCTGACAAAAGTGGCGCGCTGTTCGCCCTGATCCTCGGCGACGACGAACTGGCCAAGCAAGAAGTCGGCCTCAAGCCCCTGCGTGGCCAGGGCGAACAACAGAACATTGCCTGGGATGCGCTTGCCGCGCACCTGGAAACCGCGATCGCCCAGGCGTAACGCGGTTCAACAACGAATAGGCGAATAGGAGTATTGGGGTGTCGAGTACCGATGATGAAGGCCTGGCAGCGGCCAAGGACTGGTGGAACCGCAACGGCAAGCCGCTACTGACCGGCGCCCTGCTGGCCGGCGTGGTGGTGATGGGCTGGCAGACCTGGCACAAGTACCAGGCCAACCAGTCGCAAGGCGCCTCGGCGTTGTATCAGGCCCTGCTGGAAACCTCGCTGACCCCGAGCGGCCAGCCTGACGCAGGCAAGGTCGCCGAACTCTCCGGCAAGCTCAAGAGCGAGTTCGGCGGTACCGCTTATGCCCAGTACGGCAGCCTGTTCGTGGCTAAAGTGGCGGTGGACAGCGGCAAGCTGGACGACGCGGCCAGCGAGCTGAAAGGCGTGATGGACAAGCCGGCCGACGCCACCCTGGGCGAGATATCGCGCCAGCGCCTGGCCCGTGTACTGGCTGCCCAGGACAAGGCCGAAGACGCGCTGAAGCTGCTCGACGGCGACACCGACAAGGCCTTCCTCGCCAGCCGCGAGGAGCTCAAGGGCGACCTGCTGGTACAGCTGGGCCGCGCCGACGACGCGCACAGCGCCTACGAAAAAGCCAAGGCCGCGCTGTCCGACGACGCCGCGATCGGTGGCCTGCAACTGAAGCTGGATGACCTGGCCAAAGGGGACGCCTGAAGTGAAGGGTTGGAAACAAGCAGCAGTGCTCACCCTCGCCGTGCTGGCAGCGGGTTGCAGCAGCAACAGCAAGAAGGAACTGCCCCCGGCCGAGCTGACCAAGTTCACCGAGGAAGTGGTGCTGAAGAAGCAGTGGAGCCGTTCGATCGGTGACGGCCAGGGCGAGACGTACAACACCCTGGTACCGGCCATCGAGAACGACCGCATCTACGCTGCTGATGTCACTGGCAAGGTCTTCGCGCTGAACCGCCTCGACGGCGACGTGGTGTGGAAGAAGGACCTCGAGCTGCCGGTTTCCGGCGCCGTGGGCGTAGGCTACGGCCTGGTCATGCTGGGCACGCTCAAGGGCGAGGTCATCGCCCTGGACTCCAGCACCGGTGAGGAACGCTGGCGTTCCCGCGTCACCAGTGAAGTGCTGGCACCGCCCGCCAACAACGGCGACGTGGTGGTGGTACAAACCCAGGACGACCGTCTGATCGGCCTCGACGCCGCCACCGGCGACCGTCGCTGGATCTACGAGAACACCCCAGCCGTGCTGACCCTGCGCGGTACCGGCGCCCCCGTGGTGACCAACCGCCTGGCCGTGGCCGGCCTGTCCACCGGCAAGGTGGTGGCGGTCGATATCAGCAACGGCGTGCCGGTGTGGGAGAGCCGCGTGGCCATCCCGCAGGGCCGTTCCGAGCTGGATCGCGTGGTGGACATCGACGGCGGCTTGCTGCTGTCTGGTGGCACCCTCTACGTGAGCACCTACCAGGGCCGCGTCGCGGGCCTGGATGTGGAGAGCGGCCGTGTGATGTGGCAGCGCGATGCCTCCAGCTACGTAGGGGTCGCCCAGGGCTTCGGCAACGTCTACGTGAGCGAGGCGTCGGGCACCGTCGAGGGTATCGACGAGCGTTCGTCCAGCGCCCTGTGGAGCAACGACACCATGGCTCGCCGTCAGCTGTCGGCGCCGGAAGTGTTCTCCAGCTATGTGGCTGTCGGTGACTTCGAGGGTTACCTGCACCTGCTCAGCCAGGTCGATGGCCGCTTCGTCGGCCGTGAGCGTATCGACAGTGATGGCCTGCGCGCCCGCCCCCTGGTGGTCGGCGACACCATCTATGTCTTCGGCAACAGCGGCAAGCTCGAGGCACTGACCATCCGCTGAAGCTAAGCTTGAGACCGTCAACGGCTCAGGCAGCGGCGTAGGAAACGCCGCCCGAACACCGGCCGCTGCTCTGCAGCGGCCTTTGCATTTTCAAGAATTCAAGAGTGGAGAGCCGCATGGTTCCCGTAATCGCCCTGGTGGGCCGGCCGAACGTCGGTAAATCCACCATGTTCAACCGCCTGACCAAGACCCGCGATGCCATCGTCGGCGACCTGTCGGGCCTGACCCGTGACCGCCAGTACGGCGACGCCAGCTGGCAGGGTCGTTCCTACATCCTCATCGACACCGGTGGTATCACCGGTGACGAGGTGGGCATGGACGAGAAGATGGCCGAGCAGTCGCTGATGGCCATCGAAGAAGCCGACTACGTGCTGTTCCTGGTCGATGCCCGCGCCGGCATGACCGCCGCCGACCAGATGATCGCCGAGCATCTGCGCAAGCGGAACAAGGAAGCGATCCTGGTTGCCAACAAGATCGACAACATCGACGCCGATGTCGCCCGCGCCGAGTTCTCGCCGCTGGGCATGGGCAACGCCATTCCGGTGGCCGGCTCGCAAGGTCGCGGTATCAACGCGCTGATGGAGGCCGTGCTCGGCCACATTCCGCGCGATCCGGTCGAGGACGCCCTCGACGAGGACGTCGCCGAAGGCGAGGAAGCGACGCGCATCCCTGGCCCGAGCGAGAAGGATGGCATCAAGATCGCCATCATCGGCCGCCCCAACGTGGGCAAGTCGACCCTGGTCAACCGCATGCTCGGTGAAGAGCGCGTGGTGGTGTATGACCAGCCGGGCACCACCCGTGACAGTATCTACATCCCGTTCGAGCGCGATGGCGAGAAGTACACCTTCATCGACACCGCAGGTGTGCGCAAGCGCGGCAAGATCCACGAGGAAGTCGAGAAGTTCTCGGTGGTGAAGACGCTGCAGGCGATCAAGGACGCCAACGTGGTGATCTTTGTCATGGACGCCCGCGAAGGCGTGGTCGACCATGACCTCAACCTGCTGGGCTTTGCCCTGGACGCCGGCCGCGCCGTGGTCATCGCCCTGAACAAGTGGGACGGCATGGAGCCGGGCGAGCGCGACTACGTGAAGACCGAGCTGGAGCGCCGGCTGTTCTTCGTCGACTTCGCCGACATCCACTTCATCTCGGCGCTGCACGGCACCGGCGTGGGCCACCTGTACAAGTCGGTGCAGGCCGCGTTCATGTCGGCGGTTACCCGCTGGCCGACCAGCCGCCTGACGCAGATTCTGGAGGACGCCATCAGCGTGCACCAGCCGCCGCTGGTCAACGGCCGTCGCATCAAGTTGCGCTACGCTCACCTGGGCGGTGCCAACCCGCCGCTGATCGTGATCCACGGCAACCAGACCGACAAGATCCCCAACTCGTATTCGCGTTACCTGGAGAACACCTATCGCCGGGTGCTGAAGCTGGTCGGCACGCCGATCCGCATCGAGTACAAGGGCGGCGACAACCCGTTCGAGGGCAAGAAGAACACCCTCACCGATCGCCAGGTCAACAAGAAGCGCCGCCTGATGTCGCACCACAAGAAGGCCGAGAAGAAGCGCCGCGACAAGCGGAAATAAACGGCAAGCTGTAAGCTGCAAGCCGCAAGAAAAAGCAGGCGCTGATCCCTGCCGCTTTTTCTTGTCGCTTGGAGCTTGTAGCTTATAGCTCTCAGTCCCCCAGGAAAGAGGGCTCCATGATCCGCAGCAAACTGCCGAATGTCGGCACGACCATCTTCACCACCATGTCGCAACTGGCCATGCAGACCGGTGCGCTCAACCTCTCCCAGGGTTTCCCTGACTTCAACGGCCCCCAGGCCTTGCTCGATGCCGTTGGCCGCCATGTGGCCGCCGGGCATAACCAGTATTCGCCCATGACCGGCCTGCCAGCGTTGCGTCAGCAGGTGGCTGCGAAGGTCGCCCGGTTGTATGGCGTGAGCGTCGATGCCGACCTTGAAGTGACCATCACCCCGGGTGCCACCGAGGCGATCTTCTGCGCCATCCAGGCGGTGGTTCACGCCGGTGACGAAGTGATCGTCTTCGACCCCTGCTATGACAGCTATGAGCCATCGGTGGAACTGGCCGGTGGACGCTGCGTGCATGTGCCGCTGTGCGACGGCAGCTTCAGCGTCGACTGGCAGAAGTTCAGCGATGCCCTCAGCCCACGCACGCGCATGGTCATTCTCAACTCGCCGCACAACCCCAGCGGCGCGCTGATCAGCCGGGACGACCTGGACCAGCTGGCGAAGCTGATCGCCGACCGCGATATCTACCTGGTCAGCGACGAGGTCTACGAACACCTGATCTACGACGGCGTGCGCCACGCCAGTGTGCTGGCCCATCCGCAGCTTCACGCCCGGGCGTTCGTGGTCAGCTCGTTCGGCAAGACCTACCACGTCACTGGCTGGAAGACCGGCTATGTGATCGCGCCACCGGCGTTGAGCGCTGAATTGCGCAAGGTGCACCAGTACGTCAACTTCTGCGGCGTGACGCCCCTGCAATGCGCCTTGGCCGATTTCATGGCCGAACACCCTGAGCACATCGATGAGCTGCCGGCCTTCTACCAGGCCAAGCGTGACCTGTTCTGCGACTTGCTGCAGGATTCGCGTTTCACCTTTACCCGTACGCCGGGCACCTATTTCCAACTGGTGGACTACTCGCAGATCCGGCCCGACCTGAACGATGTCGACATGGCCCTGTGGCTGACCCGCGAACATGGCGTGGCCAGTATTCCGGTATCGGTGTTCTACCAGCACCCCATCCCCGAGCAACGCCTGGTCCGCCTGTGCTTTGCCAAACGTGAGGAGACGCTGCAACAGGCAGCGGAGAAACTATGCGCGATCTGAGCCAACTGCCGAACCTGAAAATCGCCCTGGTGCAGACCACCCTGGCCTGGCACGACCGCGAGGCGAACTACGCGCATTTCGAGGAACTGATCGGGCAGGCCGGCGAGGTGGATCTGGTGGTGCTGCCGGAAATGTTCACCACCGGTTTCTCGATGGAGTCCGAAAGCCTCGCCGAACCAGAGAACGGCCCCACCTACAAGTGGCTCAAGGCCCAGGCGAAGAAAGCCAACGCGGTGATCACCGGCAGCGTGATCATCCAAGCCGCCGATGGCAGCCACCGCAACCGCCTGCTGTGGGCGCGGCCCGATGGCGAGATTCTGCATTACGACAAGCGTCACCTGTTCCGCATGGCCGGTGAGCACAAGCACTACACCCCCGGTGAACGCCAGGTGCAGTTCGAGATCAAGGGTTGGCGAGTACGCCCGCTGATCTGCTACGACCTGCGCTTCCCGGTGTGGAGCCGCGATGCCCAGGACACCGACCTGCTGCTGTACACCGCCAACTGGCCAGCGGCGCGGCGCTTGCACTGGAACCGCCTGCTGCCGGCACGGGGCATCGAGAACCTGTGCTTCGTGGCGGCGGTGAACCGGGTGGGCACCGATGGCAAGGGCTTCGCCTATTCCGGCGACAGCCAGGTGCTGGACTTCCAGGGTGAGAGCCTGTTGAGCGCGGGGGAGGCTGACGGCGTGTTTACCGTAGTGCTGCGAGCGGCGGAGCTGGCGGCGTATCGTGCCCGGTTCCCGGCGAACCTGGATGCCGATACCTTCGAATTGAATTATTGAGGCAGTTCGCCGGCAAGCCGGCTCCTACAAAGGCATATGACCTGTAGAAGCCGGCTTGCCGGCGAACAGTCGCAAGATCAGTACACGTCCCGCCGATACCGCCCATCCTCGATCAGCTGTTGCACGACATCTTCCCCCAGAATCCCGCCTATCGCTGCATCCACGCCTGCGGCCATCCCTTGCAGGCTGCCACAGACATACACGCAAGCGCCCTCATCGATCCAGCGCTTGAACTCGGCGGCGTGCTGCAGCAGCACATCCTGCACATAGACCTTCTCCGCCTGGTCCCGTGAAAACGCCAGGTCCAGCCGTTGCAGGTCGCCATCTCGCAGCCAGCCTTGCAGTTCGTCGCCGCACAGTAGGTCATGGGCCTGGTTGCGTTCACCGAACAGCAGCCAGTTGCGTTGCTCGCCGGCCGCGATTCGTGCCCTGAGCAAGCTGCGCAGCCCGGCCAGGCCAGTACCGTTGCCGATCAGAACCATGGGGGCGGAAGCCTCGGGCAGGTGGAAACCACTGTTGCGCCGCAGGCGCAGGCTCACCGTGCCGTCCAGCGGCAGGTACTCCGTCAGCCACCCTGAACCCAGGCCCAGGCTGCCGTCGGGGTGGCGCTCCTGGCGCACGATCAGTTCCAGCACGCCATCGCTGGCGATGGAGGCGATCGAGTACTCGCGCGCAGCCAGCGGGATCAATGCATCGACCAACGCCTGGGCGTGCAGGCCGACCAAATGCTCGCGACTCTGCGGCAACTGGCGACTAGCCAGGGCCTGGGCGAGGGTTTCGTTCAGGCCGTCCCGTTGCACGGGGCTTTCTGGAGGCAGTCCGAGCCCGGCGAGGAAGGCGTCGACATGTACCTGGCGGTGGCGAGGCAGAATTTCTACCAGGTCTCCGGCTTCCCAGGTTACAGCGGCGGGAGGTAGCAGGCCGAGCAGGTAGACAGGGGCGCCCTGGCTACCAGGATTGAGCAGCTCTTTTCGGGTCAGGCGCCAGTTGTCGAAACGCGGAGGCTGCCAGGCGCCCACCGGGCGGGCGCCGGTGAGCTGGGCCAGTTCCTGCTGCCATTGTTGCAGCGCGGTGGGGTCGGCGTTGTCCACTTCAACCGCGCCGAAGGCGCTGCTGGCGCCACGTTCACCGAGCCAGGCCTGCAGGCGCCGGGCGAAGCCACAGAAGTGCGGGTACTGACGGTCGCCCAAGGCGAGCAAGGCATAGTCCAGATGCTCCAGTGCCCAGGGCTGGCCCAGCACCTTGCGTTCGAAGGCGCGGGCGCTGTCCGGCGCCTCGCCATCACCGAAGGTGCTGACCACGAACAGCGCGCGCTTGGCCTGGCGCAGTTCCTGCTCGCCCAGTTCCCCCAGCGGGCGTACTTGCACCGGCAGCCCGGCGGCCTGCAACTGGCCCGCGCTCTGCCAGGCCAATCGCTCGGCGAAGCCGCTCTGGCTGGCGAAGCCGATCAGCCAGCTGTCGCCACTGCTCGCGCCGGTGTCCACCGCACCGCGGGCGGCGCGGACCTGGCGCTTCTTGCGGCGGCGGTCGAGGTACAGCAGCCAGCCGGTGACGAAGAACAGCGGCATGGTCAGGCTGGCGAGGGTGACGATGATCCGCCCCGGCAGGCCGAAATAGCTGCCCACGTGCAGGGCGTAGACACTCTGCAGCAGCTGGGCCTTGAATGATTTGTCGGTGTAGCGCTCGTGGCGCTTGACCTGGCCGGTGGCTGGGTCGAGGGTCAGGGTGTTGAACGCGCGCTCATGGTCGGCGCCGTCGAGCAGGTAGAACAAGGTCGCCGGTTGTCCGCCTGCGGGCGGAAGACGCAAGTTGTAGGTCAGAAGGTCAGGGCCAGCGGCTTCCTTCAGGTTGGCCCAGATGGCGTCGTAGTCGACCACCAGCGGTGGTGCGTTCTTGTCGACCTTGGGCGGGCCATGGCGGCCGCCACGGCCTTCACCGCGTTTCTGCTCTCCGGCGGCCGGCTTGTCGGCCAACAGTGTGTTCAGGCCTTCGCGGTACCACTCATAGGACCAGAACAGCCCGGTCAGGGCGAACAGCAGGTAGAACAGCAGGCACCAGGTACCGAATACCGCGTGCAGGTCCCAGTTGAACGCGCGGCCTTTCTTTGCCCAGTCCAGGGTCAGCCAGGCTCGCCAGTTCAGCGCTTGGCGCGGCCAGCGCAGGTACAGGCCGGAAAGGCAGAAGAAGATCAGCATCAGGGTGCAGGCACCGGTGATCTGCCGGCCGGTGTCGCCCATGGCCAGGAAGCGGTGCAGGTTGAGCACGAAGTCGAAGAAACCCAACCCCGCGACTTCACCCTTGAGTTCGCCGGTGTATGGGTCGGCATAGCGCAGCTCGCCACGGCGCTTGCCTGGGGGCGGGGTAAAGAAGATCCGCGCGGCGTTGCCTTCGCGGGTATCCACCCAGAGCATCGAAACGGTATCGCCTTGCGCGCTCTCCACCCGGCGTACCAGCTCGGCCGGTGGCAGCACGCCCTCCTGGCGTACCTCGACCTTGAGCACATCGGCATTGAATGCGCGCAGCAGTTCTTCCTGGAACGACCAGATGGCGCCGGTGATGCCCATCAGCGCCAGCACCAGGCCTGCGGTGATGCCAAAGAACCAGTGCAATTGGAACAGCGTCTTCTTCACCACATCGATCACCTTGTGTTGCCGCCAGAGCCCGCGCGGCGTGCATTATGCCTTGATACGCAAAAGCCCCGTCCATAACCATGGACGGGGCTTGGGGGGGCCACCTTTAGAAGTGCACGCTGGTGGTCAGCAGTGCGGTCCGGCCCGCCGCCTGGTTGGCGAAGTGGGTGGAGAAGGCCTTGTCGTAGTAGACCTCGTTGGTGAGGTTCTGCACGTTCAGTTGCAAGTCGATGTTCTTGGTCAGCTTGTAGGCGGCCATGGCGTCATAGCGCACGTAGCTGTCGACCATGGTGGTGTTGGCCACGTTGCCGTACACGTCATCCACGTAGAAGGCGCCGCCACCGATGGTGAACTTCGGCGTGACCTGGTAGGTGGTCCACAGGCTGGCGCTGTTGTTCGGCGTGTTCGGCAGCTGGTTGCCGTCGTTGGCCTTGCCCAGCGCACCGCCGTCGATCTGGCGGGCCTGCATGTAGGTGTAGCCGGCGAACACCTGCCACTTCTCGGTGATCTTGCCGCTGGCCGACAGCTCGATGCCCTGCACGCGGGTTTCGCCGACGTTTTCGTAAGTCGTGGTGCCGACCTGCACGCGGGCGTTTTCCTTCTCGGTGCGGAACAGCGCGGCGGTCAGGGCCAGGCGCTCGTCAAGCAGGTCCCACTTGGTGCCGATTTCGTAGTTGGTGGTCTCTTCCGGCTCCATGTCGCTGCTCAGCAGGTTGCCGGAGCGGTCGGTGGTGTTGCCCAGCGGGTTGCCTTCCATGCCTTCGCCGAGCGAAGCGCCTGGCGGGGTGGCGGAGGTGGCGTAGGATACATAGATGCTGCCGTTGTCGGCCGGCTTCCAGACCACGCCCAGTTGGCCGGTGATGAACTCGCTGGTGTCGCTGCCCTTGGAGGCAACACCCTGCTTGTTGACCACGGTGGTGCCGGAGGCGTCGTAGCCACGGTACTGGGTGTCGAAGTGGTCATAGCGCAGGCCCATGTTCACCAGCCACTGCGGAGTCAGCTCCAGGGTGTCGAACACGTACAGCGCACGGGTGTTGCTCTTGGTGTCGGTACCGGCGTAGTTGCGGGCGATGGAGCCATTCCACGGATCGTCCGGGTTCGGGTTGCTCAGCGAGGTGCAGTTGTAGCCGCTGTTGGCGCCAATCAGGCCTGGGTTGCAGGTCGTGGCCGTTGCACCGCGGGTGTTGGTGTCGACATCGTAAGTGGAGCGCTTGCTTTCCTCGCGGCTCAGCTCGATACCCGTGGAGAAGCTGTTCTTCAGGCCGCCCACGTAGAACTCGCCGAACAGGTCGGTCTGGTTGGTGGTGGTGGCGGTGTTGCCCACGCGGGTGTTGGCCCGGCGCCAGACGCTGCCGTTGTTGACGTTGCCCTTGCTGTCGTCGGGTTGCGTGAGGATGTAGTCCTGCATGCTGTTGCCGTGGCGCAGGGTGTTCTTGATGGTCAGCGCGTCGGTCAGGTCGTGCTCGATGGCGAAGGTGGCGATGTCCACGCGCGACTTGCGGAAGTCGCGGCCGGTCAGGCCGTAGAAGTTGTCGTGGTCGCCACCGGCGTAAGGTTTGCTCGGGTGGGCCGAGGTACGGTTGCCGGTGCCACCTGCTGGCACGGTGTACGGGATGCCCGAGTCCGGCAGGTCGTCGCTTTCCAGGTGGTAGTAGTCGAGGTTGACGCGGGTCGGCGTGCCCAGGCCGAAGGCCAGGGACGGGGCGATGCCCCAGCGGTCGTAGTTGACCTTGTCGCGGCCGGCCACGTTGCTCTCGTGGGTCATCAGGTTGAGGCGCCCGGCCACGCTGTCGCTGAACTGGTAGTTGCCGTCGAAGGTGTAGCGCTGGGTCTGGTCGCTGCCCCAGGTCCAGGCGCCGTCCAGCGAGTTGCCCAGGTGCGCGCGCTTGCTCACCAGGTTGATGGTGCCGCCGGCGGCGCCGCGGCCACCGATGGCCGAGTTCGGACCCTTGGCCACTTCCACCGATTCGATGGCGAAGATTTCACGGGTTTGCGCGCCGGTGTCGCGCACGCCGTCCAGGTACGTGTCGCCTTGGGCGTCGAAGCCGCGAATGAAGGGGCGGTCGCCCTGCGGGTTACCGCCTTCGCCGGCGCCGAAGGTGATGCCCGGCACGGTGCGCAGGGCGTCCTGCAGGTTAAGGGCGTTGGTGTCCTTGATCACCTGCTGCGGGATCACGGTGACCGAACGCGGGGTGTCCACCAGCGGCGCGGTGTACTTCTGCGACGCGGCCTTCTCGACCTTGTACTCGGTGCTTGCCTGCTCGGCCTTGCCGTTGATGCTGGTGGCATCGAGGGTGACGGCGGCAGGATCGGCGGCATAGGCGGAGGTGGCGGTGATCGCCATGCCGATGGCAGAAACGAGCAGACGAGGTGAACTCACAGCGGTTGGCACGTGACGCATTGTTGTAGACCTTCCCCAAGGTATGAAGGCCGCGGATGTTAATGTAAGCGAATGTAAGGAACAATTGAGAAGCGTTACCATTCGACAGAAATTTACATTCTTTACAATTTCACCTTACGGTTTTTACGGGCTCATACGTCGCGGCGGGATCAGGGGGGCTTGTGATCCGTAAAAGGTAATCAATATCATTGGCGGCTCTCTCTCCGCATCAGGTGCCATTGCCATGCTGCTTCACATTCCCGGGCTGTTCGATGCCGACGAAATCTCGCGTATCCGCGAAGCCCTGGAACAGGCCGACTGGGCCGATGGCAAAGTCACGGCCGGCTATCAGTCGGCCAAGGCCAAGCACAACCTGCAACTGCCCGAGGGGCATGCCCTGGCCAAGGAAATCGGCAATGCTTTGATCGACCGACTGTGGCGCAACCCGCTGTTCATGTCGGCGGCGCTGCCGCACAAGGTGTTCCCGCCGCTGGTCAATTGCTACCGCGAGGGCGGCAACTTCGGCTTCCACATCGACAATGCCCTGCGCCAGCCCAAGGGCAGCCCGGAGCGCATCCGCACCGACCTGTCCTCGACCCTGTTTCTCAGCGACCCGGACAGCTATGACGGCGGCGAACTGGTGATCCAGGACACCTTTGGCGTGCAGCAGGTCAAGCTGGCGGCCGGCGACATGGTGCTGTACCCCGGCACCAGCCTGCACAAGGTCAACCCGGTTACCCGTGGCGCGCGCTACGCGGCGTTCTTCTGGACCCAGAGCCTGGTGCGCGAGGACAGCCAGCGCACCCTGCTGTTCGAGATGGACAACGCCATCCGCCAGCTCACCGCCGATGTGCCGGAGCATCCGTCGCTGCTGCAACTGACCGGCACCTACCACAACCTGCTGCGCCGCTGGGCCGAGGTCTGAACCGTGTCCTATCCGTTGCGCCGTGAACACGTGGTGGATGTCGCCGGGTTGCAGGCGATGCTCGAGCACAGCCCTGGCCAAGCCGCCCAGGCGATCCTGGCGGCGGCGGGGCAGGGTGTGGTCGAGGCGCAGTTGCTGCTGGGGCAGATCCTGCTGGATGGGCGGGGGATCGAGCAGGATGCGTTGGTCGCCAGGCGCTGGTTCGCCATCGCCGCTCAAGCGGGTAGTGCGATGGCGCACAACATGCTTGGCCGGTGCCTGGAGCATGGCTGGGGTGGTGAAGTGAGCCTGGCGCAAGCGGCCATTCACTATGCGCGCGCGGCTGATGCTGGGCTGGACTGGGGCCTGTACAACCTGGGCAACCTGTTGGCCACCGGGCGCGGGGTTCCGGCCAACCAGGCCCAAGCGTTGGCGTGCTATGAAAAGGCGGCGCACATGGGGCATGCCAAGTCGATGAACCTCTACGGGCGCTATCTGGAACAGGGCATCGCCACTGTCGCCAGCCCGGCCCGTGCCGTGCGTTGGTATCGGCGCTCCGCCGAAGCGGGGGATTTCCGGGGGATGTTCAGCCTGGCGATGGTGCTGGCCGAGCGCGGGGCACTGGCGGACGCGTGCGTCTGGTTGGCACGTGCCCGGGCTCAGGGCAACCTGGCATTCCTGCGCAGCAGCGTGGCAACCCTGCTTGCCGCTGGGCCTTTGCTGTCAGAGCAGGCTATAGGATTCATGAATGAAATCAGCAGGCGCGAGGAAGTTTCGCCTGCTTAAAGTGTGAAAAGCATACGCAGATAGTTGCCCTTTCTCAGCTTCGCCAAGGGCAACACTCATGCGCTACATCCAAGACCGCTCCTTCATCGCAACCCTGACTTCAGTGACACCCGATTATCCGGGGCATCTCGACTCCGTCGAGGGGACACCCCGCGAGCGCCGCAATGCCTGGCTGACCGTGACATCCCCGGGGGCCATCGAGACCCAGCAGCGCTTCTGGTTCGGCTACTTCGAAGGGCGCGATGCCGGCTACCAGGTGCGTACGCTGGAGTCGGCACCGGGGGGCTCGCACTACGCCATCTGGGATCTGGACTTTCAGAACTATATTGGCTACTACCCGTCGAGCAAGTCCCCGACCCTCTGGCGGGTGCGGGTTGACGGTACCAAGTTGAAACAGCCCGAACAACGCCTGTACCAAGGGGTGACACTCGCTGCGCCAGCCCTTGCCATGCTCAGTGTGGCGAACAGGCCGGCCTGGGACGACCATTATGTCGGGGTGAACAAGCCAAACCCGCTGATATTCAAGATGGATGTGCTGCAAGTGAATGTGGCGGTGTTCGATCATCCTGCGAAGTTCAGGCAACGTTAAGTGGGATATCGGTGTCATGAGGGGCGGATTACCCGCTTAGCACCCGTGGGCACGCAGAGCATGCTGCGGTGACTTTTCACGGAGACACCTCATGGTAACCACTTATCTTACCGAACAATCCTTTATCGCCCGTCTGAATGTGAGTAACACTCAGTATCCAGGGCCGGTGGGCTACTGGGAGTTCAGTGCCGGCTACAACCACAGGACGGCCTGGCACTCCAGCGATTGGCTCACGACTTCACGCCCGGACCGCAGAGGGGTGGCATTGTGGTTCGGTGCCGTGGCGCGTGCGGGGCAGCCACCCGCTTACGATATCCGGCTGTGCACGGGCAGTCTCGCATCCCCGAGTGCCAGCAAGCGCGTTGATATCAGTACCAACGGTTATCTCGGCTTCTATGGCCTGAGTTCGAGCGTCGGGCCGCTTTGGCGCCTTGAGCCTGCCAGTGCATCGCGCAAATACCTCAAGACACTTGATGGAAAAGGTGTCGGTATTCAAAGGGACGTGGCGTTCTGGACGTCCGGGCGCAAGGGACATTACCTCTGTGTCGGAGTGGCGCCGAGTGCTGAATTCGAAGTCGAGATTATTCGAATGGCCGTAGCACCGCCGCTCTAAATATTGAAGATGTGATGAAGACGGGGCCGTAAGGCCCCGTTTCTATTAGTGCCGCGAAACGCAACATGGCGTGGCAGATGGTTATCGAATAGATACGACCTATGACTCCACCTGGCATGAGGTGCAGGCCAGGTCTGTTGTTGCATCACGGATGTGCAGTGCTACAGGCTTTTCGAATTTGGGGCCGGTCGCGTAGGGAAATTCTTCAGCATTCAATGGGCGGCTCCACATTCGCATACTGTGTATGCACTTTTGCCTACATGCAATGATGATCAGGGTGTAGGTTTTATGAATTCAAGTTGTGGAGCGTGATGATGTTTGAAGAAAGTTTTTTGAAGTCCTTTGTTTCAGAGATTCATTGTGTTGATAAAGGGTTTAAACCGCTGAGAATAATTTCTTCTAGCCCGGCCTTTGCTTTCGGCGAAACGGGACGGTTCGTCCTGGAGGACGCGTTTTCTGTATCATGGAAAGTGAGGAGGATTAAAATGAAGTTCCACATTGCGCCTACCCTGACTACGAATCCGATCTTCCGTGTGAGCTGTGTCACTGACATTGATGGGCTTCTGTATGATGTGCTCCACGGCGATGTGGATGGCGATTTCTGGTTGGCCAATGACTTTTGGCGTAACCCAGAGGACTTCGGTCTCGACGCTGCTTGGGAGGGGTATGCAACAGGTGAGACTGTGCAGTTCAAAGGAAAGGAGCGTAGGGTATTTACAATGGAAAATATCATGTGGAGAAAATGGGTGGTGCTTGAGAAGCCAGGAAGTCATTATACTTACGCGCGTCTGAGCAAAGAAAAGAGCCCAGCTCGCTTTGTATTCGGCGACATCAGCGAGGTGGAATATCACTGATAATAACAGTTATGCAGTAGCCAGATCTGCCAGTTGCTGAACAGGTGGCCACCAGACGCAGGAGGGAACTCCCGCGCCTGGCTTCGTATTACAGATAATATGCTTTGAGCGGCGGGAAACCATTGAACTCCACCGCGCTATAGCTGGTGGTATAGGCACCGGTGGACAGCCAGTACAGGCGGTCGCCGATCGCCAGGTTCAGCGGCAGGCCGTACTTGTAGTTCTCGTACATGATGTCGGCGCTGTCGCAGGTGGGGCCGGCAATCACCACTTCTTCCGCTTCACCTTTCTTTTCAGTCCAGATCGGGAACTTGATGGCTTCATCCATGGTTTCGATCAGGCCGGAGAACTTGCCCACGTCGGTGTAGATCCAGCGCTCGACCGCGGTACGCGACTTGCGCGCCACCAGCACCACTTCACTGACCAGGATGCCGGCGTTGGCGATCAGCGAGCGGCCAGGCTCGAGGATGATTTCCGGCAGGTCGTCGCCGAAGTCTTCCTTGAGGAAACGAATGATCTCTTCGGCGTAGGTCTCGAGGCTGTTGGTACGGGTGATGTAGTTGGCTGGGAAGCCACCCCCCATGTTGATCAGCTTCAGCTCGATGCCGTCTTCTTCCTTCAGGCGCTCGAAGATCACCTTGACCTTGGCGATGGCCGCGTCCCACACGCTGATGTCGCGCTGTTGCGAACCCACGTGGAAGGAGATGCCGTAAGGCACCAGGCCCAGGTCGCGGGCGAGGATCAGCAGGTCCATGGCCATGTCGGTCTGGCAGCCGAACTTTCGCGACAACGGCCAGTCGGCAGTGGTGGAGCCTTCGGTGAGGATGCGCACATAGACTTTCGAGCCCGGCGCGGCCTTGGCGATGTTGCGCAGGTCGGCTTCGGAGTCGGTGGCGTACAGGCGCACGCCCTTCTCGTAGAAGTAGCGGATATCCTTGGATTTCTTGATGGTGTTGCCGTAGCTGATGCGGTCGGCGCTGACGCCACGGCCCATTACCTTGTCCAGCTCGTAGATCGAGGCGATGTCGAAGCTCGAGCCTTTCTCCTTCAGCAGGTCGATGATCTCGACCGCCGGGTTGGCCTTGACCGCGTAGTACACCTTGGCGAACTCGAAACCGGCGCGCAGGTCGTCATAGGCCTGGCTGATCATCTGGGTGTCGATGAGTACGAACGGGGTTTCCTGCTTGTCGGCGAACGCCTTCATTTTCTGGAAGGTGTCGCGTGCGAAATAGTCTTCGACCTGGATCGACATGCTCAAGGGCTCCATGGGCAAACTGAAAAGATAAGTGGCAGCAAACTGAACGCCCTCCGTATCCCCACTTTGGTTCGCCTACTTCCCAAGGCATGTCGCCGAAAGCAAAAAGGTCAACCGTGCCAGGGAAGGGCGGCGGGTGACCTTGCTGTCTCGTCGTCAGTACTTGAGCCGGATGGATCGTTTCCAGCATGGACGTTCGGCGCGCACTTTAGGGCGTGAAAACCGCAAGATCAACAGGCAAACCCGGTGGTTTCGCCGTGGATCGATGAGCTGTCACCTGAATAACCGACCCATATGACCGGCATATGTTCCCAGGCCTTGTGCAAGCGTAAAAAATAGTGGAATGGACCGTGTTGACCCCATCGCGGGTAAACCCGCTCCTACAGGGGGCCAGCGCTTTTCTGTAGGAGCGGGTTTACCCGCGATGGGGCCAGCAGTGTTCATATTTATGGCCACGAAACGCGCGCCTCCCTCGAGCATGAAATCAGCAAAAAAAATTGTCATCGCACTCGCCGCCAGCCCTTGGTCGGCCCGACCATGCAGTGATTGCCGTTGCTGATGAGAAACATTACTATTCGCGACCTCGCCCTGCCTCCCTGATGAACACACCCGTGTCCGGACACAAAGGCTTCCTCGACCACTACCAAGAGCTGATCGGCACCTGGACGCGCAAGCTGCGCAGTCGTCAGCAGGCCGAGGACCTCACCCATGACGCTTTCGTGCGGGTTCTGGAGAACCCGAACGAGCAGGTCGAGCAGCCGCGCGCTTACCTGCACCAGACCGCCCGCAACATCGCCGTCGATGGTTTCCGTCGCGAGGACCGTCGCCAGGCCCTTGAGCTGGAGGCATTCGACGGGGGATCGACGGGGCATGACGACCCGGAGGCCTATGTACATGCCTTGGAGCTGGCGGATTCTGTGGAGCGGGCCCTTTCAGAGCTGCCGCTAAACTGTCGCCGGGTGTTCGTCTGGCAGAAACTCGAGGGCCTGACCCAGGCCGAGATCGCCGAGCGCATGGGCTTGAGCAGGAACATGGTCGAAAAGTATATGATCCGCACGCTCCGACATCTGCGTGAGCACCTGGATGTGTCGGCCAGATGAGTCAGGAGACCCCATTGATGAAACAGCACGTGCGCGAGCAGGCGGCCGAATGGTTCGCCCGGCTTCAGGACGCGCCGCGCGACGGCGAGCTGCAGGCTGGTTTTGGCCAGTGGCTGGCACAGCATCCGCAGCACCGCGAGGAGTACGAGCGGCTGGCGCAACTGTGGCGCGCCACCGACTTCATCCCACGCCAGCGCCTCGAGGCACTTTGCGAGCCCGAGCCTGTACACCGTTTGCCGCGCCGTCGTGTGCTGCGCCAGGCATTGGCCGCCAGCGTGGCGGTCGCGGCCCTCGGTCTGGGCTGGGCGGGTTGGCAGTACCAGCAACTGAACCATCAGGACACCCTGCAAACCGCTTTGGGCGAGCGCCGCCAGGTCGAGCTGCCCGACGGTTCGCGGCTGGAGCTCAACAGCGCCACCCGGCTACAGGTCGACTTTTCTTCCGGCCGTCGTCACGTGCGGTTGAGCCAGGGCGAAGCGATGTTCTTCGTCGCCCATGACAGTGATCGGCCATTTGTGGTGAGCACCGCCCAGGGGGATGTGACCGTGACGGGCACGCGTTTCGATGTGCGTCAGGACCGGGACAGCACGCGTGTCGCGGTCGAGCAGGGGTCGGTACGGGTCCGGGGCGCGGGCGAGTCGCTGGCGCTGCTCGGGGCCGGCCAGGGTTCGCGCATCGACCCGCACGGCCAGGTCGCCGCGCCCTATGCCATCGATGCCAGTGCACTGACGGCCTGGCGCCAGGGCAAGCTGGTGTTCGACAACGCACCACTGAGCGAAGTGGTCGCCGAAGTCTCGCGTTATCGCGCCCACCCCCTGCGTGTCGCGCCAGGCAAAGTGGCGAACCTGCGCCTGTCCAGCACCTTCAGCAGCGACGACCCCGATGCGTTGCTGCGTGCCTTGCCGAACATCCTGCCGGTGGCGATCAAGCAGCACGCGGATGGTTCCAGCGAAATTATTTCGAGATAGATTCAGGTTTTTTTCCGCTCGTTCGTCTTCCCCGCCAGCTGCAACTGCCAAGCATTTCCATTTGCATGCGGTTGGCGTTTATCCCGACTTTCAGGACCCATCGAAGACGTGAACAACAATAAGCCCCTTCTCCAGCTGCGCCGCCTGGCGCTGGCCCTGGCGGTCAGCGCCGCCGCTGGCAACAGCTATGCCGACACTATCCAGATCCAGGCGCAGCCTTTGGGTGCCGCCCTCAAGCAACTCGGTCAACAGACCCAGCTGCAGCTGTTCTTCAGCCCCGAACTGGTGGCCGGCAAGCAGGCCCCGGCCGTGTCGGGCAACCTGGCGCCGGAGCAGGCGCTGGAGCAGCTGTTGCAGGGCAGTGGGCTGACCTATGAGCAGTCCGCCGACACTGTGGTGGTCAAGCCGGCCCAGGCAGTCGGCACCCTCACCACCGGCAGCCTCGAGCTGGCGCCCACCGACGTCAAGGTGGTCGGCGACTGGCTGGGCGATGCCCAGCAGAGTGTGGTGCAGAACCACCCCGGCGCGCGGACTGTGGTGCGTCGCGAGGCAATGGTGGAGCAGGGCGCGATGAACGTGCGCGATGTGCTGCGCGGTATCCCCGGCGTGCAGGTGCAAGACTCCAACGGTACCGGCGGCAGCGACCTGTCGCTCAACGTCGGTGTACGCGGCCTGACCTCGCGCCTGTCGCCACGCTCGACCGTGCTGATCGATGGCATTCCGGCCGCCTTCGCCCCCTACGGTCAACCGCAGCTGTCGATGGCGCCGATCTCCTCGGGCAACCTCGACAGCATCGATGTGGTGCGCGGCGCTGGTTCTGTGCGCTACGGCCCACAGAACGTCGGTGGGGTGATCAACTTCGTGACCCGGGCGATCCCCGAGAAAGCCTCGGCGGAACTCTCCACCACCCTGGAAACCTCCCAGCATGGCGGTTGGAAGCACACCGAGTCGGCGTTCGCAGGTGGCACCGCTGACAACGGCATGGGCGTGGCTCTGCTGTACACCGGGGTGAATGGCAATGGCTACCGCGAAAGCAACAACGGCAACGATATCGATGACGTCATGCTCAAGACCCACTGGGCACCCACCGACGTCGACGAGTTCTGGCTCAACTTCCACTACTACGACGGCCGCGCCGACATGCCCGGTGGCCTGACCCAGGCGCAGTACGACAGCAACCCGTACCAGTCGCTGCGTGATTACGACTACTTCGCCGGCCGGCGCAAGGACGTGTCGTTCAAATGGCAGCGCCAGCTCGACGACGCCACCCAGTTCGAAGTGCTGACCTACTACACCGACAGCTTCCGCGGCAGTGCCATCGCCGCGCGCGACATGAAGACCCTGTCGTCGTACCCGCGCAACTACCACACCTTCGCCATCGAGCCGCGGGTGTCGCGGATCTTCTTCGCCGGCCCGACCACCCAGGAAGTCAGTGTCGGTTACCGCTACCTGAAAGAAGCGATGCGTGAGCAATCGACGCGCCTGGCGCTGATCGACAACGTGCCGACCGTCACCCCGACCTCCGACGGCCATGTGTTCCAGGACCGCAGCGGCGGCACCGAGGCCAGCGCCTACTATATCGACGACAAGATCGATATCGGCAACTGGACCATCACGCCTGGCATTCGCTTCGAGCACATCAACACCGACTGGCGCGACCGCCCGGTGCTGGATGCCAACAACCGGCCGGTAGCGGAGAAGAACCGCAGCATCACCAGCAACGAGCCGCTGCCGGCGCTGAGCGTGATGTACCACCTCTCCGATGCCTGGAAAGTGTTCGCCAACTACGAGACGTCGTTCGGCAGCCTGCAGTACTTCCAGCTGGGCCAGGGCGGTACCGGCAACAACACGGCCAATGGCCTGGAGCCGGAGAAGGCCAAGACCTACGAAGTGGGCACGCGCTATGACAACGGCGGTTTCGCCGGCGAGTTGACTGCGTTCTACATCGACTTCGACGACGAACTGCAGTACATCAGCAACGACATCGGCTGGACCAACCTGGGGGCCACCAAACACCAGGGGATCGAGGCTTCGGTGCGCTATGACCTGGCGGGGCTCGATCCGCGCCTGGAAGGTTTGTCGGTCAACGGCGGCTACACCTACACCCGCGCCACCTACGAAGGCGAGATTCCTGGCTTCAAGGGCCGCGACCTGCCGTTCTACTCGCGCACGGTGGCCACCGCCGGCCTGCGCTACGAGGTCAACCACTGGACCTGGAACCTGGATGCCTACGCCCAGTCCAAGCAGCGCGCGCCGGGCACCGGCATGAATGCCGATGGCAGTTTCAATGGCAACTACATCACCGAGCCGAGTGCCGATGGGCAGTATGGCGACATCCCGGGTTACGTGACCTGGCATGCGCGCGGTGGTTATGCGTTCGGGCCGCAGCTGTCGAACCTGAAGCTGGCGGCGGGGGTGAAGAACCTCTTCGACAAGCAGTACTTCACCCGTTCCAGCGACAACAACGCCGGGCTCTATGTGGGTGAGCCGCGCACGTTCTACGTGCAGGCCAGTGTAGGGTTCTGATAGCGCGTCGCCTTTATCGCGGATGAATCCGCTCCTACAGGGCGTGCGCCAATCCTGCAGGAGCGGATTCATCCGCGATTAGGCCGGCTCAGGAAACCGCTGCCTCGGCCGGCGACACGATACTGGTCTTGCCGCCCCGTGACCTGCCCGAGCTCAGATAAGCCGCAATCGATTCCTGCGTCACCTCTCCCAAAAACATCTGCTCGGCATCCAACACCGGCAACCACGCCCGATTGAACTCGTACATCCGCGACAACAGGATGCGCAGGTGCTCGTCATGGGCCGCGGTGGCATTGAACGCTCTCAAAAAGTCCGCGCACGCCCCTTGCTGGCGATGCATGTCGCGCCTGCGCACATACCCCAGTGCCTTGTTCTGCCCGTCGGTGACCACCACATAACGCCGGTCATGCTCATCCAGCAGTTCCAGCGCATCGCTCACCGGTGTTTCCGGGCTCACCGATGGCGCGTTGTCCGCCGCATCTTCCGCCCGCACCAGCAGCAGGCGCTTGAGCGTGCTGTCCTGGCCGACGAAGTTGCTGACGAAATCATCCACCGGATGGGCCAGCAGCGTGTCCGGATGGTCCAGTTGCAACAGCTTGCCGGCGCGGAAGATGGCGATCTTGTCGCCCAGCTTGATCGCCTCGTCGATGTCATGGCTGACCATGATCACAGTCTTGTTCAGCGCCCGTTGCATCTCGAAGAACTCGTGCTGGATCAGCTCGCGGTTGATCGGGTCGACCGCGCCGAACGGCTCGTCCATCAGCAGTACCGGGGCCTCGGCGGCCAGGGCGCGGATCACGCCGATACGCTGCTGCTGGCCACCGGACAGCTCACGGGGGTAGCGCTGCAGGTACTGCTTGGGCTCGAGCTTGATCATGTGCATCAGCTCGCGGGCGCGGTCGTGGCATTTCTGCTTGTCCCAGCCGAGCAGACGCGGAACCACGGTGATGTTCTCCTCGATGGTCATGTTGGGGAACAGGCCGATCTGCTGGATCACGTAGCCGATATGGCGGCGCAGGGTGACTTCGTCCAGGGCGCTGGTGTCTTCGCCATTGATGAACACTTGGCCGGAGGTCGGGGTGATCAGGCGGTTGATCATCTTCAACGTGGTGCTCTTGCCGCAGCCCGAGGGGCCGAGGAACACGCAGATCTCGCCCTCGTTGACGGTGAGGCTTACCGCGTCGACGGCTTTGACGTCCTTGCCGTTGGCGTTGAAGGTCTTGCTGAGGTTGTTCAGTTCGATCATGGGCGCAGTCCTTCCGGAGTCAGGGCACGTTGCAGGGTTTGCAGGAGCAGGTCGGCGATGATCGCCAGCAGGCTGACGAGCACGGCGCCGACCAGCAGCATCGACATGTCGCTGCGGCTGATGGCGGTGAGGATGAGCACACCCAGGCCGCCGGCACCGATGGTGGCGGCGATGGTCATCACGCCGATGTTCATCACCACGGCGGTGCGCACGCCGGCGAGGATCACCGGCACGGCGATGGGCAGCTCGACCATGCGCAGGCGCTGGCCGAAGGTCATGCCGATGCCGCGCGCGGCTTCACGGATGCCGGGCTCGACGTTGGTCAGGGCCAGGTAGGTGTTGCGCAGGATCGGCAGCAGCGAATAGAGGAACACGGCGGTGATCGCCGGCAACGGGCCGAGGCCCTGGCCGAACTTCGAGTAGAACGGCAGCAGCAGGCCGAACAGGGCGATGGAGGGGATGGTCAGCAGCACCGTGGCGCTGGCTTGCAGCGGGCCGGCGAACGCTGGGAAGCGAGTCATCAGGATGCCCAACGGCACGCCGACGACGATGGCCAGCCCCACGGCGATGCCGACCAGGGTGACATGCTGCCCGGTCAGTTGCAGGACCTGGGCCCAGTCGAGGTGGGCAAAGGTATCGAGCAGGTTCATGGTTGTACCTCGCCGAGTGAATGCTCACGCAGGAATGCCGCAGCGACCACGGTCGGGCTCTGGTGCTCGACGTCGACCTGGGCGTTGAGCCGGCGCATGGTCTCGTCGTCCAGCTGCTCGGCCAGTGGCTTGAGCAGAGCGGCCAGTTGCGGGTGGGCGTCCAGCACTGCTTTGCGCAACACCGGCGCCGCCGTGTAGTCGGGGAAATAGTGCTTGTCGTCTGCCAGCAACTTGAGGTCGAAGGCGTTCAGGCGCCCGTCGGTGGTGTAGACCAGCCCGGCGAACACCTGGTTGTTGCGCATCGCGGTGTACACCAGGCCGCCATCCATCTGGCGGATGTTGCGGCGGTCCAGGGGCAGGTCGTACACCTCGCGCAGGCCGACCAGGCCATCGGGACGGTTGGCGAACTCGGTGTCCAGGGCTACCAGGTGGTTGCGGGTGCGCTCGGCGTGCAGCACCTGGTTGAGATCGCTGATGGTATTGACCTGTGGATAGGCTTCGGCCACCTGCTTGGGCAGGCCCAGGGCATAGGTGTTGCTGAATTTCGACGGGGTCAGCCAGACCAGGCCCTTGTTCGCATCGAGTGCCTTCACTCGGGTGTAGGTGGCTTCGGCGTTAGGCATGCGTTCGTCGATATGGTTGTAGGACACCAGCGAGACCCCGGTGTATTCCCACATCAGGTCGAGTTGCCCGGTTTCCTGGGCCTGGCGAGCGATGTTGCTGCCAAGGCCAGAGGTGACCCGCACATCGAAGCCGTTGGCGCGCAGGTACTGGGCGGTGATCTCGGCGAGCACGGTCTGTTCGGTGAACACCCGGGCGCCGATGCGGATCAGCGGTTTGTCCGCCGCCTGGGCAAAGCCTGCGCATAGCAGGGCCAGGCCCAGAAGCAAGGCGATTGTCTTCTTCATGGTTTTCCTCTTGTTATCGAGCCAGGCCAGGTTCCAGCCAGCGCTTGCTGGAGAAACTCACCAGCGCGTCGAGCACCAGGGCCAGCAGCGCCGTGCAGGCGGCGCCGAGCAACAGCTGCGGCTGGTTGTTCAGGGCGATGCCGGGGAAGATCAGGCTGCCCAGGCTGTTGGCGCCGATCAGGAACGCCAGCGGTGCGGTGCCCACGTTCAACGCCAGGGCCACACGCACCCCGCCGACGATGATCGGCACGGCGTTGGGCAGCTCCACCTGCCACAACTGCTGGCGCGGGGTCATGCCGATACCGGTGGCGGCTTCCTTGAGCGAGGCGGGGACGTTTTTCAGGCCCTCGTAGGTGTTGCGCACGATGGGCAGGAGGGACGCGAGGAACAGCGCGAAGATCGCAGGACCGGCGCCGATGCCCAGGAAACTAAGGGCAATGGCCAGGACGGCCAGGGGAGGGATGGTGTTGCCAACATTGAAAAACTGCATGAAGCGTTCGGCTTTGTCGACCCGCTGCGGTCGACTCAAGGCAATGCCGGCGGGGATGCCCACGGCCAGTGCCGCCGCCATCGAAGCCAGCACCAAGACCAGGTGCGCTTGCAGGTAGAACCCAAGATCGTCGCGGTAGCGGGCGATCGTGTCGATGCCGATCCAGTGGACCAGCAGGGCCAGGATGACGAGCACGGCGGCCCATCCCAACAGCCCTTTTCCGTAGCGTGCAGCCACAGGCGGACTCCTTTTTTGTAGTCGGCGATCACACCCCCGTGCGGCCGGCCATTCCTGGCGGCGGGCAGCGTGGTCGCGAGTAGCAGCCCGATGCGCGGCATCAGGCCATGAGCCGAACCCCGTCGGGCTCGTGAAGCGGGTGAAACCAGCCCTGAACCGAGGCGGGTTGCAGGGGAGTGGACGTCTCCGTGAAGGGAAAGGTTCCCATCCGAGGCGGCATTTGGCCAGTGTTAATCACTGGAAAGCTGGAAATTTATCGAGATTAAATTGCGGATTAATGCGCTCTAGACATTGAAAACACTGCTTTGTAGGCATTTGTCGTGACCGGGCTGATGCTTGAGCGATCACTGGCCCTTTCGCGGGTAAACCCGCTCCTACAGGATTCCCACAGTTGTAGGAGCGGGTTTACCCGCGAAGAGGCCGGAACGAGCGCCTCTGGTTCAGCAGATTTTGGCCAGAGCCCCGACTTCAGGTATGATATCGCCCCTTTTTGAATCCCCAGTCAGGCGATTTCCCATGACCAACCAGGCCGCCGAAGTCGCGAAGCGCCGCACTTTCGCCATCATTTCCCACCCCGACGCCGGTAAGACCACCATCACCGAGAAGCTCCTGCTGATGGGCAAGGCGATCTCCGTCGCGGGTACCGTGAAGTCGCGCAAGTCCGACCGCCATGCCACCTCCGACTGGATGGAAATGGAGAAGCAGCGCGGCATCTCCATCACCACCTCGGTGATGCAGTTCCCCTACCGCGAGCACATGATCAACCTGCTCGACACCCCCGGCCACGAGGACTTCTCGGAAGACACCTACCGCACCCTGACCGCGGTGGACTCGGCGCTGATGGTGCTCGACGGCGGTAAGGGCGTCGAGCCGCGCACCATTGCCCTGATGGACGTCTGCCGCCTGCGCGACACGCCCATCGTCAGCTTCATCAACAAACTCGACCGTGACATCCGCGACCCGATCGAACTGCTCGACGAAATCGAGGCGGTACTGAAGATCAAGGCCGCGCCGATCACCTGGCCGATCGGCTGCTATCGCGACTTCAAGGGCGTGTACCACCTCACCGGCGACTACATCATCGTCTACACCCCGGGCCACGGCCACGAGCGCACCGAGGCCAAGATCATCCAGAAGCTGGACTCGGACGAGGCCCGTGCCCACCTGGGTGACCAGTACGATTCGTTCGTCGACCAGCTGGAGCTGGTGCAGGGCGCCTGCCATGAGTTCAACCAGGACGAGTTCATCAACGGCCAGCTGACCCCGGTGTTCTTCGGTACCGCGCTGGGCAACTTCGGTGTCGACCATGTGCTCGACGCGGTCGTCGACTGGGCGCCACGCCCGCTGGGCCGTGTCGCCCACGAGCGTACCGTCGAGCCTGTCGAGGAGAAATTCACCGGCTTCGTGTTCAAGATCCAGGCGAACATGGACCCGAAACACCGCGACCGCATCGCCTTCATGCGCATCTGCTCGGGCAAGTACGAGAAGGGCATGAAGATGCGTCACGTGCGGCTGAACAAGGACCTGCGTATCGGCGATGCGCTGACCTTCTTCTCGTCCGAGCGTGAGCAACTGGAAGAGGCGTTTGCCGGCGACATCATCGGCCTGCACAACCACGGCACCATCCAGATCGGCGACACCTTCACCGAAGGCGAGGCGCTGGGCTTCACCGGTATCCCGCACTTCGCCCCGGAGCTGTTCCGCCGCGTGCGCCTGAAAGACCCGCTGAAATCCAAACAGCTGCGCCAGGGCCTGCAGCAACTGGCCGAAGAGGGCGCCACCCAGGTGTTCTTCCCCGAGCGCAGCAACGACATCATCCTCGGTGCGGTCGGTGTGCTGCAGTTCGACGTGGTCGCCAGCCGCCTGAAGGAAGAGTACAAGGTCGAGTGCGCCTACGAGCCGATCACCGTCTGGTCGGCGCGCTGGATCAGCTGCGATGACAAGAAGAAGCTGGAAGAATTCCAGAACAAGGCCATGGAGAACCTGGCCATCGACGGTGGCGGTCACCTCACTTATCTGGCCCCGACCCGGGTCAACCTGTCGCTGATGGAAGAGCGCTGGCCGGACATCAAGTTCCGCGCGACCCGCGAGCATCACTGATCGTACAGGTCTTCACCTGCCCCTGTAGGAGCGGCCTTGAGCCGCTCCTACAGGGGCAGGCGTAAACCCCGCAGTCAATTGCCTGCTTTTATGCTGGTCCAGATCCGCGTACGAATGCGGTCGATCTTCGCCGGCATCGCCTCCAGGGCATACAGCTTGCCCATCACATCCTCGCTCGGGTAGATCATCGTGTTGCCCTTCATCGCCGGGTCCACCAGCGCGTCAGCCTGCTGGTTGCCATTGGCGTACTGCACGAAGTTGCTGATGTTCGCCATCACTTCAGGCTGCAGCAGGTAGTTCATGTAGGCATAACCCGCCTTCTCGTCGGGCGCATCGGCCGGCATGGCTACCATGTCGAACCACATCGGCGCGCCCTCCTTCGGGATCGAGTAACCCACCTTCACCCCGTTCTTCGCTTCTTCGGCGCGGTTCTTCGCCTGCAGCACATCGCCCGAGAAACCCACCACCAGGCACACATCGCCATTGGCCAGGTCGCCGGTGTACTTCGACGAATGGAAGTAGCTGATGTAAGGGCGCACTTTCATCAACAGCGCCTTGGCCTTGTCGTAGTCGGCCGGGTTCTGGCTGTGGTGTGGCAACCCTAGATAGTGCAGGGCAATTGGCAGCAGCTCGGGGCCGTTGTCCAGCACTGCCACGCCGCAGCTCTTGAGCTTGGAGAGGTATTCGGGCTTGAAGAACAGGTCCCAGGAATCGATGGGCGCGTTGTCGCCAAGCACCGCCTTGACCTTGTCGATGTTGTAGCCGATGCCGGTGCTGCCCCACAGGTACGGGAAACCGTACTGGTTGCCCGGGTCGTTCACTTCCAGCGCCTTGAGCAGCACTGGGTTGAGGTTCTTCCAGTTCGGTAGCTGCGACTTGTCCAGCTTCTTCAGGGCCTTGCCCTGAATCTGCCGGGCCATGAAGTGGTTGGAGGGGAACACCACGTCATAGCCGGAATTGCCGGTCATCAGCTTGCCGTCGAGAGTCTCGTTGCTGTCGAACACATCGTAGGTCGGCGCGATGCCGCTGGCCTGCTGGAAGCTCTTCAGGGTGTCCGGGGCAATGTAGCTCGACCAGTTGTAGATCTTCACCGAGTCGGCGGCGCTGGCAACGCTTACGGCCAGCATCAGGGGTGCGAGAAGGAGGGTGCGCATGTCGGGGTTACCTTGCTTTGTCTGTTGTTATCGAAGGCAGGCGATCAGCGGATCAGAAAATCAATACGTAGGTCTTGCGCACGGTCTCCTGGATATCCCAGGTGCCGAGGCTGTTGGCCGGTAGCATCAGAGCGTCTCCGGCTTCTATGACAAGGGGCTCGCCACCGTCGGGGGTGAAGGTGCAGCGCCCCTTGATGAAATGGCAGAACTCCTGCTGCACGATCTGCCGCCGCCAGCGGCCCGGGGTGCACTCCCAGATGCCGGTCTCGACACCATCGCTGCGCTCGACGCAGGTGACCGAGGTGACCGCGACCGGCTCGCCGAGGGGGACGGCGACCGGGTTGGAACTGTCCAGGATGACGCTGTCGGTGTGCTTGAACTGGGTGATGCTCATGACCGGTGGATCCTGTGGATGATGAAGGGAAGTCAGTGCATGAAGTCTTCCATGAAGTCGGCCAACCCGCTGGCCAGGCGCCGCCGCCAGGGGGCGCTGGCCGGGTTGGCGAGGGTCCGGTCCTCGTGGACGAAGCTCTGGATGATCGCGTTGTAGCCCAGCCAGCGGCAGGGCTCGGGTGGCCAGCTGGCCAGGCTCGACAAGGGGCGGTTGTCGTGCACCCAGGGCTGGGCGGTGAGTGCGTTGTGCTGGCCGAGGATCAGCGCGGCCAGGGTGCGACCGCCCAGGTTGGTGGCGCCGACACCTTCGCCGCCATAGCCACCGGACAGGGCGATGCCGCGCTGGCGGTCGCACAGCATGTGCGGGCGGAAGCGTCGGGCCATGCCCAGGTTGCCGCCCCAGGAGTGGGTGATGCGCACATGCTTGAGCTGTGGGAACAGTTCACCGAACAGGTAGCGGCGCAGCTCGATTTCGTTGTCGGTGAGGGTGAATTCCTCGCGCAGGCGGCCACCGAAGCGGTAGCCGCCGCGGGCGCCGAACACCAGGCGGTTGTCGGCGCTGCGCTGGCCATAGGTGACCTGGCGGCTGCTTTCGCTGAAGGCCTGGCCCTGGCTCAGGCCGATCTGTTCCCAGGTCGCCTCCGGCAACGGCTCGGTGGCCACCAGCAGGCTCTGCACGGGCAGCTGGTGACGCCCGAGCGGTGGCAGGCTGGCGGCGTAGCCTTCCACGGCAGGCACCACCCAATGGCTGCGGATGCGTGCCAGCGGGGTGCGTACTTCGCCGGTCTGCCAGTCGATGGCCGGGGTGTTCTCGTAGATCGGCACGCCCATGGCCTCGACCGTACGCGCCAGACCGCGGACCAGTTTGGCCGGCTGGATCGTGGCGACATGCGGGCTGTAGATGGCGCCGTAGGGGTTGCTTATCTTCAGCTGGGCGTCCAGCTGTTCGGGGCGCAGCCAGCGGTAGTCGTCTTCGTTCATGCCCTGGCGGTAGAGGTCGTCGAGCCAGGCGCGCAGGCTGCGCTCTTGTTCCGGATACCGGGCGGCGCAGTAGAGTACGCCGCCCTTGCGGTAGTCGCAGTCAATACCCTCGCGCTGGAGCACGTCGTGGACTTCGTCGGGGATGCCATGCAGCAGGTCGATACTTTCACGACGCTGTTGTGGCGAGAGGGTGGCGAGCAGGCGGTCCTCGCCCAGCAGGTTGCCCATCAACCAGCCGCCGTTGCGCCCCGAGGCGCCGAAGCCTGCGATATTGGCCTCGATCACGGCGATATTGAGCTGGGGTGCCTGGCGCTTCAGGTAGTAGGCGGTCCACAGGCCGGTGTAGCCGGCGCCAATGATGCACACGTCGATGTCCAGATCGGTGCGCAGGGCCGGACGCGCACACAGCGGCTCGTCGAGCTGGTCCATCCACAGGCTGATCGTGCGCAGGGGTTGCATCGGGGCGGGCTCCACATCCGGTAAAGGTCTGTGGGCGATCCTAGTGAAGCGTGGGGAGGGCTGTCTTACGTGCGTGCACGCAGGGAAATTTGCTTGAGATAGGCCTTGGGCGAGAGTCCGGTGTGCTCGCGAAAGCACTTGTAGAAGGCCGACAGCGAGTTGAAACCGGCATTGAACGCCAGTTCGTCGATGGGGGTGCGTACGCTGCCGTCGCCGAGGCTGGCCATCAGGTGCTGCAGGCGGGCCTGGTTGACGTAGCGGTAGAAGCTCTGGCCGAGTACCTGGTTGAGCAGGTAGGAGATCTGGTTGCGGCTGTAGCCGCTTTCATCGGCGACCTGTTGCAGGTCCAGCTCCGGGTCGAGGTAGGGGCGCTGGCCCTGGAAATAGTGTTCCAGGTCCTGGGCCATGGTCGACAGTTGGCGTGGTGACAGGCCCAGCCTGCTGGTGGCTGGGCGTGGCCCGCCCGGATGGCTGGCGCTGCTTCCCTGGCGGACCAGGGTGGCGTACTCGTTGACCCGCCAGATCAGCCCGTCCTTGACCGTGATCGCCTCACTGGACTGGAACGCCGCCAGCCCGTCGCCACCTTGAACCGTGACCTGGTACTGGATGAACGCCGTGCAACCGTCGACGCGGATGCGGTCGCTGTGGACGATGTCCTCGCCGGCCTCATGGGGCAGGCAGGCGCGCACGTAGTCGCGCAAGTCGTCGTAGCCGAGCACGCGGTTCTGGAAGAAATCGTGGTACTGGATGTCAGGGTGGTAGAGCGCCATCACCCCGTCGAGGTCGCGATGCTTCCAGCACAGGTGGTAGCGCATGACGGTGTCGGCGGTGAGCGGGGTTTGCCCGGGGCCGTCGGGGAGAGGCGTGGCGGTCATGGGCCTGATAGTGCATTGCAGAAAACCCAGGCGCAAGGGCGTGGATCCGGCATTTTGCACGGCTTCGCCAAGTGGTTACCGGCTAAGGCTTTGATTCTTATGTATGTAATTTTTTGATACAGCTGGCATGTCCGCTGCATTTCTTTGTTTCAACACCGAACGAGGAGAGTAGCCATGCGCTCGATACTGCTGTGGATGATTGGGGTGCCGATTCCGGTGATCATCCTGATCTGGTTCTTCATGCATTGAGATCCTGGGGCCGCTGCGCGGCCCTTTCGCGGCACAAGGCCGCTCCTACAGGGCAACGCGATCCCCTGTAGGAGCGGCCTTGTGCCGCGAAAGGGCTGCGAAGCAGCCCCAGCTTTCTAAAGCCTAAAGAAATTGCTCGGCGTAGTGGCAAGCCACCTGCCGCGTACTCACCTGGCGCAACGCCGGCACTTCCTTGGCGCAGCGCTCGGTGGCATGCGGGCAGCGTTTGTGGAATGCGCAACCATCCGGCGGATTCAACGGGTTGGGCAGCTCGCCGGCAATGCGGATCTTCGGCTTCAGCGGATCCGGGTGGATCGCCGGGGTCGCCGACAACAGCGCTTGCGTGTAAGGGTGCAACGGCTTCTCGTAGATATCCTCCTTCGGCCCCATCTCCGCCGGCCGCCCCAGGTACATCACCAGCACATGGTCCGCCACGTGGCGCACCACCGCCAGGTTGTGGGAGATGAACACGTAGGCGGTGTTGAACTCTTTCTGCAGGTCCATGAACAGGTTCAGCACCTGGGCCTGGATCGACACGTCGAGGGCGGAAGTCGGTTCGTCCGCCACCAGTACCTTCGGTTGCAGCATCATCGCCCGGGCCAGGGCGATACGCTGGCGCTGACCACCGGAGAACATGTGCGGATAGCGCTGGTAGTGCTCGGGGCGCAGGCCCACCTGCTCCATCATCTTCTGCACTTTCTCGCGGCGCTCGGCTTTGCTCAGCGAGGTGTTGATCAGCAGCGGTTCGGCAAGCTGGTCACCGATCTTCTGCCGCGGGTTGAGTGAGGCGTAGGGGCTCTGGAACACCATCTGCACGTCGCGGCGCAGTTGCTTGCGCTGGTCCTTGCTGGCGCCCTTGACCTCGTGGCCGGCGATCTGCAGCGAGCCGGAGGAGGGTTCCTCGATCAGGGTCAGGGCCCGGGCCAGGGTGGACTTGCCGCAGCCGGACTCGCCGACCACGGCCAGGGTCTTGCCGGCTTCCAGTTCGAACGACACGCCATTGAGCGCGCGTACCAGCGCATGGCCCTTGAACAGGCCGCGGGAGACTTCGTAGTGGCGGGTCAGCTCACGGGCGGATAGAACGACGGTCATCACGCCACCTCCTGGTTCAGCGGATAGAAGCAACGCACCAGGCTGTGGGCCTGGGGATCGAGGGCCGGGCGCTGACGACGGCAATTTTCCTGCACGTACGGGCAGCGTGGCGACAGCAGGCAGCCTTGCGGGCGGTCATAACGCCCGGGGACGATGCCGGGCAGGGTGGCCAGGCGCTCGGCGCCGATGCTGTGCTCGGGGATGGCCGCCAGCAGCGCTTCGCTGTACGGGTGGGCGGGGATGTCGAACAGCTCGGGCACCTGGCCCACCTCGACGGCCTGGCCCGCGTACATCACGCACACACGCTTGGCGGTTTCGGCGACCACGGCCAGGTCGTGGGTGATGAGAATCAGCGCCATGTTGCGCTCTTTCTGCAGGTTGACCAGCAGCTCCATGATCTGCGCCTGGATGGTCACATCGAGGGCGGTGGTCGGTTCGTCGGCGATCAGCAGTTTCGGTTCGCCGGCGATGGCCATGGCGATCGCCACCCGTTGGCTCATGCCACCGGACAGCTGGTGCGGGTAGGCGTCCAGGCGGCTTTCGGCGGCCGGGATCTCGACTTTCTTCAGCAGCTCCAGGGCGCGCTGGCGTGCGGCCTTGCCCTTGAGGCCCAGGTGCTGGCGCAACACTTCCTCGATCTGGTAGCCCACGGTGTAGCTGGGGTTGAGCGCGGTCATCGGGTCCTGGAAGACCATGGCGATGTCCTTGCCCACCACCTTGCGCCGCTGGCGGCCGCTGAGCTTGAGCATGTCGATGCCGTCGAAGTTGAGCACATCGGCGGTGATGCGCCCGGGCGCGTCGATCAGGCCCATCAGGGCCATCATGGTGACTGACTTGCCGGAGCCGGACTCGCCGACGATGGCGAGGATCTCACCGGCTTCCACGGCCAGGTCGAGGCCGTCCACGACGGGGATGGCATTGGTGTCGCCGAAGCGCACGTTCAGGTTGTTGATCTGCAACAGTGACATGGCGTTCTCCTCAGGCGGCGTTCTTGAGTTTCGGGTCCAGCGCGTCGCGCAGGCCGTCGCCCATCAGGTTGATTGCCAGCACACTGAGCAAGATGGTCAGGCCGGGCAGGCTCACCACCCACCAGGCGCGCTCGATGTAGTCGCGGGCCGAGGCCAGCATCGTGCCCCACTCGGGGGTTGGCGGCTGCACGCCCAACCCCAGGAAGCCCAGGGCAGCGGCGTCGAGAATGGCCGAGGAGAAGCTCAGCGTGGCCTGCACGATCAGCGGTGCCATGCAGTTGGGCAGCACGGTGACGAACATCAGGCGCGGCAGGCCGGCACCGGCCAGGCGCGCGGCGGTAACGTAGTCACGGTTCAGCTCGCCCATCACGGCGGCGCGGGTCAGGCGCACATACGACGGCAGCGAGACGATGGCGATGGCGATCACGGTGTTGATCAGGCCAGGGCCGAGGATGGCGACGATGGCCACGGCCAGCAGCAGCGAGGGCAGGGCCAGCATCACGTCCATCAGGCGCATGATCGAAGGGCCGAGCAGGCGCGGGAAGAAGCCGGCGAACAGGCCGAGCAGGATCCCCGGGATCAGCGACATCACCACCGACGACAAGCCGATCAGCAGCGACAGGCGCGCGCCCTGGATCAGCCGCGAGAGCAGGTCGCGGCCCAGTTCGTCGGTACCCAGGATGAACTGCCAGGTGCCGCCTTCGAGCCACACCGGCGGGGTGAGCAGGAAGTCGCGGTATTGCTCGCTGGGGTTGTGCGGCGCCACCCAGGGAGCGAACAGGGCGCAGAACACCACCAGGATCATGAAGGCCAGGCCGGCCACCGCGCCTTTGTTGCGCGAGAAGGCCTGCCAGAATTCTTTGTAGGGCGAGGGATAGAGCAAGCTTTGGTCGACCGCGCTGGACGGGGTCACGGATTTCGGAATCGGGCTAGTCATGACGGGAGCCTCAGCGCTGATGACGGATGCGTGGGTTGACCAGGCCGTAGAGGATGTCCACGACGAAGTTGACCAGGATCACCAGGCAGGCGATCAACAGGATGCCGTTCTGGACCACGGGGTAGTCACGGGCGCCGATGGCTTCGATCAGCCATTTGCCGATGCCCGGCCAGGAGAAGATGGTTTCGGTGAGCACGGCACCGGCCAGCAGCGTGCCAACCTGCAGGCCGAACACGGTCAGCACCGGGATCAGCGCGTTGCGCAGGCCGTGGATGAACACCACGCGCGACGGCGACAGGCCTTTGGCGCGGGCGGTGCGGATGTAGTCCTCGCGCAGCACTTCGAGCATCGACGAGCGGGTCATGCGGGCGATCACCGCCAACGGGATGGTGCCCAGCACGATGGCCGGCAGGATCAGGTGCATCACCGCATCCTTGAACGCGCCCTCTTCGTCACTGAGCAGGGTGTCGATGAGCATGAAGCCGGTCTTGGGCTCGATGTCGTAGAGCAGGTCGATGCGCCCTGACACCGGCGTCCAGCCGAGGCTCACGGAGAAGAACATGATCAGGATCAGGCCCCACCAGAAGATCGGCATCGAATAGCCGGCCAGCGAGATGCCCATCACCCCATGGTCGAACAGCGAGCCGCGCTTGAGCGCGGCGATCACCCCGGCCAGCAGGCCGATGACGCCGGCGAACAGCAGGGCGGCCATGGCCAGCTCCAACGTTGCCGGGAACAGGGTGAGGAATTCGTTCCATACGCTCTCACGGGTGCGCAGGGATTCGCCCAGGTCGCCCTGGGCGAGCTTGCCGACGTAGTCCAGGTACTGGGCCGGCAGCGGCTTGTTCAGGCCCAGGCGCTCCATGGCCTGGGCGTGCATTTCGGGGTCGACCCGGCGTTCGCCCATCATCACTTCGACGGGGTCGCCGGGGATCAGGCGTATGAGCGCGAAGGTCAGCAGGGTGATACCGAAGAAGGTCGGGATCAGCAGACCCAGGCGTCGGGCAATAAAACTCAACATTGTCAGGGGTACCTCATCAGCCGGAACGGCGGTGCCGCCGGAGCCCCTTGCAGAGGGTCCGGCGGCTGTTGTTGTTCTACTTCACCTTGGTGGTGGCGAAGTTGTTGTTGGTCAGTGGGTTGATCACATAGCCTTCGACGTTCTCGCGCATGGCGGTGAACATTTTCGGGTGGGCCATGCTGATCCAGGGCTGTTCTTCATCGTACACCGCCAACGCCTCGTTATAGAGCTTGGCGCGCTCATCGTTGTCGATCACTTCGCGGGCCCGGGTGATCAGGTCCTGGAACTTCTGGTTGCACCAGCGTGCGTAGTTCTCGCCGCTCTTGACGGCGTCGCAGCTGAGCATGGGTGTGAGGAAGTTGTCCGGGTCGCCGTTGTCGCCGGCCCAGCCCGCCGAGACCAGGTCGGCTTCGCCTTTCTTGGCGCGGCGCAGCATTTCGGCCCATTCCATCACGCGGATGTCGAGCTTGATGCCGATCTTGGCCAGGTCGGACTGGAGCATTTCCGCGGACAGGCGCGGGTTGGGGTTGGTCGGGCCACCGCCGTTGCGGGTGAACAGGGTGATCACCGTGCCTTCAGGTACGCCGGCTTGCTTGAGCAGCTCGCGGGCCTTGTCCAGGTCGTGGGGCGGGTTCTTGTTGTCGGTGTTGTAGCCGATCATGGTCGGTGGGTACGGGTTGACGCCGGGCAGCGCGTTGCCCTTGCCGAACAGCTGGTCGACGTGGGTCTGGCGGTCAAAGGCCATGTTGATCGCCTTGCGCACGCGCACATCGCTCAGGTACTTGTGCTGGGTGTTCATCGAGATGTAGCCGGTGACCAGCGCCTCGATCTCGGCGACCTTGAGTTTCGGGTCGGTCTTGATGCCCGGCACGTCGTCAGGCTTGGGGTACAGGGCGACCTGGCATTCGTTGGCGCGCAGTTTCTGCAGGCGCACATTGCTGTCGGTGGCGATGGCGAAGATCAGCGCATCGGCCGGTGGCTTGCCGCGGAAGTAGTCCGGGTTGGCCTTGTAGCGAACCTGGGCATCCTTGTTGTAGCGCTGGAAGATGAACGGGCCGGTGCCGATTGGTTTGCTGTTGAGGTCGGCGGTCTTGCCGGCCTTGAGCAGCTGGTCACCGTACTCGGCGGAGTAGATCGAGGTGAAGGCCATGGCCATGTCGCGCAGGAACGGCGCTTCGGGGCGGGTGAGGGTGATCACCACGGTGTGATCGTCGGTTTTTTCCACCGACTTGAGCAGGTCCTTGAAGGCCATGCTCTCGAAATAGGGGAAGCCGATGCTGGTCTTGTCATGCCATGGGTGGTCGGGCCGCAGCTGGCGGTTCAGGCTCCACAGCACGTCGTCGGCGTTGAAGTCGCGGGTCGGGGTGAAGTAGTCGGTGGTGTGGAACTTGACACCTTCACGCAGGTGGAAGGTGTAGACCAGCCCGTCGGGGCTGACGTCCCAGCTCTTGGCCAGGGCCGGCTGGATCTCGGTGGTACCGGGCTTGAAGTCGACCAGGCGATTGAAGATGGCCTCGGCGGTGGCGTCGGCGGTGACGGCGGTGGTGTACTGGACGATGTCGAAGCCCTCGGGGCTCGCCTCGGTGCACACCACCAGCGGCTTGGCCGCCAGACTCGACGCCGCGCCCAGGATGACCGCTGCCAGGGCAGCGCGTAGCGGTAGCGATTTCATGGAACCTCCCTGCAGTCAATGTTCCAGCGTAGCCGCCACGGCCCGTTGTCAATCGGGCCGTGGCGCCAACGGTCAGAGGATGTTGAACGGAATGGTGGTGACCAGGCGGAACTCGTCCAGGCTGCCATCGCCCTGGGCCTTGCTGGCGCGGTGGGCGGTGTAGGTGGCGCGAATGGCGGTATCCTTCAGCGGGCCGCTCTGTATCGCGTAGCTGGTGCCGAAGCCCCACTCGTAGTGGGTTTCGCCGTCCAGGCCTTTGACGTCGTACATCGTGCCCTTGTAGTGGGTGCCATCGATGCCCCAGCCGCGGGCGTTGTACAGGTTGAACTTGAGGCCTGGCACACCGTACGGCGCCATGTTCAGCACGTAGCTGATCTGCAGGGATTTCTCGTTCGGGCCGTTGAAGTCCGACAGCAGGGAGTTGGCCAGGTAGATGCCGTTGGTTTCATGCAGGTAGTCGAAGTACTCGTTGCCGTTGACCTGCTGCCAGGAGGCGCTGAGCGTGTGGGCCTGGTGGGTCAGGCCGAACGACAGGCTGTAGGTGTCGTTGTCGATCTCGCCCATCTTCTTGCTGCCTTCGTCCACGGTCTTGTAGTAGTTCAGACCGGTGGTCAGGCTCAGCACCGCGCTGTCGCCCAGCACATGGTTGGCGCCGACGTAGTACTGGTTCCAGAAGTCCTCGACCTGGGTGGCGTAGAAGCTGGTGGTCAGGCTCTTGAGCGGCTGGTAGTTGACGCCGACGGTGCTGGCGCGGTCGGTTTCCACGCGCTTGTTCGTGTATTCGCTGCGGAACTTGCTCAGGCTCTGTTCGGTACGCGGCGAGACGCGGTCGAAGGTACCCAGGTCGAACGACAGGTTGTCGAACTCGGCGCTGTGCAGGAACGCACCCTGGAAGCTCGAGGGCAGGGCACGGTTGCCGATGTAGGCGATCATGGGCGTGTCGACCGACTGGCGACCGACGGTCAGGGTGGTGTTGGAGACGCGCGCCTTGACGTTGCCCAGGCCCATCTTGCTCCACTGGCCGATGACATCGCCGTCGCTGTGGGTGAGCGTGCGGTTGTTGGGGCCGGCCACGGCGGCGCGGCCGCGCTCGAGGGCGATGGCGTTGTAGGCGGCGGCCTCGACGGCGAAGCCCACGGTGCCTTCGGTGAAGCCCGAGCTGTAGTTGAGGATGGTGCCCTGCACCCAGTTGTTACGGCTGTGGGTGTCGTGTTGGGTGCCGTCGCCCTTGTAGTACTTCCACAGCGGCGCGCGGGTGGCGCGTTCGTGGGCATACCAGTTGCGGGTGCTGCCGGACAGGCTCTGGCCATCGATGAAGCCTTTGCTCTCGGCCTGCTCGCTGCTCGACTTGAGCGTGACCGGAACGAAGTCCTGGCTGGCGGGTTCGGCCAGGGCCAGGGCGCTGAAGGCACCAACGGACAAGGCTAATGCGGTGAGTGTGAAACGTCTCAAGATTAAAGCTCCCTTTATATTTTTTTAGTTATCACCCAGGCCTTGTGGGCCGGGCCTGCTGCGGTGCTGCGGTACTGCAATGTTTGCCTTGGGGTCACCAGGCAAATCCGGGCTGCACGCGGGCGCGGGAGTGGGTCTCACTCCTGGCCGCGCAGTGCAGGGTCAATCGATGCTGACGCCGGAAAATACGTTGCGTCCGAAGGGGCTGACCTTGAAATCTTTCACGCCGATGCTCAGTGGCTGGTTGACCGTGGAATGGGCCACCGGGGTGATCGGCACCTGTTGCTTGAGGCGTTGCTGGGCCTGCTGGTAGAGGGCGGTGCGCTGTTCACGGTCGGTGACCTGCTTGGCCTTGTTGACCAGCGCGTCGTACTGCGGGTCGCACCACAGCGAATAGTTGTTGCTGCCGATGGCGCCGCAGCTGTAAAGGGTGCCCAGCCAGTTGTCCGGGTCACCGTTGTCGCCGGTCCAGCCGATCAGGGCGATGTCGTGTTCGCCGTTTTTCATGCGCTTGAGGTACTCGCCCCACTCGTAGCTGACGATGCGGACCTTGAAGCCGAGCTTGCTCCAGTCCGATTGCAGCATCTCGGCCATGAGCTTGGCGTTGGGGTTGTAGGGGCGCTGTACCGGCATGGCCCACAGGGTGATCTCGGTGCCTTCCTTGACCCCGGCCTGCTTGAGCAGCTGTTTGGCTTTTTCCGGATCGTACTTGGCATCCTTGAGCGAGGAGTCGTAGGACCACTGCGTGGGGGGCATGGCATTGACCGCTGGTTGGCCGGCGTCCTGGTAGACCGCCTGGATGATCGCCTGCTTGTTCACCGCCATGTCCATGGCCTGGCGCACTTCGACGCGGTCGAACGGTGGGTGCTGGGTGTTGTAGGCGATGTAGCCGAGGTTGAAGCCCGGTTGTGTCATCACCTGCAGCTTGTCATCCTGCTTGAGCGCGGGCAGGTCGGCCGGGCGTGGGTGCAGGGTGATCTGGCACTCGTTGCGGCGCAGCTTCTGGATGCGCACCGAAGGGTCGACGTTGATGGAGAACACCAGGTTGTCGATTTTCACCAGGTCGGGGGCCCAGTAGTCCTTGTTGCCCTTGTAGCGGATCTGCGAGTCCTTTTGATAGCGCTGGAACACGAACGGGCCGGTGCCGATCGGTTTCTGGTTGATATCGCTGGCCTTGCCGCTGGCCAGCAGGTGCTCGGCGTACTCGGCGGAAAGGATCGAGGCGAAGGCCATGGCGATGTTCTGCAGGAACGCGGCGTCGACCTTGTTCAGGGTGAAGACCACGGTCAGCGGGGCGGTCTTCTCGACCTTGGCGATGTTCTTGTCCAGCCCCATGCTGATGAAGTAGGGGAACTCGGTGGGGTAGGCCTTGCGGAAGGGCTGGTCCTTGTCGAGCATGCGGTTGAAGGTGAACAGCACGTCGTCGGCGTTGAAGTCGCGGGTGGGCTTGAAGTCCTTGTTGGCGTGGAACTTCACACCCGGGCGCAGGTGGAAGGTGTACTTCAGGCCATCGTCCGAAATCTGCCAATCGGTGGCCAGGCCTGGCTGAACGGCAGTGCCGCCACGTTCGAACTCGACGAGGCGGTTGTAGATCGGTTCGGCGGCGTCGTTGTCGGTGGCCGCGGTGTACTGGGCGGTGTCGAAACCGGCCGGGCTGCCCTCTGAGCAGAACACCAGGTTGTTGGCCGCAACGAGCGGCGCCTGGCTCAGCAGGCCGAGGGCGAGCAGGGGGGAACTCAGTGCAGTGAGGCGCATGGCAGATCCTTTGTCCGTGTATTTCGGCCGCGACAGGCAAAACGCGGCTGCAGCATCCCGGTCCTGACGATAGAAGCGCCAGAATGCGGGAACCAGAGTCAGATACTGATAAGTGAGTGGGAGCTTTCCGGTGAGCGCCAGGGAATTGCCCTACGTATCACCCGGTCGTGTCGCCGCCCTGCCGAAAACGCCGGCAGGACGGCCACGGCCGTTAGTTGTCCACACTTACCCCGTAGAAGGAGTTCAGGCCGAAGGGGCTGATCTTGAAGTCCTTCACTTTCGTGCTCATGGGCTGATACACGGTGGAGTGGGCGATCGGGGTGATCGGCACCTGCTCCTTGAGGATGTGCTGCGCCTGCTTGTACAGCTCGGTGCGCTTGGCCTGGTCAGGGGTGGCCTTGGCTTGCTTGATCAGGTCGTCGTACGGCTTGTAGCACCACTTGGAGAAGTTGTTGCCGTCCATTGCGTCGCAGCCGTAGAGGGTGCCCAGCCAGTTGTCCGGGTCACCATTGTCGCCGCTCCAGCCGATCAGCATGGCGCCCTGCTCGCCGCCTTTGGAGCGCTTGATGTACTCGCCCCACTCGTAGCTGACGATCTTGGCCTTGATGCCGACCTTGGCCCAGTCCGATTGCAGCATCTCGGCCATCAGCTTGGCATTGGGGTTGTACGGGCGCTGCACCGGCATGGCCCACAGGGTGATCTCGGTGCCTTCCTTGATGCCGGCTTCCTTGAGCAGCTGTTTGGCTTTCTCAGGGTCGTACTTGGCGTCCTTGATCGTGGTGTCGTAGGACCATTGAGTGGGTGGCATGGCGTTGACCGCCAGCTGGCCGGCGCCTTGATAGACCGACTCGATGATCTGCGGCTTGTTCACCGCCATGTCCAGCGCTTCGCGCACCTTGAGTTGCGACAGCGGGTTGGGCTCGTTGCTGCCCTTGACCTTGTCCATCACGTTGTAGGCGATGTAGCCGAGGTTGAAGCCGGCCTGGTCAGGCATCTTCAGCTTAGGATCTTCTTTCAGCGGCTTGATGTCGGCAGGGCGCGGGAACAGGGTGACCTGGCACTCGTTCTTCTTGAGTTTCTGCATGCGCACCGAGGCGTCGGTGCTGATGGCGAAGATCAGGTTGTCGATCTTCACGTCCTCGGGCTTCCAGTAGTCCTTGTTGCCCTTGTAGCGGATCTGCGCGTCCTTCTGGTACTTGCTGAACACGAACGGGCCGGTGCCGATGGGCTTCTGGTTGATATCGGCGGCCTTGCCTTCCTTGAGCAACTGGTCGGCGTATTCGGCGGACTGGATGGAGGCGAAGCTCATGGCGAGGTTCTGGATGAACGCGGCGTCCACTTCGTTGAGGGCGAAACGCACGGTGTGGTCATCGACCTTCTCGACCTTGGCGATGTTCTTGTCCATGCCCATGTCGGTGAAGTAAGGGAACTCGGTGGGGTAGGCCTTGCGGAAGGGGTGGTTCTTGTCGAGCATGCGGTTGAAGGTGAACAGCACGTCGTCGGCGTTGAACTCACGGGTGGGCTTGAAGTACTCGGTGGTGTGGAACTTCACGCCGTCGCGCAGGTGGAAGGTGTAGGTCTTGCCGTCGTCGGACACTTCCCACTTGGTGGCCAGGCCCGGGATCACCGCGGTACCGCCGCGCTCGAATTGCGTCAGGCGGTTGAAAATGGTTTCGGCGGAGGCGTCAAAGTCGGTCCCAGTGGTGTACTGGCCAGGGTCGAAACCGGCCGGGCTGCCTTCTGAGCAGAACACCAGGTTGGTCGCGGCGAGGGCGGACGGAGCGCCGGCTAGCAAGCCTGCACTGACCAGGAACGGGAGGACTGCGTGTTTGAGCATGGTGGCCTCATTGTTGTCATTTTTCGAATTGAGGCGGCCTCGTGAGCCGACCTGCGGATACTTATGCAGGGGCCATTCCCAATGCAACACTCAGCAGGATGGTTGGCGGCAAAAATGTGGGACGGACGTACATGGATGTCGCATCCATATAACTTTGGCGAATGTTGATCGTTTGCGTGGTCGTTTTGAGCGAAAATTTCAAGATGTTTCGCGGCAAAAGTGACAAGCAGATGCACCCGATTGGGGCGTAGGAAAGGGCTGAAACTATTGTCCGAGACGGTCTTGTCCGCCTCGGACATCCAACTGGAGGGGTCAGGGCACCTGGACTTCGATCAGGCCATCGGCACTCATGCTGACTTCACTGGTGCCGGCTTCGATATCGGGGGCTGGCGCGGCTTCATCGGCGGCGCCCTTGGCCATCATCGCCATCGGTGCATTGCGCAGGTACGGGCGCGGGTAGCCGCTGCTGTTCAGGTTCAGGCTGACCACCTTGTAGCCTTTGCCACCCAGCGCCTCGGTGGCCAGCTGGGCGCGTGCCTTGAATGCCGCGACGGCATCCTTGAGCAGCTCGTCTTCATTGCTCTTGCGGGTGGCGGGGGCGATGGAGAAATCCATGCCGCCCATCTTCAGGTCCTGCAGCAGATCGCCGGTCAGCTTGGACAGGGCCGGGAAGTCGGCGCTCTCCAGGCGCAGCTCGGCGCGCTCGCGCCAGCCGGTGATCTTCTGGCCCTTGGTGTCGTAGATCGGGTAGCTGTTGCGGCTGCCCTGGCTGATCTTCACCTCCTTGACCTGGCGTGCCTGCTGTACCGCCTTGTTCATGGTCTCGGTGATCTCCTTGGCCAGCTTGCCCGGATCACTGTTTTGCGATTCGCTGTACAGCGTCACCACCATCAGGTCGCGTGCCACTTCCTTGCTGACTTCGGCGCGCAGCGAGACCTGGTTGTAGCGTGGCTCGTCGGCCGCCAGGGCAGGCAAGCTGGCAAGCATGCCGCAGGACAGGGCGAAGACTTTGCTGCGACGGGAAATGTGCATGTGGAACTCCTTGGCAATATATAAAGCGCGGAACGATCTTCATCCCACGCATGGCCGATCAGACCGGAGTGAGTGTAGTGGGTTCAAAAGTGCCATCATGATTCTGTGACAAAGTGTGGCGCTTTGCCGCATTGCTGCAGCGAGGCGCCTGGCTTCGGTATACTCCAGCCGATTTTCCTGGAGCACTCATCGGGAGAGCTCATGCTCGCCGCCGCACATCCGCTGTCCGCTACACGCCAGAACCTCTGGCGCCTGACTTTCATCCGCATCCTCGTCCTGGCGGCCCAGGCCGGCTCGGTGGGCGTGGCCTACTGGACCGAACTGCTGCCATTGCCGTGGTTCTCGCTGGCGGTGACCCTGGCCCTGTCGTCACTGCTGTGTGCCTTCACCGCCCTGCGCCTGCGCCTGTCGTTGCCGGTCACCGAGCTCGAGTATGCCCTGCAACTGGCCTGTGACCTGCTGATCCACAGTGCCCTGCTGTACTACTCGGGGGGGTCTACCAACCCCTTCGTCTCCTATTACCTGGTGCCGCTGGCGATTGCCGCGGTCACGCTGCCGTGGATCTACTCGCTGGTGCTGTCGGGGATCGCCCTGGTGGCCTACAGCCTGTTGCTGGTGCAGTACTACCCGCTGGAAACCCTGCCACTGGCGCGTGACACCATGCAGGTCTATGGCATGTGGCTGAGCATCGCCCTGGCCGCAGGGGTGATCACCTTCTTTGCCGCGCGCATGGCCGAGGAACTGCGCCAGCAGGAAAACCTGCGCGCCGAGCGGCGTGAAGAAAGCCTGCGCGACGAACAACTGTTGGCCGTGGCCACCCAGGCCGCCGGCGCCGCCCATGAACTGGGCACCCCGCTGGCGACCATGAGCGTGCTGCTCAACGAGATGCGCCAGGATCACGCCGACCCCCTGTTGCAGGAAGACCTGCAGATCCTTCAGGACCAGGTCAAGCTGTGCAAGGAAACCCTGCAGCAACTGGTGCGCGCCGCCGAGGCCAACCGGCGCCTGGCCATCGTCGAGCAGGACGTCACCGCCTGGCTCGATGAAGCGCTCAACCGCTGGCACCTGATGCGCCCGGAGGCCAGTTACCGCTTCCAGCGCCTGCGCGACGGCGTGGTGCCGCGCCTGACGCCGCCGCCGGACCTGACCCAGGCCCTGCTGAACCTGCTGAACAATGCCGCCGATGCCTGCCCCGACGATCTGGAGGTGCGCCTGGACTGGGACGCTCACGACATCGTCATCAGCATCCGCGACCACGGCCCGGGCGTACCGCCGGCCATCGCCGAAGCCATCGGCAAACCTTTCATTACCACCAAGGGCAAAGGCTTCGGCCTGGGCCTGTTCTTGAGCAAGGCCAGCGTGACGCGTGCGGGCGGTTCGGTGAAACTCTATAGTCATGAGCAGGGTGGCACCCTGACCGAATTGCGCCTGCCCCATGGCAAGCGAGGAGATGCATGATGAGCGAAGAAAACCAGGTTGAAGGCGAAGAGCTGCCGCACCTGCTGCTGGTGGATGACGACGCCACCTTTACCCGGGTGATGGCGCGGGCCATGGCCCGTCGCGGGTTCCGCGTGAGCACCGCAGGCTCCGCCGAAGAAGGCCTGAAGCTGGCCGAGCAGGACCTGCCGGACTACGCCACGCTGGACCTGAAGATGGAGGGGGACTCGGGCCTGGTGCTGCTGCCCAAGCTGCTGGAGCTGGACCCGGAGATGCGCGTGGTTATCCTGACCGGCTACTCGAGCATCGCCACGGCGGTCGAGGCGGTCAAGCGTGGTGCCTGCAACTACCTGTGCAAGCCGGCCGACGCCGACGACGTGCTGGCGGCATTGCTTTCGGAGCACACCGACCTGGACACCCTGGTGCCGGAAAACCCGATGTCGGTGGATCGCCTGCAGTGGGAACACATCCAGCGCGTGCTGGGTGAGCACGAAGGCAATATCTCCGCCACGGCGCGGGCGCTGGGGATGCACCGGCGCACCTTGCAGCGCAAGTTGCAGAAGCGCCCGGTTCGTCGCTGACGGGTTCGCCGGCAAGCCGGCTCCTGCACCGATCTGTAGGAGCCGGCTTGCCGGCGAATGGGGCCCCGCGTTCTATCAGGCTTTCACCCCCGATCGATCAACCCGCACCGCCAATTGCCCGGTGCCTGCCGGCGTCTCGAACGCCACCAGCCCTCCCGCCGGCACCTTGGCCCGGCCAATCACCTTGCCCGCCCGCAGCAGCTCCAGCGGCATGCCTTGCAACGACTGGCCAGAAGCCAGCTCCAGTTTGATCCTGATGTTCATCTGTGACCTCCTTGTCACGCGTTGCGGTCGATGTAGGTGGTTGCCTTGCCGTCGAGGCTGGCGATCAGTTCCGGCGAGCCGCCGCGGAACTGGCGGAACAGGTTGCGCCCTCGCTGTTTGCCGTCCACCGGCACCTGCACGGTCGGGTGGAACTGGTCGACCAGTTCGGCGTAGGCGCTCCACGGGCCGATGTAGGACTCGTTGAGCTGTTCGGTCACGCTGAAGGCATAGCGCACGGCATTGCCACGCTGCCAGTTGAGGCCGTCGGGCTCGCGGCGCTGCCAGGCATTGGCGATGATCGCCGGCGACCCGGTCGGTGCCTCGATGTAGCCGGTGGGCTTGTTCGGCTTGTAGTCCTTGAGCAGCAGGTAGGTGCTCCAACCCCACCAGTCGGCGGTGCGGTTGCGGTCATTGAGGTCGTTGACGTCCTTGCGCCGAAGCACGGCCTTGCCGTCATTGAAGTACAGCGGGGCGAAGTTGCCGGGCACCAGGTCCTGCTCGGCGGCGCGCAGGTCCGGTACCAGACGCAGGGCGGTGAAATCCTTGGCCGGCGGCACGCGGCCGTCGACGAAGGCCTGGAACACTTCGTCGGCCGAGCGCTGCACGGCGCGCCCGACCTGGCGACGGTTGGCCACATCGACGGTGTCGAAGTAGCGCTTGTCGCCATAGGCGCGCCATTGCTCGCCCTCGGCGTTGCGCACGGCCAGGCCGTACTTGCTGTCCTCGTCGTGCATGAAGCGCGCGATCAACGAGCCGACATCACTGGGGGTGACGGTGTCGGCCAGTGCCTTGCGCGGTACCCGCAGGTGGCCGGCAGAGAACAGGTCGGTGAGGAAATGGTCGGCAAAGGCGTTCATCGCATAGGCCAGTTGCAGGTCGCGCTCGTTGCCGCTGGCGCGTGCCTTCACGGCTTGCTGCAGGGCACTGGCGTGACCGGCCTGGTAGGCCAGCAGGGCCCAGGGGCCGAAATGGTCCCAGTTGCTGGCGGCCAGTTTCAGGTAGCGGCCCAGGGGGAACAGGTCGGAGGCGAAGCTGCCGCCGCCGGTGATGCGGTTCCAGCGCGCCGACAGTGTGTCGCCCAGCGCGTCGTAGGCTTCGTGGGGCTGGCGGCCATCCTTGATGGCCTGGTTGGCGGCGCTGATTTCTTCCTGCATGACGGCCAGGATCGATTCGGCCTCGCTTTTGGCCGCCGGCAGGCGGGCGAGGGCGTCGAATGCTTGGGTGAAGCGCTCGAGGCGTTCGGCTTCGTTGGCGCCATCGGCGATCGGCCGCTCGGGCACGCCATAGAAGTCACCGCCCAGGGCGATCACCTGGCCGTAGGTCAGGCTCAGGCCATTGGGCAACGGCAGCGGCGACTGGTGGGCGGGGATGCCCGCTTGCCCGGCCTCGAAGCGCAGCAGGGTGTTGTCACCGATGGCGGTGTGTTCCGCGCCTTCAAAGAACAGTTCCGGGCCACGTTTGGGTGGCGCGGGCGGTACGGCAAAACGGTGGTACTTGAGTGTGTGGTGCCCGTGCATCACCAGCACCAGGTGGCTGTCCGGGCCGGGGAGGGCGACGCCTTGCGTGTCGAATAGCTGGTCGAGGTCGGCGACCACCAAGCTGGCCTGGGCCTGAAGGGCCGCAGGCGGGGTTTGCATGCCTGACATGATTTGCTCCTTGCAATCTCGGGATTGTCCATTTTTATACTGTATGAATATACAGTGATTTTCACTATATGCTGGATTTCTCCTACGTCAAGGTCTGTTTGTGCGGCTAACCGGCACCTGCGGCGGGCGCAAGCCCCTGGCACTGACGTATGATTGCTCCCCTGACGATTACCTCAGGATCGCGCTGCATGCTCGCCCTTCTCATCCAGACACTGAACATCACGGCACCTGTGTTCGCCATGCTGTTCATGGGCGTGCTGCTCAAGCGCATCCGCTTGATCGACGACAACTTCAACAAGGTCGCTTCGACGCTGGTGTTCAACGTGTGCATGCCGGCGCTGCTGTTCCTCGGCATCTACCACGCCGACCTGGCAACGGCGGTCAAGCCCGGGGTGATCCTCTACTTCATCGCCGCCACGCTGGTGTGCTTCGGCCTGGCCTGGTGCCTGGCGATCTGGCGCTGCCCGCCGGCGGACCGGGGCATCTACACGCAAGGCGCGTTTCGCGGCAACAATGGCGTGATCGGCCTGGCACTGGCGGCCAGCCTGTATGGCGACTACGGTATATCCCTCGGCGCGGTACTGGCCGGGCTGGTGATCCTCATGTACAACTCGCTGTCGGCCGTGGTGCTGGCGGTGTACAGCCCGGACCTGAAGTCCGACCCGTGGAGCATCTGCAAGAGCATCCTCAGCAATCCGTTGATCATCAGCGTGCTGCTGGCCACGCCCATGGCTTATGGCCAGGTGCCGCTACCCAACTGGCTGCTGACCTCGGGCGACTACCTGGCGCAGATGACCCTGCCGCTGGCGCTGATCTGCATCGGCGGCACCTTGTCGATGGCGGCGCTGCGCGACAGTGGCCGGCTGGCGTTCGACGTCAGCCTGGTGAAAATGGTCTGGCTGCCACTGCTGGGGACGCTGGGCGCCTGGTTGTGCGGTTTTCGCGGCGCCGAACTGGGCATCCTGTTCCTCTACATCGGCAGCCCCACTGCGGCGGCCAGCTATGTGATGGCGCGGGCGGCCAATGGCAACCACGAACTGGCGGCGTCGATCATCGTGATCACCACCTTGATGGCGGCGATCACCACGAACATCGGTATCTTCTTCTTGCAATGGGGTGGATGGATCTAGCCCATGACAGCAAGCAACACTAACAATACGGCCTCATTGAAAGGACACTTCATGCAAGACCAGAGCAAGCCCGAGCAGTTGCAGCGCGGGCTGAAGAATCGCCATATCCAGCTGATCGCGCTGGGTGGCGCCATCGGCACCGGATTGTTCCTGGGCATCGCCCAGACCATCCAGCTGGCCGGCCCCTCGGTGCTGCTGGGCTATGCCGTCGCCGGCCTGATGGCTTTCCTGATCATGCGCCAGCTGGGCGAGATGGTGGTCGAGGAACCGGTCGCCGGCAGCTTCAGCCACTTTGCCCATCAGTACTGGAGCGAGTTCGCAGGCTTCGTTTCTGGCTGGAACTACTGGGTGGTGTACGTGCTGGTCGGGATGGCCGAGCTCACCGCGGTGGGGATCTACGTGCAGTACTGGTGGCCGGACTTCCCCACCTGGGCCACGGCGGCGATCTTCTTCGTGGTCATCAACGCCATCAACCTGACCCAGGTGAAGGTGTATGGTGAAATGGAGTTCTGGTTCGCCCTGGTCAAGGTGGTGGCCATCGTCAGCATGATCGGCTTCGGTGCCTGGCTGCTGACCAGCGGCCACGGTGGCCCGGATGCCAGCGTCGCCAACCTCTGGCAGTACGGTGGCTTCTTCCCCAACGGTGTGACGGGGCTGGTCATGGCCCTGGCGGTGATCATGTTCTCGTTCGGTGGCCTGGAACTGGTGGGCATCACCGCCGCGGAAGCCGCCAACCCGCGTGAAAGCATCCCCAAAGCCACCAACCAGGTGGTCTACCGCATCCTGATCTTCTACATCGGCGCGCTGGCGGTGCTGCTGTCGCTGTACCCATGGCAGAAGGTGGTGCAGGGCGGCAGCCCGTTCGTGATGATCTTCCACGAGCTGGACAGTGACCTGGTCGCGACCATCCTCAACATCGTGGTACTGACGGCGGCACTGTCGGTCTACAACAGTTGCGTGTACGCCAACAGCCGCATGCTGTTCGGCCTGGCTACGCAAGGTGATGCACCGCGTCAGTTGCTCAAGGTCAGCCGCCGTGGCGTGCCGCTTACCGCATTGGGCGTTTCGGCGTTCGCCACCGGGCTGTGCGTGGTGATCAACTACCTCATGCCGGGCGAGGCTTTCGGGCTGCTGATGGCGTTGGCGGTGTCGGCGCTGGTGATCAACTGGGCGAGCATCAGCATCACCCACCTGAAGTTCCGCAAAGCCAAGCTGGCGGCCGGCATCACGCCGTTCTACCGCAGCTGGGGGCACCCGCTGACCAACTACCTGTGCCTGGCGTTCATCGTGCTGATTCTGGTGGTGATGTACCTGACGCCGCCGATCCGCATCTCGGTGATGCTGATTCCGGCGTGGATCCTGGTGTTGTGGGTGGCGTTCCGGATGAAGAAGGCCCGTCAGGCCAAGTAGGCCGACAGTACCGGGCGGGGGGGGGGGGGGGGGGGGCCGGGGGGGGGGGGGGGTGGGTGGGGGGGGGGGGGGGGGGCGGGGGGGGCGGGGGGGGGGGGGGGGGGGGGGGGGGGGGGGGGGGGGGGGGGGGGGGGGGGGGGCCGACAGTACCGGCCTCTTCGCGGGCTTGCCCGCGAAGAGGCCGGCGAAGCCCCCCCCCCCCCCCCCCCGCCCCCCCCGCCCCCCCCCCCCCCCCCCCCCCCGCCCCCGCGGGGGGCCCCCCCCCCCCCCCCCCCCGGCGAAGTTTCAGCTCTGATAGCTGTCGATCACTTCCTGCGCGGCACGGAATGCATCGATCGCCGCCGGCACCCCGGCATACACCGCGCAATGCAGCAGCGCCTCGCGAATTTCCTCCACCGTGCAGCCATTGTTCAGCGCACCGCGCACATGCCCCTTGAGCTCCTGCGGGCATTTGAGCGCGGTCAGCGTGGCCAGGGTGATCAGGCTGCGGGTCTTCAGCGGCAGCCCCTCACGTGCCCAGACGCTGCCCCAGGCATGTTCGTTGACGAAGTCCTGCAGCGGTTGGGTGAATTCGGTCGCGTTGCCCAGGGCGCGGTCGACGAAGGCATCGCCCATCACCTGGCGACGGATCTTTTCCCCACTCTGTTGCGAATCAGCCATGTTGTTTTCCTTAGTGTTGGCGGCGCCAGGCTCGGGCCGTGGTGTATAGCAGCACGATCCCGAGCACAGGCATCACATAGAACAGCATCAGTCGTTCAAGGCGGCCGGCCAGCGGCATGCCGGTGGTGAAGGCCACCACATGCAGGCCATAGGCCAGGTAAAGGCAGAGGAACACCAGGCCTTCGGCACGGGTGACCCGGTAGCCGGAGTAGAAGACCGGCAGGCACAGTGCTGCCACGCCGAGCATCACGGGTAGGTCGAAGCCCAGCGCATTAGGTGAGATCGACAGCGGCTCGGGCGTGACAAGTGCCGTCAGCCCCAGTACCGCCAGCAGGTTGAACAGATTGCTGCCGATCACTGCGCCCACCGCGATTTCCCGCTCGCCGCGCAGGGCGGCAATCAGTGCGGCGGCGAGCTCTGGTAGTGATGTGCACACAGCGACCACGGTCAGGCCGATGATTCGCTCGGACAACCCCAGGTCGGTCGCCACTTCCACCGCAGCCTCCAGCAACAGGTGGCCGGCCAAGCTGAGCAAGCCGAGCCCCAATGCGATCTGCAGCAGTGCGCCGCTCCAGAATCGCACCGTGCTCGTGTGTGCCACGCACGGGGCGGGATAGGTGCGGGCATAGTGGCGTGATTGGTGCCAGAGCATGAGCAGGTAGCCCAGCAATCCGAGCAACAGCACCAACCCTTCGATACGCCCCAGCTGGCCGTTGCTGGCCAGCAAGTAGACCAGGCCGCTGGCGATGATCATCAGGGGAATGTCCAGGCGCACCAGTTGACGTGACACGCGCAGCGGGATGATCAGCGCCGCCAGGCCGAGGATCACCAGCACATTGAAGATGTTGCTGCCGATCACGCTGCCCACCGCGACGTCCGGGGCGCCTTGGTAGGCGGCTTGCAGGCTTACGGTCAATTGTGGCGCGGTACTGCCGAAGGCCACCAGGCTCAGGCCGATGATCAGCGGGCGCACATGCAGGCGGGTGGCCAGGCGCAGGGCCGCGCGCACCAGCAGTTCGGCGCCGATGATCAGCAGCACCAGGCCCAGGCCCAGTTGCAGGAGGCTGAAGGTGGGGAGGGTGGCCAGGTCGAAAATGGCGAGGGCTCCAGTCAGGTCAATCGCTCAGACCTTGTACCCGGACTCGCGCCGTTCCGCTACGGAGCATGCCGATTTTTTCCGCTGCCGCCCGTGAAAGGTCGATCAGTCGGCCACGGGTGTGGGGGCCTCGGTCGTTGATGCGGACCACGACGCTGCGCTGGTTGGCGAGGTTGGTGACCAGTACACGGCTGCCGAAAGGCAGGCTGCGGTGGGCGGCGGTGAGACCGTGCTGGTTGAAGGGTTCGCCGCTGGCGGTGCGTTTGCCGTGGTGGCGTGAGCCGTAGTAGGAGGCGGTGCCGGTTTCGTTGTACCCACGGGGGTCGATGTCGTGGCTGGCGCAGCCGGCCAGGAGGGAGAAGAGGGTGAGGGTGGCGAGGGATCGTTTTAGCAAGTCGGATGCTCCGGTTTTGCAATTGGGGCTGCTTTGCAGCCCATCGCGGATGAATCCGCTCCTACCGGTATGTGTAGGAACGGATTCATCCGCGATCGAGGGCGAAGCCCTCGCCGCTTTAATCAGATCACCCTTCGAGCTTGGCTTTGAGCAATTGGTTCACTTGCCCCGGGTTGGCCTTGCCCTTCGACGCCTTCATCGCTTGGCCGACGAAGAAGCCGAACATCTTGCCGCGCTTGGCTTCATCAGCCGCACGATACTGTTCGACTTGTTCAGTATTGGCGGCGAGCATCTCGTCGAGCATCTTGTCGATCGCACCGGTGTCGGTGACCTGCTTGAGGCCCTTGCTCTCGATGATGCTGTCGGCGTCGCCCTCTCCGGCGGCCATGGCTTCGAACACGGTCTTGGCGATCTTGCCGCTGATGGTGTTGTCGCGGATGCGCAGCAGCATGCCACCCAGTTGCTCCGCGCTGACCGGCGACTGGTCGATCTCGACGCCCAGCTTGTTCAGCAGGCTGCCCAGCTCCACCATCACCCAGTTGGCCGCAAGCTTGGCGTCGCCACCGATGCTGACCACCTGCTCGAAGTAGTCGGCCTGTTCGCGGCTGGAGGCCAGCACGTTGGCATCGTACGCAGAGAGGCCGTACTGGCTCTGGAAACGCTCGACCTTCTGTGTCGGTAGCTCCGGCAGGCCGGCGCGCACGCTGTCGAGGAAGCTTTGCTCGATGACCACCGGCAGCAGGTCCGGGTCGGGGAAGTAACGGTAGTCGTTGGCTTCCTCCTTGCTGCGCATGGAGCGGGTCTTGTCCTTGTTCGGGTCGTACAGGCGGGTTTCCTGCACCACCTTGCCGCCGTCTTCGATCAGGTCGATCTGGCGCTGGATCTCGCTGTTGATCGCGCGCTCGATGAAGCGGAACGAGTTGACGTTCTTGATCTCGCAGCGGGTGCCGAATTCGGTTTGACCCTTCGGACGCACCGAGACGTTGCAGTCGCAACGCAGCGAGCCTTCGGCCATGTTGCCGTCGCAGATACCCAGGTAGCGCACCAGGGCGTGGATCGCCTTGACGTAGGCCACGGCTTCCTTGGCGCTGCGCATGTCGGGTTCGGAGACGATTTCCAGCAGCGGGGTGCCGGCGCGGTTCAGGTCGATGCCGGTGGCGCCGTTGAAGTCTTCGTGCAGGCTCTTGCCGGCATCCTCTTCAAGGTGCGCGCGGGTCACGCCGATACGCTTGATGGTGCCGTCTTCCAGGGCGATGTCCAGGTGGCCCTTGCCGACGATCGGCAGGTCCATCTGGCTGATCTGGTAGCCCTTGGGCAGGTCGGGGTAGAAGTAGTTCTTGCGCGCGAACACGTTGCGCGGCCCGATTTCGGCATCGATCGCCAGGCCGAACATGCATGCCATGCGCACGGCTTCCTGGTTGAGCACCGGCAGCACGCCGGGCATGCCCAGGTCGACCAGGCTGGCCTGGGTGTTCGGCTCGGAGCCGAAGGTGGTGGCGCTGCCGGAGAAGATCTTCGACTGGGTGGCGAGCTGGGTGTGGATCTCCAGCCCGATAACAACTTCCCATTGCATGTGTGAATTCCTCAGAAGCCGTTAGGGGCGCGGGTGTGCCAGTCGGTGACTTGCTGGTAGCGGTGCGCGATGTTGAGCAGGCGGCCTTCCTGGAAATACGGGGCCAGCAGCTGCACGCCCACCGGCAGGCCATCGACGAAGCCGGCCGGCATCGACAGGCCCGGCAGGCCCGCCAGGTTGGCGGTGATGGTGTAGACGTCTTCCAGGTACGCGGCGACTGGGTCGGCGCTTTTTGCGCCGAGCTTCCAGGCCGGGTTGGGGGTGGTCGGGCCGAGGATCACGTCGACGTCGTTGAACGCAGCGACGAAGTCGTTCTTGATCAGGCGACGGATCTGCTGCGCCTTGACGTAGTAGGCGTCGTAGTAGCCGGCCGACAGGGCGTAGGTGCCGACCATGATGCGGCGCTGCACTTCAACGCCGAAGCCTTCGCCACGGGAGCGCTTGTACAGGTCGGTCAGGTCTTTCGGGTCGGCGCAACGGTGGCCGAAGCGCACGCCGTCGAAACGCGACAGGTTGGAGGAGGCCTCTGCGGGGGCGATCACGTAGTACGCCGGGATGGCGTGCTGCATGTTCGGCAGGCTGATTTCCTTGACCACCGCGCCGAGCTTTTCCAGCTCCTTGACGCTGGCCTGGACCAGTTCCGCGATGCGCGGGTCGAGACCTGCGCCGAAGTACTCTTTCGGCAGGCCGATGCGCAGGCCCTGCAACGAGGCGTTGAGGTCGGCGCTGAAGTTCGGTACCGGCTCGTCGACCGAGGTCGAGTCCTTGCTGTCGAAGCCGGCCATGCCTTGCAGCAGCAGGGCGCAGTCTTCGGCGGTACGAGCCAGCGGGCCACCCTGGTCGAGGCTCGAGGCGTAGGCGATCATGCCCCAGCGCGAAACGCGGCCGTAGGTCGGTTTCAGGCCGGTGAGGTTGGTCAGCGCGGCCGGCTGGCGGATCGAGCCGCCGGTGTCGGTGCCGGTGGTGGCCGGCAGCAGGCGCGCGGCCACGGCGGCGGCCGAGCCACCGGACGAGCCGCCTGGCACGTGCTCGAGGTTCCACGGGTTCTTCACCGCGCCGTAGTGGCTGGATTCGTTGGCCGAACCCATGGCGAATTCGTCCATGTTGGTCTTGCCCAGCGTCACCATGCCGGCTTCTGCCAGCTTGGTGACCACGGTGGCGTCGTACGGGGCGGTGAAGTTGTCGAGCATCTTCGAACCGCAGCTGGTGCGCACGCCCTGTGTGCAGAACAGGTCCTTGTGGGCGATCGGCGCGCCGAGCAGCGCACCCGCCTCGCCGGCGGCGCGGCGGGCGTCGGCGGCGCGGGCCTGGTGCAGGGCCTGCTCTTCGGTGACGGTGATGAAGCTGTTGAGCTGCGGGTCGAGCTGCTTGATGCGCGACAGCAGTGCGCCGGTCAGTTCTTCCGAGGAGAACGACTTGTCGGCGAGCCCGCGGGCGATCTCGGCCAGGGTCAATTGATGCATGGCAGGCGCTTTCCCTTAATCGATGACTTTCGGTACGAGATACAGGCCGTTCTCGGTCGACGGCGCGACGGCCTGGTAGCGGTCGCGCTGGTTGCTTTCGGTGACCTGGTCGGGACGCAGGCGCTGGGTGGTTTCCAGCGGGTGGGCCAAGGGCTCGATGCCGGTGGTGTCGACGGCTTGCATCTGGTCGACCAGCCCGAGAATACTGTTCAAGGCGTCGGTAATGCGTGGCAGTTCGCCTTCATTCAGGCCCAGGCGGGCCAGATGGGCGATCTTTTCCACGTCGGAGCGTTGAAGCGACATGGGGATCTCCAGGGAAACGAAATGCGGAATGGGTCCGCAAATGAGGAACATGTCAGGATTCTGGCGGTCAAAGGGCCGCGATCATCGGCAGGCATGCTCGGAAAAACAGCCAATTTAACATATTGGCTCCTTGCCCAAAATCCCTGCCATTGTTAGAGTTTGCCGCACTTTTTTACCCACGCTTTCCCCAGGGTCACTTTCCCATGTTCAAGAAACTGCGTGGCATGTTCTCCAGCGATCTGTCCATCGACCTGGGTACTGCCAACACCCTTATTTACGTGCGTGAGCGCGGTATCGTCCTGAATGAGCCCTCGGTGGTTGCCATCCGTACCCATGGCACCCAGAAAAGCGTCGTCGCAGTCGGGACCGAAGCCAAGCGCATGCTCGGCCGTACCCCAGGCAACATCGCTGCCATTCGTCCGATGAAGGACGGTGTGATCGCCGACTTCAGCGTCTGCGAAAAGATGCTGCAGTACTTCATCAACAAGGTGCACGAAAACAGCTTCCTGCAGCCCAGCCCCCGTGTGCTGATCTGCGTACCCTGCAAATCCACTCAGGTAGAACGCCGTGCCATTCGTGAATCGGCCCTCGGTGCCGGTGCCCGCGAAGTATTCCTGATCGAAGAGCCCATGGCCGCCGCCATCGGTGCCGGCCTGCCGGTTGAAGAAGCCCGTGGCTCGATGGTCGTCGATATCGGTGGCGGTACCACCGAAATCGCCCTGATCTCGCTGAACGGCGTGGTCTACGCCGAGTCCGTCCGCGTCGGCGGCGACCGCTTCGACGAAGCCATCGTCACCTACGTGCGCCGTAACTACGGCAGCCTGATCGGCGAATCCACCGCCGAGCGCATCAAGCAGGAAATCGGTACCGCTTATCCTGGCGGCGAAGTGCGTGAAGTCGACGTCCGTGGCCGCAACCTAGCCGAAGGCGTACCGCGCGCCTTCACCCTGAACTCCAACGAAGTGCTCGAAGCGCTGCAGGAATCGCTGGCGACCATCGTCCAGGCGGTCAAGAGCGCCCTCGAACAATCGCCGCCGGAGCTGGCCTCCGACATCGCCGAGCGCGGCCTGGTGCTGACCGGTGGCGGCGCGCTGCTGCGCGACCTGGACAAGCTGCTGGCCCAGGAAACCGGCCTGCCGGTGATCGTCGCCGAAGACCCGCTGACCTGCGTCGCCCGCGGTGGTGGCCGTGCGCTGGAGATGATGGACAAGCACGCCATGGACCTGCTCTCCAGCGAGTGATCGCAGGCGCTGCAGCAAGCATCCAGGTTTACAGGTAGCACACACAGTGCTACCTGTATGCGCTGTGCTGGCGTCCGTTCGGGCGCCGTTTCCGTCAATCCGCAAGCAGGCCGGTGCGTTGCCCCATGTCCCATGACCTCCTGAATCGTCGTCCACGAGGAACGGCCCATTAAACCGCTTTTCTCCAAGGGCCCCTCGCTGGGCGTACGCCTGCTCGTGCTGGTGGTGCTGTCGGTCGCGCTGATGGTGGTCGACTCGCGCTTCGACCTGCTCAAGCCTGTGCGCAGCCAGATGGGCCTGGTGTTGATGGAATCCTACTGGATCACCGACCTGCCCCAGCGTGCGTGGCAGGGCGTGGCGGGCCAGTTCGGCAGCCGCACCGAGCTGATCGCCGAAAACGAGAAGCTCAAGACCGAAGCCTTGCTGCTGCAAGGGCGGTTGCAGAAGCTGGCGGCCCTGACCGAGCAGAACGTGCGCCTGCGCGAGTTGCTCAACTCCTCGGCGCTGGTCAACGAGAAGGTCGAGGTCGCCGAGTTGATCGGCGTCGACCCCAACCCGTTCACTCACCGAATCCTGATCAACAAGGGCGAGCGCGACGGCGTGTTCCTCGGCCAGCCGGTGCTCGATGCCCGCGGCCTGATGGGCCAGGTGGTCGAGCTGATGCCCTACACCTCGCGCGTGCTGCTGCTGACCGACACCACCCACAGCATTCCGGTGCAGGTCAACCGCAACGGCCTGCGCGCCATCGCCAGCGGCACCGGCAATCCGGAACGCCTGGAGCTGCGCCACGTGGCTGACACGGCTGACGTCAAGGAAGGCGACCTGCTGGTGAGTTCCGGCATGGGCCAGCGCTTCCCGGCCGGTTACCCGGTGGCCACGGTCAACGAAGTGATCCACGATTCCGGCCAGCCATTCGCCATCGTCCGCGCCATCCCCACCGCCGCGCTCAACCGCAGCCGCTACATGCTGCTGGTGTTCAGCGACCGGCGTACGCCGGAAGAGCGTGCCACGGAAGCGGCGATCGCCCAGGAAGAAGCCGATCGCCAAGGGGGCAACCATGGCCAGGCGCCCGCCACCCCGGCGACGCCTGCTCCGGCCAGCCAGACCGTGCCTGCGGCACCCGCCACGACGCCCACCGCACCGGCCCACCCGCCCGTCGCGCCCGCTCAACCCCGGAGGCAATGAATGGCCAGCACGCGTAGCAGAAACGGCTGGGTCATCTGGGTGACGTTCGCCATCGGCCTGTTGCTCAGCGTTTCGCCCATGCCGCAGTTCATGGAAGTGTTCCGGCCCATGTGGCTGGCCTTGCTGCTGGCGTTCTGGACCCTGGCCGTGCCCAGCAAGGTCGGCATGACCACCGCTTTCGTGCTGGGCCTGGCCGAGGATGTGCTGTATGGCACCCTGCTGGGGCAGAATGCCCTGATTCTCACGCTCATCACCTTCCTCGTGCTGTCGTTGCAGCAGCGCTTGCGCATGTTCCCCATGTGGCAGCAGAGCCTGGTGATCCTGGTGATTTTCGGCATCGCCCAGCTGATCCAGCTGTGGCTCAGTGCCCTGACCGGCAATCGCCTGCCAACGCTGGCGCTCGTCTGGCCTGCGGTGATCAGCGCCTTGCTCTGGCCCTGGATCAGCTTTGCCTTGCGTGGCCTGCGCCTGCGCCTGCATATCCACTGACGGCCGTCGCCACTGACAAGGAGATGTCTACATGCCTCAGTTGTACCTGGCCTCCGGTTCGCCACGACGGCGTGAACTGCTGACCCAGATCGGCGTGCCGTTCGTTGTCGTCAGCGCGCCCGTCGATGAAACCCCGTTGCCCGACGAGACGCCGGCCGCCTACGTCGAACGCCTGGCGCAGGCCAAGGCTGTGGCGGGCTACAGCCAGACCGACGGCACCGGCGTGGTGTTGGGCGCCGACACTACGGTAGTGCTCGATGGCAACATTCTCGGCAAACCCGAAAACCGCGAGCAGGCACTGGCCATGCTCGGCGACTTGTCAAAACGCGAGCACCAGGTACTGACCGCCGTGGCGGTGACCGATGGCCAGCGCAGCCTGAGCTGCTGCGTTGCCACCACCGTGCGCTTTCGTACCATCTCCTTCGAGGAAGCCCTGCGCTACTGGGCCAGCGGCGAGCCGTTGGACAAGGCCGGCGGCTATGCCATCCAGGGCCTGGGCGCGGTGTTCGTCAGCGGCATCGAAGGCAGCTATTCATCAGTGGTCGGCCTGCCCCTGAGCGAGACGGCGGAACTGCTCGAGCAATTCGCCATCCCCTGCTGGCAACTGCAAGAGGATGCCGCCCAGCGCTAGCCAGTCTTCCTGCTGCGATCCATCATTACCCCCAGACCTTTGACGAGAGCGTGCCATGAGTGAAGAGATCCTGATCAACATCACCCCGATGGAATCACGCGTGGCGGTGGTGGAGAACGGCGTCCTGCAGGAAGTGCACGTGGAGCGGACCCAACGCCGCGGCATCGTCGGCAATATCTACAAGGGCAAGGTGGTGCGGGTGTTGCCGGGCATGCAGGCGGCCTTCGTCGACATCGGCCTGGAGCGCGCGGCGTTCATCCATGCCTCGGAGATCTCGCAGCGCGAAGGCTCGGCGGTGGAGACCATCACCGCGCTGGTCCACGAGGGCCAGGCGCTGGTGGTGCAGGTCACCAAGGACCCGATCGGCACCAAGGGCGCGCGCCTGACCACCCAGCTGTCGATCCCCTCGCGCTACCTGGTGTACATGCCACGCAGCAGCCATGTCGGGATTTCGCTGAAGATCGAGGAAGAAGCCGAGCGCGAACGCCTCAAGCAAGTGGTCAACGACTGCATGGCCCAGGAAGACATGAAGGATGCCGGTGGCTTTATCCTGCGCACCGCCGCCGAAGGCGCCCGCGCTGAAGACATTCTCCAGGACATCCGTTACCTGCGCCGCCTGTGGGAGCAGATCGGCGCGCAGATCAGCACCTGCGGCGCCCCCACCGTGATCTACGAGGACCTTGGCCTGGCGCTGCGCACGCTGCGCGACCTGGTCAACCCGAAGATCGAGAAGATTCGTATCGATTCGCGGGAAACCTTCCAGAAGACTACGCAATTCGTCGCCGAACTGATGCCCGAGATTGCAGATCGCCTCGAGCATTACCCCGGCGAGCGGCCGATCTTCGACCTGTACGGGGTCGAGGACGAGATCCAGCGTGCCCTGGAGCGCAAGGTGCCGCTCAAGTCCGGCGGTTATCTTGTGGTTGACCCGGCCGAGGCGATGACCACCATCGACGTCAACACCGGTGCGTTCGTCGGCCATCGCAATCTCGAAGAGACCATTTTCAAGACCAACCTCGAGGCGGCCACCGCCATCGCCCGGCAACTGCGCCTGCGCAACATCGGCGGGATCATCATCATCGACTTCATCGACATGGAGGACGAGGAGCACCAGCGCCAGGTCCTGCGTACCCTGGAGAAGCAACTCGAGCGCGACCACGCCAAGACCAACATCATCGGCATCACCGAGCTGGGCCTGGTGCAGATGACCCGCAAGCGCACCCGCGAAAGCCTCGAACAGGTGCTGTGCGAGCCGTGTGCCGCCTGCCAGGGGCGGGGCAAACTGAAGACCCCCGAGACAATCTGTTACGAAATCTTCCGTGAGATCCTGCGCGAGGCCCGTGCCTACCAGGCCGAGGGCTATCGGGTACTGGCCAACCAGAAGGTGGTCGACCGCCTGCTCGACGAAGAGTCGGGCAATGTCGCCGAACTGGAAGCGTTCATCGGGCGGACCATTCGCTTCCAGGTCGAGTCCATGTACTCCCAGGAACAATACGATGTGGTGCTGCTCTGACCCGTTCTGAAGGCCGTCGCCCCGTACCAGGGCTGGCAAAGCCCGATTCCCCGGCCATAGTTAAGGGACGACTCGGAGGGCCTTGGCCATGGAACGTCTGACCCGCGTTCTGGGCGCCTTGACCCGCTGGGGGCTGGGTATCTGTGCCCTGCTGGCGGTGCTGGTGGCGCTGTATGTCAGCCTTGGGCGACAACTGGTACCCCTGGTCGCCGAATACCGTGCGGATGCCGAGCTCAAGGCCGAACAGGCCTTGGGCATGCCTGTGCATGTCGGCGCGCTGGAAGGGCGCTGGAGTGGCCTGGCACCGGTGTTGCGGATGCGCGACCTGCAGTTGGGCGAGGGCGCCGCATCGCTGCGCCTGGATGACGTCAAGCTGGTACCGGACCTGTGGGCCAGCCTCAAGGCGCGTGAAGTGCGCCTGGCGCGTATCCAGCTTGCAGGCTTGCAGTTGATCCTGCGGGAAGACGAGCAAGGCTCTTGGGCGCTTGAAGGCCTGCCGCACAAGGACGACGCGCCGTTCGATCCGGCCGACGCGCTCAAACGCTTGCGCCAGTTGGGGCGCATCGACCTGTTCGACAGCCAGGTCACCTTGCACCCGTGGCAACGTGACCCGTTGACCCTGACCTATGTCAGCCTGGGGCTGCAGGCCGGTGCCTCGCGTCAGCGCCTGGATCTGCGGGCTACCTTGCCCGACGGCCAGCCGCTGGCCATGAGCCTGGACAGCCGGGCCAGCGCCAAGGCGTGGCGCGAGGGGCGACTGCAGGCCTACCTGAGCCTGCCGCAAAGCGACTGGGCTCGCTGGTTGCCGCCGCGCCTGCTGGGGCAGTGGCAAGCCAGTACGCTGCGTGCCGGCGGCGAATTCTGGATCGATTGGAACAAAGGGCAGCTGCAGCAGGCGACGGTTCGCCTCAATGCCCCACAACTCAAGGGTGCCTACACCGAGCGCAAGGCTGTCACCCTGGACAACCTGGCCTTGTCGGCCTGGTTCCAGCGCAAGGACCAGGGTTTCGACGTGGCCGTCGACTCCCTGGCCATGAGCCTTGGCCAGACCCGCTGGGAATCCCACCTGCAACTGGCACAGCGCCTGGGCCAGAACCCTGCCGACGAAACCTGGCAGGTCCAGGCCGACCGCCTCGACCTGACGCCGTTGACGCCGTTGATCGATGCCTTGGCGCCTCTGCCCGACAAACTCATGACCGTGGTCGACGCCCTCAAGGTGACCGGTACGTTGCGCAATGTACGCCTGGATATCCGCCCGAAAGCCGAGGGTGACCAGCGTCTGCAGTTCGCCGCCAACCTGGAGAAGGTCGGCTTCGACGCCTATCACGGCGCACCTGCCGCCGGTAATGTCACCGGGGCGATCAGCGGTGATCTCGGGCATGGCGAACTGCGCCTGGACACCCAAGCGTTCATGCTGCATCTGTACCCGATCTTCGGCAAACCCTGGCATTACCCCAAGGCCAACGCACGGCTGACCTGGACGCTGGACAAGCAAGCCTTCACCCTGGTCGCCCCCTATATCAAGGTGTTGGGCGACGAAGGCAAGATCGCCGCCGACTTCCTGATCCGCATCCATCTGGAGCCAGGCCATGAGGACTACATGGACCTGCGCGTCGGCCTCACCGAGGGCGATGGCCGCTACACCGCCAAGTACCTGCCCGAGGTGCTCAGCCCGGCCCTGGACGAGTGGCTGCGCAGCGCCATCGTCAAGGGCAATGTCGACGAAGGCTACTTCCAGTACCAGGGCTCGCTGAACCACGGTGCGCCACCCCATGCCCGCGATATCAGCCTGTTCTTCAAGGTGCACGACGCGGCCCTGGACTTCCAGCCGGGCTGGCCCCAGGTGCAGCAGGTCGAGGGTGACGTCTTCATCGAGGACACCGGGGTGCGGATCAAGGCCCGCCAAGGGCTGCTGCTCGACACCAAGGTCAGCGACGTGAGCGTCGACATTCCCCATGTCGAGGGCGACCAGCACAGCCACCTGTATCTTGATGGCGACTTCGATGGCAGCCTCGGCGATGGCCTGAAGATTCTCAAGGAAGCGCCCATCGGCACGGGTGAGATCTTCGCCGGTTGGGAGGGCGAAGGGCCGCTGCGGGGCAAGGTCAAGCTCGACATTCCCCTGGCCCACGGGCAGCGCCCCAAGGTACTGGTGGACTTCTCGACCGCCGACGCAACGCTCAAGGTTGCCCCCCCGAGCCTGGAACTGAACCGCCTGAAGGGCGATTTCACCTTCGACTTCGACAAGGGGCTCAGCGGCAAGGGCATCACCCTGCAGGCCTTTGGCAAGCCGGTCACCGCGCAGATCGCCGCCGAAGGGCAGGGCGGGCAGATCCAGACGCGAATCAGCGCCAGCGGCCAGGTCGGGCTCAAGGCCTTGACCGATTGGCTGAACTTCCAGCAAGCACTGCCGGCTTCGGGCGATCTGCCCTACCAGTTGCAGGTGATGCTCGGAAATCGTGACAACCGGATCACGGTCAATTCATCGCTCAAGGGCCTGGCCATCGATCTTCCAGCCCCCTTCGGCAAGGCCGCCGCGGACACCCGCGACAGCCGTTTCAGCCTCACCTTGCAAGGCCCCGAGCGGCGTATCGATGCCAGCTATGCCGACCTGGCCCGTTTCGCCTACGCCGCGCCTGCCGACAAACTGGCCCAGGGGCGCGGCGAACTGCTGTTGGGTGCCGGTGAAGCCAGCGTGCCGAGTGGCCAGGGCCTGCGCGTACGTGGGCGCCTGGAGGCCCTGGACCTGGCGCTCTGGCAACAGCAGATGGAGCGTTTCGCCGGGCAGGACCCAGGCGGCAGCGCCCGCCAGAACCTGCAAGGCGTCGACCTGAGCATCGGCCAGCTCAAGGCCTTCGGTATGGACCTCAACCAGGCGGTCGTGCGCCTGGCGCGTGGTGGCCAGGCCTGGGACCTGCGTCTGGACAGCAAGGAAGTCATCGGCAATGCGCGCATCCCCGATGCCAAGGCGACGCCGATGACCATTCGTCTGCAGACCTTGCGCCTGCCGCCCGCCAGCGCGACGACGGAAGAGCAGGCCGAGAATGCTCCAGATCCGCTGGCCGGTGTCGATCCGCGCAAGGTACCGCCGCTGGACTTGACCATCGACAAGATGTACCGCGGCGACGACCTGTTCGGCAGTGCGTCGGTGAAGTTGCGCCAGGCGTCGCGTGGCTTGTCGCTTGCGGACATCGATCTGGACCTCAAGGGGCTGCATATCGATGGCAGCGGCGGCTGGGAAGGCGAGCCCGGCAGTACCTCGAGCTGGTACAAGGGCCGCCTGGATGGCAAGAACCTGGCCGACGTGCTCAAGGCCTGGGGCTTTGCGCCGACCGTCACCAGTCGTGATTTCCGCATGGATGTCGATGGCCGCTGGCCGGGCTCGCCGGCCTGGGTCAGCCTCAACCGTTACTCCGGCAGCCTCGACGCCGCCTTGCGTACCGGTCAGTTCGTCGAGGTCGAGGGCAGCGCCCAGGCCCTGCGGGTGTTCGGGCTGCTCAACTTCAACTCCATCGGCCGCCGACTGCGCCTGGACTTCTCCGACTTGTTCAGCAAAGGCCTGGCCTACGACAGGGTCAAGGGTCTGCTGGTGGCCAGCGAGGGGGTCTACGTGACCCGCGAGCCGATTACCGTGACGGGGCCGTCGAGCAACTTCGAGCTCGACGGTACCCTGGACTTCGTCCGCGACCGGGTCGACGCCAACCTGCTGGTGACCCTGCCGGTGACCAACAACCTGCCGCTGGCTGCGCTGATCATCGGCGCGCCGGCCGTCGGTGGCGCGTTGTTCCTGGTCGACCGCCTGATCGGCGACCGTGTGGCCCGTTTCGCCAGCGTGCACTACCGCGTAGAAGGGCCGGTGAAAGAGCCTAAAATCACGTTTGTGAAACCATTCGACAAGTAATGGCAGGGGGGCGCATGACTTCAGCAGTGATCCAGATGGTCAGCCAGGACGATATCCTGGCCAACCTGCAACGCGCCCGGGCACTGCTCGAGCAGGCCGCGGCCGGTGGCGCGCGCCTGGCAGTGCTGCCGGAGAACTTCGCCGCCATGGGCCGCCGTGACGCCGCCGCCATCGGCCGCGCCGAGGCGCTGGGCGAAGGGCCGATCCTGCCGTGGTTGAAACAGGCGGCCCGCGACCTCAGGTTATGGATTGTCGCCGGTACCTTGCCCTTGCCGCCGGTCGGTAGGCCGGAGCACAAGGCCCACGCCTGTTCGCTGCTGGTCGACGAGCAGGGCGAGATCGTCGCACGCTACGACAAGCTGCATCTGTTCGATGTGGACGTTGCCGACAACCGTGGTCGTTATCGCGAGTCCGACGACTACGCCCACGGCGACCAGGTGGTGGTAGCGGATACACCGGTCGGGCGTCTTGGGTTGTCGGTGTGCTATGACCTGCGCTTCCCCGAGCTGTACAGCGCCTTGCGCGCCGCCGGGGCCGAGCTGATCAGCGCACCGGCGGCGTTCACCGCGGTAACCGGCGCGGCGCACTGGGAAGTGCTGATTCGCGCGCGGGCCATCGAAACCCAGTGCTATGTGCTGGCGGCCGCCCAGGGCGGTGTGCATCCGGGGCCGCGGGAAACCCACGGCCAGGCGGCGATCGTCGACCCCTGGGGGCGGATCGTCGCGCAAAAGGCGCGGGGAGAGGCAGTACTGCTGGCCACGCGCGACAGCGAAGAACAAGCGTCCATCCGGGCGCGCATGCCGGTGGTCAGCCACCGGCGCTTTTTCTCGCAGGACGCCTTGCGGCCTGCGCACACCTCGGAGTGACTATGAGCCAGATGTTATCCACCGTCAGCGAGCAGCTCCTGGCCCCGGGCGGCTTGACCCTCGACAGCCTGCAGACGGTGCTGGGCGAGTTGGCCGGCCCCGGCATCGACGCCGCCGACCTGTATTTCCAGGGCCAGATCTCGGAAACCTGGGCGCTGGAAGACGGCATCGTCAAGGAAGGCAGCTTCAACCTCGACCAGGGCGTGGGCGTGCGTGCCCAGTCCGGCGAGAAGACCGGTTTCGCCTACAGCAACGCGATCAACCTCGAAGCACTCACCTCGGCGGCCCGTGCCGCCCGTTCAATTTCGCGCGCCGGGCAGAACGGCAAGGTCCAGGCCTTCCGCAGCCAGGACGTGACCGCGCTGTATGCCGCCGACAACCCCCTCGCGGTGCTCAGCCGTGCGGAAAAGGTCGAGCTGCTCAAGCGCGTCGACGCCGCCACCCGCGCCCTCGACCCGCGCATCCAGCAGGTCAGCGTGAGCATGGCCGGGGTCTGGGAGCGCATCCTGGTGGCCGCCGCCGATGGCAGCCTGGCCGCCGACGTGCGCCCGCTGGTGCGCTTCAATGTCAGCGTGATCGTCGAGCAGAACGGTCGCCGCGAGCGCGGCGGGCAGGGCGGTGGCGGGCGTACCGACTATCGCTTCTTCACCGAGGAGCGGGTCATGGGCTACGCCCGTGAAGCGTTGCGCCAGGCACTGGTCAACCTCGAGGCGATTCCTGCGCCGGCCGGCACATTGCCTGTGGTGCTCGGCCCAGGCTGGTCTGGCGTGTTGCTGCATGAAGCGGTCGGTCATGGTCTGGAAGGCGACTTCAACCGCAAGGGCAGTTCGGCGTTCAGTGGGCGAATCGGCGAGCAAGTGGCCTCGAAGCTGTGCACCATCGTCGACGACGGCACCCTGGAAGGGCGTCGCGGCTCGCTCAGTGTCGATGACGAAGGCACGCCGACCGAGTGCACCACGTTGATCGAGAATGGTGTCCTCAAGGGCTACATGCAGGACAAGCTCAACGCTCGCTTGATGGGCATGGCAGTCACCGGCAACGGGCGCCGGGAGTCCTACGCCCACCTGCCGATGCCACGCATGACCAACACCTACATGCGCGCCGGTGACAGCGACCCGCAGGAAATCATCGCGTCGGTGAAGAAGGGCATCTATTGCGCCAACCTCGGCGGTGGCCAGGTGGACATCACCAGCGGCAAGTTCGTGTTTTCCACCAGCGAGGCGTACTTGATCGAGGACGGCAAGATCACCGCGCCGGTGAAGGGCGCGACGTTGATCGGCAATGGTCCGGAAGCGATGCGCGGCGTGTCGATGGTCGGTAACGACCTGGCGCTGGACAGCGGCGTGGGCACCTGCGGGAAGGATGGGCAGTCGGTGCCGGTGGGCGTTGGCCAGCCGACCCTGAAGCTGGATGCGATTACCGTGGGTGGTACAGGGGCTTGAGGGCCATGGGGACCGCTTTGCGGTCCTTTCGCGGCAGGCCACCCCTACACGCATTCCCTGTAGGAGCGGCCTTGAGCCGCGATGGGCTGCGCAGCAGCCCCCGAGCCCAGGCTTCAGCGCAAGCCGCGCTGAGTTTCGTCGAGGTCGCGGATGTACTTGAACACTTTGCGCGCGGCGGCAGGCGGTTTGTTCCGTGCCTTCTCGTGCTGGGCATGACGGATCAGCGAGCGCAGGTGCTGGCGGTCGGTGTCGGGGAACTCGTTGACGAAGCGTTCGAGGTCTTCGTCGTTACCGTCGATCAGCCGGTCGCGCCAGCGCTCGAGACCGTGGAAGCGCTCGTTGTACTGGCGGCTGGAGCTGTCGATCTGCTCGAGCACAGCGTGGATGGCGTCGAGATCCTGGACGCGCATCAGCTTGCCGACGAACGACATGTGGCGTTTGCGGGCGCCATGGGCGGTGTGCCGGGAGGCCTCGTCCAGCGCCTTGCGCAGCTCGTCGGTCAGCGGCAGGCGCGCCAGGGTGTCGGCCTTGAGGGTGGTGAGGCGCTCACCGAGTTCGACCAGCGCATGCAGCTCGCGCTTGATCTGGGTTTTGCTTTTTTCGCCATCGAAGGCGTCGTCGTAAGAATCAACCATGGGGGCAGTCCGCAGGAAATCGCCGCCATGATAACCAGTCGGGGGCCGCTTGTCCGGCCCGGTCGTAGAATGACCCTAGCCGTACGCAGAATTTTCAGTGGAGAGAACCATGAGTGCAGTCCAGAGCGTAGGCCCCAAGGACCTGCCGGCATTGCAGGAACAGGTCGAGGCGATCGTCGCCGAGGCGCGTCGCCAGGGGGCCAGTGCCTGCGAAGTGGCAGTTTCGCTGGAGCAGGGCCTGTCCACCACGGTGCGCCAGCGCGAGGTCGAGACCGTCGAGTTCAACCGCGACCAGGGCTTTGGCATCACCCTCTATGTCGGCCAGCGCAAAGGCTCTGCCAGCACCTCGGCCAGCGGCCCCGACGCTATCCGTGAAACGGTCGCGGCGGCGCTGGCGATCGCCAGGCATACCTCCGAGGATGAGTGCTCGGGCCTCGCCGATGCGGCACTGATGGCGCGTGACATTCCGGATCTCGACCTCTACCACGACTGGGACATCGAGCCTGAAAAGGCCATCGAGATGGCGCTGGCGTGCGAGGCGGCCGCCTTCGACGCCGACACGCGCATCCGCAACGCCGACGGTACCACCCTCAATACCCATCAGGGCGTGCGGGTTTACGGCAACAGCCACGGTTTCATCGGCGGTTATGCTTCCACACGCCACAGCCTGAGCTGCGTGATGATCGCCGAGAGCGACGGCCAGATGCAGCGTGACTACTGGTACGACGTCAATCGCCAGGGCCAACTGCTGGCCGACCCGCGCAGCATTGGCCAGCGCGCTGCTCAGCGGGCGGCCAGCCGCCTGGGCGCGCGTCCTGTGCCGACCTGCGAGGTGCCGGTGCTGTTCTCCGCGGAATTGGCTGGCGGCCTGTTCGGCAGCTTCCTCTCGGCGATTTCCGGCGGCAACCTGTACCGCAAGTCATCGTTCCTCGAAGGCACCCTTGGCCAGCGCCTGTTCCCCACCTGGCTGACCCTCGACGAACGCCCACACCTTGCGCGTGCGCTGGGTAGCGCGGCATTCGACGGCGATGGCCTGGCGACCTACGCCAAGCCGTTCGTCGACAAGGGCGAGCTGGTGTCGTACATCCTGGGCACCTATTCCGGGCGCAAGCTGAAGCTGCCCAGCACCGCGAACTCCGGTGGCGTGCACAACCTGTTCGTCACCCATGGGGTCGAGGACCAGGCCGCATTGATCCGCCGCATGGGGCGTGGCTTGTTGGTGACCGAGCTGATGGGGCATGGCCTGAACATGGTCACGGGGGATTACTCCCGTGGCGCGGCGGGCTTCTGGGTCGAGCATGGCGAGATCCAGTTCCCGGTTCAGGAAGTGACTATCGCCGGTAATATGAAGGATATGTTCCAGCAAATTGTGGCGATCGGCAGTGATATTGAAACCCGTAGCAATATCCATAGCGGTTCGGTGTTGATCGAGCGGATGACTGTCGCAGGCAGTTAACCGGCGGTGAATACAGTGGCGTGGGAGCGGGCTTGACCCGCGATGGGCCTGAAATGATCGCGGGGCAAGCCCGCTCCCGCGCCACTATCCAGCATGCCTTGCAAACGACCCGGCCATCGCGCCGGGCTTATTTCACCTATTGCTCAGCTTGAAGTGATTCTGATTATCATCTAATAATGAATATCATTACCCGGTAACCTGGCGATGACGTTCATGAAATCCGTTCTCCACGAACTGCCCTACCTGGAAAACTGGCGCTGGCTCAGCCGGCGCATCCGCTGCGCCCTCGAGCCTGACGAACCGCGCCTGATCGAGCACTACCTGGCCGAAGGCCGCTACCTGGTGTGCTGTACCGAAACCTCGCCCTGGACCGTGGCGCTGACCTCCTTCCGCCTGCTGCTGGATACCGCCTGCGACCGCATGCTGCCCTGGCATTGGCGCTGCCTGTGCCTGGACCAGGCCTGGCGCCCACTGCTCGACCTGCGCAACCTCGATCGCCGCGCGCACAACCAACACTGGCAACCCTACGCAATGCAGCTCGCCAACTGCGTGCTGCTGCCGTCGATCTCTCCCGAAGAACTGATGCAAGGACTTGAAGATGAGTGATACCCGTATCGAGCGCGACAGCATGGGTGAACTGCAGGTGCCGGCCCAGGCCCTGTATGGCGCCCAGACCCAGCGCGCGGTCGACAACTTCCCGATCAGCGGCCAGCCGATGCCGGCGCAGTTCATCCGCGCGCTGCTGCTGGCCAAGGCTGCGGCGGCCAAGGCCAATATCGAGCTGGGGCAACTGAGCGCGGGGCAGGGCGGTGCGATCGTCAAGGCGGTGGAGCAGCTGTTGGCCGAGGACTTCATTCGGCATTTCCCGGTGGATGTGTTCCAGACCGGCTCCGGTACCAGCTCGAACATGAACGCCAACGAAGTGATCGCCACCCTGGCCAGCCGTGTGCTGGGCGAACCGGTCAATGCCAACGACCACGTCAACTGCGGCCAGAGCAGCAACGACATCATCCCCACCACCATCCATGTCAGCGCCGCGCTGGCTTTGCACGAACAGTTGCTACCCGCCCTGCGTCATCTGGTCCAGGTGATCGACGCCAAAGCCGTCGAGGTTCATCAGTACGTGAAGACCGGCCGCACCCACCTGATGGACGCCATGCCAGTGCGCATGAGCCAGGTGCTCGGTGGCTGGGCTGCACAGATCAAGGGCGCCCAGGCGCATATCGAGTCCACCCTGCCGAGCCTGCAGGCCCTGGCCCAAGGTGGCACCGCAGTGGGGACCGGGATCAACGCGCACCCACAATTTGCGGCAGGCTTTGCCCGTCAGCTGAGCGGGTTGACCAAAGTCGAGTTCACGCCGGGCCAGAATCTGTTCGCCCTGATCGGTTCCCAGGACACTGCCGTGGCACTGTCGGGCCAGCTGAAGACCACTGCCGTGGCACTGATGAAGATCGCCAACGACCTGCGCTGGATGAATTCCGGCCCGCTGGCCGGCCTGGGCGAAATCGAGCTGCAGGGCTTGCAGCCCGGCTCTTCGATCATGCCTGGCAAGGTCAACCCGGTGATTCCCGAGGCTACTGCCATGGTCGCCGCGCAAGTCATCGGTAACGACGCCACCATCGCTGTGGCGGGGCAGTCGGGCAACTTCGAGCTGAACGTGATGTTGCCGGTGATCGCCCGCAACCTGCTGGAAAGCATCGAGCTCATGGCCAACGCCAGCCGCCTGCTGGCCGACAAGGCCATCGCCAGCTTCAAGGTCAACGAAGGCAAACTCAAGGAAGCGTTGTCGCGCAACCCGATCCTGGTCACCGCGCTGAACCCGATCATCGGCTACCTCAAGGCCGCCGAGATCGCCAAGACCGCCTACAAGCAGGGCCGCCCGATCATCGACGTGGCGCTGGAACATACCGACCTGTCGCGTGATCAGCTCGAAGCGCTGCTGGATCCGGAAAAACTCACCGCCGGCGGCATCTGAGCCCAGGAGGCACGTCATGCAGCACTGGAGACGCACCACGCAAATCGCCAACCACCTGTTCGAACGGGGTGAGCTGGTCGATGCCCGGGAACACTACCTGCAAGCGCTGGCGTTGGCCCAGGTGCTGTTCGAGCGCTGGCATGACGTCGACGAGGCGGTGGCCGCGCTGGTCATTGCCCACCACAACCTGGCCGACCTGCACCTGCATCTGAATCAGCCGCATGAAAGCGCCGACTACCTGTGCGCCGCCCACCAGCGGCTGCTCCAGGCCAGCCAGGAGCAACGCCTGTCCCGGACGCTGCGCGATGCCGCGCTGCGCCACAGTGGGCGGACCTACACCGAACTGCTGAGTTTCATCGCCGAGTACGGGCAGTACCCGCGCACCGAACGCCTGCTCCATCGCCAGGTACCGGTGGCCAGCGAGCTGGTCGCGCAAGCGGAAACCACTCACAGCACAACAGCCTATGGAATTCACTGATATGCCCCACACCTTGCCTGCATTGCCTTACGCCTACGATGCACTGGAACCGCACATCGATACCCAGACCATGGAGATCCACCACAGCAAGCACCACCAGACCTACATCAACAACCTCAATGCCGCCCTCGAGGGCAGCGAGTGGGCCGAATGGCCGGTTGAGCAACTGGTCGCAGCGGTCAGGCAATTGCCCGAGAAGCTGCGGGGCGCGGTGATCAACCAAGGCGGCGGTCATGCCAACCACAGCCTGTTCTGGGCGATCATGTCGCCCAAGGGCGGCGGACAGCCCCAAGGGCAGATAGCCAAGGCAATCGATGATCAGCTCGGTGGCTTTGCCGCGTTCAAGGAGGCGTTCACCAAGGCTGCGCTGACCCGTTTCGGCAGCGGTTGGGCCTGGCTCAGCGTCACGCCGCAGAACACGTTGGTGGTGGAGAGCAGCGGCAACCAGGACAGCCCGCTGATGCACGGCAATGCACCGATCCTCGGCCTGGATGTCTGGGAGCACGCCTATTACCTGAAATACCGGAACCGTCGCCCGGAATACATTGGTGCCTTCTATAACGTGGTCGACTGGTCCGAAGTGGAACGTCGCTACCTCGAAGCCTTGAAGTGAGTCGGGCCGGTATGCGCTCGCAGGTGTTGTCTGTCAGCAGTGTGCGCCTGTTCCGCCTGGCGCTGGGGACCTTGCTGTTGCTGGTCGGCGCGGCGTTGCTCGCGGCCCGTGGCATTGCCTGGTTGGAGCTGGAGCCACGCATGTTGCGCGCCCTGGAGGGTGGCGCACTGTGCGCGTTGGGGACAGCGCTGGGCGCGGTACCGGTGCTGGTCATTCGCAACATGCCGGTGGCATTGGCCGACACGCTACTGGGTTTTGGCGCGGGGGTGATGCTGGCGGCCACGGCGTTTTCCCTGATCATTCCCGGGTTGGACGCCGCTCAGGCGGTCGGTTTCAGCCCGTGGGGGGCGGGTGGTCTGATCAGCAGTGGCTTGCTGTTTGGGGCGCTGTGCCTGTTCCTGGTCGACCTGAAGGTTTCCGGTGCCTCGCCGGAGGCATTGGTTGGCACCGAGCAGCAGCCGGTGATTGCCGCACGGATCTGGCTGTTTGTCATCGCCATCATTGCCCACAACATTCCCGAGGGCATGGCCATCGGTGTTTCCGCTGGGGGCGGCATGCCCGATGCCGACAGCCTGGCCATGGGCATTGCGCTGCAGGATGTACCGGAAGGGTTGGTGATCGCCCTGGTGTTGGCGGGTGCGGGCATGTCGCGCTTCAAGGCCTTTCTGATCGGAGCCGCGTCCGGGTTGGTCGAGCCGCTGGCCGCGGTGATCTGCGCCTGGCTGGTGAATGTCGCCGAGTTGCTGTTGCCGCTGGGGCTGGCCTGTGCGGCAGGGGCGATGTTGCTGGTGGTGACCCAGGAAATCATCCCGGAGTCGCGCAGCAACGGGCATCACCGGTTGGCGAGCCTGGGGTTGTGCGTGGGGTTCTGCCTGATGATGGTGATGGATACGGCGATGTCGTGAAGCATCCGCCCCACTGATTTGGCACGCCCCCTGTAGGAGCGGCTTTAGCCGCGATCACCCGCGAAGCGGGTGCCAGATACCGCGTTGCCTGCATCGCGGCTAAAGCCGCTTCTACAGAGGGCAGGGCTTTTCACTCACCTTCGTCGAAGAAGTTGTTGATAAGCGCCACCAGCGCGTCCATGGCGTCGTTGTCCTGTTCGCCTTCGGTGGCCAGGTGCACCTGGGTGCCCTTGCCGGCTGCCAACATCATCACGGCCATGATGCTCTTGCCATCCACCAGCTTGTCTGGTGCGCGCCCGACGCGCACCTGGCAGGGGAAGCGCCCGGCCACGCCGACGAACTTGGCGGCCGCCCGGGCGTGCAGGCCCAGCTTGTTGATGATGGTGATTTCGCGGGCGGGCATCGTGGTGCGGATCCTGTGGGCTAGAGGTCGCGGTGGCGGACCTGGACGTTTTTCAGGGATTGCTGGAGCAACTGGCCCAGCCGTTCGGTGATGTACACCGAGCGATGGTGGCCACCAGTGCAGCCGATGGCAATGGTGACATAGGCGCGGTTGCTGGCGGCGAAGCGCGGCAACCATTTGAGCAGGTAGGTGGAGATGTCCTGGAACATTTCTTCGACATCCGGCTGCGCGGCCAGATAGTCGATTACCGGCTGTTCGAGCCCGGAATGCTCGCGAAGTTCCGGTTTCCAGTAAGGGTTGGGCAGGCAGCGCACGTCGAACACCAGGTCGGCATCAACGGGCATGCCGCGCTTGAAACCGAACGACTCGACGAGGAATGCGGTACCAGGTTCCGGCTGATTGAGCAGGCGCAGCTTGATCGAGTCGCGCAACTGGTAAAGATTCAGGCTGGTGGTATCGATCTTGAGGTCGGCGAGGTCCGCGATGGGCCCGAGCAGCTCGCTCTCCACCCGGATCGCCTCGGCCAGCGAGCGATTGGCGTTGGTCAGTGGATGGCGACGGCGGGTTTCGGAAAAGCGCTTGAGCAGCGTGTCTTCGTCAGCGTCCAGATAAAGCACATCGCACTGAATGTGCCGGGTACGCGCTTCCTCCAGCAGCTCTGGAAAGCGGGTCAGATGGCTGGGCAGGTTACGCGCATCGATCGAGACAGCCACCTTGGGTTGCTGCAGCTCGGTGTTGATCAGTGCGTTTTCCGCCAACTGCGGCAGCAACCCGGCGGGCAGGTTGTCGATGCAGTAGTAACCGTTGTCTTCCAGTACGTCGAGGGCGGTGCTCTTGCCGGAGCCGGAGCGGCCGCTGACGATGATCAGGCGCATGGTCAGGCCTCGTTCTGCACGTCCAGGACTACCTGGTACAGAGCCTCGTTGCTGGCGGCACCGCGCAAGCGATCGCGAACCTCCTTGCGATCGAGCATGCTGGCGATCTGGCGCAGCAGTTCAAGGTGCGCATCGGTGGCAGCTTCCGGGACCAGCAGGACGAACAGCAGGTCGACAGGGGCGCCGTCGATGGCGTCGTAATCGATGGGGGCGTCCAGATGCAGCAGGGCGCTGACGGGCGCGGTGCAGCCTTCGAGCCGGCAGTGGGGGATGGCGATGCCATTGCCGAAGCCGGTGGAGCCCAGTTTTTCACGAGCGACGAGTTTTTCGAAGACGTCTTGCATCTCCAGCTCGGGTACTTGCTCGGCGATCAGGTTGGCGACCTTTTCCAGGGCGCGCTTTTTACTGCCACCCGGCACGTTCACGAGGGAACGGCCGGGGGTCAGGATGGTTTCAAGTCGGATCATGGATGAGGGGGATCAGCGGGCGGCTGCACCTTGCAGCAGGCTTTGCTGTTTTTCCTTGTGTTTTTTCAGTTGGCGGTCGAGCTTGTCAGCCAGGGCGTCGATCGCTGCATACATGTCTTGGTGCTCGGCATTAGCGACCACTTCGCCACCGGGTATCTGGAGTGTGGCTTCAACCTTCTGCTGTAGCTTCTCGACTTTCATGATCACCGTTGCGTTGGTGATCTTGTCGAAATGACCCTCCACCCGGGCGAGCTTTTCAAGCACGTAATCGCGCAGTGGTTGGGTGACTTCTACATGCTGTCCACTGATGTTGACTTGCATACAGCTTCTCCTTTGTTGCCCGTGCATAAAGAGGCAGGTATTGCACCTGCCACTGAAACGCTGTGGCACATCCGGGGGCTACATCAGTCGCTTGCGCTCGCTCGACGGGGCAATTCCCAACGACTCGCGGTACTTGGCGACGGTGCGACGGGCTACCTGGATGCCTTGTGCCTCCAGTAAACCAGCGATCTTGCTGTCACTCAATGGCTTTTTCTGATTTTCCGCCGCTACCAGTTTCTTGATGATCGCGCGGATCGCCGTGGACGAGCATTCGCCGCCCTCGGCGGTGCTCACGTGGCTCGAGAAAAAGTATTTCAGTTCGTAGATGCCACGCGGCGTGTGCATGTATTTCTGCGTGGTGACCCGGGAAATGGTCGACTCGTGCATGCCCACGGCTTCGGCGATGTCATGCAGCACCAGGGGTTTCATGGCTTCGTCGCCATGGTCGAGGAAGCCACGCTGGTGCTCGACGATCTGCGTCGCCACCTTCATGAGCGTCTCGTTGCGGCTCTGCAGGCTCTTGATGAACCAGCGAGCCTCTTGCAACTGGTTGCGCATGAAGGTGTTGTCGGCGCTGGTGTCGGCGCGGCGGACGAACCCGGCATACTGCGGGTTGACGCGCAGGCGCGGGATGGCCTCCTGGTTCAGCTCGACCAGCCAGCGCTCGCTGTCCTTGCGCACGATGACGTCCGGGACCACGTACTCCGGCTCGCTGGACTCGATCTGCGAGCCCGGGCGCGGGTTGAGTGTCTGCACCAGTTCGATGACCTGGCGCAGTTCGTCTTCCTTGAGCTTCATGCGGCGCATCAGCTGGCTGTAGTCACGGCTGCCGAGCAGGTCGATGAAGTCGGTGACCAGGCGCTGTGCTTCGCTCATCCAGGGTGTCGAGGCCGGCAGCTGGCGCAATTGCAGCAGCAGGCACTCACCCAGCGAGCGGGCGCCGATGCCGGCGGGTTCGAACTGCTGGATGCGGTGCAGTACCGCCTCGACCTCGTCCAGCTCGATATCGAGCTCTGGGTCGAAGCCGGCGCAGATCTCGTCGAGCGAGTCTTCCAGATAGCCTTGCTCGTTGATGCTGTCGATCAGGGTGACGGCGATCAGGCGGTCGGTGTCGGACATTGGTGCCAGGTTCAGTTGCCACAACAAGTGGCTCTGCAGGCTCTCGCCGACCGAGGTACGGGTGGTGAAGTCCCACTCGTCGTCGTCATTGCTGGGGAGGCTGCTGGCGCTGGTCTGGTAGATGTCTTCCCAGGCCGTGTCGACCGGCAGCTCGTTGGGGATTCGTTCGGCCCACTCGCCATCCTCCAGGGTTTCCGCGCTGCTGCTGGTGGTTTCCTGGAAACTGTTGTCCTGGACTTCGGCGACCGGCTTGTTCTCGGCGTTGTCCGCCATCGGGTCGCTGTTGTCGAAGTCGTCGCCGTCTTCCTGACGTTCGAGCATCGGGTTGGATTCCAGCGCTTCCTGGATTTCCTGCTGAAGGTCCAGGGTGGAGAGCTGAAGCAGACGGATGGCCTGTTGCAACTGCGGGGTCATCGTCAGTTGCTGGCCCATTTTTAGGACGAGCGATGGTTTCATGGCAGGGGCTTAATACCTTGTTCGCCGGCGCACATGCGCCATCCACTACGTAGGGCGCTTGGGCGCCGATTTTAAGCAAGTTATATGCCTGAAATTGCAGCGTTTGCCTAGAGCACTGTTACACTTAAGCCCGTCCCGGGCGTGTTTGCCAGTGCTCCGGGCAGGCCCTGGATCAGAGGCGGAACTCGTGGCCCAGGTAGACTTCCTTGACCAGCTGGTTGGCCAGGATGGTCTCGGCATCGCCTTCGGCGATCAGTTGGCCGTCGTTGACGATGTAGGCGGTCTCGCAGATGTCCAGCGTTTCGCGAACGTTGTGGTCGGTGATCAGTACGCCGATGCCCTTGTTCTTGAGGTGGTGGATGATCTGCTTGATGTCGCCCACGGAGATCGGGTCGACGCCGGCAAAGGGTTCGTCCAGCAGGATGAACTTGGGCGCGGTGGCCAGGGCGCGGGCGATTTCGACACGGCGGCGTTCGCCACCGGAGAGGCTCATGCCCAGGTTGTCGCGGATGTGGCTGATGTGGAATTCCTGCAGCAGGCTTTCCAGCTCCTTGCGCCGGCCGTCGCGGTCGAGGTCCTTGCGGGTCTCGAGGATGGCCATGATGTTGTCGGCCACCGACAGCTTGCGGAAGATCGAGGCTTCCTGCGGCAAGTAGCCGATACCCGCTTGCGCGCGGCCATGCATGGGCTGGTGGCTGACGTCGAGGCTGTCGATCAGGACCCGGCCCTGATCCGCCTGGACCAGACCCACGATCATGTAGAAGCAGGTGGTCTTGCCGGCGCCGTTGGGGCCGAGCAAGCCGACGATCTGGCCGCTGTCGATGGACAGGCTGACGTCGCGAACGACCTGCCTGCCCTTGTAGCTCTTGGCCAGGTGCTGGGCTTTGAGGGTTGCCATTTACTCGGCCTTTTTCTTCGGTTGAATGACCATGTCGATGCGCTGACGTGGTGCAGTCACGTTGCCACCGCGACCGGCGGTCGCCACCTGAGTTTTGGTGTTGTAGACGATCTTCTCGCCTTCGGTGGTGTTGCCTTCGTTCTCGACCTTGGCGCGGTCGGTGAGAATCACCATGTCTTTCTGCGCCTGGTACTGGATGGTCACGGCCCAGCCTTTCATCTTGTCGGGCTTGGCGGCGCTCTGCTGCTGCTCGAAGTAGGCCAGGTTGCCCACCGAGGTGACCACGTCGATGTCGCCGGAAGCGGCGCGGGTCATGGTCACGGTGTTGCCTTTGATCATCATCGAACCTTGAGTGATGATCACGTCGCCGGTGTAGGTGGCCACGCCTTGCTTGTCGTCCAGGTGGGCGTTGTCCGCCTGGATGCGGATCGGCTGGTCACGGTCGTTCGGCAGGGCGAAGGCGCTCGCGCTTCCCAGTGCTACGCCCAGGCTGAGCAGAAGGGGGATGGTTTTAACGAGCCTCATACTGTCCTCTTACGTTAGAGAGCAGGTCCATCCTGCCTTCTTTCAAATACGCTTTCATTCCTTTGCCCGTAGTCGTGCCACCGGCGCCGTCGATTCTAACGGCTTGCTCGGTCTGCGCATATTGCTTCTGCGGGAACACGGTCATGCGGGTGCTGGTAATGATGGTTTCGCGTTGCTTTTCGTCGGTACGCGCCACGCGCACATCATCGATCAGTTCGACCTCGGTGCCGTCCGGGTTGACCTCGGCGCGTTTGCTCTGCACGTGCCACGGGTATTCGGTGCCGCGGTACATGTGCAGGTCGGGCGTGGTCACCAGGGTGACTTCGCTGGCCTTGAGGTGTTCGACCTTGTCGGCGGTCATCTCGTACTGCAGCTTGCCGTCGGGCAGGAACTGCAGGCTGTGGGCATTGATCGCGTAGTAGTCGATGGCGCTTTCGTCGACCTGGGCGGTGGGCTGCTCGAGGAAGCTCTCCGGGCTGACGTTCCAGTAGCCGACGGCGGCCAGCAGGGCGGCAATCACGCCGAACAGCGCAAAATTACGAAGTTTCTTGCTGAACATGGGTGGCCTTACAGGTAATTTTCATTGGCAGCGTCCAGGGTGCCCTGGGCCTGCATGATCAGTTCGCAGAACTCGCGGGCGGCGCCTTCACCGCCGCGTGCCTGGGTCACGCCGTGGGCGTGCTGGCGAACGAACGGCGCGGCATTGGCCACCGCCATGCCCAGGCCCACGCGGCGGATCACCGGCAGGTCGGGCAGGTCGTCGCCCAGATAGGCGACCTGTTCATAGCTTAGGTTGAGTTCGGCGAGCAGGCCGTCGAGCACCACCTGTTTGTCCTCGCGGCCCTGGAACAGGTGCGGGATGCCCAGGTTCTTCGCCCGGCGCTCGACCACGGGGGTCTTGCGCCCGCTGATGATCGCGGTGGTCACGCCCGAGGCCATGAGCATCTTGATGCCCTGGCCGTCGAGGGTGTTGAAGGTCTTGAACTCGCTGCCGTCCTCGAGGAAGTACAGGCGGCCGTCGGTGAGCACGCCATCGACGTCGAACACCGCCAGCTTGATGGCCTTTGCGCGTTGCATGAGGTCCTGGTTCATTTACATCACTCCGGCACGCAGCAGGTCGTGCATGTTCAGGGCGCCGGTCGGGCGGTCGTCCCGGTCGACCACCACGAGCGCGCTGATCTTGTGGTCTTCCATGATCTTGAGCGCTTCGGCGGCGAGCATCTCGGCGCGGGCGGTCTTGCCATGGACGGTCATGACCTCGTCGATGAGGGTCTTGTGGATATCGATGCTGCGGTCGAGGCTGCGGCGCAGGTCGCCGTCGGTGAAGACGCCGGCGAGCTTGCCGTCGCTTTCCAGGACCACGGTCATGCCCAGGCCCTTGCGGGACATCTCGAGCAATGCATCCTTGAGCAGCGTGCCGCGTTGCACCTTTGGCAGTTCCTCGCCCGAATGCATCACGTTCTCGACCTTCAGCAGCAGGCGTCGGCCCAGCGCGCCGCCCGGGTGCGAGAAGGCGAAGTCCTCGGCGGTGAAGCCGCGGGCTTCCAGCAGGGCGATGGCCAGGGCGTCGCCCAGCACCAGCGCGGCGGTGGTGGACGAGGTGGGGGCCAGGTTGAGCGGGCAGGCTTCCTGGGCCACGCGGGCGTCGAGGTTGACCTCGGCCGCTTGCGCCAGGGGCGAGTCCGGGTTGCCGGTAAGGCTGATCATCTGGATCCCCAGGCGCTTGATCAGCGGCAGCAGGGTGACGATCTCGGCGGTGCTGCCGGAGTTGGACAGGGCAAGAATGACATCGTCACGGGTGATCATGCCCATGTCACCGTGGCTGGCCTCGGCCGGGTGCACGAAGAACGAAGGGGTGCCGGTGCTGGCGAGGGTGGCGGCGATCTTGTTGCCGATGTGCCCCGACTTGCCCATGCCGACCACCACGACGCGGCCCTTGCTGGCCAGGATCAGCTCACAAGCCTTGACGAAGTTGCCGTCGATACGGGCCAGCAGGCCCTCTACGGCCTCGAGTTCCAGGCGCAGGGTGCGCTGGGCGGAGTGGATCAGCTCGCTGGATTGGCTCATGTCGAAAACGCAATGCCTGATGAAAAGGCGGCGATTATAGCCGCAATGTGTGAAACGCTCATCCTTCGAATGTCACATATAGCTGTCAGTGCCCTGAATGGAACGTTTGACGCCCTTGGGAAGGGCCTGCCAGCGGTGCTATAGTTCGCCGCTATTCGGCCTGCCAGGGGCGCGTGTGCCTTCACGATGAAGGTGAACGTCCATTAGTGCGAGGCTGCACTAGCAAGGAGTCTAGATGAGTGTGGATAGCGCCTACGCGGTCGAGTTGAAGGGTGTCACCTTCAAGCGCGGTTCGCGCAGCATTTTCAGCAACGTGGACATACGTATTCCCCGCGGCAAGGTCACTGGCATCATGGGGCCTTCGGGGTGCGGCAAGACCACCTTGCTGCGCCTGATGGGCGCGCAGTTGCGCCCCACAGGCGGCGAAGTCTGGGTCAACGGGCAGAACCTGCCCGCGTTGTCGCGCAGCGACCTGTTCGACGCGCGCAAGCACATGGGCGTGCTGTTCCAGAGCGGCGCGCTGTTCACCGACCTCGACGTGTTCGAGAACGTCGCCTTTCCGCTGCGCGTGCACACGCAGCTGTCGGACGAGATGATCCGCGACATCGTCCTGATGAAACTGCAGGCGGTGGGGTTGCGTGGCGCGATCGACCTGATGCCCGACGAATTGTCCGGCGGCATGAAGCGCCGTGTGGCGTTGGCGCGCGCGATCGCCCTCGATCCGCAGATCCTCATGTATGACGAACCGTTCGTCGGCCAGGATCCGATTGCCATGGGGGTGCTGGTCCGTCTCATCCGTCTGCTCAACGACGCCCTGGGGATCACCAGCATCGTGGTTTCCCACGACCTGGCGGAAACCGCCAGCATCGCCGACTACATCTATGTGGTGGGTGATGGCCAGGTACTGGGGCAGGGCACGCCGGACGAGCTGATGGGGTCGGACAACCCGCGTATCCGCCAGTTCATGAAGGGTGACCCGGACGGGCCGGTGCCATTCCATTTTCCCGCGCCTGACTATCGCGCCGATCTGCTGGGGGCGCGTTGATGCGCAGAAAATCCTTACTCGAACGTATCCGTCTGTTCGGCCGTTCGGCCATCGACGTGCTCGCGGTGCTGGGGCGCTCGTGCCTGTTCCTGGGGCATGCGCTCAGTGGCCGTGGCGGCATCGGCGGTGGCTTCCAGCTGCTGGTCAAGCAGCTCTATTCGGTTGGCGTGCTGTCGCTGGCGATCATCGTCGTGTCCGGCGTGTTCATCGGCATGGTACTGGCGCTGCAGGGCTACAGCATCCTCACCAAGTACGGCTCGGAGCAGGCCGTGGGGCAGATGGTCGCCCTGACGCTGCTGCGTGAGCTGGGGCCGGTGGTGACCGCCTTGCTGTTCGCCGGGCGCGCGGGTTCCGCGCTGACCGCCGAGATCGGCAACATGAAGTCCACCGAGCAGCTGTCGAGCCTGGAGATGATCGGTGTCGACCCGCTCAAGTACATCGTTGCCCCGCGCCTGTGGGCCGGTTTCATTTCGCTGCCGTTGCTGGCGCTGATCTTCAGTGTGGTCGGCATCTGGGGCGGTTCGTGGGTCGCCGTCGACTGGCTGGGCGTCTACGACGGTTCGTTCTGGGGCAACATGCAGAACAGCGTTTCTTTCAGCGACGACGTGATCAACGGGCTGATCAAGAGCCTGGTGTTCGCCTTCGTCGTTACCTGGATCGCCGTATTCCAGGGGTACGACTGCGAGCCCACTTCAGAAGGGATCAGCCGTGCCACCACCAAGACCGTGGTTTATGCCTCATTGGCAGTCCTGGGTCTGGACTTTATTCTGACCGCCTTGATGTTTGGAGATTTCTGATGCAAAACCGCACCCTGGAAATCGGTGTCGGCCTGTTCCTCCTGGCCGGGATCCTGGCGCTGCTGCTGCTGGCCCTGCGTGTCAGCGGGCTGTCGGCCAGCCCGAGCAGTGACACGTACAAAGTTTATGCGTATTTCGACAATATCGCCGGTTTGACGGTCAGAGCCAAAGTGACCATGGCCGGTGTGACCATCGGCAAGGTCACGGCCATCGATCTGGACCGTGATTCGTATACCGGTCGCGTCACCTTGCAGTTGGACAAGCAGGTCGACAACCTGCCGACCGACTCCACGGCCTCGATCCTGACCGCAGGCCTCTTGGGCGAGAAGTACATCGGTATCAGCGTTGGTGGCGAAGAAGCGGTTCTCAAGGATGGCAGCACCATTCACGACACCCAGTCGGCGCTGGTGCTGGAAGATCTGATCGGCAAGTTCCTGCTCAATTCCGTGGGCAAGGAACCGAAAGAAGCTCAACCGGCTAATTAAGGAGTTCCCATGATTTCGATCCTGCGACGTGGCCTGCTGGTGCTGTTGGCGGCCTTCCCCCTGCTGAGCATGGCAGCGCCAGGGCAGTCTGCCCGCGACGTCATCCAGGGCACCACCACTCAACTGCTGAGTGACCTGAAAGCCAACAAAGAGCAGTACAAGGCCAACCCCGAGGCGTTCTACAAGGCGCTCAACGACAACCTCGGCCCTGTGGTCGATGCCGACGGCATCTCCAAGAGCATCATGACGGTCAAGTACTCGCGCAAGGCCACGCCCGAGCAGATGCAGCGCTTCCAGGAGAACTTCAAGCGCAGCCTGATGCAGTTCTACGGCAACGCCCTGCTGGAGTACAACAACCAGGGCATCGTCGTAGACCCAGCCAAGGCCGAGGATGGCGACCGCACCAGCGTCGGCATGAAGATCACCGGCACCAACGGCGCGGTCTACCCGGTGCAGTACACCATGGAGAAGATCGGCGGCGACTGGAAGGTGCGTAACGTCATCGTCAACGGCATCAACATCGGCAAGCTGTTCCGTGACCAGTTCCAGGACGCCATGCAGCGTAACGGCAACAACCTCGACAAGACCATCGACGGCTGGGCCGGTGAAGTGGCCAAGGCCAAGCAGACCGCCGACAACTCGCCGGACAAGGAAGTCAAATGAGCGATGCCGCAGTGAGCATGACCGAGCCTGGCGTCCTGCGCCTGGCCGGCGTGCTGGACTACCGCAGCGGCCCGTCCCTGCGCAAGCAGGGCAAGGCGCTGATCGCCGCCAGCGGCGAGGCCCGCCTGGTACTGGACTGCACCGCCGTGGTGAAGTCCAGCAGTGTCGGCCTGTCGCTGCTGCTGGCCTTCATGCGTGACGCCCAGGCGGCCGGCAAGGCCTGCGAACTGCGCGGCATGCCTGACGACATGCGCGAAATCGCCGAGGTTTACGACCTCGATGAGGTACTGGCGGGCTGATGGCCTGTTGCAAGGTGAAAGCCCCTCGGTCAGTGCGCCCCGTCTTGGGCTTCGCAGGCGAGGGGCTTTTTTGTATGATGGCCGACCCGCGCGCGTTGGGCGCCGATCGAGGTTGAGCATGCAGGCCGTAGAAGTCAAAAGCTTTCTGGAAGAGAAAATGCCGGGAACCCGGGTCGAAGTTGAAGGCGAAGGCTGCAACTTCCAGTTGAACGTGATCAGCGACGAGCTGGCCGGCCTGAGCCCGGTCAAGCGTCAGCAGGCGATCTATGCTCACCTCAATCCGTGGATCTCGAACGGCAGCATTCACGCGGTAACCATGAAATTCTTCAGCAGCGCAGCCTGGGCTGAGCGCACCTGAGCCAACTTGGCGGCGAGAGACGTATGGACAAACTGATTATCACTGGCGGCCCGCGCCTCGACGGCGAAATCCGCATTTCCGGCGCGAAGAACGCCGCATTGCCAATCCTGGCGGCGACCCTGTTGGCCGACGGTCCGGTCACCGTGGGCAACCTGCCACACCTGCACGACATCACCACCATGATCGAGCTGTTCGGTCGCATGGGTATCGAACCTGTGATCGATGAGAAGCTCGCGGTGGAGATCGACCCGCGCACCATCAAGACCCTGGTAGCACCCTACGAGCTGGTCAAGACCATGCGCGCCTCGATCCTGGTGCTGGGCCCTATGGTCGCCCGTTTCGGTGAGGCTGAAGTGGCCCTGCCAGGCGGTTGCGCCATTGGCTCGCGTCCGGTCGACCTGCACATCCGTGGCCTGGAAGCCATGGGCGCGAAGATCGAGGTCGAGGGTGGCTACATCAAGGCCAAGGCCCCGGAAGGCGGCCTGCGTGGCGCGCACTTCTTCTTCGATACCGTGAGTGTGACCGGTACCGAGAACATCATGATGGCCGCCGCGCTGGCCAAGGGTCGCAGCGTACTGCAGAACGCCGCGCGCGAGCCGGAAGTGGTCGACCTGGCCAACTTCATCAATGCCATGGGCGGCAAGGTTCAGGGCGCCGGTACCGACACCATCACCATCGATGGCGTCGAACGCCTGGCCTCGGCAACCTACCGCGTCATGCCTGACCGTATCGAGACCGGCACCTACCTGGTTGCCGCTGCCGTGACCGGCGGCCGGGTCAAGGTCAAGGATACCGATCCGACCATTCTCGAAGCCGTGTTGGAGAAGCTGAAGGAAGCTGGCGCCGACATCACCACGGGTGAAGACTGGATCGAGCTGGACATGCACGGCAAGCGGCCCAAGGCCGTCAACCTGCGTACCGCGCCGTACCCGGCGTTCCCCACCGACATGCAGGCGCAGTTCATCTCGCTCAACGCCATCGCCGAAGGCACTGGCGCGGTGATCGAGACCATCTTCGAGAACCGCTTCATGCACGTGTACGAGATGCACCGCATGGGCGCGCAGATCCAGGTCGAGGGCAACACCGCCATCGTCACTGGCGTCAAGGCGCTCAAGGGCGCTCCAGTGATGGCCACCGACCTGCGCGCTTCCGCCAGCCTGGTGCTGTCGGCCCTGGTCGCCGAAGGCGACACGCTCATCGATCGCATCTACCACATCGACCGTGGTTACGAGTGCATCGAGGAAAAACTGCAGATGCTCGGCGCCAAGATCCGCCGCGTACCGGGCTAGTCTGTGACCGGCGCAGGGACGCGCCAGCCGAATCGTATGCGGTCGGGCCCATGGCCCGGCCGGCTATAGCTGCTTAAGGACCGACGTTTCCCATGTTGACCATCGCGCTATCAAAAGGCCGCATTCTCGACGACACCCTGCCGTTGCTGGCCGAAGCCGGCATCGTTCCCACCGAGAACCCGGACAAGAGCCGCAAGCTGATCATCCCCACCACACAGGACGATGTGCGCTTGCTCATCGTGCGTGCCACTGACGTACCGACCTACGTCGAGCATGGCGCCGCCGACCTCGGGGTGGCCGGCAAGGACGTGCTGATGGAATACGGCGGCCAGGGGCTGTACGAGCCGCTGGACTTGCAGATCGCCCAGTGCAAGCTGATGACCGCAGGCGTGACCGGCGCGCCCGAGCCCAAGGGCCGTCTGCGCGTGGCCACCAAGTTCGTCAACGTAGCCAAGCGTTACTACGCCGAACAGGGTCGCCAGGTCGACATCATCAAACTGTACGGCTCCATGGAGCTGGCACCGCTGATCAACCTCGCCGACAAGATCATCGACGTGGTCGACACCGGCAACACCCTGCGTGCCAACGGCCTCGAGCCACAAGAACTGATCGCCACGATCAGCTCGCGCCTGGTGGTCAACAAGGCCTCCATGAAGATGCAGCACGCCCGTATCCAGAGCCTGATCGACACCCTGCGCAACGCCGTCGAATCACGACACCGCGGCTGACCTCTGCGCGCGACCTCTGCTGTCGCGCCCGTCTATCCGCGTCATAGCCTTCTTTCTCAGGTGCCCGCGCGGATGGAGTGGTAGCTTTAGGGCGCCTGAACATCCGCTAATAACGAGGCCCTCGCCATGACCGTGTCCACTGCAATTGCCCGTCTCAACGCCGCTGACCAGGATTTCGCCCGACATCTGGATCATCTGCTGAGCTGGGAAAGCGTGTCCGATGACGCGGTCAACCAGCGCGTGCTCGACATCATCAAGGCCGTGCGCGAGCGCGGCGATGCGGCGCTGGTGGAGTTCACCCAGCGTTTCGACGGTGTCGATGCCAAATCCATCGACGACCTGATCCTTGACCGCGCTCGCCTGGAGCTGGCCCTGACCCGCATCACCCCGGTTCAGCGTGAAGCCCTGGAAAAAGCTGCCAACCGTGTGCGCATCTATCACGAGCGGCAGAAGCAGGATTCCTGGCAGTACACCGAAGCCGACGGCACCGTGCTGGGCCAGAAGGTCACGCCGTTGGACCGTGCCGGTCTATATGTGCCGGGCGGCAAGGCGTCGTACCCGTCGTCGGTGCTGATGAATGCCATTCCGGCGAAGGTTGCCGGGGTGTCCGAAGTGGTGATGGTAGTGCCGACACCGCGTGGCGAGGTCAATGAGCTGGTGCTGGCTGCGGCCTGCATCGCCGGGGTCGACCGGGTCTTCACCGTCGGTGGCGCGCAGGCTGTTGCGGCCCTCGCCTATGGCACCGAGAGCGTGCCGCAGGTAGACAAGATCGTTGGCCCGGGCAACATCTACGTCGCCACTGCCAAGCGTCATGTGTTCGGCCAGGTCGGTATCGACATGATTGCCGGTCCGTCGGAGATTCTTGTCGTGTGTGATGGCCAGACCGATCCGGACTGGATCGCCATGGACCTGTTCTCCCAGGCCGAGCACGACGAGGACGCCCAGGCGATCCTGGTCAGCCCGGATGCCGCCTTCCTCGACCGGGTTGCCGCCAGCATCGAGAAGCTGCTCCCCACCATGGAGCGTGCCGAGATCATCGAGAAGTCGATCAATGGCCGTGGCGCGCTGATCCAGGTGCGCGACATGCAACAGGCGATCGAGGTGGCCAACCGCATCGCCCCCGAGCACCTTGAGCTGTCGGTGGCCGACCCGCAGGCCTGGCTGCCGCAGATCCGCCACGCCGGTGCGATCTTCATGGGCCGCCACACCAGCGAGGCGCTGGGCGACTACTGCGCCGGCCCCAACCACGTGCTGCCGACCTCCGGCACCGCGCGGTTCTCTTCGCCGCTGGGGGTGTACGACTTCCAGAAGCGTTCGTCGATCATCTTCTGCTCCGAGCAAGGGGCTTCCGAGCTGGGCCACACCGCGTCGGTACTGGCCCGTGGCGAATCGCTGACCGCCCACGCGCGCAGCGCCGAATACCGCATCCTCAACGAGAAGGGGAACTGAGCATGAGTCGTTTCTGGAGTCCCTTCGTCAAGGACCTCGTCCCTTACGTGCCCGGCGAGCAGCCCAAGCTGGCGCGCCTGGTCAAGCTCAACACCAACGAGAACCCTTATGGCCCGTCGCCCAAGGCGCTGGAGGCCATGAAGGGCGAGTTGAACGACAACCTGCGCCTGTACCCGGATCCGAACAGTGACCGGCTCAAGCAGGCGGTCGCCGAGTACTACGGTGTAACGCCTGCGCAGGTGTTCGTTGGCAACGGTTCGGATGAGGTGCTGGCACACATTTTCCACGGTCTGTTCCAGCACGACCGGGGGCCGCTGTTGTTCCCGGACGTCAGTTACAGTTTCTATCCGGTGTATTGCGGCCTGTACGGCATTGCTTTCGAGCAGGTGGCGCTGGATGAGCAGTTCCAGATTCAGGTCTCGGACTACAGCAAGCCCAATGCCGGGATCATTTTCCCCAACCCCAACGCCCCGACCGGGTGCCTGCTGCCGCTGCAGGCGGTGGAGCAGTTGTTGCAGGCGAATCGTGATTCGGTGGTCGTGGTCGATGAGGCCTACATCGATTTCGGTGGCGAGACGGCCATCAGCCTGGTGGATCGTTACGACAACCTGCTGGTGACCCAGACCCTGTCCAAGTCGCGCTCGCTCGCGGGCCTGCGGGTGGGGTTGGCGGTGGGGCATCCGGACCTGATCGAGGCGCTGGAGCGGATCAAGAACAGCTTCAACTCCTACCCGCTGGATCGCATGGCGATCGTTGGCGCGGCGGTGGCGTTCGAGGACCGTGCGTATTTCGACGAGACATGCCGCAAGGTGATCGAAAGCCGGGAGGTGTTGGTCGCTGAGTTGGTGGCTCGTGGGTTCGAGGTGCTGCCTTCGGCGGCGAACTTCATCTTTGCTCGTCATCCTTCGCAGGATGCGGCGGGGATCGCGGCGCGGCTGCGGGAGCAGGGGGTGATTGTGCGGCATTTCAAGCAGGAGCGGATTGCGCAGTTCCTGCGGATTACCATTGGGACGCCGGAGATGAACCAGGCTTTGCTTGATGCGCTTTAAGTTGCGGTTGGTTTGAGCGTTTGACTGAAGGGTGAGTTGGGGCGTAGTTGGTTACGTTTCAATTCGCCCTTGTTGTGGGAGTGTCAGTTTTTTTGTGTGCGGGCCGGTAACGGCCTGCCGCCAGGCAGGCCTTGATTTCACCAGGTCGGCCTGATGAACCGATCTCCGTACAGAATCGCAAATTGATTCATCGCGCTTTTCCAATCATGGGCCGGTTTTCCCCAATTGGCTGTTATGTTGCGCAATCCCAGCCAAATCAGTTTGGTCGCTGCGTCATCATTCGGGAAATGCCCGCGAGTCTTGATGACCTTGCGTAGCTGGGCGTTGATGCTCTCGATGGCGTTGGTGGTGTAAATCACCTTTCTGATGGCCGGTGGGAAGACGAAAAATGGAATCACTCGATCCCAGGCGCGTCTCCAGGCAGCCACCACCGTTGGATATTTCTCGCCCCACGGCCCGTTCTCAAACTCATCGAGTGCTTGCTCAGCCGCTTCAGCATTAATGGCTTGGTAAATCGGCTTCAGCTCCTTGGCCAGAGCCCGCCGCTTGTCCCAGGCCGCGAAGTCGAGGCTGTTGCGGATCAGGTGCACGATGCACGTTTGCAACGTCGTCTCTGGAAACACGGCACTGAGAGCCTCTGGCATACCTTTGAGGCCATCGGTCACGGCAATCAGCACATCTTCGACACCGCGCGTCTTGAGATCGTTAAAGACCTTCATCCAAAACTTCGCGCCCTCGGTGTTCTCGATCCAGATGCCCAGGATATCCCGCGTCCCGTCGGGGAGGACGCCCAGGGCCAGGTAAATGGCCTTGTTGCGCACCAGGCCCTCTTCGCGGATCTTCACCCGCAGTGCATCGAAGAAAATGACCGGGTACATCGGCTCCAGTGGCCGCTGTTGCCACGCGCCAATCTCGTCCATGACCTCGTCTGTCACAGAGCTGATGAAGTCGGGTGAGACCTCTGTTCCATACTGCTCGGACAAAAAGGCTCGGATCTCTCTGACCGTCATTCCACGGGCGTACATGGCGATGATCTTGTCATCGAAACCGGTGTACCGCCGCTCGTGCTTGGGGATCAGAATGGGCGAAAAACTGCCGTCTCGATCGCGAGGAATTTCCAGCCGCAGCGGGCCATCCCCCGTTAAAACCGTCTTGCCACTCTTGCCGTTACGCTGGTTGGTTTCATCCTCTGGGCGCTGCGCGCCTGGCGGATAGCCCAGGTGGTGGCCAAGCTCGGCATGCAGAGCGCGTTCGATCAGGGCCTTCTTGAACGCCGCGGAGGCATCCTCGATAGCTTCTGCAGTCATCAGGCCCTCACCGAACTGCTCCAGCAGCTCTTTGGGGATTGTGGGCAGGTCACGCAAGGGTTTCTTTTTGGTTGGCATACATGCACCTCTTACTCATGTTATGCCCGAACACAAAATTTCTGACACCCTCCTTGTTGTTGCTGCTGGTTTTTCAAGTCGTGAGCATATCCGTTTGCTATGTAGACGCTGATTCACCTTTCCGCCAATGGATATGCTCACAACACCCCAAACCCACACTCTGAAAGCCGAAGCCGAAGCCGAAGCCGAAGCCGAAGCCGAAGCCGAAGCCGAAGCCGAAGCCGAAGCCGAAGCGATCACGCCACCTCCCGCCCACCCCGATGCGCCAACACCGTATAAATACAAGGCAACACAAACAACGTGAACAACGTCCCAACCGACATCCCCGTGGCAATCACGGTCCCGATATCGAACCGGCTCACCGCCCCCGCCCCGGTGGCCAGAATCAACGGCACCATGCCGAACACCATGGCCGCCGTGGTCATCAGCACCGGCCGCAACCGAATCGCCGCCGCCTCTTCGATCGCCTCCCGAACCCCAAGCCCCTTTTCTTCACGCAGTTGGTTGGCAAACTCGACGATCAAGATCCCATGCTTGGTAATCAACCCGATCAAGGTCACCAACCCCACCTGCGTATAGATGTTCATGCTGGAAACCCCAAGGAATAGCGGTACCAGCGCCCCGCAGATGGACAACGGCACGGTCACCAGGATCACCAGCGGGTCACGGAAGCTTTCGAACTGCGCCGCCAGCACCAGGAAGATCATCGCCAGCGCCAAGCCGAAGGTCACCCACAATGCGCTGCCCTCCTGGACGAACTGCCGTGCCGTACCCGCATAGTCCACCGCAAAGCCTTCCGGCGCCTCCTCGCGGGCGATCGTGCGCACGGTGTCCAGCGCTTCGCCCATGCTCACCAGCGGCACCCCCTGGATGATCGCCGAGTTCAATTGCTGGAACTGATTGAGCTGGCGCGGCCGGGCACGGTCGCTGAGGGTGATGAGCGTCGACAGGGGCAACAGCTGACCCTGTTCGTTCTTCACGTAATAGTTGTTCAACCAACCCGGCGTGGCGCGATAGGCGCGTTCGACCTGGGCGATCACCTTGTAGCTACGGCCTTCCAGGGTGAAACGGTTGATCTCCGCCTCGCCCAGCAATGTCGCCAGGGTCCCGCCGAGGGTGTCCATCGACACGCCCATCTGCGCGGCCTTGGCGCGGTCGATGTCGATCATCACTTCGGGCTTGTCAAACGCCAGGTCGATGTCGAGGAAGGCGAACTTGCCGGAGGCCTGCGCACGCTCCTTGACCCGCTGGGCCACCTCCAGCAACGCGGTGTAGTCCCCGGCGGTATTGATCACGAACTGGAACGGCAACCCCTCCCCGGTGCCAGGCAGTGACGGCAGGTTGAAACCGAAGATCTGCAGGCCGCCGACCTCCTCAAGCTTGGCCTGGACCAACGGCAGCAGTTCCATCTGGGTACGATGCCGCTCGCTCCACGGCTTGAGCAGAAAACCACCGATGCCGCTCTGCACGCCATTGAAACCGTTGATCTGGAACGACGAATAGTACTCGGGGAAGGTCTTGAACAGCGGTGTGAATTCGTCGGTGTAAGCGTTCAGGTAGTCCAGGTTGGCGGTCTGCGGCGAGTTGCTCATCATGAAGATCACACCCTGGTCTTCATTGGGCGCCAGTTCGCTCTGGGTGAACTTGAGCAGCACCGGGATCAGGCACAGGATGATCACCGCGAACACCAGTACTACCGGCCGGCTGTTCAAGGTGCCGTGCAACAGGCGCTGGTAGCGCACCTTCAGTTGTTCGAAGAGCACGTCCAGGCGGTGGGCCAGGCCGCTGGGGTTCTGCTCGTGGCGCAGCAGCAGGGCGCACATCATCGGCGACAGGGTCAGGGCCACGACGCCCGAAATGATCACCGCTCCCGCCAATGTCAGCGCGAACTCCTTGAACAACGCGCCGGTCAGCCCGGTGAGAAAGCCGATGGGAGCATACACTGCAGCCAGGGTGATGGTCATCGACACCACCGGCAGGGCGATCTCGCGGGCGCCTTCCAGCGCCGCGTCGCGGGGTGTCTTGCCTTCTTCGATATGGCGGTGGATGTTCTCCACCACGACGATGGCGTCGTCCACCACCAGGCCGATGGCCAGCACCATGGCCAGCAAGGTCAGCAGGTTCAGCGAATAGCCCATCATCTGCATGAAGAACAGCACGCCGATCATCGACAGCGGGATGGTCACCACCGGGATCAGCACCGAGCGCAAGGCGCCGAGAAACAGGAACACCACCACGATGACGATCAGCACCGCCTCGCCGAGGGTCTTGATCACTTCGTTGATGGAGGCCTGAATGAACAGGGTGGCGTCGTAGGCGATGGACACCTTGAGGCCCGACGGCAACTGTTCTTCGAGTTGCGGCATGATCCGCCGCACCTCCTTGATCACCTGCAGCGGGTTGGCGGCCGGGGTGGCCTTGATGCCGATGTACACCGACGGCGTGCCGTCGAACGAGCTGACTGTGTCGTAGTTCTCCGCGCCCATCTCGATGCGTGCCACGTCGCCCAATAGCACCCGGCTGTCGCCAGCGGTCTTGACCGGCAGGGCGGCGAAGGCCTCGGCGGACTTGAGCTCGGTGGTGGCATTGACGCTGGTGACCACGTATTCGCCTTTCACTTCGCCGGCCGCGGCGAGGAAGTTGTAGTGGCGCACGGCGTTGGTCACATCTACCGCCGACAGGCCGAAACCGGCCAGTTTCACCGGGTCGATCCAGATGCGCATGGCGAACAGCTGGTTGCCGAGGATCTGCGCCTCGGCCATGCCTGGCAGCGTCGCCAGCTTGGGCTGGATCACCCGCGACAGGTAGTCGGTGATCTGCGGGTTGCTCATCTCGTCGCTGTAGAAACTGATGTACATCAGCGCCGAGGCGTCGGCCGCCTCCTTGCTCAGCACCGGGTCCTCGGAATCCTGCGGCAGCTTGTTGCGCACCTCGTTGGCCTTGGCCAACAGTTGGGTGAACAACCGGTCGGTGTCGGCGCCGATGCGTGCGTAGACCGAGATCACCGAGAAGTTCTGCCGGCTCACCGAGGTCATGTAGTCGATGCCGTCGGCGCTGGCCAGGCTCTGCTGCAGCGGCTGGGTGATGTAGCCCTGGATGGTTTCGGCGTTGGCACCGGGGTAGGCGGTGGTCACCGTGATCAGGGCGTTTTCCATCTGCGGGTACTGACGGATCTGCAGCTTGTTCCAGGCCTGTGCGCCCAGCAGCAGGATCAGCAGGCTGACCACGCAGGCCAGCACCGGGCGGCGGATGAACGGGTCGGTGAACGCCATGCCTGCCTCCTTCAGTGGGTGCCCGGCTTGAGCGCTTGCTCACTGCTGATGCGAATCGCCGCGCCGGGCGCCAGCTTGAGCTGGCCGGCGGTGACCACCTGGTCGCCGGCCTGCAACCCTTTGCTGATCACCACCCAGCCGTCGCGGCGCTCCCCGGTCTGCACAGTGCGCTGTTCGGCGATCAACTGGGGCTGGCCCTCATTGTCGTCCAGCGGCTTGCCATCCTCGCCTTTCTTGCGGCTGACCAGGTACACCGAATTGCCGTACAGGGTGTAGGTGATGGCGTTTTCCGGCACCACCACCTGCGGTTGCGGATCGGGCAGCAGCAGCTGGAGGCTGGCGAACATGCCGGGCAGCAGCTTGCCGTCGGGGTTGGCCAGGGTGGCGCGGACCAGCAGGTTTCGGGTGCTTTCCTCCACTTTCGGGTTGATCGCGCTGAGGCTGGCGGGGAAGGTCTGGCCCGGGTACGCGGCGACCTGCACCAGCACTTGCTGGCCGAGGCTCAAGTGGGGCAGGGCCTGTTCGGGCACGTTGAAATCGACATACAGACTCGACAGGTCCTGCAGGGTGGCGATCACCGTGCCGCTGGCAAGGTATGCACCGACGTCCACCTGGCGAATGCCGATGGTGCCGCTGAACGGGGCGCTGATGCTCTTCTTCGCCAGCGACGCCTTGAGCTGGTCAACCACTGCCTGGTTGCGTCGGTATTGGGTGGTCAGCCGATCGAACTCGCCCCGGGAGATGGCCGAATCGCCGACCAGCTGACTACCGCGACCGAAGTCCACCTTTGCCAGGTTCAGATCGGCCTGGGCGGTGCCCAGCAGGGCGGTTTCCTGTTCGCTGTCCAGCTGCAACAGCAGTTGCCCAGCCTTTACCTGCTGGCCGGATTCGAAATGCAGGGATTTCACAGTGCCGGCCACTTCCAGGCTCAACTCGACGCCCTGGTAGGCCTTCAAGCTGCCGACGGCCGGCAGGCGCTCCTGCCATTGGCGCAGCTCGGCCTGGGCCGCGGCGACGCTGACCGGTGGCTTGGGGGCCGAGAACATCTGTACCTGCTTGTAGATGGAAAAGGCCTTGAAGCCCCCCAGGATCAGTACGATCAGCAGGACGACGGCCAACATGATCAGCATGCGGCGGCGCAGCATAGGTCCGGTTCCCTGGATGCGAGGTGGTTGTTCGTCGCGCACGACCACGGGCGATCCGGCCCACGTGCGATGGGGGAAAGTATTGTCGGTTTTTGTGAAAAGGGGAGGTGGGATGGTTCGCTGGCAAGCCGGCTCCTACAGGGTGGTGCAGGAGCCGGCTTGCCGGCGAACAAGGCATCAGGCCAGGTGCAGGTGGTTGTCCCAGAACCCGGACGGCAGGTTCATCGGCTGCCCGATCAGCTCCGGCTTGCGGCAATCGTAGAACCGGCAACGCCCCTGCCCTGAAGTAACGACGAAGCCATCCTTCAGTGCCCCCACTCCCGCGCAGTCGGGCATTGGTGCATCGAGCTTCACCGCGCCGCTGTCGAGGTCCCAGATGAACAGCCGGTTGGCCCGCGGCGCGGTCAGCGCCACCAGGCGCAGGTCGCTGTGGATGGCGACGCTGGCGGTGTACTGGGCCATCGACTGCAACTGCCGCTCGGGCACCGGGAAGGCCTTGAACGGTTCGCCCGGACGCTTGATCGCCAGCAGCTCGGCGGTCTCGTCGGAGGCCCCCATGAACTGCTGGCAAGCGGCGATGGTGCCGTCCGTGCCCACCGCCAGGTGGCGCACGCTGTTCATCTGCTGGGCGAGCGTCTCCTTGCTCAGCAGGGTACCGTCACGCTGCATCAGCACCAGGCTCGGCTCCATGGCGTCGAGGTTCATCTCCACCCGGCTTTCGGCCTCGGTACGGATACCGCCGTTGGCCACCACCAGGGTTTCGCCGTCGGGCAGCCAGGCCAGTTCGTGGGGGCCGATGCCATGGGTCGGGAGCTCGCCGCTGTGCACCAGGCGCTCGCCTTCGAAGCGGTAGACACCGAGCACGCCACGACCTGGATCAGTGGTGTCGTTTTCGGTGGTGTACAACCATTGCCCACTTTTGTGGATCACGGCATGGCCGTAGAAGTGCCGGTTCGGTTGCGAGGTGATGGTCTGCAGCAGGCGCCCGTCGCGCAGGTCGACCAGGTAGCTTTCGGTACCGGGGCGGCGGGCGACGAACAGGGCGATGGGCTGTTCGGGGTGGTTGATGATCGCGTGGCAACGCTGGGCCACCTGGGTGCTGAACACCTCGGTGCCGTCCAGGCGAAAGCCGACGGCATAATGCCTGCCGTCGCCATCGTCGCGCGCCGAGAGCAGCAAAGGTTCGCTGCCTTTGTTGCGAAACAGGCTCCAGCCGCCCAGGGTGAGGGCGCTGAGCACTACGCTACCGAGTTTCAGGGCCTGGCGTCGCAGCATGATCAGTCACCGTCGTTGGCGTTGAAGCCCAGCTGGATGTTCAGCGCCTTGGCCAGGTCGCCTTCGTGCAGGCGGTGGACGGCGTTGAGGTTGTCGTAGATCTGGTTGAGGGTCTGTTGGCCGGCGTCGTCGGCCAGCAGCTCGCCCAGGGTCTTGGGGTTGTCGGCCAGTGACTTGAGCGCCGTTGCGTAGGCGTCGTCGATCTTCTGTGCCAGCGGCGCCTGGTCCTTGCCCAGCAGGCCACGCAGGCCCTGGTTGTCGACCCCGACCCAGACAGTCTGGGCGGCCTTGAGCGAGGCTTCCAGGCTCTTGAGCGAGGAGTGGCTGCGCCAGGCTTCGGCCTGCAGCGGCTGCGGGATACCCTTGCTCTGGCGGCCCATCGGCGCACCGAGCTTCTTCTTCAGGGTGTCCAGGGCGGTGACCTGGGCGCGCAGCAGGTCGGCGATCGCTTCGTGGGAGTCGGCGTAGCGCTGGTTGGGGAACTTGGTCATCTGCGACAGCATGCCGTCGGTGCTGTTCCAGCTCTTGAGAATTTCCTCGGCCAGGACCTTCTGGTGTTCGCCGATGGCGACCAGCAGCGGGCAGTAGCGGGCCTTCTGTTCAGCGCTGGCGACATCCGGCTTGCTGTCGAAGAGGATGTACTCGTAGGCCGACAGGCCGCGCACCACGACGCTGGCCTTGCCCAGCGACTCGGCGTCGACCGGCTTGTCGCCGTTGACCAGTTGCTCGACCTGGCGACCGACCAGGTTCTTCTTGTCCGGCCAGAACTGCACCTGCCAGGCGCGGTTGCCTTCGGCCAGCGGGCCGACCAGCAGCGGTTGCAGCTCGGCCCAGGCCTTCTGCGCGTTGAGGAAGTCGGCGCGGGCGGTCTCCAGCGAGCTTTTGCCCTCGCAATAAGCCAGGGCGCTGGCGGCCAGGGCGCGGTCGGCTTCGACCCAGCGGCTGTAGGTCGGCAGGATCACCTGCTTGGCGATGGCGGCCGAGGTCACGGCCTGCGGGTCCTGGGGCGAGCAGGCACCCAGGGCGAGTGCGGCGAGGCTGGTGAACAACAGTTTGGGTCGGAACATGCCCGGCTCCTTGCGCGTTTAAAGTGAGTTCAGGAAGGCCAGCAGCGCGGCACGCTGCTCGGCGTTGAAGGTCAATACCTGGTCGCGTGCCGCCTGGGCCTCGCCGCCATGCCAGAGCACGGCTTCGAGCAGGTTGCGGGCGCGGCCGTCATGCAGGAACTGGGTGTGGCCGCTGACCGTCTCGGTCAGGCCGATGCCCCACAACGGTGGGGTGCGCCAGTCCTGGCCGTTGGCGGCGAATTCGGTGCGCTCGTCGGCCAGGCCAGGGCCCATGTCGTGCAGCAGCAGGTCGCTGTACGGGCGGATCAGCTGGTTGGCCAGTTCCGGCTCGTGGGCATCTGCGGCAGTGGTGAATTGCGGGGTGTGGCAGCCCTGGCAGCCGGCCTGGAAGAACAGGTTCTTGCCGGCCAGCACCTGGGGCGCGTCGACACCGCGTCGGGCTGGCACGCCGAGGTTGCGGGTGTAGAAGGTGACCAGGCGCAGGATGTTGTCGCTGACTTCCTTCTCGCCATTGGTGCCATCGCCGTTGGGTGCGGCCAGGCAGTCGGTCTGCGCCGGGGTGCAGTCGTCGTTCGGCTTGAGTGTGCTGGTCAGCCCCATGTCGCCGGCGAACGCGTGCACATTCTGCTGATTGATGTTGGGCTGCCCGGCCTTCCAACCGAAGCGGCCGATCACCGTCTTGCCCAGGGCGTCGTCCCAGACGCGGTTGGCCCGGCCACGGATGCCGTCGCGGTTACGGTCGTCCGGGTCTTCGTTGGCCAGGATGTCGGCCTCGGGAATAGCCTCGAGCAAACCCAGGCCGATCATCGGTGGCGCCACCCGGGCAGAGAAGCGGGTGTCGGGGTGCATCGAGCCGTAGCCGAGTTGGGTGATTTGCAGCGTGGGGCGGCGCAGTTCGATCTGATGACCATCCTTGAACGCCACGGTGCGTTTTTCATAGCTCACGCGCACCTTGCCCTCCGGCGCCACGCCGGGGATGGCCATATCCTGCAGTTGGGTGCCGTAGACCGGCTCGGGGACCACGCCCAGGCGCTCGATCTCCCGGGCCAGGTACGGTTGGTCGGGGATCGACAGGCGCACCAGCATCGACACCGCGTTGCTGTCGCCGGGTTCGGGCGGGTGGCCGCGGCCGTCGCGTACGTGGCAATTCTGGCAGGCGTTGGTGTTGAACAACGGGCCGAGGCCGTCACGGGCGGTGGTGGTGGAGGGGGCGATCACCCACGGGCTGCGGAAGAAACTGTTACCCACGGCGAAGTCCAGGCGCCGCTCGGGCGAGAGGTTGGCCGAGGGCAGCGAGAAGGCGTTGCGGTCGTTGCGCTGCACCGTCGCCTTGCCGCCGGAGAGGGCTTCACCGGGCTCGGCCTGGGTGAAACGCGGGGCGTCGTCACAGGCGGCGAGGGTGAGGGCCAGTAGCAGGGGGCTTAGGCGGAGCAAGGACATCGACAATCCTGGGCATGGGCGAAAAACCGGCGTGCAAGCTTATCAGGCCGGCCGTTGTTGAATAAGAGCAATTTGCAATTACTCGGATGAAAAGAATGTGAAATGCGCAACCTTTGTAGGAGCGGCTTTAGCCGCGATGCGGGCGGCGCGGTGTCTGGCACCCGCTTAGCGGGTGATCGCGGCTGAAGCCGCTCCTACAGAGGCCATGTTTCCCGGCGAATAGTAAAAAGGCGGCCCGAAGGCCGCCTCTTGTGTACCGCGGACGCCGATCAGAACTCGTGATCAGCGGTGTCCGGGTTCAGGTTGTCGATCCCCAGCTTGCCGGCGGCCTGCTCGATCGCGCCGGTCTGCTTGACCAGCGAGGCGATGGCGTCGCGCACGATCTGGTTGCCGGCAGCGTTGTCGGCGGCGATCAGCTGGTCGTAGTGCTCGCCTTTGAGCGCGTGGTCGACCATCACCTGGATCTTCGCCTCGGTGGCTTCCAGGTCGGCCTTGAGCGTGGCGTCGGTGGCCGGGTCGACCTTGGCCACCAGCGACGACAGGCTCGGGCCGGTCAGCTTGCTGCCGTCGGCACGGGTGTACTCGCCCAGGTAGACGTTGCGGATGCCCTTGGCGTCGTAGAAGTGCGAGTAGTGGGTGTTGTCGCTGAAGCAGTCCTGCTCGTCTTCCGGCGAGTTGGCTTCCAGCGAGACCTTCATGCGCTCGCCCGCCAGTTCGCCCAGCGACAGGCTGCCCATGCCAAACAGCATCTTGCGCAGGCCATCGTTGACCGGGCCGTTCTCGAGGGTGGCGCGGTAGTTGTCGGCGACGTTCGGCGCCCAGTTGCCGACCATCTCTTCGAGGTCCTTGACCAGCAGCTGGGTGACCGCTTTCAGGTAGGCACGGCGGCGGTCGTTGTGCCCGCCAGTGGCGCCTTTGCCTTCCAGGTAGTCGGAGGCCGGGCGGTTGCCCGCGCCTGGGCCGGTGCCGTTGAGGTCCTGGCCCCAGAGCAGGAATTCGATGGCGTGGTAGCCGGTGGCGACGTTGGCCTCGGAACCGCCCAGCTCGTTCAGGCTGGCCAGTTTCTCGGGGGTGATGTCCTTGACGTCGACTTTGTCTTCGCCGACCTGGATCTGGGTGTTGGCAATGATGTTGGCGCTGGCCGCCGGGTTGCCCAGAGCGTGCTCGTAGCTCTTGTCGACGTAGTCGATCAGGCCTTCGTCCAGGGGCCAGGCGTTCACCTGGCCTTCCCAGTCGTCGATGATGGTGTTGCCGAAGCGGAACGCCTCGCTCTGCAGGTAAGGAACGCGGGAAGCGGCCCAGGCGTCCTTGGCGGCTTTCAGGGTCTGGTCGTTGGGGTTGGCCAGGAAGGCGTCGACGGCGGCCTGCAGCTGCTGGGCGGTGCTCAGCGCGTCGCTGTACACGGCGTGGACCATCTCGGCGTAATGCTTGACCACGGCCTTGCCGGCCGCCTCATCGACAGCCCCCGGTGCCGCGGCGGTGGTGCTGGCGGCGGCAGGTGCCTGGGCTTGCGGAGCGGCGGCTTTGCCGTCCTTGCCTTCGCCGCAACCGGCGAGGGCGATGGCGATGGCCAGCAGACTGGCGGAGGCCAGAGGCATTCGAATCATTGTTGGTTTCCTGCGTCGTGTGGTTGGACCGTGCGCCGAGGCACGCGAAACCGTCACATCATGCGAAAGATTTGCATTTGCTGTAAAGGGGCGGGCGCGCATTTCATGCAAACGCCCGTTTGTGGTGCAGGGCCAATATCGACGGGGGTTACAGCACCGAGACCTGGTTACGCTGGGCCTGCTTGAGGAAGGCGGTCAGCTCGCGCGCCGACAGCGGTTTGCTGTAGTGGTAGCCCTGACCTTCGTGGCAGCCCTGGGCGATGATGTAGCTCTCTTGCTCCGCGGTTTCCACACCTTCGGCGATGACCTGCATGCCCAGGCTCTTGCCCAGCTGGATGATGGCGCGAACGATGGTGGCGTCGTCATCGTCGTCGAGCAGGTCCTGGACGAAGCTCTTGTCGATCTTGATCTTGTCCAGCGGCAGCGATTTCAGGTAGCTGAGTGAAGAGTAACCGGTGCCGAAGTCGTCGATGGCGATCAAGGCGCCTGAACGGCGCAGGCTGAGCAGGTGCTGGGCGGCGGTGCTGATGTCTTCCATCAGGCCGGTCTCGGTGACCTCCAGCTCCAGGCTGCGCGGCGGCAGGCGGTAGGCTTGCAGCAGGTTGTTGACCACCCGTGGCAGCTCGTTGTGGTGCAACTGCACGGTGGACAGGTTTACCGCCATGCGCAGCTCGCCGAAGCCCAGGTCGTGCCATTCGCGCAACTGACGGCAGGCCTGGTCGAGCACCCACTCGCCGATACTGATGATATTGCCGTTCTGTTCGGCCAGCGGGATGAACTGGTCCGGCGGCACCATGCCCAGCTCTGGGTGCTGCCAGCGCAACAGCGCCTCGACCCCGACCACACGGTGGTCGCGGTAGCTGATCTGCGGTTGGTAGACGAGATACAGCTGGTTGCGTGGCAGGGCTTCGCGCAGGTCCTTTTCCAGCTCGCGGCGGCGGCGCATCTCGCTGTCGACGCTGGCGATGTAGAACTGGTAGCGGTTGCGCGAGCGGGCCTTGGCCAGGGTCATGGTCTGTTCGGCCTTCTGCAGCAGCTTCTCGGTGCTGTCGCCGTCTTCGGGGAACAGGGTGATGCCGATGGTGGCGCGCAGGCGGATCTGCTGGTGGTCGAGGTCGAAGGGCGCCTCGAGGTCGTCGAGGATGCTCTGGGCCAGCTCGGCGGCTTCGTAGGGCTGCTCGATATTGGCCTGGACCAGGGCGAACTGGTCGCCGCCCAAACGTGCCAGGGCACCCAGGCGGCCGCTGTGGGCGCGCAGGCGATCGGCCAGGGCCAGCAGCAACTGGTCACCCACCTGGTAGCTGAACTGTTCGTTGATGCCCTTGAAGTCGTCCAGCCCCACGCAGAGCACCGCCACCCGGCGTTGCAGGCGGCCACCGTCGACAAGAATTTTGTCCAATTGTTGCTGTAGTTGCTGGCGGTTGGGCAGGCCGGTGAGGAAGTCGTACTGGGCCATGCGCTGCAGGCTGTTCTCGGCCTCATGACGCAGGTGGGTGTTGCGTTCGATCGAGGCCAGCAACTGGTTGGCGGTGTTGACCCAGAGGCCCAGCTCGTTGCGTTCGTGGCCCTTGAGCTGCGGGATCTGATGTTGGCTGGGGCGGTCGGGGTTTATCTGGGTCAGGTGGTCGATGATCTTCGACAGCGGCTTGGTCAGCAGCCAGTGGTACACCAGGTACAGCACCAGGCCCATGGCCAGCGCCCTGAGCACGCCGGAGACGAAGATGATCACGGCGTTGATCAGGAAGTCTTCGCCGTATGACGAAGTGTCGAGGGTGATGCTCAGGTCGCCGTAGTACTCGCTGTAGGGACCGCGGCCAACCAACTGCGTGGTGTAGGTGCGTTCCTGGCCGAGGATCAGGTCGGTCAGCCAGCGCATGGACATGTCTTGCAGCGGCCTGGATTTTTCCGCCAGCATGGTTTCGTTGGGGTGGCCGATGGCGGCCATGCGCACCGACTCGTCCTGGAACAGGCCTTCCATCACCTGCATGCCCATTTCCCGGTCGAGGCTGTACACCGCTTGCGTCGACGGGTCGCGGAACATGTCGAGGATGCGCTGGGCGTCGTTGTTCACGGCCTGGCGGGTCTTGTAGGCGTCATAGACGATCTGCGCGCAGCTGAGGACGACACCGACCGCCAACGCCGAGAGCAGCACCACCCTGAGCAACTTGACCGATAAGCTGTTCCGAAATTCCAGCTTCAATGGGGTTTCCTTAATCCATGCGCATGCCATTATTTTGCCATTAGTCGTGGCGACAGACTATCGACCGATTGCCAATCGCAGGCCGCGCGCCGGTAGATGGAGCTGCCCTTGGCTCTGTATCGGTTGAGGAGGCATGCGACTTGAGTGCGCTGCATCAACTTTCCAGACGTTTGATGTTAGCGCGCTCTGCGTCTTGAGCAAGAGCACGGCGATTTCTGTCGCGGCCCATCTGCAGGAGCCAGCCTTGCTGGCGATGCAAGGCACAGCCTTGCCCGTGGGCCAGTTCGCCAGCAAGGCTGGCGCCTACAGGGGCGCAATAAAAAACCCGGCGCGAGGCCGGGTCTTTTTATTCAAGGCTGAGTCGATCAGGCCTTGAAGGTCTTGCCTTCGAACTGCTCGGCAACGAACTTCCAGTTGACCAGGTTCCAGAACGCCTCGACGTACTTCGGACGCAGGTTGCGGTAGTCGATGTAGTAGGCGTGCTCCCAGACGTCGCAGGTCAGCAGCGGGGTGTCGCCGCTGGTCAGCGGGCAGCCGGCGCCGATGGTGCTGGCCAGGGCCAGGGAACCGTCGGCTTTCTTCACCAGCCAGCCCCAGCCGGAGCCGAAGGTGCCGACCGAAGTCTTGGTGAACTCTTCCTTGAACTTGTCGAAGGAACCGAAGGCGGCGGTGATGGCGTCAGCCAGGGCGCCGGTTGGTTGGCCGCCGGCGTTCGGTGCCAGGCAGTTCCAGTAGAAGGTGTGGTTCCAGACTTGAGCGGCGTTGTTGAAGATGCCGCCCGAAGAGCTCTTGACGATCTCTTCCAGGGTCTTGCCTTCGAATTCGGTGCCTGGGACCAGGTTGTTCAGGTTCACGACATAGGTGTTGTGGTGCTTGTCGTGGTGATACTCCAGGGTTTCCTTGGAGATGTGCGGCTGCAGGGCATCGTGGGCGTACGGCAGCGGCGGCAATTCAAAAGCCATGGTGGATCTCCTGATTCAGGTCTGTTTGCGGTTTGCGCAAGGCCGGTCACGGGCGGCCCGATGAGCGTCGGCGAGTTTGTACTCTTTGCGACGCAAGGGCTGGATCATAGCACCGGCCCCGGTGCATAACCACGCAACATCTATAGGGAATAGAGGTTCCAGAGCGGTTGGCCGGGGGCGACAGGCGGCGCAGCATGTGCTCTTCAGGGCGTGCGCGCCTCTCTGATCCTCAGTTGAAGATCAATTGCGCCGCCACTGCGAACATCATCACCGCCACCATCAGGTCGAGCATCCGCCAGGTGGCCGGGCGTGCCAGCCAGGGCGCCAGCCAGGCCGCGCCGATCGCCAAGGTCGAGAACCACACCAGCGACGCGCTGGCGGCCCCCGCCACATAAGCGCCGGGCACGGTCTGCTGGGCGCCGAGCGAGCCGATCAGCAACACGGTGTCCAGGTACACATGGGGGTTGAGCAAGGTCACCGCCAGGGCGCTGAGCAGCACCGCCCGGCGCGAGCGCGTGCCTTGGCCTTCCTGATGTTGCAGGCTCTGCTTGGCGCATGCGCTGCGCAGTGCCTTGGCGCCGTACCAGACCAGGAACACCGCGCCGCCCCAGCGGGCGATAGCCAGCAAGGTAGGGTTGTGCGCCAGCACCGTGGCCAGGCCGAACACGCCGGCGGCCACCAGGATGGCGTCGCAGACGACGCACAACGCCGCCACGGGCAGGTGATGCTCGCGGCGCAGGCTCTGCGCCAGGACAAAGGCGTTCTGCGCGCCGATGGCCATGATCAGCCCGAAAGCCACCAGCATGCCGTTCACATAGCTTTGCCACATAGCGGGAACACTCCACTGGCACCGACGAAGCGCCGGCGCTGATTAACTAGAAAGATGTGGCTATTGTGGCGCGTACGGTTGTATAAGAAAAACCAATAAAGCTCATCCATCATTAGGGAAATCGATGTTCGACTACAAGCTGCTCGCCGCGCTTGCCGCAGTGATCGAACAAGGTGGCTTCGAGCGCGCCGCCCAGGTACTGGGATTGTCGCAGTCGGCCATCTCGCAGCGCATCAAACTGCTCGAAGCGCGGGTTGGGCAGCCGGTGCTGGTGCGCGCGACGCCACCGAGCCCCACCGAGGTCGGCCGACAGTTGCTCAACCATGTGCAGCAGGTGCGACTGCTCGAGCGCGACCTGCAGCGCCAGGTGCCAGCGCTGGACGAGGAGGGGATGCCCGAGCGCCTGCGCATCGCCCTCAATGCCGACAGCCTGGCGACCTGGTGGGCGGGCGCGGTGGGGGCTTTCTGCGCCGGGCAGCAGGTGCTGCTCGACCTGGTGGTCGAAGACCAGGATGTCGGCCTCAAGCGCATGCGCGCCGGCGAGGTAGCGGCCTGCCTGTGCGGCAGCGAGCGACCGGTGGCCGGTGCGCGTAGCCTGCCTTTGGGAGCGATGCGCTACCGTGCCCTGGCCAGCCCGGCATTCATGGCGCGCTATTTCCCCAACGGTTTCGATGCCGGGCGCCTGGCCCGCACGCCTGCGATCGTGTTTGGCCCGGATGATTTCCTGCAGCATCGCTACCTGGCGTCGCTCGGCATCCAGGACGGTTTCCTGCACCACCTGTGCCCATCGTCCGAAGGCTTCCTGCGCATGACCGAGGCGGGTCTGGGCTGGGGCCTGGTGCCAGAGCGCCAGGTGGCCGAGCAACTGGCGCGGGGGGAACTGGTGGAAATTTGCAGCGATACTCCCATCGATGTGCCGTTGTACTGGCATCATTGGCGCAATGGCGGGCAACTGCTCGCTCAACTGACCGAACACCTGCGCCAGTCTGCGCGCAATTGGCTGGTGCCCTTGTAGGCACAGCTGGCGTCAACTGCATCTGAAATCTGGCAAGGCGGAGTCTTACATGCGAATTCTGGTCACCGGCGCGAGCGGCTTCATCGGCGGGCGCTTTGCGCGTTTCGCCCTGGAGCAGGGCCTGGAGGTACGGGTCAACGGTCGGCGGGCGGAGGGCGTGGAGCATCTGGTCAAGCGTGGGGCGCAGTTCATCCCCGGCGACCTGGGTGATGCCGAACTGGCCCGACGTTTGTGCCAGGGGGTCGACGCGGTGGTGCACTGTGCGGGCGCCGTGGGCACCTGGGGGCGCTACCAGGACTTCCACCAGGGCAACGTGGTGCTCACCGAGAACGTGGTCGAAGGCTGCATCAAGGAGCATGTGCGCCGGCTGGTGCACCTGTCGTCGCCGTCGATCTACTTCAATGGCCGTTCACGCCTGGATATCCGTGAGGACCAGGTACCGCGACGTTTCCACGACCATTACGCACTGACCAAGCATCTTGCCGAGCAGAAGGTGTTCGGCGCCCAGGAGTTCGGCCTGGAGGTACTGGCGCTGCGCCCGCGTTTTGTCACCGGGGCCGGGGACGCGAGCATTTTCCCGCGGCTGATGCGCATGCAGCGCAAGGGGCGGGTGTCGATCATCGGCAATGGTTTGAACAAGGTCGACTTCACCAGCGTGCACAACCTCAACGAAGCGCTGCTCAGCGCGCTGTTCGCCGGGGATGAAGCGCTTGGCCAGGCCTACAACATCAGCAACGGTCACCCGCTGCCGCTGTGGGACGTGGTGAACTACGTGATGCGCCAGATGCAACTGCCCCAGGTTACCCGCTACCGCTCCTACGGCATGGCCTACAGCCTGGCTGCGCTCAACGAGGCGGCCTGCCTGCTCTGGCCCGGGCGTCCGCAGCCGACCCTGACGCGCACTGCGATGCAGGTGATGAGCACGGATTTCACCCTCGACATCAGCCGTGCCCGCCAGTACCTCGACTACCGGCCGAAGGCGACGATCTGGGCCGCGCTGGATGAATTCTGCACCTGGTGGAAGGCGCAACCGGGCAATCAGTGAACCTGACGCCGGGTTGATGGTCATCAGTGCGCCGCCCTGGCGGTTTATACTCATGCCTCTTTGCTACTACTGCGGTTGAATGCCCCTATGCGTAATGACGCCCACGACGATTTCGACGATGTGCCCGCCCTGCGCGCCGGCACCCCCGATGACGATGAACTGCTGCCCGCCCACGTGGCGCGCAGCCGCCAGAAGGCCGCGCAACCGCGCAGCAATGGCCCCTTGTGGGCGCTGCTGGGAGCATCGTTCATCGCCCTGGCGGGGTTGGGCTGGTGGAGCTTCCAGCAGATCTCGCTGATGGAGCAGCAACTGGTGGCCACCCAGGAAAGCTTCGCCCGCATCAGCGAGGAAGCGGCGGGGCGCTTGCAAGTGATCAGCGGCAAGGTCGATGCCAGTGAGTCGAGCAGCACCACCGGCAGCGAGGCGCTGAAGCTGCAGATCCGCCAGTTGCAGGCCAGCCTGGCCGAGCAGGGCAAGCAGCAGCAAGGCGTCGCTGGGCAGACGGGCGACCTGGGCAAGCGCCTGGAGCAGGTGCTGGCCGATACCCGCGAGCAGCAGAAGGCGGTGACCGAACTGCAAGGTCAGTTGCAGGCGCAGTTGAAGGCGGTCAATGCGGAATTGGCGGCGCTCAAGTCGGGCCAGGTCGACGGTGGCAAGCTGGACGATCAGCTCAAGAACTTGAACAGTGAAGTGGCGGCGCTGAGGAAGCAGGGCAACCCAAGCGCGGCCATCGCCAGCCTGGAGCAGGATGTGCTGGTGCTCAAGAGCCAGGTCGACAACCGCCCGGCGCAGGCATCCGGTGGTGCCTCGGTGCAGGAGTTCGATGCCTTCCGCGGGCAGGTGACCCGCAACATCAACACCCTGCAGAGCCAGATCCAGAACCTGCAGCAGCAGATCAACGCCCGGCCCTGACCGTGCAATCATCGCGGGGCAAGCCCGCTCCCACGACACACGGTGGGAGCGGGCTTGCCCCGCGATCGTTTCATTCACATCCGCGGATAATCGATGTACCCCACCGGCCCCTTGCCATAGAAGGTTTCCGGATGCGGTGCGTTCAACGGTGCATCGGCAGCCAGGCGCGCCGGCAGATCAGGGTTGGCGATGAACGGGATGCCAAAGGCCACGGCATCGGCCTTGCCGGCGGCGAGTGCGGCATTGGCGCTGCTCTTGTCGAAGCGCTCATTGACGATGTACGGGCCACCGAAGGCCTGCTTGATCAGCGAGCCGATGCTGTCGTCAGCCTCTTTCTCCCGCGAGCAGATGAAGGCGATGCCGCGCTTGCCCAGTTCACGGGCCACATAGGTAAACGTTTCGGCGCGGTCCGCGTCGCCCATGTCATGGGCGTCGGCGCGTGGCGCCAGGTGCACCCCCACACGGCCAGGGCCCCATACTTCGACCACGGCGTCGGTCACTTCCAGCAACAACCGGGCACGGTTCTCCAGTGAACCACCATAGCGGTCGCTGCGCTGGTTGGTGCTGCTTTGCAGGAACTGGTCGAGCAGGTAGCCGTTGGCGCCATGGATCTCGACACCGTCGAAGCCTGCGGCCTTGGCGTTCTCGGCGCCGCTGCGGTAGGCCTCGACGATATCGGCGATCTCCTCGGTCTCCAGGGCCCGCGGGGTCGGGTAGTCGCTGAGCGGCCGCACCAGGCTCACATGGCCTTTTGGCTGGATCGCGCTGGGCGCCACCGGCAGCTCGCCGTTCAAGTAGGACGGGTGGGAAATCCGCCCGACATGCCACAACTGCAGGAAGATCCGCCCGCCAGCGCCGTGAACGGCTTTGGTGACGTTGTGCCAGCCGCGCACCTGCTCGTCGTTCCAGATGCCAGGCGTGTCGGGGTAGCCGACGCCCATGGCGGTGACCGAGGTCGCCTCGCTGAGGATCAGCCCGGCGCTGGCGCGTTGCACGTAGTACTCGGCCATCAGCGCGTTGGGCACGCGGCCCTCGTCGGCGCGGCAGCGGGTCAGCGGGGCCATGATGATGCGATTGGGCAGTTCGAGGTCGCCCAGGGTGATCGGGTCGAAGAGCGTAGTCATGTGCAAAGCCTCGCTTGAGTCAGTGGGATGCGGCGGCGTCGCCGCTATCAGAGCTCTTGGCTCATCTGCTTGAGGAACGCCTGGATGGTGGCCTCGTTGCGTTTGAAGAAATGCCATTGGCCGACTTTCTGGCTGCTGATCAAGCCAGCGCGCTGCAGGGTGGCCAGGTGCGCGGAGACGGTCGACTGCGACAGGCCGCAGCGTTGGTCGATCTGCCCGGCGCAGACACCGTTATCGGTGCTGTGCTGCTGGTCGGGGAACTGCACTGCCGGGTCCTTCAGCCAGGCGAGGATTTCGCGCCGGACCGGGTGGGACAGGGCTTTTATGATTTCGTCGAGATCGATCGGCATGGCGGGGTCTCAGGCTGTGTAACGGTATATCGCGATGAGGCGAAATATAAATCGGTAGTTCGCGATATACAAATATGAAAGTGTTCTGAGCTGAGCTGCAATCGCTATATCGGGTCATGACGATGTGGGCCGGGCCAGTGCTAGACTGCCGCCATGAACTACCTCGCACACCTGCACCTTGGCGGCGACGCGCCGCAACAACTGCTCGGCAGCCTGTATGGCGATTTCGTCAAAGGTGCGCTTGAGGGGCGTTTTCCCCCTGTGCTGGAGGCGGCGATCCGGCTGCACCGGCAAATCGACAGCTACACCGACAGCCATCCGCTGGTGTTGGCGGCGCTGGCGCGTTTCCCCCGGGAGCGGCGGCGTTTTGCCGGGATCGTGCTGGACGTGTTTTTCGACCATTGCCTGGCGCGGCATTGGGGCGAGTACGCCGAGCGGCCGTTGGCGCAGTTCACCGGCGACTTCTACAAGGTGCTGCTGGCCGAACCGGAGCTGCCGGGCCGGCTGGCGCGGATCGCGCCGTTCATGGCGGCGGACGACTGGCTGGGGGCCTACGGCGACTTCGCCATGCTGGAGCAGGTGTTCCAGGGCATCGCCCGGCGCCTGTCGCGGCCGGAAGGGATGACCGGGATGATGGACGAGGTGGAGCGGTTGTATACGCCGTTGCTGGCGGATTTTCGCGAGTTCTATCCGCAGTTGCAGGCCTTCGCCGCGGCCAAGCGCTCCGAATCTCTGGCCAGCTTGTAGGAGCAACTGTCTTGCTCAACTGCTAAAGCTAGCGCGATCCCTGTGGGAGCGGGCTTGCCCCGCGAACACGGGCGAAGCCCGTGCCACCCTGCGCGTGTTGCTCGAATCGGCGTTGATCCAGGTGCAGATGCCGGCGCAGCCACAGGTAATGCACTAGGCCCTGGCCGGCCCTGTTCGCCGGCATGGGACTGCGGTGTGGCCTTCGCCAGCAAGGCTGGCTTCTACATGATGCTCAGGCGGCCTTGGCCTGGCGGCGTGGCTCGATCTCCTCGACGCCGAACAACGCCACCTGGATCGCTTGCTGCGCCTGGAACGCCAGTGCCGCGCGTTCCTTGCCCGCGCTGCCGATCGGCGGCATCAGGTGGATCACCACTTCGCCCCGGTCATGCCCGAACAGGCGCATCAGGTGCGACACCAGGTCGTCTTCGCCAATGAACGGCGCGATCGGGTCGGGCTCGCCCGCGCGCAGGTACTGGATCGCCACCGGCTGCACCGGCGCGCCCTGGTCGATGGCCCCGGCCAGCAACCGACCATGGAAGGTGCGCAGGCTGCGGCCATCGGTGGTGGTGCCTTCGGGGAAGATCAGCAGCGGGTGAGCCTGCCCCAGCTGGCCGGCGATCTGCTCGCGCAGGCGCTGGGCGTCGCCGCCGCCGCGGCGGATGAACAGCGTCCCGGCTTTCTCGGCCAGCCAGCCGGCCACCGGCCAGTGGCGCACCTCGGCCTTGGACAGGAACGACAACGGGGTGAGCATGCCGAGCAGGGGGATGTCGGTCCACGACACGTGGTTGCACACCCACAGCATCGGCCGTTGCGGCAGGGCGCCGACCACGCGTACGTCGAAGGGCAGGGCGGCGACCAGGCGCCCCATGAACAGGCGGGTCCAGCGTTGACGACGTTCGATGGAGGCTTTAAGCCCCAGGCGCTCGCCCAGGGCGATGACGCTGGCCATGGCCAGGCCCAGCACCAGCACCAGGCACAGCCGCAGCAGGCGGGCACTGGCCCGCAGCCGCCGCATCAGACCGCCGCCTTGAAGTGGCGGGCGTAGCGCGGGCAGAGGTCGTCGCGCTTGAGCAGGATGAACACGTCGGCGACCTGGAAGTCCTCGTCCCAGCACGGCTCGCCGCAGATCTTCGCGCCCAGGCGCATGTAGGCCTTGAGCAGTGGCGGCAGCTCGGCGATGACGTTGTTCGGCAGGGCCAGGGTCGGCAGCGGGTTCTTCGGCTCGGCGCGCAGGTGCTCGGTGCACAGGTAGCGCTCGCGCAGGCGCTGCATGATCGCGTGGGCCTGCACGCCGCCGTCCTGCATGGGGATGCTGGCGCAGCCCATCAGGTAGCTGTAGCGGCCTTCGTTGAGCACTTCGGCCAGTTCCCCCCAGAGCACGGCGATGGTGCCGCCGTTGCGGTAGGCCGGGTCGACGCAGGTGCGGCCCAGTTCGAGGATCGGGCCCTGCAATTGCAGCAGGCCGTGCAGGCTGAACTCTTCTTCGCTGTAGAAGCGCCCCAGGCTGCTGGCGGCCTGGTGGTCGAGCAGGCGGGTGGTGGCGACCAGCTGGCCGGTGGCCAGGTCGCGCACGCCGATGTGGCGGCAGTGGATGTCGTAGTCGTCCATGTCCAGGCCGTGTTCGGCGCCCTTGAGCTTGGCCTTGAATTCGCCGCTGAACACCTTGAAGCGCAGGGCCTGTGCTTCCTGCAGGGCCGCGGCGCCGACCAGGCGTTCGGCTTGCAGACGGCGTTCAGTGCTGTTGTCGCCAGAGCGAGCGATCCGAGTCATTGCGAGTCTCCATAAGCCAGCCAAAGGGTTGCGGCCGGTCGGCTTTGTTGTGCAAAGTCAGCCTAGGTACGCGTGGTGTCACCCCTGTGAATCTTTGGTGATGCTTGCGTGACACCCCCTCCGCCAGCCCACAAGGAGCGCCCGATGGCCTGGTTGCAACGACTCAATGACCCCCTGCGCCTGCCTTTGGCGGCGACGTTGGGCGAAACCTACACGGCCGTGCTCGAACGCCTCGGCGTGGTCGCGCCCTTCGAACTGGCAGTGCTTGGCGGGCGCTCGATGGCCACCCCGGGGCTGGCCTTCCTGCTGGGTTACCAGGCCGCGCTGCGGGTGCTCTGGCCCAGCGCGCCGGCCAGCCTGGGCGCGCTGTGCGCCACCGAGCGGCGCAGCGTGCGCCCGGCCGACATGCACACCCGGCTCGACGGGCTGCGCCTGACCGGCAGCAAGGATTTCGTCACGGCGGGCCTGGAAGCCGAATGGTTGCTGGTGGCGGCGCGCAATGAAGGGCAGGGCGAGGCGCCGAGGCTGCAACTGGCGGTGGTCTATCCGGGCGAGCCCGGCGTCACCCTTGATGCTTTACCGATGCTGCCGTTGATGCCTGAGGTCGGACATGGGCGGTTGTTGCTCAAGGAGGCGGCGTGTGAATTGCTGGCCGGTGATGGTTGGGATGCCTATGTCAAACCCTTCCGCTCGCTTGAGGACCTCTATGTGCTCGCTGCCCTGGTGGGCTGGTTGCATGGCGTTGCGCAGGAATGTGCGTGGCCGCAGGATTTGCGCCTGCGCCTGGTGGGCCTGCTGGCCGGCTGTGCCGAGGGCAGTCGGCAATGCCCCGACAGCGTTGCCTGCCATCTGTTGCTGGGTGGATTGTTCGCTCAGTTTCAGAGCCTGCGCGGCGAAATCGACAAGGCCTTGGCGGCTGGCCCCGGGCACTGGGCGCAGTTGTGGCAGCGTGACCAGGGTGTGCTGGCCCTGGCCGCTGCGGCCCGCGACAAGCGCCTGGCCAAAGCCTGGACTGCCGCAGGATTGTCATGAATGCCTGAGAGGCTGGGGGATCCATTGAACCGGGGCCGCTGTGCGGCCCATCGCGGCTGAAGCCGCTCCTACAGGTTTTGCGCGGTCCTTGTAGGAGCGGCTTCAGCCGCGATGGGCTGCAAAGCAGCCCCATGCAGGCGCTCCCCATGAAGGCACTGTTGTTTGCCCTGGCCGTGGCTGTTGGCCCCGCCTGGGCCGAAGACTGGCCCACGCCACAATGGCCGGTCGATGAGGCCCACTTCGACTGGCAGCCTGTCGACACTTACGCCTTCGCACCTCGCGATGCCGAGCGTGGCGGCATTCGTACCGACGCGCTGCTGATCATCCGCGATGGCCGTATCCTCCATGAGCGTTATGCGGCGCCGACCAGCGCCGACACCCCACACCTGACCTGGTCGGTGAGCAAGAGCGTGCTGGCCACGCTCATGGGCGTGGCCTATGGCGAAGGACGCTTCCACCTCGACGACCCTGCGGCCCGCTACTATCCGGCCTTGCAGTCACACCCCGGGCTGCGCATCGCCGACCTGCTGCACTGGGCCAGCGGCCTGGCCTGGCAGGAAGACTACGAATACGCGCCGCTGAAGTCGTCGGTCGTGGCCATGCTCTACACCCGAGGCCGTGGTGACATGGCGGGCTACACCGCAGCGATGCCCGCCGACGCCCCGCCAGGCAAGCGCTTCCTCTATTCCAGCGGTGACTCCAACCTGCTGGCCGCCACCCTGCGCGGCATGCTCGAAGCGGGTCGTTATGCCGACTACCCCTGGCAAGCCCTGTTCAAGCCGCTGGGCATCACCAGCGCCGTGTGGGAGCGCGATGGGGCTGGCACCTACGTCGGCTCTTCCTACCTTTACCTGAGTGCCCGTGACTTGGCGCGCATCGGTTTGTTGCTGCAGCGCGACGGGCGCTGGGGCGAGCACCGTTTATTGCCGGTGGACTGGGTGGCGTTCAACCGAACCCTGTTCACACAGGCCGAGCCGCGCCCCGGCGAGGCCAATCCTGGCGGGCACTGGTGGTTGAACCAGCCGTTGCCTGGCAATCCTGCGCCTTGGCCGGATGTGCCGGTCGATACCTTCGCCGCCCTGGGCCACTGGGGCCAGGCACTGTATGTGCTACCGGCACAGAAGCTGGTGATCGTGCGCTACGCCGATGATCGCGACGCCAGCTTCAGCCACAACGAACTGCTCAAGCGCGTGCTGGCGGTCTTGGCCGGGGAGGGCGTATGAGGAGGGCTTTCATGGTGCTGCTGCTCGCACTGTTGGGCTGGGCCTGGTACGAGCGTCAGGCACTGATGGACTTTCCCGGGATCCTCTCGGCGTATTCGGCCAAAGAGTACTGCTCCTGCCGCTTCGTCATGGGCTTCGACCAGGCGTACTGCCAAGGCTACGTGAAGCAGTACCTGCCACTGGGCCTGCTCGAAGAGGATGCCGTCCGGCGCCAGGTGACCGCCGAGGGCCTGGGCCGGCGCAACCAGGCGGCCTGGCAGGGCGCGCGCGAGGGTTGCCGCTTGCTGCCTTGAAACCGGGCGGGTAAGGTTGACGGCCTTGATTCACAGGATTTCACATGTTCAAAGCGTCCCGTCTGCTGCCCGCACTGCTGCTCGCCCTGTGCCTGCCCGCCCACGCCAACTGGCACCTGGACGGCGAGTCCTCGCGACTGTCCTTCGTCACCGGCAAGAACGGCAATATCGCCGAGGTCAGCCGCTTTCTGGTGCTGCACGGCAAGGTCGACCGCAAGGGCGGCGCCGAGGTGACCATCGAGATGGACTCGATCAGCAGCGGTATTCCGCTGCGCGATGAGCGCATGCGCGATGGCCTGTTCGAGGTCGAGCAATTCGCCGAAGGCAAGGTGCAGGCGCAGATCGACCTGCGCCCGATCAACGACCTGGCCAACGGCGCCCAGCTGGAATTACGGTTGCCGGTGAGTGTCACCCTGCACGGCCAGACCCACGACTACAACACCCTGCTGCTGGCCACCCGCCTGGACGAACGACGCTTCCAGGTGGTCACGCTGGAGCCGCTGATCCTGCGCGCCGCCGATTTCGGGCTGTTGCCGGGCCTGGAAAACCTGCGCAAGCTGGCCGGGCTCAAGTCGATCAACCCGTCGGTGCCGGTGAGCGCGGTACTGATCTTCACCGCCCGCTGACATGCCGGGGCCGGTCTTCCCCTGGCGCGATGGCAACCAGTTCGAGCTGCTGGTCGACGGCCCCGAGTTCTTTCCGCGCATGCTCCTGGCGATCGTGCGCGCCGAATTCCAGGTCGACCTGGAGTTGTACCTGGTAGAAGGCGGGGCTTGCGCCGAGGCGGTGGTCGAAGCCTTGGAGCAAGCCGCGCGGCGCGGTGTAAGAGTACGCTGCCTGTTCGACGATTATGGTTCCCTGGCGTTCCCGACCGCACTGCGCGAGCGTCTGCTGGCCGCGGGCGTGTACCTGCGCTGGTACAACCGCCTGCGCTGGCGCCGAGGGCTGCGCAACCTCTACCGGGATCATCGCAAGCTGCTGTTGGTGGACGAGCGTTGGGCGGCGGTGGGCGGCACGGGTGTCACCGACGAATTCTGGACACCGGGCGAGGCCAGCAGCGAGTGGCACGAAGTGATGGTGCGCATGGAAGGGCCGGTGGTCTCCGACTGGCAATTGCTGTTCGACCGCCAGTGGCATGCCAACCAGCGCCGCACCGCCTGGCGCCCGCCGGAGGGCTTCGGCCTGCCGCGCCTGCCCCAGGTGCCGGCCCAGGGCCAGGGCATGGGCCGGGTGGCCTATGCCGATGCGCGCCAGCACAAGGATATCCTGCACGCCCTGGTGCGCGCGCTGAACAGCGGGCAGCGGCGTATCTGGCTGGCCACCCCGTATTTCCTCCCCACGTTCAGCGTGCGCCGGTCCTTGCGCCGCGCCGCGCAGAAAGGCGTGGACGTGCGCCTGCTGCTCACCGGGCCGCGCACCGACCACCCGGCCGTGCGCTATGCCGGTCACCGTTATTACCCGCGCTTGCTGCGTGCCGGGGTGCGGATCTTCGAATACCAGCCATGCTTCCTGCACCTGAAAATGGCGGTGGTGGATGACTGGGTCAGCGTCGGCTCGTGCAACTTCGATCACTGGAACCTGCGCTTCAACCTCGAAGCCAACGTCGAAGTGCTCGATCCGTCGCTGACCGCCGCCGTGACGGCCAGCTTCGAACGCGACTTCGCCCTCAGCCAGGAGGTCGACCTGGCCCGCTGGCACGCCCGGCCCTTGTGGCGCCGTGTTCAGCAGCGCCTGTGGGGGTGGCTCGACCGGGTGGTGGCCAACTGGCTGGATCGACGCGACTAGCGACTTGCGGCGTATATCGCTTGTCGGCAAAGCGGACTATCGTGCTGGGATTGTTCCCATGCAACGGAAGGAGTGGATGCGATGACGGCGAAGAAGATTCTCATGCTGGTGGGCGACTACGTCGAGGACTACGAAGCGATGGTGCCGTTCCAGGCCTTGCGCATGGTGGGCCACACCGTGCACGCAGTATGCCCGGAGAAAGTCGCGGGGCAGACCGTGCGCACCGCGATCCACGATTTCGAGGGCGAGCAAACCTACAGCGAGAAGCCCGGCCACAACTTCGCCCTGAACTTCGATTTTGTCCAAGTGCGGGCTGAAAGTTACGACGCGTTGCTGATCCCGGGCGGACGTGCACCGGAGTACCTGCGCCTGGACGAGCGAGTGCTGACGTTGGTCCGGGCGTTCGACAAGGCGGACAAGCCGATCGCGGCGGTCTGCCACGGTGCGCAACTATTGGCTGCAGCCGGGGTGCTGGAGGGACGTGAATGCAGCGCCTATCCAGCCTGCGCCCCCGAGGTTCGCCTGGCGGGTGGGCGCTTCATCGATATCGCCGTGGATCAGGCCCATGTGGACGGTAATCTGGTCACCGCGCCGGCCTGGCCTGCGCATCCAGAATGGTTGGCTGCGTTTCTGAAGGTACTGGGGAAGATTCCTCGATGACCGTAAAGGGGAGGCGCTGACCTCCCTGTTTCGGGCGAGATGATAGCGGTGATGGAGAAATACCTGTCGCGCAGGGAAAAGGGCGTGGCCTGGAGCGGATGTTAGGGTCATGACTCAGGCCCGGCCCGACCGAGCGCAACCTCCACATCGATCGAAAAGACCGCCCCGAATGGAAATCCGCCTGCTCCACGGCGCCGCCATCGCGCCTTACCTCGATGACCTTGCTCGGTTGCGCCTGACGGCGTTTCGAGAGTTCCCTTACCTGTACGACGGCGTTGCGCAGGACGAAGCTGACGCCCTGTCTTCCTACGCAGAGTCCGGACGCAGCCTGGTGGTGTTGGCGCTCGACGCAGGCCAGGTGGTGGGCGCGTCCTGTGGCCAGCCATTGGTCGACGCCGCTGCCGAGCTCCAGCAACCGTTCCTGGCCCAGGGGCGCGACCCGAATTCAATCTACTTCTTTGGCGAGTCGGTGTTGATGCCGGCCTATCGAGGCCGGGGCCTGGGCGTGCGGTTTTTCATCGAGCGCGAGTCCTACGCCCACAAGCTTGCCGAGTTCGACTATTGCGCGTTTTGTACCGTCGAGCGCCCGGCCGGGCACCCGCGCCGCCCAGTGGACTACAGGCCGTTGCATGGCTTCTGGCGAAACCGGGGCTTCCTGCATGAGCCGTCGTTGCGCACGTCCCAGCGTTGGCGGGATCTGGACGATGAGGAACAGTCCACCAAGATCCTGTCCTTCTGGCTCAAGGCGCTTCCGGTGTAAGGCGCACCTGGGCTGCAGATCGCGAGCAAAAAAAACCGCCCCATGACGGAGCGGTTCTTTTAGCGGGAAGGCGCTGTTACTTCACTTCCACCGCCAGGCTTTCGGCGATCTTGCTCTGCCACAGCGCAGGGCCGGTGATGTGCACCGACTCACCCTTGCTGTCCACCGCGACGGTGACCGGCATGTCCTTCACTTCGAACTCGTAGATCGCTTCCATGCCCAGCTCGGCGAAGGCCAGGACCTTCGACTTGCGGATGGCCTGGGCCACCAGGTAGGCGGCGCCGCCGACGGCCATCAGGTACACGGCCTTGTTGTCCTTGATCGCCTCGATGGCGGTCGGGCCACGCTCGGACTTGCCGATCATGCCCAGCAGGCCGGTTTGCTCGAGGATCTGGCGGGTGAACTTGTCCATGCGGGTGGCGGTGGTCGGGCCGGCAGGGCCTACCACTTCGTCACCGACCGGGTCGACCGGGCCGACGTAATAGATGAAGCGGCCTTTGAGGTCGACCGGCAGCTCTTCGCCACGGTTGAGCATCTCGACCATGCGCTTGTGCGCGGCGTCACGGCCGGTGAGCATCTTGCCGTTGAGCAGGATGGTCTCGCCCGGTTTCCAGCTGGCGACTTCTTCCGGAGTGATGTCGTCCAGGTTGACGCGGCGGGCGCTCGGGCCGGCTTCCCAGACGATTTCCGGGTAGGCGTCCAGCGAAGGCGCTTCCAGTTCGGCCGGGCCGGAGCCATCGAGCACGAAGTGGGCGTGACGGGTGGCGGCGCAGTTGGGGATCATGCACACCGGCAGCGAGGCGGCGTGGGTCGGGTAGTCCATGATCTTGACGTCGAGCACGGTGGTCAGGCCGCCCAGGCCCTGGGCGCCGATACCCAGCTGGTTGACCTTGTCGAACAGCTCCAGGCGGATCTCTTCGAGGCGGTTCTGTGGACCACGGGCTTTCAGCTCATGGATGTCGATGGACTCCATCAGCACTTCCTTGGCCATCACCGCGGCTTTCTCGGCGGTGCCGCCGATGCCGATGCCCAGCATGCCAGGCGGGCACCAGCCGGCGCCCATGGTCGGGACGGTCTTGAGCACCCAGTCGACGATCGAGTCGGACGGGTTGAGCATGGCCATCTTCGACTTGTTCTCGGAGCCACCGCCTTTGGCGGCCACGTCGACTTCGACCTTGTCGCCTGGGACGATCGAGTAGTGGATCACCGCCGGGGTGTTGTCCTTGGTGTTCTTGCGGGCACCGGCCGGGTCGGCCAGGATCGAGGCGCGCAGGACGTTTTCAGGCAGGTTGTAGGCGCGGCGCACACCTTCGTTGATCATGTCGTCGACGCTCAGGGTGGCGCCGTCCCAGCGCACGTCCATGCCGACGCGGATGAACACGGTGACGATACCGGTGTCCTGGCAGATCGGGCGGTGGCCGGTGGCGCACATGCGCGAGTTGATCAGGATCTGGGCGATGGAGTCGCGCGCGGCGGGCGACTCTTCACGCAGGTAGGCCTCGTGCATCGCCTGGATGAAGTCGACGGGGTGGTAGTACGAAATGAATTGCAGGGCGTCGGCGACGCTCTGAATCAGGTCGTCTTGCTTGATCACGGTCATGCAGCGCGCTCCTCTTAAAGACGGGAACATTCGAAAAGGCATTCCGACAGTGCACACCTGTATGTCAGGAACGCCTGGCAAGGCGCCGGCTGGTCGGGCCGGCACAAAAAAGGCGCGGCAGTATACCGTGCCCCGCCGTGGGAAACACCTGCACGTGGTCTGGACCAAGGTCGGCAGGGGGCGGGCATCCTTCTTGCTGGCGCCGTAGAATGGGCAAAGAGCGACCCCAACCTCGTAGGAGCCGGCTTGCCGGCGAACCGCTCTCGAATCCGCCCCCACTGGAGAACACATGCCTGAACTATGCGTGGGCGAACACCGTTGGACAGTACCAACCGCCAGCAACCTGCTCGACGCGCTCAACGACGCGGGCTGTGCTGTGCCCTACAGCTGCCGTGCCGGCAGTTGCCATGCCTGCCTGGTGCGTTGCCTGGATGGGCAGCCCGACGACGCCAAGCCCGAGGCGCTGGCGGCGGACAAGCGCGAGCAAGGCTGGCGGCTGGCCTGCCAGTGTTCGGTCAGCGGCGACTTGCGGGTGGCATTGTTCGATCCGCAGCGCGACGGGTTGCCCGCATGGGTGCGTGAGTTGGCCTGGTTCGGCGATGTGCTGTGCCTGCGCCTGCAACCTGAAAGGCCACTGCGCTACCAGGCCGGACAGCACCTGGTGCTGTGGTGTGCTGATGCCGCACGGCCCTATTCATTGGCGAGCCTGCCCGGGGAGGAGGATTTCCTGGAGTTCCACATCGATTGCAGTCGTCCTGGCGCATTCTGCGACCGTGCCAGGCAACTAAAGGTGGGCGACGCAATGAGGCTTGGCGAGTTGCGCGGTGGTGCATTGCACTATGACCCGGACTGGCACGGGCGCCCACTCTGGCTGCTGGCGGCCGGTACAGGGCTTGCACCCTTGTGGGGCATTTTGCGCGAGGCATTGCGCCAGGGGCATCAAGGGGAGATCAGGGTGATGCATGTGGCACGCGATCAGGCAGGGCATTACCTGGCCGAGCCGTTGTCGCGAATGGCAGGTGTGACTGTCGAGCTGGTCTTGGCGGATCAGTTGGAGGAGGCGTTGGCGAGGTTGCGGCCGTCTTCGCGGCAGACGATGGCGCTGGTGTGCGGGGCGCCGGGGAGTGTCGAGCGGTTTGCGCGGCGGCTGTTCATTGCCGGGGTGCCGCGCAATCAGGTCTTGGCGGATGTGTTCACCGAGCATGCCTGACGTGTTGCCGTAGCTTGTACGGGCCCCTTCGCGGGCAAGCCCGCTCCCACAGAGGAAAAACATGGTCCCTGTGGGAGCGGGCTTGCAAGGAGACCCGCTTGAAGCAGATCAGCCGACCAGCGGATCACCCACGTGCAGGATCTTCATGCCGTTGGTGCCACCGATGGTGTGGTAGCTGTCGCCCTTGGTCAGGATCACCCAGTCACCTTGCTCCACCAGCCCACGCTTGAGCAGCTCGTCGACCGCCGCCTGGCTCACCTTGTCGGCCGGCAGCGAAGCCGGGTCGAAGGCGATCGGGTAGACGCCGCGGAACATCGACGCGCGCGCTTGCGTTGCGCGGTGCGGCGACAGGGCGAAGATCGGCACGTGCGAACGCAGGCGCGACATGATCAGCGGGGTGTAGCCACTTTCGGTGAGGGCGATGATCGCCTTGACGCCCGGGAAGTGGTTGGCGGTGTACATGGCCGCCAGGGCGATGCTCTCGTCGCAGCGCTCGAAGGTGGTGTGCAGGCGGTGGCTGGACTTCTGGTTGGTCGGGTGCTTTTCAGCGCCCATGCAGATGCGCGCCATGGCCTGGACGGCTTCGATCGGGTAGGCACCGGCGGCGCTTTCGGCCGACAGCATCACCGCGTCGGTGTTGTCGAGCACGGCGTTGGCCACGTCGGACACTTCGGCGCGGGTCGGCATCGGGTTCTGGATCATCGACTCCATCATCTGGGTTGCCACGATCACCGCCTTGTTGTTGCGGCGGGCGTGCTGGATGATCTTTTTCTGGATACCGATCAGCTCGGCGTCGCCGATTTCCACACCCAGGTCGCCACGGGCCACCATCACGGCGTCGGAGGCGGCGATCAGGCCGTCCAGCGTCTCGTCGTCGGCCACGGCTTCGGCGCGTTCGATCTTGGCCACCAGCCAGGCGCTGCCGCCAGCTTCGTCACGCAGCTTGCGGGCGTATTCCATGTCCTTGGCGTCACGCGGGAACGACACGGCCAGGTAGTCCAGGTCCATTTCCGCGGCCAGCTTGATGTCGGCCTTGTCTTTTTCGGTCAGGGCCGGGGCGGTCAGGCCGCCGCCTTTGCGGTTGATACCTTTGTGGTCGGACAGCGGGCCGCCGACGATCACCACGCAGCGCAGGGCGTCCGCTGTGGCGGTCTCGACGCGCATGACCACGCGGCCATCGTCGAGCAGCAGCTCGTCACCGACGCCGCAGTCCTTGACCAGATCGGGGTAGTCGATGCCGACGATATCCTGGTTGCCTTCGGTCAGCGGGTGGGCGGTGGAGAAGGTGAAGGTGTCACCGACTTTCAGTTCGATGCGCTTGTTGGCGAACTTGGCGATACGGATCTTCGGACCTTGCAGGTCGCCCAGCAGCGCGACGTGACGGCCGTTCTTGGCGGCGATGTCGCGGATCAGGCGGGCGCGGGCCTTGTGCTCGTCCGGCGTGCCGTGGGAGAAGTTCAGACGTGCCACGTCCAGGCCGGCGAGGATCAGCTGTTCGATCACTTCCGGCGAGTTGCTGGCGGGGCCAAGGGTGGCGACGATTTTGGTGCGGCGGATGGACATGCACAGACTCCTATAGTGAAGCGCAGCGAAAGGCTACTCCTGAATCTCGCTGTAGTCATTGTTCCGTTGCACTACCTGTGCACGCGCGTGGGTGGCATGTGAACGGTCGAGGTATGCTTGCAAATGCCTGTGAAGATTTGTCGAAAAAGGCCGATACACTGCCATCAAAGGAGAATTCCCATGCGCACCCTGATCGTTTTGACCATGGCGGCCAGTGTCGTCGGCTGCACCCGCTGGTCCATGGACCATCACCTGAACAACGCCTACCGCGCCTACGACCGCGGTGATTGCTCGAAAGTGATGCTGGAGCTGTCGCAGGTCGACCGCACCAGCCGTGCCCGCCCGTTCATCCACCCGGAAGTGTCGTTGCTGCGTGGCCAGTGCCTGGAGCGCCAGAAGCTCTTCGTCGATGCCGCGCAGACTTATCAGTACCTGATCCAGCAGTACCCGCGCAACGAATACGCCTACCGTGCCCAGGCCCGTCTGCAGACGCTGGAGAAGCTGGGCCACCTGCGTGGCACGGAAGCGGCGGTGGCCAATCCGGTGAACACTACACCTTGGCGTTAATGCCAAGGTTTCCATGATTTCATGTAGAGGCTGCCGCCGACTGGGCTAATCTGTTAAACATGTTGTATCGATTATCGCCAGTACCTTGTCTTCCTGGCTCCAGGTACAGGAACGCGCTGCGACCATGTTCATCGAACGCCATATCCAACGCCATCAGCTCCCCTGCGTGCTCAAGGTTTTCAACCGCTTCACCGACCAGCAGATCGGTTACCTGGGCAACGCATCCGAAGATGGCCTGATGCTGATCAGCCAGTTGCCGATCCTGGCAGGGCCGGACTTCGAGCTGCAACTGCGCGTGCCGCTGGCCGGCGGCGGGCTGCAGTTCATCAACCTCACTGCCAGTTGCCTGTGGTGCCGTGAAGACGAGACGCCGGGGCACTACGATGCTGGCTTCATGCTGCTGCAGGCCCCCCAGGAATACGATGAGTTCGTTCGCTCTCTGCGTGCCTTCTTCAGCTTCCGCCCCGTGAATGCTTCTGCCTGAGCACTGGCCCAGGCCCGGTACAGCCCGCTAGACTCTGGTCGACCTTGTTACAGGAAGACCCCGTGAGCTCCAGCATCTTCTGGCACGACTACGAAACCACCGGTATCAATCCGCGTTGCGACCGCCCGCTGCAGATGGCCGGTGTGCGCACTGACCTCGACCTCAACGAGATCGAGGAACCGATCAACCTCTACTGCCGCCCCTCGGACGATATCCTCCCGCACCCTGCCGCTTGCCTGGTGACCGGCATCACGCCGCAGCAGCTGGCCAGCCAGGGGCTGTGCGAGGCCGAGTTCATGACGCGCGTGCACACCGAACTGGCGCGCCCAGGTACCTGTGGGGCCGGCTACAACACATTGCGCTTCGATGACGAAGTTACCCGTTACAGCCTCTATCGCAACTTCTTCGACCCCTACGCCCGCGAGTGGCAGGGCGGCAACAGCCGCTGGGACCTGATCGACGTGGTGCGTACCGCCTACGCCTTGCGCCCCGAGGGGATTGTCTGGCCGCAGCAGGACGGGCGCACCAGTCTGCGCCTGGAGTTGCTCAGCAAGGCCAATGGCATTGACCACGGCCATGCCCACGAAGCACTTTCCGACGTGCGGGCAACCATCGCCCTGGCCCGCTTGATTCGTGATCGACAACCGAAGTTGTATGACTGGCTGTTCCAGTTGCGCAGCAAACATAAAGTGATGGAGCAGATCCGCCTGTTGCAGCCTTTAGTGCATGTCTCCGGTCGTTTTTCGGCGGAGCGCAACTATATCGGCGTGGTGTTGCCGCTGGCCTGGCACCCGCGCAATCGCAACGCGTTGATAGTGTGTGACCTGGGCCAGGACAGCGCGCCGTTGCTGAAGGAAAGTGCGCAAGTGTTGCGTCAGCGTTTGTACACGCGCCGTGAAGATATGGCCGAAGGTGAACTACCGGTGCCGTTGAAGTTGGTGCATATCAATCGTTGCCCAGTCGTGGCGCCGTTATCGGTAATACGTGCGCAAGATCAGCAGCGGCTGGGGATCGAGATGTCGACGTTGCAGTCGCATGCTGACCATCTGGCCAATCAGCAGGCAACCTGGCGCGACAAGCTGGATATTATCTTTGAAGAAGAGGCGTTTGCCCCGACGGAGGATCCGGAACAACAGCTGTATGACGGTTTCCTCGGGGATCGCGATCGGCGCTTGTGCGAGCAAGTGCGCGGCGTGGATCCAGCTCAACTGGGTCAAGGGCACTGGATGTTCGATGATCCGCGCTTGCCGGAGTTGCTGTTCCGCTACCGTGCGCGCAACTTTGCCGACACGCTTGATGAGCAGGAGCTCGCGCGTTGGCATGGGTTCTGTCAGCAACGTCTGAGCGATCCGAAGTGGGGAGCACCCAATACACTCGGTGACTTCGAGATGGCATGCCAGAGCAGTCTGGTTAATGCTGACGAGGCCGGGCGGAAGGTGCTGGAGGCTTGGCAGGCCCATGCCGGGCAACTGAAAGCGCACTTCCAGATCTGAAGGGAATGGACAAACAAAAACGCCGGCAAGTGCCGGCGTTTTCATGTTGGAACTGAAGCGCGGTGCGCAAATCAGTCCAGCAGGGTGGCCCAGCTTTCGACGACGTCGCCGCCCCACTTGGCTTTCCACTCTTTCAGGGTTTTGTGGTTACCGCCCTTGGTTTCAATAACCTCGCCATTGTGCGGGTTCTTGTACTGCTTGACCTTGCGCGCACGCTTGGTAGTGGTGGTTTTGGCGGTGCCGCGTGGCGCTTTGCTCAGTTTGCTTTCCGGATCGAGCAGGGCGATCACGTCACGCAGGGACTTGGAGTATTCGCCCATCAGGGTGCGCAGTTTGCCTTCGAACTCCAGCTCTTTCTTCAGTTTGTCGTCTTGCGACAGGTTGGCCAGGCGAGCTTGAAGTTCCTTGATGGCTTCTTCGGTAGCGCGGTATTCGTTGATCAGGGACATGGAGTGTTCCTAAATTCATGTGGAAGGGGACAGTGAGGGCAATAATAGACAGGCGATACTCGCAAGTAAACAATAAAAAAAATTGAATCAATTAATGATGGCGAGTGATAGCGTCACTGTTAGGTTAAGAAAAATTTACATATTCATGCGGGGCAGGGTCATTTTCCCGTCGAAACAAGGGGGATGTCCTGCGTCGACCGTGGAGTATGGCTGGCCCGCGCAGTGTGTCGATCAATACTGCGTTTTTCCCGGCGGCCCGCTAGAATGGGCCCTTTGCGAAGTTCTTGGAGTCTTTCTCATGCGCACCTACCGACTGGTGATTGCTTGCCCCGACCGCGTCGGCATCGTGGCAAAAGTCAGTAATTTCCTGGCCCTCTACAACGGCTGGATCAACGAGGCCAGCCACCACTCCGACGAACAGAGCGGTTGGTTCTTCATGCGCCATGAGATCCGCGCCGAATCCCTGCCGTTCGGTATCGAGGCTTTCCGCGAGGCCTTCGCGCCGATCGCCGAAGAGTTCTCCATGACCTGGCGTATCACCGATTCGGCGCAGAAGAAGCGCGTGGTGTTGATGGCCAGCCGCGAGTCGCACTGCCTGGCCGACTTGTTGCACCGCTGGCACACCAACGAACTGGACTGCGAGATCCCCTGCGTGATCTCCAACCACAACGACCTGCGCAGCATGGTCGAATGGCACGGTATTCCGTTCCACCATGTCCCGGTCGACCCGAAAGACAAGCAGCCGGCATTCGCCGAGGTTTCGCGCCTGGTTCAGGAATACGCGGCCGACGCCGTGGTACTGGCGCGCTACATGCAGATTCTGCCGCCGCAGCTGTGCCAGGAGTACGCGGAGAAGGTCATCAACATCCACCACAGCTTCCTGCCCTCGTTCGTCGGTGCCAAGCCTTATCACCAGGCGGCCCTGCGTGGCGTGAAACTGATCGGCGCGACGTGCCACTACGTCACCGAGGAGCTGGATGCCGGCCCGATCATCGAGCAGGATGTTGTGCGCGTGAGCCACGCTGACAGCATCGAGGACATGGTCCGCTTCGGCCGTGACGTGGAGAAGATGGTCCTGGCCCGTGGCCTGCGTTATCACCTGGAAGACCGCGTGCTGGTCCACGGCAACAAGACTGTCGTGTTCAACTGAGGCGAGCATTGGCCTATGGCAGACCCACGTGACAAGGCCGGTGCCGTGGCGCCGCCCACCTTGGGCGAGGGTTGCCTGGCCCGTTTCGATCCCGATGCGATGAGCGATGAAGACGGCACCGAGTTCCCCGGTGCCGCCGAGCTTTGGGATGCACTTAATGCGTCTGGCGAGCCCAGCGCTGAGCCGGTTGCCAAACTACGGCGGTGACTTGATCAGGGCGTGCCAGTGCGGGGCATGGAGCCCTTCCAAAGGGGCCCCTGTGCCCTATCAAGACCGGCCTGCATAAGAAGGCGGTTGCCCCCACAGCGAACACTGTTCACCATGGGAGCGCCCGCAGGCGGCTCCAGGTCAGATGCGGAAGCTACCGACCAGCTGCTTCAGGCGCCCGGCCTGCTGCTCCAGGTCCGAGCACGCGCGCAGGGTGGCCTGCAGGTTCTCGACCCCTTCCTGGTTGAGCATGTTGATCTCGTTGATGTCCATGTTGATCGAGTCGACCACGGCGGTCTGTTCCTCGGTGGCGGTGGCCACCGACTGGTTCATGCCGTCGATCTCGCCGATGCGCTGGGTGACGCTGCCCAGGCGTTCACCGGCCTGGTTGGCGATGTCCATGCTGTCCTGGCTGTGGCGCTGGCTCTGGCCCATGGTGTCGACCGATTCACGGGCGCCGACCTGCAGTTCCTCGATCATCTTCTGCACCTGTTGCGCCGACTCCTGGGTGCGGTGGGCAAGGTTGCGCACTTCGTCCGCCACCACGGCGAAACCACGCCCGGCTTCGCCGGCGCGGGCGGCCTCGATCGCGGCATTCAGTGCCAGCAGGTTGGTCTGCTGGGAGATGCTGGTGATCACTTCGAGGATCTGGCCGATGTTGACGGTCTTGTTGTTGAGCGTCTCGATATGCTCGCTCGAGGTGACGATCAGGTCCGACAGGCGGTTCATCGCATCGATGTTGCGCTGCACCACTTGCTGGCCTTCCTCAGCCAGCAGGCGGGCGGAACTGGCATGTTGCGAGGCCTGGGCGGCGTTGCCGGCAATTTCCTGGGCGGCGGCACCGAGCTGGTTGATGGCGGCGGCGACGCTGTTGGTGCGGTTGGACTGTTCGTCGGAGTTGCTCATCGACGAGTTGGAGGCGCTGATCACTCGCAGGGCCACTTCGTTGACCTGCTCGGTGGCCGACGACACTTCGCGAATCGAGCCGTGGATACGCTCGACGAAGCGGTTGAAGGCGGTGCCGAGGATACCGAACTCGTCGTGGTTGTGGATTTCCAGGCGACGGGTCAGGTCGCCTTCGCCCTCGGCGATGTTCGCCATGGCGCGGGTCATGGTGTGCAGCGGTTGCATCAGCACGTTGATCAGCAGGCCCAGCAGGGCAATGATGATCACCACCGCCACCAGGGTGGCGATCACCGCCGAGGTGCGGAAGGTGCTGAGCATCGAGAAGGCCTTATCCTTGTCCACCGACAGGCCGATGTACCAGTTGGCCGAAGGCAGGCCCTTGACCGGGGTGAAGGTGAGCAGGCGGGTCTGGCCATTGAGCTCGACCTCGGTCAGGTCACCGGACAGGCGCGGGGTGTTCTGCGGGAACAGGTCCGACAGCGACTTCATCACCAGGTTCTTGTCCGGGTGCACCAGGATCTTGCCCTGGTCGTTGACCAGGAAGGCGTAGCCCATGCCGCCGAAGTTCAGCGCGTTGATGATCTCCACCAGGCCGTCCAGGGCCAGGTCGCCACCGACCACGCCGACCGAGCGCGAGGCAGTGTCGACGATCGAGATGACCATCTTGTTGGTGGCCATGTCGATATAGGGCTCGGTGAGCATCGGCCCATTGGCGTTCAGGCCATCCTTGTACCAGGGGCGTACGCGCGGGTCGTAGCCGTCGGGCATCTTGGTGTCGGGGCGCACGGTGAAGGTGCCGTCGGGCTGGCCCAGGTAGATGGTCAGGAAGCTTGAGGTCAGGGCGTTCTGGCCGAGCAGGGCGCCGGCGTTCTGTGGTGATTGGGCGAGGTTCTGGGCGACGTTCTCGACCAGTTTGATACGCCCTTCGAACAGGTTGCGAATGTTCGTGGACGTCGATTCGCCCATTTCAGCCAGGTAGTTCTCCAGGTTGGCGCGAATGGCATTACGCTGGAGATAGTCGTTGTAGAGGGTGAACAGGCTGAAGGCGAGGATCACGATCAGTGATGCCGCCAGAAGAATCTTGTGGCTGAAACGAAGGCTTTTATTCATGACGTGATGCGTCCGCTAAGGTTTTGTTATCGGGTCGTTCGCACAAAGCACGGCTGGAAAACAGTGCAACAATTCCCGTGAGTCCTTTTCGGGTTGTTACTGTCTTTCTGGGAAGAATCATTTTGAAATATCGGCAGTCAGGTGGCAGAACTTGAGTAGGGGATGAAGCAAGATGTCAGATTCTTCGCAAATGGTTGTAGGTGCTGGCCCTGATGGCCAGCCCGTGTCACAGGCCATGCGCCTGGCCAATCGCCATGGTTTGGTGGCGGGGGCGACCGGTACCGGCAAGACCGTCACCTTGCAGCACTTGGCCGAGCTGTTCAGCGATGCGGGTGTCGCGGTGTTCGCCGCGGATGTGAAGGGTGACCTGTGTGGCCTGGGCGCCAGCGGTGCGCCCCAAGGCAAGGTGGCCGAGCGAATCGCCGGGATGCCCTGGTTGAACCACAGGCCACAGGCTTATCCGGTCACCTTGTGGGATGTCGCCGGGCAATCCGGGCATCCCTTGCGCACCACCTTGAGCGACATGGGGCCTTTGCTGCTGGGAAATCTGCTTGAACTGACCGACAGTCAGCAGGCCGCGCTGTACGCAGCCTTCAAGGTGGCCGACCGCGAAGGGCTGCTGTTGCTCGACCTGAAAGACCTCAAGGCCCTGCTCGCGCACCTGAAGGATAACCCCCAACTGCTGGGCGAGGACAGCGCGCTGATGACCAGCGCCTCCACTCAAGCCCTGCTGCGTCGATTGGCGACCCTCGAGCAACAAGGGGCCGAGGCGCTGTTCGGCGAGCCGGCCCTGCAGCTGGAAGACTTGCTGCGGGTCGACGGCGATGGTCGCGGACGCATCCACCTGCTCGACGCCAGCCGGTTGGTGCATGACGCCCCCAAGGTCTATGCGACTTTCCTGCTCTGGCTGCTGGCTGAGCTGTTCGAGCAGTTGCCCGAGCGTGGTGATGCCGACAAGCCGGTGCTGGCGCTGTTCTTCGACGAGGCGCACTTGCTGTTCAATGGCACTCCAAAGGCCTTGCAGGACCGTCTGGAACAAGTGGTGCGGCTGATCCGCTCCAAAGGCGTGGGGGTGTATTTCGTCACCCAGTCGCCCGGGGACCTGCCCGATGCTGTCCTGGCCCAGTTGGGGCTGCGTATCCAGCACGGCCTGCGGGCATTCACGGCCAGGGAGCAGAAGTCGCTGCGCGCCGTGGCCGATGGTTTCCGCCCCAACCCTGCATTCGACAGCCTGGCGGTGTTGACCGAGCTGGGTATCGGTGAGGCGCTGGTGGGCACGTTGGAGGAGAAGGGGACGCCTGCGATGGTCCAGCGAGTGCTGATCGCGCCGCCCCAGTCACGGATCGGGCCGCTGACTGCCGCCGAGCGTGGGGCGCTGATCAGCGCCTCGCCTCTGGCGGGGCGTTATGACAAGCCGATCGATCGCGAGTCAGCATATGAAATGCTCACCCAGCGCAAGGGCGAACCGGTTGAGCCGGCGCCGCAAGCGAAGGTGGACGAGGATAGCTTTGCCGACAAGGCCGGGGAATTCCTGCAAAGCGCGGCGGGACAGGCAATCAAGTCGGCGGTGCGCCAGGCGGCTAATCAGTTGGGCCGGCAGTTGGTGCGTGGCTTGATGGGGTCGTTGCTGGGTGGGAAGAAGCGCTAGGCCAGCTTGTGCTTGCAGGAGCGGCCTTGTGCCGCGAAGGGGCTGCGCAGCAGCCCTGGCAGTCTTGAGGTGAACCGAAGATCAGGGGGCGCTTTGCCCCCCCTTCGCGGCACAAGGCCGCTCATACATGGGTGGTGTAGGGACATATAGAATGAAAAAGGCGCCCGAAGGCGCCTTTTTCATTACAGTGCAATCACTCAGCCGATGGCCTTGGAGGCCAGCCAGAACAGGCCGGCTGCCAGGCCCATCGAGGCCGGCAGGGTGAGCACCCAGGCCAGCAGGATGGTCTTCACCGTGCCGCCCTGCAGGCCGCTCTTGTTGGCGACCATGGTGCCGGCCACGCCCGACGAGAGCACGTGGGTGGTGGACACTGGCAGGCTGAAGATGTTGGCCATGCCGATGGCGCAGGCCGCGGTGATCTGCGCCGACATGCCCTGGGCATAGGTCATGCCCTGTTTGCCGATCTTCTCGCCGACGGTCAGCACCACGCGTTTCCAGCCGACCATGGTACCCAGGCCCAGGGCCAGGGCGACGGCGACGATCACCCAGAACGGCGCATATTCGGTGGTGGCGGTCAGGTCCTTGCGCAGTTTCTCCAGGTCGGCCTTTTCACGGGCTTCCAGGCCTGGCAGCTTGCCGACCTTCTTCGCCGTGTCGTCCAGGCACAGCAGGTAGCGGCGCACTTCGACGCGCTTCTCGGCGCTCAGGGCGCGGTAGTCGGTCACGCCGGCGAGCGAGGACTGCAGGGCGGCGATGGTCGGTTCGGTCTGCTGCGGGTTGCAGCTGAACTGTTCCGGCAGGTCGCTCGATTGCGCCTTGCCCAATGCCAGGAACTCGCCGAGGGTGGCGGCGTTGCGCTGGTAGAACTGGCTCAGGTGCATGGTTGCGTCGCGGGTACGCTCGATCTGGTAGGTGGTGCTGTTCAGGTCGAGGACGAACTTGGCCGGGACGATACCGATCAGTACCAGCATGATCAGGCCGATGCCTTTCTGGCCGTCGTTGGAGCCGTGCACGAAGCTCACGCCCATGGCCGAGATCACCAGCACCAGGCGGTTCCAGAACGGTGGGTGCTTCTTGTCGTCGAGCTTGCGGCGCTGTTCGGGCGTCTTGTGCATCTTCGACAGCGGGCGCCACCACTTCAGGCCGAGCAGCACCAGGGCTGCAACGGCAAAGCCAGCCATTGGCGAGAGGACCAGCGACGTGGCGATGTCGATCGCCTTCTGCCAGTTCACGCCATCGCCCAGCGGGATGTCGCTGATCAGTGCATTGGCCAGGCCGACACCGAGGATCGAGCCGATCAGGGTGTGCGAGCTGGAGGCCGGGATACCGAAGTACCAGGTGCCCAGGTTCCAGGTGATGGCTGCGGCCAGCAACGAGAAGACCATGGCCAGGCCGTGCCCGGTGTTCACATTGATCAGCAGTTCGACCGGCAGCAGGTGGACGATGGCGTAGGCCACCCCGACACCGCCGAGCAGAACCCCGAGGAAGTTGAACACACCGGAGAAGAACACGGCCAGGTGCGGTGGCATGGCTTTGGTATAGATGACAGTGGCTACCGCGTTGGCGGTGTCATGAAAGCCATTGATGAACTCGAATGCGAGGACGAAGGTCAAAGCGAGCGTCAGGCTCACGATAACCCAGGCATCCAGTCCGCTGAATAAATCGATCATGAAGGTTTTCTGGCGGTCTTAGGGGGGCGGGATTATGCCAGAAAACCATGGCAATCGATGCACCTGCCGCTGACCGATGGCAGGGCGGCGGGTGTCGTCGATGGCGGTGCTGGCAATGCGGTGGCAGCTGAAAATGCGCGAAAAATTCGGCAATTTCTAGAAAAATCAAAGATTTGATGCGTAAGTGGATTTCAGTCCAGGTTTCAAACGATTGTATGAAATTTGTGTGAATCCATTTCACCGAGGCTGTTTCGACCACGTTCACGCGCGCCAAGGCGATCACCGATCGCGCGATGGCATCATGCAGGTTCATCACCTTCGGTGCGCAGTTCCTTCTCCATCTTTTCCAGTTCCTGGGCAAAGGCCTGGTCGCGGACAGTGGCGCGTTTGCGCCAGGGTTTGCGCTCCGGTTCGGGTTGCGCGGCATAGGTGGTGACTTCACCACCGTAAACATCCTTGTAACGTTCAGCCTGGCGCTCGAGTTCCGCGCGCAGTTCTTCTTTCGTCACAGTAATACCTGAATAGGTTGAAGTTTGGCGCTGGCGTTGCAGGACACAAATAATGTGTGGGCACACCGCCGGCGCGAAATGATTCGTCGCGAGGACACGGGTGGAGAGTGAAGGGCAACCTGGGAAAGTGCCTTTGATCACCACTGGGCAAGCCATGCCTGAGGCGATGGTCCTGAAGGTCGGAAAGCGACGAAGGTGGGTCGATTGGATCCGTAATAGTGCATTTGAACAATCAACCGGGGCGATTATAGCAACCGCCAAGTCGAAGACTATCGTTCTTTACTTGTTACTGACAAGGTCACTGAAGTTGTCATTGACTGCCGTGGGCATTCGGCTCTGCGCGCGTCAGCAGGAAGTTCACGCTTCTTGAGGCGTGGAAGTTTACTTCAAGCCGCTGAAATGAAAACGGCCTCGCGGGAGGGCGAGGCCGTTGCCTGGGACTTCTACGGTGGGTACCTGACCAGTCTCTCCAAAGAAGCCACATGTGGCAGGGGAAAGGTATAAGCAAAAGTGTCAGCGGTCAATTGCGATTATCGGCCGTTCGTTCGATAATCGCACGAACCAGCGTTTTTTTGAGGCGAGTCCATGAGCGAAGAAACCAACGGCCCCCTGGCGAATGAACCTGCAAAGGGCGCGACGCCTGCCATGGCACCGCCGATCGTGGCTTCGGCGGCCAAGCGCATCCAGGCGTTCACCGGCGATCCGGACTTCATGACCTCCCTGGCCCGTGGCCTGGCGGTGATCCAGGCATTCCAGGAACGCAAGCGGCACCTGACCATCGCCCAGATCAGCCATCGCACGGAGATCCCCCGCGCGGCCGTGCGCCGTTGCCTGCACACCCTGATCAAGCTGGGTTATGCCACCACCGATGGCCGCACCTATTCATTGCTGCCCAAGGTGCTGACGCTGGGACACGCCTATCTGTCCTCGACCCCGCTGGCGGTTTCGGCCCAACCCTACCTGGACCGGATCAGCGACCAGCTCCACGAGGCGGCCAACATGGCCACCCTCGAAGGCGACGACATCCTTTATATAGCCCGCTCGGCCACGGTGGAGCGACTGATCTCGGTGGACTTGTCGGTGGGCGGGCGGCTGCCGGCCTACTGCACGTCGATGGGGCGGATTCTCCTGGCGGCGCTCGACGACGCCAGTCTTCACGAGTACCTGGAGCGTGCCGACCTCAAGGCCCGAACCAGTCGTACCCTGCATGATCCGGAGTCGTTGTTCGCCTGCATCCAGCAGGTGCGCCAGCAGGGTTGGTGCGTGGTCGACCAGGAGCTGGAGCAAGGGCTGCGCTCGATTGCCGTGCCGATCTACGATGCCTCCGGGCAGGTGCTGGCGGCGCTGAATGTCAGTACTCATGTTGGGCGGGTCAGCCGCAGCGAGCTGGAGCAGCGTTTCCTGCCGATCCTGCTGGCGGCCAGCCGGGATCTTTGTCATCAGTTGTTCGGTTGATAATGGGTTAGCAAAAATCTGTAGGAGCGGCTTTAGCCGCGATGCGGGCAACGCGGTGTCTGGCACCCGCTTAGCGGGTGATCGCGGCTGAAGCCGCTCCTACAGGTAAGTTATGCGTTAACTAATCGAACAGCCCATCTGCTTTCCTGTTCGATAAACGCACAATCTCGTTTCCAATGAATTGCGCAGCCCACGCCTGCTGATTAATGTCTGTCGCACGAGTCGGCTTTGCCGACCCGACAATAACAACAGGCCAGAAGGGCTCCCCATGAAAACGCCTCTCTCGTTGTCGCGGCCGCACCCGCGCACGGTGCCATTGCGCTCAGGCTGATCCAGCGCCTGTCTATCCGAGAAGTTTCCTGCCCCTGCGTTTTACTTTTACGCAGTCGCCTGCCTGCGCCTCTCTCCTGGATAACAATAATGAACAAACCGCAATCCTTAGTCGGCCAATGCCTCGACGTCCAGTCGTTCATCAATGGCCAGCCCCTCTCCCGTTATCAATGGCGGGTGGTCATCCTGTGCTTTCTGATTGTCTTTCTCGATGGCCTCGACACCGCAGCCATGGGCTTCATCGCCCCGGCGTTGTCCCAGGAATGGGGGATCGACCGCGCCAGCCTTGGCCCGGTGATGAGCGCCGCGCTGATCGGCATGGTGTTTGGCGCGCTGGGTTCCGGCCCGCTGGCCGACCGCTTCGGGCGCAAGGGCGTGCTGGTGGCGGCAGTGCTGGTGTTCGGTGGGTTCAGCCTGGCTTCGGCCTATGCCAGCAATGTCGACCAGTTGTTGGTACTGCGCTTTCTCACAGGCCTCGGCCTGGGCGCGGGCATGCCCAATGCCACCACGTTGCTTTCCGAGTACACGCCTGAGCGTCTCAAGTCGCTGTTGGTGACCAGCATGTTCTGTGGTTTCAACCTGGGCATGGCCGGTGGCGGTTTCATGTCCGCCAAGCTGATCCCGGCCTATGGCTGGCACAGCCTGCTGGTGATCGGCGGGGTGCTGCCCTTGCTGCTGGCGCTGGTGCTGCTGGCCTGGCTGCCGGAGTCGGCGCGTTTCCTGGTGGTGCGCAACCGCAGTGTGGACAGGATTCGCAAGACCCTGGCGCCCATCGCGCCGACGGTGGTCGCGCAAGCGTCGAGCTTCAGCGTGCCGGAGCAGAAGGCGGTGGCCACGCGCAATGTGTTTGCGGTGATCTTCTGCGCAACCTATGGCTTGGGCACCCTGTTGTTGTGGCTGACCTACTTCATGGGCCTGGTGATCGTCTATCTGCTGACCAGCTGGCTGCCCACCTTGATGCGCGACAGCGGCGCGAGCATGGAACAAGCCGCGTTCATCGGTGCCTTGTTCCAGTTTGGTGGTGTGCTCAGCGCGGTGGCGGTGGGCTGGGCCATGGATCGCTTCAATCCGCACACGGTGATCGGCCTGTTTTACTTGCTGGCCGGTGTGTTCGCCTATGCGGTAGGACAGAGCCTGGGCAACATTACCTTGCTGGCCACACTGGTGCTGATCGCCGGCATGTGCGTCAACGGTGCGCAGTCGGCCATGCCTTCGTTGGCGGCGCGGTTCTACCCGACTCAGGGACGGGCCACCGGGGTGTCGTGGATGCTCGGGATCGGGCGGTTCGGTGCGATTCTGGGGGCCTGGAGCGGAGCGACCTTGCTTGGGTTGGGTTGGAGTTTCGAGCAGGTGCTGACGGCCTTGCTGGTGCCGGCGGCACTGGCGACGGTAGGGGTGGTGGTGAAGGGGTTGGTGAGCCACGCCGACGCCACCTGACCAGGCTCCTACAGTTGAGGGGATGTCGATCCAGCCAACAAACCGTTCGATAATCGAACATTAGTGCGATTATCGGATTGTAACGCCGCCAGCATCCTCCTTAATCTGGGCCCATCGCAGCGATGCATCGGCCCGCTGCTCACTGACCCGACTCGTCCTGACCAGGAGTCTCCAATGGCAGCAATCCTCTCGCTTCACGAGGCCGTGAAGCAGTTCATCCAGGATGGCGACAGCGTCGCCCTCGAAGGCTTCACCCACCTGATCCCGACCGCCGCAGGCCACGAGATCATCCGCCAGGGCAAGCGCGACCTGACCCTGGTGCGCATGACTCCGGACCTGATCTACGACCAGTTGATCGGTGCCGGCTGTGCGCGCAAGCTGATCTTCTCCTGGGGCGGCAACCCCGGTGTCGGTTCGCTGCACCGCTTGCGCGACGCCGTCGAGAAGCAGTGGCCGCATGCCATCGAAATCGAGGAGCACAGCCACGCTGACCTGGCCAACGCTTATGTCGCCGGTGCTTCCGGCCTGCCGTTCGCGGTGCTGCGTGCCTACGCCGGCTCCGACCTGCCGAAGGTCAACCCGCTGATCAAGAGCGTCACCTGCCCATTCACCGGCGAAGTCCTCGCCGCCGTGCCTTCGGTGCGCCCGGACGTCACCGTGATTCACGCGCAGAAGGCTGACCGCAAGGGCAATGTGCTGCTGTGGGGCATCCTGGGCGTGCAGAAGGAAGCGGCCCTGGCGGCCAAGCGCTGCATCGTCACCGTCGAGGAGATCGTCGATGACCTGAATGCACCGATGAATGCCTGTGTGCTGCCGACCTGGGCACTCAGCGCGGTATGCCTGGTACCAGGCGGCGCTCATCCGTCTTATGCCCATGGCTACTACGAGCGCGACAATCGCTTCTACCAGGCTTGGGACCCGATCGCCCGCAGCCGTGAGTCGTTCACTGCCTGGATCGACACCTACATCCGTGGCACCCAGGACTTCACTGAATTCCAGGCCAAGCTGGCCAGTACCGCGGAGGCCGCGCAATGAGCTACTCCACTTCCGAAATGATGACCGTCGCCGCTGCCCGTCGTCTGCGCAACGGCGCTGTCTGCTTCGTCGGTATCGGCCTGCCGTCAAAGGCCGCCAACCTGGCGCGCCTGACCTCGTCGCCCGACGTGGTGCTGATCTACGAGTCCGGTCCGATCGGTGCCAAGCCCAGCGTGCTGCCGCTGTCGATCGGCGATGGCGAACTGGCCGAAACCGCAGACACCGTGGTGCCGACCGGCGAGATCTTCCGCTACTGGCTGCAGGGCGGGCGAATCGATGTCGGTTTCCTCGGCGCCGCCCAGGTCGACCGCTTCGGCAACATCAACACCACCGTGGTGGGCGACTATCACGCGCCGAAGACCCGCCTGCCGGGTGCCGGCGGCGCGCCGGAGATCGCCGGCTCCGCCAAGCAGGTGCTGATCATCCTCAAGCAGTCGCCGCGGGCGTTCGTCGACAAGCTCGACTTCATCACCTCGGTCGGCCATGGCGAAGGCGGCGATTCGCGCAAACGCCTGGGCCTGCAAGGGGAAGGGCCGGTCGGCATCATCACCGACCTGTGCATCATGGAGCCGGAAGAGGGCACCCACGAGTTCGTGGTCACCGCGATCCATCCGGGGGTGACCCGTGAGCAGATCATCGCCGCCACCGGCTGGGCGATCCGCTTCGCCGACGATGTGCAGGAAACCGCCGCGCCGAGTGACGTCGAATTGTCCGCCCTGCGCGACCTCGAAGCCCGCACCGCCGCCGCCCATGGCCAGACGGCAGGAGAAGCCTGATGCGTGACGTATTCATCTGCGACGCCATCCGTACCCCCATTGGCCGCTTCGGCGGTGCCCTGGCCGGCGTGCGTGCCGACGACCTGGCGGCGGTGCCGCTCAAGGCGCTGATCGAGCGCAACCCGGGCGTGCAGTGGGACCGGCTCGACGAAGTGTTCTTCGGCTGCGCCAACCAGGCCGGTGAGGACAACCGCAACGTCGCGCGCATGGCGCTGTTGCTGGCTGGCTTGCCCGCAAGCATTCCCGGGGTGACCCTCAACCGCTTGTGCGCCTCGGGCATGGATGCCATCGGCACCGCTTTCCGTGCCATCGCCAGCGGCGAGATGGAGCTGGCCATCGCGGGCGGCGTCGAGTCGATGTCCCGTGCGCCATTCGTCATGGGCAAGGCCGAGAGCGGCTATTCGCGCAACATGAAGCTGGAGGACACCACCATCGGCTGGCGTTTCATCAACCCGTTGATGAAAGCCCAGTATGGCGTGGACGCGATGCCCGAGACCGCCGACAACGTCGCCGACGACTATCAGGTGTCGCGTGCCGACCAGGACGCTTTTGCCCTGCGTAGCCAGCAGAAGGCGGCTGCCGCGCAGGCTGCGGGGTTCTTTGCCGAGGAAATCGTGCCGGTGCGCATCGCTCACAAGAAAGGCGAAACCGTGGTCGAGCGCGATGAACACCTGCGGCCGGACACCACGCTGGAGGCATTGAGCAAGCTCAAGCCGGTGAATGGCCCGGACAAGACCGTCACCGCCGGCAATGCCTCGGGTGTCAACGATGGGGCGGCGGCCTTGATTCTTGCTTCGGCCGAGGCCGTCAAGAAGCATGGCTTGACCCCACGCGCCCGGGTGCTGGGCATGGCCAGTGCCGGTGTGGCGCCACGGGTGATGGGCATCGGCCCGGTGCCGGCTGTACGCAAGCTGACCGAGCGCCTGGGCGTGGCGGTGGCGGATTTCGATGTCATCGAGCTGAACGAAGCGTTTGCCAGCCAGGGCCTGGCGGTGCTGCGCGAGCTGGGTGTGGCGGACGATGCGCCGCAGGTGAACCCCAACGGTGGCGCGATTGCCCTGGGGCATCCACTGGGGATGAGCGGGGCACGGTTGGTGCTGACGGCGTTGCACCAGTTGGAGAAGCGCGGTGGGCGCAAAGGGTTGGCGACCATGTGTGTCGGGGTTGGCCAAGGGTTGGCGCTGGCCATCGAGCGGGTTTGATCCTGAGTAGCGCACGGTCCCCCGTAGGAGCGGCCTTGTGTCGCGAAAGGGCTGCAAGGCAGCCCCGGCAATCTTGAAGGGGCCTTCAGATCCTGGGGCTGCTACGCAGCCCTTTAGCGACACAAGGCCGCTCCCACACAGTAGGCGGTGTGTTGAAGTGGAACGAGATTGTTACTGGGCATGTCTAGACTTTGCAGTGACCCCCCAGGAGTGAAAAACACCATGACTTCCAGCTACTACACCGGCGAAGAACGCAGCAAACGCATCTTCGCCATCGTCGGCGCCTCGTCGGGCAACCTGGTGGAATGGTTCGACTTCTATGTCTACGCCTTCTGCGCGATCTATTTCGCCCCGGCCTTCTTCCCCTCCGACAACCCCACCGTGCAATTGCTCAACACCGCCGGGGTATTCGCCGCCGGCTTCCTGATGCGCCCCATCGGTGGCTGGATCTTCGGCCGCCTGGCGGACCGTCATGGGCGCAAGAATTCGCTGATGACCTCGGTGTTGATGATGTGCTTCGGCTCGCTGATCATCGCCTGCCTGCCCACCTACGCCAGCATTGGTGCCTGGGCGCCGGCCCTGCTGTTGCTGGCACGGTTGATCCAGGGGCTGTCGGTGGGCGGCGAGTACGGCACCACCGCCACCTACATGAGCGAAGTGGCCCTGCGCGGCCAGCGCGGTTTCTTCGCCTCGTTCCAGTACGTCACCCTGATCGGCGGCCAGTTGCTGGCGGTGCTGGTGGTGGTGATCCTGCAGCAACTGCTCACCGAGGAAGAGCTGCGTGCCTACGGCTGGCGCATCCCCTTCGTGGTCGGCGCCATCGCCGCGCTGATCTCGCTGATGCTGCGCCGCTCGCTGAAAGAGACCAGCAGCGCCGAGAACCGCCAGGACAAGGAGGCCGGGACCATCGGCGGCCTGTTCCGTCACCACACCGCCGCCTTCATCACGGTGCTTGGCTACACCGCCGGTGGTTCGCTGATCTTCTACACCTTCACCACCTACATGCAGAAGTACCTGGTCAACACAGCCGGGATGAACGCCAAGAGCGCCAGCTTCGTGATGACCGGCGCGCTGTTCCTGTTCATGATCCTGCAGCCGGTGTTCGGCATGCTCTCGGACCGTATCGGCCGACGCAACTCGATGCTGCTGTTCGGCGCGCTGGGGACGATTTTCACCGTGCCGCTGCTGATGGCGCTGAAGACCGTCACCAGCCCGTTCATGGCCTTCGTGCTGGTGACCCTGGCGCTGTGCATCGTCAGTTTCTACACCTCCATCAGTGGCCTGGTGAAGGCCGAGATGTTTCCGCCGCAGGTACGCGCCCTGGGTGTCGGCCTGGCCTATGCGGTGGCCAACGCGGTGTTCGGCGGCTCGGCCGAGTATGTGGCCCTGAACTTGAAAAACATGGGCATGGAGAACACCTTCTACTGGTACGTGACCGCCATGATGGCGATCGCCTTCCTGTTCAGCCTGCGCCTGCCGAAGCAGGCGGCGTACCTGCACCATGATCACTAAGGACATTGCATGAGCAACCAGCTGTTCGATGCCTACTTCACCGCGCCGGCCATGCGCGAGGTTTTTTCCGATCGTGGCCGGCTGCAAGGCATGCTCGACTTCGAGGCCGCGCTGGCCCGCGCCGAGGCGGCCGCCGGGTTGGTGCCGCACACGGCGGTGATGGCCATCGAGGCGGCGTGCAAGGCCGAGCGCTACGATGTGCAGGCCCTGGCGCAGGCCATCGCCGTCGCCGGCAATTCGGCGATCCCGCTGGTCAAGGCGCTGGGCAAGGTGGTCGCCAGCGGCGTGCCCGAGGCCGAGCGCTACGTGCACCTGGGCGCCACCAGCCAGGATGCGATGGACAGCGGTCTGGTTTTGCAGTTGCGCGATGCGCTGGCGCTGATTGAAAGCGACCTTGCCAAGTTGGCCGACACCCTGGCCCGCCAGGCATTGCAGCATGCCGACACGCCGTTGGTGGGGCGGACCTGGTTGCAGCACGCCACACCGGTGACGCTGGGTATGAAACTGGCTGGCGTGCTCGGTGCCTTGACCCGCCATCGCCAGCGCCTCAAGCAACTGCGACCGCGCCTGCTGGTGCTGCAGTTCGGCGGTGCCTCCGGCAGCCTGGCGGCATTGGGCAGCAAGGCCCTGCCGGTGGCCGAGGCGCTGGCTGAACAGCTTGAATTGAGCGTGCCCGAGCAACCGTGGCACACCCAGCGCGACCGTCTGGTGGAGTTTGCCTCGGTGCTGGGCCTGATCGCCGGCAGCCTGGGCAAGCTCGGCCGCGATGTCAGCCTGCTGATGCAGACCGAGGCGGGCGAGCTGTTCGAACCTGCCGCGCCGGGCAAGGGCGGTTCTTCGACCATGCCGCACAAGCGCAACCCGGTGGGGGCGGCGGTGCTGATCGGCGCCGCCACTCGCGTGCCGGGGCTGGTCTCGACACTGTTCGCCGCCATGCCCCAGGAGCATGAGCGCAGCCTGGGCCTGTGGCACGCCGAGTGGGAAACCCTGCCGGAGATCTGCTGCCTGGTCTCCGGCGCCCTGCGCCAGGCCCAGGTGATCGCCGAAGGCATGGAGGTGGATGCCGCGCGCATGCGCCGCAACCTCGACCTCACCCAGGGCCTGGTGCTGGCCGAAGCGGTCAGCATCGTCCTGGCCCAGCGCCTGGGGCGCGACCGCGCCCATCACCTGCTGGAGCAGTGCTGCCAGCGCGCGGTGGCCGAGCAGCGCCACTTGCGTGCCGTGCTCGGCGACGAGCCGCAGGTCAGCGCCGAGTTGTCCGCCGATGAGCTTGACCGCTTGCTCGACCCTGCCCATTACCTTGGTCAGGCCCGTGTCTGGGTGGCGCGCGCCGTGGCCGAACATCAACGTTTCACCGCCTGAAAGGAGACCGCTGTGGCGCACGTGCAACTGGCCGATGGCGAACTGCATTACCAACTCGATGGCCCTGCCGATGCCCCGGTGCTGGTGCTGTCCAACTCGCTGGGCACCGACTTGCACATGTGGGATGCGCAGGTCCCGGCGTGGCGCGAGCATTTTCGCGTGCTGCGCTACGACACCCGGGGGCACGGCGAGTCGTTGGTGACCGCTGGCCCCTACAGCATCGAGCAACTGGGTGGTGATGTGCTGGCCCTGCTCGATGCCCTGGATATCGAAAAAGCCCATTTCGTCGGCCTGTCCATGGGCGGCCTGATCGGCCAGTGGCTGGCGATCAACGCCGGCCATCGCCTGCTCAGCCTGACCCTGTGCAACACGGCGGCGAAGATTGGCAGCGACGAGGTCTGGAATACCCGTATCGACACGGTGCTCAAGGGCGGCCGACAGGCCATGGGCGAGCTGCGCGATGCCTCGATCGCCCGCTGGTTCACCCCGGCCTTCGCCGCGGCCGAGCCGGAGCAGGCCCAGCGCATCTGCCAGATGCTGGCGCAGACTTCGCCCGAAGGCTACGCGGCCAACTGTGGCGCGGTGCGCGATGCCGACCTGCGTGACCAGCTCAACCATATCCAGGTGCCGACCTTGATCGTCGCCGGCACCGCCGATGCGGTTACCACCCCCGAACATGGTCGTTTCATGCAGGCCGGCATCCTCGGTGCCGAATACGTCGAGTTCCCGGCGGCGCACTTGTCCAACGTCGAGATTGGCGCGCCGTTCAGCCGCCGTGTGCTCGACTTCCTGCTGAACCGCTGAGGAGCCGACCGTGGACGAGAAACAACGCTACGAAGCAGGCATGCAGGTGCGCCGCGCGGTGCTGGGCGACGCCCATGTCGACCGTAGCCTGGAGAAGCTCAACGACTTCAATGGCGAGTTCCAGGAGATGATCACCCGCCATGCCTGGGGTGATATCTGGACCCGCCCCGGGCTGCCCCGGCATACCCGCAGCCTGATCACCATCGCCATGCTGATCGGCATGAACCGCAACGACGAGCTCAAGCTGCACCTGCGCGCGGCCGCCAACAATGGTGTGACGCGGGAAGAGATCAAGGAAGTGATCATGCAGAGCGCGATCTACTGCGGGATTCCCGCAGCCAATGCCACGTTCCACCTGGCGGAATCGGTGTGGGATGAGCTGGGGGTCGAGTCGCGCGGTTGAGTGACCCGCTGACCCGAAACGAAACGAGGCCGCTGCCAGTCGAATGGCAGCGGCCTCGTTGCATGATGGGGTGGTGCTTGCACCACCCCGCGAGCAGGCTTAGTCAGCCAGCTTGTAGGCGATGATGTAGTCGCCCATGCGGGTGCCCAGCGAGCCGTGGCCGCCAGCGGTCACCAGCACATACTGCTTGCCGTCCTTGCCGGTGTAGGTCATCGGTGTGGCCTGGCCGCCTGCCGGCAGGCGGCCTTTCCACAGCTCCTGGCCGTTCTTCACGTCATAGGCGCGCAGGTACTGGTCCAGGGTGCCGCTGAGGAAGCCGACGCCACCGGCGGTGACGATCGAACCGCCCATGCTGGGGACGCCCACCGGCATGCCGATCGGTACCGGGGTGCTGTCACGGGTGGTGCCGTTCTTGTGCTTCCACACCACCTTGTTGGTGAACAGGTCGATGGCCGCCACATAGCCCCAGGCCGGCGCCTGGCACGGGATGCCGATCGGTGACATGAACGGGTGCATGGTCACCGCGTACGGCGCGCCAGCGTTGGGTTGCACGCCGCTGGTCTCGCTTTCGCGCTTGCTGCCTTCGGCCACCTGCTCGCGGGGGATCATCTTCGACACGAAGGCCATGTAGTTCGGCGAGGTGAACAGCAGTTGGCGCACCGGGTCGACCGACACGCTGCCCCAGTTGAACACGCCGACGTTGCCCGGGTAGACCAGGCTGCCCTGCTCGGACGGCGGGGTGTACTGGCCTTCGTAGCGCAGGCCGCGGAACTGGATGCGGCAGAGCATCTGGTCGAACGGCGTGGCGCCCCACATGGCCTGTTCGGTCAGTTCCGGGCCGAGCAGGTTGAGATCGGAGCGGGCTTGGGTCGGCGCGGTGTGGTCGCCCTTCACGGCGCCTTGCGGTACCGGGATTTCGCGGATCGGCACGATCGGGGTGCCGTCGCGGCGGTCGAGCACGTACAGGCTGCCTTGCTTGGTCGGCACGATCACCGCCGGCTTGACGCCGTCATCGGTCTTCAGGTGGACCAGGGTCGGCTGGCTGCCGACGTCCATGTCCCACAGGTCGTGGTGGGTGAATTGGTAGTTCCAGCGCGCCTTGCCGGTGGCCAGGTCCAGGGCGACGATGCCGGCGCTGTACTTCTCGGCGCCCGGTGTGCGGTCGGCGCCCCACTGGTCGGGGGTCTGGTTGCCCAGGGGCAGGTAGATCATGCCGAGGTCTTCGTCGACGCTGGCGATCGACCACATGTTGGCCGAGTTGCGGCTGTACAGCTTGCCGTCGGCCAGGGGCTTGGTGTCGTCCGGGTTGTTGCTGTCCCAGTTCCACACCAGGTGGCCGTCGTGCACGTCGTAGGCGCGGATCACGCCGGACGGTTCGTTGGTCGACTCGTTGTCGGTGACGTGGCCACCGATGATCACCAGGCTGCGGGTGATCGCGGCCGGCGAGGTGGAGTAGTAGCCGCCGGCGGTGAACGGGCCGATGCCGCGGGTCAGGTCGATCACGCCCTGGTTGGCGAAGCCTTCGCAGACCTTGCCGGTGTCGGCGTTGATGGCGATCAGGCGGGCGTCGGCGGTGGGCAGGTAGAGGCGGCGAGGGCAGGCCTGGGCCACGGCCTGGCCGGCGTCGGACACCTTTGGTGCCGGGCTGCCGTCACGGCTGACGTAGTTGTTCTCGTCGTAGTACGAGACGCCGCGGCAGGTCATGTGGGCGAAGCCCTTGAAGGTGCCGGTGGGGCTCTTGACCTGCGGGTCGTAGCGCCAGATCTCGGCGCCGGTGTCCGGGTCCAGGGCCAGCAGCCGGCTGTGGGCGGTGCAGGCATAGAGCATGCCGTTGACCTTCAGCGGGGTGTTCTGGTTGGTCAGCTCCACCGGGTCGTTTTCGGTCGGCAGGTCGCCGGTGCGGATGCGCCAGGCTTCTTCCAGGCGGTAGGCGTTCTGCGGGGTGATCTGGCGCAGCGGCGAGTAGCGGTCGCCATGCTCGGTGCGGCCATAGGCCTGCCATTCACCGTCCGGCATGGCCGGCGCGGCGCTGCCCATCTCGCTGTCGTCGCGGCTGAACGCGCCACGGATTTCGCCCGGGTGGGTGAACTGGCTGGCGACCGCGGTCGCGCCGGAAGCCACCACGGCCACGCTGAGCAGGGCGGTATTGAGCTTCGAAGCCGGGCCTTGCAGCGGGCGGCGGGCCCACGGCAGCAGCAGGACCACGCCGATGGCGAACCAGATGGCCAGGCGCGGCACCAGTTGCCACCAGTCCAGACCAACCTCCCACAGCGCCCACACGGTGCTGCCCAGCAGCACCAGGCCATACAGGCCCAGGGCGATGCGGCGCTTGGCCAGCAGCAGGATGCCGGACAGGGCGAAGGCGATCCCGGCGATCAGGTAGTAAAGCGAACCGCCCAGCTGGCTCAGCTTGATGCCGCCGGCCAGCAGGGCCAGGCCCATCAGCAACAGCAGCACGCCCATCAGGCGCGGTAGCCAGCGGGTTCCATTCTTGGCACCGTCAGTGCTCATCGTATGTTCTCCGTAGTGTGGAAGGGTCGGGTTAGAAAGTGCTCTGGATCTTCAGGCCACCGATCAGCGCGTCGTCGACATGCGACACGCCGCCCGGGTGGCGGATGTACTGCAGGTTCGGGCGCACCGTGAGCCAGTCGGCCAGGTGGATGCCGTAGTAGAGTTCGGCGCTGTACTCGGTGTCCTGCACGGGCAGGAAGCCGGGGTTGTCGTAGTCGTCCAGGCCGTTGGCCTGGTTGATGAGGCGGGCGTTCTTGCGGTAGCCGGGGTTGACGTGCACGCGGGCCAGGGCGAAACCGATGTCGTCCTTGGCGCGGGCATCGAAGGGCCCTTTGTAAACCACACCTGCCTGAACATAGTTGTCGATGGCATTGGTCTTCTTGTCGTGCACCGTGGCGTTGGCGAACAGGCTCAGGCCGCGGGACTGGTCGGAGGCCTGCGAGGTCACCTGCTGCTGGGCGCCCAACCACAGGCCGTGCTTGCTCGAGCTGCTGCGGTAGGCGGCACCGCTGATGGCGGCCGGCGTGCCTTGGCTGTCCTTGAGTACATCCTGTGCCTTGGCATTACTGTAGTAGTAGCCGGCGCGATATTCCCCTTTCAGGCCATTGACCCGCGGGCTCCAGACCAGCTCGACCGGCATCACCGCGCCTTGGGTGCCGCTGCCACTGAGCTTGAAGCCGTTGTTGCTCTCGAGGTTGGAGGGGTTCTGCTCGTACACGCCGACCTGGGCGTAGAGCTCGTCGCTCAGGTTGTAGCGCACGCGCAGGGCCCACTGGCTGACCGGCCAGTTGTACCAGATGCCACCGACCCAGTTACCCACCTGCGAGCCGCAGAACGCCAGGTTCTGGAAGTCGCAGGGGAAGCTGTTGAAGTCCTCGCCCTCACCGAAACGGCCGAATTTCACGTCCAGCGCGCCGTCGAAGTATTTCTGCTTGATCCACATCTGGGTCAGTCGCCAGGTCTCGCCACGGCCCCAGACTTCCTGGGCCGAGGTGAAGCCGCCGACGCGCGGGTCGTTGATGCGGTCGTTGCTGATGTTGTCGCCATGGCGCTCGGTGACGGTCAGCTGGAACTCGGTGTCCTGCCAGCCGAGGATCTTCTGCAGGTCCATGTTGACGCCGAAGGTGAACTGGTCGCTGTAGCGCGCGGCGCGGTCATGGCTGTAGCCGCCGTGCAGGTTGCTGCCCATCTCGCCGGTGTAGCCGAGGGTGAAGTCGTAGCCTTTCTCCAGCAGCTCGCTGCGGGTGCCGCCCCAGTCACCAAGCATCCAGGGGGAATCCTTGGCGAACATCTCGTTGGCGCCGGTGGTGGGGGAGAGGCCGCCGAGCAGGGTGGCCAGGGCGAGGCTGGAATAACGGGTCTTGGGCAGTTGGAACATGAGATAGCGCTATCTTTTGATTATTGAAGAAACGGCAAGCGCGACGAAGCGCGGGTTTTCGAAAAGGGAATGGCTACGAAAGGTATCAGATGAAGCGATTCAGCTTGCGGCGGGGAGGATATAGGGGAAGTTGTAAGAAAAAAAGACAAAATGTCGCAGGGGATTGTTGCTTCTGCGGTAACAGTCAGCGGCGTGTCGGGCAAGGACTGCCATTCTCAGGTCAGGCCTTGCCCGTTTGCTGCGCTCCAGTTGTCAGCGTTCGCGTTTGCGCTTCGCCCGGTCGATCACATCCTTCCAGGTGTCGTTCTCATCCTCCGCGACCGTGAACCAGGGGTAGGCCTGCACGTGTTGCTCGTAATTCGCCCATTCACCGCCGACCTCTTCACCTGCCGCTCGCACGACCTTGTATTCCCGGCCCAATGCATCGTAGACGTGGGTATCGGCATAGATGCCGTTGTTCTTCTTGCGGGCGCTGTCATTGCTCACCCAGTGCCAGTCGTTGAGATAGAAGGGCAGCCAGACCCGTACGGGTTGACCCTTGTTGTCGAATTCCGTCTTGCCGGTGACTGCCCAGCGGACATCCGCGTGCTCGGTCACTGCGTTGCCATCGGCATCCGTCTTGAGCCCACCCGTTTCGGCATCGAAGACAAAGGCTTCTCCTGGCGGATGGCGGACGGCGGTCTGCAGCACTTGTCCGCCGCCGTTCAACATCACCTGTACGCGTACTTGTTGCTCCGGATCGCTGTCATAGCGGTCGGTCTGGATCTGAATGACGTGGGGGGGCGCACGGCCATCCATCGTTGGCTGCGCCACAATGCCATCGCGTTGCAGGTGTTCGGCGTCACGCTCCCATTCCCGTTCGCTGCAGCGTTGAGCGGAGTTGGTGCCGTCGGCTAGCAGCTTCAGGGGCATCCAACTGTCGGCGATAACCGTAAACGCCTGTGCCACGGGTACGTTCTTGGTGTTGTTCAACGCCACGGCCTTTTCGACGGTGAGCGGCGGAGTGAATAACTTGACCTTGTCGTAGCCGACATGCTCCGGTTTACCAGCCTCCGTACCATAGAAGCGCGTATGCAGGACCCGCCCCAACGAATCCAATGTCACCTTGCTGGTGTTGTCATTGGCATCGAGCATTTCGATGGGGGTCAGGAATCGCCAGTCATAGGCTTTCACTTCGCTGCTCAAGCCAGCCGCATCGGTCACCTTGTTCACGGCAATGTCATGCGCGGTGTACGCCAGCTGAACAGGGCCGGTGACGGTGTTTTCCTGAACGGTTTTGGGTAACCAGAAATGCGTTTCGTCGTGATAGAGGGTGATGCCGTGGTGTCCGGCATAGGCCCCTTCAATCGTGGGCTCGAACGGGATGCCAGGTGCGCCCAGGCCTTCTGGGTCCTGAGGGTCATCCAGCTCTGGTGCATCTGCTGGACGGCTCATTGCAATGTAGCCCCCACGCTTCAACATGCCTTTCAGTGACTCCACCTGCACTCGTTTACCAAGCAGCGTTTGGACCTGCTTGAGCCAGGTCCGAGCGTGGAACGGCAAGATAGAGGGCTGGTCCACCGACTGGCAACCCGCCAGGACGGAACGCCAGAAAACAGGTTCGGGGATCGACTTGGCCAGCGCGACATAGAGAGTGTTCATGTCATCGCTACCCGCGCCTGCCAGGTCGGCAAACCAGAGCATCACATCCGCCAGTTCCGCATCTGGTACGCGGTTCTGCTTGTACAGTGCGTCCTGCAGGCCTTCTGGCAGTTCGGCGGGGTCGGCGATCATCAGCAGCAGGCACAGCTCTTCAACGGAGATGATTTGCTTCAAGGCATTGCGCAGTACTTGGCAGGCTGCCGTGTCCAACGGTTTGCTCTGCATCAGGTAGTTCATCAGTACCGCATAGAGTACTTCCGCATCGGGTGTCGGCAGGCGCTTGTGCACACGGGTCAGAACGGCAAGGTCAGCATTGGGCGTAACCAGTGCGTCCGTAACCAGCTGCTGCAGGGTAAGGTCGAACGTAGGTTGCAAGGCCTCGACCGAGGCCTCGTCCAACATCGCCGTGCGGGTATAGGCCACCAGCGCCGGAATCGATGGGGTGGCGGAGATGCCGCTGCCGTCAGCCTTGCGCCAGAGGACTTTCTGATAGCCGGTCAGGGTGAATTTGTCGGCGTATGCCGATGGCAAGTCCGGCCATTTGTCTATCGAGTATCCGCCCTCCGGGATTTCGGAGCTGGGGATGAGCACGGCATCCGAGCGGGTCGAGCCGGGAAGCCCGATCACCCAGTTACCGTTTTCCGTCAGGTTGTGCACGGTTGCACGGGTCAGGTTGATCCAGCAGTCGTACTGCTGGTCATCGCAACTGGCGGAGATCAGCCCCTCGGGCAGTGCTTCTGGGTAGATGCGCCGCGCCGTATCTTCCTCCGCCAGCTCGACAGGAGACAGCAGCCGAGGGTAGTTGATGGCGGCACTCTGCAGAACATTCCCGTATTCGTCCTGCTCGATGACGATCGATTGGGTTACCACCGGATCCTCGGTGATGCGTTCGCAGGCGAAGGTCAGTACCTCCACGGGTGTCACCAAGGCCGCCGGGCGCTCGGCATCGGCGGTGTCGTGCATGCGTACTTGGAGGCGATTGGTGACAACACTGTAGGGCTTGTCGGCCCGATCGCTGTCGTCTTCACCATACACCTCGATGCGCCGCACCTGGCCACGTATGGCACGGTACAACCAAGGGCGCACTGAAGGCGTTGGCTCCAAGGGGGGCTCATTGCCACCGGTCCAGTGGGTGAAGCGAACGGGTCCTTGGGGGAAGTGTGCGTCCATGTCGACAAAGGCACCCTCCGCGACAAGATCGCGTGCCTCGATCCCGGTATGGAACCAGGTACAGGTGCGGCTCGGTGGTGACAGGTCTGCTGCCGCCAGTTGTGCCTGTTCGTTGGTGTCGCGCTGGATCAGCCGGGTGAAACCGGCGAACTCACGCTCCTGGCCATCCCATACGCCACCGAGGTAAGTTCTCTCGCGACCAACGCTGAGCCCAGTAATTTCGTTGATCGTCGTCTCCCGGCTGACTGTGTGCACGGGGAAGGGCAGATAGCTCACGGGCGTTCTTCCGGTGCGGGCGAGCACGTCGGCCTTCTGGTCGAGCCAGGCCTGCGCCGAGCTGCGGTATTCCAGCTGGGTGCAGGTGCCTGCATTGTCTGACACCTTGGCCAGCAACCAGGGGCGATGGTCGTTGAAACGGTACATCCAGCTTCGCGGTTCGTTGTCTTCGCCACCGTGGTTTTGGGTCAGCAACAGGTCGGCGGTGCCCTGCCCACGGAGGTCGGCAACCTGCAGCCGGCATTTCGTGTCCAGTGTCATGCCTTCGGGGGCGGGAATGAAAACGCCTTTCGTGTACTGGTTGCCACACTGGCTGACGAATACCTGGATGCCGTCTGGCTCCATGTAGAGGATGTCCGTGGTGCCGGAACCGTCGGTGTCGGCCAGGAATACCCGCGAGGCGCTGAAATTCTCGACTTCAAAACCACCGATTTTCAGTGCATCGTCGAATCTGCCATGACCTAGCGACGGCCATAGGGTCACGCTGTTGCCCGTGATTCTCACCAAGTGCTGTTGGCCACTGCCTGCTGGATCGGCGAAGGCAACCAACTCATGCTCGGAGTCGTCCAGCGATGGCAACGGTTCACTGCCTTGATAATCCCCTTCCACGGAGGTCAGCCAGCCTTTCGTACCGTTTGCCGGGTACAGGCGCACTGTCCTTGGGCCCAAGGCCCTCAGCAAGATGACGTCGTCCTGGCTGTTGCCGGTGAGGTCTGCCATTCGCACATGTGGATGACCATACTCCGACGGTGTTCCTGCCAGCGGTACCCAGGCTCCCCAAGTGCCGTCCGGTGCCAGTGTGAAGCTCCCTCGCAGGGCATCCGCGATGACCAGCCATTCCGGCTGGCCATCGCTATTGAGGTCGACCAAGGAGCCGTTGGCGGCGCCCATGGGAAACCCCAGCTGCTTGGCCTCGCCCCAGGTGACAAGGTCTTTACCCGCGGTGTTGTCCATACGTTGTGGCGCGCGGTAGTACCAGGCGCCGTCGTCGAGGTACAGGATGCCAGGTATGCCTTCGCCATAGAGGTCGGCCACCTGCCAGCGGTCATGCCAGAAACCGTTCAGGGCGGGCAGGGGATCCCAGTCGATGGACTTCACTTCGTTTGCCTGGCGATCCCTGATTTTTCGGCCGGGGCGGGTCATCCAGAATTCCAGCGGCGGCATGCGCGAATATTTTTCGTACTTGATCTTGCCGTTGGTTTTCGCGTTGTTGACTATCGTGCCATTGATGATCTTACCGCCGGTGATCTCACCCTCGGTGACCTTACATTCAATAATCGTACATTTGATAACTGTGCAATCGGTGAGGGTCCCATTGATGATCGTACCGTTGCTGAGCGTGCAGTCGGTTATCATGCAATCAGTTATTTGGCCGTCAATGATCGTGCAATCAGTTTTTTGTTTTTGGCCGTCAATGATGATCGTGCCATTGGTGATCGAGCCCTTGGCAATCTTACCGCTGACAATCGAATTCGGAATGATCGTTTCAGCAGCGCTCAGGAGATTGGTCACCGCGCTACTGTCGTAGCTCAGGTGCTTGTGATCGACGGGCTCCGGTGTAGTGTCGCTACCGCCACCCAAGATCCCGGTGCGGCGCCAGAGCACCACATCCTGGCAGCGGCGGCGCAGGCGCACGTTAAAGCCATAACGCCAGAATGAATGGCGGTCCTCGCGAACCGGCCATTTGATTTCCTGGCCGTCTTTCCGAGCAGGGGGGGGCGGTTTACCCGGGCCGGTTTCGAATTCACCATAATAGAATTGGGCAAACTCCAGGAAATCGTCCTCCTTGAAGGCATCCGTGGGGATCAGCAGTGTCTTCGGGACTTTTTTGAAATATCTGGCGTAGACCGTATCCGGATAGACATTGGCAACCCTCGGATGGGACTGAATTTCTTCCGGACTGCAGTCTTCTTCATCCTCCTTGCGGTAGCGGTACACAAGATGGTCGTCGCGATTGGCGGACTGGGTCTCTTCGATATACCAGCCGGCGACGCGCCTCGGTGCAGGGATACCTGGCTTTTCGGTTTCTTGCAGTCGGGCCGATGGCGACCAGCCATAGAGCGACAGGCTGTTGTCCGGCAGAACATGCAGCCAGAAGCCTGGATGAGTCGGGGTGCCCTTGGGCACCCAATGTTCCAGGCGCTCCGTGGGGTTTTTCGTGGGGTTGAAGGTCCGCGCGCGCCACGCGGTGCCAGTGTAGTCGCCCACGATGCCGGCGCGCTTCAGCAGCTCATCGTCGTCAGGTTCACCGATCTTCAGTATTTCCACACCCGATGGCCCTACCACCTGGTTATTGCCGTCGTACTTGGGGACACCAAACCGGGTCATCACGAACACCGCCGGCAACGGGCATTCCCAGCCTGCACCGAACGCGCTGTTGCCACCGCCGGAGGAGTATTGCAGCGTCAACGCGGCCGACAGGCTCCGCCCGGCGGGGGACGGTAGCGGCAGTTGCCAGCCGGCGCTGCCGTCGGGGCCACCGGCAGACAGCATGCCACCGCCCACCGAGACCGTGCCGCCACCTTTGGGGAGTGTCGGTGGCGTATAGAAGGACGCACGGCTTTCCTCTGGAACCGAAGCAGACTGTTCAGGCATGGGGCACCTCCAAGGCAATGGCATCCAGAAGACGACGTTGCCTGGATTCTATGGAGCGGCCTGGTTTTGCAAAACTGGCAGAAATGCCAGGTGAGTCCTCAGTGATTGCGTGCTAGCCCCCGTAGGAGCCGGCTTGCCGGTGAACACCGGCAGAGCCGGTGCCATGCTGCGTGTTGCCTGGGTTCGCCGGCAAGCCGGCTCCTACCGGTCAGAACGTCGTGCGCAACCCCACCTCGACACTGCGGCCCGGTGCTGGCGCGATGTCCCGCAGGATCGAGCTGGAGTAGCGCACCGTCTGGTCCGTCAGGTTCTCCCCGCGCACGAACGCCAACCACTGGCTCTGGCCGACGTCGAAGCGGTAGCCGATGCTGGCGCCCAGGGTGGTGTAGCCGTCGGTGCTGGTCTCGTTGGCCGGCTTGCGGTGCTGCGCCGAGGCATGCTGCACGTCGACCCGCGCCTGCCAGCGATCCAGCTCCCACACCAGCCCGCTGTTCAAGCGCAGCGGCGCGATACGTGGCAGCGGCTCGCCGCTGTCGAGGTTCTTGGCCCGGGTGTAGTCGCCGGACAGTTCCAAAGCGAAGCTGCCATAGCGGTTCTCCAGCAGTTGCCAGCGATCCTGGGCCTCGATGCCGTAGAAGCGTGCGCGCACGCCCTGGTAGGCGTATTCGGGGAACTCGCCGTGGTCATGGCCATGATCATGGTCGTGATCGTGGTCTTCATCGCCATGGTCGTGGTCATGACCGCCACGCAGGTTGCCGGTGCCGATCAGGCCGATGTAATTGCGAAAGTGGCTGTAGAACACGCCGACGCTGCCCTTGTGGGTGCCATTGTCGAAACGCAGCGCCAGGTCGCCGGAGATCGCCTTCTCCTTGCCCAGGTTCGGGTCGCCCACTTCGAAGGCGCCGGTGGCGACGTGGGCGCCGTTGGCGTACAGCTCATAGAAGGTCGGGGCGCGTTCGGTATAGCCCAGGTTGGCCGCCAGCGCCCACACCGAATCGAGCTGGTACAGCGCGCCGGAAGAGAGGCTGAAGGCGTTGAAGCTGCTGGCGCTGTCGGCCCCGGCGAAGGTCTCGTTGCCTTTGGCGTCCGGATCGACGCGGGTGTGCTCCAGGCGCGCGCCGAGGCTCAGGTTCAGGCGTTCGGTGGCCTGCCATTGCTCGAGCAGGAACAGCGCCAGGCTGTCGGTGTCGGTGTGCGGGACGAACGCTTCCTCGCCCAGGGCGGAGAATTCGTTGCGGCTGACCTGGGCGCCGATCACGCCTTCGACTGGGCCGAGCGGCTGGTGGCGGGCTTCGATGCGCGCTTCGTAGCCCTTGTTCTTGAAGGTGGTGTGCACCTCGCCGCTCTCGATCTCGCGATGCTGGTAATCGGTGTAGCCGGCATCGACCTTTACCGAGCTGAAGGGGCCTTCAAGGTCACGCAGTTCCGAGGCGAAACCGTAATGGTCCTGCTGCATGTCCAGGCGCACGCCGGGTTCGGCCACCGAACCGTAGTTGCTGTCATAGCGGCTGTAGGACAGGCCGGTGTAGCCATGCTCCCAGTGGTAGGCACCGCCGATCGCGCCGCCGTCCTGGCGCCCGTCGCTGTTCTCCAGGCGATGCTTGCTGCCCGGTTCGTCGGCGTCGCGCACTTTCGAACTGCGGGCGTAGCCGGGGATGCGCAGGTCGTTGAACTGGCGGCTGTTGGCGTCCAGGTGCAGGGCGAATGCGCCATTGCCGGCCTCCAGCTTGCCAGCGCTGCTGCGGGTGGTGTCGGCACCGCCGTAGCGTAGTTCACCCGCGCCATGGATACCGTCGATGGGCGAATCGGGGATGCGGTTGTCGAAGGTGTTCACCACGCCGCCGATGGCATTGCCGCCATAGAGCAGGGCGGCCGGACCGCGGACGATCTCGACCCGCTCGACGTTGACCGGGTCCAGGGGCACGGCGTGGTCGTAGGAGAGCGACGAGGCATCGAGCGCGCCCACGCCGTTGCGCAGGATGCGGATGCGGTCGCCATCCAGGCCGCGGATCACCGGGCGGCTGGCGCCGGGGCCGAACCAGGTGGAGGCGACGCCGGGCTGTTTATTGAGGGTCTCGCCGAGGCTGCCGTGCTGCTGTTGCAGCAGGTCGTCGCCTTCGAGGACGGTGCTCGGGGCGGCCAGTTGGGCATTGCCCAGCGGGTTGGCGGTGATGACCTGGGGTTGCAGTTCGACGGCCTGGCTGGACGTGGAGGCCAGCCACAGCGCGGCGGCGAGGGGAGAGAGGCGCAGAGGGGAGCACAGCATGGGGAGTGACGTTCCTTGGCAGATAACGTTGTTGTTACTTTATAACGTATCTATTTCAGCATAATGCTTTCTGTGCTCGCCAGTCATTTTCACCTGTAGGAGCGGATTTATCCGCGATGCGTTCACCGATGTACTGAGCAGGCTGCACGATCGAGCGCCGCTCGCGCGGCGCATCGCGGATGAATCCGCTCCTACACTTGTGTAATGTGCGCACCTTCCCGAACCTGGAGCATTGGCATGAGCACGGCCCAACACAACGCGCTGCACGGCAAGACCCTGGAGCAGATCCTCACCGAGCTGGTGGCGCACTACCAATGGCAGGGCCTGGCCGAGCGCATCGACATCCGTTGCTTCAAGAGCGACCCGACCATCAAGTCGAGCCTGACTTTCCTGCGCAAGACACCCTGGGCGCGGGAGAAGGTCGAGCAGCTGTACGTGAAGCTGCAGCGCAAAGGCTGATGCCGCGCCGTCCCTGGCTGACGCTGGCGGCCGTCCTGGGCTGGACGGGGCTGACGATCCAGCTGTACCTGGTGCTGCTGGCGCGTTGGCAGGAACAGGCCAGCCTGGTGGGCGGGCTGGTCAACCTGTTCTGCTATTTCACCGTGCTCAGCAACACGCTGGTGGCCACGGTGCTGAGCCATGCTGCATTTGGTCGTGAGTCGGCGGCCAGGCGGTTTTTTCTATCGGCGCCGGTCAGTTCATGCGTGGCCGCCAGCATCGTTCTGGTGGCGCTGGCCTACAGCCTGCTGCTGCGGCATTTGTGGCAACCGGAAGGCTGGCAGTGGCTGGCGGATGAACTGTTGCACGACGTGATGCCGGTGCTGTTCGTCTTGTACTGGTGGTTCGAGGTGCCCAAGGGGCGATTGCGGTTGTGGCACCTGGCGGCGTGGGCGCTGTATCCGGCGTTGTATTTTGCGTTTGTCTTGCTGCGTGGCCATGAGATTGGGGTTTATCCGTACCCGTTCGTCGATGTGGCTCGGTTGGGGTATGGGCAGGTGCTGCTCAATGCCCTGGCGGTGCTGGCGGGATTCTGGGGGATCGGGCTGGTACTGCTGGGGCTGGATCGCTGGCGCCGCGCCACTCGCCTGTAGGAGCCAGCCTTGCTGGCGAACCGCTGCAACTACGGCGTCTAGTTCGCCAGCAAGGCTGCCTCCTACAGGTGGGCGAGGTGTTTACTCGTCGTCGGCGGTGCCATCGGCTCGCCAGTAAGCGGCGGCCTTGAGGGCTTCCTCAGGCACACCCTTCTCCAGCAGCAATGCCTTGGCCCGGCGGGTCAGCGCCTTCTCCAGCGCCACCCAGCCATACAGCCGGCCCTGGGGCAGTGCCAGGTGGCGCACCCGCTCCAGCACGTCTTCCTCGTGCCGGCGCACCCAGATCACTTCGACCTGTGACTTGCTCACCAGCGGTTGGCGTTCCTGCTCGTCCTCGACCTGGATTACCGCCAGCACCTGGCGGCCCGCCGGCAATTCTTCCAGGCGCCGGGCTATCGCCGGGATCGCCGTTTCATCCCCGATCAACAAGTAGCTGTCGAAGATGTCCGGCACCACCATCGAGGCGCGTGGACCGGCGATGTCCAGGGTCTGTCCAGGTGCCGCCTGGGCCGCCCAGGTGGAGGCCGGGCCGTCGCCATGCAGGACGAAATCGATGTCCAGTTCATTGCCCTCCAGGTCGACGCGCCGGGGCGTGTACTCGCGCATGGTCGGCCGGGCGCCGCCGTCGCGGCCAAGGCTGCGGGCGTCGATGGCCTGCTGCTCTTCAGGCGTGGCGGCGAACAGCAGCTTGATGTGGTCGTCGCTGCCGACGCTGGTGAAGCCCGCCAGCTCCGGCCCACCGAGGGTGATCCGGCGCATGCGCGGGGTGAGGTCGGTGACCCGCAGCACTTGCAGGCGACGCTGGCGGATCTCGTGGTTGACGCGGTGGATGGTGTCGCTCATGGGGTGTTCTCCGTAACGGTCGCGGCCGGCCCGGAGGCGATGGCCTTGGCGGTGTCGTTGAGCAGGGTGCGGACTCGCTCGATCTCTTCGAGCGTCCAGCGGCCGCTGTGCATGTGCAGGGCGTGGCGCAGGTTGCCCACGGCTTCGTGGATTTCCGGCGGGCGGTCATGGCCGCGCAGGGCGCGTTTGCTGACTTCGATGCGCATGCGCACACCGTCGAGGGCCACGGCCTGCTCGGCGAGGGCCGCGCGGCCGGCGTCGGTGATGGCGTAGAGGCGCTTGCTGCCCTGGATCTGGCCGGTGACCAGTTCGGCTTCCTCGAGGTAGCTGAGGGTCGGGTAGATCACCCCGGGGCTGGGGCTGTAGCTGCCGTCGAACAGGCTTTCGATCTGGCGGATCAGGTCGTAGCCGTGGCCGGGCTGGTCGGCCAGCATCGACAGCATCAGCAGCTTCAGGTCGCCGGGGGCGAACACCCGCGGGCCGCGCTCGCCCCGGCCGGGGCGGCGTTCGAAGGGATCGTGGGGGACGTGGTCGCGCATGACGCTGGGGCTCCGTGTGTTTCGATATATCGCAAGATATTACTCAAGATATATCTAAAGACAAGCCCTGAAATGCGGATGATTATCATCTGAAAAGTTGATGAGTCTTGTAGGAGCCCGCTTGCTGGCGAACTGCGCCCCGTCGCACTCCAAGGCATGCAACGGAGCGGCATGGCTCAAGGCTGTGCCGCTGCCACCTGCGGTGCCTTGCAGGCATTGGCGTTGCCGGGCTCCAGGTAGGGCATGAGGATTGGCGCCATGCCCTTGAGCACCTGCACCGGCAGCGCCGAGGTAAATGTGAAGGCCTCGGCGGTGCGGCCTGGGACGAAGGCGGTAAGGGTGCCGAAGTGGTTGTCGCCCAGGTAGAACACGAAGGTCGCGGTGCGGTTCAGCGAGCGCGAACCGATCAACCGGCCACCGGCGCCGAAGCTCTCGATGCGGTTGTCGCCAGTACCGGTCTTGCCCCCCATCACCAGCGGTGTGCCGTCGTGCAGCTTGAAGCTGCCGGAGATACGCCGCGCGGTGCCGGCGTCGACCACTTGCGACATGGCGCCCTTGAGCGCCCGGGCGACCTCGACCGGAAGAATCCGCTGGCCACGGTCCGGGTCGCTGATCAGCTGGGTTTCATACGGGGTGCCCTGGGCGAAGTGCAGGGTGTCGATGCGCAGCGTCGGCAGGCGCACGCCGTCGTTCTGGATGATCCCGACCAGCTCGGACAGCGCGGCGGGGCGGTCGCCGGAGCTGCCGATGGCGGTGGCCAGCGACGGCACCAGATGGTCGAACGGGTAGCCCACGCGCTTCCAGCGCTGGTGGATGTCGGTGAACGCCTCGATCTCGACCATGGTGCGGATACGGCTGTCGCGGGCGCCCTGGTGACGGCTCTTGAACAGCCAGCTGTACACCTCCTGGCGCTCGAAGCGGCTGGCGTTGAGGGTGTCCTTGAGCGAGGCGCCGGGGTTCTTCAGCAGGTAGCCGAGCATCCACAGGTCCAGCGGGTGCACCTTGGCGATGTAGCCCTGGTCGGGCAGGTCGTACTTGCCCGGGCCGTAGGCCTCGTACATTTCCACCAGCCGGCTGTCGGTGAGCTTGGCCATGGCGAGCTTGTCGCCCTTGCTGTGGGCGCGCACGAAAGCGTTGAAGGTCTCCTGCCCGGCCTCGGGGAACAGGTAGCGGTGCACGGCGGCGAGGCGCTGCGGGGTGACGCGCAGGCTGTCGAGGAACGTGTCCAGGCGTTGCTGTGAAGTCTTGCGCTGGTACTTCTTCCAGAACCGCATCATGTAGTTGGTGCCTTCGCGGTCGGCGAAGCGGGCCAGGTACTCCTGGCGCCGCGGGTCGCTGTCATCCCTGAGCAGCGGTTCGCGGTTGAATGGCTGCTGGTAGGTGACGTAACGCACCAGGTCGCGCATCAGGCGGATGAAGGGCAGGTTGATCGATTCGCGCAGGGCATCCTTGAGCGTAGGGTTGCGGTTGTTGTCTTCCTTGCGGAAGTTGTTGAACACATGCATGCCGCCGCCCGTGAAGAACGCTTCGCCAGTGTTGGCCGAGTACTTGCGTTCAAGCGCCGCGTCGAGCATGGCGTCCAGGCTCTGGTTCTTGCTGTTCTGCATCAGCCATTCCAGCGACCACTGGGTGATGCGATCGAGTTCGGCCACCGGTACTTTTTTCAGCTCGGCGGCGGGCTTGCCGGCGTACTTGTCGTGCAACTCGGCGATGATCTCCAGGTAGGTGGTGAGCACCCTCAGCTTGGCGGTGGAGCCCAGTTCCAGCTTGCTGCCTTCGTTGATGTCGAAGGGCTGGTTGGTACTGTCGGTCTGTACCCGCACCCGCGAGCCATCGGCGGTGCGCTCGAACAGGGTGAAGCTGTAGCTCACCTGGTCGGTGGTCTTGCTGGTCAGCAGGCGTTCGCCGATCAGCCCCATCTGCGCGGCGAAGGCCGGGTCGGCGAGGTTCTTCAGGTACTGGCTGACCTGCACGTTCAGGTCGGCCTGCAGCGTGCTGGTGGCCGACAGGTCAAGGCGGTCGAGGTCGTACAGCGGGCGGTTGAGCATGGCCGCCATGCGGTTGCGCGCCAGGCTGATGCCCTTGTTGGTGATGATCGGCACGATGGTCGGCTGGGCCACCCAGTCGCGGTAGATCGCCTTGCTGGCCAGCGCCGCGTCGGCCAGGGGGCGGTCGATGATGCCGTTGGCGGCCAATACGCGGATGTGCGAATCAGTGAGCTCGGCCAGCTCGATTCGGCCCTTGGACAGGTAATGCGAGGGCCGGCGCTGGGCGATCATCAGCGACAGCACCTGGCGCAGGGCCAGGCCGCGTTCGGCCATGCTCTTCTCGTCGGTGGTGGTGGCCACCAGTGCCTGGTTGACCTGGTCGAAATCGGCGCCGTACCACACCCGCAGGCCTTCGGCCATGCCGTGCACCTCGCCATGCCCGGGCACCGCCGACAGCGGCACGCTGTTGAGGTAGTCGCGCACGATGCGCTCACGCGCCTCGGTGGTGTCCGGCCCGCCCTGGTAGGCGCGCACGCTGGCGGAGATCATCTGGCGGATCTTCTCGGCGCCGGACACGGTCAGCCCGTCGGGCGAGTGGCGGTATTTTTCCAGTTGCGTCGCCAGGGTGCTGCCACCGGCCGACTGGCCGGGCAGGGCCAGGTACTTGGCCACCTGGCTGTAGGCGGCCTTGGCGAAGCGTGGCCAGTCCACCGCCGGGTTGTTCTGCGGGTCCTTAGGGTCGAGCAGCTCGCGGTTCTCGATGAACAGCAGGCTGTTGACCATCACCGGCGGGATCGCGGCGAAGTTCGGGTACAGGTGCTGGGGGTAGTTGTACTGGTAGAGCATGTCGCCACGGCAGTCGGTGATCGACAGGCCGGCCTGGATCTTCTCCACGTAGGGCACGAACAACCCGTGGCTGACATAGTTCATCAGGGCGGGTGAGAAACGTACCTGCTGGTTGATCAGGTAGTCGCGCTTGAGCAGGCGCGGCAGGAATTCGCCCAGCGCGCTGTAGCCCAGGCGCTTGTCGAACGGGCCGTCGCCGGGGTAGACGATGGCGTCGCTGGGGCCGGGTTCGAGCTGGTAGGTGAGGGTGCTGGCCAGCTTGCTGAATTCGCGCGATTGCAGGCGCGATGTCTGGATCTCGTCCCAGGCGGCGAAGCCCACGGCCACCATGGCCACGATCAGGATGAGCAGGATCAGCCGCCACCACAGGCGACGCTGGCGGGGGGATTTTTGCGATGGGGCTTCAGCCTGGGGTGCCTTGGGTGCTTCCGTTCTGGTTGGTTCCGATTGCCACAGTGCGCCCATAGTCTTGAGTCCGGCCAGGTATTTTCGTCTTGCTTGTCTGAAGCTTAGACAATGGCCGGAGTTGGTGAAAAATTTGTGGGAAGCCTCGAAAAAACAGTGCAGACATGCGCCTTTGGTGTGACTTCCATTCTTCGGCAATGTTGCTATGGTATCGGCCCCATTCCTGCGAATGGGTGGAACGAGACGAAGATGCCACTCCGTTCGGGGTCTTTTGCCCGAGGAATCTCGCCAAATTTCCTACTGTATATAGTGAAAAGCCCTGCAAATGGCTTCCTATACTGCTCGACCCCTTCGCCCTGCCGACGCCTGGCGCGCACGGTGGGCGGGCCGGTCCACAAGGCCGCCCGGCAAGACGACGCCCCGCCTATCGGCGTGGCCGGTGCCGCACGAAGGTCAAATCCAATAACAAAATGAGGTTGTATTGCTATGCCAGTCGGCAACCATCCTGCCCATGGCGAGTCCGCCCAGGGCGGCCCGCTCAAGCGTGAACTGGGCGAACGGCACATCCGCCTGATGGCCCTCGGTGCCTGTATCGGCGTCGGCCTGTTCCTCGGTTCGGCCAAGGCCATCGAAATGGCCGGCCCCGCCATCATGCTTTCCTACATCATCGGTGGCCTGGCCATCCTGGTGATCATGCGCGCCCTCGGCGAGATGGCCGTGCACAATCCAGTTGCCGGCTCTTTCAGCCGCTATGCGCAAGACTACCTCGGCCCGCTTGCGGGTTTTCTCACCGGCTGGAACTACTGGTTCCTGTGGCTGGTGACCTGCGTCGCCGAGATCACCGCGGTGGCCATCTACATGGGCATCTGGTTCCCCGACGTGCCACGCTGGATCTGGGCGCTGATGGCCCTGGGCAGCATGGGCGCGATCAACCTGATCGCAGTCAAGGCGTTCGGTGAGTTCGAGTTCTGGTTCGCCCTGATCAAGATCGTCACCATCATCGCCATGGTGCTCGGTGGCATCGGCATCATCGCTTTCGGCTTCGGTAACGACGGCGTGGCCATGGGCATCTCCAACCTGTGGAGCAATGGCGGCTTCATGCCCAACGGCGTGACCGGCGTGCTGATGTCGCTGCAGATGGTGATGTTCGCCTATCTGGGCGTGGAGATGATCGGCCTGACCGCCGGCGAAGCACGCAACCCGCAGAAGACCATCCCCCAGGCCATCGGCTCGGTGTTCTGGCGCATCCTGCTGTTCTACGTGGGCGCGCTGTTCGTGATCCTGTCGATCTACCCGTGGGGCGAGATCGGCAGCCAGGGCAGCCCGTTCGTCATGACCTTCGAGCGCCTGGGGATCAAGACCGCCGCGGGCATCATCAACTTCGTGGTGATCACCGCCGCGCTGTCGTCGTGCAATGGCGGCATCTTCAGTACCGGGCGCATGCTCTACAGCCTGGCGCAGAACGGCCAGGCCCCGGCCGCCTTTGCCCGCACCTCGAAAAGCGGCGTGCCGCGCAATGCGCTGCTGCTGTCGATCGGCGCGCTGCTGCTGGGCGTGTTGGCCAACTACCTGGTCCCGGAGAAGGTGTTCGTCTGGGTGACCTCGATCGCCACCTTTGGCGCGATCTGGACCTGGGTGATGATCCTGCTGGCGCAGCTGAAGTTCCGCGCAGGGCTGTCCACCACTGAGCGCAACGCGCTGAAGTACCGCATGTGGCTGTGGCCGCTGAGCTCGTACCTGGCGCTGGCGTTCCTGGTGCTGGTGGTGGGCTTGATGGCGTACTTCGAGGATACCCGCGTGGCCCTGTATATCGGCCCGGCGTTCCTGGTGCTGCTGACGGTGCTTTATCACACCTTCCGTTTGGCGCCGAAAGAGGTGCAGGGTGTGGCGAGCAGCGTCTGATCTGAAAGAGTTGGGGCTGCTGCGCAGCCCTTTCGCGGCACAAGGCCGCTCCTACAGGGGGATACATGAACCCTGTAGGAGCGGCCTTGTGCCGCGAAAGGGCCGCAAAGCGGCCCCAGGATCCATCAGGCCGCCGCTTCGCTATGCGGCTCGAAGCTGTCGGCCCGGGCCAACTGCCACATCCGCGAATAGAATTGCCCGTTCACTTCGCCGGTCAGCAACTCCCCCGGCTTGAGGAACACGTGCATCTGCGAGAACAGCTTGATCTCGGTCGCCGAGATCCGCCGCACCAGGTGCTTGGCCTCCAGTTGCGCCGGATGCTCCAGGCCCGCCGCGGCCAGCATTTCGGCCAGGGCGCGTAGGGTGTTGTGGTGGAAGTTGAGCACCCGCTGGGCCTTGTCCGGTACCACCAGCGCGCGCTGGCGCAGGGCATCCTGGGTGGCGACGCCGGTCGGGCACTTGTTGGTGTGGCAGCTTTGCGATTGGATGCAGCCGATGGCGAACATGAAACCGCGCGCCGAGTTGGCCCAGTCGGCGCCGATGGCCAGCACGCTGGCGATGTCGAAGGCGCTGACGATCTTGCCGCTGGCCCCCAGCTTGATCTTGTCGCGCAGGTTCAGGCCCACCAGGGTGTTGTGCACGAACAACAGGCCCTCGCGCAGCGGCACGCCGATATGGTCGGTGAACTCCACCGGCGCGGCGCCGGTGCCGCCCTCCTTGCCGTCGACGACGATGAAGTCGGGCAGGATGCCGGTCTCCAGCATGGCCTTGGCGATGCCCATGAACTCCCACGGATGGCCCAGGCAGAACTTGAAGCCCACCGGCTTGCCGCCGGACAGCTCGCGCAGTTGGGCGATGAACTGCATCATTTCGATCGGCGTGGAGAAGGCACTGTGACGCGAGGGTGAGATGCAGTCCTCGCCCATCATCACGCCACGGGTTTCGGCGATCTCCCGGGTGACCTTGTGCTTGGGCAGGATGCCGCCATGGCCGGGTTTCGCGCCCTGGCTCATCTTGATTTCGATCATGCGCACTTGCGGGTTTTGCGCCTGGGCGGCGAAGCGCTCGGGGTCGAAGCGCCCGTCGGGGGTACGGCAACCGAAGTAGCCGCTGCCCAGCTCCCAGACCAGGTCGCCGCCGTGTTCACGGTGGTAGGGGCTGATGCTGCCTTCGCCGGTGTCGTGGTGGAAATTGCCCAGCTTGGCGCCCTGGTTGAGGGCGCGGATGGCGTTGGCGCTGAGCGAACCGAAGCTCATCGCCGAGATATTGAAGATCGAGGCTGAGTACGGCTGGGTGCACTGCGGGCCACCAACGCTGACGCGGAAGCTTGCCGGGTCGGCCAGCGGCGCCGGGCGCATGGAGTGGCCGATGAATTCGAAACCCGACTCGTAGACATCGATCAGCGTGCCGAAGGGTTTGTCCGAGGCTTCGTTCTTGGCCCGGGCGTACACCAGCGAACGCTGGGCGCGGGAGAAGGGCAGGGCGTCGCTGTCGGCTTCCAGCAGGTACTGGCGGATTTCCGGGCGGATGCCTTCGACCAGATAGCGGATATTGCCGAGGATCGGGTAGTTGCGGCGCACCGCGTGGCGCTGTTGCAGCAGGTCGAACACCCCGATCAGGCTGAGTACCCCGGTGGTCAGGGTGAAGGGCCACAGCCAGTCGTGTTCGAGGAACGGCAGGCTGGCGAAGGTGAACAGCACGCAGGCGGCTAAGAAGGCGTAGCGACTGAGAAGTGACAGGCTCATACGGGTTCCTTGCGGATGGCTCGGTCAGGCTCAGGGCCTGGCAAGGCCCGACCATAGCCCGGTTGGGCGACGCATTGCCAGTTTCGGGGCGGGCGCGAATATGAAAATTCGGGTATCGAAAATCATTCGCAAAATGGTATGTTATACAGTATCAATTTGATCCCGAGGAGGCTCCACCATGAAAGCAGGCATCCACCCCGCCTATCGTCCTGTGCTATTCCACGACACTGCCGCCGATGTCTACTTCCTGATCGGTTCGACCGTCGACACCGATCGCACCCAGGTGCACAGCGATGGCCAGACCTACCCCTATGTGGCACTGGATGTGTCCAGTGCCTCGCACCCGGTGTACACCGGGCAGCAGCGCAAGACGACGGTGGAGGGGCGTGTCGCCGGGTTCAACAAGCGTTTCGCCGGCTTCCAGGCTACGCGCTGAACCTGTAGCGGCTTTAGCCGCGAAACAGGCGGCGCGGTGTGTGGCACCCGCTTCGCGGGTGATCGCGGCTGAAGCCGCTCCTACAGGGGCGGCGCCTGGCGCAGCAGGTGTTGATGCCATTGCGCTTGCTCGGTTGCTGGTGCCTCCACCAGATACTCATATCGCCCTGCCACCCGACTGGCCACCGCCACCCCATCCCGATAGAGCAAGCGGTTGCCCCCTACCGCAGGCACCTTGGCCCCGGGCAACAGGCTCCCGACCAGGTTCAACGGGTCGCAGGCACTGACCATCACCAGCGCCCCATCCGCCGCCCGCCTGCGCACCTGTCGCAACAACCCCACAGCTTCCGGCAACGCAAACTGCTCGCCCGCCAGCCCTGCAATGAAGCGCCCGCCACGAATCTCGCCGCGAGCCTCCAGCCGGTGATAACAGCGCAGCAGCTCACGCCAGGGCGGCAGCACATCGCTTTCACGCTCCAGCAAACGCCAGCACACCACCCCGTAGCGGCGCAGCAGGCTGCGCGCCACATGTTCAAGGCGCTGGCCTTCGTCCACGGTGCCTGCCCCCCTGCGCAACATGGCCCAGCGCCCGGCGTGGGCCATGCTGCTGGACACCGGTGGGTGCCCACGACGGCCGTTGCGCGGGCTGCGCTTGGCTGCCGGTGTGATCAGGCTGCGCAGGCCGCTGAAACCATCGGCGCTGGCCAGCCCGGCACCGACCAGTTCCTGCAGGGCAGCTTCCAGCTCACTGGGCAACAGGTGAGCCTCGTCGGTCAGTTCGTCGAAGAACAGCGCGCCGTGTTCCTGCAAGGCTTGCTGTACCCGCCGGGCCCGTGAACCCAGTTGTTCGGGATCGGCTGTCGGGGCCAGGCTGCGCCACAGCCCGAGGTGCTCGCGCGGCAACAGCACCAGCGGCGTGCTGCCCAGGGTGGTGGCCGAGGCCGTGGCCGCCAGCCGGCTCCACGCCCACTGGCCGCTGCGGCAGGCATCGTCCAGCCAGTGTGGGCTGTAGTCCTTGATCCGCGCCGGCAGCAGCTCGGCTTCCCAGGTTGCGGCAGCGCACGGGTAGCCCTGCAGTTGGCCGAGCACTTCACCGACTGCCTGGGGGCCGCGCAGACGGGTTTCACCCGCCAGGTGCTGCCAGTCGAACAGAAACCGCATGAAGTCCTGCAGGCTCACCGGCTCGATTTCCCGGCGCAGGCGCTTGACCGTGTAGCGGTGGATACGTGCGAGCAGGTGACGCTCGCACCATTGCAGTTCGCCTTGGCCAGGGCTGAAATGACCGCGCAACACGTAGCCTTCGCCTTCAAGGCGAGCGAGGGCTTGCTCGCAGTCGCCGGGTGCCAGCCCCAGTGGTGAACTGATCTGTGCCAGGGTCAGCGGGCCGAAACCGCTCAGGCGCGCGCGCAGCAGTTCAGTCAAGGCGCTATCTGGTGTGTAGGGCTGGTCAAAGCCTGGCAGCAGTGGCAGGCAGGGTTCAGGTTGGGCGGCGGAATACAGCGCCATGACCAGGCTCTGACGCTCGCGGGCAAGCCACAGGTGTTGCAAGCGGCAGGCGCGTCCGCTCTTGCAGAGCGCTTCCAGCAAGGCGTCCCATCCAGGGTTGGTCTGTACTTCGGTTTGGCTGATGATCCCCAGGCTCATCAATGCCTCGTGCAATTCATCGGCATTGGCCGGTTGTGGCCAGGCTTCGGCCTGCACGGCGGCGATGGCGTCGGCGTCCAGCGCGCCCAGGTCGTCGCTGCTGCTCACTTCGTTCCAGCGCCGGTTGAGTACCGCCTGGGTGCGCCGTTCTTCCAGCGGGGCGTCGTCGAGGAAGGTGTAGGGGCGGGCGTTGAGGATCGCCGAGGCCAGCGGCGAGGGGGTCGGCAGGTCGCGGCTGAGCAGGCGCACCTGGCCGGCCTCCATGCGCCGCAGCAGGGCCAGCCAGCCTTCGCTGTCCATGGCCTCGTGCAGGCAGTCGTCGAGGGTCTGTTCGACCAGTGGATGGTCGGGGATCTGCCGTTCGCCGACGATATTCTCCAGGCAGGCGATCTGATCGGGGAACACCGCGGCCACCAGGTCCTCGCTCTTCATCCGCTGGATCTGCGGCGCGACCTTGCGCCCGCCCACGTAGCGCGGCAAGGCCAGGGCCACCGCCGCGTTCCAGCGCCAGCGCACGCCGAACAGCGGGGCGTCGAGCAGGGCCTGGATCAGTATCGGTTCTGCCGTGCGGCTGTTGAGGTAGCGCCATACTTCATCCAGGGCGAAGCTGTGGCTGGTGGACAGCGACAGCACGATGGCGTCTTCGCTGGCCGCCGCCTGCAGCTCGAAATTGAAGGTGCGGCAGAATCGCTTGCGCAGGGCCAGGCCCCAGGCGCGGTTGATACGGCTGCCATAGGGCGAGTGGATGATCAGCTGGGTGCCGCCGGACTCGTCGAAGAAGCGCTCCATCATCAGGGTCTGCTGCGAGGGCAGCGCACCCAGCACCTGCCAGGTGCGGCCGAGGTAGTCGAGCAGTTGGCGGGCACAGTCTTCGTCCAGTACATAGTCGGCTTGCAACCAGGCGAGCACCTGGTCGGTATCAGCGTGTTGCAGGTGCGCGTCGATCCGCGCCTGCAGGCGGGCCACCGCAGCGGACAGTTCATCGCTACGCCCGGGCGCCTCGCCCAGCCAGAACGGGATGGTCGGTGGCAGGCCATGGGCATCCTCCACCCGCACACGCCCGGGTTCGACCCGCAGGATGCGGTAGGACGCATTGCCCAACTGGAAGATGTCGCCGGCAATGCTCTCTATCGCGAAGTCCTCGTTGACGCTGCCGATGTTCAGCGCCTGGGGCTCCAGCAGCACCGCGTAGTCGGCGGTCTCCGGGATGGTGCCGCCGCTGGTCAATGCGGTCAGCTGGCTGCCTCGGCGCCCGCGCAGCGTGCCGCTCACCGCGTCGCGGTGCAGGTAGGCGCTGCGTACGCCCTGGCGACCGTTGTAGCCTTCGGCGAGCATGCGCAGCAGGGCCTGGTAATGGCGCTCGTCGAGGTCGGCATAAGGCGTGGCCTGACGCAACAGGTCGAACAGCGCCGCCTCGGCCCAGGGCTGATTGCTGACTTCGGCGACCATCTGCTGAGCCAGCACATCCAGTGGTGCATTCGGAATCTGCAGCGCGTCCAGTTCACCCCGGCGCACGCAGTCGAGCAGTGCCACGCACTCGATCAGTTCGTCGCGCGAAGTGGGGAACAGGCGCCCCTTGGGCACGCCGTCGACCTGGTGGCCGGAGCGCCCGACCCGTTGCAGCAGCGCGGCGATCGACCCGGGCGAGGCGATCTGGCAGACCAGGTCGACCTCGCCGATATCGATACCCAGTTCCAGCGAGGCGGTGGCGACCAGCACCTGCAACTCACCGGCCTTGAGCCGTTGTTCGGCGGCCAGGCGATGCTCCTTGGCCAGGCTGCCGTGGTGCGCGGCCACGGCGTCGTTGCCCAGGCGCTCGCCGAGGTGACGGGTCAGGCGCTCGGCCAGGCGCCGGGTGTTGACGAACACCAGGGTGGTGCGGTGCTCGCGGGCGAGGGTGGCGAGTCGGTCGTAGACCAGGTCCCAGACGTCGCTGGCCATCACCGCGCCCAGTGGTACCGGTGGCACCTCCAGGGCCAGGTCGCGATGACGGACGTGGCCGATATCGACGATGGCGCAAGGGCGTTCGTGCCCCACCAGGAACCTGGCCACGCGCTCTACCGGGCGCTGGGTGGCGGACAGGCCGATGCGCCGCAAGGGCCGCCCGGCCAACGCCTGCAGGCGCTCCAGGCTCAGCGCCAGGTGGCAGCCGCGCTTGTTGCCGGCCAGGGCGTGGATCTCGTCGACGATCACCGTGTGTACGCTGGCCAGACCCTGACGACCGGAGTCAGAGCCAAGGAGCACGTACAGCGACTCTGGTGTGGTCACCAGAATATGCGGTGCCCGCTTGCGCATGGCGGCGCGTTCCTTTTGCGGGGTGTCGCCGGTGCGCACGGCGGTGGTGATGCGTGGCACTTTCAGGCCGAGTTGTTCGAGGCTCTGGCTGATCCCTACGAGGGGGGCCTCGAGGTTCAGGTGGATGTCGTTGGACAGCGCCTTGAGTGGCGAGACGTACACCACCTGGGTTTGCGCCGGCAGTTCGCCGTCGTTCGCCAGGCCCTTTTGGAACAGTTCGTCGAGCACGGCGAGGAAGGCGCTCAGGGTCTTGCCCGAGCCGGTCGGCGCGGCAAGCAGCATCGACTGGCCGCCGTGGATCAACGGCCAGGCACCGGCCTGGGCTTCGGTGACCGTGGTGAAGCGTTGGCGGAACCAGGTGGCGACGGCCGGGTGAAACAGCGCGAGCACCGGGTGCGGGAGGGCTGGCAGGTTCATGGCTTGGTTATGGCGGGACGAAGGCGAATTGGCAAGGGGCCGTTCGTCTGTCTGTTCCGGCCTCTTCGCGGGTGATGTGGGTTATCCTCTGCGCCCTCGTTCGTCCAGGAGCCCCTCATGTCCAAGACTATCCGCATCGCCGCCGCCCTGTTGATCGACCCGCAGGGCCGCACGCTGCTGGTGCGCAAGCGCGGCACCCAGGCATTCATGCAGCCAGGCGGCAAGATCGATGCGGGCGAATCGCCGGCCCAGGCGCTGGTGCGTGAGCTGCACGAAGAATTGGGGCTGCGAGTCGACCCTGGCCAGGCCGTGCACCTGGGCAGCTTCAGCGCGCCAGCGGCCAACGAACCCGGCTTCGTCGTCCAGGCCGAGCTGTTCCGCGTCGACAGCGCCGAGGCCGTGGCCCCGGCGGCGGAAATCGAGGAGGTGCTGTGGCTGGCCGCGAACCAGGCGCCGGACTTGAACCTGGCACCCCTGACCCGCGACCTGATCCTGCCGCTATGGCGCGAAGGCCTCAACGCACCGCGCTGACCCCGTCCAGGGTGGCGAACGAAGTATCCTTGGCGGTCAGCAGGAAATCGCGCATGTACGGTGCATCGAGCATGTCGGTGCGCACCGCCGCGTAGAGCGTGGCGAACAGCCCCTTCTCGCCCAGGCGCTTGCCCTTCACGTAGCCGCGCGAACTGTACTCGTGCAGCGCCCAGTGCGGCATGCCGCACACGCCACGGCCGCTGGCCACCAGTTGCATCATCATCACCGTCAGCTCCGAGGTGCGCACCGCGGCCGGCTCGATGTCGGCCGGCTCCAGGAAACGGGTGAAGATGTCCAGGCGGTCGCGTTCCACCGGGTAGGTGATCAGGGTCTGGTCGAGCAGGTCCTGGGGCACGATGTAGGGTTTGCTGGCCAGCGGATGCTGGTTGGCCACGGCGAGCATGGCTTCGTAGGTGAACAGGGGCACGTAGGTGATGCCGGACAGGTCCACCGGGTCGGAGGTCACCACCAGGTCCAGGTCGCCCCGGGCCAGCGCCGGCAACGGGGCGAAGGCGAAGCCCGAGGCCAGGTCCAGCTCGACTTCTGGCCAGGCGTCGCGGAACTGGTCGATGGTCGGCATCAGCCATTGGAAACAGCTGTGGCACTCGATGGCCATGTGCAGGCGCCCGGCAGTACCTCCCGCCAGGCGCGCGATGTCGCGTTCGGCGCCGCGCAGCAGCGGCAGGGTGGCGTCGGCCAGTTGCAGCAGGCGCAGGCCGGCGCTGGTGAAGCGGATGGGTTTGGTCTTGCGCACGAACAATGGCAGGCCGAGGCGTTCCTCCAGCTCCTTGAACTGGTGTGAAAGGGCCGATTGGGTCAGGTGCAGCCGTTCGGCGGCCTCCACCAGGCTGTCCGCCTCGCGTAAGGCATGAAGGGTTTTCAAGTGACGGATTTCCAGCACGACGGCTCCGAAAGCATTCTTTGGCAAAGCGGGGAATGCCGTTGAGTTTCCCTCATGTTGAAGGCATTGTCGACGCGGGAACAAAGCAGGGCACCTGAACAGGTGCCCTGGGCTGGCTCAGAAGTGCGGAGCCAGGTGTTTCAGCGCCTGTGCGCGGTTGAGATCGCCGCGCCAGATACTTTCCACATGGCTGGCTTGCCACTCGCTGCCAAGGTAGCGCTGGGCAGGCGTTTTCAGGTGTGCCTTGATAAAGTCAGTGAATACCGGGTCAGCCTTGTTGAAATGCACATGGGCATACCAGAGCGTCCGTGGCGCGGCGTGGCGTTTGTCGCTGATGCGGAACTCCTGCAGGTGATCCGGACGTCCGTCGGGGGTTCGTTTGAGTTCGACCAGCGTGCCGGTTTTCTCGATGAGCAACACATCCTGATCCACCAGATAGTCCAGCTGTGCGCCATTGGGTTCGCGGGTTTTCATTATCTGTTCGATCCGCAGCGTGCGCCCTCGCTCGATCAGGTTGCGCGAGGCCATGTCCAGACGTGTCAGTGTCGGTTCGGATTGGGCCGCGCGGGCGATTCGGTTGGCAAGGCCTTCCAGGTCGTTGGCCTTGAACCGCATCAAGTCTTCCAGGCTGGCGCCGTCCATGCCTTGTGCCGCGTATTGCTCGATTTTCTGGGTGAACGCTTGCAGCCCATCGAGATGCCGGCCGGCTTCACCGCGCAGTTCATCCAGGGTCGCCTGACGTACCGTAGCCGCCGCCCCGGTGTCCGGGTTGGTGAGGGTGAACTTGCCTGAGGCGTCCTGGCGGTAGATTTCGGTACGGCCGTTCACGCCGGTGATGCGGTAGGTGTTGGGCTGATGCGGATCGGCTTCGCCGATCAGGTAATGGGTTTGCACGGTTTCGAATACCCGTGGCTGGCGCTGGCCGGGGCGGTTGACCGGTTGCGGTTGCGAGGTGCCCTGCTGGAGGCTGCGGGCGTATTGGGTATAGGCATCGAGCGTGCTTTCCAGGCGTTGGACCTGCGCGGCGTCGAAATGCTCGCCATAGCTGGTTTTCCAATAACCCAGTCTGCTTTTGAACTGCCGCATCTGGTCGATCGACCTGGCCAGGATGGCACCGCGCTGGCGCGCGCTGGTCCGTGCATTGCCCAGCGCGTGTACCGCGTAAAGGGCGCGATCGAGGTCAGCACGCGGCTCGCGCATCAGATACTGCAGGTTGAGCCAGGCGCCATCGAGCGAGCGTACCGGTTTGGTCAGCAAGCCCAGTAACTGGGCGATGTCCAGGTAATTGAGCAAATGGTCGGTGAAATTGCTCAGTTCACTGTCGATATGGCTGAACACTTCACGGCGTGCCGCGGTTTGCCTGACCTGTCGGCGCCAGGTACGCATGGCCTGCACCTGTCGACGCAAGTCATCCAGCTCGGCCAGCGCCTTGCCGCGTTGCTCGGCCATCTGTACCCGGAACACGAGGACCTCCTCGGTGGCGGCCATCAACTGGGCGGCGTTCAGGTCACCCCCCAGCCCATTGGCTTTCTCTCGGGCCACCTGGCGTAGCCGATCCACCTCGTCCAAGGTTTGGGCCAGGCGCATCTGCGTCATCTGGCCGAGCCGGTTGTGGCTGTCGCAGATCAGCATGGCCAGATCGTTGGCTTGGGCCTGCGCGTTGTTTCTAAGGCGTGCGGAGGATACCTCGACGAAACTCAGGCAGTCGGCGTGGATGCGTTTGGCCTCGGCGATGCAGGCCTGCAGCTCGCCGACCAGGGAGGCGTCGCTGGCGTCCTGCGCCGCGAATGAACGTTTCATGCGTTGGTTGAGCGCATCGGTTCTATCCTTGAACGCTGGCATGTCGCGGTTGATGCTGTCGCGCAGGCGATTGTGCCGCCGGTAGGCCTGGTCTCTCCACCAGCGTGGCAGCCGCTCCCTGACGGCGGCAGGCCAGAGCGGGTCCAGCGTATCGGCAAGCCGGCCCAGGGTCTGCCCACCGCCGGCGCCGGCGCCCAGGCGGTGGACGCCATACAGGGCCAGGTGAGTATTCCATTGGCCGTTCTCATCCAGCGCGATCGCCCGTTTGAAGGCGCTACCGCTGTTGCCTGACAACTCCCAGGTATGGCTGGCCTCATCCCAGCGAACCTTGTACGGATGACCCTGCACCTCGATATAGTCGCCCTGGGTATGACGATAAATGCCTTGGTAGCGGCCAGTGCCGGCAACCGGTAGGCCTTGCAGGGAAACAGGCTCGCTGGCTTGGTAACCGGTCAACCCGGCCAGGGGCTCATGGCCCGTACCCCATGGGCGTGGCGAAGCTGTCGCTGACCCAGGCCGCTGTGCCAGCTGATAGTGCCTGACTGAGCGGCGCAACCCGACGGCAGCGGTGCCCACGCCACCACCGAGCGCATCCATGGCGATATCGACGACGCTGACCAACACCTGCTCGATGGCATCGAGCACATCGACGCTATTGCCGGCGGCCAGGGCCCTGATCAAGCCGGCGGAAGCATCGTAGAGGTCATAAAGACTTACCGGCAAGCCCAGCACGGGAATCAGGCCGAGGGCGAGTTTGAAACCGAGTAGCACCTTGCCTGCCTGCGCGGCGAGGTTTTCGACATGCAGGTCCAGGTTGCTCCGGGAAGTACCGCGGTGGGCCTGGAGCAATTGTCCCATGTGGGTGTCCAATTGCAGTTCGGCAAGGGACTGCGTCGCGGGCCATTCGACGCCGACGCCGATGATACCGTCGAAGCGGTTGGCATGGGCCTGGTCCAGGCGTGAACGGTGGGCGGCCGGATTGCCCTGCAGTGCCCTGCTGGCCAGGTAGTCACGTTCGCGGCTGTCCACGCTGCCTTCGAACAGGCTCAGACGTGCCTGCTCGAGGGTTGGGAACTGACGGAGCGGGCTGCTGGGGTGGTCGGGGCGGTACAGGAGGGTGGACTGGTGGGTGCGGTCCTCGATGAAGGTAACGCCCGCGAGCGTGGTGGGCTGGCCGTCGGTATCGGGGCCGCCGCTGGTCAGGCGGGCTGGCAGCAGCCGCAGGTCGAGGCCGTTGGCCTGCAAGTCGGCCCTGCTGTGTGCGTCGATCACTTGGGCAAGCATGGCGTGGCTGGCACTGTCCAGATGGCCGCTGGCATGGAACAGCAGGTTTTGCAGCCGCAGGATCAGGCGATGGGGCGCCACCAGGCATTCGCGCCGAAACGCTTGCGCATGGTCGCCTTCATCGGTGCCCAGGAAGGCCTGGGTGATCGCCGCCTCGTATTGCCCGGCAAGGTCCAGCTCGTGGGCCAGCGTTCGCAGGTAGGCGGCGTCGAGGCCTGCCTGCAAGGTCTGCTCCAGGGCTGCATCGGCCGGCTCCAGTCTCAGGCGCAGGAAACGCAGGCGATCGTGCATCGTGTCATCGATGTTCTCCAGCAACAGGGTCTCCAGCGCCACCGTCACCCGCTCGTCACTGGCTTTGAGCACCGCCTTGAACGGCGTGCCTGGGGCGCCGCTGCCGGCAATCAGGTCCTTGCCTGAGTAGGTTGTGCTGACGGGTATGTCGAGTTCGATGCGGTGTTCGGCAAAGCCGTCGAAATCCTGTTTCAGGCGTTTGGCGAGTCGGGCCAGGCAGAACTGCCGGCGTTCCGGCAGGTCGCGACGAATCAGTGCCTGGGCCTTGCGCAACGATGCGAGGTAATCCTGGACGAGCGTGCGCAGGGGCTGACGGTCGTGGGCAGGGATCTTCGTCAGGCCCGCTAGCGCGTTACCGACTTGCGTGAGGATGTCCTGCTGCGCTTGATGCATCCGCAGGGCGGTTTCGCGGGCGGCGTGACGTGGCACTTGCAGGTTCAGGGCAAGTGCCTCCTTTAGCCGCGGCAGGGCCTGCGCCGCGGCGGGAAGGCCCTGACTGGCTTGCAAGTTGTCCTTTTGCTGACGGCTGGCTGCCAGCAAATCGTTCAGCGTGTGGCCGATCGGATCATCGGGTAGCGCCTTCAATCGTACCGACAAGCCAGCGCTCAAGCAGCCCTCCAGTTGCTGCAGGCTCTGGCAGAACAGCAGCCCGCCATGCTCGCCGAACCAGTACAGCAGCAGGCCATGCGCGGTGTCGGGGGTGTCCAGCAGCGTCTTGGCCGTGATTGCCAGGGCGCCCAGCAGCAGGGTGGCACTTGGCTGCTCGATGGACGCAGCACTGGCCTGCGGCACCAGTTCGACCTGGGCGGCCACCGCGTCACTGGCGGAAGCGGTGAACAGGGTCCGCACCCAATTTAACTGTCGTTCGTCGAGCTGGCCCAGTGCATGCTGGAGCTGAGCATGGGCAAGCAAGCCGTCGCGGTGAGCGTCGACCAATGCTGTGCTTGCGGTCACCGGGTGCGCGTCGGAGTGCCATTTTGCGGATGCGGTCACTGCGTCGACCAGTGCCTGGGTGGTGTTCCTGGCTGTCAGTAGTGCGGCCTGCTGGCGTTGGCATTGCTGTAGTTGCGCCGCGGGCAGGGCGTCCAGCATTTCGAGTTGGCCCGCGATCAGTTGCGTTCGTAGAGCAGGGGCCAGGTCGAGGCTGAGGTTGCCGAAGTCGAACAGAGAGGGGCGGGCTGAAAGCGGCTGTGCAAGCTCGTCACCCTCGGGGGCTGGGGCAAACACCTGGCTGTCGCGCCAGGCATGCTCCACCAGGTCGGCCGCGGCCAGGCTGTTGGCGGCATGGGTTTCGAGCTGAGCGCCGGCCGGCGCCGCCAGGGTGTTCATCAGCGTGGCTTCGAGGTGCTTGAACAGTGCGTCGAAGCCCAGGCCGATTCCGTCCAGGTCGGTGTAGGTAATCGTATCCTGCTCTGTGGCCCGCAGGGCTGATTCAAGTGTCTCGCGGGTGGCGTAGGCCGTGAAGGGGCTTGTCTGTCGCGGTGCGTAGAGAACCTGGGGTGAATCGCCTTCGAGGCTGATGACCAGGGCGCCTGGCTGGCTTGAGGGGGCTTGGATCAGCACCTTTTTCTGCCTGTGGATTCGCCACTCAGGGTTTTCCAACAGGCCGACGAGCGGTTGTCGATGCTCTTCGGCCAGTATCTGTTGCTCCAGGGCGATCTCCAGCGTGGCCATGAAATGTGCGCGGTATTGCCCACGGGCATGTTCGCGCCGGCTCAAGGCTGTACCTTCGGCGCGCGCCGTCCAGTAGTCATGCCAGCGTTGGCGCAGGGTGGCCTGCAGGTCAAGGGCGACGAGGCGAGCATAGAGTTCGCTGGGACGCAGCTCGGTCACCTTTGGGTTGACGCCGTGCTTGCCTTGCACGGTTGCACGAGCGTCCAGGTCGGCCGGGGCAGAGGGCTGCTGATGAGCGAACAGGCCTAGCTGGGTGAGGCTCACGAAGTGGGCCACGTTGCCAGTGTTCAGCAGCAGCCCGGTATGCTCCGGGTCGCTGGCGAACACGTCGCGCAACAGGTCGTTGAGCACCTGGCGAACACTGGGTGCGAGGCTCAGCAAGCGATTGAAGGTCTGCCGCGATTGGCGCCAGTCGGCGAGGGCGCGGCGTGTCACCGGCGTATCGGCCAAGAGCGAACGCGACAGGTCGCTGACCAGATGGTAGGGCCAGTAAGGGGTAGGTAGGGTAGTCATCAGGGATTCCGTCAATGATCGGGCTGGTTTGTCCTGACTCATTGAACGACACGGTGGGGTTGCGACTGAGGTACTGGGATATGGCACGACCGCTCGGCAGGGTTCACGAAATTGTCACGAATTTGTGGCAGCGCGCTCGAACGGGTTTCATCACACTCGCGCTCTACTGGGGATCTGCATTCTGGTGTTTCTTTCATGCGGGCGTTTTTACTGTGCTTCCTTCTTCTGCTCTGCGTACCGCCGAGCTTGGCCGCAAGCCGCTGCAACGTACATGCGCCGGTGCAACGGGCCGAGCTGGGCGAGGTCAGCCTGGTCTACCAAAGCGTTGGCGCGCCGCGCGATCCGGCCCTGCTCTTGGTCATGGGCCTGGGTGGGCAATTGATCCACTGGCCGGATGACGTGGTCGAGGCCCTGTGCCACCAGGGCTTTCGGGTGATTCGCTACGACAACCGCGATGTCGGCCTGTCACGCTGGAACCAACTGCCGGCTTCGGCCAACCTGACCGTCGAGCTGCTGCGCTACAAACTGGGGGTGCCGGTGTCGGCGCCCTACACGCTGACCGACATGGCCGGTGATGGCCTGCGCCTGATGGATGCCCTGGGGGTCCGCCAGTTCCATGTGCTGGGGGTGAGCATGGGCGGCATGATCGCTCAGCATCTGGCGGCGATGGCCCCGGAGCGGGTGAGCAGCCTGACCCTGGTGATGTCCAGTTCGGGGGCAGCTGGCTTGCCGGCGCCGAACCCGGCCCTGGTGCAGTTGCTGGCGCGGCGCAGTGCACCGAGCCGTGAGGTGGCCATCGAGCAGCAGGCCGACCTGCTGGCGGCGCTGGGCAGCCCGCAGGTGCATGATGACCGCGCGGTCTTGCTGAAGCAGGCAGCGGTGGCCTACGACCGGGCGTTCAATCCTGAGGGTGTGAAACGCCAGATCATGGCGATACTTGCCGAACCGAGCCGGGTGGAAATGTTGAACCAACTGCGGGTGCCCACGCTGGTGGTGCATGGCACGGCCGACCCACTGTTGCCGGTGATGCACGGGGTGCACCTGGCGGCGCATATCCAGGGTAGCCAGTTACGGCTGATTCCTGGGTTGGCGCACCGCTTCCAGGAGCCGTTCAAGGCGCCGTTGCTGGGGGCAGTCCTACCCTACCTGCAGGCGCATCGGCAGGATGCCACGCACATCGCCCGGCTCTGAATGTCGCCTCGTCGGGTTCGCCTGTAGGAGGGCAGGGCGTTCAGTGCATCCGCACCCACACACTCACCAGCACTGTCGCCGCCACCAGCCAGGCCACCGTGGCCAGCGCCAGTGACACCTCCAGGCGCAGGCGGTCGACCAGCACATACAGGGTCGCCAAGTAGACGAAGTAGGGAATGATCGACCACATCCCGAACAGGATGGTGGCCTTCAAGTCTTCCAGCGAACGCCCCTTGCCGACGATGTAGTGGGCGATCAGGGCAAAGGTGGGAAACAGCGGCACCAGACCGGCAATGTAGTAGTTGCGGGTCTTCGACAGGATCGCCAGAAGCACCACCACGCCGGCGCCCAAGGCCGCTTTGAATACCAGGTCCACGTTTGATTTCCAGGTTGAGATTGCCGATCAGCCGAGGCCGTACTTCTTCACTTTGTCGAACAGCGTGGTCTTGGCCATGCCCAGCTCCTGGCTGGCCTGGCTGAGGTTTCCACCCGTGCGTTGCAGGGCATCGCCGAGCAGGTTGCGTTCGAACGCCTCGACTGCCTCGGCGAACCCCAGGCCCTGGCTGGCGCCGCCGCTCGGGCTTTTCTTGAACGCTGGCAGGCCGAGGGCGTGGCGTTCGGCGACGTTGCGCAGTTCACGCACGTTGCCCGGCCAGTCGTGGGCCATCAGCCGCGACAGGGTCTGGCTGTCGATCTCCGGTGTTTCACGGTCGAAGCGCAATGCCGACTGCTGCAGGAAATGCTCGAACAGTTGCAGGATGTCTTCGCGCCGCTCGCGCAGTGGTGGCAACTCCAGCGTCACCACGTTGAGGCGGTAGTACAGGTCGCTGCGGAACTGGCCGCTCTGGCCGAGCGTGGCGAGGTCCGATTTGGTGGCGGCGATCACCCGGCAATCCACAGGGATGCTCTGGTTCGAGCCCAGGCGCTCCAGGGTGCGCTCCTGCAACACGCGCAGCAACTTGATCTGCAGGTTGATCGGCATGCTCTCGACCTCGTCGAGGAACAGTGTGCCGCCATTGGCGTGCTCGATCTTGCCGATGCGGCGCTTGCCTGCGCCGGTGAAGGCGTTGGCTTCGTGGCCGAAGATCTCGCTCTCGAACAGGTTTTCCGGCAGGCCGCCGCAGTTCAACGCCACGAACGGTTGGCCCTGGCGCCGGCTGAAGTCATGCAGGCAACGGGCGACCAGCTCCTTGCCGGTGCCGGTCTCGCCCTCGATCAGCACGTTGGCCGAGGTGTCGGCGACGTTGGCGATCAGTTCGCGCAGGTGCTCCATGGCCGGCGAGCGGCCGATGATCCGGCCCTCCAGGCTGCTTTGCTCAGCCAGTTGGCGGCGCAGGGCGAACACCTCGCGGGACAACCCGCGCTGCTCAAGGGCGCGGCGCACCACGTCGACCAGGCGCTCGGGCGAGAAGGGCTTCTCCATGAAGTCGTAGGCGCCGTTGCGCATGGCGCCGACCGCCATGTCGATATCGCCGTGGCCGGTGATCAGCACCACCGGCAGGCTGCGGTCGCGGGCCTTGAGGCGATTGAGCAGCTCCAGGCCGTCGATGCCGGGCAGGCGGATATCGCTGACCACGATGCCGGCGAAATCGTCGCCGATGCGCTCGAGCGCCTGCTCCGCGCTGCCGACGCCTTCGCAGGCGATGTCTTCCAAGGCCAGCGCCTGCTGACAGCCGAGCAGCACATGCGGGTCGTCTTCGACGATCAGAACGGTGAGAGGTGCTTGGTTCATAGGGGCTCAGCCAATTCGCTAGGGGGCGTGACCAGGGGCAGGGCGAGGACGAAGGCCGTGCCACCGACGGTGGGGTGTTCGACGCTCAGTGTACCCTTGGCGGCGGTGGCAAGGCTCGCCGACAGGGTCAGGCCCAGGCCAAGGCCGTGCTCGCCCGGTTTGGTGGTGAAGAAGGGTTCAAACAGGTGCTTGCGTGCCTCGAGGTCGATGCCGTGGCCATTGTCACGCACCCGCAGGCGGTACTTGTCGCCCTGCAACTCGCCTTCCAGCCACAGTTGCGGCAGGGGCTGGGTGGCCATGGCGTCGAGGGCGTTGCCGATCAGGTTGACCAGGATCTGCTCCAGGCGGGTCTGGTCGATGGCCAGTTGCTGGTCGTCGAACTCGCGGTTCAATTGCAGGTGGCAGGCGCTGATGCGGTTGCCCAGCACCTGTAGCGTTGCTTCCACGGCCTTTTCCAGCGAGGCCTGGCCGCTGTCGTCGCCACGCCGGGCGAAGGAGCGCAGGCTGGCGGTGATGCGGCCCATGCGGTCGATCAGGTCGTTCATGGTGCGCAGGTTGGCGCTGGCGGTTTCCAGCGCGCCGCGTTCGAGGAAGCGCACGGTATTGCCCGACAGGGTGCGCAGGGCCGCCAACGGCTGGTTGAGCTCGTGGGCGATGCTGGTGGACATCTGCCCGATGGCCGCCAGCTTGCCGGCCTGGACCAGTTCGTCCTGGGCGTGGCGCAGGGTCTGCTCGGCGTGCCGGCGTTCGCGGATCTGGCCCTTGAGGCGTTCGTTGCTGGCGCGCAGGTCGGCAGTGCGTTCGGTGATCTTGCGCTCCAGTTGACTGTTGGCTTCTTCCAGGGCTTCGCGCGCGGCCAGGCGGGTGGCGATCACCTTGCGCCGTTCGTTCCAGGCGATACCCAGGATCGCCAGCAAGGCGAACGCCACCCCCACCAGGATGCCCTGCACCATGGATTCGCGGCGCAGGTCCTGTAACGGGGTGAGCAGGGTAAAGTGCCAAGGGGTGTCGGACAGACGTCGGGTCTGGGCGAGATAAGCGACCTCGCGCTGCTTGCCCTGGGCGGTTTCGCTGTTGGCCGGGAACGTGAGTTTCTCCACGCCGTCGGCGAGGGTTTCGCGGGCCAGCGGCTGCAGCTCGTTGAGCGGCCACCAGTAGTACTGCAGGCTGCGCGCCAGGCGCTCCTTGATCTGCGGCGAGAGTGGGCGTACCGACTTGAGGCGCCGCGCCGGATCGCTGGAGAGGATGATAATGCCGTTCTCGTCGCTGACGAAGGCTTCCAGGCGGGCGCGCTGCCAACGTTCCTCGAGGGTGTCCAGGCGCACCTTGATCACCGCCACGCCAATGATCTTGCCGTGCTCCTCCAGCCCGTGGGCCAGGTAGTAGCCGGCCTCGCCCGTGGTACTGCCAATACCGTAGAAGCGCCCGGGCTCACCGCGCACGGCGTCCTGGAAGTAGGCGCGGAACGACAGGTCTTCGCCCAGGAACGAGTCGGCATCGCGCCAGTTGCTGGTGGCCTGGACTCGGCCGTTGGTGTCGAGGACGAAGATCGCCCGGCTGCGGCTGCGCCGGTTCAGGCCTTCGAGGTATTCGTTGACCGTCTGGCGGTAGCCGCCGTCCGGGTCGGTGAGCAGTTGCGAGACGCTGTCTTCCAGCTCGAGCAGGCTGGGCAGGTAGGTGTACTTGCTGATCTCGCTCTCGACCGTGCGTGCGTGCAGCTCCAGCTGGCGCTCGCCGGTTTCGCTGAGGGTGCGGATGCCGTTGTTCTCGCTGATCAGGAAGCCGGCCAGGCCCAGACCGACCATCAGCAGGATGACCAGGGGCGGCAGCAGCAATTGGCGGATCAGGCGGGATTTCACAGTAGGCTGGGCAGGGCGAAGGAGCGAAGGGTCGCATTTCATCACAGTGGCCTTGTCACGACCAGCATCCGCTGCCTGGCGACGAGCCGGGCAGCGTCACTGTGGCCGACTTAGTGTTGCAGGATCTTGCTCAGGAAGTGCTGGGTGCGCTCGTGGCGGGCGTTCGGGTTGCCGAAGAAGTCTTCCTTCTGGCAGTCCTCGATGATGTTGCCCTTGTCCATGAAGATCACCCGGTTGGCGACCTTGCGCGCAAAGCCCATTTCGTGGGTCACGCACATCATGGTCATGCCTTCGTGGGCCAGTTCGACCATCACGTCCAGTACTTCGTTGACCATTTCCGGGTCCAGCGCCGAGGTCGGTTCGTCGAACAGCATGACGATCGGGTCCATCGACAGCGCGCGGGCGATGGCCACGCGCTGCTGCTGGCCGCCGGACAGCTGGCCGGGGTGCTTCTTGGCGTGGGCGCCCAGGCCGACGCGGTCAAGCAGGGCCAGGCCTTTCTTGGTGGCTTCCGCCTCGCTGCGGCCAAGCACCTTGCGCTGGGCGATGGTCAGGTTCTCGGTGATCGACAGGTGCGGGAACAGCTCGAAGTGCTGGAACACCATGCCCACACGCGAACGCAGCTTGGGCAGGTTGGTCTTCGGGTCGGCGATGGAGGTGCCATCGACCACGATGTCGCCCTTCTGGAACGGCTCCAGGGCGTTGACGCATTTGATCAGGGTGGACTTGCCCGAGCCGGACGGGCCGCACACGACCACCACTTCACCTTTCTTGACCTCGGTGCTGCAGTCGGTCAGTACCTGGAAGTCGCCGTACCACTTGTTGACGTTCTTGATGGAAATCATACGGTGATCCTTTTTTGCAGGCGCTTGACCAGCCAGGAAGCGGAGAAGCTGATGAGGAAGTAGACGACACCGGCGAAGATCAGGAACTCGTGGGAGCGCCCGATGATGTCGCCGTTGGAGCGGGCCGAGTTGAGGAAGTCGATCAGGCCGACGGTGTAGACCAGCGAGGTGTCCTGGAACAGGATGATGCTCTGCTGCAGCAGCAATGGCGTCATCTTGCGGAACGCCTGGGGCAGGATGATCAGGCGCATGCATTGGCCGTAGCTCATGCCCAGCGCCTGGGCCGCCCCCATCTGGCCCTTGGAGATCGACTGTACGCCGGCACGTACGATCTCGCAGAAGTAGGCCGCCTCGAACATCATGAACGCCACGACGCAGGAGGTGAACGCGCCTACCGGAGTGTCCTCGCCGGTGATCCAGCGCAGCACGAACGGCACCGCCAGGTAGAACCAGGTGATCACCAGCAGCAGCGGGATGGAGCGGAAGTAGTTGACGTAGGCACCGGCGACATTGGCCAGCAGCTTGTTCGACGACAGGCGCATCAAGGCCAGGATGGTGCCCAGGGCGATGCCGCCGACCACCCCCATGACCATCAGTTGCAGGGTCAGGACCATGCCGTCCCACAGGGCGGGCAGGGCCGGGATGATTTCACTGAAATCCATGTCCATTTACTTGCCTCCCACGGAAATCAGGCCAGGCACCGAGACTTTCTTCTCGACCGCGCGCATGAGCAGCATCAGGCCCATGTTCAGGGTGAAATAGATCAGGGTGGCCAGGGTGAACGCCTCGAACAGGTTGGCCGAGAACTCGGCGGTCTGCTTGGTCTGGGCCAGCAGCTCCATCAGGCCGATCAGCGAAGCCACCGAGGAGTTCTTGAACACGTTCAGGAATTCCGAGGTGAGCGGTGGAATGATGATCCGGTAGGCCTGGGGCAGCAGCACGTTCATGTAGATTTGCGGCAGGCTGAAGCCCATCGCGCGCCCGGCCGACTCCTGGCCGCGAGGCAGCGCCTGGATACCGGTGCGCACCTGTTCGCAGACACGGGCGGCGGTGAACAGGCCCAGGCAGATGACCACGCTGATCAGTGCCGAGGTGGTCGGGTTGAGGTCTTGCTTGAACCACTCCTGCAGGCCTTCAGGCAGCAGGTCCGGTACCAGGAAGTACCAGATGAACAGTTGCACCAGCAGCGGTACGTTGCGGAACAGCTCGACATAGGCGGTGGCAATCCCTGACACCAGACGGTTGGGCACGGTGCGCATCACGCCGAGGAGCGACCCCAGCAGCAACGCGATGATCCAGGCGGAGATAGCAATGGCGATAGTCCAGCCCAGACCGGTGATGTACCAGTCCAGGTAGGTTTCGCTGCCCACGCCGGTGGACTTGAAGAACACGCCCCAGTCCCAGTTGTAATTCATCGGGATTTCCCCTCAGACGATTGTTTCACGGGCACCTCGATACATCCGGGGGCGTTCGACGCCCTCGGATGTAAAGGTTAGACACTAACTAAGTGGCCTGTTGGATGGATTCGCGCGGATGCGCTTCAGGCCGCTATCTGAAGGTCAGGACTTCTTCTCGTCCGCGGCCTTGTCGGTCGGCTCGGCGATCAGCTTCTTCAGTTCGTCGCTCATCGGGAACTGCAGGTTCAGGCCTTTCGGTGGGATGGGTTGCTGGAACCACTTGTCGTAGCTCTTGTTGACTTCACCCGACTTGAAGTAGGCGACGATGGCCTCGTCGACCGCTTTCTTGAAGGCAGGGTCGTCCTTGCGCACCATGCAGCCGTAGATTTCGTACGACTGTGGCGTGCCGGTGATGACCCAGTCGGTTGGCTTCTTGGCCTTGGCCATCTCACCGGCCAGCAGGGCGTCGTCCATCATGAAGGCGACGGCGCGGCCGCTTTCAAGCATGTTGAAGGCTTCGCCGTGGTCTTTTGCCGAGATCACGTTCATCTTCATCTGCTTGTCGGCGTTCATCGCCTTGAGGATGCGCTCGGAGGTGGTGCCGGCGGTGGTCACCACGTTCTTGCCGGCCAGGTCGGGGAAGTCTTTAAAGGATGGCTGGCCATCCTTGACCTTGGTCAGCAGGCGGGTGCCGACTTCGAAGATGCCCACCGAGAAACCGACCTGTTGCTGGCGCTCGACGTTGTTGGTGGTGGAGCCGCACTCCAGGTCGACGGTGCCGTTCTGCACCAGCGGGATGCGGGTCTGCGAGGTGACCAGGTTGTACTTGACCTTGATGTCGGTGCCCAGTTGCTTCTTCAGGGCTTCGACCACGGCCAGCTGGATGTCGTGGGAGTAGCCCACGGGCTCCGGCTTGCCGGCGAGGTAGGAGAACGGAATGGAGGAGTCGCGGTGACCCAGGGTGATGGTGCCCGAGTCCTTGATCTTCTTGAGAGTGCCGGTCAGTTCTTCAGCCATGACTGGCGACGCGATGACCGCGGCCGCGATGGCGGCGCCCAGCAATTGACGAACGATGCGCATCAAATTTACCTCGACGTGTTTGTTTTTTTTATGGAGCCGTTGGCGGACTCTTCGTTCAACGAATACAGCATGAAGCGTGGTGCATTCGGCTACCAAGTGTAGAGCATGACTCGTGCCAAGCCCTGATGTCGATCATAAGGCCGCGAAAATCGAGGGGCAGCGCCATTTTCCCTGGCTATTTTAATGTCTGAGTGTTTCGGCTTTCCGAACGCATGTTCATGGGCTGTTCGGTAATCCGAACGCATGAGCTGGATATGGCGCGCCTTTGCTTTAAATACCGCCCGACACAATGCTCGTAATGATGTTCTGGGTCTTTGCCAACATGGAGAGGCCGAGAGTGTCAGCACAATATCTATTCCCCGCGTCTTCGGTGGATCAACTTGTCGAGCGTCGTTTGCCCGCCTGGTTGACCGCTGCGCAGTTGGAGGACCTGCAGGGTTATCAGCAGGCGCTGAAAGCGCAACAGGCGTGCGCCGAACAGATGCGCCACCTGCTTGAGCGGATTCCAACCCTCGAGGCTTTTGCCGTGCCGCGGTTGGAGAAAGCCTTGCTGGATCAGGGGGAGGGGGAAATCGAGCCACGGCAGGCCTTCGTGGAACTCAGCGAGGAGTTCCCGCTGCCGTCCGCCGCCGAGCGCCTCTATCGCCCTACTGTCACTTACCGTTCCAGGCATAGCCTGCTGGCGGCCGCGCTGCATAACTTCCATGCTCAGGAAACCCAGCCCTGGCTCAAGCGCCAAGCCCATCTGGTTGGCCCGAAAGGGGCCAGGCTCGGGCTCAGCTTCGAGCGTTTCGCCGCTCTTTGTCGTGATCTGAACATAGGCGCTGGATATCAGGCGTTGCTCAAGGGCATCCTCAAACCCAAGGCCGGGCGTGGGCAGCCCGAAGACGCCGCGCGCAAGGCGATCGAGCGCCTGTTCCAAGACACCGTGCGCACACGTCTGCATGCTTGTGTGTACGAGTCGAGGTTCAGGGGGCGACTGGATGCGTGGGATCTGCAGCGCCTGTTGTCGTTGTTCGCGCAGCAGCCCTGGCAGGTTCCCGGGGCAGGCACCTTGACGCCGCGACAGCTGAATCTGCTTGGCAAGCCGATGATCGGGGTCGTGACGTTGGAGTGGCGCCCCTCGCCGGAGGCCGAGGTCGACGAAGTGATTGCATGGTTGCCCGGCGACCCGGAGCATGAGCTGCGCCATTACGATTCCTGGGACCACTTGTATCAGGATCTGTCGCGACGCCTGCGAGAATCGACGTTCCGCCAGTTCTTCAGGCGCTTCGTCAAAGCCTCGGATCGGGCCCCCTTCGACAGCACCTTGATGCAATTGCTGGCAGCGTCACCCACCACGACGGCAGTGGAGTTGGATGGGCGACACCTGCCTGTCAAGGGCAGCCTTTTCGAACACGCCGGCACCCAGCAGATCGCGAGGCTCTTCGATGACGCTCGGTACTTGGCTGTGCCCACGGGCGACGAGGACCGCCAGGACCGCCAGGCGCGTCTGCAGGCGCTGCTGGGGGCCGGGCTGGACCTGCTGAGTCTGGCTGCTTTGTTCATGCCCCTCGTGGGTGAGCTGTTGCTGGTGGGCACTGCCGCGCAGCTGCTGGACGAGGTGTATGAGGGCTACAAGGATTGGCGTCTGGGTGATCGCCAAGGTGCCCTGGACCACCTGTTCGCTGTCGCCCAGAGCGTGGTGTTGGCCGGGGTGGGCGCTGGGGCCGTTCAGCTGCTGCGGCGGGCGCCCTTTGTCGATCTGCTGGAGCCTTTAACGGATGCCAAGGGCCGCTTGAAGCTGTTTCGCCAGCATGAGCGTGCCCACCTCGAACAGGGCATGACCACGCTTGCCCAGCATGCGCTGGCCCAAGAGGGGCAGCACTTGCTTTCCAGCGACGTCGACATCCTGCTGAAATCAACCGGCTTCAGGGTGGACCAGTTGCGTCGCCTGTGCGTGGAGCACGCCGCCCCTTCGGCCCGTCTGCTCGATGTGTGCGAGCGCATGAGGCTGCATGCGCAGCAGCCTCGGCTCAGGGGGAAGGCGTTTGACCAGGCACTGGCGCAAGCGCGACCGGCACCCACGGCGGATCAGGCATTGCTGATACGCAATTTTGACGGCCTGTCACCACGGGCGGCGGAAGAAATCATCACGCATTGCAGCACGGTGCAGCTCGAACGCCTGCGTAAAACAGGGCGTGTGCCCCTGGCAATGGCCGAGCGCGCTCGCTGGTACCTGCGTGACAGCCGCCTGGACCTGGCCTGCCTGGGCATAAGGCTGCCCAGCGCGCTCAATGTCGACAGCGAACAACTGATGATGCGCCTGATCGAGCGCGAGGCCCCTTGGAGCGCGGAGCGTGCAGTGCAACTGCGGGTAGGCCGTCGCGAAGGGCTGCTGCTGTTCAAAAGCCAGGGCGAAGCGCTGGAGCCGGCGCTGGTCATTGTGCGTGGCGAGCAGGGTTATACCCTGCAAGGGGCGGATGAGGCTGTGACTGTGGGGGCCGACGGGGCATTTTCCGAGGTGCTGTTGCGCTGCCTCGACGCCGATCAGCGTCAGGCCCTGGGGCGTGCCGACCTGAGTGCTCGGCAGTTGCGCGAAGCCTTGGCCGAGTTGGCCTGGGCGGATCGTGAGCAGGCGGCCGAGCTGATCGGTCTGGCGCCAGTCGGCGCCGGGGTCCGGCCGCCCCGGCGCTTCGCTGATGGGCGCCTGGGCTTTGCGCTGAGTGGGGGAGGGGAAAGCAGCCAACAGGCGATCCGCCGAGGCATTCACCAGATCTTTCCGACGCTCAGCGAGTTACAGCTCGATGCCTACCTGGAAGCGGTACGTGCGCGTGGGCAGAACCTGTGGGAGCATTACCAGGCGTTGCAGCGCAACCTGGCTGACCTGCGCCAGGCCCTGGCGGGCTGGCAGTCCCAATGGCGAACGCCGATCGATGCCATACGCCGCCGTCGCGTCGTCGAGACGCTGCGCCGTGGGTGGCGGCGCAAACTGGTCGACGTCAACGATGAGTACGAGTTGGTGATCGACGGTGAGCATGTCGGCGAACTGCCTGCACTGCCCGAGGATGTGACGTTCCCCCATGTCCAGCGCCTGGTACTGCGTGACATGGTGTTACAGGACATCGACGCGGCGTTCCTTGGACGTTTTCCAAATCTGGTGGAACTGGACCTGAGCCACAATCGCCTGACCCAGGTACCCGAAGGGATCGAGGCGCTGGTTCATCTCAGGCGCTTGAACTTGTCGAACAACCAGTTGGTGATCGATGCGCGGGCCAACAGCGTGTTCGCTCAGCTGGCATTGCTGGATTCGATCGAGTTGAGCTTCAATCCGTTGATGCAGGCGCCCGACCTTTCGGGCTTGCGTCATGTACGGCATGTGCATTTGCGCGCCACGCAACTGACGAGTGTGGCCGAATTGCTCGAACGTACACCCTGGCGTGCCCTGGTCGATGCCCGGGACAACCGGATTGCGCAACTGGAGCAGGATCTGCATGGGTTGCGTCAACGGGTGTCGCGTATGGACTTGCATGACAATCCGCTGGATACCGCCAGCAGCCGGCGGCTCGACCAATGGCGTGGCGGCGCCGCGCCAGGTGAATGGGGCAGTGCCTCCTACCGGCATCGCGAGGCAGGCCAGACCGCGCGTGAGCGCTGGACCGAGACGCGCGACGCCACATTACGCGCCCAGCGTCAGGCCACCTGGGATCGCTTGCGCGAAGAGCCGGGTTCGGCCGACTTGTTCCGCTTTCTGGGGGATTTCCGGCATACCGAGGACTTCGACAGCCACCCGGGGCACTACCGACGACGGATATGGCGCATCCTGGATGCCTGTGAGCAGAATGAAGTCCTGCGTGAGCAGTTGTTCCGCGAAGCCGGTGGGCCGCGCAGTTGCGAGGATCGCCTGTTGTTGTTGCTCAATCAGTTGGAAGTGGGGGTGCTGGTTCAGCAGGGGCTTGCCGGCCTGTCGGCGGAAAGGCTCGAACAGGGGCTGCTCCGCCTTGGCCGGCAACTCCACCGCCTCGACCTGGTCGATGAGATTGCCGCGCGGCATGTGGCGCGCATGCGCGCCAGTGGCTCAGGGCAAGTCGATGAGATCGAAGTGCGGTTGTTCTATCGCAATCAGTTGGCAAAGGCCTTGGAGTTGCCGATACAGGTCGAGGACATGCATTTCGCGGGCTATGCCAATGTGACCGAGGCCGAAGTGATACAGGCGCAGGTCGACGTATTGCAGAGCGAAACACCACAGACGTTGCAGGCGACGCTGGTGCACCGCCCGTTCTGGCGTAACTACCTCAGGCGGCACCATGCCGCGCGTTTCGAAGCCTTGGCCGAACCGTTCCATGACCGCTTGGCGGCGTTCGAGGCACAGGCTGAAAGTGGGGCGGAGCAGCCCTATGTGCAGCAGGCCAATGATCTGATGCACGAGTTGGAACTCGCCGAGCGACAACTGGAGGTGACGCTGACCGAAGAGGCCTGGTCGCGTTACGAGCCGTGAGCACCACTCGCGGCCCGCTTGGCGGGCCGCGAGTGGGATCAGGCTGCGCGGCTGCCAGCCTGACCTGCTGCTCTCTGTTGCAGATAATGGGCAAGGGCCTGCTGCTCGGGCGCGCTGGTGAACAGGCCAAGTTTGGTGCGGCGCCACAGAATATCCTCGGCACTCGTGGCCCATTCTTGATCGCACAGGTAGTCCACTTCGCGCGTGAACAGGCCGCCACCGATGGCTTGCCCCAGATCTTCCGGGCCCTGGGCACCATCGAGCAGGCGCCAGGTTCGGCTGCCATAGGTGTGCGCCCAGCGTTGTGCGATATCGAGCGGCAGCCAGGCATGCTGGGCCATCAAAGTGTCTACCAGGGCCTGCACGTTGCTCAGATTTTCCCCTCCAGGCAGCGCCGCGGTGCCGGTCCAGCTACCCTGCATCTGCGTGAAGTAAGGCTTGAGTTGTTCCATCGCCGATTCAGCAAGCTTGCGATAGGTGGTCAGCTTGCCGCCGAATACCGACAGCAATGGGGCCTGGCCCTGGTCCGCTGACAATGCCAGCGTGTAATCGCGAGTCACTGCCGAAGGGTTGTCCGATTCGTCGTTGCACAGGGGGCGTACACCGGAATAAGTATGCAGGATATCGGGCCGACCGAGCTGGTGGTTGAAGTGCTGATTGACCACCTGCAGGAGGTAGTCGGTCTCCTGTTCGGTAATCGCCACCTTGGCCGGGTCGCCGCTGTATTCACGGTCGGTGGTGCCGATCAGGGTAAAGCGATCCAGATACGGGATGCAGAAGACGATGCGTTGGTCTTCGTTCTGCAGAATGTAGGCATGCTCGCCCTCGTAGAGGCGCGGGACAATGATATGACTGCCCTGGATCAGGCGAATGCCGTACGGTGCGTCGAGCTTGAGGTCGTCCTTGATGAAGCTGGCCACCCATGGGCCTGCGGCATTGACCACGGCGCGGGCGCGGATGGTCTGCTGGCTGCCATCGGCGTGTTGCAGTTCCACCTGCCACAGGCCATCGATGCGTTCGGCGCGCAGGCAACGGGTGCGGGTACGGATGTCGGCGCCCTTTTCCCGTGCCGCCATGGCGTTCAGCACGACAAGGCGCGCGTCATCGACGGCGCAGTCGGCGTATTCGAAACCACGGGTGATGGCAGGCTTGAGCGGGTATCCCGGGCCGAAGCGCAGGCTGCGCGAGGCGCCCAGGCGCTTGCGCTTGCCCAGGTGGTCATAGAGGAACAGGCCGGCGCGGATCATCCAGGCTGGGCGCAGGTGCGGGCGGTGTGGTAGCACGAAACGCATCGGCTTGACGATATGCGGCGCCTTGGCCAGCAGCACTTCGCGTTCGGCCAGGGCTTCGCGCACCAGGCGGAACTCGTAGTGCTCCAGGTAGCGCAGGCCGCCGTGGATCAGCTTGCTGCTGGCCGACGAGGTGTGCTGGGCCAGGTCGTCCTTTTCGCAAAGGAACACTTTAAGGCCGCGCCCGGCAGCATCGGCAGCGATGCCCACGCCATTGATGCCACCGCCGATCACGGCGATGTCGTAGCAGTCGTGCAGGGGGGGCTGGGACGAAACGGGCTGGGACACGGGCAAGGCCTCCTGGGGCGTTCGCATCGAATGCGAACATGTATGTTCGTTTTCGAAAATACTAGCGCAATGAACAGGCGGCTGCCAGTCAGTCTTTATAGAAAAAACTGATCGAATGACAGGGAAATGAACATTTGTGAAAAGAGGCGGTTCTACGTGCGCTCCCGCGAACCGTAAGCAGGCGCCGCCAGCATGCCGCCGGCGTCGCGTCTTGGGTGGTGGCGCAAAAGGCCCGCGCCCCTGCGGGAGCCAAGCGCCGCGCTGCTCGAGAGGTGCGCTGTGCTCAAACCACGTCGAGGCGGATCTTGTGTTGGTTGAGCAACTGGCTGAGGGCGACCGAAGGGGCCTGGTCGGTCACCAGGCAGTCGACCAGGTTGATCGAGCCCAGGCGCACCATGGCATTGCGGCCAAACTTGCTGGAGTCCGCGGCGAGAATGACCTGGCGGGCATTGGCGATGATCGCCTGGGACACGCGCACTTCCTGGTAGTCGAAGTCCAGCAGGCTGCCGTCTTCATCGATGCCGCTGATACCCACCACGGCGAAGTCGACCTTGAACTGATTGATGAAATCGACGCTGGCCTGGCCGACCACCCCGCCATCGCGGCGCACCGTGCCGCCGGCCACCAATACCTCGAAGTCGTCCTTGGCGGCGAGGATCGCGGCCACATGCAGGTTGTTGGTGATGACCTTCAGGTGGCTGTGGTTGAGCAGGGCGCGGGCGATGGATTCGGTGGTGGTGCCGATGTTGATGAACAGCGAGGCATGATCGGGGATCTGCTGGGCCACGGCCTCGGCGATACGCTGCTTTTCGTCGCGCATCTGATCGGCGCGCATGGCGTAGGCGGTGTTTTCGATACTCGAGTCGTAGGCTGCGCCGCCGTGGTAGCGGCGTAGCAGGTTGACCTCGGCGAGCTGGTTGATATCGCGGCGGATAGTCTGCGGGGTGACGACGAACAGCTGCGCCATTTCCTCGATGCTGACATAGCCACGTTCACGGACCAGCTCGAGGATTTGTTGTTGGCGAGGGGGCAGATTCATGGGCGGTCCTTTGGGGCAGCCGGACAAATTCTGCAATGATGCCGTAGGAAGGGGTATACGACCAGTCTGAATGGGCCGCCATTTCTGTAGGAGCCAGCCTAGCTGGCGAACGCTTTTCAGCTGTTCGCCAGCTAGGTTGAAATCAGGCGTCGTGATCTTCCCAGTCGCGGGTGCGATCCACGGCCTTGCGCCAGCCCTTGTACAGCTTCTCTTTCTCGGCTTCAGCCAACTGCGGGCTGAACTCGCGCTCGATGATCGCCTTGTCGCGCAGTTCGTCCAGGCCGCTCCAGAAGCCGCACGCCAGGCCCGCCAGGTAGGCGGCGCCCAGCGCGGTGGTTTCACGCATCTTCGGCCGCTCGACACAAGTGCCGAGAATGTCTGCCTGGAACTGCATGAGGAAGTTGTTGGCCACCGCGCCGCCGTCCACACGCAGCTCGGACAGACGTTCGCCGCAGTCCTGCTGCATGGCGTCGAGCACGTCGCGGGTCTGGTAGGCGATCGATTCCAGGGCGGCACGGATGATGTGGTCCACCTTTACACCGCGGGTCAGCCCGAACAGGGCGCCACGGGCATAGGGGTCCCAGTAGGGGGCGCCCAGGCCGGTGAAGGCAGGCACGAGGTACACGCCGTTGCTGTCCTTGACCTTGCTGGCGAAGTATTCGGTGTCGTGGGCGTCGTTGACGATCTTCAGTTCGTCACGCAGCCACTGCACGGTGGAGCCACCATTGAACACCGCTCCTTCCAGCGCATAGGCCACTTCGCCGCGCGGACCACAGGCAATGGTGGTGAGCAGGCCGTGGGACGACTTGACCGCCTTGTCGCCGGTGTTCATCAGCAGGAAGCAGCCGGTGCCATAAGTGTTCTTGGCCTGGCCGGGTTCCACGCACATCTGGCCGAACAGCGCCGACTGCTGGTCACCGGCGATACCGGCGATGTCGATACCGCTCTTGGTCTTGCCATAGACCTCGGACGATGGGCGCACTTCAGGCAGCATCTGGCGCGGAATACCGAGGATGTCGAGCAGCTTCTCGTCCCACTGCAGCGTGTGGATGTTGAACATCAGGGTGCGCGAGGCGTTGGTGTAATCGGTGACATGCACCTTGCCGCCGGAGAACTTCCAGATCAGCCAGGTATCGATGGTGCCGAACAGCAGCTCGCCGCGCTCGGCACGTTCACGGGCACCCTCGACGTTGTCCAGGATCCACTTGAGCTTGGTGCCGGAGAAGTAAGGGTCGGTGACCAGGCCGGTGGCTTCGCGGATGTACTGCTCGTGGCCGTCGCGCTTGAGCTGGGCACAGATCTCGGTGCTGCGGCGGCACTGCCAGACGATGGCGTTGTAGACCGGGCGGCCGGTTTCCTTGTCCCAGACGACGGTGGTTTCACGCTGGTTGGTGATGCCGATGGCGGCGACCTGGGCGTGGCTGATGCCGGCCTGGGCCAGGGCCTCGACCATGGTGGCGGATTGGGTGGCGAAGATTTCCATCGGGTCGTGCTCGACCCAACCGGCCTGCGGGTAGTGCTGGGCGAACTCGCGTTGCGAAGTGCCGACCACATTGGCATCGCGATCGAAGATGATGGCGCGCGAACTGGTGGTGCCCTGGTCCAGGGCGATGATGTAGTTCTTGTCCAGGTTGTCAGTCATGTCGATGGCCTTGCACGAAATGGGAGTAGGTCAGGGCGTGGCGGGCGCGGGTCAATCGACCCAGGCGCCCGGCGCTGGCATCAGGAAGCCTGGGTGTCACCCTGAGGATTATCGTCTGTCTGCAGGTTCGCGGCTTGCGTCGTCGGCAGGTTGCGGGCAATCAGGCCACGGTAGAGGGCCGCGCCCAGGCTGGCGCCGAGAATCGGTGCGAACACCGGAACCAGGAAATACGGGATGTCGCGCCCACCCGTGAAGGCGATTTCGCCCCAGCCGGCCAGGAATGTCATCAGTTTGGGCCCGAAATCACGCGCCGGGTTCATCGCGAAGCCGGTCAACGGGCCCATGGCGCTGCCGATCACCGCGATCAGCAGGCCGATCAGCAGCGGTGCGGTGGCGCCACGGGGCAGGCCGTTGTTGTCGTCGGTCAGGGCCATGATCACGGCCATCAGGATGGCGGTGATGATCACTTCGACCAGGAACGCCTGGCTGATCGACAGCGACGGATGCGGGTAGGTGGAGAACACCGAGGCCAACTCCAGGCTGGCCTGGCTGCCGCGCAGCATGCTGTGGGCCTGTTCGAAATCGAAGAACAGGGTGCTGTACAGGGTATAGACCAGGGCGGCGCCGCAGAACGCGCCACACACCTGGGCGAGGATGTAGAACGGCAGCTTGCGTTTGTCGAAGCCGGCGAACAGGGCCAGGGCGATGCTCACCGCCGGGTTCAGGTGCGCGCCGGAAACGCCGGCGGTCAGGTAGATCGCCATGCTCACGCCGACCCCCCAGATGATGCTGATCTCCCAGAGGCCGAAGCTGGCGCCGGCGACCTTGAGCGCGGCGACACAACCTGTGCCGAAGAAGATGAGCAGGGCGGTGCCGAGGAATTCGGCAAGGCACTGGCCAGAAAGCGTGGGTTGTCGTAGAGCAGTCGTCATGTATGACCTCGGTTTTTTGTTGTTGTGAGGCGCTGGGCGCTCGACAGCAAAAAGCCCGGAGTCTATCCCCATGGACGCCGGGCAGGTACGGGAAGTGCACCTTATAGGTGCACCATTTATTCACAAACGAAAAAATATAGACAAGAAACGCTGATGTCAAAGGTCGAAAATGAACGTTCGGCCACAATCTGACTGCCACGCCGCACAGCGAACATTCGGCCACTGCTCTAGCCTGGGGCTTATGCTGGTCGGTCCGGTGGATTTGCCCTAGAGTAGCCGGCGACCCGTGACCGCCTGGAGCTATTGATGACCCCTGCCCTGGACCTGCTGAAGAAGGTGCGCGCCGAGCACCGCGTGCACAGTTACGAACATGATCCGAAAACCGCTTCCTACGGCCTGGAGGCCGCGGAAAAGCTGGGGCTCGATCCGCTTCGGGTGTTCAAGACCCTACTGGCCAGCAGCGAGAAAGGGGAGTTGCTGGTGGCGGTGGTGCCAGTGGTCGGCACGCTGGACCTCAAGGCCCTGGCCCAGGCAGCCGGAGTGAAGAAATGCGAGATGGCCGACCCGCAGGCTGCCCAGCGCGCAACCGGTTACCTGGTGGGTGGCATCAGCCCGCTGGGGCAGAAGAAGCGTTTGCGCACGTTTATCGACCATTCGGCGCAACACCATGAAACCATTCATGTGAGCGCTGGGCGTCGGGGGCTGGAAGTGGAGCTTGCCGCCTTGGTGCTTGCCACCCATACCCAAGCCCAGTTCGCCGAAATCGGTCGCCTGTAGGAGCCGGCTTGCCGGCCCCTACAGGGAATCAGTGCGCCGAACTGTAGCGGCGCACGCCGTTTTCCTGGCGTGGCAACTGGGCCGCGACGCTGCCAGGCACCGGGAACAACACCAGGTGATCAGCCGCCACGGCGATACCGACATCCTGGCCGACCTGGTGGTCGATGTGGCTGGGGAAGATAGCCTCGAGCTGACTGCCGGTGGCCAGTTGCAGGCGATACAAGGTCGAAGCGCCGAGGAAACTCTTGCCAACGACCTGCGCCCGCAGCCCGCTGTCAGGCGCGTGGAGAATGTCGTCAGGGCGCAATAGCACATCCACCGAGCTGCCCAAGGCCATGGTGTAGGCGCGATTGCCACGCAACTCGCCGAGCTCGGTGACTACCGCGTCATGGCTGGTCATCTGGCCACGAATGAAGTAGCCCTGGCCGATGAAGCTGGCGACAAAGGGCGTCTGCGGTTCGTGGTACAGGTTGTAGGGTGTGTCCCATTGCTCCAGGCGGCCCTCCTTGAACACACCGACGTGATCGCTGACGGCGAAGGCTTCCTCCTGGTCATGGGTGACCAGGATGGCACTGGTGCCGCGGCTCTTGAGAATGTCGCGCACTTCATGGCTGAGGCGTCGGCGCAGTTCCACGTCGAGGTTGGAGAACGGTTCGTCGAGCAGCAGCAGCTGTGGCTCAGGCGCCAGGGCGCGGGCCAGCGCCACGCGTTGCTGCTGGCCGCCGGACAGCTCGTGCGGGTAGCGCCCGCCGAGGCCGCCAAGCTTGACCAGTTCGAGCATCTCTTCGACGACTTGCGCCTGGCGTGGGTGCTTGCCAATGCCGAAGGCGATGTTCTGCGCCACGGTGAGGTGGGGGAACAGCGCATAGTCCTGAAACACCATGCCGATTCGGCGCTTCTCCGGTGCCAGGGTGAACCCTGCGCGGGAGATGACCTCGCCAGCCAGCTGGATCTCGCCTTCGTGCACCGGCTCGAAGCCGGCGATGGCGCGAAGCGTCGTGGTCTTGCCGCAACCGGAAGACCCCAGCAGGCAACCAATGTCGCCTGCGTTCAGGTGCAGGTTGAGGTTCTGGACGATGCGCTGGTCGCCATAGCCGCAGGCGAGGTTGCGCAGGTTGAGCAGTAGGGGTTGACTCATGCGTGGTGGTAAGCCGGTTCTACAAGGAATTCCAGGAGGGCCTTCTGTGCATGCAGGCGGTTCTCAGCCTCGTCCCAGGCGACCGAGCGTGGGTCGTCGAGCAGGTCCTGGCTGATCTCCTCGCCACGGTGGGCGGGCAGGCAGTGCATGAACAGAGCGTCGGGTGCCGCCAGGTCGAGCAGCTCGCGGGTGACCTGGTAAGGCGCGAAATGCGCCAGGCGCCGTGCAGTTTCCTCTTCCTGGCCCATGGAAGTCCAGACATCCGTGGTCACCAGGTGGGCGCCGCGCACGGCTTCCTTGGGGTCACGGATGATCTGCACGCGCTCGCCACCCAGTTGCAGGAAGCGTGGATCGGGCTCGTAACCTTCGGGGCAGGCGATGCGCAGTTGGAAGTCGAACTGCACGGCGGCCTCGATATAGGAGTTGCACATGTTGAAACCATCGCCGATCCAGGTCACGGTCTTGCCCTGGATCGAGCCGCGCTGCTCCATGAATGTCTGCATGTCGGCCAGCAACTGACAGGGGTGCGACTCGTCCGAAAGACCATTGATCACCGGCACCTTCGAGTGGGCGGCGAATTCGGTGAGGGTGCTGTGGGCGTGGGTGCGGATCATCACCGCATCGACCATGCTCGACAGCACGATGGCGCTGTCGGCGATGGGTTCGCCACGGCCCAGCTGCGTGTCGCGGGGCGACAGGAAGATGGCCTGGCCGCCGAGTTGGATCATGCCGGCTTCGAAGGATACGCGGGTACGGGTGGAAGACTTCTCGAAGATCATCCCCAGCACGCGGCTCTTCAGCGGCTCGAACAATACGCCGCGCTTGCGCAGGTCCTTCAGCTCGATGCCTCGACGGATCACGCCGAGCAGTTCGTCAGCAGTGAAATCCATCAGGGAGAGAAAGTGCCTTGCGCTCATGATTGACTACCTTATCTGCAACGGTGTGCAGGTCGACCGTATGGTTTTTTTGACAACGGGGGTGACCTGCGGCGTAAACCGCACGGGGCGGACGGAATAGGGAAAGGCGCAATACTATAATTAAATGTCGCCTCAAACCAAGAGGGGAAACAGCGGCTCTGTATCGGAGGGTGTCGCAAGCCCTTGGAGCCAGGCTGTTTTTTATTTGCTACAGAGGTTGTACACGGCTCAACGAGCCTTTGGCAAACCCGCCGTCGTGAATCGTGCGCCTGATGTCGCCCGATTCACACCGCGAACCTCACTGGCACGCCTGCGGCGGTCGGCGCATAGTCGTTCATCCAGAACAACAAGGCAGAGGCGGCCATGACCAAGACCCTGCATCACCGAGCCTGTCATTTGTGCGAGGCCATCTGCGGCCTGAGCATCGAAGTCACTCATGAAGCCGATGGGCGGGCGCGCATCAGTTCGATCAAAGGCGACCCGCAGGACCCGTTCAGCCGTGGTCATATCTGCCCCAAGGCGGTCGCGCTGCAGGATATCCAGGAGGACCCCGATCGCCTGCGCCAGCCCCATAGGCGCAGCGGCGAACAATGGCAGGCAATCAGCTGGGACGAGGCCTTCGAGTTTGCCGCCGAGCGTCTGTGGGCGGTCCAGCAGAGCCATGGGCGCAATGCCGTGGCGGTGTACCAGGGCAACCCCAGCGTGCATAACTACGGCCTGATGACCCACAGCAATTATTTCCTGGGGCTTCTGAAGACCCGAAATCGCTATTCCGCCACCTCGGTGGACCAACTACCCCAGCACCTGGTCAGCCACCTGATGTATGGGCATGGCCTGCTACTGCCGATCCCGGATATCGATCACACCGACTTCATGCTCATCCTCGGTGGCAACCCGCTGGCTTCCAACGGCAGCATCATGACCGTGCCGGATGTGGAGAAACGCTTGAAGGCACTGAAGGCCAGGGGAGGGCGGCTGGTGGTGGTCGACCCTCGGCGCAGCGAGACGGCGGCGATGGCCGACACGCACTTGTTCATCCGCCCCGGTGGTGATGCGGCGCTGTTGTGTGGGGTATTGCACACCCTGTTCGCCGAGAACCTGGGCCGTGGCTCGCACCTGCCAGTCAATGGCCTGGAGCAGGTGCGTGAGGCTATCGCTCCCTTCGACGTTGGCGCCATGAGTGAGTTGTGTGGTGTAGCGCAGGACGATATCCGTCAACTGGCTCGTGACTTCGCTGCCGCCGAAAGGGCTGTGTGCTATGGCCGGATGGGTGTATCCACCCAGGCATTCGGCTCGCTGTGCCACTGGCTGGTGCAGTTGATCAACCTGGTCACCGGCAACCTCGATCGCGAAGGGGGCGCCTTGTGTACCGAGCCTGCGGTGGATCTGGTCGCCAGCACTTCGGGTGGCCATTTCAACCAATGGCAGAGCCGGGTTTCCGGCCTGCCAGAGTACGCTGGCGAGTTGCCGGTTTCGGCATTGGCCGAGGAAATCCTCGAACCCGGCGAAGGGCAGGTGCGGGCATTGGTGACGGTGGCCGGCAACCCGGTGTTGTCCACACCCAACGGCCGGCGCCTGGACGAGGCGCTGACGGGGCTCGACTTCATGCTCAGCATCGATCTGTACATCAATGAGACCACCCGTCATGCGGACCTGATCCTACCCTCAACCTCAGCGCTGGAAAACGACCATTACGATTCCACGTTCAATCTGTTGGCAGTGCGCAATGTCACCCGTTTCAACCGAGCGATCCTGCCCAAGCCTGAAGGCGCCTTGCATGACTGGGAGATTTTCGTCGGTCTGGCGAAGGCGTTCGCCAGGCGGGCGCAGGTCGAACTCAAGGCGACGCTCCCTCCGGCGCAGATGATCGACCTCGCCCTGCGCAAAGGGCGTCATGGCGACTTGTCGCCGCTGCAGTTGTCCGTACAGGCGCTCAAGCAGCATCCGCACGGCCTGGACCTGGGGCCGTTGCGGCCGAACCTTGCGGCGCGCCTGGGCACGGCCAGCCGGGCGGTCGAGGCGGCGCCCGCGGTGCTGCTCGCCGACTTGCAGAGGCTTGCCCGGCAGGTGCCGCTCGCCCCTGGGCAACTGCTGCTGATCGGCCGTCGCCATGTGCGCAGCAACAATTCATGGATGCACAACTTTCATCGACTGGTGAAAGGCAAGCCACGCCATCAGTTGCTGATGCATCCGGACGACTTGCGCCTGCGGCAATTGCAGGACGGCCAGACCGTTCGAGTGCGTTCGCGCACCGGTGCGCTCGAAGTGCAGGTGCAGGCCAGCGAGGAGATGATGCCAGGCGTGGTCAGCCTGCCCCATGGCTATGGCCACGCCCGCCAGGGCGCGCAGTTGCAGATCGCCAGCGCGCAGCCCGGTGTGAGTGCCAACGACCTGACCGACGAGCACTTGCGCGACGGAGTTTCCGGCAATGCCGCGCTCAATGGGGTGCCGGTTGAGGTGGAAGCCGCCTGACGATCGGCAAGGCCGAGCATGCCGCTCGGCTTTCCGTTACAATGCGCCACCGTGCCGACGATCACGTCGGAAAGTTCAGCCGAGGTGCTTCATGGATATCATCGAAACAATCAAAGAGCAGATCGCCAACAACACCATTCTGCTTTACATGAAAGGCTCGCCGAATGCCCCGCAGTGCGGCTTCTCGGCCAAGGCGGCGCAAGCCGTGATGGGTTGTGGCGAGAAGTTCGCCTACGTCGACATCCTGCAGAACCCGGAAATCCGCGCCAACCTGCCCAAGTACGCCAACTGGCCGACCTTCCCGCAACTGTGGGTCGCCGGTGAACTGGTTGGTGGCAGTGACATCATGAGCGAGATGTTCGCCAACGGCGAACTGCAGGCTCTTATCAAGGAAGCTGCCGCCAAGGCCAAGGCTTCCGAGGCCTGATCCGGCCCTTGCACACAAAAAGCCCCGCGATTGCGGGGCTTTTTGTTTTCTGAATCGACTCGGCGCGTGCTTTTGTAGGGTCTGTAGGAGCGGCTTTAGCCGCGATCACCCGCAAGGCGGGTGCCATGCACCGCATTGCCTTCATCGCGGCTAAAGCCCCTACCGGCAAGTGGGCTTATTCTTCGCCCATCTGCGATTGCAGGTAGTTCTCGATGCCGATCTTGTCGATCAGGCCCAGTTGAGTCTCCAGCCAGTCGATGTGCTCTTCCTCGGATTCGAGGATGTCTTCGAGCAATTCACGGGAGCCGAAATCGCCAGCGGTTTCGCAATGGGCGATGGCGGCCTTGAGGTCGGCGTGGCCCTTCTTCTCGATCTTCAGGTCGCACTCGAGCATCTCTTTGGTGTGCTCGCCGATCAGCAGCTTGCCCAGGTCCTGGACGTTGGGGATACCTTCGAGGAAGAGAATACGCTTGATCAGTTTGTCAGCGTGCTTCATCTCGTCGATGGATTCCTTGTACTCGTGCTTGCCGAGCTTGTTCAGGCCCCAATCTTCGTACATGCGCGCATGCAGGAAGTACTGGTTGATTGCGACCAGCTCGTTTCCGAGGATCTTGTTGAGATGCTGGATGACGCTTACGTCGCCTTTCATGATGGGGTCCTGCCCTGTGGAAGTTGAGCCAATGGCCACAAGTTTGAGCCTGGCTACCCCCTATGTCAAACCTAAGTTATTGAATAATAAGTGAAATTTAATAGGAATAAGAATGTTTGTGAACCGCGTTATGGCGCTAACTTATTGAATTACAGGCATAAAAAAACCGGACGCGGGGTCCGGTTCTTCAAATTCTGTTTTGTTACGCCGCGTTGAATTCAACGGGGTAGGGCAGCACGGCCTGTTGGCTGAGTTGCAGCTCGGTCAGGGTTTCACGCACCACCTGCTTGGCGAGGCAGGCGCACTTGCCACATTGGCTGGCGACATTGGTGGCGGCTCGAACTTCCTTGTAGCTGCAGCATCCTTCGTAGATCGCATCGCGGATCTGTCCGTCGGTGACACCGACACAAAGACACACATACATAAGGGCTAACCATCGCGGGTTGAGTCGATGGGTTGGAGAGTAATGGTAATGAGAATGCTTGTCAAAGCACTTTCTGAAAGGGCTGTCCTTGAGCGACCGGTGGTAGAGATTCGGCCTGTCACCATAAGCCGTGTATGATGGTCGGCCTTTGTCGGATTCCGGGTGGGCCTGTCTCATCCGGACAAGGTTTTACCCCTCATCAGGAGAAATCGAATGAGTGTACTCGTAGGCAAAAAAGCCCCTGACTTCACCGTACCGGCCGTGCTGGGCAACGGCGAGATCGTCGACAGCTTCAACCTGGCCTCGGCCATCAAAGGCAAGTACGGCCTGGTGTTCTTCTACCCGCTGGACTTCACCTTCGTCTGCCCGTCCGAGCTGATCGCCCTGGACCACCGCATCCCTGACTTCCAGGCACGCAACGTGGAAGTGATCGGCGTGTCGATCGACTCGCACTTCACCCACAACGCCTGGCGTAACACCCCGGTCAACAACGGCGGCATCGGCCAGGTCAAGTACACCTTGGCTGCCGACATGACCCACGAAATCTGCAAGGCCTACGACGTCGAGTCCGAAGGCGGCGTGGCCTTCCGTGGTGCCTTCCTGATCGACACCAACGGTGTTGTCCGTTCGCAGATCGTCAACGACCTGCCGCTGGGTCGCAACATGGACGAGCTGCTGCGCCTGGTCGACGCCCTGCAATTCCACGAAGAGCACGGTGAAGTCTGCCCGGCCAACTGGAAGAAAGGCGACAAGGGCATGAACGCTTCGCCGGAAGGTGTCGCGGCTTACCTGAGCGAGAACGCTGGCAAGCTGTAATCGCCACGCGAATAAAAAAACCGGCCTCCGTGGCCGGTTTTTTTATTTCAAGCTTCAAGCTGTAAGCGACAAGAAAGAAGCAGGGCGCATGCCACTTGCTTTTCCTTGTCGCTTGAAGCTCGTGGCTTGCAGCTCAATCGTTGAAATCGCGCCAGCCGCCCATTTCTTTCCAGCGGTTGACGATGCCGCAGAACAGTTCGGCGGTCTTCTCGGTGTCGTAACGTGCCGAGTGGGCCTCACGACCATCAAAGTCGATGTCGGCGCTCTGGCAGGCTCGTGCCAGTACGGTCTGGCCATAGGCCAGGCCGGCGAGGGTGGCCGTGTCGAAGCTGGAGAACGGGTGGAACGGGTTGCGCTTGATGTCGTTGCGCGCCACTGCAGCGTTGAGGAAGCCCAGGTCGAAGCTGCTGTTGTGCCCGACCAGAATTGCCCGCTTGCAACCATTGGCTTTCAAGGCCTTGCGCACACCTCGGAAGATGTCGGTGAGCGCGCTTTCCTCGCTCACCGCCATGCGCAGTGGGTGGTCGAGCTTGATGCCGGTGAATTCCAGCGCAGCCGCTTCGATGTTTGCCCCTTCGAACGGTTCGACCCGGTAGAAGTAGGTGTGCTCGGGGAACAGGAAGCCTTTTTCGTCCATGCCGATGGTCACGGCGGCGATTTCCAGCAGTGCGTCGGTGGCACTGTTGAAACCGCCCGTTTCGACATCGACGACTACCGGCAGGTAGCCGCGGAAGCGCTCGGCCATGGGGTGGCGCGAGCCGCTGCTGACCTGGCTGTCCTGATCGTCTTCGTAGAGGTCTTCGCTCACGCGTTGTCCTCCAGCAGGCGCCAGCGCAGCTTTTCACCTGCACGCAACGGAATCACGGTGTTGTCACCAAACGGCAGGCTGTCCGGCGCGGTCCATTCGTCACGCACCAGGGTGATCGTGTCGGTGTTGCGCGGCAGGCCGTAGAAGTCCGGGCCATGCTTGCTGGCGAAGCCTTCGAGCTTGTCCAGCGCGTTGCGCTGCTCGAATGCCTCGGCGTACAGCTCGATGGCGGCATAGGCGGTGTAGCAACCGGCGCAGCCGCAAGCGGCTTCCTTGGCGTGCTTGGCGTGGGGCGCCGAGTCGGTACCAAGGAAGAACTTCGGATTGCCGCTGGTGGCGGCATCCAGCAGCGCCACCTGGTGGGTGTTGCGCTTCAGGATGGGCAGGCAATAGAAGTGCGGGCGGATGCCACCGACCAGCATGTGGTTGCGGTTATACAGCAGGTGCTGGGCGGTGATGGTCGCGCCGACATTGGCCGAGGCCTCGGTGACGAACTGCGCGGCATCGGCGGTGGTGATGTGCTCGAACACCACTTTCAGCGTGGGGAAGCGTTCAACCAGGCGGCGCATGTGCTCGTCGATGAAGCGCTTCTCACGGTCGAACACGTCGATCTCGCTGCGTGTCACTTCACCATGCACCAGCAGCGGCATGCCGGTTTCGGCCAGGGCCTCGATCGCCGGGAAAATGTTGTCGATGCTGGTCACGCCCGAGTCGGAGTTGGTGGTGGCGCCGGCCGGATAGAGCTTGGCGGCATACACGAAACCACTGGCTTTGGCCGCGCGGATATCCTCGGGGCTGGTGCGGTCGGTAAGATAGAGCACCATCAGCGGTTCGAAGCGGCTGCCGGCTGGGCGCGCGGCGAGGATGCGCTCGCGGTAGGCGCCGGCTTCAGTGGCATTGCGTACTGGTGGTACGAGATTGGGCATGATGATGGCGCGGGCGAAGGTGCGCGCCACGTCGCCGACGGTATGTTGCAGGACGGCACCATCGCGCAGATGGATGTGCCAGTCGTCGGGGCGCAGGAGGGTCAGGCGATCGGACATTGGGAATTCCAGGCGGGTCGAACTCAGAAGCCAATCGTACCGGAAAACCCTTGTTCAAGCACGGCTATCAAGTTTTCCGACGAGCGACCGATAGCCTTGAGGTAAGCCGTCAGAATCTGTGGAGCCGCCCGTGCGCCAGCGTTACCTAGCCCTGTTCACCCTCGTCGCCAGCTTGCCGGCCGGGGCCCTGACCTTCCAGACTCGCGTGGAGAACGTCGCCTGGAAAGTCGAGGGTGACCAGTTCGAGTGTCGCCTGATCCAGCCGATCGACGGTTTCGGCAGCGGTGAGTTCGTGCGCCGCGCCGGCGAACAGCCGACCTTCCAGCTGCGTTCGGACAGCAATGTGCTGGGTGCCGGCTCCGCCACCCTGCTGGCAGCGGCGGCACCCTGGCAACCGGGGCGCGGCGACGTGAACCTTGGGGCCGTGCGCATGGCCCGCACCGGGGTGTTGTTCACCTCGTCCCAGGGCCAGGCCAGCCGTTTGATCAATGGCCTGCTCGATGGTCGCAGCACGGTGGTGCGTAACTATACCGGTGAAGGTGGGCGGCCGATGGAAGTGCACGTATTGCCCGTGAGTTTCACCAAGGCCTATGGTGAGTATCAGGCGTGCGCCGCGAAACTGTTGCCGATGAACTTCGACCAGATCCGCCAGACCCAGGTCGGCTTCCCTGGCGCTGGCATCGAGCTCGACGCCTCGGGACGGGCACGGCTGGATGTGATCCTTGACTACCTGAAGGCCGACCCGTCGGTCAACCACGTCGAACTCGACGGCCATTCCGACAACAGCGGCAATCGCCTGACCAACCGCGACACCTCCCGCCGCCGCGCCCTGGCCGTGGCCGAGTACTTGAAGGCCCATGGTGTGCCGGAAGACCAGATCACCGTGCGCTTCCATGGCGAGCGCTATCCACTGGCCAAGAACAACAGTGCCGCCAACCGTGCGCGCAACCGCCGGGTGAATATCCAGCTCGACCGTGTGACCCCGGTGGAGAAACCGGTGGAAAAGCCCGCTGCACCTGTGGCCCCGGCCGCGGCCGCGCCGATTCCGGCCGCTCCCTCTGCTCCTGCCGCAGCCCCCGCCAAACCTCTGCCCGCAACCAAGGCCTGAGTGCGACCACGGGTCGCGCCCTCGACAGTTCCTGTCGCTTTGTCGTCACAAGCTGTCGCCCCATTGTAAATTTTTCGGCAAGGCCGGTAGAATCACGCCTTTCCGTACAATCCCGTGGAGTGATGGCATGGCGGACGTAAAAAAGGTCGTATTGGCGTATTCCGGCGGCCTTGATACTTCGGTGATTCTCAAGTGGCTGCAGGACACCTACAACTGTGAAGTGGTGACCTTCACCGCTGACCTGGGGCAGGGCGAGGAGGTCGAACCGGCCCGCGCCAAGGCCCAGGCGATGGGCGTGAAAGAAATCTACATCGACGACCTGCGCGAAGAGTTCGTGCGTGACTTCGTCTTCCCGATGTTCCGCGCCAACACCGTCTACGAAGGCGAGTACCTGCTGGGTACCTCCATCGCCCGTCCGCTGATCGCCAAGCGCCTGATCGAGATCGCCAACGAAACTGGCGCCGACGCCATTTCCCACGGTGCGACCGGCAAGGGTAATGACCAGGTGCGTTTCGAGTTGGGCGCTTATGCGCTCAAGCCTGGCGTCAAGGTTATCGCCCCGTGGCGCGAGTGGGACTTGCTGTCCCGCGAGAAACTGATGGACTACGCCGAGAAGCACGGCATCCCGATCGAGCGCCACGGCAAGAAGAAGTCGCCGTACTCGATGGACGCCAACCTGCTGCACATCTCCTACGAAGGCGGTGTCCTGGAAGATACCTGGACCGAGCACGAGGAAGACATGTGGCGTTGGAGCGTCTCTCCGGAGAACGCCCCGGACCAGGCCACCTACATCGAGCTCACCTACCGCAACGGTGACATCGTCGCTATCGACGGCGTCGAGAAATCGCCTGCCACCGTGCTCGCCGACCTGAACCGCATCGGCGGTGCCAATGGCATCGGCCGCCTGGACATCGTCGAGAACCGCTACGTCGGCATGAAGTCTCGTGGCTGCTACGAGACCCCAGGCGGCACCATCATGCTCAAGGCGCACCGCGCCATCGAGTCGATCACCCTGGACCGAGAAGTCGCTCACCTGAAGGATGAGCTGATGCCGAAGTACGCCAGCCTGATCTACACCGGCTACTGGTGGAGCCCTGAGCGACTGATGCTGCAGCAGATGATCGACGCTTCGCAGGTCAATGTGAACGGTGTCGTCCGTCTGAAGTTGTACAAGGGTAACGTGACTGTTGTCGGCCGCAAGTCTGACGATTCGTTGTTCGATGCCAACATTGCGACCTTCGAGGAAGATGGTGGCGCCTACAACCAGGCTGACGCGGCAGGTTTCATCAAGTTGAATGCACTGCGCATGCGTATTGCGGCCAACAAGGGGCGTTCGCTGCTCTGAGTCTGGATGGTGATGAAAAAACCCGGCTTTGGCCGGGTTTTTTATTGCCTGTTACTCAGGGCGGGTGATTATTGTTCGGTGGCGTTTCGACACTGCCCTGCATGGGACTGACCGTGAACTGGATGCATGTGCGTGTATCGAGGTTGTACAGCGTCCAGCGTCGGGTCGCTCGATGCGGGCGATTGATCAGGCGCAGTACCTGATTCTCGATCAGCTTGCGGCTGTCCGGACCAGAGATGGCAATGACCATGGGGTCTTCACTCGAATCAGATGGCTTTTCGGCAATGGTTCGTGGTGCCAAGCTTTCCAGAGGTGTGCTTGCGGCCTGGGAGGGCGATGTTTTGTCGGGGGGATCGCAGGGCGCTGGCGCAGCGTGCTTGTCGGGGGCAAACAATGTATTGCTGTTGAAGTTGAGCGTCAGGAAAAACAATACAGTCAGAAAAAATGGAAACCCCACCAGGAACCATGTGTAGATGGTCTGACTGCTTTCGCTCAGGAATGGCAGCGAGGCCAGTGCCGAGGCTTCGATGACACCGGCGAACACGGCGATGAGGGCCAGTGGACTGATTGATTCTTGACTCATGATAAGTGCCTGCGACGGTTATCGCACATCAGTAGCCTGTTTGACGCCACAGGATAAGCCGGTGCTGGTTCCTTGTGAGGAAAACCGACTTATCGAGTGATGGGGTCGAATATTCTGCGCAGGGCGTTGAAGTTTCCTGCGCGGAATGTAAATGGTTTTCGATTTTATTCAGTTCGTGCCAGTGCTATTTTTTTAGTGCTGCAGCCTGCAAGGTCATGGCCTCGAGTATCGGGGGAGGGCATGTAGGAAATTTCCTTGAATGGAGTAAGAAGTCTCTTTGAATGTATCTGCCAAGGAAACCGTTGCATAAAGCGTTGCGATGTTCGGTTATGGTGGAGTGTCGTAATTTAAAATAACGAAACAATGGATATCGCATGAACAAAGTGCTGATCGTGGATGATCACCCGGTCATTCGCCTGGCGGTACGCATGCTGATGGAGCGGCATGGTTACGAGGTGGTGGCAGAAACCGACAACGGTGTGGATGCCTTGCAACTGACGCGGGAACATCTACCCGATATTGTCATTCTGGATATTGGAATTCCCAAGCTCGATGGGCTGGAAGTCGTCGCCCGGATAACCCTGGTCAGTCCTGCGAGCAAGGTGCTGGTACTGACCTCCCAGGCACCGGGGCATTTCTCGATGCGCTGCATGCAGGCAGGTGCCGCTGGTTATGTCTGCAAACAGCAAGACCTGACAGAGTTGCTCAGTGCGATCAAGGCTGTGCTGTCAGGCTACAGCTACTTCCCCAATCAGGCGTTGCACAAGGGCAGGACCGGGGTGGGTGGCGGAACGGAAGTAGAGATGGTCGAACGTCTCTCTGGCAGGGAGATGATGGTGTTGCAACAACTGGCGCGCGGCAGGAGCAATAAGGAAATCGCCGACAGCATGTTCCTCAGCAACAAGACGGTGAGTACCTACAAGACGCGTTTGTTGCTCAAGCTCAACGCACGGTCGTTGGTGGACCTCATCGAACTGGCCCAGCGTCACGGCTTGGCCTGAGTGTTTGCCGAAGAAAAAGCCTCCGTTCAGGAGGCTTTTTCTTGACTGTGCTACAGGTCGTAGTCGAAGTCGGCCAATTGCTTCTGCAGGCGTCGTTCTTCCAGCATGTTGTCAATGGTGCGGCGCTTGCTGAGGTTGGTCTTGGCCGGTTCGGCCTGCGGTTCCACGTCCTCGTCCGCGCTCTGGAAATCTTCGTCGATAGCCAAGTCTTCTTTATCGGTGCTCATGCGTCACTCCAAGCCAAAGGGCCCTTGGCCGTCCTTATAGCGGGAATCATGAAGCGGGTAAAAAAGATTTTTTCAATCGTATTCAACAGTTTTTGCCTGTCGTCTCAATCGTCCGAAGTCTTGTGCTTGTATTCGCAAAGGTCCTCGATACGGCAACTGCCGCAGCGGGGCTTGCGGGCCTGGCAAACGTAGCGTCCATGCAGGATCAGCCAGTGGTGGGCGTCAAGCAGATAGTCCTTGGGGACGAACTTGAGCAGCTTCTTCTCCACCTCCAGAACGGTCTTGCCGGGGGCAATGCCTGTGCGATTGCTGACGCGGAAAATGTGCGTATCGACCGCCATGGCCAACTGGCGGAAAGCGGTGTTGAGCACGACGTTTGCGGTTTTGCGCCCCACACCGGGCAAGGCTTCGAGTGCTTCACGGGTCTGCGGCACTTCACCATCGTGCTGTTCGACCAGCAGGCGACAGGTCTCGATGACATTCTTCGCCTTGCTGTTGTAGAGCCCAATGGTCTTGATGTAATCACTCAGCCCCTCCACGCCAAGCGCGTGAATGGCTTGCGGGGTGTTGGCCACGGGGAACAGGCGCGCGGTGGCCTTGTTGACGCCCACATCGGTGGCCTGGGCCGAGAGGATGACGGCGATCAGCAGTTCGAAAGGTGTTGAATAAGCCAGTTCGGTCTTGGGGTCGGGATTGTCTTCATGCAGCCTGCGAAAGATCTCCAGGCGTTTGGCGGCATTCATGGGGTCAAAGGGTTCCTTGACGACGGGGTGAGGTAGGTGGGCGCAGGTGATTGTACAAGCCCAGCAGCAGACCGAGCAGCAGAAGGGCGCCAGGGGCGAGCTGGGCGATATGCAGCCCCAACCAGTCATTTGCCAGTTGGCGGCAGGCGGCCAGCGCCAGGCAAGCCAGCAACAGGCCACACAGGTGGGTCAGCAATGGGCGCCAGCGGCCCTTGGTGGGTAGCAGCAGGTCAATGGCGAGGCACGGCAAGGCCAGGAGTGTCGGATAGTACCCCAAGGCCAGCGCCAGGGGCAGGGCCCAGGCGCGTAGTCCAAGTTGCAGGCAAGTTGCCAGGGATGCCGCCAGCATGACGCTCGCATACAGGCGTGGCAGGGGGGCGAGAACGTTGCGTAGCGGATACATCAAGCCTTGGTGCAGGCTCACCAGCAACAGGCTGCAAACGGCTATGGCCACGCCCTGCAGGATTGTCCCGGTCGCGCCGATGAGGGGCGGTAGGTTGGCAATCAGTAACCAATATCTATTCATCGGCAGCCTCGCTGGTGAGCAGTGGCTTATGCTCGTCGAAGTAGCGCAACGCATCCTGAATGGCATCGATCACGGCGCGCGAGGTCACCGTCGCTCCGGCCAGTTGGTCGAATACACCCTGATCGCGCTTCAGCGCCCAAGCCTGTTCGGGAGGGGTGTCACGTCGACTCCCGATAAACTGATCGAGCCAGCGCGATGTCGGGTTGGCCAACTGGTCGCCCAGGCCGGGGCTCTCCTGTTGGTGAAGAACCCGGACGCCGATCAGGCGGCCTTGGGCATCAATGGCGATGGCCAACTCGATCGGCCCACCATAGCCCTGCAAGCCACTGCGCAGCACCACGGCCGACAGCTTGCCGGCACGCGTTGCGCGGTAGCCGGTCAGCAGGCGGCTATGACGCAAGGTCGAATCTGCCAGCTCAAGGGGGGCCAGCAATGGCTGGTTATCATAGCTGCCCAGGGGCAGCACCGCTAACCATTGGCGTTCGTGCAACTGGCGTTCGGCTTCAGCAATGCTGCCGGCGGTCCAGTGTCGCCAGGCAAGGCTGAGGCCCACGCTCAGCCCGGTGACTGCAATCAATATGAGGGCCGTGGTTGTACGAGCGTTCATGCTTGCCCCTGTTCCCGGTGCTCTGCCCAACGATCCAGGCCTGGTACTGCCAGGTTCATCAGCAGGATGGCGAACGCGGTGCCGTCGGGGAAATTGCCCCAGATGCGGATCAGGTAGATCAACAGGCCGCAGCCCATGCCGAACACCAGGCGGGCAAGTGGGCGCCGGCAACCGGAAACCGGCTCGGTGGCAATGAAGAACGCGGCAAGCATGGTCGAGCCCGAGAGCAGGTGCAGCAGTGGTGAGCCGTGGGAGTCGGAGCCTGATCCATTCCAGCCCAGCAAGCTGCACAGGAAGATGGCACCGAGCAGGCCTGCGGGGGCGTGCCAGGTGCACACCTTGCGTTGCAGCAGGAACAGACCGCCCAGCAGGAATGCCAGGTTCACCCATTCGCTATCGCGTCCACCCAGGTGGCCGAAGGCTGGATTCTGGCTGAACAACTCGTCGATCGTCAGGCTACGATTGTGCTTCAACGCATCGAGCACGGTCGGGCTGGCCCAGGCGTCGACCTGTTCGCCCGGGGCGAAGGCCTGTTGCAGGCTGTCAATCAAGCCGACTGCCTGGCCGGGCCAGTGGTGCATCTGCAGGGGAAAACTCAACAGGACGAACGCGTAGCCAACCATGGCGGGGTTGAACAGGTTGCGACCGACGCCGCCAAAGGCCTGCTTGCCCAAGCCAATGGCAACGGCCGTGGCGCAAAACGGCAGCCACCAGGGCGCCTGGCTTGGCAATGCCGCAGCGAGCAACACGGCAGTCACCAGCGCACTGAAATCACTCAGGGTGCTTTTCATGGGCTGTTTGCGCAACGTCAGCAGCAGCGCCTCTGTAAGCAGGGCGGCACTGATGCATGACACCAGGTTGATCAGCACGCCCCAGCCCAGCAGCCAGAACATTGCCAGGATGCCCGGAGCGCAGCCCAGCAGGACCACGCCCATGGCATTGCGCAGGCGCGGGTCAGGCGCTTGCATGGCCTTGCAGCGCTTCGTGGGGTTGGCAGGCGTGTTCGGCGGCGAATGCCAGAGAATGCAGTCGCTCGGCCGGGGCGTCGATACGATGAGTCAGCCTCATTGTGTGAATATTCCATTGAGCCCCGAGAACGCCATGGCCATTACGCCGGCACCGAGGAGTTCGATCGGCAGGCCGCGCAAAGCCACGGGAACGTCCGTTTGGCGACTACGCTCGCGCAGGTCGCAGAACAGCACCAAGGCAAGCCAGAAACCTGCGCCCGCCAGCACACCCCAGACCAGGGCCTGCCATGGGCCGTGGTCCTCTCCGGTGAGCTGCAACAACAAGCCTAGCAGCGCGACGTTGCCTATCAGCAAGGGCTGCAGGTCGTTCGTGGGCCAGTTCGGGATAAGTCGTTGCAGCGCATGCGGCAGCCCCCACGCCAGAGCCATCATCAGCGGCAACAAAAGGAACAGCTGCAAGCCCTGCCATTGCAGCGGTGCCAGCACGTATGTGTGCAGCAACACGCCACCGGGGAGCCCGATCAGGAACAGAAGCCCGCTGCACAGGCCGAGCACATGCAGCCGATTGCGCTCGGCTTGCTCTGGCTGCAAGGCCAGGTGATTGATCAGCGCGGCGCTGACCAGGACCAGGACGTAGTCGCTCATGACAATGCCTGCCGGCTTGGGATGCCGTGATTATCCGGCAGCAGGCGCTGGATGGAAATGCCCCGGCCAAATGGCCGGGGCAGGAGGTGGGCTTATTTGATGCGCTGACCAGGCTTGGCGCCGCTGTCAGGGCTCAGCAGGTAGATCTCTTCGCCGCCAGGGCCGGCTGCCATGACCATGCCTTCAGACACCCCGAAACGCATTTTCCGTGGCTTGAGGTTGGCCACCATCATGGTCAGGCGACCTTCCAGCTTGCTCGGGTCGGGGTAGGCCGACTTGATGCCGGAGAACACGTTGCGACGCTCGTCACCGATGTCCAGGGTCAGTTGCAGCAATTTGTCGGCGCCGGGCACGGCTTCAGCCTTGACGATCAGTGCGACGCGCAGGTCGACCGCGGCGAAGGTGTCGAATTCGATCTCGGCCGACAGTGGATCCTTCGTCAGTTCGCCATTGCCGGCGGGGGCCTTGGTTTCTGCGGCGAGCAGGTCTTCCTTGCTGGCGGCGATCATGGCTTCGACCTTGGCCGGCTCGATGCGACTCATCAGTGCCTTGAACGGGTTGAGCTTGTGGTTTTCCAGGCGGGACAGGTGGTCGTTCCAGGTCAGCGGGGCGACGTTGAGGAACGCCTCGGCGTCTGTGGCCAGCAGTGGCAATACTGGCTTGAGGAAGATCACCAGCTGGCGGAACAGATTGATGCCCTGGGCGCAGATGGCCTGCACCTCTTCCTGCTTGCCTTCCTGCTTGGCCAGCGACCACGGAGCCTTGTCGGCGATCCAGGCGTTGGCGCGATCGGCCAGGGCCATGATCTCGCGCATGGCGCGGCCAAAGTCGCGGCTTTCGTAAGCCTCGGCGATGGACGGGGCGGCGGCGAGGAAGGCTTCGGTCAGCTCGGGTGCGGCATCGCCGGCCACCATCACGCCGTCATTGCCCTTGTGGATGAAACCGGCGCAGCGGCTGGCGATGTTGACCACCTTGCCGACCAGATCGGAGTTGACCTTCTGCACGAAGTCCTCAAGGTTCAGGTCGAGGTCGTCGACACCACGGCCCAGCTTCGCGGCGTAGTAGTAGCGCAGGTATTCCGGCTGCAGGTGATCGAGGTAGGTGCGGGCCTTGATGAAGGTGCCGCGCGACTTGGACATCTTTGCGCCGTTGACGGTCAGATAGCCGTGCACGTTGACCGCAGTGGGCTTGCGGAAGCCCGAGCCTTCGAGCATGGCAGGCCAGAACAGGGCGTGGAAGTTGACGATGTCCTTGCCGATGAAGTGGTACAGCTCGGCCTTGGATTCTTCGCTCCAGAAGGCGTCGAAGTCCAGCTCCGGGCGGCGTGCGCAGAGGTTCTTGAAGCTGGCCATGTAGCCGATCGGTGCATCCAGCCAGACGTAGAAGTACTTGCCCGGCTCGCCTGGGATCTCGAAGCCGAAGTAGGGCGCGTCACGGGAGATGTCCCATTCCTGCAGGCCCGAGTCCAGCCATTCGGCGAGTTTGTTGGCCACGGCATCCTGCAGTGTGCCGCTGCGGGTCCACTGCTGCAGCATGGCCTGGAAGTCCGGCAGCTTGAAGAAGAAGTGCTGCGAGTCGCGCAGCACCGGGGTGGCGCCGGAGATCGCCGACTTCGGGTTCTTCAGTTCGGTCGGGGCGTAGGTGGCGCCGCACTTCTCGCAGTTGTCGCCGTACTGGTCCTCGGCCGCGCACTTGGGGCAGGTGCCCTTGATGAAGCGGTCGGCGAGGAACATGCCCTTCTCGGGGTCGAAGTACTGGGTCACCGAACGGGTGGCGATGTGCCCGGCGTCGCGCAGGCGGGTGTAGATCAGGCCCGACAGCTCGCGGTTCTCCTCGCTGTGCGTGGAGTGGAAGTTGTCGAAGTCGACCAGGAAGTCGGCGAAGTCGCTGCTGTGCTCGGCCTGGACATTGGCGATCAGCTGTTCTGGCGTGATGCCTTCCTTCTCGGCGCGCAGCATGATCGCCGAACCATGGGCATCGTCGGCGCAGACGTAGATGCACTGGTTGCCGCGCAGTTTCTGGAAGCGAACCCACATGTCAGTCTGGATGTACTCGAGCATATGGCCAAGGTGGATGGATCCATTGGCATAGGGCAGGGCGCTGGTGACGAGAATCTGACGTGGCTCGGACATGGTGGCTCGGCTACTTATCTGGCTACGGGTAAAAATGAGGGTGGTCGGCCACTATAAAGGGCTGGCGAATTTATTTCACCCCGCGTTCGCATCTGCTGACGATTGACGGGTTAGCATAGGCGCCTGTCACGTATTCAGTTTGCCAATGGGAGTCTTCATGAGTGCCGTCACCCGTGCCGCCGTCGAGGGCGTGCTTCGCCAGTACACCGACCCCTACCTGAACCAGGATCCGGTCAGCGCCGGTTGTGTGCGCGCCATCGACATCCAGGGCGGGCAGGTCAGCGTGCAATTGCAGTTGGGGTATGCCGCCGGCTTGTTCAAGGGCGGCTGGGCGCAGGTGCTGCAGAACGCGATCGAGAACCTCGAAGGTGTCGCATCGGCCCGGGTGACCATCGATTGCCTGATCGCTACCCACAAGGCCCAGGCCCAGGTGCCGGCCCTGGCCAGCGTGAAGAACGTCATTGCCGTGGCCTCGGGCAAGGGCGGGGTGGGCAAGTCGACCACCGCCGCCAACCTGGCCCTGGCACTGGCCCGTGAAGGCGCCCGGGTGGGTATCCTCGATGCCGATATCTATGGCCCAAGCCAGGGGGTGATGTTCGGCATCCCTGAAGGTACCCGCCCGCAGGTACGCGAGCAGAAGTGGTTCGTGCCGATCAAGGCTCATGGGGTCGAAGTCATGTCCATGGCCTTCCTCACCGACGACAACACACCCATGGTCTGGCGCGGCCCGATGGTGTCGGGGGCGTTGCTGCAACTGGTCACGCAAACCGCCTGGGATGACCTCGATTACCTGGTGATCGACATGCCGCCGGGCACCGGCGACATCCAGTTGACCTTGGCGCAGAAAGTACCGGTGGCGGGTTCGGTGATCGTCACCACCCCGCAGGACCTGGCCCTGCTCGATGCGAAGAAAGGCGTTGAGATGTTCCGCAAGGTCAACATCCCGGTGCTGGGCGTGGTAGAGAACATGGCCGTGCACATCTGCTCCAATTGCGGCCATGCCGAGCACCTGTTCGGTGAGGGCGGTGGCGAGAAGCTGGCGGCGCAATATGGTGTCGAACTGCTGGCCTCGCTGCCGTTGTCGATGTTGATCCGCGAGCAGGCCGACAGTGGCAAGCCCACGGCCATTGCCGAGCCGGAAAGCCAGATCGCCATGGTGTACCAGGAACTGGCGCGACAGGTGGGTGCGCGGATCGTGCTGCAGGAAGCGACGGCGCCGGCGATGCCGAACATCACCATCAGCGAGGATTGAGCCTGAGTGATGGGGTGGCGGTCCCTGTAGGAGCCTTGTGTCGCGAAAGGGCTGCGCAGCAGCCCCAGGATTTCAGTGGTGATGCGAGAAGTGCGGGGGCCGCTTTACGGCCCTTTCGCGACACAAGGCCGCTCCCACAGGGTCGTGGATACCTTTCGAACAGGCATAAAAAAACCCGCCAATGGCGGGTTTTTTTTGAAAGCTAGGAAGCGAGATCGACTTAGGCGATCTGAACTTCTTCAGCCTGCATGCCTTTCTGGCCGCGGGTAGCGACGAAAGTAACAGCCTGGCCTTCTTTCAGGGTTTTGAAGCCGTCAGCTTGGATGGCTTTGAAGTGCACGAACAGGTCGTCGCCCGACTGAGGGGTGATGAAGCCGTAGCCCTTCTCATCGTTGAACCACTTGACAACACCGGATTGACGGTTGGACATGTTTCTGTCTCCTTGGACAAAGTTGATTACGGTCAGGAAACACCCTGACCGGGACTGAGCGCAAAGAGAGCAGAAAATTCAGCGATGGGCCGATGAGTATCGTGCATCAAACTAGAGATTCTCGGTGTCACGTGCAGCACAGTGGCGCCACCTTAACCCACTTTCCACGGCCTGCCAATGGCCAAGAAGCGCTTTGGCGAAATTCGGATCGGCGGCCTGCGCAGGCCCCGTCCGGCGCGGGATGGGGCAAGGAACTTTAACCCGGGCGCCGGGACCGGTAAGATGCGCATCTTGTTTTTTACCTCGCATTCTTCAGGACACCCCGCCATGAGCATCAAATCGGACAAGTGGATTCGCCGCATGGCGCAGGAACACGGCATGATCGAACCGTTCGTCGAGCGCCAGATCCGTGGCGAGCACGACAGCCGGGTCATCTCCTTCGGCGTCTCCAGCTATGGCTACGACGTGCGTTGCGCCGACGAATTCAAGGTGTTCACCAACATCAACTCGGCCACCGTCGACCCGAAGAACTTCGATGCCGGCAGCTTCGTCGACGTCAAGAGCGACGTGTGCATCATCCCGCCGAACTCGTTCGCCCTGGCGCGTACCGTCGAGTACTTCCGCATCCCGCGCAACGTCCTGACCATCTGCCTGGGCAAGAGCACCTATGCGCGCTGCGGCATCATCGTCAACGTCACCCCGCTCGAGCCGGAGTGGGAAGGCCACGTGACCCTGGAGTTTTCCAACACCACCACGTTGCCGGCGAAAATCTACGCCAACGAAGGCGTGGCGCAGATGCTGTTCCTCGAGTCCGATGAAGAGTGCGAAGTCTCGTACAAGGACCGTGGCGGCAAGTATCAGGGGCAGCGCGGCGTCACCCTGCCACGCACCTGAGCTGACAAGCGCGGGGAATTACTTCCCCGCCCGGCACTCCAATGACAGAACAGATCCCGGCGCGCGCCATGCGTGCCGGCTCTCGTCAGGAGCAGCCCATGAAACTCGACCCCGCTATCAGCAGAAAGCTGGCCGTGCTGCAGCCGAACCAGATCGGCCTGCTCGCCTGGTCGCTTCTCGCTCACCCGCCCATACCAATGCAGATGGGCGGTGTCCCGCACCAGCCCGATCCCGATACGCCCCTGCCAGCTGAGCCCGGTGAACATCCGCCCATGGAGCCGGGTGAGCCGACCTTGCCCGATGAACCTCCACCGGCACCGGTGGCCTGATCAAGCCGCCTGCGGGTCGTCAGTTACCCAGCAGGTAGCCGCTCCGGCATACCTGTTCGCCGGCAATGTGGGCGACCACCATGCCTGCCGTTGCCATTCGCCGTAGGCTGCGGGCGTACAGCAGGCCCGCCTGGGTGTTATGCAGCGGCGTGATCCGATCGCTCAATGGGTCGATGACCTCGGCGATCAGCTGTCCGGCCTCCAGGTACTGTCCAGGCTTGGCATGGAAGACCAGCAGCCCGCCCAGAGGCGTGGTCAGTGGTTCCACCGCCGCCAGTGGGGTCGCGGGGTAGCGCAGGGCCGGCAGCGGCGCGGGTTGCCCTTCGATCGCACCGCTGTGGGTGAGGAAGTCCAGGATCGCCTGGCAATCCTGGCTCGCCAGCGGATGGCTGACATCGGCCTGGCCGCGCAGTTCGATGGTCACCGAGAAACTGCCTTGGGGAATCGGGAAGCGTTTGCCGAAGCGTTGCTGCAATTGCCACCAGACCAGGCTGAAGCACTCGTCGAACGACTGGCCGCCCGAATCGGTGGCCAGCAGGCTGGCCTGGGCGCCCAGGTAGCGCGCCAGCGGCTCGACCTGGGGCCAGGCTTCCGGCGTGGTGTACAAGTGCTCGACGGCTTCGAAGTCGCAATGCAGGTCGAGCACCATGTCGGCGTCGCACGCCAGGCGCTGCAGGGTGAGGCGTTGGGATTGCAGTGGGGTGCGCGCGGGGTGGGCGTCGAGGCCGCGACGCAGGTATTCGCGGATCAGTGCCACGTTATGGGCCGGGTCCTGGGTCAGGTGGGCCTCGACCTGGTCACCGATACTGTCGGACAGGTCGACGAAGTTGCGATTGAAGTTTTCGCCGCTCTGCAATTCGAAGCGGCCGAGGGGGGCGTCCAGCAACACCTGTTCCAGGCCCACCGGGTTGGCTACCGGCACCAGGATGATCTCGCGGCGCAACCGTCCTTGCTGTTCCAGTTCGCCCAGGCGCTGCTTGAGGTGCCAGGCGACCAGCATGCCCGGTAGTTCGTCGGCATGCAGCGAGGCCTGAATGTACACCTTGCCAGCGCCGCGTGGGCCGAAGTGGAAGCTGTGCAGCTGGCGGGCGATGCCGGGAACGGGGGACAGCAGGTCGTGGGTCGAATGGTGCATGGTGGTCCTGGTGGAAACGGTCTGGTCCGGGATGATGGATAGAAGCACAAGTTGGTGCTTCGTGCATCATTGTCCGGCCCGGAACGTACCGAGCACCGGCTCGCCAGCAAGGCTGGCTCCTACCTGTAGGAGCCAGCCTTGCTGGCGAACGTTTTACTTGCCGGGCACCAGTGTCAATCGCTGGCTGCCATAGGCGCGGGCAAAGTTCTGCGGTTGCAGCGGCAGGCTGGTGAAGCGTCCCTTGAACCAGGTGTCCAGGCCATCACTGTAATGACGGCTCGCCGGGTTGCCGGACTGGCCGCTACTGGTCAGCACTTGCAGCGGCTCGGCCTGGCCGAAGTCGACGATCATCCGCGCCGAGGCGGGCAGGCGGGTGTCGAAACTGCTGCCCCAGGCGTATGGCGTCAGTGCCAGGGTGCTGAAGTCGCCACCAGCGGCCAACGGTGGGCGGGCAAGGTTGTCGCCCAGCCCCTGGTAGTTGGGCGCCGGCCAGCGGTACTGGTGCAGCTTGCCCCATTGCCACGCACTGCGGTCGGCACCGAGCTGGGCGGTGCCCGCATCGATCGCGCCTGCCAGGCTGCGGGCCAGGATGGTGGGTTTGTCCTCTTTCTGCGGCGTGCCGCGGTCATCCCAGAACGGACTGTCGTCGCGACCGAGCAGGTGGTCGGCCTGGGCCGAGTAGGACAACTGGGCATTGCCGACGAACGCCTGCCAGGCGGGGCCGGACTCCGGGCCAAGGTCGTCGAGGAAGGTCTGACGAGTGACTTCCTGGAGGAACAGTGCGTACAGCGCGGCATCGGCCGAAACCGGGCTCAGCCGGCCATCGAAGGCCTTGAGCCGGGCCAGGGCGTCGCGGGCCTTGTCGCGCTGGGCCGCCGGCAGGGCATCGATGGCCTGCTTGAGGGGCTGGGCCATGCCCGGGGCGTCGAACATCTGCTTGAGCTTGCCGGCCAGCGGTGTGACCTGGTCGTTCTGCAGGGCCATCAGGCTGCGGCTGTCGTGGCGGCCGTTGCCGGCCAGCTGGGCCAGGCGCTCGGCGCGTTCGGGGTAATACCAGGTGCTCGACAGCTGCATGCCATAGCCCTTTGGCAGGCTGCGCTGGTTGGCGTGGCCGATGAAACCTGCCGGTGGGTCCTGGTCGTAGGGGTGCAGCATGGCGTCGGCGTAGCCGTCCCAGTCATAGCGTCCATCCCAACCCGGCGACGGCAGCAGGCCCTGGCCATCGCGGCGGTTGGGGTAGCGGCCGCTGACTTGCCAGCCGATATGCCCGGGCTCGGCGAACACGAAGTTGAGGGCGGCGGCGGCGACTTCGCGGGTGCTGTCGAAGGCGCGCTCCACGGTGGTGGCACGAGTCAGGTCGAACAGGGCGTCGAGGCTGCGGTCGTCCTTGAGCTGCGGCAAGTGCAGGGCCAGCGCCAGGCTGCCATGGCCCGGCAGCAGGGTGCCGTGGCGGGTGTCGTACATCACTTCGCGCTGGGGGCGCTGGCCACGCACGAAGAAGGTTTCGTTGCGCGCACGGGCCTGCTGCCACTTGCCGTCGGCCAGGTAGGTCAGTTGGTTGCCCTGGCGGCGCACCTGCTCGAGGAACAAGTCCTGGTTATCGGCCATCACGGCGCTGCTGCTCCAGGCCAGCTTGCCGTTGTAGCCGGCCAGCACGATCGGCAGGCCGGGTAGCGAGAGGCCGGCGACCTGGTACTTGCCGGTGTGGATCTGTACTGGGTTCAGCGCCCAGATCGCGCGGCTGTCGCTGGCCAGCAGGCTCTTGCCGCTGCGGCTGCGCTCGGGGGCGAGGGCCAGGTTGGACGAACCCGGGCTGCCCAGCAGGCCAAGGTCGGCCAGTTGCTGGCCGGCGGCGGCGAGCGAGGTCAGGCCCGGCAGTTGGCTGGCCAGGTTCAGGCCCTTGAGCTTGTCGATTTCACTATCGGCCAGTGGCTCGTCGGGGGCGCCGGGCAGCAGCCAGGCCAGTTTGTCCGTGCCGACCTTCTGCGCGAGCGTGAGGGCCGAGAGTTCTTCCTGCAGGTTCACCGACTGGCTGAAGGCGTAGAGGCTGAAGATCAATGCCGAGTCCTCGGGCTTCCAGTACTCCGGGCGGTAGCCGCTGCGGGCCAGTTCGGCGGGCAGCTTGTCGCGGTAGCGGAACAGGTAGGCGTTGACCCCGCGGGCGTACACTTCGAAGAAGCGCTTGAGCCGCGGCGAGGCGTCGGCGTAGAGCTGGCCGGCGCTCTGCTTGAGGTTGGCGGCGCGCATCAGGCGGTCGATTTCCAGGGCATCGGGCCCGGCCAGCTCGGCCAGGCGCCCCTGGGCCAGCAGGCGCATGGCGACCATCTGGCCGATGCGATCGCCGGCGTGCACGTAACCGAGGCTGAACAGGGCGTCATGGAAGCTGCTGCTTTCGATCAGCGGGGCGCCCATGTCGTTGCGTCGAATCGAGACGTTCTGTGCCAGGCCTTTGAGCGGTTGCACGCCCGTGGTCGGGGGTACGCTGTCCTGGTAGCCGCCCATCTGGCAGCCGGCGAGTGCAAGCGTGCCGAGAAGCGCGGCGGCGCCGCCGAAGCGGGGGCGGAACGGAGGAAGGACGGCGGCGGCCATGACGGGGCTCCTGCAAGGCGTGGCGGGGTTTGGAAAGGCGCTAAGGTAGTGAGCGCGCAGTCGCCGTGCAAGGTGTTGGGACGCATTATTTACGAATGGTCGGCAGCGGCAAGCTGCGAGAGGACAGCGGGCTGTGCGCCGATCTGTTCCTGCTTGTAGCTTGCCGCTCGAAGCTTAATGCTTCAGGCGCCGTGGCACTTCTTGAACTTCTTCTGGCTGCCGCATGGGCAGGGGTCGTTGCGGCCGACGTCCTTCAGGGCGTTGCGCACCGGCTCCTGGTGGCCGTGGTTGCAGTGCGGGCCGTGCACATGGCCGTGGTCATGATCATGCTGATGGTCGTGACCGTGGTTGCAGTCGGGGCCATGGACATGGGGTTGCTGGGTCATTGCGGGGCTACTCCGGTATTAGATCGCCGGGGATTATCTCACCACTGCGCGACAAGTGCAGGTCCCGATGAATGAACAGGCCGGTGGCCAGGTCGCCTTGTAGACGGTACTGCAACGGTTGCTTGCCGCGCAGCAGCTTGGCCAGGGGTTTGAGGTGCTGCCAGAGGTTGGTGCGCGCGGTGATCTTGAAGGTGCGCCGGGCATGGCCACCAACACTGCGCCAGAGACTGACCTCGTCCTGGGCCAGCAGCAGGTCGCCCAGGTGAACCGAATAGGTGATGGTGCGGATGAACAAGCGTTCGTCATTGGGGTTGTCGACCTGCAGGTGGAGCACGAACTCTTGCTGGTGCAGGCGCATCTTGACCTTTTCCACCTCGACCAGATGCACCTCGGGCTGGCGCCAGGTGGCCTCGCCCCAGCTGGCGCAGCCCGCCAGCCAGCCCAGCAGGAAGCTGAGCGTGAGCAAGCGGGCCAGGGCGGGCATGTTCAGCTACCGAGATAACTGGCGCAGCACTTCTTGAACTTCTGCCCGCTGGCGCAGGGGCAGGGATCGTTGCGCCCGGCGCTCAGGGGCTCGGTAGGGTCGATGAAGTACCAGCGCCCGGCATGCTGGACGAAGGCCGAGCGTTCGCGGTGCTGGTGATCGCCGTCGGTGTCGTGCCAGCGCGCGGTGAAGGTGACGAAGGCATGTTCGGGCTGCCCGCCGAATACCTCGGCGCTTTCCACCTCCAGCCCAAGCCAGGTGCTCTGGGCGCTCCAGGCGGCCATGCCGGCACGGTCCAGGCCGGGCTGCTGGGCGGGCAGGGTGGTGCCGACCAGGTAATCCACCAGGCCCAGCACGTAGGCGCTGTAGCGACTGCGCATCAGCGACTGCGCGTCCGGTGCCGGGGTGCCAGCGTGATAGTGCCCGCAGCAGGCGTCGAGCAGGTTGCCAGTGCCGCAGGGGCAGACCGAGACACTCATTGAATCACCACCAGTACTTGCCAAAGTTTTCAGGGTTGGCCCAGAACCTGGCATTGAGCCAGTCCGGGACCTGTTTGTAGTCATGCAGATCATAGGTGAACAGGCTCAGCACCTGCTCGTCGCGTTGGAATTTTTCGCTGGCCGAGAGCGCCAGGGCGAAGAAGTCGGTTTCATGCCAGCCGCTGGCGGCCAGGTCGGTGAGTACCGCCACCCGGCTGGCGTTGAGGTTGCGGATGCCGCCCAGCAACTCCAGGCCGGCACGCTTGGGCAGGTGTTCGAGGCAATCGACCAGCACGGCCAGGTCGAAGCGCTGCGCGGCCACCGCCGCCGGCAGCGGGCCGGGCGCCGCGACTTCGATGTGGGTGTCCGGATGCGCCGCGGCGAAGGCGTCGAGTGCCGGGAAGCGCGCGCCCACCAGCAGCAGGCGGCGGGGCGTGAAGCGCTCGAGCAGGGCGGCCAGCGCCTGCTGGGGGGTACGTGGAGAGAAAACCTCGGTCATTGCCAGTCCTCGTTCAGATCGCTCAAGACTAGCGGCCCCAGACGCGATGGCAAAGAGGTCAAGGGTTGCGTCGTGGCTTATTGCTGGCAGAGCGGGAAACGGCGGTCTTTACTCCCAGAGCGTCGGTTCAGCACCGATTCCCCCTAGGAGAAGCAACAAGATGAGCATAGTACGCACAGCGATACCCCTGGTTCTGCTCACCAGTGTGTTGACTGGTTGTGCAGGTTTGCAGAAAACCGACTGGCCGAAGTGTGCTGCCGTCGGGGGCGTGGGCGGCGCGGCCCTGGGCGCCATAGAAAGCTCCAGCTGGGCTGGCTGGGGTGCCTTGCTCGGTGGTGGCCTGGCGGCTGGGTACTGCTGGGCCCATGGCGATGGCGACGAGGATGGCGATGGCGTGCCCGACAGCCGCGACAAGTGCCCGGGCACGCCACGCGGTGTGCAGGTCGACGCCAACGGTTGCCCGCCGGCGCCGCCACCGGTGGTCGAAGAGGTGGTGGTACAGAAGGAAGAAGTCATCGTCATCCGTGACGTGCGCTTCGAGTTCGACTCGGCGCGCCTGACCGCCGCCGACAAGGAGCGCCTCAACACCATCGCCACGCGCCTCAAGAAAGAAGCCCCGAGCGCGCGCCTGAGTGTCACGGGCCACACCGACAGCGTCGGTTCCGACAAATACAACCAGAAGCTCTCCGAGCGTCGGGCCCACTCGGTGACCGAGTACCTGATCGAAAGCGGCGTGCCGCGCGCCAGCTTCGTTTCGGTGGTGGGGGCCGGTGAAACCCAGCCGGTCGCCGACAATGCCACGGCCGATGGGCGTGCCATGAACCGTCGAACCGAGATCAAGATTCAGCGCTGATGGCCGTGCGCCCGAGCCTTGAGAAGTGGCGCGGGCGCGTCTTTACTCCTGTGTGACCGGAAGCGGCCGGTGACACAGGAGCATTCACCATGCGTGTTTTGTCGAAGGCGGCACTGCCGCTGGTGGTGGCCACGAGCCTGCTGGCAGGCTGCGCTACCCACAGCGATGGCAGCGCGCCCCTCAATCAAAGGACCTGGCCTCTCTGCAGCCTGCTGGGTGGGCTGGTCGGCGGAGGCCTGGGGGCCATCGAGAGCTCCAGTTGGGCGGCCGGTGCCGGCGCTGCGGGAGCGATCGCCGGTGGCTTGATCTGCTATGCCCAGGACGGTGACGAGGACGGCGATGGCGTCTTCGACCGCCGCGACCGTTGCCCGGACACGCCGGCCGGCACCCGGGTCGATCACATGGGCTGCCCGCTGCCGCAGTATCCACCGTCGCAGCCACAACCCGAACCAGCCGCGACATCCGAAGTGATCACCCTCGATGATCAGGGCCAGGTGCTGTTCGCCTTCAACTCCGACAGGCTTGAGGCCGGTGCCCAGGAACGCTTGCGCAGCTTGCTTCCCAAACTCAACGACCCTTCGGTGCTCAGCATCAAGGTCATTGGCCACACCGACAGCGTCGGCTCCGACAGCTACAACCAAGGGTTGTCCGAGCGCCGTGCCAGCAGCGTCGCCGAGTACCTGATCAGCCAAGGGCTGGCGCCGGAGAAGGTGACCAGCCAGGGCCGTGGAGAGAGCGAACCGGTGGCCGACAATGACACCGAGGAAGGCCGGGCGCACAACCGACGGGTGGAACTGCACCTCAACTGACCCCCTCTGGCGCGTTGCCTGGCGTTAGGGGTACTGTTGCCGTCGCGGCCCGCTCGACCGGGCCGCTTCGACATAACAACAAATCGATCGGGGGCGGGGTATGAAGTTCATCCTGGGCCTGGGCAAGGCCCTGACGGTGGTGTTCTGGTGGGTGGTGCTGGTCAATCTGTTCATGCCGCAGCCGTTGCCGCTCAATCTTCTCATCAATGCAGCGGGCATCATCCTGCTGACGCTGCACGTGCTCGAGATCCTCTTCTTCAATGGCAGCTTGCGCGGGCGCAGCCATCGTTGGTTCGACCGGCTGCAGATCCTGCTGACCGGTATTTTCCATGTCATGTCCATTCCCAGGCCGCAGGAGGCGCCGAGCCATGCGTAAACTGATGTTGCTGGCCGCGTTGGCGGCCCCCATGGCGCAGGCCGAAAGCCTCGAAGTTGCCGCTCATTCCATGTTGCGCCTGCCGAATAAGGCGGCCAGCGTGCATCTGCAGCATTTGCGGGTAGCGGATTCAGGAACCTTGCTGCTGCCGGCCAGCTTGAGCGAGCTGAAGATCGACCGGCTCGAATTGGGCCGTGATGCGCGTATCGCCGTTGCGCCTGCCGAGGGCGGGCTGAGCATCGATGTGGTCCATGCCTCCCTGGGCGAGGGGAGCGAGATCAGTGCTCCAGGTGCGCCTGGCACCTACGAGCGCAGTGCTCGCCCTGGCCGTAACCTGGAGTTGCGATTGGCGGAATTGGAGGCTGATCGTTTGGCCATCGATGCCCGCGGAGGCGCGGGGGCACCGGGCTACGTCGGGCTCGATGGCGCCAATGGCAAGTCAGGTGGGTGCACCTGGGGGCAGGCCAGCCGCGGCTCCAATGGCGATGATGGTGGCAATGGGCAGGATGGGGCATCGGGTGGGCGGGTCCGTCTCGCGGTACCTGACAGCTTCCCGCGTGAGCGGATCGTGGTTCGGCTGGATGGTGGCGCGCCGGGCAAGCCAGGGGCCGCAGGCCGGCCCGGGGTGGGTGGAGCCAGCAAGGGCTGCCTGGTCTATAGCACCGATGCCGGGGCCAATGGGCGACCTGGGCGGGAGGGGCAGCCTGGGCTGGCGGGGGCTTCCGGGGAACTGATCATCCAGCGGTTGTGAGCGGGGGGGAGGTAGGCGGGCAGCGCTCGATCTCATCGGCGCTGCAACGCTTCCGCTTGAAAGGCGAAGCCGTCACCCCCCAATGGTCTAGTCTGAAAATGACCGGCACCGGCCCAATCCCCACCAAGAGCGCCCGGACCGGACAACCATTCGGAGTCCCCTGGGAGGTGCTCTCATGAGCCTGCTGCTTGAGCCTTACACCCTTCGTAAGCTGACCCTGCCCAACCGCATCGCCGTTTCCCCCATGTGCCAGTACTCAGCCGTCGACGGCCTGGCCAACGACTGGCACCTGGTGCACCTGGGCAGCCGCGCCGTCGGTGGCGCGGGCCTGGTGATCAGCGAAGCCGTCGCCGTCACCGCCGATGGCCGTATCACCGCCGAGGACCTCGGCCTATGGCATGACGACCAAATACCACCGCTGCAGCGCATCACCCGCTTCATCGCCGCCCAAGGGGCCGTACCCGGCATCCAGCTTGCCCACGCTGGCCGCAAGGCCAGTACCTACAGGCCTTGGCTGGGCAAGCCAGGCAGCGTCAAACCGGAGGAAGGGGGATGGCAGCCGGTAGGCCCTTCGAAGATCGCCTTCGACCCAAAACACACCCCACCCCGCGAACTGACCACCGATGAGATCAAGGGCATCATCGTCGCATTCGTGGCGGCAACCGAGCGCGCATTGACGGCCGGCTTCAAGGTCGTCGAGATCCACGCCGCCCATGGCTACCTGCTGCACCAGTTCCTGTCACCATTGAGCAACCAGCGCCGCGACGATTACGGAAGTTGCTTCGAGAATCGCATTCGCCTGACCCTGCAAGTGACCGAGGCCGTGCGCAAAGTCTGGCCAGACGACCTGCCGCTGTTCGTCAGAGTGTCGGCCACCGATTGGGTCGAGGACGGCTGGAACCCGGATGAAACCGTGGAACTGGCCCGCCGCCTGCGAGCCCTGGGCGTCGACCTGATCGACGTGTCTTCGGGCGGTACCTCGGTCAATGCCGAGATCCCGACGGGCCCCGGCTACCAGACTCGCTTCGCCGAGCGTGTGCGCAAGGAGTCGGAGATCGCCACCGGCACCGTCGGCATGATCACCGAACCGGCCCAGGCCGAACACATCCTGCGCACCGGCCAGGCCGATGTGATCTTCCTTGCCCGGGAACTGCTGCGCGACCCGTACTGGCCATTGCATGCCGACGATGACCTGGGCGGCAACAAGGCCACCTGGCCGGCCCAGTACCAGCGGGCGACCAGCCGGGCGAACCCGATCCACGAGTCGGACCTGCGCGACTGATTCAGCCGCAGGCTGCCTGGCTGAGGATATCGCTCACCCACTGGTTGATGCTCTTCTGCGCCAGTTCGGCCTTGGCGGCCACGCTGGCGTGGAGGGCTGGTTCCAGGCGCAGGCTGAGCTTTCCGGAATAGGCTTTCTGCGGTTCACGGCCCAGGCGCTCGCAGGTTTCGAGGTAGTCGTCGACAGCCTCCTCGAAAGCTTGACGCAGCTCGGCGATCGACTCGCCGTGGAAGCCGATCACATCACGGATGCCGGCGATGTGGCCGATCAGCAACTGGTCTTCGTCGCTGTATTCGATGCGGGCTGAATAGCCGCGGTAGTTCATGACGTTCATGGTGTGACTCCTGCCTGCTCCAGGAACTGACGGGCGTCCCGTACCTGGTAGGGGTTGGCGTGCCGATCGGGATGAGGGCGGTTGAATGTCGCGACCTCGCCGTTGAGCTCGAAACGCACGCGGGACCCTCTGCCTTCGACGACCTTGGCGCCAAGCGACACCAATAACGACTCCAGGCGCTGCCAGTCCAGTGTTCGGGGAACAGGTTTCTTGAATACGAGTTCGAGTAATGCACGCTGGTGATTATTCATGGTATCAGTCTGTGATACCAGTGGTGCGCGGTTCAATGGATGGACGGTAGGCAGCAGCAACCGTAAAGACAGGGAAGATTCTGCTGAAGGGGCAGTAAAAAGGCCGGCGGGTAATGAATCCCCACCGGCCTCCATCACCGTGGGCTCAATGCTTGAACATTACATGGCGCACACAGGTGTAGTCCTCCAGCCCATACATCGACATATCTTTCCCGTAGCCGGAATGCTTCTGCCCGCCATGGGGCATTTCGCTGACCAGCATGAAGTGGGTGTTGACCCAGGTGCAGCCATATTGCAGGCGCGCTGCCAGGCGATGGGCGCGACCGGTATCGCGGGTCCATACCGACGAGGCCAGGCCATACTCGGAATCGTTGGCCCACGCCAGCGCCTGGGCCTCATCGCTGAAGCGAGTGACGGAAACCACCGGGCCGAACACTTCGTGACGGACGATCTCGTCGTCCTGCAGGGCATCGGCGAGTACGGTCGGCTCGAAGAAGAAACCGTCACCCGCGATGGCCTTGCCACCGGTGACCAGGCGAATGTGCGGCTGGGCGATGGCGCGCTGTACCAGGCCCGCCACCTTGTCGCGGTGCTGGGCGCTGATCAGGGGCCCGAGTTCGGTGTCGGCTGCGTTCTGCAGGCCAGGCTTGAGGCTGGCCACCGCTTCGCCCAGGCGTTCGACGAAGCGCTCATAGATGCCGCCCTGCACATACAAGCGGCAGGCCGCGGTGCAGTCCTGGCCGGCATTGTAGAAGCCGAAGGTGCGGATACCCTCGATGGCGGCGTCAATATCGGCGTCGTCGAACACCAGGACCGGGGCCTTGCCGCCCAGTTCCATGTGCATGCGTTTCACGCTGTCGGCGGTGGCGCCGATGATGTGCGCGCCGGTGGGGATGGAGCCAGTCAGCGAGACCATGCGCACCTTGGGATGGGTGACCAGCGGATTGCCAACGGTCTGGCCGCGGCCGAAGAGAATGTTCAGGACGCCGGCCGGCAGCAGGCCCAGGACGAGTTCACCCAGGCGCAGGGCGGTCAGTGGGGTCATCTCCGAAGGCTTGATCACCACGGTATTGCCGGCGGCCAGGGCCGGGGCGATTTTCCATGCCAGCATCATCAACGGGTAGTTCCAGGGCGCGATGGACGCCACCACGCCCAATGGGTCGCGACGGACCATGGAGGTGTGGCCAGGCAGGTACTCGCCGGCCGCCGAACCACCCAGGCAGCGCGCGGCGCCGGCGAAATAGCGGAACACGTCGGCAATGGCCGGGATCTCGTCGTTGAGCGCGGCGGCATAAGGTTTGCCGCAGTTGTCCGATTCCAGCTTGGCCAGCTCCTCGCCATGGCTTTCGATCACCTCGGCGATGGCCAGCAACACGGCGGCACGCGCCTTCGGCGTGGTCTGCGACCAGCTTTCAAACGCCTGGTCGGCGGCGCGCACGGCGGTGTCCACTTGCGCTTCGGTGGCCTCGTTGATCTGTGCCAGGGCGCTGCCCTTGGCCGGGTCGAGCACGGTCCAGGCCGGTCCTTCGCCATCCACCAGGCGGCCATTGATCAGCATTTGGGTTTGCATCGGGGACTCCTCCAGGGTCATTTGCCACTGCCCGCGACGCTTTCGCCGCCGCGGGTCAGGTAATAGGCGCCGAGAATCGGCAGCATGGTCACCAGCATCACCAGCATGGCGACCACGTTGGTCACCGGCACGTCGCGCGGGCGGCTGAGCTGGTTGAGCAGCCAGATGGGCAAGGTGCGCTCGTGGCCGGCGGTGAAGGTGGTGACGATGATCTCGTCGAACGACAGGGCGAAGGCCAGCATGCCGCCGGCCAGCAGCGCCGAGCCGAGGTTGGGCAGGATGATGTAGCGGAAGGTCTGCCAGCCGTCGGCGCCCAGGTCCATCGACGCCTCGATCAGGCTCTGCGAGGTGCGCCGCAGGCGGGCGATGACGTTGTTGTAGACGATCACCACGCAGAACGTCGCATGCCCGACCACGATGGTGAACAGGCCAGGCTCGATGCCCAGGCGCTTGAAGGCCGACAGCAGGGCGATGCCGGTGATGATGCCGGGCAGGGCGATGGGCAGGATCAACATCAGCGAGATACTTTCCTTGCCGAAAAAGCTGCGTCGGTACAGCGCCGCAGAGGCCAGGGTGCCCAGCACCAGGGCGATCAGCGTGGCCAGGCAGGCTACCTGCAGCGACAACTTGATTGCCTCCAGCACGTCGGGGCGGGCGAAGGCCACGCCGAACCACTTCAGGGTGAAGCCCTGGGGCGGGAAGCTGAAGGCTGCATCCTCGGTGTTGAAGGCATAGAGCAGGATGATCAGGATCGGGAAGTGCAGGAACAGCAACCCGCCCCACGCCGCCAGGCGCAGGCCTGTCGAGGCTTTCTCAGAGTGCATCGAAGGCCCCCAGGCGTTTGACGATGGACAGGTACACGGCTATCAGCACGATCGGCACCAGGGTGAAGGCCGCGGCCATGGGCATGTTGCCGATCGCGCCTTGCTGGGCGTAGACCATGCTGCCGATGAAGTAACCGGGCGGGCCGATCAGCTGCGGCACGATGAAGTCGCCCAGGGTCAGGGAAAAGGTGAAGATCGACCCGGCGGCGATCCCCGGTACAGATAACGGCAGGATCACCTGCAGGAAGGTCTGGCTTGGCCTGGCGCCGAGGTCGGCCGAGGCTTGCAGCAGCGAGGGCGGCAGGCGCTCCAGTGCCGCCTGGATCGGCAGGATCATGAATGGCAGCCAGATGTATACGAACACCAGGAAGCGCCCCAGGTGCGAGGTCGACAGGGTACTGCCACCCAGGCCGGGAACCGCGAGCACCAGTTGCAGCAGCGCCTCCAGGTGCAGGTGCTGGATGAACCATTGGGCCACGCCGCCTTTGGCCAACAGCAGCGTCCAGGCGTAGGTCTTGACGATGTAGCTGGCCCACATCGGCATCATCACCGCGATATAGAAGAACGCCTTGGTGCGGCCGGTGGTGTAGCGCGCCATGTAGTAGGCGATGGGGAAGGCCAGCACGGCACTGGCAAGTGACACCGCCACGGCCATGGCCAGGGTGCGCAGGATGATGTCGAAGTTCGCCGGGTTGAACAGCGCGACGAAGTTGGCCAGGGTCAGGTCCGGCGTCACCGCCATGGTGAAGTCGTCGAAGGTGTAGAAGCCCTGCCACAACAGGTTCAGCAGCGAACCGAGGTAGATCGCGCCGAACCACAGCAAGGGTGGGACCAGCAGCATCAGCAGGTACAGGTTGGGGCGTCGGTAGAGCATGTTGCTCAGGCGCCGCAGGGGCGAGCTTGCCGGGTACGCCGAGGCAAGGTTCATAGGACGGTTTCCTGCAATGCCGTCATTGCCTCTCGTGGCCAGCGGGCATGTACGCGCTGGCCGGTTTGCCAGGTCGGCGCATCGGCCTGCCAGCGGTCATTGGCCTGGCTCACGGCCAGTACCTGGCCGTTGTCCAGTTTCACCTCGAAGCGAGTGGTGCTGCCCTGGTACTGGATGTCGTGGAGTTCGCCGCTGACCTGCACTTGGTGGCCGCTGGCCTGGCCGTCCAGGCGGATGTGTTCGGGGCGGATGGAGAACGGCAGGGGGCTGCCGCTGAGCTGTTGGGCCAGCTCGCCGCGCAGCACATTGGAGGTGCCGACGAACTCGGCGACGAACGTGGTCGCCGGCTTCATGTAGAGGTTGCGTGGCGAGTCGACCTGTTCGATACGCCCACGGTTGAACACCGCTACCCGGTCGGACATCGACAGCGCTTCAGTCTGGTCGTGGGTGACGAAGATGAAGGTAATGCCCAGTTGTCGCTGCAGCTTCTTCAACTCGCCCTGCATCTGCTCGCGCAGCTTGAGGTCGAGGGCACCGAGCGGCTCGTCGAGGAGCAACACCCGCGGGCGGTTAACCAGCGCCCGAGCCAGGGCTACACGCTGACGCTGGCCGCCGGAAAGCTGCGCCGGTTTGCGTGCGCCGTAGCCCGCCAAGGCCACCATGGCCAGGGCTTCTTCTGCGCGGGCGTGGCGCTCGGGCTTGGCGACGCCCTTGACCTTCAGGCCGTAGGCAACGTTGTCACGCACGTTCATGTGGGGGAACAGCGCGTAGTCCTGGAATACCGTGTTGACGTCACGCTGGTAGGGTGGCAGGCCCGCGGCCTCGACCCCGTGGATGCGGATCGAGCCGCTGCTGGGCTGTTCGAAACCGGCGATCAGGCGCAGGCAGGTGGTCTTGCCCGAGCCGGACGGACCGAGCATGGAGAAGAACTCGCCATCCTGGATATCGATGCTGACCTGGTCGACCGCCTTGACCTCGCCGAAGGTGCGGGAAACCTGGGTGAACTGGACTGCTGGGGGCATGGTGCTATCCGATATTGATGCTGGTTCATTCGGGCCATATCGTCTGTCGGAGCGGCTTCAGCCGCGATGCGGGCTTCGCGGTGCCTGGCACCCGCTGCGCGGGTGATCGCGGCTGAAGCCGCTCCTACAGAGGTCATATCAGATCAATGGGTTGAATCTTGTTCCGGGGCGCTCCTATCGCCCGCCCATGATCGCGATATAGTCCTGGGTCCAGCGGCTATAGGGTACGAACTTGCCCCCTTCGGCCTGCGGGGTCTTCCAGAAGGCGATCTTGTCGAAGTTGTCGAAACCGTTGGTCTTGCAGCCCTCGGCCCCCAGCAGCTCGCTGCCGGTACAGGCCGCTGGCACTGCGGGCAACGAACCGAACCAGGCCGCCACATCGCCCTGCACCTTCGGTTGCAGCGACCAGTCCATCCACTTGTAGGCGCAGTTGGGGTGCTTGGCCTCGCTGTGCAGCATGGTGGTGTCGGCCCAACCTGTGGCGCCTTCCTTCGGTACCACCGAGGCCACTGGCTGCTTGTCGGCCTGCAGCCCGTTGACCATGTAGCCCCATGAGCTGGTGGCGACTACACCCTCGTTCTTCACATCGCTCATCTGCACCGTCGCGTCATGCCAGTAGCGGTGGATCAACGGCTGTTGCTGGCGCAGCAGGTCGAGCACGGCCTTGTACTGGGTTTCGGTCAGTTCGTAAGGGTTCTGGATACCCAGTTCGGGTTTGGCAGACTTGAGGTAGAGCGCCGCGTCGGCGATGTAGATCGGCCCGTCGTAGGCCTGCACGCGGCCTTTGTTGGGTTTGCCGTCGGGCAGGTCCTGGGGCTCGAACACCACGCTCCAACTGGTCGGCGGTTGCTTGAATACGTTGGTGTTGTAGAGGAGCACGTTCGGGCCCCACTGGTAGGGGGTGCCGTATACCTGGTTATTGACCACGTACCAGGCACCGTTGTGCAGGCGTGGGTCGAGGTTCTTCCAGTTGGGGATCAGCGCGGTATTGATCGGTTGCACGCGCTTGCCAGCGATCAGCCGTAGCGAGGCGTCGCCCGAGGCGGTGACCAGGTCGTAGCCGCCCTTGGTCATCAGGCTGACCATCTCGTCGGAGGTGGCGGCGGTCTTCACGCTGACCTTGCAGCCGGTTTCCTTCTCGAAGCCGGTGACCCAGTCGTAGGCCTTGTCGCTTTCACCCCGTTCGATGTAGCCGGGCCAGGCGATGATATCCAGCTGCCCTTCGCCGGCGCCGAGCGTGCCTGGCAACTGGGCGGCCTGCAGGCCGGCACTGGCTACTAGCGCGCCGAACAATACAGTCTTGTTCACTGACATGGTGGTCCCTCTTGCTGAGTCGCATGGACGGGGGAGAGGTCGAGGCTGGGCATTGGCCAGGCATCGAAACAGGCGAAGAAAAGCCGGGGCAGACGCGGGTCGTTCATAGGCGGCCTTCTTGTTGGTCTTGATCGCCAGATCGAGTCTAGTTCGTTTTTTGTCTACTTCCCGCGCAACATTCGGAAGCATTTGCACGGGTGGCGAGACGGCTGCCCGGGCCTACTCTGGGTGCCTCTTTTCCTACAGCGGAGACATGCCAGATGAATACTCGGAGCCTGCTCGACCAACTGCTCAAATCGGGTCAGGAACTGCTCGGTAACCAGGCCGGCAAGGGTGTGGCCGGCAAGTCGGGTGGCCACGGCCTGGGCAGCCTGCTTTCCGGCGCCGGTGGCGGTGCGCTGGCGGCGGGCGCCATGGGCTTGCTGCTGGGCAGCAAGAAGGCGCGCAAGTACGGTGGCAAGGCCCTCACCTACGGTGGCCTCGCCGCGTTGGGCGTGCTGGCCTACAAAGCCTACGGCAACTGGCAGGCGCGCCAGGGGGCGGGCAGCCACGAGCCGCAGACGCTGGACCGCCTGCCGCCGGCCCAGGTCGAGCAGCACAGCCAGGCGGTGCTGCGTGCGTTGGTGGCGGCGGCCAAGTCCGACGGCCATATCGATGAGCGTGAGCGGGCGTTGATCGAGGGGGAGTTCACCCGCCTGGACAGCAGTCAGGAACTCCAGCACTGGTTGCACGCCGAACTGAACAAGCCACTGGACCCGGCTGAAGTGGCCCGTGCCGCGCAAACACCGGAAATGGCCGCCGAGATGTACCTGGCCAGCGTGATGATGGTCGACCAGGAGAACTTCATGGAGCGCGCTTACCTCGATGAGCTGGCACGGCAACTGCGTCTGGACCCTGCGTTGCGCCAGGAACTGGAAAACCAGGTCAGGCTTGCCGCAGCTCAATGAGCTGGCATTTGGCCAATTCTTCAGGCATGGATGCCTGAATCTATCCGTATTCACCCGCAAAAGCGTAGGAAGCCTGGGCTATACTTCGGCGATTTTTCCCGCTCGTATCGAATTCCTGAGGGCTGAATGTGAAGAACTGGACCTTGCGCCAACGGATCCTGGCAAGTTTCGCCGTGATCATCGCCATCATGCTGCTGATGATCGTGGCCGCCTACTCGCGGCTGGTGGCGATCGAGTCCAGCGAAGAGGCGGTGGGGTCCGACAGCATTCCCGGTGTCTACTACAGCTCGATGATCCGCAGTGCCTGGGTCGACAGCTACGTCACCACCCAGCAACTGGTCGGTCTGTCGAACCATCGCGAGATCACCAGCGCCGACATGGAGCTGTATAAAGGCTTCGACGACCGCCTCAAGCAGCACATGACCAGCTACCAGGCAACTATCCGCGACGCTGATGACCAGGCCAGCTATGAAGCGTTCGTGCGCCTGGAAGAGGAGTACCTCAAGTCGGTCGGCCAGGTGCTCGACGCCTACCGGCAGAAGAACTATGCCGAAGCCCAGCGCCTGATTCTCGAAGTCCTCACCCCGGCCTGGGTGACCGGTCGCAAGCACCTCAATACCGTTATCGAGCGCAACCGCGAATCCGCCGAGGCCGCCACCAACGACATCGTCAGCGCCGTGAACACGGCCAAGGGCAGCATGATCGTCTCGCTGTTGCTGGCGATCATTGCCGCGGGTATATGCGGCCTGCTGCTGCTGCGTGCGATCACCGCGCCCATGCAGCTTATTGTCCATGCCTTGGACAAACTGCGTTCAGGCGACCTGAGCATGCGCCTGAACCTGGAGCGCAAGGACGAGTTCGGCGCTATCGAGGGGGGCTTCAACGAGATGGCCGAGTCCTTGGCCAACCTGGTGGCCCAGGCCCAGCGCTCGTCCGTACAAGTGACCACCTCGGTCACCGAAATCGCCGCCACCTCCAAGCAACAGCAGGCCACGGCCACCGAAACCGCAGCCACCACCACCGAAATCGGCGCGACTTCGCGGGAGATCGCCGCCACCTCGCGCGACCTGGTGCGCACCATGACCGAGGTCACTTCGTCGGCCGACCAGGCTTCGAGCCTCGCCGGCTCCGGCCAGCAAGGCCTGGCCCGCATGGAGGAAACCATGCACCAGGTGATGGGCGCCGCCGACCTGGTCAATGCCAAGCTGGCGATCCTCAACGAGAAGGCCAGCAACATCAACCAGGTGGTGGTGACCATCGTCAAGGTCGCCGACCAGACCAACCTGTTGTCGCTCAACGCCGCCATCGAGGCGGAAAAGGCCGGTGAGTACGGGCGTGGTTTCGCCGTGGTGGCCACCGAGGTGCGCCGCCTGGCCGACCAGACCGCCGTGGCCACCTACGACATCGAACAGATGGTGCGCGAGATCCAGTCGGCGGTCTCGGCAGGGGTGATGGGCATGGACAAGTTCTCCGAGGAGGTGCGCCGCGGCATGTTCGAGGTGCAGCAGGTGGGAGAGCAATTGGGGCAGATCATCCACCAGGTACAGGCCTTGGCGCCGCGGGTGCTGATGGTCAACGAAGGCATGCAGGCCCAGGCCACCGGCGCCGAACAGATCAATCAGGCCCTGGCCCAGCTCAGCGACGCCAGCACCCAGACCGTCGAGTCGTTGCGCCAGGCCAGTTTTGCCATCGACGAACTGAGCCAGGTGGCTACCGGCCTGCGTGGCGGTGTCTCGCGCTTCAAAGTCTGACGACGATGAACGACCTGCACCCCCGTGACGCGCGCGCGGCCATTGGCAACGGCGCGCTCTATCTGCAGTTTCGCATTGCCGAGCAACGCTTTGCTCTCGACGTACGCGAGGTGATCGAGGTGTTGCCGCGATGTGCGCTCAAACCCATCGCCCAGGCGCCGTCCTGGGTCGTCGGTGTGCTTGCCCACCGGGGTGCGCTGATCCCAGTGGTCGACTTGTCGGCCCTGAGCTTCGGCGTGGCGGCGCCTTCGCGCAGCAGCACGCGCCTGGTGCTGGTGCATTATCGTGGCGACCCGCTGCGCCCTGACCTGCAGTTGGGTCTGGTACTGGAGCAGGCCACCGATACCTTGCGCTGCCAGCCTGAGGAGTTCCAACCCTATGGCCTGGACAATGCCGACGCCCCCTACCTGGGGCCGGTGCGCCAGGACAGCCAGGGCTTGCTGCAACGGATTCGTGTCGACGACCTGCTCCCAACCGCGGTACGGCAGTTGCTGTATCCCGCCGAGAACGGGCAGGTGCCGGCATGAGCGAACAACGCTTCTTCCGCTTCCTGCGCGAGCGCATCGGCCTGGACGTGGAGTCGGTGGGGGCGCCGATGATCGAGCGCGCCTTGCAGCAGCGCTGTGTCGCTGTGCTGGCGGCGGACTTGGACGATTATTGGCTGCACCTGCAGCAATCGGCCGAGGAGCAACAGGCGCTGATCGAGGCAGTCATCGTCCCGGAGACCTGGTTCTTCCGCTATCCCGAATCGTTCGGTGCTCTGGTCGGCCTGGCCCACAAGCGAGTGGCCGAGCTGGCGGGGACGCGGCCATTGCGCATCCTCAGCCTGCCGTGCTCGACCGGCGAGGAGCCCTATTCGATTGCGATGGCCCTGCTCGACGGTGGCGTCGGCCCGGCTGCGTTTCGCATCGATGGCATGGACATCAGCCCCAACTCCGTGGCCAAGGCGCTGCAGGGGGACTATGGCCGCAATTCGTTCCGTGGCAGTGACCTGGCGTTTCGCGAGCGGCATTTCAGTCCGGTCGCAGAACTGCACCGCATCAATGAGCGCGTGCGCCAACAGGTCAACCTGCAGGTGGGCAACGTGCTGGACCCTGCGCTCAAGAGCCGTGAAGGGCTGTACGACTTCGTGTTCTGCCGCAACCTGCTGATCTATTTCGATGTGCCGACCCAGCAGCGCGTGTTCGAGGTGCTCAAGCACCTCACTCATGCCCATGGCGTGCTGTTCATCGGCCCGGCCGAGGGTAGCCTGCTGGCGCGCCTGGGCATGCGGCCAGTGGGGATCGCCCAGTCGTTTGCCTACGTGCGTCAGGAACCGATGCCCACCGCGCCGGTGAGTCGTTCGCTGCCAGCGGTGCGACCGATCGCACCGCCGCCGAAAGTGGTCGTGCTGCCAACCCGCAGTGTAAGGCCGATCCCCGCGCCGACGCCGACCGTCGAGCCCCGCGAGAGCGAGGCGCAGTTGCTGGGAGCCATTGCCCGCCACGCCAACACCGGCGACAGCGAGCAGGCCAGGGCCGGTTGCGAGCGCTATCTGCGCCAGTACGCGCCCAAGGCACAGGTCTATTACTGGCTGGGTTTGCTCAGTGACACCGAAGGCGATGCCGCGCAAGCCATTACCCATTACCGCAAGGCCTTGTACCTGGAGCCCCAGCACCCGGAAACCCTGGTGCACCTGGCCGCGCTGCTGGCTTCGCAGGGCGACGAAGCAGGCGCCCGGCGTTTGCAGGAACGCGCCGCGCGGGCGGGAAGGGAGTCTGAACGATGAGTGGCGGATACCAGATGCATCTGATCGCTCGCGATGACGAGGTCATCGACGATTGCTGGAACCGCATCGGCGTGCACGGCGACAAGCGGTGCCCGTTGCTGGAGCGGCATATCCATTGCCGCAATTGCGAAGTGTATGCCACCGCGGCCACCCGCCTGCTGGATCGCTATGCGCTGATCGAGGGCGAACAGGTCGAGGCAAGCGTTGTGGAGGCGGCCGCTGTCGGCCGTTCCATGCTGCTGTTCCGCCTGGGTGAGGAGTGGCTGGCCCTGGCGACCGCGTGCCTGGCCGAAATCGCCCCGCAACAGCAGGTGCACTCGCTGCCGCACCAGCGTTCGCGGGTGCTGCAGGGCGTTGCCAACGTACGCGGAGCACTGGTGCCTTGCCTGTCGCTGGCCGACCTGCTGGGCGTGCCGCCCGAAGCGACTGTCGAGCGCAATGGGCGGGTACTGCCGAGAATGCTGATTCTTGCGGCCGACGGCGGGCCGGTGGTGGTGCCGGTGGACGAAATCGATGGTATTCACCGTCTCGATCCGGCCCGCATGGAAACGGGCCGCGATACGGCGCACTTCACTGCCGCCGTCCTGCAATGGCGAGAGCGCAGCGTGCGTGTCCTGGACGAGCAACATCTACTGTCTGCCGTGAAGCGGAGCCTGTCATGACCCCGGAGCAAATGCGCGACGCATCGCTGCTCGAACTGTTCAGCCTGGAGGCCGAGGCCCAGACCCAGGTACTCAGCGCCGGCCTCATGGCCCTGGAGCGCAACCCCGCGCAACCGGATCAACTGGAAGCCTGCATGCGTGCGGCCCATTCGCTCAAGGGCGCGGCGCGAATCGTCGGTATCGATGCGGGGGTCAGCGTGGCCCACGTCATGGAAGACTGCCTGGTGGCCGCCCAGGAAGGGCGGCTGGTGTTGCGTCCCGAGCATATCGACGCCTTGTTGCAGGGGACAGATCTGCTGATGCGCATCGCCACGCCAGGCGACCAGGACAGCGAAGCCGCGGTCCCTGCGTTCCTGGTTCAACTGGCCGGCCTGCTGGCGCCGACGACGGCTGTCGTACCCCCGACGCTGCCACCTCTGACCACTGTACCTGTCGAACCCTCGCCACCGGCACCCGTTGTTCCGGCACCGGAGCCTGTCGCCGACGCCGAGCCCATTGCCGCGTCGAAGGCTGGCAAGCGAGCGGGCGACGGTGGTGAACGGGTCTTGCGGGTAACCGCCGACCGATTGAACAGCCTGCTCGACTTGTCGAGCAAGTCACTGGTAGAGACTCAACGCCTGAAACCCTACCTGGCCACCCTGCAACGCCTCAAGCGCATGCATGGCAAGGGCATCCGCGCGCTGGACGGCCTGAAGACCCAACTCGAAGGCAGCGGGCAGGGCCCGGAAGTGCTCGAGGCCCTTGCCCAGACCCAGCAGTTGCTGGCCGAGACCCAGCAGATTCTGCTGGAGCAGGCCACCGACCTCGACGAGTTCGGCTGGCAGGCCAGCCAGCGTGCGCAACTGCTCTACGACACCGCGCTGGCCTGCCGAATGCGCCCCTTCGCCGACGTGCTGACCGGGCAGAGCCGCATGGTCCGCGACCTGGGGCGCTCGCTGGACAAACCGGTGCGCCTGGTCGTCGAAGGCGAGAAGACCCAGGTCGACCGCGATGTGCTGGAGAAACTCGAAGCGCCGTTGACGCATTTGCTGCGCAACGCCGTCGACCACGGCATCGAGTTGCCCGAGCGGCGCCTGCTGGCAGGCAAACCGAGCGAAGGCACCGTGCGCCTGCGCGCCTCGCACCAGGCTGGCCTGCTGATTCTCGAACTGTCCGATGACGGCGCCGGTATCGACCTGGAACGCTTGCGCCAGAGCATCGTCGAGCGCGCGCTGTCACCGGCCGCAACCGTGGCGCAGATGAGCGAGGCGGAGCTGCTGACGTTCCTGTTCCTGCCCGGCTTCAGCCTGCGCGATACCGTCACCGAGGTCTCCGGGCGTGGTGTTGGCCTGGATGCGGTGCAGCACATGGTGCGCGAACTGCGCGGCTCGATCGAGCTGACTCAGGTGGCAGGGCAGGGGTGCTGTTTCCATCTGGAAGTACCACTGACCTTGTCGGTGGTGCGCAGCCTGGTGGTCGAGGTAGGCGGTGAGGCCTACGCCTTCCCGCTGGCCCACATCGAACGCACCCTCGACGTGCCGACCGAGGCCATCGTGCAGATCGAAGGGCGCCAGCATTTCTGGCACGAAGACCGCCATATCGGCCTGGTGGCCGCCAGCCAGTTGCTCAACCGGCCCGCCGCCCAGGACCCTGGGCAGGGTTTGCGGGTGGTGGTGATCCGCGAGCGCGAACAGCTCTATGGCGTGGCCGTGGAGCGTCTGATCGGCGAGCGGGTGCTGGTGGTGATGCCGCTCGATCCGCGCCTGGGCAAGGTCCAGGACATTTCCGCCGGGGCCTTGCTCGACGATGGCTCGGTGGTGCTGATCATCGATGTCGAAGATTTGCTGCGCTCTGTGGACAAACTGCTCAGCACCGGCCGCCTCGAGCGCATCGAGCGCGGTGGCAAGGGCGGCAAGGGGGCGGTACGCAAGCGTGTCCTGGTGGTCGACGACTCGCTCACCGTGCGCGAATTGCAGCGCAAGCTGCTGAGCAACCGCGGCTACGAAGTGGCCGTCGCGGTGGACGGCATGGATGGCTGGAACGCGCTGCGCAGCGATGACTTCGACCTGCTGATCACCGATATCGACATGCCACGCATGGATGGTATCGAGCTGGTGACCCTGGTGCGTCGCGACAATCGCCTGCAATCCCTGCCGGTGATGGTGGTGTCCTACAAGGACCGTGAAGAGGATCGCCGCCGTGGACTGGATGCCGGCGCCGACTATTATCTGGCCAAGGCCAGCTTCCATGACGATGCGTTGCTGGATGCTGTCGTGGAGCTGATTGGAGGTGCGCAGGGATGAAGATCGCCATCGTCAACGACATGCCCATGGCCGTGGAGGCCCTGCGCCGGGCGCTGGCGTTCGAGCCGGCGCACCAGGTGATCTGGGTCGCCGGCAATGGTGCCGAGGCGGTGCAACGCTGTGCCGAGCAGACCCCGGACCTGATCCTCATGGACCTGATCATGCCGGTGATGGATGGCGTCGAGGCCACGCGTCGAATCATGGCCGAAACCCCTTGCGCCATCGTGATCGTCACCGTCGACCGCAAGCAGAACGTGCACCGGGTGTTCGAGGCCATGGGCCACGGCGCGCTCGATGTGGTCGATACCCCGGCGTTGGGCGCGGGGGATGCCCGGGAAGCCGCAGCGCCGCTGCTGCGCAAGATCCTCAATATCGGTTGGCTGATCGGGCAGCAACGGCCCAGCGCTCCCCGCGCCGTGTCCGCGCCGTTGCGCGAGGCCTCCCAGCGCCGCGGCCTGGTGGCCATTGGCTCTTCGGCGGGCGGGCCGGCGGCGCTGGAAGTACTGCTCAAGGGGCTGCCGCGCGAGTTCCCGGCGGCCATCGTGCTGGTGCAGCATGTCGACCAGGTGTTCGCCGCCGGCATGGCCGAATGGCTCAGCAGCGCCTCGGGGCTGCCGGTGCGCCTGGCGCGGGAGGGCGAGCCGCCGCAGCCGGGGCAGGTGCTGCTGGCCGGCACCAACCACCACATCCGCCTGCTGCAGAACGGCCAGCTGGCCTACACTGCCGAGCCGGTCAACGAAATCTACCGGCCTTCGATCGATGTGTTCTTCGAAAGCGTCGCGCGCTATTGGTCGGGCGACGCGGTGGGCGTGCTGCTCACCGGCATGGGCCGCGATGGCGCCCAGGGCCTGAAGCTGATGCGCCAGCAGGGCTTCCTCACGATCGCCCAGGACCAGCAGAGCAGCGCGGTGTACGGCATGCCCAAGGCCGCCGCGGCCATCGACGCGGCCGTGGAGATTCGCCCGCTGGAGCGAATCGCCGGACGACTGATGGAAATCTTTTCGAAATGACGATATGTATTGAGTCACGCCGCCTGGCCGGTAGTGATCTGGTGACTAGGGATGAATGATCTACCGATCGAAGGTTTCACGACCATCAACGAAAGCGCGGCGATGGTCCTGCTGGTAGACGATCAGGCGATGATCGGCGAAGCGGTGCGCCGTGGGCTGGCCCACGAGGAGAACATCGACTTCCATTTCTGTGCCGACCCGCACCAGGCCGTGGTGCAAGCCATGCGTATCAAGCCCACGGTCATCCTCCAGGACCTGATCATGCCGGGCCTCGATGGCCTGACGCTGGTGCGTGAGTACCGCAACAACCCGGCCACTCAGGACATCCCGATCATCGTCCTGTCGACCAAGGAAGATCCGCTGGTCAAGAGCGCGGCGTTTGCCGCCGGGGCCAATGATTATCTGGTCAAGTTGCCTGACTCCATCGAGCTGGTGGCGCGTATCCGCTATCACTCGCGCTCCTACCTGACTCTGCTGCAGCGCGACGAGGCTTATCGCGCATTGCGGGTCAGCCAGCAACAGCTGCTCGATACCAACCTGATGTTGCAGCGGCTGATGAACTCCGATGGCCTGACCGGGCTCTCCAATCGCCGTCACTTCGATGAGTATCTTGAGCTGGAATGGCGTCGGGCTATGCGAGAACAGCAGCAGTTGTCGCTGTTGATGGTCGATGTCGACTACTTCAAGGCGTTCAACGACAGCTTCGGGCACCTGGCCGGCGATGAGGCCCTGCGACAGGTGGCCGAGGCCATTCGCGGTTGCTGCTCGCGGCCTACCGACCTGCCGGCGCGTTATGGTGGCGAGGAGTTCGCCCTGGTGTTGCCCAACACTTCGCCCGGTGGTGCGCGGTTGATTGCCGAGAAGCTGCGCCAGACCATCATGGGCCTGAACATTGCCCATACCGTGCCTGAAGCTGGTTCGCTGCTGACCGTGAGCATTGGTGTGGCGACACTGACGCCGAGTGTCGGTAGCCACTGCCGGCAGTTGATCTCGGCGGCGGACACCGGGTTGTACAAGGCCAAGAACAGTGGGCGTAATCAGGTGGGTGTCGCTTAATCCTGTTTCCACAGGGGCAGGGCATCTTCAAGTTTGCACTTCCCCCCTGTAGGAGCCGGCTTGCCGGCGAAAAGTCGGATCGACCAGTACATACTTAGCGGTAACTGCCAAATATCTATTTTATTGATCTTGATCTTGATCTTGATCTTGATCTTGATCTTGATCTTGATCTTGATCTTGATCTTGATCTTGCGTCTAAGTGCGCGATAGTTCAGGCGCCGCCAAATGCGACTTCAGGAGGCCGAACGTAGGACTTGCGTAGCGGGGCGACGGGCATGGATGCCCGTCGAGCACTGATGGGCCATGGATGGCCCTTCAGTGCGTCCACGCGGGAGCAAGGCCGGAGTGAGGGGACCCCGGAGCGAAGCGCAGGGGCCGTATGAACGGAGCCAGCGGTTTTTGCCTTCTTTTGCCCGCGAGCAAAAGAAGGTCGCCGTAAAGGCGAAAAGGTGAGTCAGCGTCTCTATCGTCAATGGATATGCTCGCAGACTTCAGACCAATACTCTGGAAGTCAAAGTCAAAGTCAAAGTCAAAGTCAAAATCAAAATCAAAACTAAGTAGGTCTCTACAGCTATGTGCATATCCATTCGCTATAGCGACTCGAAGTCACCTTTCCGCCCTTACGGCGGGTCACTTTTTGTCAAACGCGACAAAAAGTAACCAAAAAACGCTGCGCTCCATTCATACGGCCCTCCGCTACGCTCCGGGTCCCTTCGCTCCGGCGCCTTCCGGGCCCGCGCGGCCTACGACTTGCTGCGCAAGTCTACATCTCGCGCCTTCGGCTACGCCGAAGGGTGCTGCGCACCTGGCCCTCCAGACGCCTGCGCTCAGCCTCCTGAAGTCGCGAAGTTACGGGCGGCGCCTAAGCTGGCGCAGCTGTCGCTAGCTGACGGTGCGGCTAACCTCCTGATCGCCAAAGCCAAAGCCAAAGCCAAAGCCAAAGCCAAAGCCAAAGCCAAAGCCAAAGCCAAAGCCAAAGCCAAAGCCAAAGCCAAAGCCAAAGCCAAACGACAGGGTGCTACAGGACTCCCGGAATAAGTCTGGCCACCTCGGCTAGCTGGCCAGTGAAGGCGAAAGCAAGGTGGCAGCGGCCATCCACGGCGCCTGCTTGCGGTCGAACGGCCTAACGGTGCGCTATAAAGCTGACGGTGAATGTCGATAGTCCCTACCATCAACTGAGCCCGGCGGTGGACGCGGTGTTCTGCTGAGGCCAAGAGCAGTGCAGTCAATCAGGTGGGTATGGGCTGAACATACCCACCTGATCTTCGGATCAGAGTTGAACGGCCTGGTCAGCGGCGTTGTACCTGAAGGGTGAACCTCGCACCTGGTCGAGGTCCAAAGCTATGATCGGTACCCAGAGATTGGTTCTGGCTTTGTACTTTTGCTGGAACGTCCTGGCATCATTGAGCGACGTAGCATTGTTGGTACGGTAAAAGAAAGCTTCGATAGGCAATTGGGTACCAATTTCGCCTGAGCGGGCGGCTGAAGGGGGAAGGGTTTCATTCGGTTGTACCCAAATGGCCGCCATCAATTCGTTCCAAGGTGCCCTTACCCTGTCTCTGATATCGGTCGGTGGATTATTGCGTACTTGATAGCTTACTGCGAACTGAGCGGCATCTCGGGTGCTAAGGGAGCATTGAAGTGAGTTGTGGTTGATCGTCCTGGCATGGTTGTACCAGCCCTGAACGGTCGTTGCATTCCGACTGGCGCATGAGCTCGGGTCTGATCCAGGTGCTGCCCTTACCTTCAAGCCGCAACCTGCTTCGCGGCGTTGTCCGGCGAACGTCCAACCGTCATAAGCATAGATACACAGGAAGTCGATCGCTCTACCTTGGGCCAAGGCCTCTCGTTGAGGAAGGAAGATGAAGCCAGCATTTCGATAAAAATCGGTAACGTTGGAGTCGATCCTGAAGTAAGAGAATGAAATTCCCCCCAGGTTTCTTGCCGTTTGACTGGGTACCCAAGGATCAAAATCGCCGTTATCCACAGAGCGGATAATAATGCCGTTGCAGTAGTAGGCTGGGTAGTCGCTTCTTTGAACGTATGTACACCGGTTTGCAGTGTTGCGGTAGCGTGTATTAAGTCTCGAGGCGACATCATTTCCGCTAGTGGCCACGATCGAGATCGTCCTAGGTCGTGAAAAACGAAGCGAATTGTTAGCCCGACCGATCGCAACAGTCACATCAGCCGAGCGGCCGATATAGTTTGCCAGTTCGCGCACAGGGATGGTGAGGGCGATTGGACCTGAGCCTTGCGCTGTTAGTGCTCTGGAGACAAAGGTGGTTTGTCGTGTCCCCTGTGGTGCCAGACTTATGGATACCGTATCGCCACTGCGCAACCTGGGATTGCGATAGTTGATTGCGACGAACTGCCCAACCCTGTTGATGTTGATTCGGCTCCCGATTGTCAGGCGCTTTGATTCTGCAAACTCTCGCGTCTCGGTGGCTGTATCCCCTGACGCTGGTAGGGGGTTGTCGGATGACGCGTCCTCGATGATTGCGACTGGCAGGTCTTGCACCTCTAACTCAGGCTCGTTCATTTCTGCCTGGCCGGGGGGGGTGAGATCAGTTTCCGTTGGCTCAATGACGACTATGCCGCCTCCATTTTGCGGCGGTTTTGATGGGGCCAGCGCGTATCCGGCACAAGGCCATGCCAACATCAGAACAATTAATGCAAGCCATGGCATGCGGGCACGCGTGAGGGGAGCGTCGGTGGCAATCATGTGTGCATCCTCGTTGTTTAAGGGTTGCACACAAGTAAGTCGCAATTGGCCGTTTCGCGAAACTGACAGAATTACCAGGTCGGGTGCACGAAACGTTGGGTGGAGCGCTGCTTGCCGCCCGGCGGGTCTGCCGTCAGCCCGCGGACTCGGTTATACTCGCGGGCTTTTCACAGAATTCGCACGAGAGCTGCCCGCCCATGGAAATCCAACCGATCCTGAACACCATCAAGGACCTCACCGAGCGTTCCCAGTCCATTCGGGGGTATCTTTGACTACGATCACAAACATGATCGTCTGGTCGAAGTAAACCGCGAGCTGGAAGACGCCGCTGTCTGGAACAAGCCAGAGTACGCCCAGGCCTTGGGTCGCGAGCGTGCCATGCTGGCACAGGTGGTCGAAACCCTGGACAAACTGTCCGGTGGCCTGGCCGACTGCCAGGACCTGCTCGACATGGCCGTCGAGGAAAATGACGAAGGCGCCGTCGGCGACGTCGTGACCGAGCTGCAAGGCCTGGAAGAGAAACTGGCCCAGCTCGAGTTCCGTCGCATGTTCAGCGGCGAGATGGACATGAACAATGCCTATCTCGACATCCAGGCCGGCTCCGGCGGCACAGAAGCCCAGGACTGGGCCAACATCCTGCTGCGCATGTACCTGCGCTGGGCCGACAAGCGCGGTTTCGATGCCACCATCATCGAGCTGTCCGAAGGCGAAGTCGCCGGCATCAAGGGCGCCACCGTGCACATCAAGGGCGAGTACGCCTTCGGCTGGCTGCGCACCGAGATCGGCGTGCACCGCCTGGTGCGCAAGAGCCCGTTCGACTCCGGCGCCCGTCGCCACACCTCGTTCTCGGCAGTGTTCGTCTCGCCAGAGATCGACGACAAGGTCGAAATCGAGATCAACCCGTCCGACCTGCGCATCGACACCTACCGCTCCTCCGGCGCCGGTGGCCAGCACGTGAACACCACCGACTCGGCGGTACGTATCACCCACGTGCCCACCAACACCGTGGTGGCCTGCCAGAACGAGCGCTCCCAGCACGCCAACAAAGACACCGCCATGAAAATGCTGCGGGCCAAGTTGTACGAGCTGGAAATGCAAAAACGCAACGCCGCCTCGCAGGCGCTGGAAGACAGCAAGTCCGACATCGGCTGGGGCCACCAGATCCGTTCGTACGTACTCGATGACTCGCGCATCAAGGACCTGCGTACCGGCGTCGAGCGCAGCGATTGCCAGAAGGTCCTGGACGGCGACCTCGACCAGTACCTGGAAGCGAGCCTCAAGCAGGGGCTGTAATCCGCACACCACCGCCGCGATATGAAGCCGTCGGCCCGTATCGCGTGCCCTGCCCGACAGGGGCAACGAACACCTGATGGAAAGAATGACGACATGAGCGACCTCAAGACCGAAGCGCAAGACCTGCAACAGGAAGAAAACGCCCTGATCGCCCTGCGCAAGGAAAAACTTGCCGCAGAGCGCGTAAAGGGCAATGCCTTCCCCAACGACTTCCGCCGCGACAGCTACTGCAACGACTTGCAGAAACAGTACGCGGACAAGACCAAGGAAGAGCTGGAAGCAGCCGCCATCCCGGTCAAGGTCGCCGGTCGCATCATGCTCAACCGTGGCTCGTTCATGGTCATTCAGGACATGACCGGTCGCATCCAGGTCTACGTCAACCGCAAGACCCTGTCGGAAGACACCCTCGCGGCGGTCAAGACCTGGGACCTGGGCGACATCATCAGCGCCGAAGGCACCCTGGCCCGTTCCGGCAAGGGCGACCTGTACGTCGAGATGACCAACGTGCGCCTGCTGACCAAGTCGCTGCGCCCGCTGCCGGACAAGCACCACGGCCTGACCGATACTGAACAGCGCTACCGCCAGCGCTACGTCGACCTGATGGTCAACGAGGAAACCCGCCACACCTTCCGCGTGCGTTCGCAGGTGATCTCGCATATCCGCAAGTTCCTCATCGAGCGTGACTTCCTCGAAGTCGAAACCCCGATGCTGCAGACCATCCCGGGCGGCGCCGCGGCCAAACCGTTCGAAACCCACCACAATGCACTGGACATGGCCATGTTCCTGCGCATCGCGCCTGAGCTCTACCTCAAGCGGCTTGTTGTTGGTGGTTTTGAAAAAGTGTTCGAGATCAACCGCAACTTCCGCAACGAAGGCGTGTCGACCCGGCACAACCCCGAGTTCACCATGCTCGAGTTCTACCAGGCCTACGCCGACTACCGCGACAACATGGACCTCACCGAGGAACTGTTCCGCGAGCTGGCGCAGCTGGTGCTGGGCAGCACCGATGTGCCGTACGGCGACAAGGTGTTCCACTTCGGCGAGCCGTTCGTGCGCCTGTCGGTGTTCGACTCGATCCTCAAGTACAACCCGGAGCTCACCGCCGCCGACCTGCAGGACGTCGACCGTGCCCGCGAGATCGCCAAGAAAGCCGGCGCCAAGGTGCTGGGCCACGAAGGCCTGGGCAAGCTGCAGGTGATGATCTTCGAAGAGCTGGTCGAGCATAAGCTGGAGCAGCCGCACTTCATCACCGAGTACCCGTTCGAAGTCTCGCCGCTGGCCCGTCGCAACGACGACAACCCGGCCGTGACCGACCGCTTCGAGCTGTTCATCGGCGGCCGCGAGATCGCCAACGCCTACTCCGAGCTCAATGACGCCGAAGACCAGGCCGAGCGCTTCCTCGCCCAGGTCGCCGAGAAAGACGCCGGCGACGACGAGGCCATGCACTACGACGCCGACTTCGTCCGCGCGCTGGAATACGGCATGCCGCCGACTGCAGGTGAAGGCATTGGTATCGACCGTTTGGTGATGCTGCTGACCAACTCGCCGTCGATCCGCGACGTGATCCTGTTCCCGCACATGCGTCCACAGGCCTGAGCGATGTGAACAAGCCGCCTTTCGAGGCGGCTTTTTCATGCCCGGCTGTAAGTTGCCTGTAGTGGTCCTTTCGCGGGCAAGCCTGTTCTCACATGGGGCGCGCTATACCTGTGGGAGCGGGCTTGCCCGCGAATGGGTCGGTACGAACGCTAGATGACTTGAATCATGAGGTACCCATCGTGACACCCGCCATGCCCCACCAGGGCGCCGCCGGCATCGCCACCGCCGTCGCCGAGAGCGTGCAATACCAAGGCCGCAAGACCGCCCGCCAGGGCAGCGAGCAGCGCCGCCAGCAGATCCTCGACGCCGCCATGCGCATTGTCGTGCGCGATGGTGTGCGTGGCGTGCGCCACCGCGCCGTGGCCGCCGAGGCCGGTGTGCCGCTGTCGGCCACCACCTATTACTTCAAGGATATCCAGGACCTGCTGGCCGACACCTTCGCCCAGTACGTCGAACGCAGCGCGGCCTACATGGCCAAGCTGTGGACCAACACCGAAGGCGTGCTGCGCCAGTTGCTGGCTCAGGGCGACGGCACGCCCGAGGCCCGGGCACGTCTGGCCGACGAGGTGGCGCGCATGCTGGCCGACTACGTCCTGCGCCAGCTCAATAATCGTCGCGACTTCCTCATGGCCGAGCAGGCCTTCCGCCAGGAGGCGCTGCTGTGCCCACGTCTGGCTGAACTGGTGCAGGCCCACGAGCAGATCCTGCTGCATGGTGCGCGGCAGATCCTCCAGGTGGTCGGCTCGCACCAACCCGGGCAGGACGCCCAGATGTTGACGGCGATAATCGAGCAGATGGAATATCAGGGCCTGCTCAAGGCTGCGGATGCGCCGGCCGATGAGCAGATGCTCGCTATCCTTGTCCGATACCTGCAGATGGTGCTGGCATCGGCCTGAGCGGCACACGAATTTCCAAGGAGAAGCGGATGAAAGCCTGGCGTGTGGTGTTGTTGACCTTGTCATTCCTCCTGCTGGGCGGTTGTCTGGTGACTTTCGACGAACCGCTGCCCGGCAACCAGGTGGCGCCCAAGGCCTTGCTTGGCCAGTGGAGCAGCAAGGATGCCTGGGGCCAGCCGCTGAAGCTGAACATCAGCCGAGCGGGTGGCAACACCTACAAGGCTGTGGCACGTGCCCGGGGTAAGGCGCCCGAGGAGTATGCCTTCACCGTGGCTCGTCACGGCAACCGCTGGTACCTGTCGGCGGGCGTGCCCAAGCGTTTGGGCGGCCGCTTCCTGATTGGTGGTTTCGAGGTGGTCGATGGCAAGCAGTTGGTGGTCTACAACCTTGACGTAGAGCAGGTGCAGCAGGCGGTGGACAAGAAGGAACTGAGCGGGCGCAGCACCGAGGTGCCGGAGGGCAACGGCCCGGGCGTGCTGATTGACAGTCCGTCGGAGCGGGTCCTGGCTTATCTGGACGACCCGGCCAACTCCGACCTGTTCGTCGAAGTGGCGCGTTTTGAGCGCGTGGCTAAATAGCATGGGCTGTTCGTCGGCAAGGCGGCGAACAAGGCCCGACTGATTGCAGGGCAATCCGATTCAAGGAGTCCCCGGTGGACGAGTACCAGCAGACCATACGCGCACTGTCCGATCGCATCGTCACCGCGCAGACCCCCATCCGCGTGCTCGACGCGGTGAAGTGGGACGACGGCATCCGCCAGGGCTTTCTCAAGACCAAGGGCAAGGAGCCTCCGGCGGTGGACCGCGCGTACTACCAGAACCGCCCGTTGTCGTTCGACTCCAGCGCGGTGAAGGCCGAATTCCAGAACATCGAGCGTGACATCACCCGTCAACTCGGCCAGTTCAACCCGGTCGGGCAGATCATGCGGCGCATGTGCAAGGAGTACCGCATGGTCGTGCGCATGCTCGAAGCACGCGGTACCGAGGACTTCGGGCTGATCTCGCAGGAGCTCTACGGTGCCGCCTCCGACGCTTTCCATGCCGGCGACCCGACCCTTGCCGACCTGGGGCTGATGCTCTCGGACTACCTCAACAATATCGATGGCCGTGGCGACCTGAAGGACGAGCCGAAGAACCTCACCGCGAAGGAGGCCGTGGAAATCCTCCAGCGCCGCTTGAACAAGGTGTTCGGCGAAGCCGAGGAAACCATTCGCGTGTTCGAGTCCGACGGCATCGTCGCCGATGCTGCGGCTGGCGCCGACTACATCAAGGTGCGCGCCGACGCCATGTTCAACAGCCGCGACGTGCGTGCGCTCGAAGTACACGAGGGCCTGGTGCATGTCGGTACCACCCTCAACGGCCTGAACCAGCCGATCTGCACCTTCCTGGCCAAGGGCCCGCCCTCGTCGACGGTGACCCAGGAGGGCCTGGCCATTCTCATGGAGGTGATCGCCTTCGCCTCCTACCCCAGCCGCCTGCGCAAGTTGACCAACCGCACCCGCGCCATTCACATGGTGGAGGAGGGCGCCGACTTCATGCAGGTCTACGAGTTCTTCCGTGGCCAGGGCTTCGAGATGGGGCAGAGCTACAGCAATGCCAGCCGGGTGTTCCGTGGTTCGGTGCCCAACGGGCTGCCATTCACCAAGGACTTGTCCTACCTCAAGGGCTTCATCATGGTTTACAACTACATTCAGTTGGCCGTGAAGAAGGGCAAGCTGGAGCAGATCCCGTTGCTGTTCTGCGGCAAGACCACCCTGGAAGACATGCGTACCCTGCGCCAGCTGGTCGAGGAAGGCCTGGTGGAGCCGCCCAAGTACCTGCCGGAGCAGTTCCGCGACCTCAACGCGCTGTCGGCGTGGATGTGCTTCTCCAACTTCCTCAATCACCTGAGCCTGGACCGCATTGAAGCCGACTACGCGAATATTCTCTGACGCCTGCTGTCACCTCGCCGTCGGCCTCGGGCTGCTGCTGTTGTGCGGCTGCAGCAGCCTGCTGTTCTACCCCGAGCGCGGCCAGCCGTTCACCCCGGAAAAGGCCCGCCTCCAATACCAGGACCTGACGATTGCCGCCGCGGATGGCACGCGCCTGCACGCGTGGTGGTTGCCGGCGAAGGAGGGTGTCGAGGTCAAGGGCACCGTGCTGCACCTGCATGGAAATGGCGGCAATCTCGCCATGCACCTCGGCGGTAGCTATTGGTTGCCGAAGGAAGGGTATCAGGTGCTGATGCTCGATTACCGTGGTTATGGGCTGTCCCAGGGCAAGGCAACCCTTCCGGCGGTATATGGCGATATCGAGGCGGCGCTGGCCTGGCTCGACAAGGCACCACAAGTGCAGGGCAAGCCCTTGGTGCTGCTGGGCCAGAGCCTGGGCGGCGCCATGGCCATCCACTACCTGGCGCAGCACCCCGAGCAGCGCCGGCGCTTCAGCGCCCTGGTGTTCGATGGCGTACCTGCCAGTTACCGTGCGGTGGGGCGTTATGCCCTCAGCATTTCGTGGATGACCTGGCCGCTGCAGGTGCCGCTGTCCTGGCTGGTGCCCGACGGCGACAGCGCGATCAACTCGATCGAGCGTCTGGACAGCCCGCCAAAGCTGTTCTTCCACAGCATCGACGACCACCTCGTACCACTTGAGAACGGCCTGCGCCTGTACCGGCATGCGCTACCGCCCCGAGTGTTGCAACTTACCCGCGGCGACCATGTGCAGACCTTCGCCGACCCGACCTGGCGCCAGGTGATGCTGCGCTTCCTGGATGACCCCACGCATTTCAACGGCCTGCGCCGCCTGGCCGAAGTCCCCAATTACCCTGACGAGAAGAACGCGCAATGAGTGAAGAACGCAACGCCATCCCGCTGATCCTGACCGGTATCGGCAGCATCATCGTGACGGTGGGGACCCTCTGGTACTACGGCTACCTGCATTTCGCCAAGCCACAGGACGCCCTGTTGCTGCAAGACTTCACCATGCTCAAGACCATCCCGGGCGAGGACTACAAACTCTCGCTGACACCGGCACCGCAAGTGGCGCAGTGCATCGATGGCGTGTTAGTGCTGTTCGATACCGAGCAGAAGGGCCTGACCGGCGTGCTGGTGGACAACCGCAAGCGCGCGGTGCGCTGCATGGGGCAGGAGACGCCGCAGCAGGTGCACTGATCGGGCCTGTGGTCGCAGAGGTGCAGTGGCTGTGAGATTGAGCGCCGCCTGTGCGGCGCATCGCGGATGAATCCGCTCCTACGGCCAGGCGGGGCGGCGGCGCCAGCCGAAACATCGCGTCGGGCCAATCAGGCTGGCAACCGTGGCCTCACAGGTGCGGCACGTTGCAACCGATGTAGGAGCGGATTCATCCGCGATGCGCCGCGCGGGCGGCGCTCGATCTGGAGTGCGCTGCAAGCCAGTCGTCTAGCGCTTCGCGACGCACCATGATTTGAGGGCCGGCACGAAAAACCCCGCCATAGAAAAACCCCGCCATAACAGCGGGGTTCCTCCCTCAAGCATCAGCCATTACTGAATCTGGCTCACCGTCCGCGGTGCCACTGGCTGGTTGTCGTTGGAGATGGTCACCTCCACCCGACGGTTCTGCGCGCGCCCGGAGTTGCTGCTGTTGTCCGCCACCGGATACTCCTTGCCATAGCCTTGGGCAACGATACGCGCCGGGTCCACACCCGCCCGCACCAGCGCCATGCGCACGCTGTTGGCGCGACGCTCCGACAGGGTCTGGTTGTAGTTGGCCGAGCCGACACTGTCGGTGTAGCCCTCGATGATCACCTTGCGCTCCGGGTTCTCCTGGAGGAACTGCGCCAGCTTGGTGATGTTCGGGTAGGCGCTGGTCTTGAGGTTGGCCTTGTTGAAGTCGAACAGTACGTCACCGAAAGTCACCAGGGTGCCACGGTCGGTCTGCTTGGCGTTCAGGCTGTCCTGCAATTTCTTGATCTGCGCGTCGCGGGCATCGAGCTTGGCCTGGGCGCGCTGGGCGGCGGCGTTTTTCAGCTCGGCTTCGGCGGTGCGCAGGGCGATGGTCTGCTTGGCCACCTCGACACGCTGGTTGGTGAGGTAGGCGAGCTGGTCGACCTTCTTCTCGTTCTCGCGCTCCATGTAGGCCTTGTCGGCCTTGTTCAGCCAGTCCTGGGCGTCCTTGGTCTCGAGCGCAGCCACTTTGCTTGACTGCGGATCGCTCTGTAGCGCGGAGAAGTTGGTGCGAGCCGACTCGAGGTTGGCATTCGGGTCGTGGGAGCAGGCGGCCAGGCCTACGCTCAGGGCCAGCAGGGCGGGAATCATGACGTAGTTGCGCATAGTGTTCATCCTTTGATCTTCAAGAGGGGGGCAGTGGCCGGCAGCTCATTCAGCGCTGCGCAGGCCTTCCTCACGCACGTCGCGGACACCCTGGCGAGCATCCTGCACGGCTTTCTGGGCCTTGGCCGCCTGGGCCTTGCGCTCGGCGACGCGGGCGTCCCACTCGGCTTGCTCGGCCAGCAGTTTCGCCTGGTCGTATTGCTTGTCATGCATGGCGATCTCGGCCTTCTTGAACTTGTCCTGGGCCGCTTTCATTTCCACTGCCGCGAACTCGGTGCCGCCGGCACTTACCGCCGAATTGACCGCCGATTGGGTCACGGCGTACTGCTCGGAGGGTGGATTGCCGGCGCAACCGGCCAGCACCAGGCTGCTGCCCAGCGCCAGGGCGGCCAGCTTGAGCCCGCGCAGGTGGGTGGAGGTGGGGTGTGCGATGCGGGTCTTCATGAGGGTCAACTCCATGGGGTCACTCCTGTTAACGACGATGTCCGCAATGGGCCTATCGCTGTTTCCTTGTGCCAAGGCGAGCGCGGCAGCGCCTGTGTCTACAAGGTTTGGCCGTGATGGCTATTGGCTGTGACCGAGGCGTTTTTTCAAAGGTTCAGAAAAATTCGCACGCTAACGATATTTTTTTCTGACTAATCAGTCAGCGCGAAAAGGCTGGAACTTTCGGCTGTAGGAGGGGTATCCGAGACCCTCGGGCAGGGCCTCGGTCGAAAAGCGGAGGTCAGTGGCGCTTGTTCTTTTCCAGGCTGCCAAGAGCTTGCAGATGACGCCTGGACAGCGCCAGGAAGCGTGGCGTCGGACCGATATCCTCATATAACGGATCACCTTCCTCATCAGTCGCGATCACTTGCTGGCCCTTGATGTAGGGGAAGCTGGCCTCCAGTTCCTCGAGCGCTGCGGCAACCAGTTCGCCCAGCAGTTCCTCGGGGCTGCGCTTGGGGTACATCTCGATCAGCGCGGCCAGGCGCGCTTCGGCTTCCATGTCCAGATGCAGGACATGGCCGGTGGGGCTCAGGCGGCCGGCGGCATTCTGTTCCCAGTGCTGGGCGAGTTCGCGGATTTTCATGATGACCTCTGTCAAAGCCTTGGAAGGGGCATTGCTTCGGATGACCTTCCTTCACTTTAGTTGCTTTGGTGGTTCGCGGCTTGCCAGCCGAGGCCTGCCATAGGCACTCTTGGGGCCTGCTGTTTCCTGGAGTGGAGAAGCCCGATGAGCGATATCGATCAGCGCCTGCGTGAGGATGTGCATCTGTTGGGGGAACTGCTCGGCGAGACCATTCGCCAGCAGCATGGCGAGGCGTTCCTGCAGAAGATCGAGGACATCCGCCACAGCGCCAAGGCCGACCGGCGCGGGGAGGGCGAGCAGCTCAGCTCCACCCTCGGCGACCTGGCCGAAGACGACCTGCTGCCCGTGGCGCGGGCGTTCAACCAGTTCCTCAACCTGGCCAACATCGCCGAACAGTACCAGTTGATCCATCGTCGCGACGCCGACCAGCCGGAGCCGTTCGAGGCCCGCGTGCTTCCCGAGCTACTGGCGAGGTTGAAGGCGGCCGGGCACGGCAACGATGCCCTGGCCCGGCAACTGGCCAGGCTCGATATCCAGCTGGTGCTCACGGCCCACCCTACTGAGGTGGCTCGCCGCACCTTGATCCAGAAATACGATGCCATCGCCGCGCAACTGGCGGCGCAGGATCACCGCGATCTCATTCCTGCCGAACGCCAGCAAGTGCGCGAGCGCTTGCGCCGGCTGATCGCCGAGGCCTGGCACACCGAAGAGATCCGGCGCACCCGGCCCACGCCGGTGGACGAGGCCAAATGGGGCTTCGCAGTGATCGAGCACTCCTTGTGGCAAGCGGTGCCCAATCACCTGCGCAAGGTCGACAAGGCGCTGTTCGAGGCCACTGGCCTGCGCCTGCCGCTGGAGTCGGCACCGGTGCGCTTCGCTTCGTGGATGGGCGGCGATCGCGATGGCAACCCCAACGTGACGGCTGCCGTCACCCGGGAGGTTCTGCTATTGGCGCGCTGGATGGCGGCCGACCTGTTCCTGCGCGATATCGATTACCTGGCCGCCGAGCTCTCGATGCAGCAGGCCAGCGACGCCCTTCGCGAGCAAGTCGGCGACAGCGCCGAGCCCTACCGCGCGCTGCTCAAGCAACTGCGCGACCGCCTGCGAGCCACCCGCGCCTGGGCCCATGCTTCGCTGGCCGGCCCGCAACCGGCCAGTGCCGCGGTGCTGGTGGACAACCGCGAGCTGATCGCGCCGCTGGAGCTCTGCTACCAGTCGCTGCACGCCTGCGGCATGGGTGTGATCGCCGATGGCCCGTTGCTCGACTGTCTGCGCCGGGCGGTGACCTTCGGGTTGTTCCTGGTGCGCCTGGACGTGCGTCAGGACGCCGCCCGGCACCGCGATGCGTTATCTGAGATCACCGATTACCTGGGCCTCGGGCGCTATGCCGATTGGGACGAAGAGCGCCGCATCGAGTTCCTCCAGCACGAGCTGAAGAACCGCCGGCCATTACTGCCGGCGCACTTCAAGCCGGCTGCCGAGACGGCCGAGGTGCTGGCCACTTGTCGAGAAGTCGCCGCCGCGCCGGCCGCTTCGTTGGGGTCGTATGTGATCTCCATGGCCGGCGCCGCTTCGGATGTGCTGGCCGTGCAACTGCTGCTCAAGGAGGCCGGGCTGACCCGGCCGATGCGCGTGGTGCCGCTGTTCGAGACCTTGGCCGACCTGGACAACGCCGGGCCGGTGATGGAGCGGTTGCTGGGGTTGCCGGGCTATCGCGCCGGATTGCACGGCCCGCAGGAAGTGATGATCGGCTACTCCGACTCGGCCAAGGATGCCGGCACCACGGCGGCAGCGTGGGCCCAGTACCGCGCCCAGGAGAACCTGGTGCGCATTTGCCGTGAGCACCAGGTCGAACTGCTGCTGTTCCATGGCCGTGGTGGCACCGTGGGGCGCGGCGGTGGCCCGGCCCACGCGGCGATCCTGTCGCAGCCGCCAGGCTCGGTGGGCGGTCGTTTCCGCACCACCGAGCAGGGCGAGATGATCCGCTTCAAGTTCGGTCTTCCAGGCATCGCCGAACAGAACCTCAACCTGTACCTCGCCGCAGTGCTGGAGGCGACCTTGCTGCCGCCGCCACCACCTGAACCTGCATGGCGCGCGCTGATGGACCAACTGGCCGCTGACGGCGTGAAGGCCTACCGCGGCGTGGTGCGGGACAACCCGGATTTCGTCGAGTACTTCCGCCAGTCCACCCCGGAGCAGGAGCTCGGGCGCCTGCCGCTGGGCAGCCGCCCGGCAAAGCGTCGGGCCGGTGGGATCGAGAGCCTGCGGGCGATTCCGTGGATCTTCGGCTGGACCCAGACACGCCTGATGCTGCCGGCCTGGCTGGGCTGGGAGACCGCGCTGAACAATGCGCTGGCGCGGGGGCAGGCCGACCTGCTGGCACAGATGCGCGAGCAGTGGCCATTCTTCCGCACCCGCATCGACATGCTCGAGATGGTCCTGGCCAAGGCCGACGCGCAGATCGCCGAGGCCTACGACGAACGTCTGGTGCAACCACGGCTGCTACCGTTGGGCGCTCACCTGCGCGACCTATTGTCGCAGTCGTGCCAGGTGGTGCTGGGCTTGACCGGGCAGCAGGTGCTACTGGCGCACAGCCCGGAAACCCTGGAATTCATCCGCCTGCGCAATACCTACCTGGACCCGCTGCACCGTTTGCAGGCCGAGCTGCTGGCCCGTTCGCGCAGCCGCGAAGCCGCTCTGGACAGCCCGCTGGAGCAGGCCTTGCTGGTCACCGTGGCGGGTATCGCAGCCGGTTTGCGCAACACCGGCTGAATTGCCCGGGAGGCCCGGGCAAGGGTTGTGCCTGCCGCTGTCGGGCAGGGCAGGGATGGCGGGTTGCGCCGGGCGCAACCCGCACCCCGGCAGGCCGCGATTGGCGCGTTCCTGCCACTTTGGGACGCTTGTCGGGGGGGCGGGCGCTGTGTATCTTGAGCAGCCTTTTGACCGATTTTGCGGTCTCGTCCGATTTTCCGGAGTTGGCCTTGTGCGCCGAATCCGTTGATTTGCATAGAAAAATATGAGGAGCACAAGATGCGCGTAATTCTGCTGGGAGCTCCCGGGGCCGGTAAAGGTACTCAGGCAAAGTTCATCACCGAGAAGTTCGGTATTCCCCAGATCTCCACCGGTGACATGCTGCGTGCCGCCGTCAAGGCCGGTACTCCGCTTGGCCTGGAACTCAAGAAAGTCATGGATGCCGGCCAGCTGGTCTCCGACGAGCTGATCATCAGCCTGGTCAAGGAGCGCATCGCCCAGCCGGATTGCGCCAAAGGCTGCCTGTTCGACGGCTTCCCGCGCACCATCCCGCAAGCTGAAGCCATGGTCGCCGCCGGTGTCGACATCGACGCCGTGGTCGAGATCGCCGTGGACGACGAAGAAATCGTCGGCCGCATGGCGGGCCGCCGTGTACACCTGGCTTCGGGCCGCACCTACCACATCGTCTATAACCCGCCGAAAGTCGAAGGCAAGGACGATGTCACCGGTGAAGAGCTGATCCAGCGTGACGACGACCGGGAAGAAACCGTGCGTCATCGCCTGTCGGTCTACCACAGCCAGACCAAACCGCTGGTGGATTTCTACCAGAAGCTGTCGGCCGCGAACGCCGGCAAGCCGAAGTACAGCCACATCGAAGGTGTCGGTTCGGTCGAGTCGATCACCGCCAAGGTGCTGGCAGCCCTGAGCTGATCCAACACCGTGCGTCACGACGGCCCGCTTGCGGGCCGTTGTCGTTTATACTGCCGCTCTTTTTCCCCTGTCGCTTGGATACCGCGTTCGATGACCACCCTGCTGGCCCTGGATACCGCCACCGAAGCCTGTTCCGTTGCCCTGCTGCATGACGGCAAGGTGACCAGTCACTACGAGGTCATCCCGCGTATGCATGCGCAGAAGCTGCTGCCGATGATCAAGCAGTTGTTGGCTGACGCTGGTGTGCCATTGAGCGCCGTCGATGCCATCGCCTTTGGTCGTGGGCCAGGTGCTTTCACCGGCGTGCGCATCGCCATCGGCGTGGTCCAGGGGCTGGCCTTCGCCCTGGAGCGTCCGGTGTTGCCGGTATCGAACCTGGCCGCCCTGGCCCAGGGCGCGTTGCGCGAGCGTGGCGTGCAGCAGGTGGCGGCGGCCATCGATGCGCGCATGGACGAGGTGTACTGGGGTTGCTACCAGGCGCAGCAGGGCGAGATGCGCCTGATCGGCCAGGAAATGGTGCTGCCACCGGAGCGCGTGGTGCTGCCGGAAGGTTTGGGTGGCGAGTGGTTCGGCGCAGGCACCGGCTGGGGCTACGCCGAGCGTCTGGCGGCGCAAGTCGGCGCCAGCGATGCGGCGGCATTGCCCAACGCCCTGGATATCCTCAGCCTGGCCACCGGCGCCTGGAACCGAGGCGAGGCCGTCGCCGCCGAGCAGGCGCAACCGGTGTACCTGCGCGATAATGTAGCTACGCCCAAGGCGCGCTGAGGCATTTCGTCGGCTATCGCCGTTCGAGATAAAACCTTTTGCGCGAACTGTGGTCCAGTTATCAGTTCGGGCATTAGCGATGGATCCCTGATGCTGCTAAATTGCCATCATTGATCCTGAGTGCCCAGTCCATGCGTATCGACGGCTTTTCCTCGCATAGCTACCCCATCAAGCGCGCACCGCGCAAGGCGTCGGTGCGTGATGAAGCCGTCGATGAGGCCGATGCCGAGATCATCGACGAAGTCGAGGTCCAGGTGGCCCGTAGCAAAAGCCGTGGCAGCAACCTGCCAGCCCGCCAGCAGGACCTGATCTTCCCCCGTGCCCGTGACCGGCGCACTTCCACCGCCCTGGCCAGCTATCTCACCACTGCGGGCTTCACCGACTGGGAGATGGAAGTGCTGGGGCTGGACCTGTACATTTGATGGATGACACCATCACCCCTCCCTTACTACCTCGGTTGTCCGTCCTGGAGCGAAAACGCCTGGCGCGATTACCTGTACCCCACCGATTCCCGCCCCACTGAATTTCTTGGCCTGTACAGCCAGGTGTTCAATGCCGTTGAAGGCAACACCACCTTCTATGCCCGTCCTGCGCCCGCCACGGTGGAGCGCTGGGCCCAGGTCATGCCGCCCGGATTTCGATTTACCGCCAAGTTTCCCGGCGATGTCAGTCATGGGGGTGATCTGCGTGCCCAGCTCGATTCGGCTATCGACTTCACTCGCCTGATGGCGCCGCTGGGGGAGCGGGTATCACCTTACTGGCTGCAGTTGCCCGCGCAGTTCGGTCCGGCGCGCATGGGTGAACTGGCCCATTTTCTCGACGAGATCGGCGTGCCGGTGGCCGTGGAGGTACGCAACGATGCGTTCTTCGCCCGGGGTGAGGAAGAGCGCCAGCTCAACCGGTTGCTGCATGACCGCGGGGTTGAACGTATCTGCCTGGACCCACGGGCCCTGTTCAGCTGCACTTCGCGTGACCCCGGTGTGCTGCATGCCCAGTCCAAGAAGCCCAAGGTACCGCCGCGCCCTTGCGCCTTCAGCCTGCACCCGCAGGTGCGCTTCATCGGCCACCCCGAGCTGGCCGCCAACGATACCTTCCTCACCCCCTGGGTCGACAAGGTCGCGGCCTGGATCGAGGAGGGTCGTAGCCCATACATGTTCCTGCATACTTCGGACAACCGCCTGGCCGCCGCCCTGGCCCAGCACTTTCATCAGCGCCTGATGGTGCGCTTGCCTGGGTTGGCCGGGTTGCCGGAATTGCCTCGCGCTCCAGAGGTCGAACAACTAGGGCTACTCTGACCACACTGTTCATTTGCCGGAGGTTGGACCATGGATGTGCAAACCCTGCGAGCCGAGGCCTTCAAGGCGTTGCATGAGCGTGAGGGCGCGTTCGTCATCCCCAACCCGTGGGATGCCGGCTCCGCCAAGCTGCTGGCGAGCCTGGGCTTCGAGGCGCTGGCCAGTACCAGCGCGGGCCTGGCGTTCAGCCTGGGGCGGCCGGATGCGGAAGGCGCCCTGACCCTTGATGAAACCCTCGCGAACGCCCAGTCGATTGTCGACGCCACGCCTTTGCCAGTGGCCGCGGACCTGGAGAATGGCTTCGCCGACCTGCCCGAAGACTGCGCCCAGGCCATTTTGCGCGCCGCCGGGGTGGGCCTGGTTGGCGGTTCGATCGAGGATGCCAGCGGCCGTAGCGATGTGCCCATCTACGACTTCGAGCTTTCCGTCGCCCGGGTGCGCGCAGCGGTGCAGGCCGCACGCAGCCTGCCATTCCCTTTCACCCTCTGTGCCCGCGCTGAAAACCTGTTGCATGGGCGCCTGTACCTGGATGACACCATCAAGCGCTTGCAGGCGTATGCCGAAGCTGGCGCCGATGTGCTGTACGCCCCTGGCCTGCGCAGCGTCGATGAAATCCGCGCGGTGGTCCAGGCGGTGGCGCCGAAGCCGGTGAATGTGCTGATGGGCATGCCGGGTGTGGCGCTGAGCGTGAATCAATTGCAGGACCTGGGGGTACGGCGCATCAGCGTGGGGTCGTCACTGGCGCGCGCCGCATTGGGTGCTTTCCAGCGGGCGGCGCAGGAAATCCGCGAGCAGGGTACGTTTACCTATGGTGAGCAGACCTTGCCGTTCGCCGAGCTCAATGGGCTGTTTCGTCGTTAAAGCCAGTGCGTTCAAGGTGCTCGCCGTTAGAGTTGCAGTGCTCTGGCGATCGAGCGCCGCCCGCGCGGCGCATCGCGGATGAATCCGCTCCTACGTTTGTTTCGGTCCAGCCATGCCTGGGAGTGCACCGGTGTTCGCCTTGTTGGCAACACGCGGTTTATCGGCTGGCGCTACCGCCGCCCCGCCTCATTCAAGCCATGCGCCAAGGCTGGCAACCATGGCCTGACAGGTGCGGCACGTTGCAACAGATGTAGGAGCGGATTCATCCGCGATGCGCCGCGCGGGCGGCGCTCGATCTCGAGACCGCTGCAAGGCCATCGCCAAGCGCCTCGCCGCCACCACTGATCAATAACCTTGTGGCCAAACACCTAAAACGGGCTGGTGGTTGAGAGCGCTCAGGCCTGCACGCGAACGTTGTTGAGAACCACCGGGCGCGCCCAGTGGGTATCGAACTCCAGTTCGTTCTGCTGCTTGGCGAGGGTGGGCGCGTCGAAGGGTTCCGGTGCCGGGTCGAGCAGGTTCATCTCGAACTCGGCGATCGGCAGGAACAAGGGGCGGGGCGAGGGGGCCGGGCCAGGCTCGGGAAGGGGGTGGCCCTGGCTCATCACTAGCGGGCGCAACCAGCTGTTGTTCAGGTCGAGCTGGCGCTGCTGTTCGATCAGTTCAACCGTGCTGTAGGGCTCCGCAGCGGGCTCCAGCAGGTTGGCTTCGAGCTCCGCCTTGGGCAGGAACAGGGGCTCGGGTGGTGTCACCTCGGTGTCCTGCACCGGCAGGGCGCGCTGGGCGTCGATCAAGGCCAGGGCCTTGGCGCCGCCGATGGGTTCGCCGCTTTGCTGGTCGTACTGCACCAACGCCAGGTTGAAATCGTCGGTTGCGGCACCTTGCTGCTCGGCCATGGCGCGGGCAAAGAAATCCTGCCACAGGTGGCTGACGCCACCCAGTGCCTGGGTATTCTGCCGACCGTAGTTGCCGACAGGCGACAGGTAGGTCAAGCCGATGGGGAGAGTATCTGACATGGCAGTCGCGCGCGTTGTGCTCTGGCAGAATAGCGGATACTGCGTGTATCGGCCGTGGCCGGGGTTTCATTAATTTTTTCGAGTGCGGGAACGGATGGCAGAGCAAGAACAGGGCACAGGTATCAGGGTCGAGGCGTTGGCCCCCGAGTTCCAGGCGCAGGCCCAGGCTTGGGCGCAGCGGCTGGGCTTGCCGATGATCGACGACGAGGCCGGCTTTGCCGTGCAGGTCGGCGTCGATGGCCTGCAGGTCCAGCAGTTGGGGCCACAGGCGCCCGGGCCGGTGCGGGTGGACTTCGTCGAGGGGCAGGCGGCGCATCGGCGGCTGTACGGCGGCGGCAGCGGGCAGATGATCGCCAAGGCGGTCGGTATCGCCCAGGGTGTTCGGCCGCAGGTACTGGATGCGACTGCGGGGCTTGGCAAGGATGCGTTCGTGCTGGCCAGCCTGGGCTGCCAGATGACGCTGATCGAGCGCCAGCCATTGATTGCCGCGCTGCTTGAGGATGGGTTGGCGCGGGCGCGGGGTGATCTTGAAGTGGGTGGGATTGTCGAGCGCATGCGCTTGCTGACGGGCAATGCCATCGAGCGGATGCGGGCCTGGGAGGGGGAGGCGCCGCAAGTGATCTACCTCGATCCGATGTTCCCGCATCGGGACAAGAGTGCCCTGGTGAAGAAGGAGATGCGGGTGTTCAGGCCCTTGGTCGGAGATGACCTGGATGCGCCTGCCTTGCTTGAGGCGGCCCTGGCGTTGGCGTCGCACCGGGTGGTGGTCAAGCGGCCGCGCAAGGCGCCGATCATCGAGGGGGTGAAGCCGAGTCACAGCCTGGAGGGGAAATCGAGTCGGTACGATATCTATCCCAAGAAGGCGCTGAAGGGGTAATTCGCCCTTTTGGCCGGCTCTTTCAAGGTGTTCGACCGTCGAGTTGCGGCGCCGAACATCTGAAAGTCCCGGCCAAACCCAACCTCAAACCAGCACCCGCGACCCTGCCACCGCCACCACCAACAGCCCGATCGCCAGGTTGACCCCCACCATCCGCCTAATCCGCCCCAGGACCCCGGCCCCCAACGCCCAATCCTCAGCCTGCACAGCGGCCCGCAACTCCGGCAGCAGCAACGACTGGATCCGCATGAACAAGGCGAACATCACGATCCCGCCACCGATCATCACCTGCACGTACCGGGGCGCCGTCTCGAAGCCGGCAAAGCGCAGATGAATCATGCCCACTCCGCTGACAGCCAGCACCGCAACCGCCAGCCAGACCCATCTGAAGAACCGCTGGAAAACTTCCACCCACAACCGCAGGCGCGCCGGCCCTTCGAGGGCGGCAACCGTGGCTGGGCGCAGCACCAGCCAGGCGAAGAACATACCGCCGACCCAGACCAGGGCGGCAAGCAAGTGCAGGGTGTAGGGCAGGGCAAAGGCGAGCATCGGGATCTCCATGCGGCACAAAGGGCAATAGCGGGGTATGATAGCCGGCCCATGCGAAACACTGAAAATATATCCAGCCCTCCGGGCGCCTGCAGACCATGATCAGCAACGAACTCAAAGCCACCATCCAGGGCGCCTACTCGCGTTTCCTCGAAGCCAAAAGCCTCAAGCCACGCTACGGCCAGCGCCTGATGATCGCCGAAGTCGCCAAGGTGCTCGGTGACATCGCCTGCGACGACGAAGGGCGCCGCGCCGGCGAGCCCGCCGTGGTGGCGGTGGAGGCCGGTACCGGTACCGGCAAGACGGTCGCCTACAGCCTGGCCGCGATTCCCGCCGCCAAGGCCGCCGGCAAGCGCCTGGTGATCGCCACCGCGACCGTGGCCCTGCAGGAACAGATCGTGTTCAAGGACCTGCCCGACCTGATGCGTAACAGCGGGCTGAACTTCAGCTTCGCCCTGGCCAAGGGGCGGGGGCGTTACCTGTGCCTCTCCAAGCTCGACATCCTGCTGCAGGAAGGCCACGCGCAGTCGGCCACCGCCCAGCTGTTCGAGGAGGAAGGCTTTCACATCGAGGTCGACGAGCGCAGCCAGAAGCTGTTCAACAGCATGATCGAGAAGCTCGCCGGTAATCGTTGGGACGGCGACCGCGACAGCTGGTCCGAAGCCATCGAGGATCAGGACTGGGCACGCCTGACCACCGACCACAGCCAGTGCACCGGCCGACACTGCCCGAATTTCCAGCAGTGCGTGTTCTACAAGGCTCGCGAAGGCATGGGCAAGGTCGATGTGATCGTCACCAACCACGACATGGTCCTGGCCGACCTCGCCCTTGGCGGCGGTGCCGTGCTGCCCGACCCGCGCGACACGATGTATGTGTTCGACGAAGGCCACCACCTGCCAGACAAGGCCATAGGCCACTTCGCCCATTATTCGCGCCTGCGCTCCACCGCCGACTGGCTGGAACAGACCGCCAAGAACCTCACCAAGCTGCTGGCCCAGCACCCGCTGCCGGGCGATCTGGGCCGGTACATCGAGCAGGTGCCGGAGCTGGCCCGCGAAGTGCGCACGCAACAGCAGTTCATGTTCACCCTTTGCGAGCAGGTCGCCGACTTCCGCGCCGGCGAGGACATGGAGGGGCGTGATCGCCCACGTTACCGCTTCGAAGGCGGCGTGGTGCCCGAGCAGATCCGCGAAGTCGGTATCGAGCTGAAAAAGGGGTTCGCCCGCCTCAACGACCTGTTCACGCGCCTGGCCGACCTGCTCAAGGAAGGCATGGATGGCGAGAACAATATCGGCATCGCCAGTCACCAGGCCGAAGAGTGGTACCCGCTGTTCGGCAGCCTCGTGACCCGAGCCCAGGGCAACTGGGAGCTGTGGACCGCCTTCACCGCCGAAGACCCGGAAGACAGCCCGCCCATGGCCCGCTGGCTAACCCTGGCTGAGTCCGGCGCACTGTTCGATATCGAGGTCAATGCCAGTCCGATCCTCGCCGCCGAAATGCTGCGCAAGAGCCTGTGGAACGTTGCCCACGGCGCCTTGGTCACCTCGGCTACGCTCACCGCCCTGGGCAAGTTCGACCGTTTCCGCATGCGTTCGGGCCTGCCCCGCGACGCGGTCACCTGCGTGGTGCCCAGCCCGTTCGTGCATGGTGACGCCGGCCTGCTGCGAGTGCCCGACCTCGGCGCCGACCCGCGGGACGCCACCGCCCACACGGCGGCGATCATTCGTGAACTGCCGACCATCGTCGAGGAGGCCCGTGGCGCGCTGGTGCTGTTCTCTTCGCGCAAACAGATGCAGGATGTGTTCGACGGCCTGGACCGTGACTGGCGCAAGCTGGTGCTGATCCAGGGCAATCTCTCCAAGCAGGAGACGCTCAACAAGCACAAGGCGCGGGTCGACGACGGCCAGCACAGCGTGCTGTTCGGTCTCGCCAGCTTCGCCGAAGGGGTCGACCTGCCCGGTGCCTATTGCGAGCACGTGGTCATCGCCAAGATTCCCTTCGCCGTGCCCGACGACCCGGTCGAGGCGGCCCTGGCCGAGTGGATCGAGGCCCGGGGTGGCAACCCGTTCATGGAGATCGCGGTGCCCGATGCCTCGCTGCGCCTGATCCAGGCCTGCGGCCGCCTGCTGCGCACCGAGCAGGACCGTGGCGTCATCACCTTGCTCGACCGGCGCCTGGTCACCCAGCGCTACGGCAAGGCTATCCTCAATGCACTCCCGCCCTTCCGGCGGGAAATCAGCTGACTGCCGGAGTATTGCGCCCCGGCACGTTGTCAAAGTCCGGTCGTGAGCCCAGCAGGGCTCTGAAGGAGAGCAACCGCCCCATGATTCGCCGTACCCTGCCTGCCTTGCTAACCCTGTTGTTCAGTGCCCCTTCGCTGGCCGGGCAACAGACGCTGTTCAGTTTTGTCCGCCCTGCCTCGGTCGTGAACGTAACCACTCAAGATGCCGGGATGCCGCAGTACAACGCGGAACAAACAGCCGAAGGCGAGGCGTTGCGGCGCGTGGTGTTCAATCCGGTGGCGCAACCGACGTTGCGCCTGAGCCCCCAGGTCGGTGCCTGGGACTGGACCAGCGTCCAGGCCCTCACGCTACGCCTGCAAAGCGCCATGGACTGGGCCCTGACCGTCGATGTGACCGTGCAGAGCAGCGACGGTCGCACGCTCAGCAGCCGCATCGACCTGCCGGCGGGGCCTGCGCAGACCGTGATGATTCCGCTCAAGGCCAGTTCGCCGCTGAGCCAGGGGATGCGTGCCGGGCCTCCGATGCCCTGGGCCTTCGAAGGGCAGCGCCTGCTGCTGACCAGCAGCACGGGGGAAGCCGATCTCAAGCAGGTCACCTCGCTCAGCCTGACCATCCCCAACCCCAAGGTGGCCCAGAGCCTGCTGATCGAAAAGGTCGGTTTGCAGGACGACGACTTGGCATTCAAGGCGGCCTACAGCGAGTTGATCGACGTCTACGGCCAGTCCACCCGAGCGCGGTGGCCAGAGAAGATCGCCAGCGACGATCAGCTCAAGGCGGCCGGCAACCGTGAACAATCCGTGCTCAAGCGCTGGCTGGCCGAGCGGGACAAGCAGGGTCTGGACCCTTATGGCGGTCTGCTGGCAGGGCAGGCGTTCGAGGCCAAGGGATTTTTCCGCGCCGAAAAGCGCGAAGGGCGCTGGTACCTGGTCACCCCTGACGGCCACCCATTCTACTCGCTGGGGGTCAATGCCGTGGCCGCCGACGGTGGCCGCACCTACGTGGCGGGGCGTGAAGGCATGTTCAAGGCCTTGCCAGGGGAGGGCGACGCATTTGCTGCTTACTATGGCGAGGGCAACAACGACGATGGCAATGCCTCGTCGCAGGGGCGCAACTTCAAGCAGGGGCGCTGGTTCGACTTCTATGCGGCCAATCTGCAACGCACCCATGGCCAGCCCTGTGTTCCAGGCGCCCAATGCCCGCCTCTGGCTTTCGATGCGCAACGCTGGCAGGGACATACCCTCGACCGCCTGCAGGCTTGGGGCTTCAATACCCTCGGCAACTGGAGCGACGCGGCCTTCACCCAGGTCAAGCGTATGCCCTACACCCTGCCGCTGGCGATCGTTGGTGATTACGCCAGTATCAGCACCGGCATGGATTGGTGGGGGCGCATGCCCGACCCATTCGACCCACGCTTTGCCATGGCCACCGAGCGTGCCGTGGCCATCGCCGCCCGTGACCACCGTGACGACCCCTGGCTGATCGGCTACTTCGCCGACAACGAACTGGCCTGGGCCGCGCCGGGCGAAGATCCCAAAGCCCGCTATGGCCTGGCATATGGCACCTTGCGCCTGACCACCGACGTGCCCGCCAAGCGCGCTTTCCTCAAACAGTTGCGCGACAAGTACCGCAACCAGGAAGGGTTGTCCAAGGCCTGGGGCATCGAACTGACGGCCTGGGAACTGATGGAAGACCCGGGTTTCGAGGCCCCGCTGCCCAACCCGGAGCATCCGGAAATCGAGCGTGACTACCAGTACTTCCAGCAGGTGTTCGCCGAAACCTACTTCAAGACCATCTCCGATGCGCTGAAATGGCATGCACCCAACCACATGCTCCTGGGTGGTCGCTATGCGGTGAGCACGCCCGAAGCGGTCAAGGCCTGCGCCGAGTTCTGCGATGTGCTGAGTTTCAACTTCTATACCCTCAAGCCCGAGGACGGCTACGACTTCGCACGCCTGGCCGAGTTGGACAAGCCGGTGCTGGTCTCGGAGTTCCAGTTCGGTTCTCGTGATCGTGGCCCGTTCTGGCCAGGCCCGGTGGAGGTTGCCCGTGAAGAGGACCGTGGGCTGGCCTACGCCAACTTCCTCAAGGCTGCCCTGGCCCAGCCGATGATCGTGGGTGCGCATTGGTTCCAGTACCTCGACCAACCCGCCAGTGGCCGTCTGCTCGATGGCGAGAATGGCCACCTGGGGCTGGTGGCCATTACCGACGTGGCTTATCCGGGGTTTGTCGAGGCGGTACGCCGGAGCAACCTGCAGGCCATCGGTCAGTTGCGCGACACGCTGGACAAACCCAGCCACTGAACGAGTCCGGGGGTGTCACGCCCTCGGATTGTCGACTTTTCTTCATGACCATCCAGCCACATTCAGTTTGCAAAACGGCCAACTGCTGAAACAATGCACGCTTTTGCACGTTAGGTCGTACGGAGAGCAGTCGGGTGCAGATCCAGGGTCACTATGAGCTGAAGTTCGAGGCGGTGCGCGATGCCTTCGCCGCGTTGTTCGAGGATCCCCAGGAGCGTGGTGCGGCCTTGTGCATCCAGGTCGGCGGGGAAACCGTGGTCGACCTGTGGGCCGGCAGCGCCGACAAGGACGGCCGCGAGGCTTGGCACAGCGACACCATCGCCAACCTGTTTTCCTGCACCAAGACCTTCGCCGCCGTCACTGCCCTGCAACTGGTGGGTGAGGGCAAGCTGGCCCTCGACGCCCCCGTGGCCCGCTACTGGCCGGAGTTCGCCCAGGCTGGCAAAGAGACCATCACCCTGCGCCAACTGCTCAGCCACCGTGCTGGCCTGCCGGCGATTCGCGAGTTGCTGCCGGCCGAAGCGCTGTATGACTGGCAGGCGATGGTCGATGCCCTGGCCGCAGAGACCCCCTGGTGGACGCCTGGCACCGAGCATGGCTACGCCGCCATCACCTACGGTTGGTTGATCGGCGAGCTGATCCGCCGCGCCGATGGCCGTGGCCCGGGCGAGTCCATCGTGGCCCGCACCGCCCGGCCGTTGGGGCTGGACTTCCATATCGGCCTGGCAGACGAAGAATTTCATCGCGTGGCGCACATCGCCCGCGGCAAGGGCAACCCAGGCGACGCTGCGGCACAACGTTTGCTGCAGGTGACGATGCGCGAGCCCGAGGCACTGTCGACCCGTGCCTTCACCAACCCGCCGGCCATCCTGACCAGCACCAACAAGCCGGAATGGCGGCGCATGCAGCAACCCGCAGCCAATGGCCATGGCAATGCGCGCAGCCTGGCGGGTTTCTACGCCGGTTTGCTCGATGGCAGCCTGCTGGAATCCGATCTGCTCGACGAACTGACCCGCGAACACAGCCTGGGCCAGGACCGTACCTTGCTGACCCAGACGCGTTTCGGCCTGGGCTGCATGCTCGACCAGCCCGACGTGGCGAATGCCACATTCGGCCTCGGTGGCCGCGCCTTCGGTCACCCGGGCGCGGGTGGCTCGGTCGGGTTCGCCGACCCTGAACATGACGTGGCCTTCGGCTTTGTCACCAACACGCTTGGCCCTTACGTGCTGATGGACCCGCGCGCCCAACAACTGGTGCATATCCTTGGCAGTTGCCTTTGATCGGGTAATGCGGGTATTGCCCGGGCCCTTTGACTATCCTCAATGCCAACGCCTGATGCGTGTGGGCAAAATTTCTTTCAATTTCATGGTGTATCGCTGATGTCTTCACATAAAACCTTAGCACTTGCCCTGTGCCTGACCATGACCGGCTGTGCCAGCCACTCCCAGGACGCATCCAAGGAAAGCAGCCTGAGCTGGTGGCCCTTCGGTTCCGACAAGGTCGCCGAACAGGAAGTGAAGGCCGCCGTCACCGAGAACGTGGCCAAGGCTGATGCCAAGTCCGAGAGCAGCAGCCGCTGGTGGTGGCCGTTTGGTTCCGAGGAGAAGAAACCGGCGGCCGCGGCCGTACCGAAGATCGACCAGAAGGCCACCCAAGCCTGGCTCGACCAGTACGAGCCCAAGGTGCGTGAAGCCATCAAGGGCAGCAAGCTCGAGCTCGAGCGCCGCGAAGATGTGCTGGCGGTGACCATCCCGGTGGACAGCGCGTACAACCCGGACCGCCCGAACATGCTGCTGCCGATCACCCTTGGTCCGATCACCCAGGTGGCCAAGGTCATTGAAACCGATACCAAAACAGCCGTGCTGATCCTCGGCCATGGCGACAGCAGCGGCGCCACCGCGGCCAACCAGAAGCTCAGCCTCGAGCGCGCCGCTTCGGTGTCGGCAATCTTCCGCCTCAGCGGCCTGCAGCGTGATCGCCTGATGCTCAAGGGCATGGGTTCGGTGATGCCACGTGCCGCCAACGACAGCGCCGAGGGCCGTGCCCTGAACCGTCGCGTCGAAATGCTGCTGACCCCACAGAACACCATGGTCGCCCTGTTGGCCAAGTACCAGCAGGCGGCTCCGGCCCCAGCTCCGGCGTCGATGGTTGCCACCCAGGAAACCAAGGCACCCGTGGCCGCCAAGCCAGCCGCCAAGCCAGCCGTGAAGAAACCTGCTGCCAAGGCCAAGGCGCCGGCCAAGGCCAGCACCGCCGCGAAGAAGAAAGCCGCTCCGGCCAAGCCAGCCGCGAAGAAGGCCGCCACCGACAAGAAAGTCGCCGCCAACAGCCCTGCGAAGACCAACTGATCGTCAAGGAAACGCAGCCATGACCCAATCCCTGGCCGATATGCGCCGCGACTACACCCGTGATGGCCTGGCCGAAGCCCAGGCCCCGGGGGAGCCGTTCGCGCTGTTCCATCAATGGTTCGCCGACGCGGTGAAGACCGAGCAGCTGCCGGTGGAAGCCAACGCCATGACCCTGGCCACGGTGGATGCCGATGGCCGTCCGCATTGCCGGGTACTGTTGCTCAAGGCCCTCGATGCGCGGGGGTTCACCTTCTTCACCAACTACGAAAGCGCCAAGGGCCAGCACATCGCGGCCAATCCCTTCGCCGCCATGACGTTCTTCTGGCCGGCGCTGGAGCGTCAGGTGCGTATCGAAGGGCGGGTGGAGAAGGTGACGGCCAAGGAGTCCGATGACTACTACCAGGTGCGCCCTATGGGTAGCCGCCTGGGGGCCTGGGCGTCGCCGCAGAGCCGGGTGATTGCTGACCGTGAGGAATTGGAGGGGCTGGTCAAGGCGACTGAGGCGCGCTTCTCCGACACGCAACCCCATTGCCCCGAGCATTGGGGCGGTTACCGCCTGTTGCCGGAGCGCATCGAGTTCTGGCAGGGGCGGGCCAGTCGCTTGCATGATCGGCTGAACTATCGCCTGGTCGATGGCCAATGGCAGCGCGAGCGCCTGGCCCCTTGAATCAAACGGGGCTGCAAAGCAGCCCCCGTTTCACCGATACCCCACCGATTCCCGCTCCAGCCACGCCGCCAGCTCCTTGCGGCTGACTTTCTCCGCCCGCGCCCGCTCCAACAACCCAAGCATGTATTCACGCTTGCCCGGATCCTCCCCCGCCAGCGACAACGCCAGGTCGCGGTCCATCCAGCGGCGCATGCGCACGTACAGCCACCAATGGAAATACAGGCCCGTGGCGGTCACGATGACGACGATGAAGTAATCCATGGCTATCCTTGGTCCAACGTTTGAGCCGGCTTCACAGCCCGTTGTGGCTGTACCAGAGCTGAATGAGAACAAATTTATAACGTTTGCGCCGTGACAGCAGTCAAGACGAAGCGTCTAATGAGCACCTGTAACTTTTGGAGATTACCCCATGCGTAAATCCGCTTTGCTGCTGGCCAGCTTCACCACCGTGTCGCTGCTGCTGGGCGGCTGCCAATCGTCGCTGACCGGCGACAGCTACTCCCGTGATGAGGCCCGCCGCGTGCAGACCGTGCGCATGGGCACCATCGAATCCCTGCGTCCGGTGAAGATCGAAGGCACCAAGACCCCGATCGGTGGTGGTGCCGGCGCTATCGTCGGTGGAGTCGCCGGCAGCGCCGTCGGTGGTGGCCGTGGCAGTATCGTCGCAGCCGTGATCGGTGCCGTGGCCGGTGGCCTGGCGGGCTCCGCTGCAGAAGAAGGCCTGACCCGCACACAGGGCGTCGAGATCACCGTGCGCGAAGACGATGGCAGCATGCGCGCCTATGTGCAGCAAGTGCAGCAGAACGAAGTTTTCCGCGTGGGCGAGCGTGTGCGGATCATGACGGTTGATGGCACCAGCCGCGTCACTCACTGATCGCCGCTCGTAAAGAAAACCCCGAACGGGCCTGGCCTGTTCGGGGTTTTCATTTGCCTGTTCCACCATCTTCGCGGGCAGGCCCGCGAATCGGTTATAGGCCGAGCATGTCCCGAGCTACCGCCTCGGCGATACGGATGCCATCCACGCCGGCCGAGAGAATGCCACCGGCATAGCCCGCGCCTTCACCTGCCGGGAATAGGCCCTTGAGGTTGAGGCTCTGGAAGTCGGCGCCGCGGGTGATGCGCAGTGGCGATGAGGTGCGCGTCTCGATGCCGGTCAGCACCGCATCGTGCAGGTTGTAGCCCTTGATCTGGCGGTCGAAGGCCGGCAGCGCTTCACGGATCGCCTCGATGGCGAAGTCCGGCAGGCTCGGTGCCAGGTCACCGAGGGTGACGCCGGGTTTGTAGGAGGGTTCGACGCTGCCCAGTGCCGTGGACGGGCGGCCAGCGACGAAGTCACCCACCAACTGCGCGGGGGCCTGGTAGTTGCTGCCACCCATCACATAGGCGTGGGCTTCCAGACGCTCCTGCAACTCGATGCCGGCCAGTGGGCCGCCCGGGTAGTCACGCTCGGGGTCGATACCGACAACGATACCGGAGTTGGCATTGCGCTCGTTGCGTGAGTATTGGCTCATGCCGTTGGTGACCACACGGCCAGGCTCGCTGGTGGCGGCGACGACGGTACCGCCCGGGCACATGCAGAAGCTGTACACCGAACGGCCGTTCTTGGCGTGGTGCACCAGCTTGTAATCGGCGGCGCCGAGTTTCGGGTGGCCGGCGTATTTGCCCAGGCGTGCCTTGTCGATCAGCGACTGCGGGTGCTCGATTCGGAAACCGACCGAGAACGGCTTGGCTTCCATGAACACGCCTTTGGCGTGGAGCATACGGAAGGTGTCGCGGGCGCTGTGGCCCAGGGCCAGGACTACATGACGCGAATGCAGCTGTTCGCCGCTTTGCAGCACCACGCCGGTGAGCTGCTCGCCGTTGATCAGCAGGTCGGTAACCTTCTGCTCGAAGCGCACCTCACCGCCCAGGGTGATGATTTCCTCACGCATCTTCTCGACCATGCTGGTCAGGCGGAAGGTACCGATGTGCGGCTTGTTGATGTAGAGGATTTCTTCCGGGGCGCCCGCCTTGACGAACTCTTCCAGCACCTTGCGGCCGTGGTGGTTCGGGTCCTTGATCTGGCTGTACAGCTTGCCGTCGGAGAAGGTGCCGGCGCCGCCTTCGCCGAACTGCACGTTCGATTCGGGGTTGAGCACGCTCTTGCGCCACAGGCCCCAGGTATCCTTGGTGCGCTGACGTACTTCCTTGCCGCGTTCGAGGACGATGGGCTTGAAGCCCATCTGTGCCAGCAACAGGCCGGCGAAGATACCGCAAGGGCCGAAGCCGACCACGATCGGGCGTTCCTGCAGCTCGTTCGGCGCGTGGCCGACGAACTTGTAGCTGACATCCGGCGCGACGCCGACCTTCGGGTCGTCGGCGAAGGTGCGCAGCAGTTCGGCTTCATTGCTGGTTTCGAGATCGATGGTGTAGATGAACAGCAGCTCGCTGTTCTTCTTGCGCGCATCGTAGCTGCGCTTGAACAGGGTGAAGCCGAGCAGTTGCGCGTCGCTGATCCCCAAGCGCTGGACGATGGCGGCGCGCAGCTCGTCGTCGGAGTGGTCCAGGGGCAGCTTCAGTTCGGTGATTCGTAGCATGGCAGGGTCCAGTATCCCGGCCATGGGCGGCCGGCGGCTTTACACAAACCGCCAAGTATAAGCTGTTAGCCGCCCCGACTGGCAGGATAAAAGCACCTGGCGATCAGAGGTCGCGGGCACCGCCATAGTAGGCGCAGCCCTGCAGGGTCTTGCCGTCGATGCGCAGCTCGGCCTTGAGATGGCGGATGGCACCGGTGGCACCATCGACGCAACGCTGCGGCGCGACCCACAGTTCGATGTGCTGGCCGTTGGCTTCGCTGGACAAGCTCAAGCCGCCGCCAGGCATTTCCTCTTCCAGATAAGGTAGCGGCAGTGGGTCCTGGCCGATGCGGTTGAGCACCATGCCCTTGCCGCTGGCCTTGATGTCCCAGTCCGGCTCATGGCCGCCGGCGCGCAGGGTCAGTTGCTTGAAGTTCGGGTCTTCGCAGCCTGGGTGTTCGGAGGATTCAAGGCGGTACAGGCGGGTCACGTCGAGCTGGCCGTCGCTGCCTGCCTGCTTGCTGCCGGCCAGGCGTCCACGGACATCGGCGAACAGTTTGTCACCGGCGTCGTCGGCCAGGTTCGCGGCTTCTTGCAGGATACCGGTCGCGGCGGCGTCGTTGACGATGAAGCGACGGCTTTCGCTACAGGGCTTGAACAACAGGTGGCCGCCGGCCGCACTCAGTTCGCCCTGCATGCGGGTGGTGCCCAGGTTCGGGTCGACCGGTTTTTCGGCCAGCACCTGGCAGCCGGCGAACAGGGGCAGCAGGGCAGTGAGCAGCAGGGAAGGGGTGAGACGCATGGGGCGGGCTCCGGGATTTTTTGCAAAATAGCGGGACACGGTACCCATGCTGGGCGGTGATCACAAGTGAACCTTGTACCGGCCCTCTCGCGGCTAAAGCCGCGAAAGGGCCGGTACCGGCGATGCTTTCTGGCAGATAGAAAAAAGGGCCCGAAGGCCCTTTGATCGTTTAGCCCCCGAGGTACGCGTCGCGCACCTTCGGGTCGGTCAACAGTGCTTCACCGGTACCCTGCATCACCACCTTGCCGTTTTCCAGCACATAGGCGCGGTCGGCGATCTTCAGCGCCTGGTTGGCGTTCTGTTCCACCAGGAACACCGTCACGCCGTCGCGGCGCAGTTGTTCGATGATGTCGAAGATCTGCTGGATGATGATCGGCGCCAGGCCCAGCGACGGCTCGTCGAGCAACAACAGTTTCGGTTTGCTCATCAATGCCCGGCCGATGGCCAGCATCTGCTGCTCGCCACCGGACATGGTGCCGCCACGCTGGATATAGCGTTCCTTCAGGCGTGGGAACAACTGCAGGACCTTGTCCAATTGCTCCTGGTAGTCACCCTTGTCGGTGAAGAAACCGCCCATGGCCAGGTTTTCCTCGACCGTCAGGCGCGAGAACACGCGGCGACCTTCCGGCACCACCGCGATGCTCTTGCGCATGATGTGCGAAGAAGACTGGCCGACCAGTTCCTCGCCCAGGTACTTGATGCTGCCGCTGCTCGCCTGGGGCGAGCCGCAGAGGGTCATCAGCAGCGTCGACTTGCCGGCGCCGTTGGCGCCGATCAGGGTGACGATCTCGCCCTGGTTGATCTCGACGTTGACGCTGTGCAGCGCCTGGATCTTGCCGTAGAAGGTGGAAACGTTCTCGAACTTCAGCATTTACGCCTCCCCCAGGTAGGCCTTGATCACATCAGGGTTGCCGCGGATCTCGTCCGGCGTGCCATCGGCCAGGGGCGTGCCCTGGTTGATCACCACGATGTGGTCGGAAATGCTCATCACCAGCTTCATGTCGTGCTCGATCAGCAGCACGGTCACGTTGTGGGATTCGCGCAGGTAGGCGATGAGGGCCTTGAGGTCCTCGGTCTCCTTGGGGTTCAGGCCCGCGGCCGGTTCGTCGAGCATGATGATCCGCGGCTGGGTCATCATGCAGCGGGCGATTTCCAGGCGCCGTTGCTGGCCGTAGGCGAGGGTGCCGGCGGTACGGTTGGCGAACTCGGTCAGGTGGACCTTCTCCAGCCAGTACTGCGCGCGTTCCATGGCCTCCTTCTCGCTGCGGCGGAAGTTCGGGGTCTTGAACAGGCCGGCGAAGAAGTTGGTGTTGAGGTGGCGGTGCTGGGCGATCAGCAGGTTTTCCAGCGCGGTCATCTCCTTGAACAGGCGCACGTTCTGGAAGGTCCGCACCACGCCCTTGCGGGCGATCTGGTGGCCGGCCAGGCCCTGGATCGGCTGGCCGTCGAGCAGGATGGTGCCGCCGCTCGGTTTGTAGAAGCCGGTGAGGCAGTTGAACACCGTGGTCTTGCCGGCACCGTTCGGGCCGATCAGCGCCACCACCTGTTTTTCCTTGACGGTCAGGCCCACGCCGTTGACCGCCAACAAGCCGCCGAAGCGCATGCTCAGGCCGCTGACTTGCAGAATTTCGCGGCTCATCGAGGCAGCTCCATGTGCGGACGTTGCATAGGCAGCAGGCCTTGCGGACGCCAGATCATCATCAACACCATCAGCGCACCGAACATCAGCATCCGGTATTCGCTGAACTCACGCATCATTTCCGGCAGCAGGATCATCACGATGGCCGCGAGAATCACGCCCAGTTGCGAACCCATGCCGCCCAGCACGACGATGGCGAGGATGATCGCCGACTCGATGAAGGTGAACGACTCCGGTGTCACCAGCCCTTGGCGGGCGGCGAAGAAGCTGCCGGCGAAACCGGCGAAGCAGGCACCCAGGGTGAATGCCGAGAGTTTGATCACGGTGGGGTTCAGGCCCAGCGCGCGGCAAGCGATCTCGTCTTCACGCAGCGCTTCCCAGGCGCGGCCGATCGGCATGCGCAGCAGGCGGTTGATGACGAACAGCGCCAGCAACGCCAGCAGCAGGGCCACCAGATAGAGGAAGATGACCTTGTTGATCGAGTTGTATTCCAGCCCGAAGAACTCGTGGAAGGTCTGCATGCCCTCGGCGGCGCGGCGTTCGAAGGTCAGGCCGAAGAACTCCGGCTTGGGGATGTTGCTGATGCCGTTGGGGCCGCCGGTCCAGTCGGTGAGGTTGCGCAGGAACAGGCGGATGATCTCGCCGAAGCCCAGCGTGACGATCGCCAGGTAGTCGCCGCGCAGGCGCAGCACCGGGAAACCGAGCAGGAAGCCGAAGGTGGCAGACATCAGGCCGGCAATCGGCAGGCACACCCAGAAGCTCCAGCCCAGGTAGTGGGAGAGCATGGCGTAGCTGTAGGCGCCGACGGCATAGAAGCCCACGTAACCCAGGTCGAGCAGGCCCGCCAGGCCGACCACGATGTTCAGGCCCAGGCCCAGCAACACGTAGATCAGGATCAGGGTGGCGATGTCGACCGCGCCGCGGGAGCCGAAGAACGGCCAGATCAGCGCCGCGACGATCAGCCCGATGATGACCCAGCGCTGGGTCTTGGGCAGGGTGAGGAAGTTGGTCACCGCAGGCGGTACCAGCTTGCGGTCCGAGCGGCGGCCCATCACCGCGCTCCACTGCTTGTCAAACAGCACACGCAGGAACATCAGCACCGAGCACACGGCGATGACGGTGAGGGTGAACGGGCCCTGGCTGTGCACGGCCAGGCTGATGCCGTCGATGCTGAGTTTCAGGCCCAGTACCGGGAAGGCCACGGCCCAGACCAGCAAGGCGCTGAAGAACGCCTGTTTGAGATTTCTGTTCATACTTTTTCAACCTCCGGGCGGCCCAGGATGCCGGTCGGCCGGAACAACAGGACGAGAACCAAGAGACCGAATGCCACCACGTCCTTGTACTGGTCGCCGAAGATGTCGGCGCCGAAGGCTTCGGCCACGCCCAGCACCAGCCCGCCGAGCATGGCGCCCGGGATGCTGCCGATGCCGCCCAATACCGCCGCGGTGAAGGCTTTCAAGCCCACCAGGAAGCCGGCGTTGGGGTTGATCACCCCGTACTGCATGCTCAGCAGCACGGCCGCCACCGCCGCCAGCGCGGCGCCGATGACGAAGGTCAGGGCGATGATGTTGTTGGTGTTGATGCCCAGCAGGTTGGCCATCTTGATGTCCTCGGCGCAGGCGCGGCAGGCGCGGCCGAGGCGGGAGCGGGAGATGAACAGGGTCAGGCAGGTCATGGCGATCAGCGTGACCACGAACACCAGGATCTGCATGTACGAGACCAGCACTTCCTCCGCGCCGCCCGGGCCGAAGGAGAAGGCGCCGGGAATCAGGTTGGGGATGGACTTGTCTTTCGAGTCCTGCGACAGCAGGACGGTGTTCTGCAGGAAGATCGACATGCCGATGGCGGAGATCAGCGGGATCAGCCGGTTGCTGTTGCGCAGCGGCCGGTAGGCGACCCGTTCGATGCTGTAGCCGTAGGCACTGGTGACGCAGATCGTGGCGACGAAGGCCACGGTCATGAGGATCGGCAGGGAGTGGATGCCCATCATGGCCAGCCCGGCGAGGGCGATGAAGGCCACGTAGGAGCCGATCATGTACACCTCGCCGTGGGCGAAGTTGATCATGCCGATGATGCCGTACACCATCGTGTAACCGATGGCGATCAGGGCGTAGGTACTGCCGATGGTCAATCCGTTAACCAGTTGTTGGAGGAAGTGGTAGATCTCAGGCATTACAGCGCTCCTAAAAACCTGATTTGCATTTCTCTGGCGGGGGTGACCCGGGCCCATTTGTTCTCGCGGTCTTCGCCACGTGATCGTTGTGCGGGCACTGCCAGGAAACCGCGGGTGACGGTTTTAAGATTTTCAGGTGAACCGGCTCCCGGATCGCGGGAATCAGGTCCATAGAACCTCGTAAAACAAAGCCCACTGCTCGCACAGTGGGCTTCTCGGTCAGCTATTAGTCACGCAGTTACTGAGGGGAGACTTCGGTCTTCGGCTTGCCGAAGTGCCATTCGTAGACCACGAACTTGAAGTCCTTCAGGTCGCCTTTGGCGTCGTACGACAGCTCGCCGGTCGGGGTCTTGAAGGTGCCGGCGTGGATCGCTTCGGCCACCTTCGTGGTGTCCTCGGACTTGGCCGCCTTGATACCGCCAGCGATCAACTCGACCGCAGAGTAGGCCGGGAACACGAACGGACCGCTCGGGTCCTTGCCGTCGGCCTTGATGGCGTCGACGATGGCCTTGTTCTCTGGGTCGGTGTCGAACGACTTCGGCAGGGTGACCAGCAGGCCTTCGGAGGCGCCCTGGGCGATCTGCGAGATGGAGTCGTTACCCACGCCTTCCGGGCCCATGAACTTGGCTTTCAGGCCTTTCTCTTGCGCCTGGCGCAGGATCAGGCCCAGCTCCGGGTGGTAGCCGCCGTAGTAGACGAAGTCGACGTTGTTCTGCTTGAGCTTCTGGATGATCGAGGAGAAGTCCTTGTCACCGGCGTTCAGGCCTTCGAAGACGGCCACCTTGGTGCCTTTCTTCTCCAGCGTCTGCTTGACCGCGGTGGCGATGCCTTCACCGTACTGCTGCTTGTCGTGCAGGACGGCGACCACTTTCGGTTTGACGTGGTCGGCGATGTAGTTGCCGGCGGCCGGGCCCTGGGCGCTGTCCAGGCCGATGGTGCGGAAGATCAGCTTGTAGCCACGGGCGGTGATTTCCGGCGAGGTGGCGGCGGGGGTGATCATGATCACGCCTTCGTCTTCGTAGATGTCGGACGCAGGCTGGGTGGAGCTGGAGCACAGGTGGCCGATCACGAACTTGACGCCATCGTTGACCACTTTGTTGGCGACGGCCACGGCCTGTTTAGGGTCGCACGCGTCGTCGTATTCCTTGGCTTCGAGCATCTTGCCGTCGACGCCGCCCTTGGCGTTGATGTCCTTGATGGCTTGCTTGGCACCGGTGAACTGCATGTCGCCGTATTGAGTCACGGGACCGGTCTTCGGCCCGGCGATACCGATCTTGATGGTATCGGCGGCAAACGAATGGCTGGCAACCCCGGCCAGAACCATTGCGGCAAACAGCTTGGAAATCTTGATCATAGTGCTCCACTCATTCTGTTGTAATTCTTATAGTCCTGAGGCCAGGGCTACAGACCGGGCGGGATTCGCGGCCTGGCTACGCCATGCCGTAAGCCCGCCTTCCCCCGGAACATGTCCCGGAACTGTACCGGTACAGTGTAGAGCGCCGTCCGAGCGCTTGAAAAGCGGGCGAAAAGCGTCTGTCTCGAGGGGTGTCGCCTGATCGACATAAAGATACAGAAAAGCGCCATCAATTTGCCTGCATCTTCGGCCCGTCCCCACAAACTCGGGCCGGATCGACCAAATTACGTATTTGAAACCGGGTTTTTCTGCAAAAATGCCGACCTTTTTTGTTGGTCGATTCTTTGCGCAGGTAAACCCATGACTGATCAAGTAAGCACCCTCTATGCCAAATTGCTCGGCGAGACCGCCGTCATCGAGTGGAAAGCCCTGGAGCGTTTCTGGGCCAAGGGTGACCTGATTTGGGTCGACCCCAGCCTCGACCTGATCGCCGTTGCCGAGGCGATGGCCGAGAATCGCAGCGAGATCTTCGCCAAGTGGCGTAGTGATGGCACTGTCGGGCCGGTTTCCGCCGAGCAGGCGCTCGACCTGCAAACCCGCGATCCAGAGATCTGGGCGGTGGTGGTTTCGCCGTTCATCGTGATCCAGGCGAAGAAAGCGGAATAAGCACGCGCTTTTTTAGTGCGTGAAAATGCACAGGCGCCTCGCGCTGGTGCGCGTTGACGCTCACGTAAGGTGGAAGTTGGTAACAGTGGCGGGGTGATTTGGCGGGGCGGTAACAGTTTACGGCATGCGTAACTGGGGCTGCTGCGCAGCCCGTTCGCGGGTAAACCGCTCCCACAGGTATCGTAGGAGCCGGCTTGCCGGCGAAAGGTCCGCAGAGCGGCCCTTGCTGTCTCAGTAGTCCACGCGCCCGGTATGGCTGTTCAGCGAAATCACCCGGGTCTTGCCGATGCGGTGCCTGAAGATCTCGCGCAGGTACTTCACCGCCTTCTTCACGCATTCACGCGACAGGCGAATGTCGTTGATCGACACGAAGCGGCTCTTGTCGTTGATCAGCTCGCGGTACTTCTTCTCGTACATCGGCTTGATCGCGTACCAGTTGGTGTCGAGGATCTTCGCCGGGTTCTCGAATTCGTTCAGCAGGTCGTCGATGCTGTCTTCATCGAAGTGCTCGCTGGTGATGAAGTCGAGGATGGCGTTGTCCAGGGTGTCGTCGAAGCGGTACGGCGTGCGGGCGAAGCAGCGCTTGATGAAGGCCACGATCAGGGTCAGGAAGTCGTCCGACAGGCACGGGCTCTTGGCGATCAGGGTGGTCAGCGACAGGTTGGCCGAGGCGCCGATCACCAGCGCGTAGCGCTTGAGCGTGGTGTTGGGGAACAGGCTGTTGAGGTGGGTCTTGAGCCGGTTCAGGTCCATGTACGACAGCTTGTAGTCCTTGGGCAGCGAGACGATCGACACCACCGACGAACAGTTCTTGAAGAAGTGCAGGTCGTGCAGCGCCGCGGCGTCGTAGCCCGAGGCCTGGTATTGCTCCAGCGCGGCGCGGTAACGGCGCGACTCGATCGGCAGCAGGCTGATGCCTTCGATGGCCTGGGTCTGCTTGTTGAAGTGCGGCAGGTCGATGGAGCGGAAGAACAGGTCGTCGATATCCAGGCGCGGTTGCTCGCGCTCGAACACCTTGAACTTGTCCGAACCCTGGGCCGGGATCTCCGGCACCACCGACTCGGCGTAGGCGATGGCCACGGGGCCTGCCAGGCTCATGAACAGGTCGTTGGCGTCCAGGCGGATGGTTTCGCCGATGTCGATACCCGCGCGGCGGAAGTAGTTCTGGTCGTAGTCGGTGGTCACCGCCTGGGCGGTGAGGATGTTGAAGATCTGCTGGGAGATGTACTGGTTGGCGTGCTTCTCCATGGCGTTGACGTCGATGTTCTGGATCGTGCCGTCGTCGCTCTCTTCGGCGTAGCGCATGATGTCGTTGGAGATCAGCATCATCGCGTTCCATGGGCGGATGCGGCCCATGACGCTGGCTTCGCTGCTGTCTTCATTGTCGAAGTTGTACGAGAAGTCCCATTCCTCCGACAGGTACTTGCACAGCAGGCGCCCGGCGTTGATGTGCAAGGCTTCGGACATTTCGCTGCGGTGGTCGGAGGCGTTCGGCAGCACGCAGATGCCGCTGGTGAAGATCGGCTCGAAGACGAACGAATGCCCGCTCTTGCCGTCGTTCTCGTCGGCCGGCTTGGTGTCGAAGGTCTTGTTCATGTACGAGTACTGCTGGGCCAGGCCGAACTCCGAGGCCATGCCCGAGCCGGTACCGCCGCCGGCGCTGAAGATGTAGAAGTACAGGCGCGACTGGTTCGCCTTGATGCCGCAGGAGTCGATCAGGTACGAGTGGATCAGCTTCCAGTCGGCGCTGGAGAAGCGCTGGGTATCCTTGTTGAGGATGATCTTGGCCAGGTACTGGCCGAGGATCGGCGCGTTGCCGGCGCCGCCGGCATGCACCTCGGACAGGTCCATGATCTTCATCTTGCTGTAGTCGCGCAGGAACCCGCCGCGCTCGCCCTTGCGCGAGAAACGGATGCGCCCGGCGATGTCCTTGTCCAGGTCGCCGAGCATCACCAGGGGCTCGACCAGGAACACCGGCTTGGTGCCCTTGTTCTGCACCAGGCGCAGGTTCTGGCGGATCCAGCGTGCCGGGCTGTAGCCGGTTTCGCCCTTGTGCCGGTCTTCGTTGTTGAACTCGTTGAGGAAGAACGTGCGGGCGTTGTACACCAGCTCCGCCACGTCCAGGGCGATGTTCGAACCGCAACGGCCCAGGCCGATCAGGCACACCGAGGGGAACTGCTGCTCCAGGCGCAGCTGGTCTTCGCTCTCGACGTGGAGGTTTTGCGGGAACACCAGGTCGCGCAGGCCGTCGAGGTTGTCGAGGATGCGCTGGATGTCCTGTTCGGTGAAGTACAGGTACTGATGCGTCGGCAGATTGCGGCTGGCAGGAAGATCTCGAGCACCACCGGCAGTCAGTGACGTGGGAGTGAGCGACGACTCAGGGACCGCATTGGCAGAAGTGTTCGTAGAGGTCATAGTGCGCCATTTGCCTGGAGTGGTGGGTTCCCCGTCGAGGTATGTCATGTAGCCATCACGGAGAAATTTCGCGACTTTATCAGTGCGTCTTTTTCTTGTGCGATAGGGGTTTTCCCTAGGCGTTCTAAGGTTTTCTCCTCGCACCCGCATTGCATCGTCCGTTTGTCACGCTTCTTTAATCTGGAGTCGTTCATGAATACTGCTTTGCCTTCGCTGGGGTTCGCCGGGATCGGCCTGATGGGCTTGCCGATGTGTCGGCGACTGCTGGCGGCGGGTTATCCGCTGACCGTGTGGAACCGCAGCCCGGACAAGTGCGCCGAGCTGGTCGCCGCAGGGGCCCGCCTGGCCGCGAGCCCCGAGGATCTGTGCGAAGGGACGGAGATGGTGCTGCTGTGCCTGGCCGACACGGCAGTGGTGCGTGAGGTGGTGTTCGGCGAGCGCGGCGTTGCCAGAGGAGGGCGCAAAGGCCAGTTGCTGGTGGACTTCTCCAGCCTGGAGCCGACCGCTACCCGTGAAATGGCCGCCGAACTGGCCGCGCTGTGCGCCATGGCCTGGCTCGATGCGCCGGTTTCGGGCGGTACCCCGGGTGCCGAGGCCGGCACCTTGGCGATCATGGTCGGTGGCGAATCTGCGGATCTTGAGCGGGCACGCCCGGTGCTCCTCAGCCTGGGGCAGCGGGTGACGCACATGGGTGGCGTTGGCGCGGGCCAGGTGACCAAGGCCTGCAACCAGATGATCGTGGCCTGCAATGCGCTGGTGATCGCCGAGGTGGTTGCCCTCGCCGAACAGTCAGGGGTGGACGCTACCTTGATCGCCGAGGCATTGGCCGGTGGTTTCGCCGACTCGAAACCCTTGCAGATCCTCGCCCCGCAAATGGCCGAGAGCCGTTTCGAGCCGGTCAAGTGGCATGTGCGCACCCTGCTCAAGGACCTCGACACCGCGGTGAAATTCTCCCGCGAGCAGGGCTCGGCGACACCGCTCAGTGGCCTCGCCGCGCAACTGATGCGCCTGCACGGTAGCCAGGGCCATCTGCAAAAAGATCCGGCGACCCTGGTATCGCTGTATCGCAGCAAGGGCTGAGCGTGTCGTGCTGGCGGTCGAGCCGTTCGAGCACTGGCCGCAGTTCGCTCGGTGGCAACGGGCGGCTGAGCAGGTAACCCTGCAGGCAGTCGCAGCCGTGGGCGGCGAGGAACGCCTGTTGCTCGGGCGTCTCGACGCCCTCGGTGACCACCTTCAGGTGCAGGGTGTGGGCCATGATGATGATCGCCTGGACGATTTCCCGGTCCTTCTGGTTGCCGGGCACTTCCTGGATGAACGAGCGGTCGATCTTCAGCACGTCCAGCGGCAAGCGTTTCAGGTAGGCCAGTGACGAATAACCGGTACCGAAATCGTCGATCGACAGCGCCACGCCCTGGGCGCGGATGTGCTTGAGCAACTCGATGGTATGGTGGATGTCGCCCATCAGGGCGTTCTCGGTGACTTCCAGCTCCAGCTGCCGCGCAGCCAGGCCCGCCTGGAACAGCGCCATTTCCACTTCGCTGGCCAGTTCCTCGCGGCCCAGGGTGAGCGCCGAGCAGTTGACCGTGACCTTGAGGTGGCCATAGCCATGTCGGTTGAGCTGGGCCAGGTCCTCGCAGGCACGGCGCAGCACCCACAGGTCGAGTTCGGCGATCAGGCCGTTGGCTTCGGCGATGGGGATGAAGCGGTCGGGGCTGAGCAGGCCATGTTGCGGGTGCTGCCAGCGCACCAGGGCTTCCAGCTTGCTCACTTTCCGGCTGTGCAGGTCGAAGATCGGCTGGTAGTACACGCATAACCCCCGTTCCTCGAACAGGGCCAGGCGCAGTTCCTCTTCCAGTTGCAGCTCCAGGGTGGCGCGGGTCTTCAGGCCGCTGCTGAAGAAATGCAGGCTGTTGCGCCCGCAGCCCTTGGACTGGTAAAGGGCGAGGTCGGCGTTTTTCAGCAGTTCCTCGGTGCTGTGGCCGTCGTCGGGGAAGATGCTGATACCGATACTGGTGGTCATCACCATACGCCGCCCGGCCAGGTCGACCGGTTCCTTCATCCGCTGCATGATGCGCTGCGCCAGGTGGCGCGCCTCGTCGCGGCTGTTCAGGCTGGTGACGATGCAGAATTCGTCGCCACCGAAGCGCGATACCAGGTCGTTGCCACGGGTCGCGGCCTTGATATGCCCGGCGATGACCTTGAGCAGTTCGTCACCGGCGACATGGCCGAGGCTGTCGTTGATGCGCTTGAAGTGGTCGATGTCAAGGAACATCACCGCCAGCATGCCATCGTTGGCGGTCTGCTCGGCCAGGCGCTCGGCGAACACCTGGTTGAAGCCTCGGCGGTTGACCAGGCCGGTCAGGGCGTCGTAATGAGCGGCCTGCTGCAGGGATACCCGGGCCTGGTCGAGCTGGCTGAGCAGCAGGTTGACCCGGCGCAGGTCGTGTTCCTTGCTTTGCAGCTTCTTGTCGGCCAGCGCGGCGCTGATGCTGCTGCCGCTGATCAGCAGGGTAATGAAGGCGATGGTCAGCGCCAACTGCAGGCTGTTGTCGGCAGAGGGCAGGCTCAGGGCGGCACCACCGGGAATCACCAGGGTCATCGCGGCCATGCCGGTGAAATGGGCGAGCACGATGCCCGCAGCCATCAGCAGGCTGGCACCATGCTTCATCAACAGGTGCAGGGTGCCGCTGCCTTGGCGGAAGTACCGCGCCATCAACAGTGCCAACAGGCTGGTGGCCATGGCGATGCCGATGGACGCCAGCAGCAGCCCGGTCTGGTAGTACTGCTGGGCGCTGGTCTGCAACGCGGCCATGCCGACGTAGTGCATGGTGCTGATGCCCAGGCCGATGAACAGTGTGGCTTGCAGGTAATGGCCCAAGCGCATCTCGCCGCGGTCGAGGCTGTTCATCGCCAGCCAGGCGGCAATCAATGCAATCAATAGGGACAAGGCGGTCAGCGGGGCGTCGAAGTGGAGTTCCAACGGGGCCTGGAAAGCCAGCAGGCTGATGAAGTGCATGGCCCAGATGCCACCGGCCAGGCAGCAGGCGCCCAGTACCCGCCATTGGCGGCGCGCCGTGGGGTCCTCGCAGTGGCTCTGGCGCTCGGCCATGCCCAGGGTGGCGAAGCAGGCAGCACTGGCCACGGTGAAGGCGAGCATCACCAGGAAGGGGTTGTGTCGGCAGTCGAGGATGATTTGTCCGGTCGCCGGTAGCTCGGCGAACAATCGCAGTCCCAGCCACTCCATTGCAGGCCTCTTCGTCGAGTGAGCCCTTGTCCCCACTGAGCGCGGATGGAGACTGTTCCTGGAGGAGTATAGGAAGGGGTGCTTAAGCCTTCCTGATTAATGGCACTTTGATCTCTATCGTTTGGATATGAGGCTAATAGCGCAGAGGTCTAAACGAGTGTTTTTTGTGGGTGGTTCGCTGGCAAGCCGGCTCCTACGGGTATCTGTAGGAGCCGGCTTGCTGGCGAACGGGGTATCAGCCTGCCACCAGCACCCGAATGGCCTCCAGGCGCAGCGCCGCTTTTTCCAGCGCTGCCATGCCATCTTCACGCTGCTTGCGCAGGGCGTCGATCTCAGTGTCGCGCACGGTAGGGTTGACCGCCTTGAGCGCGGTCAGGCGCGCCAGCTCTTCGTCCGCCTCGGCCACCAGGCGTTGCTGGGCCTGGGCGACACGCTCCTCATGAGCCGGCAGGACCTTGGCCTCGCCTGCGGCGATGCGCTTGGCCAGCACGTCGCGCTGGGCCTGGACGAACTTGTTGGAACTGGCCCGTGGCACGCTCTCGAGCTGGTCGTTGAGCGTTTCGAAGGCAACGCGCGCCGCCAGATCGTTGCCGTTGGCGTCGAGCAGGCAACGCAGCGCCGCCGGTGGCAGGTAGCGGCCCAGTTGCAGGCTGCGTGGCGCCACCACCTCGCTGACATACAGCAGCTCGAGCAGCACGGTGCCGGGCTTGAGCGCCTTGTTCTTGATCAGCGCGACTGCGGTGTTGCCCATCGAGCCGGACAGCACCAGGTCCATGCCGCCCTGGACCATAGGGTGCTCCCAGGTGAGGAATTGCATGTCTTCACGCGACAGGGCCTGGCCACGGTCGTAGGTGATGGTCACGCCTTCATCGTCACCCAGCGGGAAGCTGGCATCGAGCATCTTCTCGCTGGGCTTGAGCACCAGGGCATTCTCTGAGTGGTCCTCGCTGTCGATGCCGAAGGCGTCGAACAGGGTTTCCATGTAGATCGGCAAGGCGAACTGGTCGTCCTGCTCGAGGATCGCCTCGACCAGTGCCTGGCCTTCGCCGGCGCCACCGGAGTTGAGTTCCAGCAGGCGGTCGCGGCCGCTGTGCAGTTCGGCTTCGAGCTTTTCACGTTCTGCGCGGGCTTCAGCCACCAGCTTGCCCCAGGCTTTCTCGTCACCTTCGGCGAGCAGCGGCAGCAGGCGCGGGCCGAACTGATGCTGCAGGGCGTTGCCGGTCGGGCAGGTGTTGAGGAAGGCATTGAGGCCTTCGTGGTACCACTGGAACAGGCGCTCCTGCGGGCTGTCCTGCAGGTACGGGATGTGCAGCTGGATCGTATGTTTCTGGCCGATCCGGTCGAGGCGGCCGATACGCTGCTCGAGCAGGTCCGGGTGGGCCGGCAGGTCGAACATCACCAGGTGATGGGCGAACTGGAAGTTGCGGCCTTCACTGCCGATCTCGGAGCAGATCAGCACCTGGGCGCCGAACTCTTCGTCGGCGAAGTAGGCGGCGGCACGGTCGCGCTCGAGGATGCTCATGCCTTCATGGAACACCGTGGCTGGAATACCGGAGCGCACGCGCAGGGCATCTTCCAGGTCCATGGCGGTCTCGGCGTGGGCGCAGATCACCAGCACCTTGGTGCGCTTGAGCATCTTCAGGGTGTCGATCAGCCAGTCGACCCGAGGGTCGAAGCGCCACCAGCGGTCGTCGTCTGCCACGTCGCCCTGGGCCTGGAAGGCCACTTCCGGGTAAAGCTCGGCGCGTTCGCCCGACGGCAGTTCGGCGTATTGTTCGGGGTTGGCCAGCGGGTAGGGGTGCAGCTGGCGCTCGGGGAAGCCCTGGATCGCCGCGCGGGTGTTGCGGAACAGCACGCGGCCGGTGCCGTGGCGGTCGAGCAGCTCGCGGATCAGGCGTGCGCTGGCCTGGCTGTCGCCATCGCTGACCGCGGCCAGCAGCGCTTCGCCTTCGGCCCCGAGGAAGCCTTGGATAGTCGCGTGGGCCTTGGCCGACAGGCGGCCTTCGTCGAGCAGTTCCTGCACCGCCTCGGCTACCGGGCGATAGTTTTCGCTCTCGGCGCGGAACGCGGCCAGGTCATGGAAACGGTTGGGGTCGAGCAGGCGCAGGCGGGCGAAGTGGCTGTCCTGGCCGAGCTGTTCAGGCGTCGCGGTGAGCAGCAGCACGCCCGGGATGACCTGGGCCAGTTGCTCGACCAGTGCATACTCGGGGCTGGCCTGTTCCTCGTGCCAGACCAGGTGGTGGGCCTCGTCGACCACCATCAGGTCCCAGCCGGCGGCGAACAGTGCGTCCTGGGCCTTCTCGTCGTCGACCAGCCATTCCAGGGCCACCAGCGCCAGCTGGGCATCCTCGAACGGGTTGCTGGCGTCGCTTTCGATGAAGCGCTCGGCGTCGAACAGCGCCACCTGCAGGTTGAAGCGTCGGCGCATCTCCACCAGCCACTGGTGCTGGAGGTTCTCGGGCACCAGGATCAGTACGCGACTGGCGCGGCCGGACAACAGCTGGCGATGAATGACCAGGCCCGCTTCGATGGTCTTGCCCAGGCCCACTTCGTCGGCCAGCAACACGCGCGGGGCGATGCGGTCGGCCACTTCACGGGCGATGTGCAACTGGTGGGCGATAGGTTGCGCACGCACGCCGCCCAGGCCCCACAGCGACGACAGCATCTGCTTGCTGTTGTGTTGCAGGGTGTTGTAGCGCAGGGAGAACCACGACAGCGGGTCGATCTGACCGGCGAACAAACGGTCGCTGGCCAGGCGGAACTGGATGAAGTTCGACAACTGCGTCTCAGGCAGCGTGTGTGGCTGGTTCTGCCCGTCAATGCCGTGGTAGACCAACAGGCCATCGACGTCCTCGACCTCGCGCACCGTCAGCTTCCAGCCTTCGAAGTGGGTGATCTGGTCGCCAGGCGAGAAGCGCACGCGGGTCAGCGGCGCATTGCGTAGCGAGTACTGGCGGGTGTCGCCCGTGGCCGGGTAGAGCACGGTCAGAAGGCGGCCATCCTGCGCCAGGATGGTCCCAAGACCGAGCTCGGCTTCGCTGTCGCTGATCCAGCGTTGCCCCGGTTGATACTGCTGCGCCATACTGCCAAAACTCCCGCGATGAAAAAGCCGGCTATGTTAACGGATCGGCTTCGCCAGACCAATGAATGTGAAGAGTCTAGCGCTTTCATCGACGAATACCGTCCCGTCACGAGGGCCACGCACAAACATGGTTGCCAAGCACCGCTGGTTGAACGTCACCTTGGGCCTGGGCAGCCTTGCGCTGCTGGCCGCCTGTGAACAGAAAAGTTTCGAAGTGCTGCCGCCGATCCCGGTCGAGCAACTCGAAGTGCTGGGCGTGCAGACGCCGATCAAGAGCGTGCACTTCCACGACCGTGAGGGCGAGGGCCTGCTGGTGCTGAGCCGGGTCGACGGCCAGGCCACCGACCCCGACACCGAGGAAGAAGTCGACAAGGTGGTGCTCAAGGCCACTCTTTATGGCCGCAACGCTTCGTCCGATGCCTTCAAGCCGCGTTGGCAGATCGAGCAGGAAACCACCTGTGCCGGCCTGGATCTGGATGTCGACTTCTACAACGACGTCAGTGACGTCACCGACCTGAACAAGGACGGCGTGGCCGAAGTGACCGTGGCCAGCCATTCCTTCTGCGGTGGCGGCATCGACCCCCACGACATCGCCATCGAGATGCGTGAAGGCCAGGCGGCCTACACGATCACGGGGCAATCGCTGATCAGCCCTCCCGGTGAAGACGCGTTCGGCGGCGAGCGCGAGGACAGCGCCTCGCTGAAGAGCGCCCCGCAGGTCTTGCGCGAGCACATGGACGCGGTCTGGCAGCAGGTCTACAAGCGGCCCTGGAGCGAAACCACCGCGCCAGCCGACGACGACCCGGAAGACGATACCGAGTAAGCGCTGGCTATACTTGCGCAGGTGCGGCGCTGTGACGCGCCGCACAGCCTGGCCCGCGCGCATTCAAGGCGGCTGAGCACCGGCCGACACAGTGGCCATAGGAGACCCTGCCATGCTGCCACCGATCATCCCGCTCAGCGCCGCGCCCGTCACGTCGCAACTCGACCCGGTAAAACCGACGCCGGACATCCCGCCGGTGGTGCCCGCGCAGCCGTCCTCCAGCGACGGTACCGTCGACCTCAAGCAGCACCGCGACCCCGAAGAGCAGGCGCTGTTGCTGCGCGAGGAGCAGCGCCGCCAGCAGCAACGGCGCAAGAGCGGCGAGGCGGAGCGCTTCGACGCCGTGCCGGGCGACGAACTCAACGCCGACAACACCGTGCCGGTGGCCCCCATGGGCGAACGTACGCGCCAAGGGTTGCTGGTGGACATCGAGGTCTGACCCCGCTCTAGCCAGCAGCGCCATCTACCTTCATCATTGAGGCCTCTGCTGTCCGTCGAGCCCGCCATGAGCCAAGACAACCTGATCGACTTCGGCGCCGAACGCGCCAAACGCATCCACGACCTCAACGACAAGCGCTTGAACGACATGCGTCAGGCCTTCGAACAGGCCATGCCGCTGGCTGCAAAGAAGAAGAAAAAGCCCAAGGGCACGCCCAAGAAGCGCTGAAACTTGATGCAGGTCAACCCTGCACCCGCCTCCCGTGCCCGGCCCCGGGCACCATTGACCCCGGTCAATTTCCCCCCTCCCGCCATTGGTTACCTTGCACCCATCGGATGACGGCACACCAAGGGAGGGGCCGACATGTTCTTCGACAACGTGGTTATCGCGGGTGTGGTAACGGTCGGGCTGATGTTGGCGTTCTTCGCCGGTCTGGGAATTTTCATCTGGAAGGATTCGAACAAGCGCAAGCAGCGCTGATCCTTCCCGATTCACGAGCACGCAAGGCATTTAGGGCGACTTCGGTCGCCCATTTTTTTGCCTGCAATTTTGTGCGTCTTGGGGTGGGAGCGGATTCATCCGCGATGCGCCGCCCCGCAGCGCTCGATTTTGCAGGCGCAGCAAAGCTCTCTGTCAAACAAGATGATTAGCTAGCTAATTAATGCTTTCCACTTTATCCTCTCTCCCGTTGTCTATCGTTCTCTCTACACCCAATCCCCCGCAAGGTCCGATTCGTGCCCATCACCTTCCAGGCCCTGTTCGCACCCAGCAGCCTCGCCCTGAAGTTCGCCCTCAAGACCCTGCTTGGTGGCGGCCTGGCGCTGTGGCTGGCGTTGCGCTGGGGACTGGAGCAGCCGGCCTGGGCCTTGATGACCGCGTTCATCGTGGCCCAGCCGCTGTCGGGCATGGTGGTGCAGAAGGGCCTTGCGCGCTTGGCCGGGACGCTGGTCGGCACCTTCATGTCGGTGGTGTTCATTGGCCTGTTCGCGCAGACGCCTTGGCTGTTTCTGTTCACCCTGGCGCTCTGGCTGGCGCTGTGCACCGCCGCCTCCACCCAGTTGCGCAGCGCCTGGGCCTATGCCTTCGTACTGGCCGGCTACACCGCGGCGATCATCGCCCTGCCGGCGATCGACCACCCGTTGCAGGTGTTTGACCAGGCCGTGGCCCGCTGCACCGAGATCAGCCTGGGGATTTGTTGCGCCACCGCCAGCAGTGCCCTGGTCTGGCCCATGCGGGTGGAACAGCAGCTCGCCGGCCAGGCACGCCAGGCCTGGCAGAACGGCTTGCAGGCGGCCAGTGCCATGCTCGCAGGCGAAGACGAAGCGCGCAAAGGGTTGCTGGAGACCCTCGGGCGGATTGTCGCCATCGACGCCCAGCGCGAACACGCCTGGTTCGAAGGCAGTCGCGGCCGACAACGGGCCCGGGCGATCCAGGGCCTGAGCCAGAAACTCATGGTGCTGTTGCGCCTGTCGCGCTCGGTGCGCCGGCAATGGCGCCAACTCGACGAAACCGAAGCCCGGCACCTGTTGCCCTGGCTGGACGAGGTCCGCGCCCAGCTGGCCACACCCAGCCAGCCCAACCTGCTGGTGCTGCGCCAGCGCCTCTGGGACGCGGCCCACGACGAACGGATAAGCGCCGCCGAGCACTACTGTCTGGCACGCCTGACCCTGCTGCTGGACTACGCGATGGCCGCCAGCCAGGCCCTCGACGATGTGGAGCAGGGCAGGGCGCCGAAGGAAGTCGCGCAAAGCCTGGCCGCCCACCGCGACCTGTCGCTGGCCCTTTTGTTCGGATCACGCAGTGCCCTGGCGTTCCTGGTGATGAGCAGCTTCTGGCTGGCCACTGCCTGGCCTTCGGCGCCGGGGGGGCTGGTGTTGACCTGCGTGGTCTGCAGCCTATTCGCCAGCCGCGAGAACGGCGCGCAGATCGGTTTGAGCTTCCTGCGCGGCATCCTGCTGGCGATCCCGGTGGCGTTCCTGGTCGGGCAGATCCTGCTGCCGCAATGGAGCAGCTTCGCCATGCTTTGCCTGGGCATGGGCGTGCCATTGTTCTTCGGCGCCCTGGGCATGGCTCATCCGCGCATCGGCGCCACCGCCACCTCCTACTGCCTGCACTTCATCGTGCTGGTGGCGCCGCTCAATGCCATGCATTTCGACGTGGCGAGCATGCTCAACAGCGCCCAGGCCATGCTGGTGGGGGTGGGCGCCGCAGTACTGGCTTTCCGCCTGGTGGTGCTGCGCCATCCGGCCTGGCTGGGCCGGCGTCTGCGGGCGGCCACCCAAGGCGACCTGGTGCGATTGACCCGGCGTGATCTGCGCGGTGCCGACAGCTGGTTTGGCGGCCGCATGGCCGATCGCCTGATGCAGTTGGCGCGGCATGCCAGCGAATTGCCGGAAGCTGAGCGCAAACGTTGGGATGATGGCCTGCACGGCCTGGACATTGGCGACGAACTGGTGCACTTGCGCTTGTGCCTGGCCGTGGCCAATGCCCCCCTGGGCAGCGCCGAGCGTCAGTATTTGCAACAGCTGGGGGCGGTGCTCGCCAGCGGCCCGGCACCTGGCCGCGGCCAGCGCCTGGATGCCGCCAGCGAACAGTTCATCGAAGCCCTGCGTCGCCAGCCGCCCAGCGATCCGTTGCGTCTGGCCGAGGGGGCGGTTTTGCAGCTGCGCAAGAGCTGGGGCAAATGGTGCCGCTGGCAGGAGGATCCCCATGGGGTTGCGTGAATGGGCGCTGGGCGGCGTGCTGCTCAGTCCGTTTCTGGTCTACGTGTTGATGGCGCTGTTGCTCACCGGCGTGCTGCGCCTGGTGGTCCAGGCCACCCCCCTGGGGCGCTGGATCTGGCATGAAGCGCTGTTCGACGCGGCGTTGTTCGTTTGTGTCCTGTACCTGGTAGTACGTCTACTGGGCCCAATGTAAGGAGTCATTCGATGCGTACAGCCGTACGTACCCTGGTCACCCTGTGCGTGGTGATCCTCGCCGTGTTCGCCGGCTACCAGCTCTGGCAGTACTACATGCTCACGCCCTGGACCCGGGATGCGCGGGTGCGGGCCGATGTGGTGGTGATCGCCCCTGATGTGTCGGGCTGGGTCAGCGCGCTCAAGGTCCGCGACAACCAGCAGGTCAAGGCCGGTGAACTGCTGATGACCATCGACCGCGAGCGTTTCCAGGCCGCCTTCGACCAGGCCAGCGCCGTGGTCGAGACCCGCACCCAGCAACTGCGTCTGCGTGATCGCGAAGCGGCGCGGCGCACGGCGCTGGGGACCGAGGCGATCAGTGCCGAGCTGCGCGAGAACGCCCAGATCAACGCTGCCGTTGCCCGCGGCGAACTGCACGAAGCCGAGGCGCAGTTGCAGGTGGCCAGGATCAACCTGGCACGTAGCGAAGTGCGCGCCCCACGTGGCGGGCATATCACCAACCTGCGCCTGGCCGAGGGCAACTTCGTCAATACCGGGCAGTCGGTGATGGCGCTGGTGGACGATGCCACTTTCTATATCCAGGCCTATTTCGAGGAAACCAAGCTGCCGCGCATTCGTGTCGGCGATACGGTGAACGTGTGGTTGATGGGCGCGGGCGAGTCGATGCAGGGTCATGTGGAAAGCATCAGCCGCGGGATCACCGACCGCAATTCGACACCTGACGGGCAGTTGCTGCCGGAAGTGGAGCCCACCTTCAACTGGGTGCGGCTGGCGCAGCGGATTCCGGTGCGCATACGGTTGGACCAGATCCCCGAGGGGGTGACCCTGAGCGCGGGGATGACAGCTAGCGTGCAGGTGCATGAGGACCAGGGGCAGCGATGAGCCTGGCCCAGTGGGGCAATGGGACGCTCAGCGCCCCTGGCCCGGCTATGCCGGGCATCGCCAGCAAGGCTGGCCCCTACAGATGAGCGGCGGCAGTTCTCAGGGCTGCTGTGCGGTGGCTGCCAGTACGATTTCGCGAATGCACACCTGTTGTGGCTGCTGGTAGGCCCACAGGATCGCCCCGGCCACATCCTCGGCACTCAGCACCACGCCGCCCATGTCATTGGCTTTCCAAGCCTCGTAGCCGCGCTTGATGTCCTCGTCGGTGGTATGCCCCAGCAACTCGGTCTCCACCGCTCCCGGTGCGATGGTGACCACGCGCACGTTGTGCGGTGCCAGCTCCTCGCGCAGGTTCTCCGACAAGCCATGCACGGCGAACTTGCTGCCGACATAGGCGACATGGTTGGGGAAGGTCTTGCGCCCGGCCACGGAGCTGACGTTGATCAGCGTGCCATGGCGCCGCTCGAGCATGCCGCCGACCAGCGCATGCACCCCATTGAGCAGCCCCTTCACATTGATGTCGAACATGCGCTCCCACTGCTCCGGGTCCTGCTCGCTCATCTGCCCTAGCAGCATCACCCCGGCGTTGTTCACCAGCGCGTCGGCCGGCCCATGCAGGGATTCGGCTTCCTTCACGGCCGCCACCAGCGCGGCACGATCACGGATGTCCACCGCACGGCACAGGGCATTGGGCAGTGCCAGGGCTTCCAGGCGCTCCAGGCGCCGGGCAATCAGCAGCAAAGGGTGGCCCGCGGCGGAAAACAGACGGGCGGTGGCGGCACCGATGCCGGAGCTGGCGCCGGTGACGATGATCAGTGGTTTGTTCATGGTGGCCTCCAAGGCATAATCGCTTTCGATGGCGGGAATTCTAGATAGCGTTCCCGGCCATTAAAAACGGCTTATTTCTCTGGCTGGCATCGGTTCTATCTATGGATATCCGTCACCTCAAGGCGTTCATCGCGGTATTCGAAGAGCGCAACATCACTGTAGCCGCCCAGCGCCTGTGCGTGGCCCAGCCGACCTTGTCGGTAACCATTCGCCAGCTGGAGGACGACCTGGGCGCCGAACTGTTCCTGCGCCAGGCCCGTGGCGTCGAAGTCAGCGAACAGGCTCGCGAACTCTACCCCCTGGCTTGTCGCATGGTGGCCGAAGCCGATGCATTGCGCCTGCGTTTTCGCCAGGGCCAGGAGCGGGTGCCCTTGACCTTGGGCATCGAGGCGGATATCGCCCCGGCCCAGGTCGAGTCCTGCGTGCGTCTGGCCAGCCAGGCGGTGCCCGGGTTGCAACTGACCTTGCTGGAAGGATGCGCCGGGGATGCACGACTGGCCGATGAGGCCCAGCGGTGTGAGGACGAACTGTTCCTGCCGCTGTGGGACGAGGCCTTTGTCCTGGCGATGACCACAGGCAGCCAACCGGATGGACGCTGGATCACCTGCCCGCAGCACCCCTCGCACCAGCGGCTGATGAGCCTCTATGACGAGGGGGAGCAGGTCGGGCAGGCCGGCTCGCTGCAGCAGTCTCTTATCATGGTCGCCGCTGGCCTGGGGAGTGCCTGGCTGCCCCAGTCGCTGGTCGAGCGGTATCCAGGGGTCTATTGGCAACCCGCCCCAGGGCTGTCGTTGCGCCGCCGTGTCGGTTTGTGCCTCACCACCCAGGCCCTGGCGCTGCCGGCATTGGCCAGCTTGCACCAGGCACTCATGGGGACTTGATCGATCAGAGGAACATGCCGCCGGAGACCTCCAGGCGCTGCCCGGTGATCCAGCCGTTGCCCTCTTCCAGCAACAACGCGATGGCCGCGCCAATATCATCGGGCAAGCCAACCCGCCCGAGCGCGGTGTTCCCGGCAATGAAATCGTTGACTTGCGCGTTGTCGCGCACCACGCCACCGCCGAAGTCGGTCTCGATGGCGCCCGGCGCAAGTATGTTCACCCGGATGCCGCGTGGCCCCAGCTCCTTGGCTTGGTAACGGGTCAGCACTTCCATCGCCCCCTTCATCGCCGCATAGGCGGCATAGCCGGGCAGGGTGAAGCGGGTCAGGCCGGTGGAAATATTGACGATGCGTCCACCGTCGGCAATCAAGGGTAGCAGGCGCTGGGTCAGGAAGAAGGGGCCCTTGAGCTGGATGTTCAGCAACTGCTCGAACTGCGCTTCGCTGGTTTCGCTGAACGGCACATTCAAGCCGATGCCGGCGTTGTTCACCAGGAAGTCCAGCTGACGGCGGCCAAAGCGCTGCTCAAGGGTGTCACCCAGGCGTTCGATGAAGGTGGCGAAGCTGGCGCTGTCACTGACGTCCAGCTGCAACATGGCCGCCCGCACGCCGGCCTGTTCCAGCCTTGCTGCCACGGCCTGGGCCTCGTCGGCCTTGCTGTGGTAAGTGCCGATGATATCGATGCCGCGGGCGGCGAGGTGTTCGGCGGCGTTGCGGCCCAGGCCGCGGCTGGCGCCGGTGATCAGGGCGATCTTGCGAGTCATTGCGGTTACCTCGTGGTGGGGCGGTGGCTGTTGGCGACAGGTTATTGATCGGATGGTGGCTGTTAAATCCTGTGAACTCGGAAATACTGTTCGCAAAATTTGGACAGTTGGTGCCATCGATGAACAAGCTGGAGCTTTTGCGCACCTTCGTGAGGGTCAGCGAGTTGTGCAGTTTCACCCAGGCCGGCGACAGCCTCGGGTTGCCGCGTTCGACCGTCTCCGAGCAGGTGCGGGCCTTGGAGCGTTTGCTTGGCACACGCCTTTTCAACCGCACCACTCGCCGCGTGCAGGTGACCCAGGATGGCGCGTTGCTGTACGAGCGCAGCAAGGACCTGCTGTCGGGCATGGACGAAATCGAAAGCCTGTTCCGCGCCGACGATGCCGAGCTGGCCGGGCGTTTGCGCATCGACCTGCCGACCATGATGGCGCGTCGGGTCATCGTGCCGGCCCTGCCAGGGTTTCTCGAGCGTTTCCCGCGACTGGAGGTGGAAATCAGTTGCACCGACCGCCAGGTCGACCTGCTGCGCGAAGGCTTCGATTGCGTGATGCGGATCGGCACGCTGGGCGACCTGGACGTGGTGGCTCGCCCGGTTGGCCGCCTGAGCATGTGCAACTGCGCCAGCCCCGCGTACCTGGAGCGCCACGGTATGCCGCGAAACCTCTCGGACCTCGCCGACCATCGCTTGGTCCATTACGTGCGTACGCTGGGTGGCCGCAGCCAGGGTTTCGAGTACGAGCAGGACGGCGAACTGCGTTTCCAGGCCATGGGCGGCGTGGTCACGGTCAACAACGCCGAGGCTTACTCTGCAGCCTGCCTGGCCGGCCTTGGCTTGATCCAGGTGCCGATGGTCGGGGTGGATGAACACCTGCGTCGGGGTGAGCTGGTGTCGGTGCTCGAGCCCTGGCAGGCGCAAGCGATGCCGGTGTCGCTGCTCTATGCCCGGCAACGCCATGTGCCGCGTCGGGTCCAGGCCTTCATGAACTGGCTGGCGGTGTTGCTGGAACCCCAGGTCGATCCAGCGGCAGGCGCAAGCTGAACAAGGTACCGCCCTGGACGCTGGACGCCACTTCCATATGCCCGCCGTGGGCCAGGGCGATCTGGCTGGCAATGTACAAGCCCAGCCCCAGGCCTTGTTGCGGGGTGTCGGACATTGGGCGAGTGAAGGGCTGGAACAGCAGTGGCAAGGTCTGTGCGGGAATTGGCGTGCCTTGATTGTGCACGCTCAGGTTGAAGGTACGGGCCTCGATGCTGGCTCGCACGGTGACCGGACTGTCTGGCGCGCCATGGGCCAGGGCGTTGGCGATCAGGTTCGACAGCAGTTGCGTGAGCCGTTCGCGGTCGCAGTACAGCCCATCGACTTCGCCGATCTGCAGGTCGATGCGCCGTTGCGGGTGCACCCGCTGCAGCTCCGAGGCGACATGGCACAGGGCCGCGCGCAGGTCGCGGCAGGGTTGCAGGTTGAGCGCGATACCGGCCCCCAACCGCCCACGGGCGAAGTCCAGGACATCCCGTACGAGCTGAGTGGCACGTTGGCCGCAGGTCAGGATGTGCTGGGCGATCAGCAGCTGTTTATCGTCTTGCAGGCGCTGGCTCAACAGTTCGGCGCCGGCGGTGATGGCGAACAGCGGGTTGCGCAGGTCGTGCCCCAGCACGGCGATGAACTGTTCACGCACCTCGGCCATGGCCCGTTCCTTCAACAGGGCCTGTTCGGTGCGTTGGGCGTTCTCCTCGCTCTCGATCTGAATCGCCAGCAAGCGCGCGAAGGATTCCATCATCGGCTGGATGGCTGTCCCTTTCAACGCAGTGGGGTTGGGGTCGAGGGCGCAGATGGTGCCGAAGAAGCTACCATCGGTGCGCAGCACCGGCACTGAAATGTAGCTTTCGAAGCGGTATTGGCGCGGCGTGTGATGATGGCAGTACTGCTCGTCCTCGCTGGCCTTGTCGATCACGATGGTCTGGCGGGTGCTGCGGATCTCGTGGCACAGCGTGGTGGTCACGTCGAGTTCGCCACCCACATCCAGGCCGAAACCCAGGGTGTCGAGCACGGCGCAGGCCGTCCAGCTGTTTTCGGTTACCCGCGCCACGGCGGCAAAGCGTAGGCCGGTGGTCTCGCAGATCACCTGGAGAATGGCGGGCACCGCATTGATACGGCCGATGATAGCGATGTCGGTGTTGACGGCCTGGGTCATGAAAGGTCCGGAGTTAAAGCGGGTAAAAGGGGCCATGACCCAGTTTAGCGGGCTTGTGAAAAACGAATGAAAAACCTTGGCGAACCGTCTCGCAGTTGCGTTAGGCTGGCACCTGCGCGTTGCCCGCCAGAGGCGACCGCCCCAGCCCGGCGTGCGTCACTTCCGAATTTCTTTGCGAGGTTACGTCATGGCCATCACGTCACAGGACATCTGCAACGCCGCCGACCAGCTCAAGGGCTTCGTCGGTTTTCATGGCAAGCGCGGCACCCATATCGTGCGCTTTTCCGAAGACTCGTTCGGCATGGATGTGGCCGACGACAGCATCACCCCCTGCAGCGAGTTCGTATGGCGCGCCGATGGCGACTTGCGCATGGCACTGTGCCGCGAGCGCCTGGCGCTGCTGTTCGACCAGCATGTGGACGACCGCCTGAACATCGGCGAGCCACTGCGCCTCTACCTGCGGCGTACCGACTTGCCGGAAATCGTTGCCGAGCGCAGCCCCGTCAGCCGGTAAGTGTCGTTGCTTCAGGAGACACCCTGGCGCACCTCTCGCGCTGACAGCAGAGCTTCGAAGCCTTCCCGGTCCACCGGTCTGCTCAGGTAGTACCCCTGCACTTCGTGGCAGTTTTCCTTGCCCAGCGCCTGGAGCTGCTGCTCGGTCTCCACCCCCTCGGCGGTGACGGTCAGGCCCATGGCCTGACCGAGGTTGATGATGGCCTGAACCACCGCCTTGTCATTACCGCTCTGGCTGTTCAGCCCGGCGATGAAGCGCTTGTCGATCTTGATACTGTCGAACGGATAGGTGCGCAGGTAGCCCAGCGACGAGTAGCCAGTGCCGAAATCATCCATGTTCAGGCGCACGCCCAGCTCCTTGAGCGCAAGCATGGTGGCCAGGGCGCCTTCGATATCGTTGAGCATCACGTTCTCGGTGATCTCCAGCTCCAGGCGCTGGGCCGGGAAGCCGGTTTCCAGCAACACCTGGCGCACATCGGCAACCACGTCGCTGCGGGAGAACTGCGCGGGTGACAGGTTGACCGACACCAGCAATTCTTCCGGCCAGTCACGGGCATTGCGACAGGCTTCTGTCAGCACCCAGCGACCCAGGGGCACGATCAGGTCGCTCTGCTCGGCCAGCGGGATGAACGTGTCCGGCCCCAGCAGCCCCTCCTGCGGGTGTTGCCAGCGCAGCAAGGCCTCGACCGAGACGATGTGCAGGTCATCCAGGCGATAGCGCGGTTGGTAGTGGAGCACGAACTCGTGTTGCTTGATGGCTCGGCGCAGGTCGTTTTCCAACTGGCGACGGTACTGGATCTGCTGGTTCATCTCCGGCGAGAAGTAGCGCCAGGTGTTCTTGCCGTCGGCCTTGGCCTGGTAGAGGGCGATGTCGGCGCAACGGATCAGTTCGCCGGCATCGTAGCCCTGGACCCGAGTCTGGGCGACGCCGATGCTGGCGCCGATATGCAATTGATGCTCCTCGTAGCTGATGGGTTGCTGCAGCAGGTCAAGCAGGCGGGCGCAGAAGCGGTCGATCTCAGTGCGGGTGTCCAGGCCGTGCAGCACCAGGACAAATTCGTCGCCGCCCAGGCGGGCGACCAGGTCATCGTCACGGGTGGTGTCGCGCAGGCGATTGGCGACTTCCTGCAGCACCGCGTCGCCAGCCGGGTGGCCGAGGGAGTCGTTGATCGGCTTGAAGCTGTCCAGGTCGAGCAGCAGCAAGGTCAGGGGCGGCGAGTCACTGCCACGCAGCAGCGCCTGCTCCAGGTGGCGCGAGAGTTTGTTGCGGTTGGCAAGGCCCGTCAGGGCATCGTGCATCGACAGGTGCTGGATGCGGGCATGGGCGGCGACCTCGTCGGTGATGTCGCTGGCGGTGCCGCGAAACCCTGCGAGCTTGCCGTCGAACACGATCGAACGTGCCGAGACGCGGCAATAACGGTTCTGCCCGGTGGCGTCGTCGTAGTTGCAGCGCAGGTTGGCCAAATGTTGCGCATCGCTGTCGGCCTGGCTATCGAGCCAGGGCAGCAGGGGCGTGGTGTCGCAGGCCAGCAACTGGTTGAGTGGCTGCCCCAGCCAGTGCTCGACCGGGTAGCCGGTGACTTTGACGAAGCGTTGCGACAGATACGTCAGCCGATGGTGCCGGTCGGTTTCCCAGATCCAGTCGGACGCTGCCTCGGCCACGGCCCGAAAACGCTGCTCACTGGCTTCCAGTGCCTGGTTGCTTTGCTGCAGGCGCAGCAGGCTCTGGTCGATGGCATGAGAACTGCTCAATGCGTGACGGAACAGGTAGACCAGCACCAAGCCCATGATCAGCAGCACGCCAAGCAAGGGCGGCAGTACCGCCCAAAGCAGCTGGCGGCCTGGCTGGGGGCTGTCCCAGACCAGGTGGTAGCCAGTTTCGCCCAGGTCGATGTGCGGCTGTACGGGCGCATCGCCGGCATTTTTCTCCAGACGCATCCTGGCCAGCCCCGCGCCTTCGCCCAGGCGGGCGAGCTTGGCTTCGGTCAACTGGTCGATGAACATCATCACCGGGGCGTGGCTGACTTCGCCCTCGGTCACTTCCTTGTCGGGCCGTATTGCCGCGGCGCTGAGCACCGCTGGCCAGCCGTTGAAGCGAGTGAAGTGAGTGACCTGTTCACGGGCCGGAGCGGCCTGGCGTGCCTCGGCGATCAGCGCAGCCGGCGCGGTATCGAGGTAGGCGCCGACAGGCGAGTGGGTGGGCTTGCCCTTGAACAGCGCATAGGTGGTGGTGTCGTCCTCGACCACGAATACGCCTTCGTAGCCGCTGGCGCTGTAAAGCGATTCGCCGACATTCTTCTCGTCATAGGCCCATTGCCAGTCGACCTTGCCGACCAGGTGTTCGTAGGCGGCATCCCAGACGGCATAGCTGGAAAGAAACTGACGCGAGGCCAATAGCCGTTGCTCCAGCGCCTGGGTGGCGTGGAAGGTACTGCGCTCACGCTCCTGCCGGTCGAGGGTGGCGGCGATGTTGAACAAGGCGCCCAGGGCGATCAGGCAGGCCAGGCCGAACACGGCACAGAAGGCACTGACCAGGCGACGCATCTGCAGGCGCGAGGTGGGCGTGGAGGGTGAAAGGTCGACGTTCCTGTCCATGTACGGGCGACTCCTTCGACAGCCGTCTTCCGCCCGAGCCTGGGGGAAGGTTCACTCAGGATAGGCCAGCCTGAGCGTCGTGGCGCCGCCGCGGGCGAAATTGACCTGATCGCGCCCCTGGTGCTTGGCCGCATAAAGCGCTCGGTCAGCCTCCGCCAGCCAGTGCTCCGGGGCGGGAAGTCCTGGTTGAAATGCCGCCAGACCGATACTCAAGCTGATGCGCAGGTCCGGCAGTTGCGGGTTGCGGTAGTCACCCACACGTTCGCGCAGGCGTTCCATGGCCTGGCAGGCATGGGCTTCCTGTGTGCCGGGGAGGATCACGCAGAACTCGTCGCCACCGTAGCGTCCGGCCAGGTCATCCTCGCGCAGGCTGCGCTTGAGCTCCTGGCTGAGTTGGCGCAGCACGCAGTCGCCGACCACATGGCCGTAGGTGTCGTTGATGGTCTTGAAGTGGTCGATATCGATCAGGGCGATGACCGCTGGCAGTTGCTGCTGCTGGCAGATCTGGAACTTGAGCAGCAGCAGGTCCTTCCACGAACCATGGTTGAGCAGGCCGGTAAGGCTGTCGGTGCGGCTCAGGGCGCTCAGGCGGCGCTTGTGCTCGGCCAGCTTGATCGCCAGCTGGTAGCACACCCAGCCCAGGGCCAGCGGGTAGAGCGTGAGCATGGGCAGGCAGGCGAACACCTGCAGCTGCGTGGCTTGTGGCTGATAGCCGGTGCCCAGAAGGGCGCTGGCCAGCAGCATCCCGCATGACTGGGCCAGCAAGCCCCGCAGCAGCAGGTGTTTGCCACCGGCGGCGACGTTGTTCATGGTCATCATCGACAGGATGGTGACTGTGGGCAGCGGATTGAAATGCATGGCCGCGGTCCAGAAGCCGCCCATGAGCGAATCGATCAGCAGGTTGCGCTGTTCGGCCTGGTAGGGGGTGACCGAGCGCAGTGCCCATTGGTAGGCCACGTGCGGCCATGCCAGGCCGTTGAACAGCAACAGCGCCCAGGCCCAGTGCGGCAAGGCCAGCGGTGCGACGGCGGCCATCACGCTGAACAGGCCGATGCCCAGGCCGATGATCCGCGGCAGATAGATGCGCCTGACGAATGAAAGCCCCTTGCCGCTGCGGTTGTCGATCATGGTTGTCGTTCTTCTGTGAGGCGCCGTTTATCGCATAAGTCGTGTGAATATTGTTGAGCAATCGTTCATCGGCGAAAAATGACCTTGCAAGCCAATTCACGGTTGATCCGATCCCTGGGCGGTAACGTGAAGGCTTTCTTTTTGCTCGGAATGCTCTCGCTCATGGCCCCCTGGCTATCCACCCCTGGCGAGTCGGCACCGCGCCGAGATGGACGTTCCAGCAACTCGGCCGCGGCACGTCAGGTGTCGTTTTTCGAGGGTTTTGCATCCTTCGACAGCTTTGAAGGCGGCTTGCCGCTGTCACTGCGGACCTGGGCGTGGCTGATGAGGGCGAAGATGAAACTGCCGCCCATGATATTGCCGGCCAGGGTGGGCAGGGCGAAGTCCAGCCAGAATGCGCGCCAGCTCTGCTCTCCGGCCCAGACCAGGTAAGACACCTCCACCGAGCCCACTACTATATGAGTGAAGTCGCCCAGTGCCATCAGGTAGGTGATCATCAGGATGATCCAGATCTTGGCGTGCTCCATGGACGGTATCATCCAGACCATGGTGGCAATCATCCAGCCCGAAACGATGCCCTTGGCGAACATCTGGAAAATGCCGTTCTCCATCACCTTGCGCCCCACTTCAAGGAAGGCGCTGTCGGTCTTGGCATCGAAGATCGGCAGTTCGAGCATCACCCAGGCCACCAGCAACGTGCCCGCCAGGTTCCCCAGCAGGACGATGCTCCATAGACGCAGCAAGCGGCCAAGGTTGGCCAGGGTAGGGGTGGTCATGACCGGCAGTACCGCGGTCAGGGTGTTTTCAGTGAACAGTTGCTGGCGAGCCAGGATCACCGCGAGAAAACCCGCGGCATAACCCAGGCTGGCAATTACCTGGGCGCTGTCGCCTTCTGGCAGGCGGGCATAGAACAACCCCATGGCCATCAACGACAGGCCCATGGTCAGGCCGGCCGCCAGCGCCGACCACCATAATGCGGCGAGGGTACGTTCCAGTTCCTGATCGCCCTGGGAGCGGATGATCTCGTGCAGCACCGCAGCCCTGGGGGGTTGATTGTGGCTGACTTCCTGCTCTTCGTCCGCCGATAGCCCAGGGGTCTTTTCGCTTTGTGCATCGCTCATGGCCATGGCGCTCCGCTTAGGTGTTTCTCTACAGATCAGAGGTCATGGCGAATAGTTGCCGAAGGGGCGCCAAACGGCGATTTAAAGTTTTTTAGATCAAGGTGTTGACTCTGATTTCAAACGGCGTATTATTCGCCTCCTCGCAGCGTTGAACGCGACGAGGCAAGCGGTAAGTTGTTGAGGTTGAAGGTGTTTTTTAAAGGCAGCTTCGAAAAAACTTCGAAAATAACGCTTGACACGAAATGAGGCTGGCGTAGAATGCGCGCCTCGGTTGAGACGAAACGCTCTTAACCAATCGCTCTTTAACAAATTGAATCAAGCAATTCGTGTGGGTGCTTGTGAGTACGGACTGATAGTCAACAAGATTATCAGCATCACAAGTGGCCATGCGAGAAATCACATAGTCATTTGAGATTGCTGAGCCAAGTTTAGGGTTTCTTAAAAACCCAAGCAGTATTGAACTGAAGAGTTTGATCATGGCTCAGATTGAACGCTGGCGGCAGGCCTAACACATGCAAGTCGAGCGGATGACGGGAGCTTGCTCCTTGATTCAGCGGCGGACGGGTGAGTAATGCCTAGGAATCTGCCTGGTAGTGGGGGACAACGTTTCGAAAGGAACGCTAATACCGCATACGTCCTACGGGAGAAAGCAGGGGACCTTCGGGCCTTGCGCTATCAGATGAGCCTAGGTCGGATTAGCTAGTTGGTGGGGTAATGGCTCACCAAGGCGACGATCCGTAACTGGTCTGAGAGGATGATCAGTCACACTGGAACTGAGACACGGTCCAGACTCCTACGGGAGGCAGCAGTGGGGAATATTGGACAATGGGCGAAAGCCTGATCCAGCCATGCCGCGTGTGTGAAGAAGGTCTTCGGATTGTAAAGCACTTTAAGTTGGGAGGAAGGGCAGTAAGTTAATACCTTGCTGTTTTGACGTTACCGACAGAATAAGCACCGGCTAACTCTGTGCCAGCAGCCGCGGTAATACAGAGGGTGCAAGCGTTAATCGGAATTACTGGGCGTAAAGCGCGCGTAGGTGGTTCGTTAAGTTGGATGTGAAAGCCCCGGGCTCAACCTGGGAACTGCATCCAAAACTGGCGAGCTAGAGTATGGTAGAGGGTGGTGGAATTTCCTGTGTAGCGGTGAAATGCGTAGATATAGGAAGGAACACCAGTGGCGAAGGCGACCACCTGGACTGATACTGACACTGAGGTGCGAAAGCGTGGGGAGCAAACAGGATTAGATACCCTGGTAGTCCACGCCGTAAACGATGTCAACTAGCCGTTGGAATCCTTGAGATTTTAGTGGCGCAGCTAACGCATTAAGTTGACCGCCTGGGGAGTACGGCCGCAAGGTTAAAACTCAAATGAATTGACGGGGGCCCGCACAAGCGGTGGAGCATGTGGTTTAATTCGAAGCAACGCGAAGAACCTTACCAGGCCTTGACATGCAGAGAACTTTCCAGAGATGGATTGGTGCCTTCGGGAACTCTGACACAGGTGCTGCATGGCTGTCGTCAGCTCGTGTCGTGAGATGTTGGGTTAAGTCCCGTAACGAGCGCAACCCTTGTCCTTAGTTACCAGCACGTTATGGTGGGCACTCTAAGGAGACTGCCGGTGACAAACCGGAGGAAGGTGGGGATGACGTCAAGTCATCATGGCCCTTACGGCCTGGGCTACACACGTGCTACAATGGTCGGTACAGAGGGTTGCCAAGCCGCGAGGTGGAGCTAATCTCACAAAACCGATCGTAGTCCGGATCGCAGTCTGCAACTCGACTGCGTGAAGTCGGAATCGCTAGTAATCGCAAATCAGAATGTTGCGGTGAATACGTTCCCGGGCCTTGTACACACCGCCCGTCACACCATGGGAGTGGGTTGCACCAGAAGTAGCTAGTCTAACCTTCGGGGGGACGGTTACCACGGTGTGATTCATGACTGGGGTGAAGTCGTAACAAGGTAGCCGTAGGGGAACCTGCGGCTGGATCACCTCCTTAATCGACGACATCAGCCTGCTGATGAGCTCCCACACGAATTGCTTGATTCAGATGTAAAGACGATCAAGACCCAAAGTTTTGCCTTACTAGGTCTGTAGCTCAGTTGGTTAGAGCGCACCCCTGATAAGGGTGAGGTCGGCAGTTCAAATCTGCCCAGACCTACCAATATGCGGGGCCATAGCTCAGCTGGGAGAGCGCCTGCCTTGCACGCAGGAGGTCAGCGGTTCGATCCCGCTTGGCTCCACCACTTTCGCAGTTGTGTCACTTGATCAGAACTTAGAAATGAGCATTCGTTGATGAATGTTGATTTCTGGCTTTTGTCAGATCGTTCTTTAAAAATTCGGATATGTGATAGAAATAGACTGAATGCCAGTTTCACTGCTGGTTATTCAGGCTAAGGTAAAATTTGTGAGTTCTGCTCGAAAGAGCGACGTGCGAATTTTCGGCGAATGTCGTCTTCACAGTATAACCAGATTGCTTGGGGTTATATGGTCAAGTGAAGAAGCGCATACGGTGGATGCCTTGGCAGTCAGAGGCGATGAAAGACGTGGTAGCCTGCGATAAGCTTTGGGGAGTCGGCAAACAGACTGTGATCCAGAGATCTCTGAATGGGGGAACCCACTCAGCATAAGCTGAGTATCTTGTACTGAATACATAGGTGCAAGAGGCGAACCAGGGGAACTGAAACATCTAAGTACCCTGAGGAAAAGAAATCAACCGAGATTCCCTTAGTAGTGGCGAGCGAACGGGGACCAGCCCTTAAGCTGGTTTGAGATTAGTGGAACGCTCTGGAAAGTGCGGCCATAGTGGGTGATAGCCCCGTACACGAAAATCTCTTGCCAGTGAAATCGAGTAGGACGGAGCACGAGAAACTTTGTCTGAACATGGGGGGACCATCCTCCAAGGCTAAATACTACTGACTGACCGATAGTGAACCAGTACCGTGAGGGAAAGGCGAAAAGAACCCCGGAGAGGGGAGTGAAATAGAACCTGAAACCGTATGCGTACAAGCAGTGGGAGCCTACTTTGTTAGGTGACTGCGTACCTTTTGTATAATGGGTCAGCGACTTATATTCAGTGGCGAGCTTAACCGAATAGGGGAGGCGTAGCGAAAGCGAGTCTTAATAGGGCGCTTTAGTCGCTGGGTATAGACCCGAAACCGGGCGATCTATCCATGGGCAGGTTGAAGGTTAGGTAACACTGACTGGAGGACCGAACCGACTACCGTTGAAAAGTTAGCGGATGACCTGTGGATCGGAGTGAAAGGCTAATCAAGCTCGGAGATAGCTGGTTCTCCTCGAAAGCTATTTAGGTAGCGCCTCATGTATCACTGTAGGGGGTAGAGCACTGTTTCGGCTAGGGGGTCATCCCGACTTACCAAACCGATGCAAACTCCGAATACCTACAAGTGCCGAGCATGGGAGACACACGGCGGGTGCTAACGTCCGTCGTGAAAAGGGAAACAACCCAGACCGTCAGCTAAGGTCCCAAAGTCATGGTTAAGTGGGAAACGATGTGGGAAGGCTTAGACAGCTAGGAGGTTGGCTTAGAAGCAGCCACCCTTTAAAGAAAGCGTAATAGCTCACTAGTCGAGTCGGCCTGCGCGGAAGATGTAACGGGGCTCAAACCATGCACCGAAGCTACGGGTATCACCTTTGGTGATGCGGTAGAGGAGCGTTCTGTAAGCCTGTGAAGGTGAGTTGAGAAGCTTGCTGGAGGTATCAGAAGTGCGAATGCTGACATGAGTAACGACAATGCGAGTGAAAAACTCGCACGCCGAAAGACCAAGGTTTCCTGCGCAACGTTAATCGACGCAGGGTTAGTCGGTCCCTAAGGCGAGGCTGAAAAGCGTAGTCGATGGAAAACAGGTTAATATTCCTGTACTTCCAGTTATTGCGATGGAGGGACGGAGAAGGCTAGGCCAGCTTGGCGTTGGTTGTCCAAGTTTAAGGTGGTAGGCTGAGATCTTAGGCAAATCCGGGATCTCAAGGCCGAGAGCTGATGACGAGTGCTCATTAGAGCGCGAAGTGGTTGATGCCATGCTTCCAAGAAAAGCTCCTAAGCTTCAGATAACTGGGAACCGTACCCCAAACCGACACAGGTGGTTAGGTAGAGAATACCAAGGCGCTTGAGAGAACTCGGGTGAAGGAACTAGGCAAAATGGCACCGTAACTTCGGGAGAAGGTGCGCCGGTGAGGGTGAAGCACTTGCTGCGTAAGCCCACGCCGGTCGAAGATACCAGGCCGCTGCGACTGTTTATTAAAAACACAGCACTCTGCAAACACGAAAGTGGACGTATAGGGTGTGACGCCTGCCCGGTGCCGGAAGGTTAATTGATGGGGTTAGCGCAAGCGAAGCTCTTGATCGAAGCCCCGGTAAACGGCGGCCGTAACTATAACGGTCCTAAGGTAGCGAAATTCCTTGTCGGGTAAGTTCCGACCTGCACGAATGGCGTAACGATGGCGGCGCTGTCTCCACCCGAGACTCAGTGAAATTGAAATCGCTGTGAAGATGCAGTGTATCCGCGGCTAGACGGAAAGACCCCGTGAACCTTTACTATAGCTTTGCACTGGACTTTGAGCTTGCTTGTGTAGGATAGGTGGGAGGCTTTGAAGTGGGGACGCCAGTTCTCATGGAGCCATCCTTGAAATACCACCCTGGCAACCTTGAGGTTCTAACTCAGGTCCGTTATCCGGATCGAGGACAGTGTATGGTGGGTAGTTTGACTGGGGCGGTCTCCTCCCAAAGAGTAACGGAGGAGTACGAAGGTGCGCTCAGACCGGTCGGAAATCGGTCGTAGAGTATAAAGGCAAAAGCGCGCTTGACTGCGAGACAAACACGTCGAGCAGGTACGAAAGTAGGTCTTAGTGATCCGGTGGTTCTGTATGGAAGGGCCATCGCTCAACGGATAAAAGGTACTCCGGGGATAACAGGCTGATACCGCCCAAGAGTTCATATCGACGGCGGTGTTTGGCACCTCGATGTCGGCTCATCACATCCTGGGGCTGAAGCCGGTCCCAAGGGTATGGCTGTTCGCCATTTAAAGTGGTACGCGAGCTGGGTTTAGAACGTCGTGAGACAGTTCGGTCCCTATCTGCCGTGGACGTTTGAGATTTGAGAGGGGCTGCTCCTAGTACGAGAGGACCGGAGTGGACGAACCTCTGGTGTTCCGGTTGTCACGCCAGTGGCATTGCCGGGTAGCTATGTTCGGAAGAGATAACCGCTGAAAGCATCTAAGCGGGAAACTTGCCTCAAGATGAGATCTCACTGGGATCTTGAATCCCCTGAAGGGCCGTCGAAGACTACGACGTTGATAGGTTGGGTGTGTAAGCGCTGTGAGGCGTTGAGCTAACCAATACTAATTGCCCGTGAGGCTTGACCATATAACACCCAAGCAATCTGCACACGAAGCAGATTGTGGTGGTGAAGATGATACGAACCGAAAGTTCGCAACGAACCACAAAGATCACATATCCGAATTCGCTGGAGTATCCATCTGGATCTTCTGGCAACAGAATTTCTTGACGACCATAGAGCATTGGAACCACCTGATCCCATCCCGAACTCAGCAGTGAAACGATGCATCGCCGATGGTAGTGTGGGGTTTCCCCATGTGAGAGTAGGTCATCGTCAAGATTCATTTCGCAAAACCCCTATCTGCGCGAGCAGGTAGGGGTTTTGTCTTTTCTGCGTTCCCAAAACCAACACCGCCCCCCTGTAGGAGCGGCCTTGCCGAGGCGTCGGACCGGCCGGAAAGGGCCGCAAAGCGGCCCCAGGATTTATGCATCAAGCAGATATCGCCGGGGCTGCTTCGCAGCCCATTCGCGACACAAGGCCGCTCCTACACGGGATCCGTTTGCTGACGATCATGCAAATCTCCTTTGCTCGTCGGCTACCTCACATCGCCTCGTCACAGGTGCGACAATATTGCCGTCACAATTACGTGACTTCCCCGTACCTACCCTGCGTCAAGGCTTAGGTTCGGGGCAATCCTGGCACCCGGACCGAGCGATGCCAGCGTACCGTGCTGCGCATTCCTGGACTTTCACCGTCCTATTACTTGAGGTTAGAAGCAAGATGGCCAAGGCCGCCGATGTCGTTGTGCAATGCCTGGAAAACGAAGGTGTCGAGTATGTGTTCGGCATTCCTGGTGAGGAAAACCTCGACCTGCTCGAGTCCCTGCGCAAGTCGAAGATCAAGCTGGTACTGACCCGCCACGAGCAATCCGCAGGCTTCATGGCTGCCACCTACGGCCGCCTGACCGGCAAGACCGGTGTCAGCCTGTCGACCCTCGGCCCTGGCGCGACCAACCTGGTGACCGCCAGCGCCTACGCCTACCTGGGTGGCATGCCGATGATGATGATCACCGGCCAGAAGCCGATCAAGAAGTCCAAGCAAGGCCGTTTCCAGATCATCGACGTGTGCGGCATGATGGACCCCATCACCAAGTACACCCACCAGTTCGCCTCGGCCGACAACATCCCTGCCCGTATGCGTGAGGCTTTCCGCCTGGCCGAGGAAGAGAAGCCGGGCGCCGTGCACCTGGAACTGCCGGAAGACATCGCCGCCGAGCAGACCGACGCCCTGCCGATCCCGCGCAGCCTGCACCGTCGCCCGCTGGCCGAACACGTGGCCATCGAAGCCGCCGTGCAGAAACTGCAGAACGCTCGCAACCCGATCCTGGTGATCGGCGCCGGCGCCAACCGCAAGATGACCGCCAAGGTCCTCAAGCAACTGATCGACAAGACCGGCATCCCGTTCATCACCACCCAGATGGGTAAAGGTGTGGTCGACGAGCGCCACCCGCGCTTCCTGGGCAACGCCGCGCTGTCTTCCGGTGACTTCGTTCACCGCGCTGTCGAAGCTGCCGACCTGATCGTCAACATCGGCCACGACGTGATCGAGAAACCGCCGTTCTTCATGGTGCGCGGCGGTACCGAGGTCATCCACGTAAGCTTCCGTTCGGCAGAGGTGGATGCCGTTTACTTCCCGCAGGTGGAAGTGATCGGCGACATCGCCAACGCTGTGTGGCAGATCAGCGAAGCGCTGACCGACACCAGCCACTGGGACTTCACTCGCCTGATGGCCATCCGCGAAGCGAACGAAGCGCAGATCGCCGAAGGCGCCGATGACGACCGCTTCCCGGTCTACCCGCAGCGCATGGTCGCCGATATCCGTCGTGCCCTGCCGTCCGAAGGCATCGTCGCCCTGGACAACGGTATCTACAAGATCTGGTTCGCTCGCAACTACAAGGCGCACAAGCCCAACACCGTGCTGTTGGACAACGCCCTGGCGACCATGGGCGCCGGCCTGCCTTCGGCCATGGCCTCGCACCTGGTCTACCCGGACCGCCCGGTGATTTCGGTGTGCGGCGACGGCGGCTTCATGATGAACAGCCAGGAGCTGGAAACCGCTGTGCGCCTGGGCATGCACCTGACGGTGGTGATCCTGCGTGACGACGGCTACGGCATGATCCGCTGGAAGCAGGCCAACATGGGCTTCACCGATTTCGGCCTGGACTACGGCAACCCTGACTTCGTCAAGTACGCCGAAGCCTATGGTGCCAACGGTCACCGCGTGGAAAGCGCCGAAGGTTTCTTGCCGCTGCTCGAGCACTGCATCAAGACCCCGGGTGTGCACGTGATCGACTGCCCGGTGGATTACAGCGAGAACGACCGCATCCTCAACAGCGAGCTGCGTGAGCGCGCGCTGGCGGTCTAAACGCTGACGACCCATCGCGGGATCAAGCCCGCTCCCACGCCATCCGTTCCCATAGCGTTATTACAGGCCTGTGGGAATGGGGGGCGGGGGAGCGGGCTTGCCCCGCGATAGCGTCAGTACAGGCAACGACACACGCAGCACCACCATACACATCTACCGTTCCCCACCTCCCTGCTCTCGGCATGCTCAGGCTCCTCACCCACCCTGAGAACCCGAGACCATGACCATCGGATCAACGCACAACCATCCCGCCGACCTGGCCGTCGAGCCACACCCCCCAGTGCTGCCATGGGCCGCACGATTCCCGAATCCGCCTGACCTGTGTTTCGACTACCGACGTCTTGTCGAACAGCAAGGCGGCATTGCCCAGGTTGCTCGTCCTGCACATCGCATCTGCATTGTCGGTGCTGGCGTCACCGGCCTCACCGTCGCACGTGAACTGCTGCGCTGTGGTTTCACCCAGATCACCCTGATCGAGCAAGCCCGGCGAATCGGGGGGCGTCATCTCACCGTGTCATCCTCTGCTGACAAGCCAACAGCACACACCGCTCCCTTCGAGATGGGCGCCATGCGCATGCCGTTCTTCAACCGAACCGGTGAACCGCCCAAGGCAGGCCGTTCATTGATGGCGTATTACGCAGATCTGTTCGACCTGCGGCTTTCCGACTTCCCCAACCCTGGCACGCCCTGGGTCAATGCGACAGGTATCTACCTGCGTGAAGGCCAACTTGAAGGGGAGGGTGATCCGAAGCTGCTGATCTGGAAGAATCCCGAAGGCCACACCCCGCCACCTACTGCGGTACTACAGAGGATTCATGGCAAGTGGCGGTGCTTTGCCGAGCGTTTCGCCGAACAGGTGGCCGCCATCTACGGCACAGAAGGCTGGCTGGCGATGTGGTCGGCAATCGTCGAGCGATATCACAGGCTGTCGTTCCGTGACCTGGTACTGCTGCCGATCCGGGAGGCTTGGGACCCTGGCAATCCAGGCGATTTCGGCGGCCTTGGCATGGACCGTGACGAGTCGGCGATCTTCTATGCAATCGGCATCGGTGATGGCAGCTGGGGCGCCTTCTACGACGTGTGTTGCCTCTATCCGCTGCGTACCGCCATTTTCGGGTTCAGCAGCCACCTGCAGCTTGTGCATGGGCGTGTAGATGAAAAGGGGCGAGTGTTTGCAGCACCCTATCAGGATGTCGAGACTGTGCCCGACAGCAAAGGCCTGTATTTCCAGGCGCCTGCCTACCTGGGGATCGCCGCGTTGGATGAGGCCCTGCTGTTCATGGACATCGCTGGCCTGGGCGAATCCTTGTACAGCCAATGCGTGGCGCGTAAGGATGGCCTGCTGACGGACAGCTCGGTTCATGGCCTGCACAAATTGGCCGATGGCCGCATCCGCGTCGATTACCGTTGGCGGCACAGCGATGACGCCAAGGCTCAGCCGATGAGCGATGTGTTCGACAGCGTGGTGCTTACCACGCCGTCCTGGTTGATCGAAACAGGGATGCGCCTTGAGGGCTTCTCCCGGAGCATGCTGCCACCGGCCATTGTCGAGGCCTGGAAGCATGCCCATTGGGAGACCAGCTGCAAGGTGTATGCGCCGCTGCGTAAAAGCTTCCTCGACCAGCATCCCCACCTGCCGCAGATCCTGGTCACCGACAGCTTCGTGCACGATGTCTATGCCTACCGTTACAACAATCAGCACACCCGCGATTGCATCTTGCTCAGCTACACCTGGGAGGACGATGCCACCAAGCTGGCGGCGTATTCAGACGCGGAGCTTGTGGAAAAATGCGTAGCGGAACTCGATCGGATTCTGTTGCGTTGCACCAACATCGGCGAACCCATCTCGCCCCATATCGATCTTGGAAACACCCGCATACAAAGATGGATGACAGACAGGAATGCACTTGGCTGTGCGAAATTGTACCGGGCGGGCACCTATTACGACGCGGTAAGCCTGATGAAGTACAACCGTGACCGGAGTGTCCATTCAGGGCTTTACCTCGCCGGGGAGTCTTTCTCTGTCGATGCCGGCTGGACCGAGCCGTGTCTGCGCACCGCCATCGACACCGTGATCAACCTCTGCAACAACACCGGCGCACATTTCAAGGGGGGCTTCAGCCTCGAGCACTATCCGCATTATCAGGTGCCTCGACAGGCGCTTTGAAACAACTTTGTAGGAGTGCTCCTCCACGTATTTTCGCAATCTCCCTCAGTTCCAGAGGATCCTGCTGACTGTCGCCCCACCTGCCATGCCCGTTCTACTGGCGGCCTTCCACAACTACCAGAACAGGAAGCCGCCATGCAGGAACACACCACTCCCGTCAGCCCCGTACGCATTGCCGTCATCCAGTACGACCCGCAGGTCGGCCTGGACCATTGCGATGGCAACCTGAGCCGTGGCTTGGCCCTGGCCCGCCGCGCCGCGTGTGAAGGGGCGAACCTGATCGTGTTGCCGGAGCTGGCCAACACCGGCTACACCTTCAACTCCCGCGCCGAGGCCTATGCCCACGCCGAGACGCTGGAGGATGGACGATGCCTGCAGGCCTGGGCGGAGTTCGCCCGTGAGCAGCAGGTGTATCTGGCCGCAGGCTTCGCCGAGCGGGACGGCCTCAAGCTCTACGACAGTGCCGTGCTGTTCGGCCCGCAGGGGCGGCTCGGGCATTACCGCAAGGCGCACCTGTGGAACCAGGAAAAGCTCTGGTTCACTCCCGGAGACCTGGGCTTCCCGGTGTTCGAAACGCCCATCGGCCGCATCGGCCTGCTGATCTGCTGGGACATCTGGTTCCCGGAGGTGCCACGGCTCATGGCCGCGCAGGGCGCCGACATCATCTGCAGCCTCAACAACTGGGTCTGGACACCGCCGCCGCTGTTCGACGAGGCCGGGCGCTGCATGGCCTCGTACCTGACGATGACCGCGGCCCACGTCAACAATGTCTATATAGCCGCCGCCAATCGCATCGGCTGCGAACGGGGCGGGCGCTTCCTCGGTTGTTCGCTGATTGCCGGTACCAACGGCTGGCCCATCGGCGAGGTGGCCAGTGCCGAGGAGGAATGCATCCTCTACGCCGACGTTGATCTAAGCGCCGCCCGCTCGGCGCCGATCTGGAACAGCCTCAACGACCTTCCGCGTGACCGGCGCACCGACCTCTACGACGCCACCCTGGGGTATCGGCTGCATGCGCCGATGCCACGTTGAGGAGGCGTCATGGAACAGCGCCTTTCCTTACCGCGACAACGGTCGTCGTCGCTGACACTCCTGGGCCTCGCGCTGCTTTGCGGTGCCAGCCTGATGTTGGGTGGATGGCCCGACTATGCGCAGCTCGTTGCAACCCTCGACCAGCCGTTGAGCAGGCTGCGCTGGATTGTCGGTGATATCAGCGAGGTCGCTTTCTACAAGCACGAGTTGCCGGCACTGGGGCTGCTGCTGGGGGCGAGCCTCGCGCATTGGGCCCAGCAGCGCGGGTATCGTTGGCAAGGCTTTGCCATCTGCTACGGCACTGGTCTGTGGCCCTGGCTGATCATCAGCTCGCTGCTCGGCCTGCTGCTCAGCCATGCGTTGTGGGGCTGGACGCTGGAGGGTGGTACCTGGCAGCCGACCTTTGTCGCCTTCGTCTCGCTGCCGGCGGCCATGGTCCTGCTGTTTGGCGGCGGTTGGCGCGTCGCGATCAATGGCGCGCTGCTCGGTGCCGTGCTGGTGACGCCGGCCAGCCTGCTGCTGGTCAACTACCTGTGCTACCCGCTGCAGTTGCCGGTGGTGATCGGCAATGTCAGTGGCATGGCCCTGGCCAGTGTGCTGGCATTCCTGCTGTGCAAGCGCTGTCCGGTGCTGGTTCGCGATGGACAGCACCCAGTGGTCGCCGTGACGGCCAGCCAGCCCGACTATGGTGTGGTCTGGACCCTGCGTCGGGTACTGGCCGATTTCAGCGAAGCGCCGTTCTTCGGCAATGAGCTGGCCAGTCTCGGCTTGCTGCTCGGCGTCTTGCTGGCTTATGTATTAGCCCCGGCGGCACCGGCCTACGGCTCGCAACTGGTGCTGCAGATGGTGGCCGGGCAGGCATTGGCATCGCTGGTCGGTGTGCTGTTCTGGCGACGGCAATGGCAAGAGCGGGGCTGGTATCCGACCTATATTCCCATCGTGTCGATCGTGCCCGCGGCCGTGCTGACACTGGGCGGCAGCTGGCAGGTGATCGTCGCCAGCGCCGTGCTCGGCGCGCTGATCGCACCACCGCTTGCCGTGGCCATCAGCCAGCGCTTGCCGGGCTATATGCACGGCTATATCGGCAATGTCCTGTCCATGGCCATCAGCACCCTGGGCATCGTGCCCCTGGTCGGCCTGCTTGCGGGAGGTAACTCATGACATCACCACGTGTTTCGATCGCCAGCCTGGGCGGCACGGTCAGCATGCAGTCCGCGGCGCCGGGGCAGGGTGTGACCCCTCGGCTCGATTGCGCCGCGCTACTGGCGTCCCTGCCTCAATTGCAGGCACTGGCGCAGATCAGCACCGCCACGTTGAGCCTGGTGCCGAGCGCCTCGCTGGCGTTCAGCGACATGCTGGATGTGCAGGCCTGGGCAAGCGCGCAAGTGCACGCGGGGGCTCAGGCCGTGGTCCTCACCCAAGGCACCGATACGCTGGAGGAGACCGCGTATTTCCTCGACCTGCTCTGGCCCCATGACACCCCGCTGATCCTGACCGGCGCCATGCGCTCGGCCAGCCAGCCGGGCGCGGATGGTCCGGCGAACCTGCTGGCGGCGGTGCAGGTTGCAATCGCCGATGGCAGTCGGGGGCGTGGCGTGCTGGTGGTGATCAACGACCAGATCCACCTGGCCGCGCGGGTGCGCAAGACTACCAGCCTGGCGATGGCGGCCTTCGAGTCGCCCGGCGCTGGGGCGATAGGGGAGGTCGTGGAGGGTAGACCACTTTATCGCCAGGCTGCCACGCCACGGCGGGTGTTACCCCTGCCGGTGCAGGTGGATCACCAGGTCGTCTTGCTGGAGGCCTGTCTCGATGCCGATACGAGGCTGCTGCAAGCGCTCGGAGGCCTGGGCTATTCAGGGGTGGTGGTTGCCGGCTTTGGCGCAGGTCATGTCTCTGAAGCCTGGGCCGAGGCGTTGGGGCGCATCGCCGGCAACATGCCGGTGATCATCGCCACCCGCACCGGCAATGGCCCGACAGCCCTGGGAACCTACGGATTTATCGGCGGCGAGATCGACCTGCAGAACCGGGGCCTGCACATGGCCGGCTGGCTCTGCCCGCGCAAGTGCCGACTCTTGCTGTGGCTGCTGATCGGCACCGGGCGGCAGGCCGACCTGGCGCACTGGCTGCAGCAATAGTCCGATGCCCGTTCCCGTGATGGGAGCGGGCAGGCGTTGCCTGTGCTAGGGTGCACGCAAATTTCCGCCCTAGGACACCCGCCCATGCTCCCCGCGCTCAGCGAAAAAGAACTCGACCGCCTCGAAGACCTGCTGATCACCTACGGCAACGACTATTCGGTGCTCAACCTCGCCGAGCTCAACGGTTTCTTCACCGCTCTGGCCAGCTCCCCTAGCAAGGTCAATCCCGAGCAATGGCTGCCCTCTGTCGCTGGTGGCAAGGTGCCGAAGTTCAAGAAGCCCGCCCATGAAGAGGCCTACACCGCGTTGATGCTGCGTTACGCCAGCCAGGTGGCGGAAGAGCTGGCCGACGACATTGAGCACTTCGAACCGCTGTTCGAGGAGAGCGAAGGCGAGGAAGGCCCGGCGATCATTCTCGAGGAATGGTGCTTCGGCTACATGCGCGGTACCCAGGTGGCCGAGTGGAGCGAGCTGCCGCCGGAGCAGGATCGTCTGCTCAAGGCCATTTCCCTGCATGGGTTGGAAGACAATTTCGAGCTGCTCGATTCGATGAGCTTCGATGAGCTCCAGGCTTGTGTACCGCTGGTAGTCGAGGCGGCGCGGGGGTTGTATCAGTACCAGAAACAGCACCGTCATTGAGATCGCCACCGCGGGCGTGTAGCAGCGGGCTTGCCCCCGCGAGTGTGATTATTCCACCTGCCGAAATACTGGATTGCTCCCAGCACCGATTCTGCTGTCGGACGATCCAGTGCAGCATGTCCTCCAGCAGCGCCACTCCCGGCGCTGACCAGGAGCCCCGCACATGCCAAGCCCGATCAAGCTCTACAACTTCCCCAAGTCCGGCCACGCCCACCGCATAGAGCTGATGCTGTCGCTGCTCGAACTGCCTACCGAGCTGGTATTCGTCGACCTGGCCAAGGGCGAGCACAAGCAGCCAGAGTTTCTCGCCATCAACCCCTTCGGCCAGGTGCCGGTGATCGATGACAACGGCATCGTCATCGCCGATTCCAACGCCATCCTGGTCTACCTGGCCAAGGCCTACGGCGGTGAGCGCTGGTTGCCTCAGGATCCGGTCGGTGCCGCCCGAGTGCAGCGCTGGTTGTCGGTGGCGGCCGGTCCCCTGGCCTTCGGCCCGGCGGCGGCACGTCTGGTGACGGTGTTCGGTGCCTCGTTCAACACCGATGAAGTCATTGGCCGCGCTCACACCCTGCTCAAGGTGATCGACGCCGAACTGGCCAAGGGCCCGTTCCTGGTCGGTGACCAGGCGACCATCGCCGATATCGCCAACTACTCGTACATCGCCCACGCGCCGGAAGGCAACGTGTCGCTGGAGCCGTACCCCAACGTGCGCGCCTGGCTGGCCCGTGTCGAGGCGCTGCCGGGCTTCGTGCCGATGCCGCGTACGGTCATCGGTTTGCAGACCACGCTCTGACTCCCGAGGGATGCCGCCATGCAATCGCCCTGGCATGCAGGTGAAAAACAGCTGCAGGAGCACGTCGGTGTTGCAGAGCGCATGGAGGCGTTCGGGCAGAAGGTCATTCGTGACTACATGCCCGACCAGCATCGCACGTTCTACCAGCAGTTGCCGTTCATGGTGGCCGGTGCCGTGGACGCCGCAGGCAAACCCTGGGCGACGCTGCTCGAAGGCCCGGAAGGCTTCGTCAGCTCGCCCGATCCACGGCAGCTGCTGATCGGCACCGATCTCGCCAGCGACGATCCAGCCACGCCCGGCCTGGTGGCGGGCGGCGCCATCGGCCTGCTGGGGATCGAGCTGCACACGCGGCGGCGCAATCGCCTCAATGGCCTGATCCGCAGGTCCTGCGCCGGCCAGCTGGAAGTGGTGGTCGAGCAGTCGTTCGGCAACTGCCCGCAGTACATCCAGCTGCGCGAGTACACCCGCGTCGACGAGCCGCCGCAGGGGCGCCGGGATTCAGTGGCGCTGGATGTCGCAACCCGCGCCTTGATCGAGAGCGCCGACACCTTCTTCGTCGCCAGCTACGTCGATCAGGATGGTGGCCAGCGCTCGGTGGACGTGTCCCATCGCGGTGGCCGGCCCGGTTTCGTGAGGGTCGAGGGCAATCGCCTGACGATTCCTGACTACGCCGGCAACCTGCATTTCAACACCCTCGGCAATCTGCTGGTGAACCCGGTCGCCGGCCTGCTGTTCGTCGATTTCACCACGGGCGATATGCTGCAGGTTTCCGGGCGCACCGAGATCATCCTCGACAGCCCGCTGATCAGCGCTTTCGAGGGCGCCGAGCGGATCTGGACCCTGGACATCGAGCAGGTGGTGCTGCGTCCCGCTGCCTTATCGCTGCGCTGGGCCTTCCAGGAATTGGCACCCACCAGCGTGATTACCGGCACCTGGCGCGAGGCCGAGCAACGCCTGCAACAGCGCGAACGGCAGCGCCAATGGCTGACCTGGCGGGTACTTCACATTGAGCAGGAGAGCCGCGATATCCGCTCGTTCCATCTGCAACCCGAGGATGGCGCCGCGGTGGCCTTCGCACCTGGCCAGCACATCCCCGTGCGTTTGCGCATCGATGGGAAGACGCCGCTGATCCGAACCTACAGCCTGTCCAGCGCGCCGTCCGATGGCTTCCTGCGCATCAGCGTAAAGGCGCAGGGGCCGGCGTCACACTATCTTCACCAACAGGTGAAGGTCGGCGATCATCTGGAGGTGCGCCAGCCCATGGGCAGCTTCATCCTGGATCAGCACAGCGACCGGCCCCTTGTGCTGATCGGTGCGGGCGTCGGCATCACCCCGTTGATCGCCATGCTTCGCGAGCAACTGGCCAAGGGGCAGGGGCGGCGAATCCACCTGTTCCACGGCGGGCGCACACTCGCCGACCTGCCGTTCCAGCAGGAGCTTGCCGCGCTCCAGCAACAGGCCAATGGCTTGCTGAGCATCCATCGTGCCCTGAGTCGGCCCGAACCGCAGGCTGTGTTGGCGCATGACTACGATTTCGCCAGCCGCCTGGGTATCGAGCAGGTCAAGGCCACGCTGGCATTGGATGATTACGACTTCTACCTCTGCGGCCCGGCCAACTTCACACAGGACTTGTACGAAGGCCTGCGCGGCGTGCATGTGCCCGACGCCCGTATCCATGCCGAAGCCTTCGGTCCTTCGACCCTGCGCCGCCACACCGACGACAACCAGCCCACGCTGCAACAGCCCCCACCCGCCAGCGAGCCGGTGCCGGTGTACTTCGCCAGCTCCGCGAAGGAAGCGCGTTGGGCGCCGGACAGCGGCACCCTGCTGGAACTGGCGGAAAGCCGTGGCCTGTCGCCGGACTTCAGTTGCCGAGGGGGCTCCTGCGGTACCTGCAGGACCAAGCTGGTCAGCGGCCAGGTCCACTACCCGAACCCGCCCGCCGAGCTGCCCGAGCCCGGCAACGTGCTGATCTGCTGCGCCATCCCCGCCCAGGCCGAGGACGGTGTGCAGCCCCTGGTACTGGAGCTCTAGCGTGACCACGGCGATAATCGCCCCACGACAACGCGTGGGGCGCGGCATGGACCAGATTCACCTGATGAAAGTGTTCGTGGCCGTGGGCGAGCTGGAAAGCTTCGCCGCCGCCGCACGCCGCCTGGCCATCTCGCCAGCGGCGGTGACCCGCGCCGTCAGCGCCCTGGAGGAACAGCTCGGGGTCAAGCTGCTGCTGCGCACCACTCGCAGCGTGCGCCTGACCGAGGCCGGCGGGCGTTACCTGGAGGATACCCGGCATATCCTCGCCAGCATCGTCGAGGCCAACGAAGCAGCCGCTGGCATCAATGCCGCGCCCAAGGGCGACCTGGCGGTGACCGCGCCGATCCTGTTTGGCAAGAAATTCGTCATGCCGTGCATCGTCCGTTACCTGCAGCAGTACCCCGAGGTGGATGTTTCGGCATATTTTCTCGACCGCGTGGTGAACCTGGTGGAGGAGGGCATGGATGTGGCGGTGCGCATCGGCCAGTTGCCCGATTCGGGGCTCAAGGCGTTGCGCGTGGGCAGGATGCGCCGATTGCTGTGCGCCTCGCCCGAGTACCTCGAACGCCACGGCACGCCGCGCCACCCTTCGGAGTTGCAAAAGCACGAAGTCATCGCCGCCGGGACCCTGTCGCCACGCACGGACTGGCGCTTCGGCGCCATCGACGACCCGACGCTGATCCGCATGAAGCCGCGCCTGACCGTGACCAGCAACGACGCCGCTATCGCCGCGGCCAGCGCCGGGCTCGGGATTGCACGGCTGCTGTCGTACCAGGTGGCGGATGAAGTGGCGGCCGGGCGCTTGCAGGTGATCCTGGCCGAGTATGAGGAAGCGCCGTGGCCGATCCATATCCTGCATCGGGAGAGCAAATATGGCTCGACCAAGGTGCGGACCTTTATCGATATGTTGGCCGAGCATTTGCGCAGCCAGGCACATCTGGCTTGATTCCGGACCCTGGGGCTGCTGCGCAGCCCTTTCGCGACACAAGGCCGCTCCCACATGGACCGCGCCAAGCCTGAGCTTCACTCCAAACCCGTAGGACCCCAGTTTTTCTGGCGATGCCCGGCATGGCCGGGTCAGCTTCCACAAAGAAGACAGTTGTTCCCACAGGAGCACGTATTCCCCTTTGGGAGCGGCCTTGTGTCGCGAAAGGGGCGCGCAGCGCCCCCAAGTGCCTCAAGCGTAATCAAGACCTCGAAAGCGCCGCACACTCCGCCACCACCCTCAACCCGCCCATCACCTCCGGCGTTATCACCCGCCCCAGGCATACCCGCAACCCAGTGCCGCATTCCCCATCGGCAAAGAACATCCCGCTGGCGCCGACATTGCAGCCACGCGCCGCCGCAAGCTGTTGCAGCGCCACCATGTCCGTCCCTTCCGGCAATTCGACCCAATGGATAAACCCACCCTGCGGCGCCCCATACCGCGTCCCCAGCGGAAACACCGAGCGCACCAGCGTCTCCATCACCCCGGCCTGCGCCGCCAGCCGCCCACGCAGCTTCGCGCAGTGCTCCTCCATGTACCCCCGCCCGATAAACTCATCCAGCACCCGCTGGGCCAGGCTCGACACCGCCAGGTTGCGCGAAAACAGCTGGGCCAGGATCGCATCCCGGTAGCGCCCCGCCACGCACCAACCCACCCGATACCCCGGCGCCACGGTCTTGGAGAACGACGAGCAATAGATCGTCTGCCCGGTGCTGTCGTAGTGCTTGATCGCCTTCGGCCGCTGCGCCTCGTCCACCAGGTCGAAGAAGATATCGTCCTCGATGATCGGCACATCCGCTGCCTGCGCCAGCTGTGAGAGCCGTGCCCGCGCCGCGTCGGGCATGATGAAGCCCCGTGGGTTCTGCAGCGTCGGGTTGAGGAACACCACATCGACCTTACCACGCTTGAGCGCCCATTCCAGGTGCTCGAGGTCCATGCCGCTGTCGGCGTGGGTGCGGATGGGCAGGGCGCGCATCCCCAGGCGTTCGATGGTCTGCAGGATGCCGTAGTAGGTAGGTGTCTCGATGGCCACCGTGGCGCCCGGCCGGGCGACGGCTTCGAGGGCCAGTTCCAGGGCCACGGTGTCGCCCGAGGTCACTAGGATGTCGTCCGGCCCGCAGGCCACGCCGCGTTGCAGCATCAGCCCGGCGATGCGCCGGCGCAGCGAGGCCAGGCCCGGCGGAGCGATCAGGCCGGCTAAGGGTAGGCCGGCCTTGGCGGCCAGCGTCGCCAGGCACTTGTTCAGCAGCACCTGGGGCGTGAGCTCGTCGTGCAGCACTGCCGAGCTCAACGACAGCGCGGTGTTGCTGGCCGCCTGGGCGAGCATGGCGACCACCGCGTGGTTGACGTTGACGGTGACACTGGCCAGGTCGAACCCCTGTACCTGGGCCGCGCCCTTGGCGACGAAATAGCCGATCCGCGGCGTGGCCTGTACATAGGCATTGGCCTCCAGCTCCGCCAGGGCCCGCTGCACGGTGGCGATGCTGCTGTCGAACAGCCGCGCCAGCTCGCGCACCGAGGGCAGTTGCGTGCCGCTGGGCCATTCGCCGCTGTCGATCTGGCGCAGCAGCCAGGCGTTGACGGTGTGCCAGCGTTTGTCGGGCTTGGGGTTCCGGTCCATGGGGGCCTTGTGTCGTGTCAGGCGGGAGCTCCCGAAAGGTAGAGCAAAAGCACGCCGGTTGCAGCCACGATGACGATATTCAGCAGCACCAGGGCGAAGCCGAAGCGGATCAGCCCAAGCTCTTCCTCACGGTCGGCCCCGGCCAGCCCGATGACCAGCGACAGGATCGACAACGAGCCCAACGCGCCATGCCCCGCGGCGCTGTTGGCCATGGCTGCCAGCCAGGGGCCATGGGCGCTGGATAATGCCGCAATGGACGGCATCACCAGCGTGGTGCCGCCGACATTGGAGCCTGTCACGTAACCGGCCAGCCCGGCCAGCAGCGACACCGTCGAAGCCAGCGACACCCCCGACATCGTTTGCAGCGCGCGTTGCGCCTCGACCAGGAAACCGGCCTTGACCATCACCTGGGAAAGCAGCAGGAACAAGAAGATCGTCGCCACCGGAAACTGCGCCCGGGTGACCAGCGCCTGCCATGGGAAGCCCGCGCCCTGGCGCCCGACCATCATCAGCACCACCAGCAGCAAGGCCAGCCCCGGCGAAGCCAGTGGCTTCCACGACACGTTGGTGCCATGCACCACCCATAGCCCGTCCCAGCCCGACAGCAGGAACAGCCCCCGGGAGGCGATGATCACGGCCAGCAAGGCCAGGTACGGCCACGCTGCCTGCGGCCAGCGCACCAGCGCCCCGCGCCGCGCCCAGGACATCCCCAGGCCCACGCCAGCCACCGCCAGCCCGGCCAGCACGCCCGACGCCTCCGGCCCGATCCAGCGGTTGACCGCATACAGCACCGCGCTGAACAGCAACGAGACCAGCGCCAACCCCAGCCAAGCCTGCAGACTGCGAATCCCCGTCAGCACCAGCGCCACGGCGGCCAGGCCGAGGAACACCGGTGCGCTGACCAGGGCCGAATGGCTGCCCAGTTCCTGCGCCGGCACATGGGCCAGCAGCGCGCCGATCACCGTGGCCAGCCCGAGGGTGCCCCAGGGCATCACCACCATGCCGGCCAGGGCCATCTTCATACCGATCTGGCGCGAAAACAGCCCCATCAGCAGCGGCACCGTGGCGATCAGCGACACGCCGAACCCGGTCATTGCCTCCAGCAGCGGCGCCAGGCCCAGCACGATGAAGATCACCTGCATCGGCGGCGTCCAGCCCAGCTCCCGCACCCAGGCGCCGATCGCCTGCGGTGCGTTGGCGCGTTCGACCAGGATGACGAAGGCCAGCCCCGGAACGATCACGCAGGCGGTGCTGAGGAACAGGATCAACGTGTCTTGCAGGATGGCGCCGGACACCGCCGCCGACAGCGGCTGCGCGGCGCCCAGGCCCCATAGCAGCAAGACACCGGCCACGCCGGCCAGCGCGGCCTGCACGGGCGGGCGGCGCAGCAGCAGGATCAGGGCGATCACCAGGCCAATGGGGGACATTTGCAGCAGCAGCGCAGCCATGATGCGGGTTCCTTCAGCCATCCAGGGAGTGAGGTGGAGGGTGAAGGGCGGGCGCCTGCTGAAACAGATACAGCGCCCGGGCGATTTTCAATACAGCCCGGGCGGGGTTACTGCGGTGTCAGCAACCGGTCCCGGCAGGCCTGGAGAATGTCGTCCGCCAGCGGCGAATCGTCCGGGCAGGCGCGGGAGAGCGTGATGGCGCCCACCAGGGTGGCGATCACGCCCAGGCGCCGGGCGCGTTCGGCCTGCTCGTCGGCGGCATCCGTCGGCTCGCTGGCGGCCTGGAGCGTTGCCAGCAAGCGCTCGAGCCCGTCGGCAAACACCGTCTTCACGGCGTCGGGCTGGCGCGCGGCATCGCTGGCCAGCGCCGCCAGGGTGCAACCTGAGGCCGGGTTGTCGCGGTGCTCCCTGGAGAGGTACTGGCGCAGGTAGTCCGCCACACCGCCACTGTCGGTGCCGGAGGTGTTCTGCGACAGCCCGCAGGCCGCCGCCTCGGCCATGAGGTCGGCCTTCGAGCCGAAATGCTTGTAGAAGCCGCCATGGGTGAAACCGGCGGCCGCCATCAACTCGGCGACACCGACCCCGTCGTAGCCGCGCTGGCGAAACAGCGAGGACGCCGTTTCGACGATATGGGCGCGGTTGGCCTGGGCTTGTGCCTTGGTGACTTTCATGTGGGCAACTCCTGCACCGGGGTGGTGGTGTTCATCATACATTGATGTCGTTCATCATCAAAATGTTGACTTAGTTAGATTATGGTCGTAATCATAATGGCCAGGCACGCCACTTCCGGGTGCCCCAATCGACATTGAGGATCTACCCATGAGTGCCTTGCCTTCCGTTCTTGTCACCGGCGCCTCCAGCGGTATCGGCGCCACCTATGCCGAGCGCTTCGCCCAGCGTGGCCACGACCTGGTGCTGGTCGCCCGTGACCAGGCGCGCCTGGAGACCCTGGCCGCTCGTTTGCGTGAGCGGTTCGAGGTGGCGGTGGAGGTGCTGGTCGCCGACCTCACCCAGGGCGATGCCCTTGCTCGGGTCGAAGCGCGGTTGCGTGAAGATGTGCGTATCGGCGTGCTGATCAACAACGCCGGGCAAGGCCAGTCAGGGGGCTTCCTGGGACAGCACGGCGAAGGCCTCGAACGCCTGATCGGGCTGAACGTCACTGCGGTCACCCGGCTGGCAGCCGCCATTGCACCGCGCCTGGCCGAGCAGGGCAGTGGCGCGATCGTCAACATCGGTTCGGTGGTGGGGCTGGCGCCGGAACTGGGCATGACCGTGTATGGCGCCACCAAGGCGTTCGTGCAATTCCTGTCCCAGGGGCTGGCGCTGGAGCTGGGGCCCAAGGGGGTCTATGTGCAGGCCGTGCTGCCGGCAGCCACCCGTACCGAGATCTGGTCCCGTTCCGGGTTGGACATCAACACGCTGCCTGAAGTGATGGAGGTGCAAGACCTGGTTGATGCCGCACTGGTGGGTTACGACCGCCGCGAAGCGATCACCATTCCGCCCTTGCAGCATGCCGAGCGCTGGGCCGCGCTGGATGGCGCCCGGCAGTTGCTGATGGGGGACCTGAGGCAATCCTTGGTTGCCGAGCGCTATCGCAGTGCGCAGTGAGTCACGGGAGACTTCAATGAAAGCGTTCATCATCGACCGTTACGGCAAGGATGCAGTGGGGCGTATCGCTGAAATGCCCGTGCCCACCCTGGGGGATGACGATGTGCTGGTGCAGGTCCACGCCGCCGGAGTGAACGCCCTGGACGTGAAGCTGCGTAACGGCGAGTTCAAACGGGTGCTGCCGTACCGCCTGCCGCTGATCCTGGGCAACGACCTGGCCGGTACCGTGCTGCGTGTAGGTGCCCGTGTTACCCGCTTCAAGCCCGGCGACGAGGTCTATGCACGGCCCGGGCAGGCACGTATCGGCAGTTTTGCCGAACAGATCGCCGTCACCCAGCAGGCGCTGGCGCGCAAGCCCGCCAACTTGAGCATGGAGCAGGCCGCCGCGCTGCCCATGGTGGCCTTGACCGCTTGGCAGGTATTGGTGGAAACCGCCCCGCTCAAGCCGGGGCAGAAGGTGCTGATTCATGCGGGCTCTGGTGGCGTAGGCAGCATCGCGATGCAGCTGGCCAAACACTTGGGTGCGTTCGTCGCCACTACCACCAGCACGGGCAATGTCGAATGGGTGAAGGCCTTGGGCGCGGATGTGGTCATCGATTACAAGCGCCAGGATTTCACCCGGGAATTGCGCGACTACGATGTGGTGCTCAGCGGGTTGGAGGCAGGCACCTTGGAGCGCTCGGTGCAGATTCTCAAACCGGGTGGCCAGCTGATTTCCATTTCGGGGCCGCCCACGCCTGAGTTCGCGGCCGAGCAAGGGATGGCTTGGCCATTACGGCAGGTACTTCGCCTGCTCAGCCGCCGCATCCGCAAGCGTTGTGAGGCCCAGGGCGTGCGTTATCGGTTCGTGTTCATGCGCGCCGATGGTCGACAGTTGGAGGCCATCACCCGGCTGGTGGAGGAGGGGATCCTGACGCCGGTGCTCGACCAAGTGTTCGCCTTCGAGGCTACCGCACAGGCGCTGGCGGCGGTGGCAGGTGGGCGGAGCAAGGGCAAGGTGGTGGTGCGGGTGGCTTGAGCTGCGCGTTCAGCCCTCGGGAGGGGCTTTTATTCAAAGCCCCTCGCCAAGATACAGGCGGTGTACTGCACCGATTCGCTTACTGGCTGAGATTGGTACCCCTGCGTCCTGGGCAAACTGCGGCCATTGTGCGATGGCTTCGCAGACTTCCTTGATGATCCGTCGTGCGTCCATGCCACGAACTTGGCTGGCAACGCTTAACAGATCGTCGAGGGTGAAGTCGTCGCGTTTGCCGTTCACGGTCATCTGGTGGGTATCGACCCAGAAACTACCTGGCAGGTAGGAGTAGGAGACGTCATAGGCTGGCGTGAGGTACCAGGTGCCGTCGGTGTCCATCATGAAGGCCGTATTCTTGGTGTGGTCGTCCTGGTTGCGTGCCACCAGGTTGAAGACCATGCGGCGGTAGAACTGTTCGGCGCCGTCGCGGGAAATCCGCAGTGCGCGCATCACCGCGAAGGCCTCGGCATAGGAGTATTGGCCAGGCTTGCGGAAGTCGGCGTGGTCGAGTGCGCACAAGGTCGCCACGTGGATCTTTTCACCTTCGGTCGTGCGGTCGAAGCGCCGGGTCATGAAGTGAGCGCGTCCACCTTCCTCCAGCAATCGGCACTCGGTCATGGTGATGCCGGCCGCCTTGGCCATCAGGTGGTAGGCGTACTCGATGCGCCCGTAGCCTTGCGAGTCCGCCAGTACGGTCGAGTCCTTGGCCACATCGAACTTGAGCAACCAGTACTCGAAGCCCGGCGGCGCGGTGACCTGGCCCGAACGGATCTCGCCTTCGGCATTCATGGCGATCACCGCCTTGGCCCGGGCACCGCCCGCGCTGGTACCGATCTGGATGAGGTGCTGCAGGGCGCTGTCGTCCAGCGACGGGTCATTGGCATCCAGGCGCTCGGCGATCGACTCGCGTTCGGACAACACCTCGCTGGCCAGGCGCACCAGGGCATCGATATGGATGCTCTCCCCCTTGTCCCGCTCGGTGGCCATCGCCGGACGATACTCCAGGGCGCCCATGCCGCGCTTGCCCTGGTACAGCAGGCGCTCGACCGGGGTAAACGTTGCCTTGTCACGCCCCTGCTGGGCCAGCCAGGCATCGATCAGCGCGTTGCCGAAATCATCGGGCAGGGAATCGGCGAGGATCGAGGGCAGGCCCTTGAAGGTTTCGCGGTCCAGCCCCTGGAACACGTAGGTGTAGTCCTGGCGCAAGGGCATATGGACCGGCGAGATCTCAAGGCCGGTCCTGACGAACTCGGGGGTGTATTCGAACTCTCCGATCTGGGTCTGCGTGTTCCAGTTGAGCGCGCCTACATACACATCCCAGAGATAGATCCGTGCAATCACCAGCTGTCATCCTTGTCGGGTTTCGGGCCACCAATGAGCGTGGGCTTGCCGATAGGCGTCCTGATTCCGTGTTCAGGCGCCGGCGGTGTAGCCCGTGTGACGGTCGCCCGCATCCGCTGTTTGCCCTGCATTTTCGCCAGTTGCACGGGGCTGGTCCTGACGTCCTCGATGAGGGAGGCGAGACGATCAAGCTCTCCCAGCACCCGCAGGACGGCAATCACGTTCACCAGGGTGCCTTTGCCTGCCGTGAGCTTGCGGTAGGTCTCCCGGGAAATCCCGGCTTCATGGGCGACGATGTCCTGGCCAATATTACGCTTCAGGCGGATAGCCTCAATGCGTTGGCCGATCTCGTTGGCGATAGCGTCGTCAGTCATTGATATGGCTTTCATAACGCCTGGGATCCTATGCTTAAAACGCCGTTATTGACCTGCATGCCTAGGATTCTAGGCTTTGTATAGTGTGCTTTAAAGAAAAATCCGCTACTGGATAAAGACTAATTTTCTAGGCGTTGAGTGTACATTTTAATTTTTATGCCAAGATTTCTAGGCGTTGTCAATCCTCGTTTTCGCGGCGGATTTCAGCGATTGGTTTACCACATTTCTTTTCGCGCAGAACGGGCTACCGCATCGAATGTCCCGAAGTGACCAGACCTGCCAGCACCTTCTCCAGTTTCACCACCGCTTCCCTCATTTCAGCGGGTGTCAGTGCCGCAAAGCCCATCAGCAAGCCGGCATCGTTCCTCGGCACCGCGTACAAGCTGCCCAGCCCCAATAGATCGATGCCCACCCCGCGTGCCGCCCTGACCACGGCGTCTTCAGACAGGGCCTGCACGAAATGGCAGGGCATCTGCAGCCCGCCGGCGGGCACCTGCGGCACGAGAAACGCCCCCAGGTGCCTGCGCAGCAGATCCGCCAGCACATCCCGGCGCTCGGCGTAGAGCGCGCGCATGGCCCGCACATGGGCGTTGAAGTGGCCGCCTTCCATGAACCGGGCCAGGGTCAGCTGGGCGATGGAGGCGTTATGCCCATCCTGCAGCGTGCGGGCGGCGGTCATCGGCGCGACGAGCTGGGGTGGCAGCAGCAGGTAGCCGATGCGCAGGCCGGCGAACAGCGATTTGGTGAAGGTGCCGATGTACAGCGTGCGGTCGTGTGGGTCCAGGCCCTGCACGCAGGCGGTGGGGCGGCCGGCGTAGTGGAACTCGCTGTCGTAGTCGTCCTCGATGATCCAGGCGCGTTGCTGGCGCGCCCATTCGATCACCAGCAGGCGCCGGTCCAGCGCTAGGGTCGCGCCGGTCGGGTACTGGTGCGAAGGGGTGAGGAACACCGCCCGGGCATCCGGTGCCAGCCGGGCCATGGCGTCCACCTGCAGGCCGTGTGCGTCCACCGGGACCGGCACGCATGCCAGGCCGGCGGCTGTGACAGCCTTGCGGGTGCCCTGGTACAGCGGGTCTTCGACCAGCACCTGGTCGCCTGCGTCCATGAGCACCTGGGCGCACAGGCCAAGGGCCTGCTGCGAGCTGGTGAGGATCAGGATGCGCTCGGCGGATGCCTGGGCCCCGCGCTCGAGGTTGAGGTAGTCGGCGATTGCCCTGCGCAAGGGGGCCATGCCCTGCGGCTCGCTGTGTTCCAGCGCCCGCGTGCCGTATTCCTTGTACACCTGCCGTTCCAGCTTCTCCCAGATGGCCAGGGGGAAGTGCCGGGTTTCGGCCACGCCCGGGGCGAAGGGGCGGGGCGACTGGAAGTTGTGGACGCCACCACTGTGCAACACCGCTTCACCTCGGCGGCTCAACTGCACGGGGGCCTGCTGATGCGCCGGTCGCTGGCGCTTGCGCGACGGCAGGCATCGGGCCCGTTGCGACACGAAACTGCCGCTGCCCACGCGCCGTTCGATAAAGCCCTCGGCGTGCAACTGGCTGTAGGCCGACTCCACGGTATCCCGCGAAACGCCCAGGGACTGGGCCAGCGGGCGCGAGGCGGGCAACGCCTTGCCCACCGGCAGTGCGCCGTCGAGGATCAACTGACGGATCGCCCGTTGAATACGCACATGCAAGGCCAGCGCGGCGTGTGCCGGGTCGTTGATCCAGGCTTTCACCGATTCCAGCTGCGCGTGTTTGAACATTGGCCTGATTCCCTGGCTGATGGACCTGATTAATGGCTGCCAATGCTGGGGCCGCTTCGCGACACAAGGCCGCTCCAGTCGACCGCGATCCCCTGTAGGAGCGGCCTTGTGTCGCGAAAGGGGCGCAAAGCGCCCCCGGCAATCTCAAGCCTTACCCCTATCCAGAACCTCAAAATGGTCTGGCTATTACCAATCAATTGGCAGGTAAAAACCAACCATTTATCCGCTATAAAACCCAAGCCCGCAAGCAACCACCAAGGAAGGCAAGCGCTACGGGCAGGGCGGCCCCCTCACTCATCCACACTGCTTTGCCCAAAAAGGGGTTCCACTAATGACCACCACCCAACTACCTGTCTTCATCCGCGAAGTGAAGCAAACCGACCTCCAGCCCTGGCGTGACTACTGGTCGCAATACCAGGCCTTTTACCAGGTAGACCTGGGCCCAGCCATCAACGAGCGCACCTGGGCCCGCTTCTTCGACCCGGCCGAACCCATGCACTGCGCCGTGGCCACGGACGGCGAACGGCTCTTCGGCTTCGTCCACTATGTGTTCCACCGCTCGACCTGGGGGCGCAACGACTTCTGCTACCTGGAAGACCTGTACGTGTGCCCGAGCGCCCGAGGGCGGATGATCGGCAAGCAACTGATCGAGTTCGTCCAGGACCAGGCCCGGCAGCAGCAGTGCGACCGGCTGTACTGGCATACCCAGGAGACCAACCGGACTGCGCAGCGGTTGTATGACTGGATTGCCGAGAAGCCGGGGGTGATTGAGTATCGGATGGCGCTGGATGTTGCTCACTAAGGCCATTGTGAGCAGATGAGGGCGTGGGAGCGGGCTTGCCCCGCGAAGGATGGCACCGGCTTCGCGGTGTAACCCCCTGCGGCGTGGCGCCGCTCGCACGCCTCATTCATCAGAAATTGTCCTCGGACACTTTCTTAAGACGCACTCGGTGCTCAGTGGCGAAGGAAGCGGGGGAGGACATCGGCACATCCTGGAACACCTCATCAAGCAAACCCAGATGCCACAGCGCGATCATGTAGCTGCGCATCTCTACAGTAGGTGTACCTGCCTCGATTTTAGCGAGCGTGGTGATGGACAACCCGGATTGGGCGGCGAGATCTTTCTGGCGAATCTTTCGCTCAAGACGCCTGGTTCTGGCCAGAAGCCCTATTTTCATTAGCCTGTCGGCGCATGCCAATGGAAAAACGTTCATCTTAAGATCTTCTATAGCAGTGCTTACGAGTCATAAGCACTATTTTAGCAGCGCTTATGAGTCATAAAAATCAGGGTTTCTGAAACCACTCCCAATGCCCGAATCGGGAAGTGGGAGGTATGGCACCGACTTTGTCGGTGAAGTCGTGAGCCAATCTACTTCTATAGGTCCGAGTAGGAAAAAGCTCGAGATACGTAAATTAAATCCATTTTTTTATGTGTTAAATGAAGGTTACCTAGATAATGACAAAAATATAGGAATTAACTCCTAAGCATCCTGCTCAATAAAACCTATAATCTGTGCTTTAAGCGTCGATTCGCAGGTTAAGCCTCGTCATGTTGGATTTAAGCTTCAGCAAGCCCAGTGAGATCGTCAAACGACTCTGCGAGCGTCTTCGCACCGAGCGCCTTGCGCAACAGATGACCCAGGCCGATGTGGCAGGCCGGGCCGGTATTGCCACCAACACGGTCTCCAATCTGGAAGCCGGACGTAATGTCGGTTTCGAAAACCTGGTCAGGGTGGCGATGGTGCTGGGCCGTGGCAAGGAGTTGGAAAACCTGTTCGTGCCCAAGCTGGACAGCCTTGCGGACCTGCAACGCTATGAAGAGGGCGCCAAGCGTCAACGCATCAGGAGAAAACACGGCGATGCCTGAAAAAGTGCGTGTGTACTACGAGGGCTGGGGCGAGCGCTGGCTCTGGGGCACTCTGGCGACTTCCACCACTGTCAGCCAGCGCCCACAGATCATCTTCGAATACAGCCCTGAGGCCAGACAGCGGGGCTTCGAACTGTCATCCCATCTACTGCCCCTGCAAGGCGATGCAGTGCGCAGAGGCTTCCCCGGGCATCAGATCGGTGTACCGGGGCCAGTCTATGATGCGCTGCCGGACGGCTGGGGCATGTTGCTGATGGACCGACTGTTCAAACGTCGTGGCCTGAATGCTGCCCGCATAGGCCCCCTGGAGCGGTTGGCGTATATCGGTGACAACGCCATGGGCGCCATGTCGTTCGAGCCGGTGGCACCCGAAGGTTTGATAGCGCAAGACCACATCCCCCTGGAGCAACTGGCGGCCGAGGTGCAGGATGTGCTCAAAGGGGAGGGTGGGGCGTTTTTGCAACAACTGTTGTTGGTAGGCGGCTCCCCGCAAGGCGCGAGACCCAAGGCGCTGGTGTATCGCGACCCGCACACCAATACGTTCACCACCTTGGCCAAGCCAGAGCTTGAGGCCTGGCTGATCAAGTTTCCTGCTCGGGAAGAGCATCCCGAGGTCTGCGCCATCGAGATGGTCTATGCAGAGTGCCTGCGCCTTTGCGGCATCCCGACACCGGACACCCAGCATTTCAGCCTGCCCAACGGGTTGGCGGCCTTTGCCAGCAAGCGCTTTGATCGACAAGGTCAAATACGCGTGCCCATGCAAAGCCTCGCGGCGTTCACCGGTGCGGATTTCCGGTCACCTGGCGCACTGGATTATGTGAATTTCCTGCGCGCAACTCATCTCTGCACCAACGACCTGCGCGAGAAAGCACGGGCATTTGAGCGTGCGCTGTTCAATGTGGCCTTCAACAACCGCGACGACCACCCCAAGAACTTCGCTTACCTGATGTCGCGCACGGGGCAGTGGACGCTGGCGCCGGCCTACGATGTGACCTTCTGCGAAGGCCCTGGGGGGTATCACCAGATGGATGTGATGGGCGAGGCCCTGGCGATTGATCGCTCGACGATGCTGGCGCTAGCCAGCGAAGCAGAGATTTCACCAGCGGCTGCCGAACAACTGATCGAGCGCATATGCGGGGTAGCCAGCCAGTTTGCCGCATTGTCTGAGAAGCACTATCCGCGGATGATCAGCTCGGAGACGCTTCGTACCGTACAAGGCCGGATCGATGAGAACATCGCCCTGCTTCTCTGAAAATGTATAGGCGCAGGTCAGTCACTCGTTCAGGCTGCGTTGTCGGCGATAAGGTAGGGGCGTGGAAGCAATCTCACCCGCGATCACTGGTGAAACCGGCCCCATCCACCATCTTGCGCATCCACCGAGGCATCCTGCAGCGCATCAAGCTCTCTGCCTCCCCGGTATCGAGCCTGGACAGAATCGTCTGAACCATCGCGCCCGTCAGTTCGCGTCTGCCGATATAGAAAAGCGCACACAGCGCCAAGCCGGCCTGACTACCTGCACATTGCAGCTTATCCGCTGATACATGCCGCAAGTGGACGACCGCATCACCCACCCGTAGATCACGACTGGAGCCACTGGTGTAGTACATCGGCCGCACCTGAACCTGCGTGCTGAGCCTGAACCATCGAACTGCTTCGGCCCCATGCACTTGGATGATCTCGCCGCGTGCCTTGGCCATTGCCATCCTCACGGTGACAGGTCCCGGTCGCATCTTGCCCACATAGGGGCTGCTCTTTGGGCGTATGTACACACCTCGCGCCACCCGCTCCAAGGCGCCCGCCCGGACAAGGCGGGCCAGAGCCTTGTCCACGGCGGAGCGTGATCCGAACTTCGTGAAGTGTTGAACAGAGAACGGCTTGCCTCGGGCCAGATAACGAATGTGGCTGGCAATCGCCTGCGCTACCGACACGCTTGCCTTCTCATCGGCTTGGGTTGAAGCCTCCAGCTGGTCAATCCCCCACCCCATGCAACCGCAACGCCCGCTGCGCACATTCCTTCCAGCTCAGCTTGCGCCGCTCGGGCACCACCACGGGCTTCTCCGCTGCCATCACCACCGGCATATCCCGCATTCGTACCCAAGGTTCACTCTGCCAATACAACAGACTCGCCGTATGCCCACCCGGCCAGCACATCCTGCCCAGGCGCGGCAGGTCTTCCAGCGCCGAGTCCTGCCCATCGCGCAGCACCGCCACCACCTCATGGGTCAGCCAGTGGCGCAGGTGGCGGTTTTCCGGAATGTGATGATGGGCCAGCAGGGTATAGGCACCGGACTCGCTGACCATCGTGGTCTCGCTGTACTGGCCGTAGCGCAGCAGCTGCACGGTGCGATGCTGGTCCGGGTCGAGCTTGCGGATGCAGTGTTCGTCGAAGAAGCGCCCGGTCAGCCGGCCGAGTTCGTGGGCGCAGAACCAGGCTTGGGATTCGAGCCAGAGGGGGTGGAGGGGGCGGTTGTGGCGGGTGAAGAGGGTGGAGGAGTAGCGAATCATGAAGGGCTATCCAGATCAGGAAAAGCCGTTTCTAACGGGAACGGGGTTCCGCTGCGTGAGCGTTCTTAGCGCTGTAGACACGTTACCGTGATCTGTTCGAGACAAACAGCGCTGGGCTCGTAGGACGATTCCGTTTTTGGGCAGCTTTGAAAATAGGTGCTTAATGATTGACCGGGAGGTCACTATCGATCTGCGTCGAGAGCAGTGGGATAGGCTCGAAATCTTCAGTGTCTTTGAGATCGAGCGTCGCCCGCGCGGCGCTCGATTTGCGCATCGCCAAAAAATCCGAGACAGGCACCTGGCAGGGGACTGTCAGATTTTTTGTGTGCGGGCCGGTAACGGCCTGCCGTCAGGCAGGCCCTGATTCTCACCAGGTCGGCCTGATGAACCGATCTCCGTACAGAATCGCAAATTGATTCATCGCGCTTTTCCAATCATGGGCCGGTTTTCCCCAATTGGCTGTTATGTTGCGCAATCCCAGCCAAATCAGTTTGGTCGCTGCGTCATCATTCGGGAAATGCCCGCGAGTCTTGATGACCTTGCGTAGCTGGGCGTTGATGCTCTCGATGGCGTTGGTGGTGTAAATCACCTTTCTGATGGCCGGTGGGAAGACGAAAAATGGAATCACTCGATCCCAGGCGCGTCTCCAGGCAGCCACCACCGTTGGATATTTCTCGCCCCACGGCCCGTTCTCAAACTCATCGAGTGCTTGCTCAGCCGCTTCAGCATTAATGGCTTGGTAAATCGGCTTCAGCTCCTTGGCCAGAGCCCGCCGCTTGTCCCAGGCCGCGAAGTCGAGGCTGTTGCGGATCAGGTGCACGATGCACGTTTGCAACGTCGTCTCTGGAAACACGGCACTGAGAGCCTCTGGCATACCTTTGAGGCCATCGGTCACGGCAATCAGCACATCTTCGACACCGCGCGTCTTGAGATCGTTAAAGACCTTCATCCAAAACTTCGCGCCCTCGGTGTTCTCGATCCAGATGCCCAGGATATCCCGCGTCCCGTCGGGGAGGACGCCCAGGGCCAGGTAAATGGCCTTGTTGCGCACCAGGCCCTCTTCGCGGATCTTCACCCGCAGTGCATCGAAGAAAATGACCGGGTACATCGGCTCCAGTGGCCGCTGTTGCCACGCGCCAATCTCGTCCATGACCTCGTCTGTCACAGAGCTGATGAAGTCGGGTGAGACCTCTGTTCCATACTGCTCGGACAAAAAGGCTCGGATCTCTCTGACCGTCATTCCACGGGCGTACATGGCGATGATCTTGTCATCGAAACCGGTGTACCGCCGCTCGTGCTTGGGGATCAGAATGGGCGAAAAACTGCCGTCTCGATCGCGAGGAATTTCCAGCCGCAGTGGGCCATCCCCCGTTAAAACCGTCTTGCCACTCTTGCCGTTACGCTGGTTGGTTTCATCCTCTGGGCGCTGCGCGCCCGGCGGATAGCCCAGGTGGTGGCCAAGCTCGGCATGCAGAGCGCGTTCGATCAGGGCCTTCTTGAACGCCGCAGAGGCATCCTCGATAGCTTCTGCGGTCATCAGGCCCTCACCGAACTGCTCCAGCAGCTCTTTGGGGATTTTGGGCAGGTCACGCAAGGGTTTCTTTTTGGTTGGCATACATGCACCTCTTACTCATGTTATGCCCGAACACAAAATTTCTGACACCCTCCCTGGCAGCCATCACTCAACTTTTCGAGCGTAGCCAATCCTCTCCAGAATTTCGTGACGGCCCATAAAAAAAGGCTGCCCAGAGGCAGCCTTTTTGGTTAGCTGGATGATCAGTCCCAGCTCAGAGCACCACCAGTCTGGTACTCGATAACGCGCGTCTCAAAGAAGTTCTTCTCCTTCTTCAAGTCCATGATCTCGCTCATCCAAGGGAACGGGTTAGTAGTCCCCGGATACTCTTCCTTCAACCCAATCTGGGTCAGTCGACGGTTGGCAATGAACTTGAGGTAGTCCTCCATCATCGCCGCATTCATGCCCAGCACGCCGCGTGGCATGGTGTCACGGGCGTATTCGATCTCCAGCTGGGTACCCTGCAGAATCATCTGGGTAGCCTCTTCCTTCATCGCGGCATCCCACAGGTGCGGGTTCTCGATCTTGATCTGGTTGATCACGTCGATGCCGAAGTTCAGGTGCATGGACTCGTCGCGCAGGATGTACTGGAACTGCTCGGCGACGCCGGTCATCTTGTTGCGGCGGCCCATGGACAGGATCTGGGTGAAGCCGCAGTAGAAGAAGATGCCTTCCAGGACGCAGTAGTAGGCGATCAGGTTGCGCAGCAGCTCTTTGTCGGTCTCGACGGTGCCGGTGTTGAACTCCGGGTCCGAGATGGCGCGGGTGTACTTCAGGCCCCAGGCTGCCTTTTTGGCGACCGATGGGATCTCGTGGTACATGTTGAAGATCTCGCCTTCATCCATGCCCAGCGACTCGATGCAGTACTGGTAGGCGTGGGTGTGGATCGCCTCTTCGAAGGCCTGGCGCAGGATGTACTGGCGGCACTCCGGGTTGGTGATCAGGCGGTACACGGCCAGGGCCAGGTTGTTGGCAACCAGGGAGTCGGCGGTGGAGAAGAAGCCGAGGTTGCGCATGACGATGCGGCGCTCGTCTTCGGTCAGGCCGTCCATGCTCTTCCACAGGGCGATGTCGGCGGTCATGTTGACCTCTTGCGGCATCCAGTGGTTGGCGCAGCCATCGAGGTACTTCTGCCAGGCCCAGTCGTACTTGAAGGGTACGAGCTGGTTGAGGTCGGCGCGGCAGTTGATCATGCGCTTTTCGTCAACGGCGACGCGGGCCGAGGAGCCTTCCAGCTCGGCCAGGCCTTCGGCGATGTCCAGGGCGTCCAGCGCAGCCTTGGCGCGCTTGACGGCGTCGGAGTCAGAAGCGGTAGCGGCGCGGGCTTCCAGGGCGGCGGCACCGCCGGCGCTGTCGAGCTTGTCCAGGGTGGTGGTGGCAGCGGCCTGTGCGGCGGTGTTGCCTTTGGCGGCGACTTCGCCGTCTTCTTTGTCGAATTCGTCCCAGCTCAGCATGGTGAGATCTCCTGCTTGAGGGCCATCAATGAGTATGGCCGGTGGATCTTGGTTGCGATGCGGTGCACGCAAATCTGGAATGCCCGAGGGAGGGCTGACCGGGGCGTTGGGCCCCGGCTTGTTATGTCTGGCTGTGGGGAGGTGCTGGCAGTGCCGGCCTCATCGCTGGCAAGCCAGCGCCCACAGGGTTCTGCGCTGTGGCGCAGAAAAGAGGCTACCCGGGGGTAGCCTCTGCGTGCCTTATTGGCAGGCTTCGCAATCCGGTTCGTCGATGGCGCAAGCCTTCGGTACCGGGGCAGGACCCGCCGCCTGGACCGGGGCGCTGTCGCCGCCGCTCGACACGGCGTTGAGCTTGCCGGTGTTGATGGTCGACTTCTCGGTGCTGGTCGCGGCCAGGGCACGGAGGTAGTAGGTGGTCTTCAGACCACGGTACCAGGCCATGCGGTAGGTCACGTCCAGCTTCTTGCCCGAAGCGCCGGCGATGTACAGGTTCAGCGACTGGGCCTGGTCGATCCACTTCTGGCGACGGGAGGCGGCATCGACGATCCATTTGGTTTCGACTTCGAACGCGGTGGCGTACAGGTCTTTCAGCTCTTGCGGGATACGCTCGATCTGCTGCACGGAACCATCGTAGTACTTCAGGTCGTTGATCATCACCGAGTCCCACAGGCCACGGGCCTTCAGGTCGCGGACCAGGTACGGGTTGATCACGGTGAACTCGCCCGACAGGTTCGATTTCACGTACAGGTTCTGGTAGGTCGGCTCGATCGATTGCGACACGCCGGTGATGTTGGCGATGGTCGCGGTCGGCGCGATGGCCATGATGTTCGAGTTGCGAATACCTTTCTTGACGCGCTCGCGCACCGGTGCCCAGTCCAGGCTCTCGGTCAGGTCGACGTCGATGTACTTCTGGCCACGGGCCTCGATCAGGATCTGTTGAGAATCCAGCGGCAGGATGCCCTTGGACCACAGCGAACCCTGGAAGGTCTCGTAGGCGCCGCGCTCGTCGGCCAGGTCGCAGGAAGCCTGGATCGCGTAGTAGCTGACCGCTTCCATCGACTTGTCGGCGAACTCGACGGCAGCGTCCGAACCGTACGGAATGTGCTGCAGGTACAGTGCGTCCTGGAAGCCCATGATGCCCAGGCCGACCGGGCGGTGCTTGAAGTTCGAGTTGCGCGCTTGCGGCACCGAGTAGTAGTTGATGTCGATCACGTTGTCGAGCATGCGCACGGCGGTGTTCACGGTGCGTTGCAGCTTGGCGGTGTCCAGCTTGCCGTCGACGATGTGGTTCGGCAGGTTGATCGAGCCCAGGTTGCAGACCGCGATCTCATCCTTGTTGGTGTTCAGGGTGATCTCGGTGCACAGGTTCGAGCTGTGGACCACGCCCACGTGCTGCTGGGGCGAGCGCAGGTTGCACGGGTCCTTGAAGGTCAGCCATGGGTGGCCGGTCTCGAACAGCATCGACAGCATCTTGCGCCACAGGTCTTTGGCCTGGATGGTCTTGAACACCTTGATCTTGTTGTACTCGGTCAGGGCTTCGTAGTACTCGTAGCGCTCTTCGAAGGCCTTGCCGGTCAGGTCGTGCAGGTCAGGCACTTCCGATGGCGAGAACAGGGTCCACTTGCCGTCATCGAAGACGCGCTTCATGAACAGGTCAGGGATCCAGTTGGCGGTGTTCATGTCGTGGGTACGACGACGGTCATCACCGGTGTTCTTGCGCAGCTCGATGAATTCTTCGATGTCGAGGTGCCAGGTTTCCAGGTAGGCGCACACGGCGCCCTTGCGCTTGCCACCCTGGTTCACGGCGACGGCGGTGTCGTTGACCACTTTCAGGAACGGCACGACGCCTTGCGACTTGCCGTTGGTGCCCTTGATGTACGAGCCCAGGGCGCGCACCGGGGTCCAGTCGTTGCCCAGGCCACCGGCGAATTTCGACAGCATGGCGTTGTCGTGGATCGCGTGGTAGATGCCCGACAGGTCGTCCGGCACGGTGGTCAGGTAGCAGCTCGACAGCTGCGGGCGCAGGGTACCGGCGTTGAACAGGGTCGGGGTCGAGGCCATGTAGTCGAAGGACGACAACAGGTTGTAGAACTCGATCGCACGGGCTTCTTTATCTTTCTCTTCCAGCGCCAGGCCCATGGCCACACGCATGAAGAACACCTGCGGCAGCTCGAAGCGCACGCCATCCTTGTGGATGAAGTAGCGGTCGTACAGGGTCTGCAGGCCCAGGTAGGTGAACTGCTGGTCGCGTTCGTGGTTGATCGCCTTGCCCATGCGCTCCAGGTCGTAGCCTTTCAGCGCTGGGTCGAGCAGTTCGAACTCGACGCCTTTCTCGACGTAGGCCGGCAGCGCTTTGGCGTATAGGTCGGCCATCTCGTGGTGGGTGGCGCTGTCGGCGACGTTCAGGAAGCCCAGGCCTTCGGCGCGCAGGGTGTCCATCAGCAGGCGGGCGGTGACGAACGAGTAGTTCGGCTCACGCTCTACCAGGGTGCGGGCGGTCATCACCAGGGCGGTGTTGACGTCTTTCAGGGCCACGCCGTCGTACAGGTTCTTCAGGGTTTCGCGCTGGATCAGCTCGCCATCGACCTCGGCCAGGCCTTCGCAGGCTTCGCTGATGATGGTGTTCAGGCGGGCCATGTCCAGAGGGGCCAGGCTGCCGTCGGCCAGGGTGATGCGGATGCTTGGGTGCGGCTCGACCACGGCGTCGGTGTTGGCGCGGGTGGCGCGCTCTTTGGCGCGCTGGTCGCGGTAGATCACGTAGTCGCGGGCGACTTTCTGCTCGCCGGCACGCATCAGGGCCAGTTCGACCTGGTCCTGGATTTCTTCGATGTGGATGGTGCCACCCGATGGCATGCGACGCTTGAACGTGGCGGTGACCTGCTCGGTCAGGCGCGCGACGGTGTCGTGGATGCGCGACGAGGCGGCGGCGGTGCCGCCTTCAACTGCGAGGAACGCCTTGGTGATGGCCACGGTGATCTTGTCGTCGGTGTAGGGGACGACAGTGCCGTTGCGCTTGATCACGCGCAGTTGGCCCGGAGCGGTGGCAGCCAGATCCTGGTTGGATTCGGCCTGCGGCGCCAAAGCCTGCGGGTTCTCGCGAGTCGTGTCGGTTTGCATGGGTGGGTGTCTCCACAGTTTCTAGTTTGTTCAGGCGCTTTATAAGGCGCCCACCGTTCCGTCCACTTGCTCGATGGCCCGGGCGGGGACGCGCGTGAAACACACGCATCCGCCCGCTCGGGCATACCGACTTCGGGACAGACTCAGGAATAAGGGGCAATAACCTGCCGCTCCCTGGCCGAAGTCAAAGGTTCTGGGCGTACCCAAAATCTGTTGCTGAATGAGTGCGAGGTGGTGCCTGCAACACTCATACCCGAACAAGGCCGTCTTGGGGCTTGCATCGGTGGCCTCCGCAGGAGCGGTTTGGCTGCTGGAATCACGTTAAGTTCAGTCGGTAAATTCGCTTGAATTTGCCTGTTGACTTGTGTTTGTGATTTTGCACGAAACCCAACATCTAGTGGTTCGCTGCGATAGGGATACAAGATAATGCGGTCTGGGGGGCTTTGCAAGGCGAGCGCCTGTGGATAACTTGTGGGTACTTTGTGGGTTTTTGCTGTAAGCCTTATCCCAAGAGGTTTGCACTATTTTTTACCTGTGCTACGTCTCTGCGCAGAATTTTGCGGGCGCGAACCCTATCACAAAAAACGGTTCAGTCGAGGGGCGTTTTGCGTGGTTGGCAGGGGTGGGGGCGGGACGTAGTATCCGCAAGCCATGTTGCGCTTTGGTTAAGGTGGATTCTCGCTGGAATCAAAGGGTTGTGGAGCCAGTACCGGCCTCTTCGCGGGCAAGCGTAGCCAACAGAAATACCCGACCAGAATCACAAATCTAAGAAAGGGTAAGGCCATGGACCAGCCAGCAAACCGTATCCTCATCGTCGAGGACGACCAGCGCCTCGCCGAGCTCACCGCCGAATACCTCCAGGCCAACGGTTTCGAAGTGGCGGTGGAAGGCGATGGTGGCCGTGCCGCGCGGCGCATCATCGACAGCCAGCCAGACCTGGTGATCCTCGACCTGATGCTGCCCGGCGAGGACGGCCTGAGCATCTGCCGGCGCGTGCGTGGCCAGTACGCCGGCCCCATTCTCATGCTCACCGCCCGCAGTGACGAGCTCGACCAGGTCCAGGGCCTGGACCTGGGCGCCGACGACTACGTCTGCAAGCCGGTACGCCCACGCCTGCTGTTGGCGCGCATCAGTGCCCTGCTGCGCCGCAGCGAGGCCCCCGAGCGGCGCCAGGACCTGACCTTCGGCCCGCTGCATATAGACAGCCGCCAGCGCGAGGCGCATCTGGACGGCCAGCTCATCGAACTGACCGGCGCCGAATTCGACCTGCTCTGGCTGCTGGCCAGCAACGCCGGGCGGGTGCTGTCCCGCGAGGAGATCTTCACCTCGCTGCGCGGCGTCGGCTACGACGGGCAGGACCGCTCCATCGATGTGCGCATCTCCAAGATCCGCCCCAAGATCGGCGACGACCCGATCACCCCACGCCTGATCAAGACCTTGCGCAGCAAGGGCTACCTGTTCGTCGGCGAGGCGTCATGAACTCGATCTTCCTGCGCATCTATGGCGGCATGCTCGCTGTGCTGGTGCTGGTGGCCGTGCTGGGTGTGCTCAGCCTGCACCTGGTCAACGAGATCCGCGCCGGCCAGCACCGCGAGCGCCTGGCCCAGGGCACCTTCAGCCTGATGGCCGACAACCTGGCGCAGCAGAACGCGGTGGAGCGCACCCGTTCGCTGGTGATCTGGGAGCGTTTGCTCGGCGTGCCGCTGGACCTGCAGCCGATGTCGGGGTTCACCCTCGACGGCGGGCAGCGTGCGCGCCTGTACCGCGACTTGGTCGTGGTCGAGAAGACCGGCCCGCATGCCGCCCGGGTACTGCGCCGGGTCGGCCACGAAGATGTGCTGCTGGTGGCAGAGGTGAAACAGATCAGCGAGCAGTTGGCCCGCGCGACCCTTTATCTATTGGCCGATGAACTCGTGCGCTACCCGGTGACCGAGCAGCAAGCGCGCCTGGCACAGCTCAGGCAGAGCAAAGGCTTTGGTTTCGACATCGCCTTGCAGCGCATCGAGCGGGCGGCGCTGGACGACGATCAGCGCCGCCGGGTGGAGGAGGGCGATACGGTGATGGCGCTGGGCAAGGACGGCGACTCGATCCGCGTGTTCTCGGGGCTTGCCGGGTCGCCCTGGGTGCTGGAGATCGGCCCGCTGTACCAGCTCAACCCCTATCCGCCGCAATTGCTGATCCTGATCGCCTTCCTCGGGCTGTGCCTGATCGGGCTGGTGGTCTACCTGCTGGTGCGCCAGTTGGAGCGACGCGTGTCGGGCCTTGAAGTGGCGGCTTCACGTATCGCCCAGGGCAGCCTGGATACTCGGGTACCAGCGGGCGACGCCGACTCGGTCGGGCGCCTGGCCGCGGCCTTCAATGGCATGGCCGAGCACTTGCAGCGCTCGCTGACCATGCAGCGCGAGCTGGTGCGGGCGGTGTCCCACGAACTGCGCACGCCGGTGGCGCGGCTGCGTTTCGGCCTGGAGATGATCGAGAGCGCCAGCACCGAGCAGGCCCGGGCCAAGCACCTGGCCGGCATGGATGGCGATATCCAGGACCTGGACCGGTTGGTCGACGAGATGCTCACCTACGCCCGCCTGGAGCAAGGCGCGCCGGCCCTGCATTTCCGAGTAGTGGACCTGGACGAGCTGCTGGCGCGGGTGATCGAGGAGCTGGCGCCGCTGCGGGCCGAGGTGAGGGTGGTGCGGGGGGAATGCCAGGGCCTGGAAGGCAGTGATGCCCGAGTCGAAGCGGAACCGCGCTATCTGCACCGCGCCTTGCAGAACCTGGTAAGCAATGCCATGCGCCATGCCGAATCCGAAGTGCGCCTGAGTTATCAGATCGGCCAGCAGCGTTGCCGCATCGATGTCGAGGACGACGGGCCGGGGATTCCGGAAGGTGTCTGGGACCGGATTTTCACCCCGTTCACCCGCCTCGACGACAGCCGTACCCGGGCATCGGGCGGGCATGGGCTGGGCTTGTCGATCGTGCGCAGGATCATCTACTGGCATGGCGGCCGCGCCTTGGTCGGGCGCAGTGAGCAGTTGGGCGGCGCCTGTTTCAGCCTGAGCTGGCCGCGTGAGCAGCCACGCGACTAGACGCTGACCAGGCTGAGCAGGTGGCGATCCTGCACGCAGAACTGGCCATCAAGCTCGACGCCGTGGTGCCACTCGGCTGACAGGTCGGTAAGCAAGCGCAGGCGCGCATGGCCGTCGGCGGACCAGGCCAGCAGTTCGGCGTGCTCGAAGTAGAAGCGCTGTTTGGTCAGCGGATAGAGCGTCTTGAACAGGCTCTCCTTGAGCGAGAAGGTCAGGGTCACGACCAGGGCCTGCTGGCTGCGGTCCAGGCGCTCCATCTCCGGGGGCGTGAGAATTTCGCCGGCCAGGCGTTCGGCGCGCTCCTCGCTCAGCAGGGTTTCCTGGTCCAGGCCCAGGCCACGGCACTGGCCATCGGCGGCGACCACCGCCGCAGCCCAGCCTTGGCCGTGGGTGATCGAACCATGGATGCCGGCCGGCCAGATGGGAGAGCGGTCCTCGTGGCTGGCCGGCGCATGGTCTCGGCCGTCCAGGATCCTCAGGGCCTCGCGGGCGCAGACCCGGCCGGCCAGATATTCGGCCTGGCGCTTGGCAACAGAGCGCTGCAGGCTGGCGGTCTGGGTGATGCCGGCGCGCTGGAAGTCGTCGGGCGCAAGGTTGGCCGGGTCGAAGGCGCAACTGACCAGCACCGCGCCAGGGACCGGGTGGGGCAAGGGCCAATGGTGTTGAAGGGGGGCGCAGCAGGTCGGGAGTCTGTTCATGGTGGGTATTGTGCCAGTCGCGACAGCCGGCGCAAATCATGGCGAGGTCATCGCGGGGCAAGCCCGCTCCCACGACCCGGACGTGCGTATCTTGGCGTGGGAGCGGGCTTGCCCCGCGATGGGGTCAATCGAACGCGGCCTTGAGGAACGCCTGCATATCCTTCCACGAGCTTTCATCCGCCGCCTTGTCATAGCCGATATCCGGCCCGCCATGCCCGCCATGGCTCAAGCGGTCGGCATCGGGGTTGGTGAACCCGTGCTTGGCCCCCGGAATCCCGACGAACTTGTAGTCCGCCCCGGCCGCATCCATTTCTGCCTTGAACGCCGCCACCTGGTCCGGCGTGACCATGCTGTCGGCCTCGCCATGCTCCACCAGGATCTTCGCCCGGATCACCCCCGGCTTGGCCGGTGTCTGGGTCACCAGCGCGCCATGGAAGCTCACCACGGCATCGAGCTTCTCGCCCCGGCGCGCGGCGTCGAGCACCACCTTGCCACCAAAGCAGTAGCCCACGGCGGCCAGCTGGTGTTGCCGGGTGTTGGGCTGCAGTTTCAATAACTCCAGCCCCGCATCGAAGCGTTTGGCGGCCGCCTGTGGGTCCTTCATCGCCGCTGCCATGAATGCCTGGGCGTCGGTGGGGTGTTCGGTGTGCTTGCCATCGCCATACATGTCGATGGCCAGGGCGTTGTAGCCCAGCGCGGCGAGGTCACGGGCGCGGCGCTTGGCGTAGTCGTTCAGCCCCCACCATTCATGCACCACGACCACCCCTGGGCGCTTGCCGTCGAGGGCGTCGTCATAGGCGTAGTAGCCGATCAGGGCGGTGCCGTTGGCATCCTGGTAGCGGATCTCGCGTGTCTGCACCGCCGCCTGGGCGAGGGCGGTACTGCACAGCAGGGCCAACGCAAGCAGGTAACGCATGGTCAAAGCTCCTTCTTTCGACATCGGTCGGTTCGTTCAGCCGAGGTTCAGGCTGGGTTCAGCGGCGGTTCAGGGCGTCCTCCCTACTCTAGCCCCCAGACAGCAACAACGCATTCAACGGGAGTACCTGAACCATGAAAACCCTCAATACTTTGATCGCCGCCATGGCCGTTTGCGCCGCCGGCCTCGCCACCGCCGCCCAGGCCGACGACAACTTCGCCAGCCTGACTTACGGCCAGACCAGCGACAAGGTGCGCAAATCCGGCCTGCTGCAGCGCAACACCGACCACCTGAACGCCGACGGCATCATCGGCAAGGACGACACCTGGGGCGTGCGCGTGGGCAAGATCAACGACCAGGGCCGCTACTACATGACCTACGACAACGTCTCGGGCGACCACAGCGGCGTCAAGCTGCGCCAGGAAAACCTGCTCGGCAGCTACGACCTGTTCCTGCCGATCGGCGATACCACCAAGCTGTTCGGCGGCGGCAGCTTGGGCATGACCAAGCTGACCCAGGACTCGCCGGGCGCACGCCGCGACACCGACTACGGCTATGCCGTCGGCCTGCAGGCCGGCGTGATCCAGGAAGTGACCGACAACACCTCGGTGGAGCTGGGCTACCGTTACCTGCGCAGCAATGCCAGCACCGAGATCGGCAGCCACGGCGGGCCGAAAGATGGCACCCTGCGCCTGACCAGCAGCGCGCAGACATACCTGGCGGCTACCTACAAGTTCTGAGGTCGCTGTTATCCTGTACCGGCCTCTTCGCGGGTAAACCCGCTCCCACAGGTGGTGCACAACCCTGTAGGAGCGGGTTTACCCGCGAAGAGGCCGGCACAGGCATTCCCCATCGAAAGGAGATCCGCATGAAATTGCTGGTGGTCGAGGACGAGGCGCTGCTGCGTCATCACCTGTTCACGCGCCTGGGCGAAGGCGGGCACGTGGTCCAGGCGGTGGCCAACGCGGAGGAAGCCCTGTACCAGGCCGAGCAGTACAACCACGACCTGGCGGTGATCGACCTGGGTCTGCCGGGCATGAGCGGGCTGGACCTGATCCGCCAGTTGCGCAGCCTTGGCCAGACCTTCCCGATCCTGATTCTCACCGCCCGCGGCAACTGGCAGGACAAGGTCGAGGGCCTGGCCGCCGGGGCCGACGACTATGTGGTCAAACCCTTCCAGTTCGAAGAGCTCGAGGCACGCCTGAACGCCTTGCTGCGCCGCTCCAGCGGCTTCACCCAGTCGACCATCGCCGCCGGCCCCCTGGTGCTCGACCTCAACCGCAAGCAGGCCACTTTGGACGACGCGCCGCTGGCGCTGACCGCCTACGAGTACCGCATCCTCGAATACCTCATGCGCCATCACCAGCAGGTGGTGGCCAAGGACCGGCTGATGGAGCAGCTGTACCCGGATGACGAGGAGCGCGACCCCAATGTCATCGAGGTGCTGGTCGGCCGCCTGCGGCGCAAGCTCGAGGGGGACAACGGCTTCAAGCCGATCGACACCGTGCGTGGCCTGGGCTACCTGTTCACCGAGCGCTGCCGATGATCCGCTCGCTGCGCGTACGCCTGATGCTGGCGGCGGCGGTGCTGGCGCTGTTGTTCATGCTGGCGCTGCTGCCAGCCTTGCAGAAGGCCTTCAGCCTGGCGTTGCAGGAGTCGATCGAGCAGCGCCTGGCCTCTGACGTGACCACCCTGATTTCCGCGGCGCGAGTCGAGCATGGCCAGTTGCAGATGCCGGCCCTGTTGCCTGACGAGCGCTTCAACCTGCCGTACACCGGGCTGCTGGGTTACATCTTCGATCGCCAGGGCAAACTGGTGTGGCAATCGCGGGCCACGCGCAACCAGAACATCAACTACCTGCCGCGTTACGACGGGCGCGGCAACGAGTTCGCGCGCATCCACCAGACCGATGGCGAGGAGTTCTTCGTCTATGACGTGGAGGTCAAGCTGCTGGGGGGCAAGAGCGCGGCATTCAGCATCGTGGCGCTGCAACCGGTAAGCGAGTACCGCGCCACCCTGAGCGGTTTGCGCGAAAAGTTGTACCTGGGCTTCGGTGCGGCCCTGTTGGCGCTGATGGTGCTGCTCTGGGCCGGGCTGACCTGGGGCCTGCGCTCGTTGCGTCGGCTCAGCCGTGAGCTCGATGAAGTGGAGTCCGGCGCCCGCGACGGCCTGAGCCGCGAGCACCCGCGTGAGCTGCTGCGGCTGACCGGTTCGCTCAACCGCCTGTTGCGCAGCGAGCGTGAGCAACGCCAACGCTATCGCGATTCCCTTGACGACTTGGCCCACAGCCTGAAAACGCCCTTGGCGGTGTTGCAAGGCGTGGGCGAGGGCATGGCCCAGGGCAAGAGCGAGCCTGAGCAGGCGCGGGTGCTGCAAAGCCAGATCGACCGCATGAGCCAGCAGATCGACTACCAGTTGCAGCGCGCCAGCCTGCGCAAAAGTGGCCTGGTGCGGCACCAGGTCGAGCTCAAGCCGTTGCTCGACAGCCTGTGCAGCACCTTGGCCAAGGTCTATCGCGACAAACGCGTCGAGGTCAGTCTCGACTTGCCTGCCCAGGCACGGGTGCCGATGGAGCAGGGGGCGTTGCTCGAACTGCTCGGCAACCTGCTGGAGAACGCCTACCGGCTGTGCCTGGGGCAAGTGCGGGTGAGCCTGCGCGAGGTACCGGGGCGGTTGGACCTGTGGGTCGAAGACGATGGCCCGGGCGTGCCGCCTCACCAGCGCGAGCGCATTCTCGAGCGTGGCGAGCGGTTGGATCGCCAGCACCCGGGGCAGGGGATTGGCCTGGCGGTGGTCAAGGATATCATCGACAGCTATGACGCCGAGTTGAGCCTGGGGGATTCGGTGTTGGGCGGGGCCGCGTTCCGCATTTCTTTCCGTTTGGAATGACTCGCTGGTTTGCGCGGGTGCTTGTAGGAGCGGCTTCAGCCGCGATCATCCGCCAAGCGGATGCCAGGCACCGTGATGCCCGCATCGCGGCTAAAGCCGCTCCTACAGGGGGCGTGCAGTCAGGACAGGAGCATGCACCTCAGGCGGATTCCCGCCAACACATCTTGTACGATTTCCGCCATCGGGCGGAAAACCGCCATTCTTCTTGTAAGCCTTTGCCCCGTCCGAGGGCATACACACCCTGAAATCACTGGCCGTGCACCTCAAGCGGGCACTTTGGCATCGCCCTTGCTATTCACCTGGCAGAGGCCTGACCAGGCGCTCGACCACAACGACAAATCCCTCCGGGTGCAGGAGGGTTCGCGATTCAGGTGCCCCGACATCCTGGGAAGGATGCGCCGGCACACTTGAGGAAAAATGAGCCATGACGAAACGTCAGCCGCTGTACAAATCCCTGTATGTCCAGGTGTTGGTCGCCATCACCATCGGTATCCTGCTCGGCCACTACTACCCGGAGACTGGCGTCGCCCTCAAACCCCTGGGTGACGGCTTCGTCAAACTGATCAAGATGGTCATCGCGCCGATCATCTTCTGCACCGTGGTCAGCGGCATCGCCGGCATGCAGAGCATGAAGTCGGTCGGCAAGACCGGCGGCTACGCGCTGCTGTACTTCGAGATCGTTTCCACCATCGCCCTGATCATCGGCCTGGTCGTGGTCAACGTGGTCCAGCCGGGCGCCGGCATGCATGTCGACGTCAGCACCCTGAACGCCAGCAGCGTGGCCGCCTATGCCGCCGCCGGCGCGCAGCAGACCACCGTGGGCTTCCTGCTCAACGTCATCCCCAACACCGTGGTCGGCGCCTTCGCCAACGGCGACATCCTGCAGGTGCTGATGTTCTCGGTGCTGTTCGGCTTCGCCCTGCATCGTCTGGGCAGCTACGGCAAGCCGGTGCTGGACCTGATCGACCGCTTCGCCCATGTCATGTTCAACATCATCAACATGATCATGAAGCTGGCGCCGATCGGTGCCTTTGGTGCCATGGCCTTCACCATCGGCCAGTACGGCGTGGGCTCGCTGGTTCAGCTGGGCTACCTGATGGCCTGCTTCTACATCACCTGCATCCTGTTCGTTCTGGTGGTCCTGGGTGGCATCTGCCGCGCCCACGGTTTCAGCGTGATCAAGCTGATCCGCTACATCCGTGAAGAGCTGCTGATCGTGCTGGGCACCTCGTCCTCGGAATCGGCCTTGCCGCGCATGCTGGCCAAGATGGAGCGCCTGGGCGCGAAGAAGTCCGTGGTTGGCCTGGTGATTCCGACCGGCTACTCGTTCAACCTGGACGGTACCTCGATCTACCTGACCATGGCCGCGGTGTTCATCGCCCAGGCCACTGACACCACCATGGACATCACCCACCAGATCACCCTGCTGCTGGTGCTGCTGGTGGCCTCCAAAGGTGCTGCCGGCGTCACCGGTTCGGGCTTCATCGTGCTGGCCGCGACCCTGTCGGCCGTCGGCCACCTGCCGGTTGCCGGCCTGGCGCTGATCCTGGGTATCGACCGCTTCATGTCCGAAGCCCGCGCCCTGACCAACCTGATCGGCAACGCCGTGGCCACCGTGGTGGTGGCCAAGTGGGTCAAGGAACTGGACACCGACAAGCTGCAGGCGGAGCTGGCTTCCGGTGGTTCGCCGCTGGTCGACACCCGTCCGACCGACGACCTGGGTGTGGCAGAAGGCCCGGCGCGTTGATCGAACGCCTGTAGTACACAATAAAAAGCCCATCTTCGGATGGGCTTTTTATTGCGCAGATGCCCTGCATGCCAATGGGTACTTCTTAACCCTGTATATAAATAGTTACCGCATGCTGGCGGGCGGCGGACGTTAAATTGTGATCCTGCTGTGAGGGGCAGTGAAAGCACGATCCTTTCGCAGCGGGTCCAATTCACGCTGTACAGGAATAAAAGTAATGATCAAACCCAGTGATACAAAAGCCCAATCCAAGATGTTGCTCGAAGGTGGTAAAGGCAATGACCGCTTGGTCGGTGGAAACAAGGACGATCTGATCAGGGGGCATGCCGGGCACGATGAACTGGAAGGCGGCAAGGGCGATGACATTCTGCTCGGTGGCAAGGGTAGTGATGTGCTCGATGGCGGTGAGGGCGATGATTATCTGCACGGAGGGGATAGTGCCGATGTGCTCATCGGTGACACTGGCAAGGATGTCCTGGTGGGGGGCAAGGGCGATGACCTGCTCGAGGGTGGGCCGGGCGCCGATGTGCTGAGTGGTGGTCGAGGTGCCGACCTGTTCGTGTTCGCCAAATTGAGCGATATGGGCGTCGGTGGTCAGCGGGATATCGTCACCGACTTCAAGGGGGGAAAGGGTGATCGCATTGATCTACGTGGATTGGCAAAGTCCACTGGGCTTGCCGGTTTCACTTTTATCGGTGATGCAGCCTTCACCGAAGCGGGTCAGTTGCGTTTTGAAAATGAACTGCTGTCGGGCAATGTGCGGGGTAGCCACAAGGCGGATTTCGAGATTCAACTGGTTGGCGTTACATGTTTCAAGGCTGAGTATTTGATGCTCTGATGTCCCCGTCCAAAGATGACGCTGGCCGAGGGTGCAGCGGTGTTTACTCAACCCGGGTCTCGCCGCTGTACACCAGAATCTCCCGGCACCGCCGGCACAGGTAGCGCCGCCCCTGGCGCACCAGTTTGTGCCGCTGCGCGGTGAACGGGAAATCGCTCTGAGGGCACGGGCAACGGTAGATGTAGCGCGTCGCCACGCGCCGTTGCACCTCATAGTTGTGGCAGCGGTTCGGCGGCAGCTCATAGACCCCGCGCATGATCAGTTGCCACTCCTCGCCGTGGGCCTGGATCTTGTCACCAAACAGCTGGTGGGCCACCAGGTGCGCCACTTCATGGGCCACGGTCTGGCGCAGGAAATCGTCCTGGTTCTCGCGGTACAGCTGCAGGTTGAAGCGCAGCAGGTTCTCGTGCAGATGAGCGACGCCGGCCTTCTGGCCGCGCAGCCTGAAGCTGACCTGTGGGCGCGGGAAGGGGCGTTTGAAGAACATCTCGGCTTGCTGGTAACAGGTTTCGACGCGTTGTTTGAGCAGCTCGGGCATGGCGGGGTAATTCTCCTGACCGGGCATTATGCCGCAGGTGGCGAGCGGCTGCCGAGCCGCCGGTCAGGCACACGAAACGAAGCCGCCTTGCGGCGGCTTCGGGTGATGCCCCAGTGTTGGTTGGATCTGATTTTGATGCGTCAGTTGGTGTAGACGGGCCCCACGCCCAGTCCCCAGATGATCACGGTCGCGGCCATGATCGCCACCAGTACCACCAGGCCCACCGCCAGCACCGAACTGGAGAACAGGAAGCCTTCGTCCGACGGGATGTTCATGAACGTCGGCAAGCCGACATACAGCAGGTACACGGTGTAGCAGATGGCCGCCGTGCCGATCAGCATGCCCAGCCACAGGTGCGGGTACAGCGCCGCGAGACCGCCGATGAACAGCGGGGTGGCGGTGTAGGTGGCGAAGGCGATGCATTGCGCCATGCTTGGGTTGGCGTCGTAGGTGCGGGCCATCCAGTGGATGAAGGCGCCCATCACCGCTACTCCGGCGAGCATTGCCAGGTAGGACATGATGCTCATCCACAGGGCGCTTTCCATGGTCAGCATCACCGCTGGCCGGTCGCCGATCACCCAGCCGACCTGGGTGGTGCCGATGAACGCCGACACGGCGGGGATCGCCGCGAGGATCAGCGTGTGGGTCAGGTACATGTGGCTGATGCTTTCTTCCTCGCCACGAATCTCCCGCCACTCCTGGTCAGGGTGGGTAAACAGCCCTACAACGTGATGAATCATGCCGGTCACTCCTATCGTCGTTGCCAAACGCCCCCCAGATGGAGCGCTTGTGGCCCGAGGCCTGAACACCGATGCAAGCGGTCGTGTGGCCTTATGTCGCAGTATAGGAAGCGGATCCTGGCACAAACCCGGCTTTTTAGAGCAAATTGCGCTGTCAGGCCCGGTGCTGATTCCCTTGAAGTCTTTATCGGAATGCCCTACTGCACTGCCAGGTTTGTGCGTAAAATAGCCGGCTTTTGTCACACCTTGCGGATCCAAGCGCTATGGGCACCCTTTCGGTCAACCAGAACAAACTGCAAAAACGCCTGCGTCGTCTCGCCGGCGAAGCCATCACCGACTACAACATGATCGAGGATGGCGACAAGGTCATGGTCTGCCTGTCCGGCGGCAAGGACAGCTACACCATGCTCGACGTTCTGTTGCACTTGCAGAAGGTGGCGCCGATCAAGTTCGACATCGTCGCGGTGAACATGGACCAGAAGCAGCCGGGCTTCCCGGAGCATGTGCTGCCGGCGTATCTCAAAGAGCTGGGCGTCGAGTACCACATCGTCGAGAAGGACACCTACTCGGTGGTCAAGGAGCTGGTGCCCGAGGGCAAGACCACCTGCTCGCTGTGCTCGCGCCTGCGTCGCGGTACCTTGTACACCTTCGCTGACGAGATCGGCGCGACCAAGATGGCCCTGGGGCACCACCGCGATGACATCGTCGAGACGTTCTTCCTCAACATGTTCTTCAACGGCGCGCTCAAGGGCATGCCGCCGAAGCTGCGCGCCGACGACGGCCGCAACGTGGTGATCCGTCCGCTGGCCTACTGCAGCGAGAAGGATATCCAGGCCTATTCGGACATGAAGGAGTTCCCGATCATCCCGTGCAACCTGTGCGGTTCGCAGGAGAACCTGCAGCGCCAGGTGGTCAAGGATATGCTGGTGGAGTGGGAGCGCAAGCACCCGGGCCGTACCGAAAGCATCTTCCGCGCCCTGCAGAACGTCGCGCCGTCGCAACTGGCCGACCGCAACCTGTTCGACTTCACCAGCCTGAAGATCGACGAGAGCGCCACCCCGCGTTTCCTCGACGTGCTGAACATCTGACCGCATGCGCGATTATCAGTGGTTGCATGAGTACTGCCTGAACCGTTTCGGTTCGGCCCAGGCGCTGGAAACCTTTCTGCCGCAGCCGCGCACGCCCACGCAATTGCGCGATATCCCTGACGATCGTTACCTGTCGACGCTGGCCCTGCGCGTGTTTCGCGCCGGGCTCAAGCACAGCCTGGTGGATGCGAAGTGGCCGGCGTTCGAACAGGTGTTCTTCGGTTTCGACCCGGAGAAGGTGGTGCTGATGGGCGCCGAGCACCTGGAGCGACTGATGCACGACGAACGCATCATTCGCCACCTGGGCAAGCTCAAGAGCGTGCCGCGCAATGCGCAGATGGTGCTGGACGTGGCGAAGGAGGCGGGCAGTTTCGGCGCGTTCATCGCCGATTGGCCGGTGACCGATATCGTCGGTTTGTGGAAGTACCTGGCCAAGCACGGTAACCAGCTGGGCGGGTTGTCGGCGCCGCGGTTCCTGCGCATGGTCGGCAAGGATACCTTCATTCCCACCGATGACATGGCGGCGGCGCTGATCGCGCAGAAGATCATCGACAAGCCACCGACCAGCCAGCGTGACCTGGCGTTGGTGCAGCAGGCGTTCAACCAGTGGCATGCCGAGAGTGGTCGGCCGCTGTGCCAACTGTCGGTGATGCTGGCGCATACCGTCAATCATTGAGATAGGTGTCGCCCTCTTCGCGGGTAAACCCGCTCCCACAGGTACTGCGCTGTTTTCAGAGGCAGTGAAGATCCTGTGGGCGCGGGTTTACCCGCGAAGCATTCAACCCCCTTCGCCCGCCATACGCCGGTCGAACTGGAACCGCCAGCGCACGAACAGCAACCCGCTGACGAACAACCCCAGGCTTACCAGCACCTCCACCCAGCCGAACACCGCCCGCGCCGGGTCGAACGCCGCCAGCACGCCCTTGATGAAGTAGATGTTGACCACGAAGCAGGTCCAGGCATGCGCCCGGGCGCTGCCCATGAGCATGCCCGGCAGCAACAGCAGCAGGGGGATCAGCTCGATGGCCATGATCACCTCGACCCGCGCCCCGTGCAGGTCGGCGAACCACAGGTTGTTCACCACCAGCAGGGCGATCAGGCCGAAGAAGCAGGCCAGGCTCAGGGCGCGGGTGAAGCGCACGCGTGGTGCCAGCCAGTCCAGCGGCGGCAGTACCTTGGGCTTCCTAGCCACGTTGCCCCTCCAGGGCCTTGGCGGTGTTCGCCAGGCGTTGGCCAAGGGCACGGCACAGGGTGATCTCGTGGGCGTCCAGCTCGCGCTTGCCGTCGGCGCCGGCGTGGTGGCTGGCGCCATAGGGGGTGCCGCCGCCGCGGGTCTCGAGCAGTGCCGATTCGCTGTAGGGCAGGCCCATCACCAGCATGCCGTGGTGCATCAGCGGCAGCATCATTGACAGCAGGGTGGTCTCCTGGCCGCCGTGCAGGCTGGCGGTGGAGGTGAACACGCCGGCCGGCTTGCCCACCAGCTCGCCACCCAGCCACAGGCTGCTGGTGCCGTCGAGGAAGTACTTGAGGGGCGCGGCCATATTGCCGAAGCGGGTAGGGCTGCCCAGCACCAGGCCTGCGCAGTGGCGCAGGTCGTCGAGGGTGGCGTACAGCGCGCCGCTGGCCGGGATGTCCGGGGCCACGGCTTCGCATTCGGTGGAGATCGCCGGCACGGTGCGCAGGCGCGCCTCCAGGCCGGCCATCTCGACGCCACGGGCGATATGCCGGGCCATCTCGCTGGTCGAACCGTGGCGGCTGTAATACAGCACCAGGATGTAGGGTTCGCTCACGGCAGGATCTCCAGGACTTTCTCCGGTGGGCGGCCGACCACGGCCTTGTCACCGACAACGAGAATCGGACGTTCGATCAGCTTGGGGTGCTTGACCATGGCATCGATCAGCTGGGTGTCGGTCAGGGCTGGGTTGGCCAGGTCGAGGGTCTTGTATTCGTCTTCGCCGGTGCGCAGCAATTGGCGCGCGCCGATGCCCAGCTTGCCGAGCAGTTGCGCGAGGGTGGCGGCGTCGGGCGGGGTCTCGAGGTAGCGCACGATGGTCGGCGCCAGGCCGCGAGCCTCGAGCAGTTCCAGGGCGCCGCGGGATTTCGAGCAGCGCGGGTTATGATAGAGGGTCAGATCGGTCATGACGGGTCGCATCCAGCTGGGTGTGGCGGCTATTCTAACCGCAGCGACCGACTTCAATGCTTGAAAACTTCGAGAAGGATTGACCCATGGCAAGGCGTTTGGCAGCTGCACTGGCCATCACCGCGAGCCTGTTGCTCGGCGGCTGCGGTGCGGACTACGGCGTGGACCAGCACGGCAATACGGTAAAGGCCGAGCAGATCGACGGGCACTGGCTGGTGCTCAACTACTGGGCCGAATGGTGTGGCCCGTGCCGCACGGAGATCCCCGAACTCAATGCCGCTGCCAAGCAGTGGGAGGCCCAGGGCATCAAGGTGGTGGGGGTGAACTTCGACGGCCTGCAGGGGCCGGACCTGAAGACCGCCGCCGACACGCTGGGCATCGGTTTCACCGTGCTCGCCCAGGACCCGGCCGAACGCTATGAGCTGCCGCGCAGCGAGGCGTTGCCGGTGACCTACATCATCGACGACAAGGGCAAGGTGCGTGAGCAACTGATGGGCGAGCAGACGCTCGAAGGGCTGCAGGCGAAGATCAAGGCGCTCAAGGGCGGCGCCTGAAATCATTCGCGGTAGCGGATGATTTGTTGCCCGAGCCGGCCTCTTCGCGGGCTTGCCCGTGAAGAGGTCGGAACGGTCGAGGACGAACCTCAGCCTTCTTCAGGCCAGAAGCGCAAAGGCTTGCCTTCAACCGGCCAAAAGCGGATCTGCTCGATCGGCGACACATCCCAGCGTTGCACCGTTTCCAGCGCCTGCAGGAAGCGCTTCTCCTGGTCCATCAACGCGGGTGCACACAGCTTGCGGGTCTTGCCGACCTTGCCGAAGCTGATGCGCTCGCCCTCCAGCGTGTAGGGGGCGAACCAGTGGTTGCAGCCGGCGTTACCGTAGGCGCGGCCGTCATTGGCCAGGGTCAGCGTCAGGTGGCTGTAGTCGATCAGCGGGCGCTCCCCGATCCATTCCAGCACATAGCTCTGCTCCTGTTGCAGCTTCGAAGGCTCCGACGCACAGCCGGCCAGGGCCGCGGCGATCAGCGCGGTGGTCAGCAGCTGTTTCACTCAGGCACGCTCCCGGCACTGCGGGCACAGGTGTTTGTCACCCTGGCTGGTCCAACCCAGCTCCGCCACGCGGGCACTGGCGGCCGGAGCATGGCCTTTCTTGCCCAGCTTGGCGTCGACGGCGAACTCGAAGTCCAGCACCGCTTCGCAGCTGTCGCACTTGGCCTGCCAGTTGAGAATCTCCAGCTCGTTGAACACCGGGCCCTTGGCCACGGCGACCCACTGGCCGCGCGGGTTGATCAGGTGGCGCACGGTCTCGACGGTCAGGCGCATGGACAAGTCCTTGCTGCCCTTGAGGGTGACCAGGAGTACGTCGTCCTTCTGGATCGAGCCACCGTTGCCGGTGACCTGGTAGCGGCCCGGCACCAGTGCGCGGCACTCGATCAGGGTGTGTTGCGGGTTGAAAAGGGTGTAGCGGAAATCGTGTTCGACCATGGGTCCTCCAGAATTGCCGCGTATCCTAGCATCAACTTTCGACGATGTTCTGCGGATTGCCTGCCGCCCAGCGGTTGATGTTGTCGAGCGTGGTGCTGGCGATCGCATCGAGCGCCTCGCGGGTCAGGAACGCCTGGTGCGCGGTGACGATCACGTTGGGGAAGGTGAGCAGGCGTGCCAGCACGTCGTCCTGCAGCGGCAGGTCGGAGCGGTCCTCGAAGAACAGTTGCGCTTCCTCTTCATAGACATCCAGCCCCAGGTAACCGAGCTGGCCGCTCTTGAGCGCGTCGACCAGCGCCGGTGTGTCGACCAGCGCACCGCGGCCAGTGTTGATCAGCATGGCGCCGGGTTGCAGTTGGGCCAGGCTTTGGGCGTTGATCAGGTGGCGGGTGTGCTCGGTCAATGGGCAGTGCAGGCTGATGATCCGCGACTCGCGCAGCAGCTCGGGCAGTTCCAGGTAGCGGGCGCCCAGGGCCAGCAGTTCGGGGTTGGGATAGGGGTCGTAGGCCAGCAGCTGGCAGCCGAAACCGGCCATGATGCGGGCGAAGGCGGCGCCGATCTGGCCGGTGCCGATCACGCCGACGGTCTTGCCGTGCAGGTCGAAGCCGGTCAGCCCGTGCAGGGTGAAGTCGCCCTCGCGGGTGCGGTTGTAGGCGCGGTGCAGGCGGCGGTTGAGGGCCAGGATCAGCGCCACGGCGTGTTCGGCGACGGCGTGGGGCGAGTAGGCCGGCACCCGCGCCACGGCCAGGCCCAGGCGTTTGGCAGCAGCCAGGTCGACGTGGTTGTAGCCGGCGGAGCGCAGGGCGACCAGGCGCGTGCCGCCGGCGGCCAGGCGTTCGAGTACCGGGGCATCGAGCTCGTCGTTGATGAATGCACAGACCACTTCGAAGCCCTGGGCCAAGGGGGCCGTGTCGAGGGTCAGGCGGGTGGGTTGGAAGTGCAGGTCAAAGGTGCCGTTGGCGGCGCGTGTGAAGCTTTCCTGATCGTAGTGCTGGCTGCTGAACAACAGGGTGCGCATTGTCGACCTCCTCGAATCAAGGGATGCTAAACAGTCCGGGTGGATCGCCGAGCGAGATACCTGTGGGAGCGGGTTTACCCGCGAATGCGGCAGTGGCCCCACCACCGCATTCGCGGGTACACCCGTTCCCACAGAGCCTCCTCAAACCTGGCGATGTGAGCATCAAGCGCTCTGGCGCGCGTGTTCCGCAAGCCGGTCGATGGCCCGGTCCAGTTCGTCCAGCGCCACTTGCGCCTGGGGGCTGTCCTGCTTGAGCAGGGTCTCGCTGCGCTGGCAGGCTGCGCGCAACTGCGGCACGCCGCAATAGCGCGAGGCGCCATTGAGGCGGTGCACGCGTTCGATCATCGCGGTGCGGTCGGCTGCCTCGCGGGCCGCGCGGATGGCGTCGCGGTCCGACTCCAGCGACGCCAGCAGCATGGTCAGCATGTCCGCCGCCAGGTCCGGCTTGCCGGCGGCCAGGCGCAGGCCTTCCTCCGGGTCGAGCACTTTCAGTTCCGTGCTGTCGGCCGGGCGTTCGCTGGTACGCTCCGGTGGCGGCGCGCCCAGGCTCAGGCCGGTCCACTTCATGACCACCTGGGCCAGCTGCCGCTCGCTGATCGGCTTGGTCAGGTAGTCGTCCATGCCGCTGTGCAGCAGGGCGCGCTTTTCATTGGCCATGGCGTGGGCGGTGAGGGCGACAATCGGCAGCGGCTGGCCACGCTGGCTGCTTTCCCATTGGCGGATCTGTTCGGTGCAGGCACGGCCATCCATGCCGGGCATCTGCACGTCCATCAGCACCAGGTCGAAGGGCTCGTCCTGCACCGCCTGCACTGCCGCATAGCCGTTGTCCACCGCCAGCACTTCGGCGCCCATGCCTTCGAGCAAGGTCTGCACCAGCAGCAGGTTGGCGGGGTTATCGTCGACGCAGAGGATCTTTGGTACGCGCTGGCCGTTGCTGGGGCGTTGCTCGCCGGCGGGGCGACGTGGTTGGATCAGCTCGACCAGCAGCCGGCGCAGCTTGCGGGTGCAGGTCGGTTTGGCCAGCAACTGGCCGTGGGCGTTGGGCAGGTAGGGGTGGTAGAGCGGCTGTTCGGTGGTGGGGCAGAGCACCACGCATTGGCAACCCAGGCGCTCGAGCTGCTGGTGATACTGGCCGAGCTGTTCTGGCGCCAGGCTGCCCAGGTTGGCGCCGAGCACGGCGAACTCGAACGGCTGCCCGGCCTGTGCGGCGGCTTGCACGCCCTGCAGCATCTGGTCGTATGAGGCGAACAGGCTGACCGTCAGGCCGCAATCTTCGAGTTGGTGCTCCAGGGCCTGGCGGGCCAGGTCGTGGCCATCGACGATGGCCACACGGCGCCCCACCAGCACTTGCACAGGCTGCTCTTCGGCGTCGTCATGCGCCCGGGGCAGGTTGAGGCTGATCCAGAATTGCGAGCCCTCGCCGGGAGTGCTGTCGACCCCGATCTCGCCGCCCATCTGCTCGATCAGGCGCTTGGAGATCACCAGCCCCAGGCCAGTGCCGCCCGGCTGGCGCGACAGCGAGTTGTCGGCCTGGCTGAAGGCCTGGAACAGGGTGCGCACATCCTGGGGCGAGAGGCCGATGCCGGTGTCCTGCACGCTGATGCGCAGTTGCACGGTGTCTTCCTGGTCGTCCTCGAGCATGGCGCGCACGACGATGGTGCCTTCGCGGGTGAACTTGATGGCGTTGCTCACCAGGTTGGTGAGGATCTGCTTGAGCCGCAGCGGGTCGCCGACCAGCGACAGCGGGGTGTCGCGGTACACCAGGCTGAGCAGTTCCAGCTGTTTGGCGTGGGCGGCCGGGGCGAGGATGGTCAGGGTGTCCTGGATCAGGTCGCGCAGGTTGAACGGGATGCTGTCGAGCACCAGCTTGCCGGCCTCGATCTTGGAGAAGTCGAGGATTTCGTTGATGATCCCCAGCAGGTTGTCGGCGGACTTCTCGATGGTGCCGAGGTAGTCGAGCTGGCGAGGTGTGAGCTCGCTCTTCTGCAGCAGGTGGGTGAACCCAAGGATGCCGTTCAACGGCGTGCGGATCTCATGGCTCATGTTGGCCAGGAACTCGGACTTGATCCGGCTGGCCTCCAGGGCTTCCTTGCGCGCCATGTCCAGCTCGATGTTCTGGATTTCGATGGTCTCCAGGTTCTGGCGCACGTCCTCGGTGGCCTGGTCGATGCTGTGCTGCAGCTCTTCGTGGGCGCTGTGCAGGGTTTCGGCCATGCGGTTGATGCCGGCGGCCAGTTCGTCGAGCTCGTGGCTGCCCATGGCGGGCAGGCGTTCTTCCAGGTGGCCGTCCTTGAGCTGGTTGACCGTGTGCTTGATGCGGTTGATCGGGCCGTTGATGGTGCGGCTCATGCGCACGGCGAGCAGCGCCGTCAGGCTCAGGCAGACGATGATCAGCAGCAGGCTGGTGAACAGGTTGCGGTAGCCGCGCAGCAAGGTGCCGTCGTGGGACAGTTCGATCTCGACCCAGCCCAGCAGGCGTTCGGCTTCTGCCGGGACGGCGTCGGTGGCCAGGTCGCGGTGGTGGCCGAATACTGGCATCAGGTAGCGGGTGGCATCGTTGCCAGTGCGTTGCAGCAGTTGCGTGCCGGTGCCGCCGCTGGGCGGCTGGTTGAGCATGCTCGGGCCGGCGTGGGCCAGGCGTGCGCGGTCGGCGGCGAGGAAGGCCACGGCGCGCACATCGGTCTGCTCCAGCGCCTGGGCGGCGATGCGCTCCAGTTGCGCGGGCGCCTGGCGGGCCAGGGCCGGGGCGGCCAGTGGCGCCAGCTGTTCGGCGATCATCTTGCCGCGTTGCAGCAGTTGCGTGCGCAGTTCGTTCTGCTGCAGCCAGGTGAAATAGCTGCCGAGCACCAAGGCCATCAAGCTGGCGGGCAGCAGGGCGAGCAACAGCACGCGGCTGCGGATTCCCAAACGGTCGAGCACACCTATCTCCTGTCATGTGCTTAATGCGCTGTTGCGCTTCAGCGGGGAACGTTACTCCGCGCTTGATGGCAATGCACTTATTTGTATCTGTTTTTGTTTTCGGCGGCACTCGCCGTTTCCGTAGGCGCCAGCTTGCTGGCGAACCAATGCCCTGCATATTCAAGGAGGATGCCTTGCATCGTCAGCAAGCATGCGCCTGAAGGAGAAGTTGAATGCACTGGTCGTGGCCCGGTTGCCTTGGCCGGGTGGCATGCTCAATAATCGCGCAACTGAGAATAAATGACAGTTGCCAATGAATCCCGTAGCTATTCATGCCGCCAGTATCCTCGCCATAGAAGACGACCCTGTGCTCGGTGCCTACCTGCACGAGGAGCTGCAACGGGGCGGTTTCCAGGTGACCTGGTGCCGTAATGGTCTCGAAGGGCTGGAGGCAGCAGGGCGACAAGTGTTCGACCTGGTGCTGATGGATATTCTGCTGCCGGGGCTCAACGGTCTCGATGCGCTGGCCCGCCTGCGTCGGTACAGTGCCACGCCGGTCATCCTGATGTCGGCGCTGGGCGCGGAGGCGGACCGGATCTCCGGTTTCCAGCGTGGCGCCGATGATTACCTGCCCAAGCCTTTCAGCTTTACCGAGCTACGTGTGCGTATCGAGGCGATCCTGCGGCGGGTGGCCATCGAGCGCCGTCATCACGCGCCGCGCGAGTGCAACAGCGACACGCTGCATTTCGATGAGCAGCTCACCGACGTCAGCCTGGCCGGCGCCACGGCGGGGTTGACGCCCAGTGAGTTCCGCCTGCTCGAGCTGTTCCACCGCAGCCAGGACGAAGTGCTGAGCAAGCCCTTCCTCTATCAACAGGTACTGCAGCGCGGCTACTCGCGCCATGACCGCAGCCTGGACATGCATGTCAGCCAGATCCGTCGCAAGCTCAAGGCCATCGGCTACCATGAGCGGCAGATCCGCACGGTGTGGGGCAAAGGCTATGTGTTCGGCGCGGGCGAGGTGGACTGACGCGTGCTCGACCGCCATTCGCTGTTCTGGAAGCTGGCCATCCTGCTGGTGGGTTTCTGCCTGTTGATGATCGGCCTGAGCTACACCTGGGGGCGGCACATGGAAACCCAGAACGCCTTTCTCTCCGAACCCGCCCGGCACGTGTTGCGTGGCTATGCCGCCGAGGCCGAGCAGGCCTGGCGCACAGGTGGTCGCGAGGGCGTGGACCGCTGGCTGGCGGGCATGCGTCAGCGCGAGACCACCTGGCTGGGCGTGCTCGACGGCGATCTCCAGCCGTTGGGCAGTGCGGCACTGATGGGCGGCGAAGTGCAGCACCTGACCCGCCTGCGAGGGGTCGACTGGCCCATGAGCCGACGCACCATCGGCCAGCCTTGGCTGCGCTTGCCGTTCCCCCAGGCGCCGGAGCAAGGGATGCTGGTGATCGAGCTGCCCGAGCGCTTCAGCCCGGGGCAGTACCGTCTGTTCTGGCGGGTAATCACCAATGGCATCATTCCCGGGCTGTTCACCTTGCTGCTGTGTGTGGGCCTCTACCGCATGCTGATCGTGCCGCTCAACCAACTGCGCGAGCAGGCCAACGCCTGGCGCGCCGACCAGCTTTCGGCACGCCTCGACCCCCGTACCACCCAGCGCCAGGACGAGCTTGGCGAGCTGGCGCGGGCCTTCGACCAGATGGCTGAACGCCTGCAGGGGACCGTGGCGCTGCAACAGCAACTGCTGCGCGACATCTCCCACGAAATGCGCACTCCGCTCAGCCGGCTGCGCGTGGCCTGTGACGGCGAGACCGACCTGCAACGCCTGCGCGAGCGCTTGCACCGCGAGGTGGATGGCATGCAGCAACTGGTCGAGGACACCCTGCAACTGGCCTGGCAGGATGCCGAGCGGGCGCCGATGAACCTGGAGCCGATCCAGCTCCAGGCGTTGTGGGAGATGCTCAGCGAGAACGCCTGTTACGAAAGCGGCTGGGCGCGGGAGCGGTTGCGCTGTGAGTTGCCGGACGATTGCTGGGTGCAGGGCAACCTCAATCACCTGGCCCAGGCGTTGGAGAACATGTTGCGCAATGCCATCCGTCATTCGCCAGCCGGTGGCGAGGTGCGCTTGAGTGGGCGGCGTGAAGGCAGCTACTGGCGGCTCGACCTGGAAGATGAAGGTGGTGGCGTGGCCGAAGACGATCTGGAACGCATCTTCGCGCCGTTTTCACGGCTGGAGGGTTCCAGGCCCGGCGATGGTGGCTTCGGCCTGGGGTTGAGCATCGCCCGCAGCGCCATCCAGCGCCAGGGCGGCAGGGTGTGGGCGGTCAATGGCGAGCGCGGGTTGCGGGTGTGCATGCGCCTGGCGGCCGTGATGTAACGCGCAGACTGTAGGAGCGGCTTCAGCCGCGATGCAGGCAACGCGGTGCCAGGCACCCGCTTTGCGGGTGATCGCGGCTGAAGCCGCTCCTACAGGTGCCTCGGCGATATTGCTTATAGCCTCTCGCTATATCCTCCAACAATTGCGTGATATGGCCACGCAGGGTTTGCCGGTATGATAGTCACCCCTGCCGTCCGGATTGCGAAAACGCCCATGACCCTGCAGTACCCAACCATCGCCGACTGCGTCGGCCACACGCCTCTGGTTCGCCTGCAGCGCATGGCCGGGGCCACCAGCAACACCTTGCTGCTCAAGCTCGAAGGCAACAACCCGGCCGGCTCCGTCAAGGACCGCCCGGCGCTGTCGATGATCACCCGCGCCGAACTGCGCGGGCAGATCAAGCCTGGCGACACACTGATCGAAGCCACCTCCGGCAACACTGGCATTGCCCTGGCGATGGCGGCGGCGATCAAGGGCTACCAGATGATCCTGATCATGCCCGACAACTCCACCGCCGAACGCAAGGCGGCCATGACCGCCTACGGTGCCGAGCTGATCCTGGTCACGAAGGAAGAGGGCATGGAGGGCGCACGCGACCTGGCTGAAAAAATGCAGGCCGAAGGCCGCGGCCTGGTGCTCGATCAGTTCGCCAACGGCGACAACCCGATCGCCCACTACAACAGCACCGGCCCGGAAATCTGGCAGCAGACCCAGGGCACCATCACCCACTTCGTCAGCTCCATGGGCACCACCGGTACCATCATGGGGTGCTCGCAGTACTTGAAAGAGCAGAATCCGGCGGTGCAGATCGTCGGCCTGCAACCCATGGAAGGCTCGGCGATCCCGGGTATCCGCCGCTGGCCCCATGAATACCTGCCGAAGATCTTCGACGCGGCGCGTGTCGACCGCGTGATGGACATGTCCCAGCAGGAAGCCGAGGAAACCACTCGCCGCCTGGCCCGTGAAGAGGGCATCTTCTGCGGCGTGTCGTCCGGCGGTGCGGTGGCGGCGATGCTGCGCCTGTCCCGTGAAGTCGAGAACGCGGTGATGGTCGCCATCATCTGCGACCGCGGCGATCGCTACCTGTCCACCGGCCTGTTCGACCCGACCTGATGTCCAGAAAGAAAAGCAACGGCGGCCTGCGTTTCCAGCCGGCCGGTGGTAACCGCGCCACACAAATTCCGGTAGGCAAGAAGCAGCGCCTGCTGATCGAGCGCGTGGCCGGTGATGGTCGCGGCATCGCCTTCATCGAGGGGCGCACCTGGTTCGTCAGCGGCGCGCTGGGCGGCGAAGAGGTCGAGGCGCGGGTGCTGGGTGCCCGTGGCAAGGTGGTCGAAGCGCGCCTGGAGCGGGTGTTCCAGGCCAGCCCCGAGCGGCGCGAAGCGCCGTGCCGGCACTACGCGCGCTGCGGTGGCTGCAACCTCCAGCACCTGCCCCATGACGGCCAACTGGCGCTCAAGCAGCGTCTGCTCGCCGAACAGCTGCAGCGCGTTGCCGGCGTGCAGCCGGACGAATGGGCCGCGCCGCTGTGTGGGCCGGAGTTCGGTTACCGGCGGCGGGCGCGGGTGGCGGTGCGCTGGGATGTGAAACAACGTCGGCTTGACGTGGGTTTTCGTGCCGAAGCCAGCCAGGACATCGTCGCCATAGACGACTGCCCGGTACTGGTACAACCCTTGCAGGCAATCATGCGCCACCTGCCGACCGTGCTGCGCAGCTTGAGCAAGCCGCAGGCACTGGGGCATGTGGAGTTGTTCAGCGGCACTGCTGAAGCGGTACTGGTCCGGCACGTGGCAGCATTACCTGCTGAAGACCTGGCTCGCCTCGAGGCATTCTGTCGGGAAGCTGGTGCCCAGTTGTGGTTGCAGGGTGAAGGCGAGCCGGCGCCGGTGGATGCCGCGCAGACACTGGGTTTTGCCCTGGAGCCCTGGGGGATGGAGCTGGCCTGGCGGCCGGGCGACTTCGTCCAGGTCAATGCCCAGGTCAACACCTTGATGATCCAGCAAGCCCTGGCCTGGCTGGCGCCACAGGCCCACGAGCGGGTTCTGGACCTGTTCTGCGGTCTGGGCAACTTCGCCCTGCCGCTGGCCCGGCAGGCACGCGAAGTGGTGGCGGTGGAAGGCGTGCAGGCGATGGTCGAGCGTGCCGAAGCCAATGCCCACGGCAACAATGTGCATAACGCACGTTTTTTTCAGGCCGATTTATCGCAGCCTTTGGCGGGTGCCGGATGGGTCGCCGAAGGCTTTTCTGCGGTACTCTTGGATCCACCGCGCGACGGGGCCTACGAGGTGGTGCAAGGCATCGCCCGGCTCGGCGCGAAGCGGCTGGTCTATGTATCGTGCAACCCGGCCACGCTGGCGCGAGACACGCAGGTGCTGGTCGGGCAGGGGTACCGGTTAAAAAGGGCCGGGATTCTCGACATGTTTCCTCAGACGGCGCATGTCGAGGCCATGGCGTTATTCGAGGCGGGCTAGCCAGGCTGGCCCTCTTGGTGCCGCGTCCAGGGAGTGGAGGCGGCACAGGTGAAAGCCAGCGCACCTGCGTGGTGCGCTGTATGGGAAGGTAAAGCAAAGATGGTACAGGTGAGAGTGCACCAGCCGGTCAACAACGACGGCAGTATCAATCTCGAAGCATGGCTCGATCATGTGGTGAGCGTCGATTCGCAGCTCGATCGCGCGGCACTGAAGGGCGCCTGCGAATTCGCCCATGAGGTCGAGAAAAAGGGCAACCCGGCCAAGCATTCCTGGGCGGACGGGACGTCCAGTTTCCAGGCGGGCCTGGAGATCGCCGAGATCCTCGCGGACCTCAAGCTCGACCAGGACTCGCTGGTGGCCGCGGTCATCTACCGCTCGGTGCGCGAAGGCAAGGTGACCCTCGCCGAAGTCGGCCAGCGTTTCGGGCCAGTTGTCTCCAAGCTGATCGACGGCGTGCTGCGCATGGCCGCCATCAGTGCCAGCCTCAGCCCGCGCCAGTCACTGGTGCTGGGCTCCCAGGCGCAGGTCGAGAACCTGCGCAAGATGCTGGTGGCGATGGTGGACGACGTGCGCGTTGCGCTGATCAAGCTCGCCGAACGCACCTGCGCCATTCGTGCGGTGAAGGCCGCCGATGACGAGAAGCGCCTGCGCGTGGCTCGCGAAGTCTTCGATATCTATGCGCCGCTGGCACACCGATTGGGTATCGGCCATATCAAGTGGGAACTCGAGGACCTGTCGTTCCGCTACCTCGAGCCCGACCAGTACAAGCAGATCGCCAAGCTGCTGCACGAACGGCGGCTGGACCGCGAGCGCTTCATCAGCGATGTGATGAACCAATTGCAGAACGAGCTGCTGGCCACCGGCGTCAATGCCGACATCAGCGGCCGGGCGAAACACATCTATTCGATCTGGCGCAAGATGCAGCGCAAGGGCCTGGAATTCAGCCAGATCTACGACGTGCGCGCGGTGCGCGTGCTGGTACCGGAGGTGCGCGACTGTTACACCGCGCTGGGCATCGTGCACACCCTCTGGCGGCACATCCCCAAGGAATTCGACGACTACATCGCCAACCCCAAGGAGAACGGCTACCGCTCGCTGCACACCGCAGTGATCGGCCCCGAGGGCAAGGTGCTGGAGGTGCAGATTCGCACCCACTCGATGCACGAGGAAGCCGAGCTGGGCGTCTGCGCCCACTGGCGTTACAAGGGCACCGACGTCAAGCCCAGCTCCAACCACTACGAGGAGAAAATCTCCTGGTTGCGCCAGGTGCTCGAGTGGCATGAAGAGTTGGGCGATATTGGCGGCTTGGCTGAACAATTGCGGGTCGATATCGAACCGGACCGGGTCTATGTGTTCACCCCGGACGGCCATGCCATCGACCTGCCCAAAGGCGCCACGCCGCTGGACTTCGCCTACCGCGTGCACACCGAGATCGGCCACAACTGCCGTGGCGCCAAGATCAACGGGCGCATCGTGCCGCTCAACTACAGCCTGCAAACTGGCGAGCAGGTGGAGATCATCACCAGCAAGCACGGCAGCCCGAGCCGCGACTGGCTGAACTCCAACCTCGGTTATGTCACCACCTCGCGGGCGCGAGCCAAGATCGTTCACTGGTTCAAGTTGCAGGCCCGCGACCAGAACGTCGCCGCCGGCAAGACCCTGATCGAGCGCGAGCTGAGCCGCCTGGGCCTGCCCCAGGTGGACTTCGAGCGCCTGGCGGAGAAGGCCAACGTCAAGACCGCCGAGGACATGTTCGCCGCCCTGGGCGCGGGCGACCTGCGTCTGGCGCACATGGTCAATGCCGCCCAGCAGTTGCTCGAGCCCGAGCGCATCGAGCCGGTCGAGCTGATTCCGCGCCAGGCCCGGGGCATCCGCGCCGGCAAGCGCAGTGATATCCAGATCCAGGGTGTCGGCAATCTTCTCACGCAGATGGCCGGCTGCTGCCAGCCGCTGCCGGGCGACGCCATCGTCGGTTATATCACCCAAGGCCGTGGCGTGAGCATTCACCGCCAGGACTGCGCCTCGGTGCTGCAACTGGCGGGCAAGGAGCCGGAGCGGATGATCCAGGTCAGCTGGGGACCGATCCCGGTGCAAACGTATCCGGTGGATATCGTCATCCGTGCCTACGATCGCCCGGGGCTGCTGCGCGACGTGTCGCAGGTGCTGCTCAACGAGAAGATCAACGTGCTGGCGGTCAACACCCGCTCGAACAAGGAAGACAACACTGCGCTGATGTCCCTGACCATCGAGATCCCCGGTCTGGATGCCCTTGGGCGTTTGCTGGGGCGGATCTCGCAGTTGCCGAACATCATCGAGACACGGCGTAACCGCACCCCTTGATACCGAGGTGGCCTCTTCGCGGGTAAACCCGCTCCTACAGGATTGCGCGGTATTTGTAGGAGCGGGTTTACCCGCGAAGAGGCCTCTGCCGAAGGACCTGCCCAACAATGACCTACACCCTTGAAGACCTGCTGCACCTCATGGCCCGCCTGCGCGACCCGCAGCACGGCTGCCCATGGGACTTGAAGCAGGACTACGCCAGCATCGTCCAGCACACTATCGAAGAAGCCTACGAAGTTGCCGACACCATCGAACGCGGCGATTTCGAGCATTTGCAGGGTGAGCTGGGCGACTTGCTGTTTCAGGTGGTCTACTACAGCCAGCTGGCCCGGGAAGAGGGGCGTTTCGAGTTCACCGGCGTGGTCGATGCGATCACCCGCAAGCTGATCCGCCGCCACCCCCATGTCTTCCCCACGGGCGATCTCTACGCGCCCCTGGACACCCCCGCGCTGAGCGAGGCCCAGGTCAAGTCGCGCTGGGAAGAAATCAAGGCCGAGGAGCGCGCCGAGAAGAGCGAACCCGAGCAGTTGTCGCTGCTCGATGATGTTCCCGCCGCGCTGCCGGCCCTGTCTCGCGCCGCCAAGTTGCAGAAGCGCGCGGCCACGGTCGGTTTCGACTGGCCCGAGGCGCTGCCGGTGCTGGACAAGGTGCGTGAAGAACTTGATGAAGTCTTGCAAGCCATGGCCGATGGCGACAGCGACGCGCTGGAGGACGAGCTGGGCGACCTGCTGTTCGCCACCGTCAACCTCGCCCGGCACCTCAAGCACGACCCGGAAAACGCCCTGCGTCGAGCCAATCGCAAGTTCGAGCGGCGTTTGCGTTTTATCGAACAGGCATTGCGCGAGCAGGGCCTGTCCATCCAAGATCGTACCCTCGACGAGCTGGACGCCCTCTGGGGCGAGGCCAAGCGTCAGGAAAAGAACCTGCCCAGCTGCGGCTGAGCTGATGCATAAGTGAGTGAACACCGATGAGCCTTTCCCTTCGCGACCAATTGCTCAAAGCCGGTCTGGTCAACCAGAAACAGGTTTCTCAGACCAACAAGGCTGAGAAGAAACAGAAACGCCTGGAGCACAAAGGCCAGGTCGAGGTGGACGACAGCCAGCAGCGCTTGGCCAAGGAAGCCATGGCCGAGAAAGCTAAAAAGGATCAGGAATTGAACCGCCAGGTCCAGGAAAAGGCCGAGCAGAAGGCCCGTGCCGCGCAGATCAAGCAATTGATCGAAGCGACCCGCCTGCCCAAGCTGACCACCGAGGACTACTACAACTTCGTCGATGACAAGAAGGTCAAGCGCATCGCCGTCAACGCCCTGATGCGCAGCAAGCTGAGCAATGGCGCGCTGGCGATCGTCGCCCATGGCGGCGGCTACGAGGTGATTCCGCGCGAGGCGGCGGTGAAGATCCAGGAGCGCGACCCTAACCGCATCCTGCTGCTCAACACCCACGTTGAGGAAGCGGACGAAGATGATCCGTACGCCGCCTACAAGATCCCTGACGATCTGATGTGGTAAGCACGAAAAACCCCGCCTTGGCGGGGTTTTTCATTTCAAGACGGGATCATGGCGAAGGGCGTTGGTTCTCGAGGTGCTCGAGCTCCATACGGTACTGGTGAGCCTGTTGTTCGTTGTGGAACATCCCGACCAGTTGGCCTTGCTGATGCACGTCCCAGATCCGCAGGCCAGCGGCCTGGCCTTCGTGGGACATTTTCGATTCGTCGCGTTCGGTTACTTGGACTGTCATCGTCAAACTCCACTGCTTGGTTGGCTGCGGCACTCTGTCGCAGGCCTTCTTTATAGAATTTGTTAGCAGGCTAAGTAAATAAAACGGCGATGAAACAAGTTTCATGTAGGAGCGGCTTCAGCCGCGATGCAGGCGCTGCGGTGGGTGGCACCCGCTTTGCGGGTGATCGCGGCTGAAGCCGCTCCTACAGGCGGTGGCGTTGGCCTGAAAAAAGAAACCCCGCACAAGGCGGGGCTTCGGGTATTGCCGGCGGCGGTATCAGTTGCCCTTGACCGCCTTGCCATCGACCGTGCCATCCTGCAGCACGATCACGTACTCCTTGCCATCGGTCTCGACCTGGCGCAGTTGCACCAGCAGGTAGTCCCAGTCCTTGGCGAACCACAGCTCGGTGATGCGCTTGCTCTGGCTCGGGTCGCGCACGCGCTCGACCTTGATCGCCTCGACCTGGCCAGCCTTGGTGGCGACTTTTTCGCTGCCCAGGACGCGGAAGTCATAGGTGTCGATCTCGTCACCGTCGACCACCTGATAGGTCATGCTCTTCTTGCCCGCTGCTACATCGTGCTGCAGGGCCAGTTGATACGACGACTTGTCCAGCACGCCACGGTTGAGCGGCAGGCTGATGGCATCGCCGCGGTCGCTGCCGGTGACTTTCTTGCCGGTCCAGTCAAAGCTCAGGTCGACTTTCTTCGCCTTGCCCAGGCCACCGCGCTCGAAGTGATACTTCTGCGGCAGCAGGGTGTCGTTGTCGAGCTTCAGCGTGCTTTGCTCGGTCAGGCTGGCAATCATCATGGAGGCCTTGAAGTTCAGGTCCCATGTACCGTTGGCGTTCTTGACCAGGCTGCGTTCGGCGGTACCGCTCATGGGCAGTTGCTTCCAGTCGGCGGTGTAGCTGGCCGCGAACGGCTTCAGGTCAGCTGCCTGGAGCGGCAGGGCAAGCACGGCGAGAGCCAAGAGCAGGGCGCGACGCATAAGTTCTCCTAATTTCGAATCAAGTGACCGCTGGCCGCCAGCGGCTGGCCATCCAGTAATGCACCCTGTTCGCCCAGACGCAAGCGTCCTTCGGCGAACCAGCGCACCGCCAGCGGGTAGATCAGGTGTTCCTGCACATGTACCCGCTGGGCCAGCGTCTGCGGCGTGTCGCCCGCAACCACCGGAACCACAGCCTGTACGACCAGAGGCCCGCCATCGAGTTCCTCGGTGACGAAGTGCACGCTGCAGCCGTGTTCCCGGTCGCCAGCCTCCAGCGCGCGCTGGTGGGTGTGCAGGCCTTTGTACAACGGCAGCAATGACGGATGTATGTTGAGCAGGCGGCCGTGATAGTGACGCACGAAACCGCCGCTGAGAATGCGCATGAAGCCGGCCAGCACCACCAGGTCGGGGGCGAAGCCGTCGATCAGCGCCATCAGCGCCGTGTCGAAGGCCTCGCGGCCGTCGAAGCCGGTGTGTTCGAGCACGGCCGTGTCGATGCCGGCAGCCTTCGAGCGCTCGAGGCCGTAGGCATCGGCGCGGTTGGAGATCACCGCGCGGATGCACGCCGGGCTGTCACTGGCGCTGGTACTGTCGATCAGCGCCTGCAGGTTGCTGCCGGAACCCGACAGCAACACCACCACGTTACAGGTCTTGCCCGGCATCAGTGTGCCTTGAGGTTGTGCAGCTCGACCTGGGCGGCGCCTTCGGCGGCCACGTCGATACGGCCGATCACCCAAGGCTGCTCGCCTTCGGCGCGCAGCACGTTCAGGGCGTTTTCGACCTGGTCCTGGGCCACGCAGATGACCATGCCCACGCCGCAGTTCAGCACGCGGTGCATTTCATGCTCGTCGACGTTGCCTTTTTCCTGCAGGAAGTCGAACACCACCGGGCGCTGCCAGCTGGCCACGTCGACCACGGCCTGGGCGTTTTTCGGGAGCACGCGCGGGATGTTGTCCAGCAGGCCGCCACCGGTGATGTGGGCCATGGCCTTCACCGCGCCGGTCTGCTTGATCAGTTGCAGCAGCGGCTTGACGTAGATGCGGGTCGGGGCCATCAGCAGGTCGGCCAGCGGCTTGCCATTGAGCTGGGTGTTGTCGATGTCGGTGCCGGAGACTTCGAGGATCTTGCGGATCAACGAGTAGCCGTTGGAGTGCGGGCCGGAGGATGGCAGGGCGATCAGGGCGTCGCCGGTGACCACTTTCGAGCCGTCGATGATGTCGGCCTTTTCCACCACGCCGACGCAGAAGCCGGCCAGGTCGTAATCCTCGCCTTCGTACATGCCTGGCATTTCAGCGGTTTCACCACCGACCAGCGAGCAGCCGGCCAGTTCGCAACCGGCGCCGATACCGGTGACCACGGTGGCGGCCACGTCGACGTTGAGCTTGCCGGTGGCGTAGTAGTCGAGGAAGAACAGCGGCTCTGCGCCGCACACCACCAGGTCGTTGACGCACATGGCGACCAGGTCCTGGCCGATGCTGTCGTGCTTGTTCAGGTTTAATGCCAGGCGCAGTTTGGTGCCGACGCCGTCGGTGCCGGAGACCAGCACCGGCTGTTTGTAGCCGGCCGGGATCTCGCAGAGGGCGCCGAAGCCGCCCAGGCCACCCATGACTTCAGGGCGTGCGGTGCGCTTGGCGACGCCCTTGATGCGTTCGACCAGTGCTTCGCCGGCGTCGATGTCTACACCGGCGTCCTTGTAGCTCAGGGAGGGTTGCTTGCTCATTGATCCAGGCCTTTAAGAGGGAGGGATTCGTGGAAAACGACCGGGACGGCCAAGGCCGGCTGCAAGGTGCGGCGGCTGCCTGTTCGTCACTGGTCTGCGAAGGCGCGCGATTTTATCAGGGTTGCCCCTCAGCGGCCATCCTCAGGCCGACGGACTGGCCGGAAAATGTCGGCGGAATCAGTGTTTCAAAGTGTGCGACTGGTTGCCGCGCCTATGCCTGTATAAGGTATACCCATGGCGACGGGCGCCAATGGCCGGGTTCGTGAAGCATTTTCCGGCCCGACGCGGTCACAGTCGTGCGACTGGCGCGTGTCGCCCCATGGTTATCTGGACAGGAATCCTCAATGCGTCTTCTCAACTACTTCGCTGCGGGTTGCCTGGCTTTCGTCGCTGCCGCGGCGCAAGCCGATACCGTTTCCGGCCTTTACCAGGTGCGTGAACCGCTCGAAGGGCAGGGCGGCGAGGCGCGCGCCCAGGCCACCAGCAAAGCCCTGGACACGCTGGTGCTGCGCCTGACCGGCGACCCCAAGGCACCGCAGAATCCTGCACTGGCTGCCTTGCGCAAGGATCCGCAGCAGATCATCAACCAGGTCGGCACCGAGGCCGGGCCGCCCGAGTCGGTGCTGGTCGAGTTCGATCCGGGCAGTACCGAGCGCGCCTTGCGCCAGGCGGGCCTGGCCTTGTGGGGCAACAACCGGCCATCGATTCTGGTCTGGTGGCTGAACGACAACGTCGAGGGCAGCAACCTTATCGGTGATGGCCAGAGCAGCGCCGAGCCCCTGCGCCGCGCCGCGCAGCACCGTGGCCTGCCACTGCGCCTGCCGTTGGCCGATCTGCAGGAGCAGTTGGTTGCCAACGCCAAGCAGCTTGAGGGCAGCGACCCGGCGCCCTTGCGCGAAGCATCCGAGCGCTATGGCGCCAATGCCCTGCTGGCGGTGCATGCCCACGAGGCCGAAGGCAAGTGGCAGGGTAAATGGCAACTGTGGCTGGGCGACCAGCGCGAGCAGGGCAGCGCTGAAGGCGCCGACCAGGCAGCCCTGGCGGACGCATTGATGCTGGCGGTGAGCAATCGACTGGCGCCGCGTTACGTCACCCGCCCGGGTGCCAGCAGTGACCTGCAGATCCAGGTGCAAGGCATGAACCTGCAACGCTACGCCGAGCTTGCCCGTGTGCTCGAGCCCTATGGTCCGCGGCTGCAGATGATCGAGGGCGCGACCTTGACCTACGCCGTCACCGGCAATCGTGATCAATTGCGCGCTCAGTTGAGCCTGGCCAGGTTGCAGGAACTGCCTGCCGATCAGGTGCCTGCAACGCCGCCGGCGGCGTCTCAGGCTGAGCCTGGCGTGGCGTTGCCCACGCCACCCAGGCCGTTCGACGGCCTGCGTTTTCGCTGGTAAGGAGTAACCTGCATGATCGAACTGCGTCGCTGGATCTGGCTGGGCGCTGCCCTGCTGGTCGCCGTGTTGCTGTATTTGCTGCACAACATTCTTTCACCGTTCCTGGTGGGCATTCTTCTCGCCTACCTGGCAGATCCACTGGTCGACCGCCTGGAGCGGGCAGGGCTGTCGCGAACCTGGGGCGTGGTGGTGGTGTTCAGCCTGTTCACCCTGATCTTCCTGGCCCTGCTGCTGGTGCTGATCCCCATGCTGGCCAAGCAGCTGCTGCGCCTGTACGAACTGGCGCCACAGATGCTCGACTGGCTGCAGCACGTGGCCTTGCCCTGGGTGCAGAGCCGGCTGGGCCTGGCCGACGGCTTCTGGAAATTCGACAAGATCAAGGCCGCCATCGGCGAACACATGGGCCAGACCACCGATATCGTCGGTGTGCTGCTGTCCCAGGCCACCGCCTCCAGCCTGGCGCTGATCGGTTGGCTGGCCAACCTGGTGCTGATCCCGGTGGTGGGCTTCTACCTGTTGCGTGACTGGGACCTGATGATGGCCAAGCTGCGCAGCCTGTTGCCGCGCCAGCGCGAGTCGCAGGTGGTGGGGCTGGCAGGGGAGTGCCATGAGGTGCTCGGGGCGTTCGTGCGTGGCCAACTGCTGGTGATGCTCGCCCTGGGCGTCATCTATTCCACCGGCCTGATGCTGGTGGGCCTGGAACTTGGCCTGCTGATCGGCATGCTGGCAGGGCTGGCGGCGATCGTGCCTTACATGGGTTTCATCATCGGCATCGGCGCGGCGCTGGTGGCCGGATTGTTCCAGTTCGGTGGCGAGCTGTACCCGATGCTGGGTATCGTCGCGGTGTTCATGGTCGGGCAGGCGCTCGAGGGGATGGTGCTGACGCCGCTGCTGGTGGGGGACCGCATCGGCCTGCACCCGGTGGCGGTGATCTTCGCCATCCTGGCCGGTGGCGAGCTGTTCGGCTTCACTGGCGTGTTGCTGGCCTTGCCGGTGGCGGCGGTGATCATGGTGCTGCTGCGGCATGTGCACGACCTGTACAAAGAGTCGGACATGTATGCCGGGGAGATTGACCCGGACCTATAGCGATTGTTCGCCGGCAAGCCGGCCCCTGCCTGGATCTCCTGTAGGGGCCGGCTTGCCGGCGATGGGCTGCTGGGCAGCCTCGATATGGTGAAAAGCCATGCAACTTATTGATTTTACATATGCTATTCCCCTCTCCGATTGTGCCGCCCGCGTTGCGGGTATAGACTTTGCACACTGTTCACCAAAGGCCCCCTGCGGTCCCCGCGACCGCCCGCGAGCATGAAACCGATCCAGTTGCCCCTGGGTGTGCGTCTGCGCGATGACGCCACCTTCATCAACTACTACCCGGGCGCCAATGCCGCGGCATTGGGCTACGTCGAGCGGTTGTGCGAAGCCGACGCCGGCTGGACCGAGAGCCTCATCTATCTATGGGGCAAGCAGGGCGTTGGTCGCACCCACCTGCTGCAGGCCGCCACCCACCGTTTCCAGCAGTTGGGCGAGCCCGCTGTCTATCTGCCGCTCGCGCAATTGCTCGACCGTGGCGTCGAGTTGCTCGACCATCTCGAGCAGTACGAACTGGTGTGCATTGACGACCTGCATGTGATCGCAGGCAAGGCGGACTGGGAAGAGGCCATGTTCCACCTGTTCAACCGCCTGCGTGACAGCGGTCGACGCCTGCTGCTGGCCGCGTCCAGCTCGCCCCGCGAACTGCCGATCAAGCTGGCGGACCTCAAGTCCCGGCTTACCCTCGCGTTGATTTTCCAGATGCGCGGCATGTCAGACGAAGACAAGCTGCGCGCCTTGCAGTTGCGCGCTTCGCGCCGCGGCCTGCACCTGACCGATGAGGTCGGCCACTTCATCCTGACCCGCGGCACGCGCAGCATGAGCGCCCTGTTCGACTTGCTCGAGCGCCTCGACCAGGCTTCGCTGCAGGCCCAGCGCAAGCTGACCATCCCGTTCCTCAAGGAAACCCTGGGCTGGTAAGCCCTTCAAGCCGGGGCTTGCAGCCTCGAAACAGAAAAGTCACATGTTTTTCGATAAAATTTGCAAATGGTCCCGATAGAAGGCATAGTTTCCCCCTTCTAAAGGATTACAGACACGGTCGTGCCCATGCTGAAGCGCTTCGCACCCCTCGTGCCACTTGCACTTGTGACCCTGTTGTTCGGTTGCGCCTCCCAAGGCCCGGTCTCGCAGCAGCAGGATCAACACCACATCGCCGCCCAGTCGATCAATTCGAAGGCCTCCGCTTCTTCCGTATTCGGTGAGGAAGAACTGGCCACCGAAGAAGACATGGACGCATTCTCCAGCAATGGCAAGCCCTACCAGCTGCCTGTGCTGGCCGACAGCATTCTCGAGCGCGGCATGTCGTTGATCGGCACCCGCTACCGCTTTGGCGGCACCTCGGAGCAGTCGGGCTTCGATTGCAGCGGTTTCATCGGCTATCTCTTCCGCGAGGAAGCGGGCATGAACCTGCCGCGCTCGACCCGCGAGATGATCAACGTCGACGCCCCCAAGGTTGCACGCAACAAGCTCAAGCCTGGCGACCTGCTGTTCTTCAGCACCAACGGCCGTGGCCGCGTGAGCCACGCCGGCATCTACCTGGGTGACAACCAGTTCATCCACTCCAGCAGCCGCCGCAGCGGTGGCGTGCGTATCGACAGCCTGGGCGATCGCTACTGGAGCAAAACCTTCATCGAGGCCAAACGCGCGCTCGCCATGGCGCCGACCACGATCTCGCGCAATTGATTTGATATCAAAATGCTGTACTCTCGCACGGCGGCGTAGCTGAAAAAGCTCGCCGCCGTGCGCATTTACAGAAAGCGTCTAATCTAATTTCTCAACTCTTTTGGCTTCGGCTGCGGCCGGACGGTCTTCGACAGGACGTTACCATCATGGCGATGTTGGCGCGCTTCGCACTCCTTTCCCTCGCGGCACTGCTCGCCGCCTGTTCGAGCCGCGCCCCGGCGCCTGCGCCGACGTCCAAGCCCCAGGTATCGTTCAGTCAGCAGCCGGCCTCCTCGCCAGCCGCGGACGATGTGCTGTTCCGCGCCATCGGCTTGGTGGGCACGCCCTACCGTTGGGGTGGCAACACGCCGGACTCCGGCTTCGATTGCAGCGGCCTGATCGGCTACGTCTACCGTGATGCCGCCGGCATCAGCCTACCGCGCACCACCCGCGACATGATCGTGATGCGTGCGCCGAACGTGGATATCAACGCCCTGCAGTCAGGCGACCTGGTGTTCTTCGCCACCGGTGGTGGTTCGCAGGTCAGCCATGCCGGAATCTACGTGGGCGAGGGCCGCTTCGTGCATGCGCCGTCCACCGGCGGCACCGTGCGCCTGGACTACCTGTCCAGCAATTACTGGTCCCGCGCCTACCTGCAGGCCAAGCGCGTGCTGCCGCCTGGCCACTTGGCGCAGAACCCTTGACCAGGTGGGCGTGCCCTTGATCGGGACCGCCCCGCACTATTCTTCTACCGCTACTCCCTGCGCTTTGCCGATCAGGATGTCTGTCCCATAACGACATCCCTGGAGCGGTTCATGAGCACCATCAAGGAACGGGTCGAGCGCAGCCTCGCCGCACTGGACGCCGGGCGGCCGCTGGCGGCCCTGGTGGAGGAGATCATCCGCGAGTACCCCGACCCCTACCTATTGGCGTACCGGGAGGCGGCTCGCCTTCTGGTCAAGCACACCGGCAAGGCGATGGACCCGCGCTTTGTCTGGTGGCATCAATTCGACAGGGGGAGCAGCAGCACGCTTACCTTCAATGGCTGGAAGCATTCCGGGGCACCGGCCAAGTCGATGCGGCTGGTCGAGTTGGTGATCCAGCGCTTCGATGTGCAGTTTCAGGATGCACCTGACCAACTGGATCAGATCGGAGGCTTCTACCGGCAGGGCGCTCGGGTTGGCCAGTTCGATGAGCGCAATGAAGTGCGCTTGTTGGGCCGCGAGGTTCAAAAGGACCTGTGGGCGCTGGATTTCGCTGAGGTCTACCGGGCTGCGATCGAGCGTTTCTGGTCGGAGTATGGTCTGCATTTCCGGGTTGTCGCCAAGGTCAGCCTGCTTGGGCAAGCCGCCAAGGCCCTGGACAGCGGTCTGATCAGCCAGCTCGACTGGCTGCGCCTGCGAGCGGTGGCGGCGGATGGCCTGACGACGGGGGTACTGCCGACCCTGGCGTTGTTGCAGCAGGACGCGACCCGCTCGCCGTTGACCGTCAGCCGCTATGTCTTTGGCGAAGCCGACCGTGGCAGCTTGTACCGGCTGACGGCTGCAGATGGTCGCGTCGTATTGTATATGCCGTGGTCGGATGAGGCTGTGCGTGGGTTCGATTCCGAACTGAGCATGGCGCGCTGGCTGCGTCAGCACCTGCAATCGGCCCAGGCGCTGCAGGCATTTGTCGAAGGGGCGCACGCCAATCCGCGAGATGACACCGGCAGGCGACTGATCAAGGTACACCTGCAAGGCGTTGCCGACAGTCGTTCCGACGAGATGGCCGTGGTGGCGCTTTCGCTGTTCAAGCGTGAGCCGGGCAAGACGTTGTTCGAGGTGCTGGTCGATCAGGTTTCGATCGAGATGCAGCAGACTGCCGAGGTCATTCAGAGCAATGCCGACCTGCGCAAGGCGATGTGGCGGGGTTACCTGTCGGCATTCCTCAAGGTGTTCGGTGGTTTCGCTCCCTTAGGCTGGCCCATGAGCCTGACACTGTTGGGGGCCGGCGTTGGCAAGGTGGGACTGGATGTGGACGCCGCAGCCGATGCCGTGGACGCGCAGGCTCGTCACAGTGCGCTACGGGACGCCATGCTCGACAGCCTGTATACGGCCTTGAACATGGTCGATATCAGTTTCACCTCAAGCTTCGCCTTGCTGGCTTACGAAGCACCGCCCCACGAGTTCAGGGCGTCACTGGGGCTGTGGCATGAGGTGCGCAGTGCCACTTTGCCGGTCGAAGGTCTGGAGGCCAACACGCTGGTGGCCAGCGAGCTGGTGCAAAGTGGTCGTTTGCGTGGCGTGCGCGTAGGGAATGATGGCAGTTGCTGGATCACCCTGAACGGCTTGATCTATCGGGTGCGCTATAGCCATGAGTTGTCTGTCTGGCTGATAGTGCCGCCGGATAGCCCCTTCGCCTTTACGGCGCTGCACCCCGTGCGCCTGAGTGACGAGGGCCAATGGGAACTGCTGGAGCCACCGCGGCTGCTGGCTGGTGCCCCTCCGGCACCAGCGGAGCTGCCCAGCCTGCGCGCGGAGCTTTGGGATACCTATTGCCGGATAGACCAGCAGGAGAGCGCCAGGCTGTCGACCAAGGCTATCGTGCGGCAGAAGGATGTGCTGATCAGTGCGGGCGTTGTCGAGATTCCGCCCGGCCAGGTGTATGACCTGGATAGCCTTGGCCTGCCGTGTGTGCTGGTCGCAGGCAAGCCTGTGTACTCCTATCGCGAGGGGCGGCAGTTTTCCAATGCGTTGATCGAGGATTACACCCACCATGCCTCCAAGGTCAACGATGTGTTTCGCTATGGCACCTATGCGCATCCGGACATGGATGACTATATCAGCCGTCTTGCCGACACCTTGGAGGCGTTGCCCAAGAACAATGCCGTCACGCTGTATCGTGGTGGTAACGCCGAGCGGGGCACGGGGGGCGCGGGTTACCGCAGTGGCCGCTTGCAAGTGGGCGATATCCTGGTCAATACCGACCTGAGTTCCTTCACCGAGAACCCCTACAAGGCCAGCGAGTTCGCGTCGACCGGCAGTGGCGAAGAGGAAGGTGGCGCGATGCGCACATTCGATGATAGTTCGGTGATCTTCGAGTTGCCCGCGCAGCGTTATCAAGGCGGTACACCGATCAGCCCATTCTCGGTTTACCCGATGGAAGCTGAAACCCTGTTCTTGCCGGGGCATTACTTCCGGATAGAGGGGCTGCAGCAGGTATACGGGGAGGGCTATCGCTTCATTCATGTACAGCTGGTTCGGGTGGCCGAGCCCGGCACGGCGATCGTGCATGACCTGCGGACCGGCCAGCCGTTCAACCTGGAAGCCTACCGCGGGCGCTTCAGGAACCAGGCGGTGGTGGATCGGTTTTTCCCGCCGGCATTGGCCGATGCTGAGGCGTAGCCACTCGTGGCGGTGTGTCCTCAGGCCTGTTTGAGCAGTAGTGCCACACCGGGGAAATACTGCCCCAATTCGTTATGCAGCTTGCGGTAGGCGTAGGGGAAGTACCAGGCCAGCGCGCAGGCCGTGTGCTTCTGCAGGTCGTCGACCAGGTCCTGCAGTTCCTCGGGGCTGGCGTGCTGGCCTGCCTTCCACGGCGTGACGAACAAGGCGCCAGCCTTGAGCTGGCTGGCGTAGGCAATCGGCTTGGCCTGTGTGGCGGTCTCCTGCAAGGCCGCCGCCAGATCCAGGCGGGCGATGCGCGGCCAGCGTTGGCTGGCATGCAGGTGTACGGTCGCCTCGGCGCTGCTGATCGACAGGTCGCAGCGCCCCTCGCGTTCACCCTCGTCGCGCTGTTTCTTGCTCGTGTATTGTTCCAGTGCTACCAGCTCACCTTGCCAGGCGGCCGCCGCAAGCACGCCGACGTTGGCGGCCGCGCCATGCCAGTAGGGCGCTTCGTTGTCGCCCTGGATCTGGTTGAAGCGGTCGATGCAGTCGACCCAGCGTTCGAGGGCCGGGCGCAGGAACTCCAGGCTCGGGTTGTTGATGATCAGGCCTTGCATGCTGCGCTCTCCTTGTCATTGTGATCGAGGTCAGCCGAAATGATGGCTATGTGATATCACTGTCTTGAGTGTGGCACAAGCTGGCGGATCGGCCATTGATCCAGGCCAGATCGGCCCTCGTTCGATTGACGCTCCCAGTACAACCCTCTAACCTTCGCCGCGTGTTTCAGGTGCCCTGCGAACTCAGGTTTGGCAGGGTGAAACTGGGAAGCCGGTGGGCGCCAGCAAGGCGCGATTCCGGCGCTGCCCCCGCAACGGTAGATGAGTGGACGGCTGCGCAAGGCCACTGGATTTCGTGATCCGGGAAGGCGTGCGGCCCGGGCATGGCCCCGCTCATGAGCCCGGAGACCGGCCTGTCACTGCCAACGGCATCACGGAGGGTGATGCGCGGAGCGATGTGGCCTGCGCCACGGTCCCTGCGCGTTCTCCGTCTGCCCGCCTATTACCTGTCACCCGCCAGTGGCAGCCTGCGGAGAACCCTGATGAGCGAATCCACCGAACGCGACGAACGCCACCTGGCGCGCATGCAGCGCAAGAAGGCGATCATCGACGAGCGCATCGCCAATTCCCCCAACGAGTGCGGCCTTTTGCTGGTGCTGACCGGCAACGGCAAGGGCAAGAGCAGCTCGGCCTTCGGCATGCTCGCCCGCGCCCTGGGCCATGGGATGCAGTGCGGCGTGGTGCAGTTCATCAAGGGGCGCAACAGTACCGGTGAGGAACTGTTCTTCCGCCGTTTCCCGGAGCAAGTGCGCTACCACGTGATGGGCGAGGGCTTCACCTGGGAGACCCAGGACCGCCAGCGCGACATCGCTGCCGCCGAGGCCGCCTGGGCTGTCTCGCGCCAGTTGCTGCAGGATCCTTCCATCCAGTTCGTCGTGCTCGACGAGCTGAATATCGCGCTCAAGCACGGTTACCTCGACCTCGACCAGGTACTTTCGGACATCCAGGCCCGTCCGCCGATGCAGCACGTGATCGTCACTGGCCGCGCGGCCAAGCCCGAGATGATCGAGCTGGCTGACACCGTAACCGAGATGGGCATGCTCAAGCATGCGTTCCAGGCCGGTATCCGCGCGCAGAAGGGCGTCGAACTGTGAGTGACGCTCGCCACTGCCCGGCGGTACTGATTGCCGCACCGGCCTCCGGCCAGGGCAAGACCACGGTCACCGCCGCCCTGGCCCGCCTGCACCGCAACCTTGGGCGCAAGGTGCGGGTGTTCAAGTGCGGGCCGGACTTCCTCGACCCGATGATCCTCGAACGCGCCAGCGGCGCGCCGGTCTACCAGCTGGATCTGTGGATGATCGGCGCCGATGAGAGTCGCCGCTTGCTGTGGGAGGCGGCCGGCGAGGCCGACCTTATCCTGATCGAAGGCGTGATGGGGCTGTTCGACGGCACCCCGTCGAGCGCCGACCTGGCGCGCCACTTCGGTGTGCCGGTGTTGGCGGTGATCGACGGTACGGCGATGGCCCAGACCTTCGGTGCCCTGGCCCTGGGGCTGGCGCGCTATCAGTCTGACCTGCCGTTCGCTGGCGTGCTGGCCAACCGGGTTGGCAGCCTGCGTCATGCGCAACTGCTGGAAGGCAGCCTGACCGAGGGGCTGCGCTGGTACGGCGGGCTGTCCCGCGAGCGCGGCATCGAATTACCCAGCCGTCATCTCGGGTTGGTGCAGGCCAACGAGCTGAATGACCTGGATGCCCGCCTGGATGCCGCCGCCGAGGCACTGGGTGCCAGTTGCGATGCGGCTTTGCCGCCACCGGTGGCGTTTGCCGCGCCGGAGCAGGCAGGTACCGAGGCTTCACTGGCCGGGGTGCGCGTTGGCGTGGCCCGCGACGAAGCCTTCGCTTTCACCTATGGCGCCAACCTTGAATTGCTGCGCGATCTCGGCGCACAAATCGAATTCTTCTCGCCGCTGCATGACCGTGAGCTGCCAGTGGTCGACAGCCTGTACCTGCCAGGCGGCTACCCGGAGCTGCATCATCATGCGCTGGCGGCCAATGCGCCCATGCTTGAGGCGATCCGCAGCCACCATACCCAAGGCAAGCCCTTGCTGGCCGAATGCGGTGGCATGCTTTACCTGCTCGACGCGCTGACCGATGTGGCTGGCGAGCGCGCCACGCTGCTCGGCCTGCTGCCGGGTGAGGCGACCATGCAGAAGCGCCTGGCGGCGCTGGCATTGCAGGCGGTCGAGCTGCCGGAAGGCACCCTGCGCGGTCACACCTACCACCACTCGTTGACCGAGACGGCGCTCGAGCCTATTGCCCGTGGTCTGAGCCCCAATGGTGGGCGTGGCAACGAAGCCGTCTACCGCCTGGGCCGCCTGACCGCGTCCTATGTGCATTTCTACTTCCCTTCCAACCCCGATGCGGCGGCGGCGTTGCTGCGACCATGAACGAACTTGCCTACAGCGAGGCCGAGCGCGCGGCCATCTACCGAGCCATTGGCGAACGTCGCGACATGCGCCATTTCGCCGGTGGCGAAGTCGCGCCGGAACTGCTCGGCCGGTTGCTGGCCGCCGCGCATCAGGCCCCCAGCGTGGGGTTGATGCAACCGTGGCGCTTCATCCGCATCAGCCAGCGTGAGCTGCGTGCGCGCATCCAGGCGCTGGTGGAGGATGAGCGGGTACGTACCGCCGAGGCGCTGGGTGAACGTTCCGATGCATTCATGAAGCTCAAGGTCGAAGGCATCGATGGCTGCGCCGAGGTGCTGGTCGCCGCGCTGATGGACAACCGTGAACCGCATATTTTCGGGCGTCGTACATTGCCCGAGATGGACCTGGCCTCGCTGGCCTGCGCCATCCAGAACCTGTGGCTGGCGGCCCGCGCCGAAGGGCTGGGCATGGGCTGGGTGTCGTTGTTCGATCCACAGGCCCTGGGCGCGCTGCTGGGCATGCCGGCAGGCGCAAAGCCGGTGGCGGTGCTGTGCCTGGGGCCTGTGACCGAATTTTATCCCGCACCAATGCTGGTGCTGGAAGACTGGGCCGAGCAACGGCCGTTGCATGAAATGCTCTACGAGAACCAATGGGGAGAGCGGCCATGAGTGTGGCCCTGCTGACTGTCGCGGGGGTGGCCCTGGACGCCTTGCTTGGCGAGCCGAAACGGCGGCATCCGCTGGTGGGCTTCGGCAACCTGGCCAAGAGCCTGGAGCGGCGTTTCAATGCCGGCGGTCGCGGCTGGCGCAGCCACGGTGTCAGTGCCTGGTTCCTGGCCGTGGTGCCACTGACCCTGGTGGCGTTGATCCTGTCCTGGCTGCCCTATATCGGCTGGATCGTCGATGTGCTGGCGCTGTACTGCGCCCTTGGCCTGCGCAGCCTGGGCGAGCATGTGCTGCCGGTGGCCCAGGCATTGCGCCAGGGCGACCTGGAAGAGGCGCGGCGGCGGGTCGGATACCTGGTCAGCCGGGAAACCCGCGAGCTGGACGAGCCCGCCGTGGCCCGGGCGGCTACCGAATCGGTGCTGGAGAACGGCAGCGATGCCGTGTTCGCCGCGTTGTTCTGGTTTGTCGTTGCCGGGGCACCTGGGGTGGTGCTCTATCGCCTGAGCAACACCCTGGATGCCATGTGGGGCTATCGCAATGAGCGCTTCGAGCGCTTCGGTTGGTGTGCGGCGCGTATCGACGATGGGCTCAACTACATACCTGCCCGGTTGGTGGCGCTGACCTACGCGCTGCTGGGCAAGACTCGACTGGCCATGAACTGCTGGCGCCGGCAGGGGCCGCAATGGGATAGTCCCAATGCCGGCCCGGTCATGGCTGCCGGCGCGGGGGCGCTGGGCGTGGAGCTAGGTGGCTCGGCGATTTATCACGGCCAGTTGCATGAGCGTCCACGCCTGGGTGACGGGCCGATGGCCGACGCCGACGCCATCGAGCGTGGCTGGAGCCTGGTGCAGCGCGGTGTGTGGCTGTGGCTGCTGGTGATCGGCGTGGGAGGCTACTTGAATGCTTGAGCACGGTGGGCGCCTGCTGCGCGCAGTAAAACACTACGGGATAGCCCGTGAACACTGGCTCGACCTGTCCAGCGGCATCGCGCCTTGGAGCTACCGGATTCCCACGATCCCACAGGATGCCTGGGCGCGCCTGCCGGAAACCGAGGACGGCCTGGAAGAGGCGGCGCGGCAGTACTATGGCGTGCACCAGTTGCTGGCGGTAGCCGGCTCCCAGGCGGCGCTCCAGGCGTTGCCGCATTTACGTGCGCCAGGCCGGGTCGGTGTGTTGTCGCCGTGTTATGCCGAGCATCCGTATGCCTGGCAGCGCGCCGGGCATACGCTCGTCGAGCTGGACGAATACCAGGTGGAGGGCGCGCTCGACAGCCTCGATGTGCTGCTGCTGGTCAACCCCAACAACCCCACCGGGCGTCGTTTCAGCCGCGATCAATTGCTGGCCTGGCACGCGCGACTGGCCACGCGGGGCGGCTGGCTGCTGGTCGATGAAGCGTTCATGGACAACACGCCTGAACACAGCATCGTCGACTGCGCCGAGTGCCCTGGGCTGATCGTGCTGCGCTCGTTCGGCAAGTTTTTCGGGCTCGCTGGCGTGAGGCTTGGCTTCGTGGCCGCCGAAACGGCACTGTTGCAACAGCTGGCCGACCTGCTGGGGCCCTGGACGGTCAGCGGCCCGACACGGATGATCGGCCAGGCCTGCTTCGCCGACATCGTCGCGCATCAAGGGCAGATCGAACGTTGTGCGCGGGCCAGCCAGCGCCTGGCCGCCATGCTGCAAAGCGCCGGCCTGGCGCCGAGCGGTGGCTGCGACCTGTTCCAATACGTGCGCAGCGAACGCGCCGCGCATCTGCATGATTTTCTCGCCCGGCGTGGCATCCTCGTCCGCTTGTTCGAGCAACCGCTCGCCGTGCGCCTGGGCCTGCCTCCCAGCGCGGCGGACGAACAACGCCTGGCCCAGGCCCTGGCGGACTACCAGAAGGATTCGGCATGACCACCCTCATGGTGCAGGGCACCACCTCCGATGCCGGCAAGAGCACGCTGGTCACCGCCCTGTGCCGCTGGCTGTTGCGCCAGGGTGTCGCCGTGGTGCCGTTCAAGCCGCAGAACATGGCGCTCAACAGCGCGGTAACCGCCGATGGCGGCGAGATCGGCCGGGCCCAGGCGGTGCAGGCCCAGGCCTGCCGGCTGGCGCCGCACACCGACATGAACCCGGTGCTGCTCAAGCCCAACAGCGACACCGGCGCCCAGGTGATCGTGCACGGGCGCGCGGTTACCAGCATGAACGCCGTGGCCTATCACGACTACAAGGCCATCGCCATGCAGGCGGTGCTGGCTTCCCATGAACGCCTGCGCCAGGCCTATCCGGTGGTGATGGTGGAGGGGGCCGGCTCGCCCGCCGAAATCAACCTGCGCGCCGGCGATATCGCCAACATGGGTTTCGCCGAGGCTGTCGACTGCCCGGTGATCCTGGTCGCCGACATCAACCGGGGGGGCGTGTTCGCCCACCTGGTCGGCACCCTGGAGCTGCTGTCGCCGAGCGAGCAGGCACGGGTCAAGGGCTTTGTCATCAATCGTTTCCGGGGCGACATCGCCTTGCTGCAACCGGGCCTGGACTGGCTGGAGCAGCGCACCGGCAAGCCGGTGCTGGGCGTGCTGCCCTATGTCACCGACCTGCACCTGGAGGCCGAGGATGCCATCGACGTGCGCCAGGCGGTCAAGGGCGAGCGCGTGCTCAAGGTGATCGTCCCGGTGTTGCCGCGCATCAGCAACCACACCGACTTCGATCCCTTGCGCCTGCACCCGCAGGTGGACCTGCAGTTCATCGGCCCGGGCCAGCCGATCCCGCCCGCCGACCTGATCATCCTGCCTGGCTCCAAGAGCGTGCGCGCCGATCTTTTGCAGTTGCGCGAGCGGGGTTGGGAGCGAGCCATTGCCCGGCACCTGCGCTATGGCGGCAAGGTGATCGGTATCTGCGGCGGCTTGCAGATGCTCGGCCATGAAGTACACGACCCGCTGGGCCTGGAAGGGGCGGCGGGTTCCAGTGCCGGCCTCGGGTTGCTGGACTACAGCACCGTGCTGGAAGCGCAAAAGCAGCTGCGCAATGTTGCCGGTACCCTCGAACTGGAGCAGGCAGCGGTGTCCGGCTATGAGATCCATGCCGGTGTGACCCATGGCCCGGGCCTGGAGCATCCGGCCGTCCAGCTGGACGATGGCCGCAACGATGGCGCCATCAGCGCCGACGGCCAGATCCTCGCCACCTACTTGCACGGGCTGTTCGAAGGCAGCCAGTCGTGCGCCGCGCTGCTGCGCTGGGCCGGGCTCGCGGACGCCCAGGCCATCGACTACGAGGCCCTGCGCGAGCGCGATATCGAGCGCCTCGCCGACCTGGTGGAGCAGCACCTGGATACCGAACGCCTGCGCCAACTGTGCGGTGTGGCCGCCGATGCGTAGCCTGATCCTCGGCGGCGCCCGCTCCGGCAAGAGCCGTCTGGCCGAACAGTTGGCCACGGACAGCCGCTTGCCGGTGACCTATATCGCCACCAGTGAACCCCAGGACGGCGAGATGAGCGAGCGTGTGCGCCTGCACCGCGAACGCCGCCCGACCGACTGGGGGCTGATCGAGGAGCCCCTGGCCCTGGCCACCGTGCTGCGCGCCGAGGCCGCTGAAGGGCGCTGCCTGCTGGTGGATTGCCTCACCTTGTGGCTGACCAACCTGTTGATGCTCGAAGATGACCAGCGCCTGGCCCGGGAGCGCGATGCGCTGCTCGACTGCCTGGAGCAACTGCCTGGCACGATCATCCTGGTCAGCAATGAAACCGGCCTGGGCGTGGTGCCCATGGGCGAACTGACCCGGCGCTACGTCGACCTTTCCGGCCTGCTGCACCAGGCCGTGGCCGCACGCTGCCAGCGTGTGGTGCTCACCGTGGCCGGCCTCCCTCTCATGCTCAAAGGACCTGCTCTATGACCCAGACGTGGTGGCGCGACGCCTGCCAACCCCTCGATACCGCCGCCATGGACCAGGCCCGTGCCCGTCAGCAGCAACTGACCAAACCCACTGGTTCCCTCGGCCAGCTCGAAGGCCTGGCGATTCGCCTGGCCGGGTTGCAAGGGCGGGAGCGCCCCACCTTGGAACAGGTGGCAATCACGATATTCGCCGGTGACCATGGTGTGGTGGAGGAGGGCATTTCTGCCTATCCGCAGGCCGTAACCGGGCAGATGCTGCGCAACTTCGTCTCGGGCGGTGCGGCGATCAGCGTGTTGGCGCGACAGCTGGAGGCGAGCCTGGAAGTGGTCGACCTCGGCACGGTCGACCCGTCGCTGGACCTGCCCGGCGTGCGCCATCTGCGCCTGGGCGCGGGTACTGGCAACTTTGCCCGCCAGGCGGCGATGACCGACATCCAGCTGGCGGCTGCGTTGCAGGCCGGCCGCGACAGCGCCCTGCGCGCGCTCGAACAGGGTGCCCAGCTGTTCATCGGCGGCGAAATGGGCATCGGTAACACCACGGCCGCCGCCGCCCTGGCCTGCACGCTGATGGGCTGTCCGGCGCGTGAGCTGAGCGGGCCAGGTACCGGCCTGGACAGCGCCGGTGTGCGGCACAAGGCCGAGGTCATCGAGCGTGCCCTGGTGCTGCATGGGCTGCGTGCCGACGAGCCGCTACGTGCTTTGGGTCATGTCGGCGGTTTCGAGATCGCCGCACTGGTGGGGGCCTACCTGGCCTGTGCCCAGCACGGGCTGCCGGTGCTGGTCGATGGATTCATCTGCAGCGTCGCCGCCCTGGTGGCGGTGCGCCTCAATCCGCAGTGCCAGCCGTGGCTGCTGTTCGCCCATCAGGGCGCGGAACCTGGGCACAAGGCCTTGCTTGCCGCCCTGCAAGCCGAGCCGCTGCTGGCCCTGGGGTTGCGCCTCGGCGAGGGCAGTGGCGCGGCCCTGGCCGTGCCGCTGATTCGCCTGGCTTGCGCCCTGCACGGGCAGATGGCGACCTTCGCCGAAGCGGCGGTGGCGGATCGCCCGGCATGATCCTCGACCTGCTGCGCCACGGCGAGACCGTGCTCGGTGGTGGCCTGCGTGGCAGCCTGGACGATGCCCTGACACCGCTTGGCTGGACGCAGATGCGCCAGGCGGTGGCCGGGGCCGGCCCTTGGGATGTGCTGGTCAGCTCGCCGCTGCAACGCTGCGGGCTGTTCGCTGATGAGCTGGGCGCACGCCTGGGGCTGGCGGTGCAGCGTGAGGCGGATGTGCGCGAACTGCATTTCGGTGACTGGGAAGGGCGCAGTGCGGCGCAGATCATGCAGACCGAAGCCGATGCCCTTGGGCTGTTCTGGAATGACCCCTACGCGTTCACGCCACCCGGCGGCGAAGCGGTGCTGGCATTTGCCGAGCGTGTACAAGCGGCAGTCACCAGGCTGGCGTGCCAGTACGCGGGCAAGCGTGTGTTGCTGGTCACCCATGGCGGTGTGATGCGCCTTCTGCTGGCGCAGGCCCGTGGTTTGCCACGAGAGCAACTGCTGCAAGTCGAAGTCGGGCATGGCGCATTGAAGCGGCTGGTCTGCGAAGGCGACCTGCTGCACGAGGTGGATTGAGATGCTGCCGTTCTGGATCGCCTTGCAGTTTCTCGGCAGCTTGCCGGTACGCCTGCCGGGCATGCCGACACCGAACGAGATGGGCCGCTCGCTGCTGTTCTATCCCCTGGTCGGGCTGCTATTCGGCCTGCTGCTGTGGCTGGCCAGCCATCTGCTTCAGGGGGCGCCGGCGCCATTGCATGCGGCATTGCTGCTGGCGCTGTGGGTGCTGCTCAGTGGCGCCTTGCACCTGGATGGCTTGGCCGACAGCGCCGATGCCTGGCTGGGTGGATTCGGTGATCGTGAGCGCACCTTGCAGATCATGAAGGACCCGCGCAGCGGGCCGATTGCCGTGGTCGTCCTGGTGCTGGTGCTGTTGCTGAAGTTCTGTGCGCTGTGGGTGCTGGTCGAGCGTGGCGTGGGGGGCTGGCTGGTGCTGGCGCCTGTGGTCGGGCGGGCGGCGATGTTGTGTTTGTTCATGGGCACGCCCTATGTGCGCCAGGGTGGATTGGGGGCGGCCTTGGCCGAGCACCTGCCGCGCCGGGCGGCTGGGTGGGTGCTGCTGGGCAGCGTGCTGGTTTGCGTTGTGCTGGCGGGCTTGCCCGGGCTTTGGATGCTGCTGCTGTCGCTTGGGGTGTTCTTGTGGCTGCGGCGGCTGATGTGCAAGCGGTTGGGCGGTACCACCGGTGACACGGCCGGGGCGATGCTGGAGTTGCTGGAGCTGGCGGTGGTGGTGGGCTTGGCGTTGATGGTTTGAGCTTGGTGGGGCATTACCGGCGCAAGCCGGCTCCTACAGGTAATGTGCACTTGCCTGCGAATGGGGCGCTGCCTACTGATGCTTCGGAGGTTTCCGTGGGTAACCTGGCTTATCCTCGGGCATCTCTTCTCATTGCCTGGAGCACTCCATGCGCCACTGGATCTTCGCTTGCCTGCTGGCCTTCGGGGCGTCCCCGCTGAATGCCGCAGACCTCATCGACTTCTGGAGCACGCCACGCCACGGCGGTAACAGCTTCAATCGCCTGCCGCCCGAACAAGCCTATTTCGATGCGCTCAAAGGTTATGGCGCCAGTTGGGTGCGGCTCTCCTACGACAAGTGGCGCCCGGCACGGCGTGATTTTCTGCTGGGCGATGCCGACGATTACCAGGGGCTGGTCGAGGCCGACCTGAAGCAACTGGTTGCCGTGCTCGACCGCGCCCATGCCGCCGGCCTCAAGGTCGTGATCACACCGCTGTCGCTGCCCGGCATGCGCTGGGCGCAGAACAACCACGGCCAGTTCGACGATCGCCTGTGGCAGGACAAGCGTTTCTGGGCTCAGTCCGCGCGCTTCTGGCATGACCTGGCCCAGGCATTGAAAGACCATCCAGCCATCGCTGGCTACAACCTGGTCAACGAGCCGGCACCGGAAAAGCAGGGTGGCCTGGCCGAGCATGCCGAGCCCGGCCAGATGAAGCAGTGGTATGCCCGCCAGCAGGGTGGCGCACGTGACCTGCCGGCCTTGTACAGGCAACTGCTGGCGGCGGTGCGTGAAGCCGACAGCGAGACCCCGGTGATGCTCGATGCGGGCTGGTACGCCGCCGCCGATGCTCTCGGTTACTGGCCTGAAGCCCTGGACGATCCTCGTGTGCTGTACAGCGTGCACATGTACGAGCCCTATGCCGCGACCAGTGCGCCGAACCTGGCCCGTGAACACCCCTATGCGTATCCCGGGGCGGTACCCTTTGCCGGACAGACGCAGCAATGGGGGGCGAAACGGGTCGCGGACTATCTGCGCCAACCCCTGGCCTGGGCGGACGAGGTCAAGCTGCCGCGCTCACGGTTGGTGGTCGGCGAGTTCGGTTGCATGAGGCGGCTCCCCGGTTGCAGGCAGTACCTGGAGGATGTGCTCACGGTGCTTGACCGTGAACAGTTGCACTGGGCGTTCTACAGCTTCCGTGAGGACAGCTGGGATGGCATGGACTATGAATTGGGCACGGCCAAGGTACCGTGGCGCTATTGGCAGGCCGTTGACCAGGGCACTCCAGACCCCGTTGAGCGAACGGCCACAACGGCATTCGAGCCAATTGCTCGACGCTTGCGGCCTTGAATGTCACCTTGAAACTTCTTGCAACATCCATATCGCGGGTATATACACGTATCTATGTTGACCAGTGAATGCATCTGTACCCACCTGCGTCGTGCCGCCCGTGGGGTGAGCCGCCACTATGACGAAGCCCTTGCCGACTTCGGTATCAACGTTGCCCAGTTTTCGCTGCTGCGACACCTGCAGCGGCTCGATCGTCCCAGTATCACCAGCCTGGCCGAGGCCATGGGCCTGGAGCGCAGTACGCTCGGGCGCAACGTGCGGGTGCTCCAGGCCGATGGCCTGGTACAACTGGCAGACGGTGACGACCAGCGCAACCGTGTGGTCCTGCTCAGCGAAGCGGGCAGGGCGCGGTTGGAGGCAGCGCACCCGGCGTGGATGAAGGCCCAGGCACAGCTTGTCGAGCAACTGGGCGAAGGGCAGCGTGACGCGTTGGTGCGGATGCTGGAGCACCTGGCGTGATTCGGTATGACTAAAAGCGGGTATATACCCGTATAAACCTTGCGATGTGCTGGAGAGGACGACAATGACTTCCGTGTGGCGGACCAGCGGGTGGGTGTTACTGGGGGCGGCGCTGATCCTGGCGTTGTCATTGGGTGTGCGGCATGGATTTGGCTTGTTTCTCGCGCCGATGAGCGCCGACTTCGGCTGGGGGCGCGGGGTATTCGCTTTCGCCATCGCCCTGCAGAACTTGATCTGGGGTCTTGCACAGCCGTTCTCCGGTGCCCTTGCCGACCGCCTTGGCGCGGCGAGGGTGGTGATCATCGGTGGCATTCTCTACGCCGCTGGGCTGCTACTGATGGCCGTGTCCGACTCGCCCTGGTCGCTGTCTTTGAGTGCGGGCCTGTTGATCGGTATTGGCCTGTCCGGCACTTCGTTCTCGGTGATTCTCGGTGTGGTGGGGCGCGCGGTGGCACCGGAAAAGCGCAGCATGGCCATGGGGATCGCCAGCGCGGCGGGGTCGTTCGGCCAGTTCGCCATGTTGCCGGGCACCCAGGGGTTGATTCAGTGGTTGGGCTGGTCGGCGGCCCTGCTGGTGCTGGGCTTGCTGGTGGCATTGATCGTGCCGTTCGTCAGCCTGCTGCGTGATCGTCCGCTGCCCAGCCATGGCGCCGAGCAGACCCTTGCCCAGGCGCTGCGCGAGGCTTGCACGCACTCCGGTTTCTGGTTGCTAGCCCTGGGTTTCTTTGTCTGTGGTTTCCAGGTGGTGTTCATCGGGGTGCACCTGCCGGCCTACCTGGTCGACCAGCACCTGGCGGCGACCACTGGTACCACGGTGCTGGCGCTGGTGGGGTTGTTCAATATCGTCGGTACCTACACGGCGGGCTGGCTCGGCGGGCGCATGTCCAAGCCGCGCCTGCTGACAGGGCTCTATTTGCTGCGTGCGGTGGTGATCGTGCTGTTCCTCTGGGCACCGGTCACACAGTTCAGCGCCTACCTGTTCGGTATCGCCATGGGCCTGCTGTGGTTGTCCACGGTGCCGTTGACCAATGGCACCGTGGCCACGCTTTTTGGCGTGCGCAACCTGTCCATGCTGGGTGGCATCGTGTTCCTGTTTCACCAGTTGGGCGCGTTCCTGGGCGGTTGGTTGGGGGGTGTGGTGTATGACCGGACCGGCAACTATGACCTGGTCTGGCAGATCTCGATCTTGCTCAGTTTGCTGGCGGCCGCGCTCAACTGGCCGGTGCGCGAGCGTCCGGTGGCGCGTTTGCAGGCCCAGGCGATATGAATCGCGTGGTGGGGCGGGCGCTGTTGGCTATTGCCGGGCTATTGGTGCTGGCACTGGCGTGGTGGGGCTGGCAGAAGGGCGGACTGGCGTTGATGCAGTTGGGCATGAGCCTGTGTTAGGCGCTACCCTGCACCTTCAGGGAATGTCTTGCAGGAGAACTTCATGATGCGTGCAAGCTGGCTGACGATACCCGTGTTGACTCTGCTGGCCGCCACCTCGAGTTGGGCGGCGGATTGCCCGGCACTGCTGCAGGGCAGCCTGCCGGAGTTGCGCGGCAAGGGGCAGATCGACCTGTGCGAGCGCTTTGCCGGCAAGCCGCTGGTGGTGATCAACACCGCCAGCTACTGCGGCTTTGCCCCGCAGTTCGAGGGGCTCGAGGCGACGTACAAGGATTACCACGGCAAAGGGCTGGAAATGCTCGGGGTGCCGTCCAACGATTTCAAGCAGGAAGATGCCGATAGCGACAAGACGGCCAAGGTTTGTTACGCCAATTACGGTGTGACCTTCACCATGACCAAGGCGCAGCCGGTGCGGGGCAAGGATGCGATTCCGTTGTTCGTCGAGCTGGCTCGCCAGAGCAGTGCGCCGAAGTGGAATTTCTACAAGTATGTGGTGGATCGGCGGGGGAAGGTGATTGGGAGTTTTTCCAGTTTGACCAAGCCTGATGATCCGGCGTTCAGGGCGGCCATCGACAAGGCGATCGCTTCGCCGCTTTGATTGTTTGGTTGTTTGGGTTTTGGGCTTTTTGAGCATATCCATTGGCGATGGAGACGCTGATTCACCTTTCCGCCCTTACGGCGGGTTACTTTTGGTCTTGGCCAAAAGTAACCAAAAGCCGCTCGCTCCATCATACGGCCCTACGCTGCGCTCCGGGTCCCTTCGCTCCGGCGCCTTCCGGGCCCGCGCGGCCTACGACTTGCTGCGCAAGTCTACATCTCGCGCCTTCGGCTAACGCCGAAGGGTGCTGCGCACCTGGCCCTCCAGACGCCTGCGCTCAGCCTCCTGAAGTCGCGAAGTTACGGGCGGCGCCTAGGCAGGCGCAGCTGTCGCTCGTTGTTTTTTCTTGGCCTCTAGTGCGCATTCGCCGGCAAAGCCGGCTCCTACCGAATGGTGTACGCCGCTCCATTGTAGAAGCCGGCTTTGCCGGCGAACCGATCGCACAAGCGACACGTCCATCACGAGATTACATAACTATAAAACTTTCCGCTCTTTGCTCTTTGCTCTTTGCTCTTTGCTCTTTGCTCTTTGCTCTTTGCTCTTTGCTTCCGCGAGCGCGCAGCGCTTCGCCCGGCTTTTGATCTTGATGCGCGATAGTCCAGGCGCCGCCAAATGCGACTTCAGGAGGCCGAGCGGAGTTCTTACGTAGTGGGGCGACGGCCATGGATGGCCGTCGAGCGCTGCGCCCCAGGATGGGGCGTTCAGCGCGGTACCCACGGGAGCAACAAAGGCATGAGGGGATCCCGCTGTGAGCGGGACGGATGATGGAGCGAACGGCTTTGGTTACTTTGGCCAAGACCAAAGTAACCCGCCGTAAGGGCGGAAAGGTGAATCAGGGGACTGTCAGATTTTTTGTGTGCGGGCCGGTAACGGCCTGCCGTCAGGCAGGCCCTGATTCTCACCAGGTCGGCCTGATGAACCGATCTCCGTACAGAATCGCAAATTGATTCATCGCGCTTTTCCAATCATGGGCCGGTTTTCCCCAATTGGCTGTTATGTTGCGCAATCCCAGCCAAATCAGTTTGGTCGCTGCGTCATCATTCGGGAAATGCCCGCGAGTCTTGATGACCTTGCGTAGCTGGGCGTTGATGCTCTCGATGGCGTTGGTGGTGTAAATCACCTTTCTGATGGCCGGTGGGAAGACGAAAAATGGAATCACTCGATCCCAGGCGCGTCTCCAGGCAGCCACCACCGTTGGATATTTCTCGCCCCACGGCCCGTTCTCAAACTCATCGAGTGCTTGCTCAGCCGCTTCAGCATTAATGGCTTGGTAAATCGGCTTCAGCTCCTTGGCCAGAGCCCGCCGCTTGTCCCAGGCCGCGAAGTCGAGGCTGTTGCGGATCAGGTGCACGATGCACGTTTGCAACGTCGTCTCTGGAAACACGGCACTGAGAGCCTCTGGCATACCTTTGAGGCCATCGGTCACGGCAATCAGCACATCTTCGACACCGCGCGTCTTGAGATCGTTAAAGACCTTCATCCAAAACTTCGCGCCCTCGGTGTTCTCGATCCAGATGCCCAGGATATCCCGCGTCCCGTCGGGGAGGACGCCCAGGGCCAGGTAAATGGCCTTGTTGCGCACCAGGCCCTCTTCGCGGATCTTCACCCGCAGTGCATCGAAGAAAATGACCGGGTACATCGGCTCCAGTGGCCGCTGTTGCCACGCGCCAATCTCGTCCATGACCTCGTCTGTCACAGAGCTGATGAAGTCGGGTGAGACCTCTGTTCCATACTGCTCGGACAAAAAGGCTCGGATCTCTCTGACCGTCATTCCACGGGCGTACATGGCGATGATCTTGTCATCGAAACCGGTGTACCGCCGCTCGTGCTTGGGGATCAGAATGGGCGAAAAACTGCCGTCTCGATCGCGAGGAATTTCCAGCCGCAGTGGGCCATCCCCCGTTAAAACCGTCTTGCCACTCTTGCCGTTACGCTGGTTGGTTTCATCCTCTGGGCGCTGCGCGCCCGGCGGATAGCCCAGGTGGTGGCCAAGCTCGGCATGCAGAGCGCGTTCGATCAGGGCCTTCTTGAACGCCGCAGAGGCATCCTCGATAGCTTCTGCGGTCATCAGGCCCTCACCGAACTGCTCCAGCAGCTCTTTGGGGATTTTGGGCAGGTCACGCAAGGGTTTCTTTTTGGTTGGCATACATGCACCTCTTACTCATGTTATGCCCGAACACAAAATTTCTGACACCCTCTGAATCAGCGTCCCCATCGCCCATGGATATGCTCAAAACATCCAAAACCCACACTCTGAAAGCCGATCCCACTCAGCGCAAATCCACCGTCAACGCCACCAACCGAACCACCACCGGCCGCACCACCAGCACACAGACAAACGCCACCGGCATCGCCAACTGATAAGCCTTGAGCACACTCCCCAGATAATCGCCACCGACCCCGCCGTTGGCCGCCGTGATCACAAAGCACATCAGCATCGCCATGATCGCCGACATGTAGAAGGCGAAGACATAGGGCATGGCCCCCGGCCGCAGTTTGCGCCGGCTACGTGGTGCAGACAGTTCGTTCATGGAATCCCCCGTTCGAATGAGTGGAGGCGCAGGTTAGCAATGGCCGCCCGGCCTGCTGTAGACCTCGTTCGATGAGTTCTTTATAAAGAAAATCTTATGAATACGCAGGGAACATCGATGGACCTGCTCAACGCTATCCGCAGCTACATCAAGGTGGTCGAGGCCGGCAGCATCGCAGGCGGTGCCCGTGCGCTCGGGATCAGCCCGGCGGCAGTCAGCCAGACCCTGGCCCGGCTCGAGGCGCACCTGCAGGTCCGTCTGCTGTCGCGCACCACCCGCAGCATGGCCTTGACCGCCGCTGGCAGTCTCTACTACGAGCGCGTCCGTGAGATCGATCGCGACCTCGCAAGGGCCGAACAGGCATTGAGCACGCCCGATAGCGAACCCCAGGGGCGCCTGTGCATCGCCTCGACCTCGGCTTTCGGTCGGCACATACTGGCGCCAATGATTCCGGCCTTTGCCGCGCGCTATCCGCAGCTTTCAATAGAGTTGGTAACGACTGATCGCAAGGTCAACCACGCCCGCGAGGATATCGATGTCAGCCTGCGCATCACGCCGCAGCTAGAGGATAACCTGCTGGCCCGGCACATCGCGCGCATCCCCTTCATCTGCTGCGCATCGCCCGGCTACCTGGCCAGCGCCGGTTGGCCGGACAGCCCCGAGGCCCTGCGCGATCATCGGTGCCTGGTGTTCCGCTACCCGGTGGACGGGCGGTTCCTGCCCTGGGGCTTCGTACGCGATGGGCTGCGCTTCGAAGCCCCCTTCGGCCCGGTGCTGATCAGCGATGACATCGATGCCTTGACCCAGATGGCCTTGAACGATGGCGGTATCACCCGCCTGGCCGAGTTCATCGTTCGCCCGCACCTGGATGCCGGTCGCCTGGTGCCATTGTTCGAATTCAGTGCTCACGGCCAGCAGGCCTATGCCCAGACCGAACCCATGGATGTGTACCTGTGCCTGGTCGATCGCTTCGCGATGACGACCAAGGTCCGGGCGTTCATGACGTATCTGGAAGAACAGCTCGGCGACACCTGGCGCGTGCAGGCATGAAAAAACCGCCCGAAGGCGGTTTTTTCATGCAGCGCGAGCGAATCAGAAGCGGTAGGTGAGGGAAGCACCGAGGCCGTGAGCGCTGTTTTCGTACTTGGCCTGGTAAGTACCCTTGGTCGGGCTTGCCAGGTTGACCTTGGTGTCTTCTTCCCACAGGTAGGAGTATGCCACGTCGATGGTCATATCGTCGTTCGGGCTCCAGCCGGCACCCAGGCTGAAGATCTTGCGATCGCCAGTAGGGATGCGTGGTGAACGGTCGTGGTTGTTGGTCGGCGACTGGTCGACAGAGAAACCAGTGCGCAGGGTCCACTCCTTGTTCACCTTGTACGAGGCGCCGATGGCGCCGGCCCAGGTGTCGTGCCAGTTCTGCTCTTCGGTGATGGTGCCGAACTGCGCGCGCAACGCTGCCGGAACATCGTTGTTCACCGTGATGTCCTTCAGGCGGCTCCAGCGCGTCCAGGTGGTGCCTGCGTACAGGGTCCACTGGTCGTCGAGCTCGTGGGTGACCGAGAAGTCCACCGACTCAGGGGTCTTGATCTTCAGGTCGGCATCGAACTTGCTGCCGCTGTAGGGACCGATGAGTGCGTTGTTGATCTTGGTCTTGCCTTCGAGCTTGTAGTCCACCATCGAGTGGTAGGTCAGGCCGAGGCGGGTGTGATCGGTGGCCTGGACCAGGATGCCGATGTTGTAGCCGACCGCAGTGTCGTCACCCTTGATCTTCACTTCACCATCGTTGCGACCCGGGGTGCGCGGGTTGATGGTGTTCGAGCCCAGCTCGCCCTTGATGCGGTTGATGGTCGGACCGAAGCCGATCGAAACCTTGTCGTTGAAGGCGTAGCTGACGGTGGGCTGGAAGGTTACCACTTCGACGTGGCTCTTCTTGCCCCAGTAGCGTGCGGCGTCTCCACTGCCGTAATCGGTCACCAGGCCGAATGGAACGTACACACCGAAGCCAACGCTCCAGTTGTTGTCCAGCGGCTTGACGTAGTAGCCCATTGGCACACCGACGAACGGCACCATGTCACCATCGGTTTCCCCCCCGAGGTTGCTTCCACGGCCCGAAATATCGGATTTGGCAATGACGGCTGCGCCACCCACGGTAATTTGCTCGCGCTTCAGGCGCGACATGCCCGCCGGGTTTCCAAAGACCGTGCTGGCATCTTCGGCAGATGAAGAACGACCCGCGAAACCTGTCCCCATGCCGCTGACACTTTGTTCGTTCAGCGCGAAACCGCTGGCGAGCAAGTGGCTGGAAGCGAGGGCAACGGCAATACCGAGGGAGGTTTTGAGCATTGCTTTTTTCATTATTAGAAACTCCTTGGGATCTCCGGGGCGAAAAGCTACCAACAAATCTCGCTCCACGCTATAGCCTGTATCGCAGGAGATAGAGCTGTTTTGTAGGACAATCCTACCAAAATTCCTTTTTTTCCGGTCTTCCAGGGAGATGGCGCTCAGGAAGTCTGGGCCAGCATCGGGGTGATGCAGTGGTGCCAGGCGAGGGTGAAATCGCGTAGCCGCCCTTGAGGGTTGAAGGTCTGTCGCCAGATTCTCGCCAACCCCAACAAGTCGTCGGCGGGCGGCAAGGGGGAGGCCTGTTCTTCGATCAGCATCCAGGCGATAGCCGTGGCGTAGCGCAGATTGACGGTCAGTTCCAGGTGCGGGCCGCCGAGGAAGGCGTGCTGGCTTGCCAGGCCTCGGACCAGGCTGGCGAGTTCGGGGTCGCGGGCGAGAAAATCGTCCCACACCGATTGATGGCGTTGTTCACCGATGCGGTACAGGCCATGGCCGCGGCGATCATGCAGTGCCGAGCCCAGCGCCGACTGGCTTGCGGCAACGCCCAGTAACAAAGCTTCGGCGCTTTCAGAGTGGCGGTTCAGGTAGATCAGGGTTGGCCGGATCACATATCGGCTCAACTCGGTCGCAGCGATGCCCATGATGCCCTCGCCCAGGATGCCCTTGTTATGGAAAGGGCCGACGGGCGCTGGAGCTTGGCAGCTGGTGAGTGGTCAGGCCCGCCGGAAGCGACCGCAGCCGCTCGAGTTGAAGTGTAGTGTGATAATCGTGGTGTAAAGGGCTGTTTTTAAATCGATTGCTGCCTGAGGGTGCGGGGTATATGCCCGCAGGCAATTAAGCCGGGTCCCTTCAGGCTGCTTGATGGGGCATGCATTCATGGTGTGAATCTGCCGCCATTCGTTCATGCGGTCAGCGATTGGCGGGTGCGATCGATCACGGCCTGGAGCGGTTCAGCACGGGTGTACTGGTCCGGGTAGAGGCGCTCGGAGTGGCAGGCGATGCCATGTTCGTCGACCAGGGTGAAGCTGAAACTGCCCTTGCGTGGGGCAACGATAAGGCACTTCAGCGGAGCGAAGGCTTTGGAAAGGGTGCCGAAGGCAACCTGGATCTGTTGATGGTTACTCATAGTGTTGGATGTTCCTGCGTAAGACACGGCTTTTGATCCGTGCACAATAGAAACGTTCCAGTGACATCTTTATTAAGGAGATGCAGAACCTGACTGGAACAGGGCAGCCAGAGGGGCGCATGCAATAGGTGGCGCTGGGCTGACTGGTAGGTACGACAGAAGGCAGGCAGCACACCGGGGCCAGGGTTCGAGGCGCCGGGGAAGATCCTGATCAATCTGAAACGTGATTCGTGCTTGAGCAGCGTGAGCCGCCGAGTGAATCATCGAATGGGCCGGTCCTGATGGGGCAGCGCTGGGCTGCAAGGACTGAGTGGCCAGAATTGACTTTCAGCTGGGTACTAACAGGGCGCAACCCTACACGAATGATTCGGGGGTTGCAAGTTTTTGATGTTTGTTGCGCGAAGCCGACCATTATGTCGCTTCCAGAGGCTGCTGTGAAGAGGGGCGAATACCCCGGTAATCCCTCGAATGTACCGATTTCGTGCATGGACGTGCCGTTTGATGGTGCACTTGTACACATTCGGGCGACGACTTGTAACCCCCTTGCAACAGGTTGTGGATGACTCGCCAATGCCTTGACTGGGGGCTTAAGTCAATGAAAAAAAACACTAATTTTTGCTGGTGAAAAAATCGACAGTTTGACTGAAAGCCCCATTTCACAGGGGTTTGCGGGCTGTGTAGAGTGGTTGTCCACCGAGTTATCCACAGCTTCTGTGGATTGTCCCGTGCGCTTGCTCTAGGACGGGCGTGCCAGCAGTTTCATGAACTGTCCGACAATCGGGTTCCAGGCTGGAAGTCACACGTGGGCAGCTGTGAAACGTCAAGAAAAAAACATTGAAGATTTTTTTGCGTGGCCAAAAGTCGAGCACGTCACGAACACGAAAAAGGAGTAGAGTTGCGCGCCTCTCGAGTCACCATCGCTGTCGGTCATGAAGCTTCGCGGTAAACACCTCGCCAGTCCTGTTGCATCCTCTGTGCTGTCATCCCCAAGACGTTTTTCCCTGAAAGTGGCCCTGTGGCTGCTCGACAACCCGCGCCTAGGTGACAAGCCCAGCGTCAAGCACCTGGCCGGGCGCCTGCTCAAGCAGCCGGCGCGCCAGGGCGTGGTGGTGGCCCAGAGCCGTCTGGGCCAGATGCTTTGCCATGACTGCGGCAACGCTCGGGACCGGCGTATCGGCCATGAACTGTTGCGCCAGGCCGCACGTGCCGGTGACCGCCGTGCGCAACTGGAATACGGCCGGTTGTGCCAGGCGCAGGAGCCGGAGCAGGCCCGTTACTGGCTGGAACTGGCGGCGGGGCAGGGATCGCAGGAGGCCCGGCGGTTGTTGCTGTAGGAGCGGATTCATCCGCGATGCGCCGCTTGGGCGGCGCTCGATTGCACACGCTCAACACCTCTGCCGGCGAGCACCTTACGGCCCTGACAGTTCGCAATCTTGGGTGGTAGTCCTAGGCGCCCGCCGAGGGTGTGATGGGACCATCGGGACCGAGCGCCGCCACGCGGCGCATCGCGGATGAATCCGCTCCTACACACAGCCATGCCTGGTAACAGGCAGCTTCGCAGCCAGGCTGATAAGCTGCGCAGCAATCGTCAACGTTAGATCGGGGTAAGCATGACAGTGGATCTGACCAGCATTCTGCTGGGCTTGGTGGCCGGCGCGGTGCCCTGCCTGGGTTGGGTCATGCAGGTGCAGCGTGGTCAGGGCGCGCGCAGGGCCGAGCAGGCGCTGCTCGAGGAGCGCCTGAACGCCGCGCAGATGGCCCAGGCCGGGTTGCAGGCGCAACTGGAGGCCGGGCGCGACGAGATCAGCGACCTCAGTGAGGCCAACACCGTCAAGCAGACCCAGCTCGCCGCCCAGGGCCGTGAGCTCGAATTGCTGCAGATCGACCGTGACAACGCTCGCGACGCCGCCCACGCCTGGAGCCTGGAGCGCGCCAACCGTGAAGCCGAGCTGCGTCGCCTGGAGGCGCAAGCCGCGCGTCTTGAAGCCGAATTGCGCGAGCAGCAGGAGAGTCACCAGCAACGCCTTGAAGACCTGCAGCAGGCGCGTGACACCCTGCGTGCCCAGTTCGCCGAGATGGCGACGAAGATCTTCGACGAGCGCGAGCAGCGATTCGCCCAGACCAGCCAGCAGCACCTGGGGCAATTGCTCGATCCGCTAAAGGAGCGTATCCAGGCGTTCGAAAAGCGCGTCGAGGAAAGCTACCAGCAGGAGGCCCGCGAGCGCTTTTCCCTGGGCAAGGAGCTCGAACGCCTGCAGCAACTCAACCTGCGCCTCTGCGACGAAGCCACCAACCTCACCCAGGCGCTCAAGGGCCAGAAGACCCAGGGCAACTGGGGCGAGCTGATCCTCGAGCGGGTGCTGGAGCATGCTGGCCTGGAAAAGGGCCGCGAGTACCAGACACAAGTCAGCCTCAAGAGCGCCGATGGCGAGCGCTTCCAGCCCGATGTGTTGATCATGCTGCCCGGTGACAAGCAGGTGGTGGTCGACGCCAAGGTGAGCCTCACCGCCTACCAGCAGTTCGTCGGTAGCAACGACGAGACTGCGCTCAAGCAGCACGTGCAGTCCCTGCGCAACCATGTCAAAGGCTTGTCGAGCAAGGACTACAACCGCCTGGACGGGTTGCACAGCCTGGACTTCGTCTTGCTCTTCGTGCCGATCGAGGCAGCCTTCTCGGCGGCCCTGCAGGCCGAGCCCAACCTGTTCCAGGAAGCCTTCGACCGGCAGATCGTGATCGTCAGCCCGACCACCCTGCTGGCCACCCTGCGGGTCATCGACAGCCTGTGGAAGCAGGAACGCCAGAGCCAGAACGCCCGCGAGATCGCCGAGCGTGCCGGCTGGCTGTATGACAAGTTCGTGCTGTTCATCCAGGACCTGGACGAACTGGGTGCGCGCCTCACCCAGGTGGACAAGGCCTACGCCGCGGCGCGCAACAAACTCTGCGAAGGGCGCGGCAACCTGGTCAGCCGCAGCGAACAGCTCAAGCTGCTCGGTGCCCGCGCCAGCAAGAGCCTGCCCAGCGAGCTGATCGAACGGGCGCTGGCGGACGAAGCGGTTACTGAACCAGGCTCAGATGCCGATTGAGCAGGGCGCGCAAGGCGGCCGGCTTGACCGGTTTGGCGAGGTAGTCGAGGCCGGCGGCGTGGACCATGGCGATGGTTTCGTTGCGCCCGTCGGCACTGATCACCACGCCCGGCACAGGCTCACCCAGGCGCGCGCGTAGCCAACCCATCAAGCCAGTCCCGGTCTCGCCGTCGTCCAGGTGGTAGTCCACCAAAGCCAGGTGCGGGCGCAGGCCGTCGGCCAACAGCGCCTCGCATTCAGCCTGGTTGCGCGCGGTCCACACTTTGCAGCCCCAGCGACCGAGCAGGCTGTTCATGCCGATCAGGATGCTGTCTTCGTTGTCGACACACAGCACCTGCAACCCGGCCAGGGGCTGGCCGGCCTGCTCCACGGGGGGCACGGCGGCGGGCGCCGGGCTGCGGGCGATCGGCACGCTGACGCGGAACACGCTGCCTTTGCCTGGCCATGAGCGCACTTCCAGCTGATGCCCCAGTACCCGGCACAGGCCATCGGCAATCGCCAGGCCCAGGCCCAGGCCTTTTTCGGCGCGGGTCTGGTGGCTGTCCAGGCGCTTGAACTCCTGGAAGATCACCTGCAGCTTGTCGTCGGCGATGCCCGGGCCGCGGTCCCACACCTCCAGCCACAGGTGCTCGCCCTGGCGCCGCACGCCAAGCAGCAGCGGGCTCTTGCCGTAGCGCAGGGCGTTTGTGAGGAAGTTCTGCAGGATCCGGCGCAGCAGTTTCATGTCGCTGTCGACCCGCAGCCGACTGCCGCGCAGGCGGAACTCCAGGCCTTTCTCGGCGGCCAGCACCTTGAACTCGGCGCCCAGGGTGTCGAACAGCTCGTTGAGGGCGAAGGGCTTGACGTCCGGGGTGACCTTGCCGTTTTCCAGGCGCGAGATGTCCAGCAGGTCGCTGATCAGCTCTTCGGCCGAGCGCAGCGAGCTGTCCATGTGCTGCACCAGTTGCTGGGCTTCATCGTTCATGCCTTCGGCCTGCTGCGACAGGGCCGCGGAGAACAGCCGCGCGGCATTGAGCGGTTGCATCAGGTCATGGCTGACGGCGGCGAGGAAGCGGGTCTTCGACTGGCTGACCGCCTCGGCGCGGCTCTTGGCTTCGGACAGCGCCTGGTTGAGCTGCGACAGTTCGTGGGTACGCTCGGCGACCCGCTGTTCCAGGCTTTCGTTGGAGTCGCGCAGCGCTTGTTCGGCTTCGCGGAACGGGGTGATGTCGGTGAAGCTCATGACGAAGCCGCCACCGGGCATCGGGTTGCCGATCAGTTCGATCACCCGGCCATTGGGGAACAGCCGTTCGGAGGAGTGGGCGCGGCCTTGGCGCATCCAGTGCAGGCGCCGGGCCACATGGACCTGGGCCTCGCCCGGGCCGCACAGGCCGCGCTCGGCGTTGTAGCGGATGATGTCGGCGATCGGCCGGCCGACGCTGATCAGGCCGTCGGGGTAGTTGAACAGCTCCAGGTAGCGGCGGTTCCAGGCCACCAGGCGCAGGTTCTGATCCACCACGCTGATGCCCTGGTTGATGTTCTCGATGGCGCCTTGCAGCAGGGCGCGGTTGAACTGCAGCACCTCGCTGGCCTCGTCGGCGATGCGCACCACGTCCTCGAGCTGCATCTCGCGGCCTTCGATGGCCGCCTTGACCACTGCGCGGGTGGAGGAGGTGCCGAGCACCCCGGCGAGCAGGCGCTCGGTGTGTTCGATCCAGTCGCCGTCGGCGTTCTGGTTGGGGTTGAAGCCCTTGCCCTGGCGGTAGGCGAAGCGGATGAAACTCTGCCGTGCGCGCTCTTCGCCGACGAAGCGCGCGGCGAGCTTGAGCAGGTCGTCGATCTGTACCGCCAGCAGCGGTTTGCTGGAGGGGCGGGCGCTGGTCTGCTGGCCGATGAAGCGGCCGGCCTGCCAGTGCTCGGAGACCCGCGTGCGCGACAGGATCGACACCCAGGCGAACAGCGTGAAGTTGCCCGCCAGCGACAGCACCACGCCTTGGGTGAGCGGTGTGATCGGTAGGTTCAGCGGGTTGCCGTGCAGCCAGGCCAGGCCTGGGAACAGCGACAGCGACCAGCCCAGGCTGTGGGCGGTGATGGGCAGGACCAGGGTGTAGAACCACAGGAAGATGCCGGTGGCGAGGCCGGCGAACACGCCGCGGCGGTTGGCCTGTTTCCAGTACAGCGCGCCGAGCATCGCGGGGGTCAGCTGGGTGACCGCGGCGAAGGCGATCTGGCCGATGGTCGCCAGGCTTGCGGTGGAGCCCAGCAGGCGGTAGCTGACGTAGGCCAGCAACAGGATCACCACGATGGTCACCCGGCGCACCGAGAGCATCCAGTGGCGGAACGCCTCGAACGGCCGCTCGGCGTTGTTGCGCCGCAACAGCCAGGGCAGCAGCATGTCGTTGGAGACCATGGTCGACAGCGCCACCGCCTCGACGATGACCATGCCGGTGGCCGCCGAGGCGCCGCCGATGAAGGCCAGCAGCGCCAGGCTCGGATGCGCTTCGGCCAGCGGCAGGCTGATCACGAACGAGTCGGAGATCACCGTGCCCGGCAGCAGCATCTGCCCGGCCAGGGCAATGGGCACCACGAACAGCGCGGCCAGCGCCAGGTACAGCGGGAACACCCAGCGCGCCAGACGCATGTCCTGGGGCTCGATGTTCTCCACCACGGTGACGTGGAACTGCCGTGGCAGGCAGATGATCGCCATCATCGCCACGGCGGTCTGCACCACCATCGACGGCCAGTTGATGGTCTCCTGCCAGTAGCTTTCCAGGTGCACCGACTGGCGCGCCTGGGTGAACAGGTCGTCGAAGCCGTCATACAGGTTGAACACCACGAAGGCGCCCACGGCGAGAAACGCCAGCAGCTTGACCAGCGACTCGAAGGCGATGGCCAGGACCATGCCGCGGTGGTGCTCGGTAACGTCCAGGCTGCGGGTACCGAAGACGATGGCGAACAGCGCCAGCACCAGCGAGATCACCAACGCGGTGTCCTGCACCCGGCTGCCGGTGGCGTCGGCATTGGCGCCGATCAGCAGGTTCACCCCCAGCACGATGCCCTTGAGCTGCAGGGCGATGTAGGGCAGCACGCCGACCAGGCAGATCAGCGCCACCACCACAGCCAGCGTCTGCGACTTGCCATAGCGCGCGGCGATGAAGTCGGCGATGGAGGTGATGTTCTGCTGCTTGCTGATCAGCACCATCTTCTGCACCACCCAGGGTGCGAAGATCAGCAACAGCATCGGCCCGAGATAGATGGGCAGGAACGCCCACAACTGCTCGGCGGCCTGGCCGACCGCGCCGAAGAAGGTCCAGCTGGTGCAGTACACCGCCAGCGACAGGCTGTACACCCAGGCGCGCAGGCGCGGCGGCAGCGGGGTGCTGCGGCGGTCGCCGTAGAAGGCGATGGCGAACATGATGGCCATATAGGCCAGGGCGACCACGGCGATCAGCCCGCTGGACAACGACATGCAAACTCCGGAGCAAAAAATAGAACGCGGTCCCGATCAATCAGTCTGGCACGCGAGGACAGGTTCGTCAGCGCAGACCATGGTCGCAGTGGCAGGACGTCGCAGGGGAGGGCATGGCACACCCTGTAGGAGCGGGTTTACCCGCGATCACCGGCGGAGCCGGTGCCATGCCCTGTGCTGGCTGCATCGCGGGCAAACCCGCTCCTACAATCGTTACCGCCTATTGCACCACGCTTCGCGTACCCAACCAATAGAACACCGCCGCCAGGATCACCGACCCGATCAACAGGTAGAACACCGCCCCTGGTACCAGGTACCCCAGCGCCGCGCCCACCAGCACCGGCCCCAGCGCCGCGCCAAGGTTGCCCAGGTTCTGCGCCCCGTAATAGACACCCCGCAGGTGCTCCGGCGCAATCAGGTCGATGAACATGTATTCGGCCGGGATGACGATGATCTCGCCCAGGGTGAACACCAGCATGGCGATGCACCAAGCCAGTACCGAACCGGCCAGGGAGAAGCCCAGCAAGCCCGCGACGAACATCGCCATGCCGGCCATCAGCCAGGGCATCAGGCGGCGCCGATTGATGCGCCGGCCGATCAGGTACTGCAGGGCGATCACCGTCACGGCGTTGGTGGTCACCAGGTACCCGACCAGCCGCGCCGCCTCCTCGGGGCTGCTGGTGACTACTAGGTATTGCGACAGGTAGGCGGTGAACTGGCCGAACACCACCGCGCTGAGCACACCACCCAAGGTGAAGCACACCAGGCGTCGGTCGCGGGCCAGGCCCAAAGCCACCTGGGCGAAGCCGGCGCTGGGTTGTGTTTCGGCGCGGGCCTCCAGGCCACGGGCGCCCAGGCGTTGGTACGCCAGGCACATGCCCAGGCCGATCAGCGCGGACGCCACGAACGGCAGGTGGCCGTCCACTTCGATCATGGCCACCCCAAGCATCGGGCCGACGGCATAGCCAATATTGCTCAGGGTGTACTTGATCGCGAACACCTCCGCGCGCGCGTCCACCGGCAGCAGGGCGCAGAAGCCCGCCTTGGCGGCGATGTCGACCATGGCCAGGGTCAGGTTGATCAGCACCAGGCAGAGGAAGAACAGCGCCGCCGATGGGCTGGCGATGGCGCCGGCGAAGGCCAGCGCGAAGATCAACAGGCTGGCGATGACCAGCGTATGGTTGCGCACGGTATCGACCAGGTGCCCGCCGTACAGGCTCAGTAGCGAAGCGACGATCAGCGCGCCGCCGATCAGCAGGCCGATGCGGCCGACCGTGAGCTGGAAATTGTCGGCCAGGTAGACCACCAGGTAGGGCAGGGTGATGGCTCGGGCGACGGTCAGGGTGAAGGTGGTGAGCAACAGCAGGCGTACCGGCTTCGGGTAACCTCTGAGAGCAGCAAGCATTGCGACGTCCTGGTCTGGGTGGGGCAGTCGCCAAGCATATTCCAAGGGCCACAGAGTGCGCTATATCTGCAAAATAGATAACAGATAGAGAAATTACCCGTTATATGGATATTCTTTGCGAGCATAAGATAATTCCACCTTACACAAGGCCAGGAGACATCCCATGCCATGCACCCAGACTCGCGCACCGTCGTGGCGCCCCTTCAGCCAGTTGGCCCATCCCCGCGAAGTGATCCGCCAGTTCACCCCCAACTGGTTCGCCGCGACCATGGGGACTGGCGTGCTGGCGCTGGCCCTGCATCAAGTCCAGGTGCCACTGCTCGATGCCGTGGCCGAGGGCCTGTGGTGGTCGACCATCGGCCTGTTCGTCCTGTTCTGTGTTCTGTATGGCGCACGCTGGCTGCTGTTCTTCGACGAGGCACGACGGATCTTCGCCCACTCCACCGTGTCGATGTTCTTCGGCACCATCCCCATGGGCCTCGCCACCCTCCTCAACGGTGCGCTGGTGTTTGGTCTGGCACGCTGGGGCGAGGCCGTGGTGCCGTGGGTCGAAATGCTCTGGTGGCTGGACGTGGGCCTGGCGCTGCTGTGCGGCGTGGCCATTCCGTACCTGATGTTCACCCGCCAGGAACACAGCATCGACCAGATGACGGCGGTGTGGCTGTTGCCGGTGGTGGCGGCCGAAGTGGCCGCGGCCAGTGGCGGGTTGCTGGCACCGCACCTGCTGGACGCGCACCGGCAGTTCCTGGTGGTGATCACCAGCTACGTGATGTGGGCGGTATCGTTGCCGGTGGCCTTCAGCATCCTCACCATTCTCATGCTGCGCATGGCCTTGCACAAACTGCCACCGGCCAACATGGCGGCCTCCAGCTGGCTGGCGCTGGGGCCGATCGGCACTGGCGCGCTGGGCATGCTGGTGCTGGGGGGCGATGCGCCGGCGGTGTTCGCCGCCAATGGCCTGGGCAGCCTGGGAGAAGTGGCTCGGGGCCTTGGCCTGGTGGCCGGCATCGTGCTCTGGGGGGCCGGTTTGTGGTGGCTGCTGACGGCGGTGTTGATCACCCTGCGCTACATGCGCCAGGGCATGCCGTTCAACCTGGGCTGGTGGGGGTTCACCTTCCCGCTGGGCGTGTACTGCCTGGCCACCCTGAAGCTGGCGGCCTGGCTGGGGCTTGGGTTCTTCACTGTGTTCGGCCAGGTGCTGGTGGTGGCGTTGGCGCTGCTGTGGCTGCTGGTGGCCAGCCGGACTGTGCGTGGGGCTTGGCGCGGCGAGCTGTTTGTGTCGCCGTGCATCGCGCAGTCGTGATGGTGTTTCGGTAGTAGATCGCTCAGGAAGCAGAGTCGCCAGCACAACCTGCGTGGGATCAACGGTCTAGCAGTTTACGTTTGCCTTTGTGGGAGCGGCCTTGTGTCGCGAAAGGGCCGCAAAGCGGCCCCAACGATCATTGCATCGACAATGAGATACCGGGGCCGCTACGCAGCCCATTCGCGACACAAGGCCGCTCCCACAAGGATCGCGCAAGGCTTGAGGTGGGCAAGCCCGCTCCCAAAGTGCCTTGTGCCAGCGGGCATTCCCGTGCAGATTTGTGGCTTCGCGCGCCCGGCGTGCCTCCAATGACAAAGCCCAACCAGGTACAAGGACGATGAGTCACCCCTCGCAATTCACCCTGCTCGGCAAGCGGCGCTTCCTGCCGTTCTTCATCACCCAGTCGCTGGGCGCCTTCAACGACAACCTGTTCAAGCAGTCGCTGATCCTGGCCATCCTCTACAAGCTGAGCCTGGAAGGCGACCGCTCGATCTGGGTCAACCTCTGCGCGCTGCTGTTCATCCTGCCGTTCTTCCTGTTCTCGGCGCTGGCCGGGCAGTTTGGCGAGAAATTCGCCAAGGACCGCTTGATCCGCGCGATCAAGCTGGCCGAGATCGTCATCATGGCCATCGGTGCGACCGGTTTCGTCACCCACCATCTGGAACTGATGCTGGTGGCCCTGTTCGCCATGGGCACCCACTCGGCGCTGTTCGGCCCGGTCAAGTATTCGATCCTGCCCCAGGCCCTGCGTGAAGAGGAGCTGGTGGGGGGCAACGGCCTGGTGGAGATGGGCACCTTCCTGGCGATCCTGGCCGGTACCATCGGCGCCGGGGTCTTGATGTCCTCCAGTCAGTACGCAGTATTAGCCGCCGCCGGGGTGGTGGGCACCGCGGTGCTCGGTTACCTGGCCAGCCGCTGGATCCCCCGCGCCGCTGCCGCCGCGCCGCAGATGAAGCTGGACTGGAACATCTTCCGCCAGTCGTGGGCCACCCTGCGCATGGGCCTGGGGCAGACCCCGGCGGTGTCGCGCTCGATCGTCGGCAACTCGTGGTTCTGGTTCGTCGGCGCCATCTACCTCACGCAGATCCCGGCCTATGCCAAGGACTGGCTGCACGGTGACGAAACCGTCGTCACCCTGGTGCTGACCTTGTTTTCGGTAGGCATCGCCATCGGCTCGCTGCTGTGCGAGCGCTTGAGTGGCCGCAAGGTGGAGATCGGCCTGGTGCCCTTCGGCTCCTTCGGCCTGACCCTGTTCGGTTTGCTCTGGTGGTGGCATTCGGGCGATGTACCGGCCGGCGCCGTGCCCCATGACTGGCTGGCGTTGCTGGGCATGAGCCAGGCCTGGTGGATCATGCTGTCCATCGTCGGGCTGGGCATCTTCGGGGGCTTCTACATCGTGCCGCTGTACGCGCTGATCCAGGCGCGTACCCCGGAAGACCAGCGGGCCCGGGTGATCGCCGCCAACAACATCCTCAACGCCTTGTTCATGGTGGTTTCGGCGATCGTCACCATCGTCTTGCTGAGCGTTGCAAAGCTGAGCATCCCGCAGTTGTTCCTGGTGGTGTCGCTGCTCAACATCGCGGTGAACGCCTATATCTTCAGGATCGTGCCCGAGTTCACCATGCGCTTCCTGATCTGGCTGCTCAGCCATTCGATGTATCGGGTCGAGCACCGCGAGCTCGAGCGCATCCCCGACGAGGGCGCGGCCTTGCTGGTGTGCAACCACGTGTCGTTCGTCGATGCGCTGCTGATCGGCGGCGCCATTCGCCGGCCGGTGCGCTTCGTCATGTACTACAAGATCTACAACCTGCCAGTGCTCAACTTCGTGTTCCGCACCGCTGGCGCGATCCCCATCGCCGGGCGCGGTGAAGACCAGGCCACCTACGAGCGTGCCTTCGCCCGAATTGCCCGGTACCTGGCCGATGGCGAGCTGGTGTGCATCTTCCCCGAAGGCAAGCTCAGTGCCGACGGTGAGATCGATGTGTTCAAGGGTGGAGTGAATCGCATCCTGCAGGAGACGCCGGTGCCGGTGATTCCGCTGGCGTTGCAGGGGTTGTGGGGCAGTTTCTTCAGTCGCGACCCGAACAAGGGCTTCTTCAAGCGCCTGTGGTCGCGGGTAACCATCGTGGCCGGCGCCGCCATCCCGGTGGAGGCGGCGCAGCCCGAGGCGCTGCGCGAGCAGGTCAGCCTGCTGCGTGGCGATATGCGTTGAAGGGGAGGGAAGTGGAGGTCAGCTGGCGCTGACCTTCAGGCCGACCAGGCCGGTGATGATCAGTGCAACGCTGGCCAGGCGCACCAGGGCCATCGATTCGCCGAACAGGATGATCCCGGCGATCACTGTGCCGACCGCGCCGACGCCGGTCCAGATGGCATAGGCGGTACCCAGCGGCAGCTCTTTCATGGCCAGGCCCAGCAGGCCGAGGCTGATGACCATGGCGCCGACGGTGAGAATGGTGGGGAGTGGGCGAGTGAAGCCGTCGGTGTACTTGAGGCCGACAGCCCAGCCGACTTCGAACAGGCCGGCGAAGAACAGGATGATCCAGGACATGGTGAGTCTCCATCATTATCAAAGATGGGGCCGTCCCCGGAGCGATCACGCACTGCGTCGTGAGGTCGTCCTCACAGTGCGCACTATAGTGCACATTTTTCGGTGGTGCGGCAAGCCTGAGGGATCAGCGGTGCCTTTGCCGACCTCTTCGCGGGTAAACCCGCTCCCACAGGTCATTGGCCATCAGTGGGAGCGGGTTTACCCGCGAATGGGCCGGTGCAGGCACCTTCAAAGGTCAGGCCGGCACCGGTTTGTCATGCGCCTCAGACCCCCTGCGGAATCTCCTCGCCCCCCAGCGCCTCGAACAGCGCCGGCAGGAACTCGGTGAAGGTCATCATCATCAGGGTGAAGCTGGCGTCGAATTGTTGCTGGGCTTCATCGCCGCCGTCCTGCTCGGCTTGCTCCTGCAGCAGTTCCTCGAACTTCAGGCGCTTGATCACGGTCTTGTCGTCGAGCACGAACGACAGCTTGTCCTGCCAGGCCAGGGCCAGCTGCGTGACCACCTTGCCGGTGCTCAGGTGCAGCTGGATCTCTTCACCGGTCAGGTCCTGGCGCTTGCAGCGCACGATGCCGCCGTCTTCGCCGGTGTCGCGCAGTTCGCACTCGTCCAGCACATAGAAGCCTTCGGCGGCTTGCTGCGACTTGACCCAGTCGGTCATGGTCGCGGCCGGGGCGATCTTCACGGTCACCGGACGCACCGGCAGCGAACCCATGACTTCGCGCAGGGTCGACAGCAGGTCCTCGGCGCGCTTGGCGCTGGCCGAGTTGACCAGGATCAGGCCCAGGCGCGGGGCGATGGCGGCGAAGATCATCGAGCGGCGGATGAACGCGCGCGGCAGGAAGGCCTGGATGATCTCGTCCTTGATCTGGTCGCGTTCCTTCTTGTAGACCTTGCGCATCTGCTCGGTCTCGATTTCCTCGACCTTCTCCTTGACCGCGTCGTTGACCACGCTGCTGGGCAGGATGCGTTCTTCTTTACGCGCGGCGATCAGCAGGAATTCACCGCTGACGTGCACCAGGGGAGCGTCGGCGCCCTTGCCGAACGGGGCGACGAAACCGTAGGTGGTCAGCTCCTGGCTGGCGCAGGGGCGGGCCGGCTTGCTGGCCAGGGCGGCTTCCAGCGCTTCAGGCTCGAACGGGACATCCTGGGTCAGGCGGTAGGTCAGCAGGTTCTTGAACCACATGAGGGGGAATCTCTCCTTAATGCATAAGGCGGGCATTATTCTCCGAGCGGTGGTTCGAGGCCAGCCCTGTCAGAGGGCCAGCAGGCATATATAAGGAGGGAAATGCCCGGCGCAGCTAGGTCTTTGAAAGGCCTGGCATTTTTTTTTGAAATTTTTGAAAAAAGTGCTTGCCAGGGTACTGGGTCCTCCGTAGAATGCGCGCCACACCGAGACGAAGGGTGATTAGCTCAGCCGGGAGAGCATCTGCCTTACAAGCAGAGGGTCGGCGGTTCGATCCCGTCATCACCCACCACTCGATGTATAGCGCGGCGGTAGTTCAGTCGGTTAGAATACCGGCCTGTCACGCCGGGGGTCGCGGGTTCGAGTCCCGTCCGCCGCGCCATATTCAGCTTCAAGGGCCCACTGAACACCCTGAAGCTACAGAAAAAGCGACCTTAGGGTCGCTTTTTTTGTTTCTGGCATTGCGCCAGAATGCCCCCTGTCCGCCGCATGTGGCCAGCAGGCCCTGCGCCGGTTCTTATCGCAAGCAAGAGACCGACCATGCAGGATGCCAGCCTCTCTCCTTCCTCCACGCAATCCGCCCCGCTGCTGGGCATCGACCTGGGTACCACCAACAGCCTGATCGCAGTCTGGCAGGATGGCGAAGCGCGTCTGATCGCCAATGCCCTGGGCGAAGTGCTGACCCCTTCGGTGGTCAGTGTCGATGACGACGGCAGTATCCTGGTCGGGCAGGCCGCCCGAGCTCGGTTGACCACCCACCCGCAACACACGGCGGGCGCGTTCAAGCGGTTCATGGGCAGTGACAAGCAGTACCTGTTGGGGGAGCACCGATTCACCCCCGAAGAGCTGTCGGCCTTGGTGCTGGGCGCGTTGAAGCAGGACGCCGAGGCCCACCTGGGTTGCCCGGTGAGCGAGGCGGTGATTTCGGTGCCCGCCTATTTCAGTGACGAGCAGCGCAAGCGCACGGTGTTCGCCGCCGAGCTGGCCGGGCTGAAGGTGCAGCGGCTGATCAACGAGCCCACCGCGGCGGCCATGGCCTATGGTCTGCACGAACAGAAGTTCGAGCGCACCCTGGTCTTCGACCTGGGCGGCGGCACCTTCGACGTCACGGTGCTCGAATACGCCCTGCCGCTGATCGAGGTGCATGCCTCCACCGGTGACAACTACCTGGGCGGCGAAGACTTCACCGACGCATTGCTGCAAGCCTGCCTGCACGACTGGCGCCTCAAGGTCGAAGACCTCGAGCCCCAGGCCCTGGCCAGCCTTCACGATGCCGTCGAGCAGCTCAAGCGCGAGGCCGGCGAGGGTAGTCGCACGTTGAACTGGAATGGCGATGGCCAGGCCCGTGAGTGGGTGCTGGACGACCTGAAGCTGCAAGCGATCTGGGCGCCGTTGCTGGCACGGGTGCGCACACCCATCGAACAGGCCCTGCGCGATGCCCGGCTCAGCCCGCGCGAGCTGGACAGCCTGGTGCTGGTCGGCGGCGCCACGCGCATGCCGCAGGTGCAGCACCTGGTGGCCAAACTGTTCGGCCGCTTGCCGTACCGGCACCTGGACCCGGACACCATCGTCGCCCTGGGCGCCGCCAGCCAGGCAGCCTGCAAGGCGCGCGACGCGGCCATCGACGAGCTGATCCTGACCGATGTCTGCCCCTACACCCTGGGTATTGCCTGCTCGCGCGGCGAAGAGGTCACCGGGGCCTTCTCGCCGATCATCGAGCGCAACACGGTGATCCCCACCTCGAAGGTCCAGCGCTTCCACAGCACCCATCCCGAACAGCAGTTCGTGCGCATTGCCGTGTACCAGGGCGAACGCCCCTGGGTGCGTGACAATATCCTGATCGACAGTTTCGAGATTCCCTTGCAGCAGACCGGCGAGGTGCAGTCGCTGGACGTGCGCTTCAGCTACGACATCAACGGCCTGTTGGAAGTGGATGTGACCTTCCTCGAAAGCGGCCAGAAACACAGCCACAGCATTGACCGCAGCCCCACCGGGCTGGATGCCGAGGCGCGCCGGGCCAGCCAGGAGCGCCTGGCGCGGCTGAAGATCCATCCACGCGACACCCTGCCCAATCGCACCCTGCTGGCCCGCCTGGAGCGGGCCTGGATGCAGAGCCTGGGCGATGAGCGCGAGCAGATCGGCAGTTGGCTGGATGCATTCAACGCGGTGTTGGCCAGGCAGCAGGCCGCTGAGATCAGCCGCGAGCGCCTGGCGTTGAGCCAGGCGCTCGACGAACTGCGCTACTGACCGTTCAAACGCCGCAAGGTGGCCTGCAGGCCGCCTTCCATCGGCATGGCCTTGCCTGGCGGCGGCCCGTACTGGTTTGGCAGCTTGTTGCCGGGCATGCCCAGCAGCACCAGGGTTGTGAATGGCAGCACACGGCTGACCAGCATTAGCAGCAGCAGGGTCGGCACGCCACGGCCGAGGTCGCGCAAGCGGCGCAGGCTGGCGCTGATCATCAGCACCGCGACCACCGCGATCAGTGCCGGGAACTTCAGGGCCATGGCGCTGCATGGCACGGCGGCCACCAGATGCAGGGCGAAGCCGGTGCGGTTCAGACGACTGTTGAGCTTCCAGAATGCCCAGAAGGGGGCGGGCGGCTGGTTCAGGTCGTTGCCCAGCATGCGCTCTGCCCAGGACAGCACGGCCATGCTTGCGCAGCGCAGGCCGGGGTGCTGCCGGGTATCGTCCTTGATTTTCTGCAGGGCGCACAGCGCCCGGGGCTTGGGTGGCGTGCAGTCGTTGAGCAGGCTGTTCAGCGCGTCCAGCACATCCTTGAACGCGTGGCTGTCGATGCCCTGGCTACGCAGAACTTCGGCCGGCGGCCGTCCGGCCTTGCCGTTCACCAGCCCGCGACGCAGCGGCTCGAACCAGGCGCCGTGCAGCGCCATGGTTTCAAGACGGTTGCGCAGGCGCGTGCGCTGTTCCTCGCCCAGTGAGCGGTCGTGGTACAGCACCGCGCAGAACAGCAGGTAGCTCAGCGGGCTCTCGTCGAGCAGGCGGTCATCCTCTTTGTCCAGGCAGGCCGCCAGCTGCGCGGCGCTGGGCAGGCGCGCGCTGTCGAGGGCCTGCTGCAGGGTCTGCGGGGGCGCGGAGAAGGTGAGCGCTGGCAGGCTGTTGCCGCCTTCGGGGGCATCGAGCGCCTGCAGGAGCTGCGCGTGCTGCTCGGCGAAGGGGTGGTCGGCGGGGTACTGCATCTGCCCGGGCAATGCCGGGTCGATCAGCGCCAACCAACGTGACTGCTGCTCCATCAGGGCGAGCATGAACAGCTGCTGGCGATGCCAGCCCCACAAGGCCTCGCCGTCAGGCATCGCTGGCAGCAGCACGCCGTCCTCGGCCAGGCGGCCCTGTAATGGCAGGGCGAATGGCGTGGTGAACAGGCGGTTCATCTCGAACTGGTTGTTGAGTGCGATCAGGGCCTGGGCTGAATAGACGCGCATGCGCCGCAGCCATTCGCGACATACCGGGCGAATGGCATCCTCGGTCAGTGCATCGGGCAGCTCGAGCGCAGGGTCTTCGCTGGCGCAGAATTGCACCAGGGCCTGCACCACAGGCGATTGCTCGAGCCAGCGCAGGTGTTGCGCGGCCTGACGTTGGAAGCCTTCCAGGATCAGTGCGTCGAGCGGGTCCTCGCCGGGCTGGCGTGACAGGATCTGGCGTAACAGGCCTGCTTCGCCGCGTTGCAGGGCCCAGGCTTGCCAGTACAGGTGATGCAGTGCGCGGTCGGGCTGCTCGTGCAGCAACCAGGCCAGCAGTGGCAGCTCGTCGTCACCGTCCAGGCGCCAATCGACAAAGGTGCCAGCCATCCCGCCAAGCCCCAGGCGCGCGGCTTCGGCCCAGCGTGCCAAGGTCTGTGGCGTCTGCGCCGGGCTGCCCCAGGCCTGGGCCGGATCGGCCAGGTCGGTGGGCCAGGAGGCGGGCATGTGCAACTGGTCGAAGGCCTGGATCAACAACGGCAGGCGCTGCGGTTGATGGCGTGCGCACAGGTCGATCAGCCAACGCTCGGCCTGGGGGTGCTGGTGTTCGCGGTACAGTCGCAGCCAGCAGTCCAGGGCTTGCTGTTCGGCGTCCAGGGCATGGGCCTGGCGCGCCATCAGGTAGAGCAGGTCGACGTCGTTGGGCGCCTGCTGCAGGCGCTCCTGCAGTTGGCCGTGGAAGGCGCGGCTGCCGATGCCCGCCTGGCTGAACTGCACCAGCAGGCGCTGCATCAGGGCGGGGTCGTCGGGGATGGCCAGGCAGGTGTGCACGTTGACGAACTGCTTGTATTCGAACAGCGGGTGCTGCTGGTAGCAGTATTCCAGGCTGCGGAAATACCACAGGCTTTCCAGCTGGGCGCTGGGCGGCCAATCGCGCATCAGTGCGGTGTCGTAGGGGTCGGGCTCTGCCAGGCGGTCGAGGAAGGCTTCCACCTCATGAGGGTTTTCCAGGCGCAGCAACTGTTGCGCCCAACCCAGGCGCTGGGCCAGCAGGCTGGCGCAGCGATGCGAAAGCGGGCCGGCGTCGCGAAGGGTGGCGAGCAGGTGCCAGCTCAGGTCCTCCAGTTCGTCCAGTGGCAGTGTGTCCAGGTCGTCGATGTAGCGCTGCCAGGCGGGCGGATCGAAACGGGTAGCCGGCGCTTCGAGCAGGCTGTGGAAGGCTTGCAGCGCAGGATGCACGGTGGTGTGCTCGGCCGCGGGTTCCAGGTCGTCGGGCGCTGGCGCGGCGCGTTCGCGGGCCAGGCGCTGGGCTTGCTCGTAGGCTTCGCGCAGAGCCTTGAAACCTTCCGGGTCGGTCTCGGGGTGGTGCGAGGGCAGCCGGCTGCGATAAGCCAGGCGGATGGCATCGAGGTCCTGGGTCGGTTCGATCCCCAGACGAATCCAGCAACTCATGACCAGCAGTCCTCTTCCAGCGTTGTGGGGCGTTGTGGCTCGGGCAGGGGCAGGTCCCAGGGCAGCTCGGCGAACAAGTCGTGGGCACCATGACGCAGGTTGAGCACGATGCAGCGGTTCCAGTGCTCGCTGCCCTGGCGCTCGAGGTTGGCGGCCAGGGTGTCGTCGCTGCTGCCGCTGGCGTTCCACAGTGCCTTGCCGAACAGGTAGCCGGCCAGGTAGCTGTCCCAGCGGTTGTAGTAGTGGCGGGCGCGCAAGGCCAGACGGTAGTGCAGATAGAGGCTTTCCTCGCGGCTGACCAAGCCTTTCTTGACCCCGGCACGGAGCAGGTAGCTCATGCGGCCCAGGTCCCAGGCGCGGGTGCCGCCGGGGCCGCAGTCGGGGAAGGTGCGCGCGGCGTACTGATGGCGGATGCGTTCACGTGGGGACAGGGTGTCGAGCAGGGCCTGCCATTGGCTGGGCAGGCAGCGCTGGTACTGCCAGTAGGCTTCGCTCAGTTCGGTGGCGTGGCCGTTGTCGGCCATGCTCAGCATGTCGAGCAACTGGGCGCGGGTGCTGATGCCCCACCAGCGTTCCAGGTCGGCCTGGTCTTCGCCTTCGAAGTAGTCGGGGGCGGTGTAGCTGGCGCCGTTCAGGGCGGCCATGGGGGCGGAGAGGGCATGCAGCCAGTGCTGGGCGGGTTCGTCCATGAGGGGTCCTGAGGGGGCTTTGGGCTGGCGCGGATTGTAATGCAATAGTCTTGCTGCGCGCTTGAGATCGAGCGCCGCCCGCGCGACGCATCGCGGATGAATCCGCTCCTACGTTTGTTTCGGGTAGGAGCGGATTCATCCGCGATGCGCCGAACCGGCGGCGCTTGATCTCCCTGGCGCCACATCTCTCATAGCGACCCCTGAAAGGGCTGGTAAAGGTGTTCGAATGCCAATCCGTCAGCGCCGAACCTCCTCCCCCCGAAGCGTCAGCACCTCGTACCCACGCTCGGTCACCGCCACGGTATGCTCCCACTGCGCCGACAACGTGTGATCCCGCGTGATCACCGTCCAACCATCGCGCAGCCCGCGGGTCCCGCGGCCGCCCTGGTTGATCATCGGCTCGATGGTGAACACCATCCCCGGCTGCAGTTTCATGCCCATCCCACGCTGGCCGTAATGCAGCACCTCGGGCGCCTCGTGCATCTGCGTGCCGATACCATGCCCGCAGTACTCGCGCACCACGCTGTAGCCGGCGGCTTCAGCGTGCACCTGGATGGCGTGGCCGATATCGCCGAGGGTGGCGCCGGGTCGTACCTGCTCGATGCCCTTCCACAACGCGTCGTAGGTGGTGTCCACCAGTCGCCGGGCCTCTGCGCTGATCTGCCCGATGCAGTACATCTTCGACGAGTCGGCGAGATAACCACCCTGCTCCAGTGTGATGTCGACGTTGACGATCGAGCCTTCGTTCAGCACTTCACCCACCTTGGGCATGCCATGGCACACCACATGGTCCACAGAAGTGTTCAGCGAGTAGGGGAAGCCGTACTGGCCCTTGCTCGCCGGGCGCGACTTGAGCGTCTCGACGATGAAGGCTTCGGCGCGGTCGTTGATCTGCATCGTCGTCACGCCCGGGCGGATGAAGCCGTCGAGGTGGGCGAACACCTGGGCCAGCAGTTGCCCGGCGCGGCGCATCAGTGCCAGCTGGGCGGCATCCTTGAGAATGACCTGGCTCATTGCAGCAGTTCCTTGAGATTGGCCTGTTCCTGGCGCAGCAACTGGCGCAGCAGGTCCTGGTAGGTGGCTTGCGGATGCAGCTCGGCGAGCATGCCGAGGCGGATCCAGTGTTCGGCCTGGGCGTTGATCGAGCGCGACAGCGCGGCGCTGGCCACGCGCAGGTCTTCGTGGAGGTCGTCGGAGATCTTGACGATGCCCATGGTGGGGTACCCGTATATATGAAACGTATACGAAGCATATCGCTTGGCCAGGCCTGAACGCCACCCAATGGTGCGACAGGCCCAAGACGGTGCGCCAAAGGAAACTGTGGGAGCGGGTTTACCCGCGATCAAGGGCGAAGCCCTTGCCCTTTGCCACGGTGGATTCTTCGCGGGTAAACCCGCTCCCACAGGGGGATCAGAGCGCCAGCACTATCCATAGGGAAGCATGGCCCGGCTTTTGCTGTCGCTCATTCATCAGGCCATCAACGTCGATGGCCGACTTTCATCACGACGAAGGCGCCGTGTTGCCCCGCTTGCCAGTGCAGGCCGGGGCAGCCGGCGCCTTTGTCGTTTCATCAGCAGGAGATCGCCGATGAGCAGCAGCGAGGTCCGCAGCGTTTGCCCCTACTGTGGCGTGGGGTGCGGCATCGTCATGAGCGTGGCCGACGGCAAGGTGGTCAAGGTCAGTGGCGACAAGCAGCACCCGAGCAACTTCGGCCGCCTGTGCACCAAGGGCCTGACCGCGCACATCCCCCTGACCACCGGGCGCATGGCCTACGCCTGGCTGCGCCGCCAGCGCGACCAGGAACCGGTGCGCGGCGCTCTGGACGAGGCCATCGCCGAAACCGCGTCGCGCCTGCGCGCGATCATCGACCGGCACGGGGCGGACGCCGTGGCCTTGTACGTCTCGGGGCAGATGTCGCTGGAGGCCCAGTACCTGGCCAACAAGCTGGCCAAAGGGTACATCCGCACCCGCCATATCGAGTCCAACTCGCGCCTGTGCATGGCCAGCGCCGGCAGTGGCTACAAGCAATCGCTGGGCGCCGATGGGCCGCCTGGCAGCTACCAGGATTTCGAGCATGCCGAGGTGTTCCTGGTGATCGGCGCGAACATGGCCGACTGCCACCCGATCCTCTTCCTGCGCTTGCTCGACCGGGTCAAGGCCGGGGCCCGGCTGATCGTCGTCGACCCCCGGCGCACGGCCACCGCCGACAAGGCCGACCTGTTCCTGCAAGTGCGCCCGGGCACCGACCTGGCGTTGCTCAATGGCCTGTTGCACCTGCTGCACGCCAACGGCCATACCGACCCCGACTTCATTGCCCAGTACACCGAAGGCTGGGAGGCGCTGCCGGCCTTTCTCGCCGACTACACCCCTGAACGCGTTGCCGCCATCACCGGCCTGGCCGAGGCCGATATTCGCCAGGCCGCGACCTGGATCGGCAAGTCCACAAACTGGATGAGCTGCTGGACCATGGGCCTGAACCAGAGCATCCACGGCACTTGGCACAGCAATGCGCTGTGCAACCTGCACCTGGCCACCGGCGCCATCTGCCGCCTGGGCAGCGGGCCGTTTTCCCTGACCGGCCAGCCCAACGCCATGGGCGGGCGCGAGATGGGCTACATGGGGCCGGGCCTGCCGGGCCAGCGCTCGGCGCAGGTCGAGGCCGACCGTGATTTCGTCGAGCGGCAGTGGCAACTGGCACCGGGCACGCTGCGCAGCGACGGCGGCGAAGGCACGGTGGCGCTGTTCGAGCAGATGAAGCAGGGCGAGGTGAAGGCTTGCTGGATCATCTGCAGCAACCCGGTGGCCAGCGTCGCCAACCGCCAGCAGGTGATCGACGGCCTGCGCCATGCCGAATTGGTGATCTGCCAGGACGCCTTTCTCGACACCGAGACCAACCGCCATGCCGACATTCTCCTGCCCGCTGCACTGTGGGCCGAAGGCGAGGGGGTGATGATCAACAGCGAGCGCAACCTCACCCTGATGCCGCGTGCGGTGGAGCCGCCCGGTGAAAGCCTGGAGGATTGGCGCCTCATCGCCCGGGTGGCCTGCGCCATGGGCTATGGGCAAGCCTTCAACTACCCCGATGCCGAGGCGGTGTACGAAGAGATCCGCCGCTTCTGGAACCCCGCCAGCGGTTACGACCTGCGTGGCATCGGCTACCCCGAACTGCGTGAGCGCCCGCGGCAGTGGCCCTGTGCGCCGGGTCGGGAAGACGCCCGCAGCCCGTTGCGCTACCTCAACGACGGTATCAGCCAGCCACTGTTGCACGATGGGCAGGCATTGACCTTTCCCACGCCCAGCGGCAAAGCGCGGTTCCTGGCGCGGCCCTGGCTACCCGCAGCCGAGCAGGCGGACGAAGCGTATCCCTTCGTGCTTAACACCGGGCGTGTGCAGCACCAGTGGCACACCCTGACCAAGACCGGCCAGGTGCCCAGCCTGAACAAGCTGGAGCCGGGTCCCTTCGTCGAAATCAACCCTGAGGATGCCCAGCGCCTGGGGATTGGTGACCGGGACACGGTGGCGATCCGCTCGCGGCGTGGCCTGGCGCAGTTGCCCGCGCGGATCAGTGATCGCGTGTTGCCCGGCGGTTGCTTCGCGCCGTTCCACTGGAACGACCTGTACGGCGAGCAACTGGCGATCAATGCCGTGACCTGCGACGCGGTCGACCCGACTTCTCTGCAACCCGCTTTCAAGTATTGCGCCGTGGCCCTGGAGCGGGTCGCGGGCGAGCGTATCGAAGCCCTCGACCTTGTTTCGGAGCCCACCCGCATGCCCACCACCACCTTGTCTCGCCTGCTTGGCCTGGATGTCCTGCCAGCACCGGAGCTGGCAGAAGACGAGCGCCATTACCTGCAAGGCTTCCTGTTCGGCCTGGGCCAGGCCCGTGCCGAAGGGGTTCCGCGCTTGCCGGTCGAGGCACCCCTGGCTCCTGCCCGGCGTCTGTTCGTCGATGGATTGCTGGCAGCCTTGTTCACCCAGCCGATACCTGTCAGTGAAATCCCCAGTCATCACGTGTTGTGGGCCTCGCAGACCGGCAACAGCGAAGCCCTGGCCGAACGTTGTGCGCAGCACCTTCGCGCAGCAGGGTTGGCGGTGCGCCTGAGTTGCATGGATACGCTCGGCCCGGCGCAGTTGCAGGGGGCTGCCAGTGTGCTGCTGATCGCCAGCACCTTCGGCGACGGTGACGCCCCGGATTGCGCCACGGCGTTCTGGCAGGCCCTGCAAGGCGAGGAGGGCGGGCACTGCGCCACCTTGCCCTACGCGGTATTGGCCCTGGGTGATTCGAGCTATGACCAGTTCTGTGGCTTCGGGCGCAAGCTCGACCAGCGCCTGGCTGAACTGGGGGCTCGGCGCCTGCTGGCGCGGGTCGATTGCGAAGGGGATGTCGACGAGGCCTTCAGCGGCTGGCTGGGCGCCTTGCTGGAACAGTTGGGCAGTGCCAGGCCGACACCCGCCGAGCCCAAGCCGGTCGCGGGCTATGGCAAGCAGCAACCGTGGCGTGCGGCGGTGCTGGAAAACCGCCTGCTCAATACACCCGGGTCGGCCAAGGAAACCCGTCAGCTGGTGTTTGACCTGCGCGGTAGCGGCTTCACCTATCAACCGGGCGATGCGTTGGGTGTGTGGCCACGCAATTGCGCGGCGCTGGTCGAGGAGTTGTTGCAACTGATGCAACTCGATGGGCAGGCCACGGTCGAGCTCAAGGGGCATGCGCCAATGCCGCTCTCGGTCGCGCTGGAACATCACCTGGATATCACCCGGGTCACCCCGCAGCAACTCGAGCGGTTCAGCCAAGGCAGCGACGACCTGCGCCGTCTGCTGCAACCTGAGCGCAAGGCCGAAATGAAGGCCTGGCTGTGGGGGCGGCAACTGGCCGATGTGTTGAGCGCCTTTCCACAGCGCTTGTCGCTGACGGACTGGTTGGGCTTGCTCAAGCCCTTGCAGCCACGCCTTTACTCGATCAGCTCCAGCCCCAATGCGCATCCCGACCAGGTACACCTGACCGTCTCGACCGTGCGCTACGGGGAGCGCAAAGGTGTCTGTTCAAGCTTTCTCGCCGACCGTGCCGGCGCGTTGGAGGTGGCGATCTTCCCGCAGCCGTCGAAGCACTTCCGCCTGCCCGAGGATGACGCCACGCCGATCATCATGATTGGCCCTGGCACCGGTATCGCGCCGTTTCGCGCCTTTCTGGAGGAGCGTGAAGTGCGCGGGGCGAGCGGGCGCAACTGGCTGTTCTTCGGCGAGCAGCATGCGGCCAGCGATTTCTATTACCGCGAGCAGTTGCTGGCGTGGGAAGGCAGTGGGCACTTGCGGTTGAGTACCGCCTTCTCCCGCGACCAGCCAGAGAAAATCTATGTGCAGCAGCGCTTGCTGGAGCACGGCGCCGAGCTGTGGCAATGGCTGGAGGAGGGCGCCTTCATCTATGTCTGCGGCGATGCCCAGTGCATGGCCAGGGATGTGGATGCGGCGCTGCGCCAGGTGGTGGCGGTGCAGGGCGGGATGAATGAAGACGCGGCGGCTGCCTGGGTCGAGGCGCTGGGCAAGGCTGGGCGCTATCGGCGGGATGTGTACTGAGCGCCCCGTGATGGTGACCCCTGCACCCAAGCGGTGCATGTAGACGGGCACGATCTCTGTAGGAGCGGCTTCAGCCGCGATCATCCGCGAAGCGGATGCCAGGCACCGCGCCGCCCGTTTCGCGGCTGAAGCCGCTCCTACAGGCACATTGGCACATTCCCTGCTTCGAAAATTGCACAAATGCCCCGCTGGTCAACGGCGATCATCCAGGGGCCTCACACTGATGAGTACAGGCAAAGGCGCCTGGAGCTTCGGCTCCAGGCGCCTTTTTGTTTTCCGTGATCGAGGATCGGCTATGAAGGCAACAGCGAACGGCGCACCACGTGCGCGACTGGTCATCGTCGGCAATGGCATGGTCGGCCACCACTGTGTCGAGCAACTGCTCGAGCGAGGTGCCCAGGACCGTTTCGAGCTGCATGTGTTCGGCGAGGAACGCCAGCGCGCCTACGACCGGGTGCACCTGTCCGAGTACTTCACCGGTAGCTGTGCCGAGACCCTGGCCCTGTGCGAGCAGGACTTCTACACGCGCCATGGGGTGCACCTGCACCTGGGCGAAGCGGTGCTGGAGATCGACCGCGAGCGCTGCGAGGTGGTCACCGGCGAAGGCCGCTACGGCTATGACCAACTGATCCTGGCCACCGGTTCCTATCCCTTCGTGCCGCCGATCGAAGGTTCCAGCGGCAATGCCCGGCTGGTCTACCGCACGCTCGATGACCTCGACGCCATCCGCAATGCGGCCGTCGACGCCCGCCGTGGCGTGGTGGTGGGCGGCGGCCTGCTGGGCCTGGAGGCCGCCAATGCGCTCAAATCGCTGGGCCTTGAAGCGCATGTAGTGGAGTTCGCCCCGCGGCTGATGCCGGTGCAGCTCGACGCTGAAGGCGGCGCGGCCCTCAAGGCGCAGATCGAAGCCCTCGGCGTGGGCGTGCACCTGTCCCGCGCCACCCAGTCGATCGGCGCGGGCGAAGACTATCGCTACCGCATGCAGTTCGACGGTGGCGAGTACCTGGAGACCGACCTGATCGTGTTCTCCGCCGGCATCCGCCCCCAGGACGCCCTGGGCCGTGGCTGTGGCCTGGACATCGCCGCGCGCGGTGGCGTGGTGATCGACAACGAATGCCGCAGCAGCGACCCGCGGATTTTCGCCATTGGTGAATGCGCCTCGTGGAACGGCAGTGTGTTCGGCCTGGTCGCGCCAGGTTATGCCATGGCACGCAACCTCGCGGCGCTGCTGGTCGGCGATACGGCGGGCGCGTTCACCGGCGCCGACATGTCGACCAAGCTCAAGCTGCTGGGTGTCGATGTCGGCTCCATCGGTGACGCCCATGGCGCCACGCCTGGCTCGCGCAGCTACCGCTTCATCGACGAGGCCAACGCGGCCTACCGCCGCCTGGTGGTGGATGCCAGCGGCAAGCACGTGCTCGGCGCGGTGCTGGTCGGCGACAACAGCTACTACGACACCCTGCTGCAATACGCCCAGAACGGTATCGCGCTGCCGGCCGACCCGGCCGCGCTGATCCTGCCGCAAAGCGGCGGCGCACCGGCCCTGGGCGCCGATGCATTGCCCGACAGCGCGACCATCTGCTCCTGCCACAACGTCAGCAAGGGGGCGGTATGCGCGGCCATCGACAGCGGCTGTGGCGACCTTGCCGCCGTGAAGGGCTGCACCAAGGCGGCCAGCGGCTGCGGGGGCTGCGCGGCGCTGCTCAAGCAGGTGTTCGAGCACGAGCTGACCGCCCGTGGCGTGACCGTGGACAAAAGCCTGTGCGAACACTTCGCCTACACCCGCCAGGAGCTCTACGCCCTGGTGCGGGTCGAGGGCATCCGCAGCTTCGAAGAATTGCTGGCGCGCCATGGTCGTGGCCATGTCGGTTGCGACATCTGCAAGCCGACGGTGGGCTCGATCCTCGCTTCGTGCTGGAACCAGCCGATCATGGACCCCTCGCTGGTGCCCCTGCAGGACACCAACGACACCTTCATGGCCAACATGCAGAAGAACGGCACCTACTCGGTGGTGCCGCGCATCCCCGGTGGCGAGATCACCCCGGACAAGCTGATCGTGATCGGCCAGGTGGCGAAGAAATACGACCTCTACACCAAGATCACCGGTGGCCAGCGCATCGACCTGTTCGGTGCCCAGCTGCACGAACTGCCGCTGATCTGGGGCGAGCTGATCGAGGCTGGCTTCGAGACCGGGCACGCCTACGGCAAGTCGACGCGCACGGTGAAGTCCTGCGTGGGCAGCACCTGGTGCCGCTATGGCGTGCAGGACAGCGTGGCCATGGCCTTGCGCCTGGAGGACCGCTACAAGGGCCTGCGCTCACCGCACAAGCTCAAGTTCGCGGTATCCGGCTGCACCCGCGAGTGCGCCGAGGCGCAGAGCAAGGATATCGGCGTGATTGCCACCGACAAGGGTTGGAACCTGTACGTCTGTGGTAATGGCGGCATGCGCCCGCGCCATGCCGAACTGTTCGCCACCGACCTGGATGACGAAACCCTGGTGCGCCTGATCGACCGGGTGCTGATGTTCTACATCCGCACCGCCGACAAGCTGCAGCGCACCTCGGTGTGGCGCGAAAGCCTGGAAGGCGGGCTGGATTACCTCAAGGCGGTGATCCTTGACGACAGCCTGGGCCTTGGTCACGAGTTGGAGACGCAGATGCAGCAGGTGGTCGACCGCTACGAATGCGAATGGGCCAATGCCCTGAAAGATCCGGAAAAGCTCAAGCGCTTCCGCACCTTCGTCAACGACCAGCGCCCTGACCCCGATGTGCATTTCGTTCGCGAGCGCGAACAGCGCCGACCCGCCGCGCCGCTGCACCTGATCCCCACCATTACCGAGGAGGCTGTCTGATGAACCATTCCAATATTGCCGTGACACAACTTTTGCACTGGCAGGCGGTGTGCCAGGTCCGCGACCTGGTGGCCGATTCGGGCGTGGTGGCCTGGCTCGACGGCGAGCAGGTGGCGCTGTTCTACCTGCCGGGGCGCGAGCAGGCGCTGTATGCCGTCGACAACCGTGATCCGCGGTCGGGGGCCAATGTCATCGGCCGCGGCCTGGTGGGCAGCCTGGGCGGCGAGCTGGTGGTGGCGGCGCCGTTGTACAAGCAGCATTTCAGCTTGCAGGACGGGCGCTGCCTGGAGGACCCGGCGCAGCGGCTGCGGGTGTGGCCGGTGCGGGTGAAGGGGGAGCACGTTGAGATCGCCCAGCACTGACTTAGCACGAACTTTGCAGGAGCGGCTTCAGCCGCGATCACCCGCGAAGCGGGTGCCAGGCACCGCGTCGCCTGCATCGCGGCTGAAGCCGCTCCTACAGAGGCGTCAGGGTTTCCCCCATGGCCGAACCGCCCCCGCCTTAGTATCATTTCACCCTCACGGACCACCCGGGACCCCGCGTCCCCGGCCTAGGAAGGCCCTTTCACGATGTCTGCCGCACCCGCCGATGCCGCGCTCACCACGCGCGAAATCCAGATCGCCATTGCCCCTCTCGACACCCTCCTCAGCGAAGACCTCGGCGCCGCCGCCGCTTCCGTTGACCACTGGCTGCAGGAAATCAGCTACGGCCTGGTCGATTTGCAACTGCTGCGCCAGGCCGCCGAAACCGTACCCGCCATGTCCAACGCCCTGGCCTGCGTGGACGCCCTGATCGATATCCTCGAACTGGTCGAAAACCCTTCTCCCGACCCACTGCTGTGGGTCAGCCTGGGCATCAACCTGATCGGCATCGTCCCCTATCCACCCGGCCTGTCCCGTGCCCGCACGGTGCTGCGCCCGGTGCTGCAGCTGACCCGCCAGACCCTGCGCCGCCGCCCCGGCGCGCACATCGGCGCGGTGATCCTGGAAATCATCGACGGCCACCTGCATGCCAATATCCGCGGTGCCCTGGAGCACTACGTGCGCGAGGCCCTGGCCCAGTTGCCGGCCATGCTCAGCGCCGCCGCGGAGACCGCGCGCCTGCTGTTCACCTCGTTGGCCAAGACCATTGCCGCCGCCGCCCGTGGCAAGCTGGATGCCGCCAGCAGCCACCGCCTGGCCCGCGCACAAATGGCCCAGGTGGCGCTGTACGATTCGGCCCTCGAAACCGATGCCTGGCGCCTGGCCCTCTCGGCCCTGGCCAATGCCACCGAAGGCAGCCTCAAGGACGGCTACAACAGCGTCGCCCGTCACTTCAGCGGCGAGCTGGACAGCCTGCTCGGGCCGTTGATCCGCACCCTCGAAGACCTGGCCAAGGTCGTGCCCCAGCGCCTGCAGGCCCTGGGCAGCGCCGGTATGGAAAACAGCATCGCCTGGTTGCTGACCCGCCTGCTCGCGACCGTGCTGGCCAACCCGCGCCGCCCGGGCATGGCCGTCGCCATCCGCCCCGGCGTCACCCACCAGGCCCGGCATGTCCACGCCGAAGGGCCGACCGAGGTGGTGCGCAGCCAAGTCCGGGCGAGCAAGCAGCCCAAGCCTGCGAAGAACGGACCCTGTGCCTGCACCGGGTTCAGCATCGGCCATGTGCTCGGCGACGAAACGCTGGCCCATCAGGATTTCAGCCTGTCCGGGCCGTTCCCGGTCAACTGGACGCGCACTTACAACTCCCGGCTGGCCAAGCTGGACGACGGCAGCCTCGGTGCCCGCTGGATCACCGAGTTCACCACCTGCCTCGATGTCGTGGACAAGGGCGTGGTGTTCCACGACAGCGACGGCCGCAGCCACGACTACCCGCTGCCCAAGGTCGGCAAACCGCACTACGACCCGATCGAGTACGTCAGCCTGGTGCGTACTGCCGAGCAGCAACTGGTGTTGCTGCGTGGCCTGGACCGCCGTGAAACCTATGCCCGCCAGGGTGACCGCTTTTACCTGACGCATATCCAGCTGCGCAGCGGCGCCGGGGCAATGCTGCACTACGAGCACCAGTACAACGGCCGGCCGGTGCTGTCGGACATCAACACCTATTCCGACAACGACCCCGAAAAAGTCCACCTGCAACTGGGCACCTTGCTCGATGACCATGGGCATATCCAGGGCCTGTGGCAGGTGGTCGATGGCACGCCGCTGCGGCAGCTGTGCGGCTACCACTACGACGCCCACGGCGACCTGATCGCCGCCCAGGACGAACACGGTGCCGCCTGGCAGTACCAGTACCGCCAGCACCTGATCACCCGCTACACCGACCGCACCGGGCGCGGCATCAACCTGGAATGGGACGGCAGCGGCCCACAGGCCAAGGCCATCCACGAGTGGGCCGACGACGGCAGCTTCGAGACCCGCCTGGCCTGGGACCCGAACATCCGCCTGACCTATGTCACCGACGCCCACGGCCAGGAGACCTGGCACTACTACGACGCCCTGGGCTACACCTACCGCCTGATCCACCCGGACGGCCGCGAGGAGTGGCTGTTCCGCGATCAGCGCAAGAATGTCATCCGCCACGTCCACCCCGACGGCAGCCAGGACCGCTACACCTACGATGAGCGCAGCAACCTGTTGCAGCACATCCGCGCCGACCACAGCACGGTGCATTACGCCTACGACGATCACGACCAGCCGATCAAGCTGCGCGATGCCGAAGGTGGCTTGTGGCTACGCGACTACGACGAACGCGGCAACCTGGTCGAAAGTGTCGACCCGTTGGGCCACAAGACCGAGTTCGCCTACACCCCGACTGGGCTGGTCAAGGCGATCAAGGATGCGCTGGGCAACGAAAAGACGCTCGCCTACAACGATGCCGGACAGTTGCTTGCCTACACCGACTGCTCCGGCAAGAGCAGCCAGTGGACGTACAACGCCTTCGGCCAGTTGACCGACTTCACCGATGCGGCCGGCAGCACAACCGCCTACGAGTACCAGGCCGGGCAACTGGCCAAGATCACCCATCCCGACAAGACCGAGGAGCGTTTCAACTACGACGCCGAAGGGCGTCTGCTGGCGCATGTCGATGCCCTTGATCGCTGTACCACCTGGACCTACAACGCGGTCGGCCTGCTGAGCGAGCGCGTCGACGCCAACGAACACACCCTGCGTTATCGCTGGGACAAGCTCGGCCGCTTGATCGGGCTGGAAAACGAGAACACCAGCAAGGCCACCTTCCTCTATGACCCGATCGGCCGGCTGCTGCAAGAAACTGGCTTCGATGGCCTGGTCACCCGCTACCAGTACGACCCGTACAGCGGTCGCCTCGCGAGCACCCAGGTTGGCCAACGCCGGATCGAGCTGACCTTCGACCCGATGGGCCGATTGCGTGAGCGTACAGCCCGTCTGGGCAACCAAAGCCAAAGCGAGAGTTTCGCCTACGATGGCAACGGCCAGCTGATCCAGGCCGTCAACGCCGCCAGCAAGCTGCAATGGTTCCACGACGAAGCCGGCAACCTGACCCGCGAGCACCAACACTACCTGGCCACCGGCACGCCGATGGTCGCGGTGTGGCAGCACGAGTACGACGCGCTCAATCAACGCACCGCAACGATTCGCCCGGATGGCCACAAGGTCAGCTGGCTGACCTACGGCAGCGGCCACCTGCTCGGCATGACCCTCGACCAGCACGAAATGCTGGCCTATGAGCGGGATGACCTGCACCGCGAAATCGTGCGCCATCAGGGCAATCAGCTGATGCAAACCCAAGCCTGGGACCCGGCCGGGCGTTTGCAGGAGCAACTGCTGGGCAGCCATGACGGCCAGTCCACGCTGCTCAAGCGTCAGTACCGCTATGACGCCGCTGGCCAGCTGAGCAACATCCACGACAGCCGTCGCGGCCCGTTGGAGTACCAGTACGATCCCGTCGGCCGCCTGCTCAAGGCCACCAGCCGCCTGGGCGTGGAAACCTTTGCCTTCGACCCGGCCGGTAACCTGCTGGACCAGAAAACCCAGGAACTGAACCGCCCGCTGGAAGCCGACCCACGGCGCAACAAGCTGATGGACAACCTGCTGCGCGAGTATGCCGGTACCCATTACCGCTACGACGAACGCGGCAACCTGGTGCACCGCCTGCACAACGGTGCCCACGCGCATTTCACCTGGGACCTGTTCGACCGGCTGGCCAGTTACAACGACGACAAGCTCAAGGTCGATTACAGCTACGACGCCCTGGGCCGACGCTTGCACAAGCATTCGGTGGCGCACTTCTGGGATCGCCCGGAAGCGGGGACCGGCTGGAACCAGCTGCAACGGGCCAAGCGCCAACGCGAGCTCGGTTGTGGCTTCACCCTGTTTGGCTGGGACGGCGACACCCTGGCCTGGGAAAGCTCACCGCCACGCGATGAAGGCGACACCGGCCGCACCGTGCACTACCTGTACGAACCGGGCAGCTTCGTGCCGGTCGCCCAGGCCCTGCGCAAGAGCCCGATCCGCCTGCACAAGCAACCGGATTGGAGCCAGCGCGAATACGACTTCGATCAGGATCCGCTGTGGCATACCGAGGTGAAGCCACAGCCGTTCGAGGCGATTGCCTGGTACCAGTGCGACCATCTCGGTACACCGATGGAGCTGACCGATGAGCAAGGCGATATCGCCTGGGCCGGCCAGTACAAGGCCTGGGGCGAAGTCCGCGTGGAGCGCTCGGACTGGGCCAAGCAGCAGGGCCTGAGCAACCCGATTCGCTTCCAGGGTCAGTACCACGACCATGAGACGGGGCTACATTACAACCGCCATCGATACTACGACCCAAATAGCGGCAGGTATACCTCAAACGATCCGATCGGTTGGCTCGGTGGATTGAATATGCATCAGTACGCGCCTAACTCGACTGCATGGACTGATCCACTCGGTTTGGCGCGCTCGAAATCTGCAGCCCCCAAACCAAGTGGTACCAATAATGCTGGCGGCACGCCGGGCTCCAAGCAGCGTTGTCACTGCCCATGTCCGGCAGGGGGTAGCAACGTCATGTATCATTACACCAGCAAAGCCGGTATGGCTGGCATCCTGGCAAGTCAACAGTTGAATCCGTCTTTGAGAGCAAACAATCCGAATGATGCAAGGTACGGCGACGGGCAATATCTGACTGACATTAAGCCTGGGGAAAAATCCAACAATCAATTATCGCGCCAATTCTATGGAGTGGGTTATCTCGGAAAAAGAACGAGTAACTACGTGGCAATTGACACAACGGGTCTTGATGTGCAGAAAGGCCGAGATGGTGTGTTTTTGGTACCTAATGATAAGCCGCTTGATTTGCGCGGGCGGATAGTCGGGTTTGGGGAAAATGAGGGGTGCCGTTCATGAGGTTTCTTAAGGTTAAGTGGAATCATGCACATCTTGATGAGCCGCATCTGATATACCAAGAGGTTGATAATGAATCTTGGGAGGTCAGAAAGGTAGAGCTTTTTGGAGATGGCACCTTGTGTGGTTATGCGTCTAAGTCGGGCGAGTTTGGTGATTCGATATTGAGTGATCAAAAAATTCCGAGCATTGATGAAATTAATGAGTCTGAAGAGTTTTATGCAGAGATAATTACGCAGGGCGAGTTTGAGCGGATCTGGGTGTGGGCAATGAATGCGAGCGGGCTACATAATTAAGTGCTTGCTGATGGCTCCAGTCTGTGCGGTCTGGAGCCTACGGGTAAAAATTTTTTAACAAGTCAGCGCAGTCTATCAGGGATGTGTTGAATTTACCGAGGCGGAAAGGGGATGGATTTATTTTTTCATTATTGGTGCTGCCCACGCTGACGTGCCAACACCCCGCGTACTAGAGCATGGTAGGAATACTTTGCCAAATGGGGTAGCCAGAGTAAACTCTCCATCCTAAAAATTTTCGCCGCGCCCAGAACTGCAGAGAAAATACCATGAGAAAACTTCATTCTACTTCGGGCCTTGGAAAGCTGGAAAAGTATGAGTCATGGCGAGAGCAGTGGGAAACCCCATCAGATCTCAACCTTTTCTCATACCTCCGTAGTGAGTGCCATCCTGAGGGTACCTTGATCGTCAGCAAATTATTGTTGCCCGATATGCTATGTGTCGATGACGGTGTATTTCTTGATCTCTCATTTAATGAATCCACCTATCTATCGCTTAAAAAAGAGAATGCACTTCAAGCATAGAGTGAAGCATGAATCACACATTGCTCTATGATATGTATGATGGGTGTCCAGGCAATGTGTCTGATGAAGTGTTTGTAAGGCTGTTGGTGCTACTAAAGTACTCTTGGGGTTTGGTTTTGCGTGATGGATTCCCTGAAAAGCAGTTCACCATAACTATCGAAAACAATATTGAAGGCTATGGTCCGTCATTAACTTTCTGCCAGTTTTAAACATAAGGTAAGGCATCTATCAAGATCTAAGTGCTAGCTCATGTCGCAGCCTGTTTGAAGCCACGAAACCTGCAATTATTCTTCGCGCGACAACGGTAGAGAGCTTGGGCTAATTCAAGCGACACCCGACCTAGGAAAGCTTGCAGAGAAAATAAATCTGTCCCGAATGGCACTTGCTCTTATGCCTGAGTATTTTGAGATTGTTTTTCAGCAAGTTGCAAAAAGCGACTTGCGTGCATTGCTGGAATGCATAGAGATGGGATCTCAAGCCCTCTCTGGCTTAGCTGTTTCTGAAGAATTTGGAGGGGACGTCTCGGCGGGAATTAACAAAAATTTGATTGATGCGTTTTTTGCCCATCAGGGAGATGTGTGCCTGATGGAGCATTTGCATGAGTTTAATGCTTCAGGAACCATACGTCTTCCTCTGGTTTTTTTGAGAGTCATTAAGTATAAGGGCGAAGTGGATGTTGAGCTGTCTTTCAATGACGCCCCGTCGTTTGATATTGACCGCGTAATGCTTGCTATGCAGGGGTATGCCGATGAACTATCAAAGAAATTTCATATAAAGGAGTTCTACGGCGGGCTTGAACCTGCAGCGGATATTGATACTAGATATTTTACTGGTAATACTTTAGGGTCTTTGGGCTGAAAGGCTAGGGCAGGGCCTGAGTTGAATATTTTTTGCACGCTCACTGGTCCAGGCACCAGACTTGCAACTGGTTGCAGTTAAAGCTTGAGAAATCATCTGCTGCAAAGAAATAGAAGACATGGGATTCTGAAAAATCAAAATGTTTATTGAAACAGCCGACAGCTCTGAGTGGCTCGTCTGGACGCGCGATGCCCCATTGTATGAGCGCATTCGGGGGCAGCTTGACGATTAAGTCCATTAGCTGATCTAGATGGGCGTAGCCACTCTGTTAGTTTGCCTTGCTGTTAATAAAGCTTTTCAGGTGAATGGCATGCTTGACATTGATGTCTCTGGTAGAAATGGAAAAGTTAAATTCAATGACTTTTGTTTTGATGAGCGTCAATCCCTCGATTTATGCTTGGACGATTTAAAAGAAGACATGCTGCAAATCAAGTTTCCCGGAGATTTGATTTTAGACGTAGGGTGGCGACCGTCCTTTGACATCCGCGGTGGCTTTCACATCTTGCTGATCAAAAATTACGATTGGGAAAAGCCGATTTATCACGGTTTTTCCAGAACAACTGAAACACTCAAGGCCAAAATTTCTGAGGCGCTTCTACTGATATGAAGCACACACCCAAACCTTGAGGCCTAGGTTGCTGGGTCTACGCGTCTGGCGTCAGTTGCAACAGAACAAGTAACACGGCAGTGGGGGGCGACGCCTGCCGCCCCGTGAGGTATCGCGTCGCAGCATGTAACCGTTTCGGCCTCAATGCCTCATCCCCAGCTCCGCATCATCCATCAGCGCCTTGGCCAGCGCGCTCAGGTAATACGACGCCCAGAGCAGTTGCGGTTTTTCTTCCATGACCCCGGCAATGGTCAGGTCGCGCACGCAGCCCATCAGTTCCGAGGCTTGTTCGCGGGCGTGCTGGCAGGGGATACCGGGTTCGATGCAGAACAGCGGGGCGGTCTGGCCTTCGCCTTGGTAGAACTTGGTTTTGCCTGCGGTGGTGTTGGGGGTGGTGTCGTCTGTGGTCATTGTTTTTCTCCCTGAAGTTGTTGGTGCCTGGGCGGGCCCTTTCGCCAGCAAGGCTGGCTCCTACAGGTGAAACGCAGCCCCGGTAGGAGCCGGCTTGCCGGCGAACAGGGCCGGGCGCGGGCTAGTGCAGCGCCTGTGGAGCTTTGGGCATCTGCACCTGGATCAACGCCGACTCGAGCAGCACGCGCAGCGATTCGACTTCATGCATCGACGCCATCATCAGGATCGTGGCCGGGGACCTGGGCTGGGCATGCACGGCCTGATGGGCCACGGTCAATGCGCACAGGGCGTACTCGGTGGCCTGGATGAGGGTGTCTTCGAGGGAATGAGGATGGGGTGGGTCGGGGACGATCTTTAACATGACTACCTCTTGCTGATGAGTGGGACCACCACCGTCTGCTGTCAAACAAGAGGGTGGCAGCTGTACATGGGTTGACAGACCGGTCAGCAAGAGCAAAACCCCGGCGCACACGAAGTGCCCCACATACAGCCGCCATGAAAAGCGAAGCCGTTGAAGTTGCTCTTGGAAGTCGGCCTGTCAAAGCCGGTCGCTGATTCAAGCGACCCGCCGAGACTAGAGCCGTGCCAGAACGACCGCAACGGAAAAAGGGCGGCGGGAGTATGTTTGGGAAATGGACTACAAGGAAGGGGTTAAATCTGATTTCAGAGCCTGAAATGCAACCCCATCGAGGCGTGTCATATCCCTGGCTCCACACTAACCTCAAGCCTTGCGCGATCCTTGTGGGAGCGGCCTTGTGTCGCGAAAGGGCCGCAAAGCGGCCCCAGCGATCATTGCATCGACACTGAGATCCTGGGGCTGCTATGCAGCCCTTTCGCGACACAAGGCCGCTCCAACAGGGCTTGCCGTTTTACGGATACACTGCCGGGCATGAACCTCGACACCCGCATCAAGTACCGCCACCTGCTGTGCTTCCTGGAAATTGCCCGGCAGGGCAGCCTGGCCAGGGCCGCCGACGTGCTCGCCATCAGCCAGCCGGCGATCTCCAAGACCCTCAAGGAGCTGGAAGACCTGCTCGAGGCGCGCCTGTTCGAGCGCTCGCGCAATGGCGTCGCGCTGACCCCGGCCGGCACCCGCTTCATGCGCTACGCCGGCCCCAGCGTGCAGGCCCTGCGCGAGGGCGTGGGCAGCGTGCGCGGCGAGGCGCGCACGCCGTCGCAGGTGCGCATCGGCGTGCTGTCCACCGTCGAGGGGCTGTTGATGCCGGAGGTGCTCTGCCGCCTGCACCAACGCCACGAGGCACTGGTGATCAGTGTGGTGACCGGGGTGAGCGCGCAACTGCTCGGGCAGTTGCACCTGGGCGAGCTGGAACTGGTGGTCGGGCGCATGACCGACAGCCCGCAGATCCAGGGCCTGTCGTTCGAGCACCTGTACAGCGAATCGATGGCCCTGGTGGTGCGCCCGGGCCATCCGCTGCTGGCCAGCACGCCGGTGGAGCGGGCCCAGGTGGGGCGCTATCCGCTGGTGCTGCCGCCCCAGGGCACCACCATTCGCCAGCACGCCGACAGCCTGTTCGTGCAGTGCGGCATCCCGATGCCGGCGCAGCGCCTGGAAACCTTGTCGCTGGCCTTGAGCCGTCGCTACCTGCTGGGCAGCGACGCGCTATGGGTGGCGCCGCGCGACGCCGTGCTGCTCGACCTGCGGCACAACGAACTCGCCGAACTCGACCTGGGCGTGCGCGAACCGGGTGGCTCGGTGGGCATCTGCCGCAACGCCGCGGTGCCGCAGAGCCTGCCGGCCCAGTGGATGTGCGAGGTACTGCGCGAGGTGGCCGGGCAGTACCGGGACGGCGATTACCCCTGAGCCGGGCGGGTGAGCAGGGCGCTGAGGCGCTTGAGGTTGTCGTCGCCCAGGCTGCCGCTGGCGGCCATCAGGCGCAGCTGGGCCTGGAGAATGGCGTAGCGCTGGCGGGCCAGCTGCAGGGTGGTGCGGGTGACCTGCTGTTCGGCATCCACCACGTCGCTGCTGATCCGCGCGCCGGCTTCGAAGGCGTGGGTGGTGATCTGCAGGTTGCTCTGGCTGGAACGTAGCGCCTGCTGCAAGGCCTGGTACTGGCTGAGCCCGCCGGTCAGGTTGAGGTAGGCCTGGCGGGCCATGAAGTCGGCCTCGCGGCGGGCATCTTCCAGTTCATCCTCGGCGGCGCCATGCAGGGCGCGCGCCTCGCGGGTGCGGCTCTGGGTGCCGCCACCGGCGTACAGCGGTACGCTCAGTTGCACGCCGACCACGGTCTGGGTGTACTTCTCCTCGGGCACGGTGACGTCGTAGAGGCTGCCGCCGACCGAGGCGAAGCGCCCGTGGGCGGCGACCAGGTCGAGGGTCGGCAGGTGGCCGGCCTGTTGTTTCTCCACTTCCTGCTCGGCGATCAGCCGGCGCACTTCGGCGGCCTGCACCTTGAGGTTCTGCGCCCGGGCCTGTTCGGTCCAGGCCTCCATGCGCGCCGGTTGCGGGCCGGCGAAGGCCACTTGGTCATCCAGCCGCGCCAGTTCGCCGGGGTCGTTGCCGATCAGTCGCGCCATGGCCTGTTGTTGCAGGCGCAGGGCATTGCCCGCAGCGATCTGCTCGGCCTGGGCCAGGTCGTAGCTGGCCTGGATGCGCTGTACTTCGTTCTCGGTGCCCGAGCCTTCGCGGCGGAAGCGTTGCGCCTTGTCCAACTGTTGGCCGAGGCTGCGCACCTGCTGGCGGCTGGTGTGCAACTGGTCTTCGGCCAGCAGCAGTTCGAAGTAGGTGTCGGCCACGCGCAGCATCAGGTCCTGGCGCGCCGCCAGCAGGTCGATTTCGCCAGCGGTGGCCTGGGCTTTGCCCTGGGCATGGTCGATGACGTTCTGCCAGCGCAGCAGCGGCTGGACCAGCACCAGCGCGTAGGCGTTGGAGTTATCCTTGTCGCGCTGTGCGCCACCGCTGTGCTCGCGGTCGACCCAGGCCGCGCCGCCTTCCAGCGACAGGTGCGGCAACAGCGTGGCCAGCCCCTGGGGGGCCTTTTCTGCCGCGGCCTGCTGGCGTTGCTGGGCGGCGGCGTAGGTCATGTCGTGATCCACGGCCTTGAGGTAGGTCTGGTACAGGTCGCTGGCCTGGCCAGGGTTGCTGCACAGCGCCAGCAGCGCCAGCGCGGCTACGCGGATTCGGGGGCGGTGTCCGGGCATGTCGCAGATTCCTTTGCGGGTTGAGGCTTGGGGGTCCTGGGGTTGCGCATCATCAGCACCATGGGCACGCCGACCAGCATGACCGCGCCGAGCAGGCCGAAGAGCATGCTGAAGCCGAGCATCTGCGCCTGGTCGCGGGCTTCGAGGAAGGCCAGCAGGGTGTTGGCCTGGCCGGGGTCGAGCAGGTCGGTGGACAGGCGCCTGGGGTCGAGGTTGGCGACCTCCCAGCCGCCGGCGAGCAGGCGGGTTTCGTCGACGTGCTCGGACAACTGCCGGTAGCGCGACCAGGAGAAGCGCGTGAGCAGGGTGGCGGCGATGGCGATGCCGACGCTGCCGCCGAGCTGGCGCATCAGGTTGAGCACGCCGGAGCCGACCGAGATCAGCCCTTGCGGCAGTTGGCGCATGGCCAGGTTGGTCAGTGGCACGAAGATCATGCCCAGGCCGAAGCCGCGGATGACCAGCGGCCAGAACAGCGTGTCCGGGTTGCTTTGCAGGGTGAACTGGGTGTGCAGGTACATGGCGTAGCCGTAGATCAGGATGCCCAGGCAGATGAACACTCGCTCGTCGATACGGTTCTCCTGGGACAGCTTGCCGATCACCAGGGTGCTGACGGCGCTGGCCAGGGCGCCGGGGAAGATCACCAGGCCACTTTGGTAGGCGCTCTGCTCAAGCAAGGTCTGCAACAACAGCGGCACCATGAACAGGGTGCTGTACAGGCCGAAGCCCACGCAGAACGCGCAGATCGAGCCGAGCAGGAACTCGCGGTTGGCGAACAGCGACAGGTTGACGATCGGGTTGGCGACCCGTCGCTCCCAGTAGCAGAACCCAACCAAGCCGAGCGCCGACAGCACCAGGCACAGCACGGTGAGGTCCGATTCCAGCCAGTCCCAGTGCTCGCCGCGCTCCAGCAGGATCTGCAAGCTGCCCACCCCGAGGGCGAGCAGGGTGAAACCAAGGTAGTCGATGCTCTGCGGGCGTCGCTCGTGGCGTGAGTCGTCCACGCACAGCCAGGCCAGCAGCAGTGCTACCGCGCCGATCGGCAGGTTGATCAGGAAAATCCAGTGCCAGGAAAACGCATCGATCAGGTAGCCGCCCACCGACGGCCCCAGGGTCGGCCCCATCATCACCCCGACGCCGTACACCGCCATGCCGGCGCTGACCTTCTCCTTGGGGAACACGTCGTAGATGATCGCCTGGGAGATCCCCAGCAGGCCGCCACCGGCCAGGCCCTGGACCACCCGGCACAGCACCATCTGCCACAGCTCCACCGACAGCGCGCAGCCCAGCGAGGCGACCACGAACACGGCGGACGACACCAGGTAATAGGCGCGCCGGCCGAACCAGGCCGACAGCCAGCCACTGGCCGGCAGGATCACCACGTTGGCGACGATGTAGCCGGTCGACACCCAGGAGATCTCGTCCACCGACGCCCCGTAGCTGCCCATCAGGCTGGGGATCGCGACGTTGACGATGGTCACGTCGAGCAGTTCCATCATCGAGATCAGGGTGACCGTCAAGGCCACCAGCCAGGGCGATTTCATAGGGTCTGGCCCTTGTCGTCACGGGTGTCGACCTCGACGAACACGCTCATGCCCTGGCTGATGGCATCCTTCATCCCAGCGGGCAGGTCCTTGAACTCGATGCGTGTCTGCACCCGTTGCACCACCTTGGTGAAGTTACCCGTGGCGTTCTCCTGGGGCAGCAACGAGAAGCGTGCGCCCGTGGCCGGCACCAGGCTGTGCACCACGCCTTCGAAGGTCTGGCCGGGGAAGGCGTCGACGCTGATCCGCGCCGGCTGGCCGACCCGCACGCGGCCGATCTGGGTCTCCTTGAAGTTGGCCACCACCCAGACGTGCTCGGTGCTCACCAGGCTCAGCAGTTTTTGCCCGGCCACCACGAACTGCCCGGGCTGCACGTCCTTGTGCACGATGAAGCCGGCCCGCGGCGAGGTCTGCCGGGTGTCCTGCAGGTTGATGCGCGCCAAGGCCAGTTCGGACTCGGCGGCCTTGATCCGGTACTCCTCCACCTTGAGCGCCGCCTGGTTGGCCAGGGTGCCCTCGCGGGCGGCGTTGGAGTTGTCGCGTGCGCCCTGCAACTGGTGGTTCAGGGCGCTGTAGCGGGCGCGCGCGGCTTCCAGGTCCTGGGTGCTGACCACCCCCTGTTCGGCCAGGCGCTGGGTGCGCCGGTAGTCGCTGGCGGCCTGTTCGACGTTGGCCACCAGTTGGCCGATCATGGCCTTGGCGGCCTGGCTGCGGGCGACGGCGCCGCGCACCTGGCTGTCCACCAGCCCGGGCATGCCGCCCTGGCCGGTCGCCACCAGGGCGCCCAGGTAGTTGGCCTCGGCCCGTTCGACCCGCTGGTGGTACTCGTCCTCGCGCACCTGGAACAGCAGGTCGCCTTTGCCCACCTGGGTGTTCTCGCGCACCGGCACCCGGACCACCACACCGCTCAGCTTGGCGCGGATCGGGATGATGATCCCTTCCACTTCGGCGTTGTCGGTGCTGACGTACTGCCGCGCATACTGCCAGCGCTGCCAGCCCAGCAGCGCCAGGCCCGCGAGCACCGCCGCGCAGACCGCCAACTTGGCATGCTTGCCTTTCAACATGTCATACACCCTCGTTCGTGTTGCAAGGGGACAGGGACCCTTGCCCGCCGCATCGACGGGCAAGGGCATGGGCTCAGACGGCGGCGGCGACGCTGGCCTGACGGGCTTTGTGCACCGCGCGCTGGTCGAGCTGTTCGAGCACGCCCTGCCACAGCAGCGTACGGGCGACCAGGGCATCGCGCGCGCTGTGCACCAGTTCCTGCTGCTGCTCCGGCTGGTCGACGATCTCGGCGATGATCCGCTTGGCGGCCGGGCCGTGGTCGTCGCCGTCCATCTCGATGTGGCGCTTGAGGTAGTAGGTCAGCATCGGCACGTTGGACTCGTCGATCGCCCATTGCTCGAGCAGGCGGCCGAACATGTCGGGGATGATGTCTTCGCGGCCGAAGAAGAAATACGCCAGCACCTGCACGGTCGAGCCATTCAGGGCCACATCGAGGGTCTTGCTGACGAACACCCGGGCCGGTGCTGGAATGTCGGCGCTGTCCAGGGCATGGGCCAGGGAGGTGCCGGCTTGCAGCAGGGCCTGGAAGTGGCGGAACGGCCCGGTGTCGGCGCCGATCTCGTCCATGGCCTGCAGGTACAGCTCCAGGTGGCTGATGAAGCCGCCGCCCGGGCGCTCGTCGGTTTCCTCGCCGGTGACGATCTCGTTGATCAGGCGCGCGGCCAGGGTGTGGCGCGGTGGCAGCCAGGGCAGGTCGACGCAGGTCAGGTCGCGCTGGATGCGCTTGAGCAGGGTCATGAAGTCCCAGACGGCGAACACGTGGTTCTCCATCAGCAGGCGGACATCCTCCACCGTGCTGATGCGGGCGAACAAGGGGTGTTCCAGCAGGGTGCGGCGTTCGTGCTGGATCAGGTTATCGACTTCGAAGGACATACTCGGCTCCATGAGTGTGATTGTTGTGTGTTGGGGCATTTCAGTGTTCTTGTGGGGCCTGCTCGGCAACCGTCTGCCAGGTGCCGGAGTAGGGGAAGCGCGCCTGGCAATAGCGCAAGGCGCCGAAAAAGCGGGGCTCGAGCAGCGCCCGGCGGCCGTCGTACCAACCGCTGGCCAACAACTGCCGGTGCAGCCGCGGCAGGCGCCAGCACGGCACCCGCGGGTACAGGTGATGCTCCAGGTGGAAGTTCGAGCCCAGGTGCAGCAGGGTGCTCAGCAAATCGGTGCGCGAACGGGCGACCGGCTGCTCGACACCGACGTCGAAGGCGTGCTCCTGATAGGCGTTGAGCGCCGACACCAGCAAGGCAACCAGCAGGCAGGCCAGCAGCGCCGGCAACAGCACCGGCCAGCGCATCACCAGCCACAGCCAGAACAGCGGCCACAGCACCTGGCAGGCGAGGTTGAACCTGGCCAGCAGGCGGATCTGCCCGGCCGGCAGCGGCAGCGTGCCTTCGACCTCGGCGCCGGGCAGGGCCAGGCGCAGGGTCTGCAGCAGATAGCGCGCGGTGGCATGCAGGCGCGACACCAGCAGCCGGGTCACGGCCAGCCGGTAGCGACGCAGCAGACGCCAGTCCGGGTCGTCGGGGCCACCGTTGTGGCGGTGATGCTGCCAGTGGTCGACGAAGTAGCCGGTGGCGCAGAAACCGCACAGCAGCGAGCTCAGCAGCACCGCCAGCAGGCAACTGAGCAGGCGGTTGTGGCTGAGGTTGAAGTGCAACCCCTCGTGCCCGAGGATGCCTTGCACGAACAGGCCGTAGCCGGCCGGCAACAGCAGCGGCCAGGCCAGCAGCCACGCCCAGGGCGCCTGTTCGGCGGCCACCACGAACAAGGCCAGGGGCACGCCGAACAGCAGCAGTGCGTAGCCGATCACCAACGCCGATTCCAGTGCCGATGGCGTGAGCAAGCGGCGGTCCGGGCGCAAGGCGGGCTTGTCCAGCGGCAGGTGCTTCATCGCCCGGGCCTCAGTCGATCAGTTCAGGCTTGAGCGCCAGTTGCCCGGCCTTGCTCAGGCTGCGCAGGCGCAGGCCGATGAAGGCGTCGACCAGGCTCGGCAACCAGCGCGCGGTGTACATCGCCACGCTACCGAGGAAGGTCAGGCCACGGTTGCGCAGGCCGCGCTTGACGCAGGCCCGCAGCAGCCCGTTGCTGGCGTCGTCGAGCTTTTCCTCCAGCGACAGCAGCACGCGGTCGCCGCGCTTGAAGCTGACCAGGCGCTTGACCGACAAGCCCACCCGTTCGGCCGGGTCGTGGATGGCGGTGTCGATGAAGCCGGGGAACACCGTGACCACGTCCAGCTGCCCCGGGTACTGCATGCGCAGCACGTCGGAGTAGGCGCTCATGGCGCGCTTGCTGGTGGCATAGGCGGCCACATAGGGCGCGTTGACCAGGGCGAACAGCGAGGACACGTTGACCACCTTGCCGCGGGTGCGCAGCAGCGCCGGCAGGAACCGCGCGGTCAACTGCCAGGGCGCCAGCAGGTTGATCTCCAGGGCACGGCGCACGTCATCGTTGACCCCGGTCTCGCCGCGCTCGAGGGTGAGCACGCCGGCGTTGTTCACCAGGATGTCGATGTCGCCGAAACGGTCCTGGATCGCGTCGACCGTCTCGTTCACCCGGGCCTGGTCGCACAGGTCGAGCTGGTAGTAGGCGTCGAAGTCGACGGCGGCCTGGGGTTCGAGGCGATCGATGCCGATCACCGTGGCGCCCTGGCGCTTGAGTTTGCGCGCTGTGTGCAGGCCGAGGCCGCGTGCCGCGCCGGTCATGACGACGATCTTGTTGTGCAGGTTCACGCGTTGGCTCCCTTGGCGATGCTGAAGGTGGCGGTGTGCAGGTAGTGGTCGAGGTTGGCCGACATGCTGAAGCGCCCCGGCGGGTGGAATTGCAGGCCACGGGTGCTGTTCAGCCAGTTGCTGGTGTCGTTGCTGCGGATGAACGCCAGGCCTCCCAGCATCTGCTGGGCCAGGTCCGAGGCCCGGGCCAGCTGTTGCTCGATGCCGTAGCGGGTCAGCAGCAGGCGCGCCAGCAGGTCGTCCGCACCGTCGTCCAGGTGCTCGACTTCATGGGCCAGGCCCTCGACGGCGCTCAGGCACAGTTGCAGCTGGCTGGCCAGTTCGACACGCTGCAGGTCGTTCCAGCGTCGCTCGCCGACCACGGTCTCGGCCATCCCCAGGCAAGCGCCCAGGTAGGTGGCGCAGATCAGCAGCTCGAACCAGACGAAGCCGATGGTCTGCACTTCGCCCAGCTGCGCCTTGAGCCCGGCCGAGAAGATCATCTTGTCGCTGACATAGACGTCCTCCAGGCGCAGCTCCAGGCTCTGGGCCCCGGCCAGCGCGCTGTTGGCCCAGAACGGGTGACGGCTCATGCCCGGTGCCGCTGCTGGAATCAAGGCGATCATCAGCTCTTCGCCCTGTTCGGTGTCACGGCTGAAGCTGGCGGTCAGCAGGTCCATGGAGCTGGCCAGGCTGCAGGGTTGCTTGCTGCCGTTGAGGCGCACGCCGTCGGCCAGGCGCACCGCTTCCATGCCGGCGTCGAGGATGCCGCCCCCCGGCACGCCCTCGGCGAAGCCTGAGGCTACCAGCAGGCGCTGCTGGGCGATGGCCGACAACAGCAAGCCTTCGGCGCCCGCGCCCTTGGCCGCCACGGCGACCAGGCTGGCGACGGAGAACTGGTGCATGGTGCTGGCGATCGCCAGCGAGGGCGACAGGGCGCCGATGGCCACCTGCACCTGTACCGCCTCGAGCGCCGTGGCACCCAGGCCGCCAGCCGCCTTGGGCACCAGCAGGCCCACCGGGCCGGTGCGCTTGAACCAGTCCACGACCGGACTGCCATGGGCTTCGCGCTGGTCGAAGGGCAGCTCCGCCAGCAAGCGGGCGAAGCCGGGGGCGAAGTGTTCCAGGGTCTGCCTGGAGCGCTGTAGCAATGACAAGGGCATTACATCAATCCTTGATCTGACTGTTCGGGAACAGGCCATTGATGATGGCGCTGATGTTGTCGCGGATCGCCTGGCGGGCCACCGGGTCGAGCATGTCGGCGAGCATCGGCATGCCCAGGTCGAAGCAGGAGTGGAAGGCGATGCTGGCGCCCTCGGGTGCTTCGCTGACCTGCCAGTACCCCGAGAAGTGGTCGATGTCGCCGGCGGTCTGGCGGAAGTGGATATGCAGGTTGGCGGGGTCGAAGACATCGCGCTCCTGCCACTTGAGAATGCCGCTGTGGAAGTTCACCTCCCAATTGCTGAGCACCTGGTTGTCGTCGATCGATTCGATCTCGATGTTGCGCACCGACTCGCACAGTTGCGGGTACAGGCTGAAGTTGCTGATGGCGGCATACACCTGTTCGGCGCTCTGGCTGGGAACGTAGGCGTTAAGGCTGACTTCTTTCATGTCGCTCTCCTTATTGGGTGAAAGTGCGGGCGAGGGCGGTGGCGAGGCCGTCCAGCAGCCAGGCCACATCGCTGTCGCTGTACAGCGCGGGTGGCGTGAGGCGGATCACCCGGTGATCGTTGAGCGAGTGATTGACGACGATGCGCTGGTCGATCAGGTGCATGACCATGTTGGCGGCCAGCCCCGCGTCGGCGAACTCCAGCCCCAGCAGCAGGCCGGCGCAGCGCAAGCGCACCTGGTCGGCGCGGGGTTGTTCGCGCAGCACGGCTTGCAGGCCGCTTTGCACCTGCTGGCCCAGGGCTTCGGCCCGTTCCACCAGGCCGTCGCGCTGCATGACCTGCAGCGTGGCCAGCACCGCGGCCATGGCCAGTGGGTTGGCGCCGAAGGTGGTGGTGTGCATCAACGGGTTGCGGTTGAGCGGCGCCTGGATGTCGGGGGTGCAGACCATGGCGCTGACCGGCACGCAGCCGCCGGACAGGCTCTTGCCCACCAGCAGGATGTCGGGCACCACGCCTTCGTGGTCGCAGGCCCACCAGCGCCCGGTGCGGCCCAGGCCCGACTGGATCTCGTCGGCGATCAGCACCGCGTTGTGGCGGTCGCACAGCTCGCGCACCTGGCGCAGGTAACCGGGCGGCGGCAGGATCACACCGGCTTCGGCCTGCACCGGCTCGAGGATCACGCAGGCCCGATCTGGCAGGGCTTCGAGGGTGTGGCGCAGCGCCTCGATATCGCCGAACGGCACGAACTGGCTCTCGCCAAGACGGTTGGCGAACGGCGAGCGATAGAGCTCCCGGCCGGTCACCGCCAGCGCGCCCAAGGTCTTGCCGTGGTAGCCGCCGACGGTCGAGACCACGTGCTTGCAGTCGTTGAGCCAGGCCAGCTTGAGCGCCGCCTCGGTGGCCTCGGTGCCGGAGCTGCAGAAATACACGTACTGCAAGTCGCCGGGGCAGACCGCGGCCAGTGCCGCGGCGGCCTGGGCCTGGTAGGGGTTGAGCAGCAGCTTGCTGGCCAGCGGATGGCTGTGCAGCTGGTGGCTGACCCGTTCGAGTACGTCGGGGTGCCCATGGCCCAGCAGGAACACGCCATAGCCACCGGCGTCCAGGTAACGATTGCCCTGGCTGTCGAACAGGTACACCCCGGCGCTCGAGGCCTCGATCGGCAGGTTCATCATCGAGGCCAGGCGGGCGTAGCCGGCGTTGACGTGGTCACGGTACTGCTGCTGGATCAGCGCCGTGTCGAAGACATCGGGCATTGTGCTGAAGCTGTTCATCGTGCTCAGGCCTCCAGGGCGACGTCGGCGCGGCGTTGCGCCGGGGTGGGCACTTTCAGCATGCGTTGCATGGCCGAGAGCTTGGGCGACAGGCGGGCGAGGGTGAGCGCCAGCTCTTCGCGCGGCGAGCGTTGCGCCAGGCGCCTGGCCGGCAGCAGCTCTGCCAGTGAGCTGGGCAGTGGCTGCAGCAGGCTGGCGTAGCGGCATAGCTGGGTGGCCCGGCCGAGGGCCGCGCGGATGTTTTCCTCAAGCGCAGGCAGGAACACCGGGCGTACCAGGCGCTCGTAGATGTCGGGGTTCATGCAGCGCGGGCGCTGGAACGGCTTGCCTTGCTGGTCCATCTCCAGGCACATCAGGTCCAGCAGCGTGCGGATGTCCAGTGCCTGCGGGCCGTTGCTGAGGAAGTAGTCGTCGCCGATCAGGCGCTGGTCCAGCGCGCTGACGATGGCCGCGGCGGCGACGTCGCGGGCGATCACGTCGACCCGACCATTCTCGGGGCACGGGATGATCGGCAGGTAGCCCGACATCATCAGCCCCATGGTCAGGTGGAACCCTTGCAGGATCGGCATGTGGCCGGTCTGGCTGTCGCCGATGATGATCGATGGGCGGAAGATCGACACCGGGACACCGGCTTCGCGCACCAGGGTCTCGGCCTGGCGCTTGACGATCTCGTAGGGCGTCGAGGGCATCACGCCGGCGTGGTAGTCGCATGGGTGGGTGAACGCGGTGCTGATGTGGTAGAGCGGCACCTGGGCGTCGCGCACCAACTGCAGCACCTGCTCGGTACCCTGGTAGTTGACCGAGAACACGGCTTCGGCGTGGCCGTCCAGGCGGGTGATGGCGGCGCTGTGGATCACCCAGTCGATGCGTGGCAGCAGGGCCAGGTAGTCGGCGGCGCTCAGGCCCAGGCGTGGCTGGCAGATATCGCCGCGCAGGGTTTCGACGCCGGGGTGGCGAATCGCGCTGCGCCGGGTCAGGCAAATCAGGTCGTAGCGCTCGGCCAGTTGGTCAATCAAGGTATCGCCCAGTACGCCGGCACCGCCGGTAAGGAAAACAGTCATCCGTGAGGGGCCGGACATGTGCTTGCACTCCTTGCTCGCAGAAAGTGGGTGAAATGGCAGTTTTCATGGGCGGCCGCTTGCACGCCTGTGCAAGCGACCACGTGATCGAAACGAAGAAAAAAGCCGGCCTGGGCCGGCGGCAATGCCTGCGCTAGGAAGTGGAGATCCCGGTCAGCGGAGGTCGGAAGGGATGATGGCGTTTCACTACTGCTGATTCTTGAACGAATCGCTCGTATTGCGCAGCACCATGGCGACGCGGCTGGGCGACATCCCGACCATGCGCCGCATCATGCGGGTGAGGTGGGCCTGGTCGGCGAAACCGCCGGCCATGGCCGCGTCAGTGAGGCTGGCATCGTGGGCGAGGGCGTGGCAGGCACGTTCGAGCTTGCGCCAGATGATCCATTGCGAGAGCGGCACGCCCATATGGCGGGTGGCGAAGAAGCGCAGGCGCGGGCTGGAAAGGCCGACGGCACTGGCCGCGCGGGAGATCGCGCCGATCCCCGCGCAATCGTCGCGCAACAGGTGCAGGGCATTGGAGAGCCGAGGGTCGAAGGCATCGTCGGTCACCAGCAGGCGCTCCAGGGTTTCGACCACCTCCTGGAAGCTGTCGGCTTGGCGGATGCAGTTGACGATCTCGGCGCTGGCCACTGCCGTGCCGCTGGTGTCGACCAGGGCATTCAGCGCCCGGCCCAGCGGGGCGTCGGGATAGAGGTAGAGGAATGCGATGCGGTCGGGGCTGGGCAGCGAGCGGTGGTCGACGAAGGGGCCGATGATCACCCCGGCGCCGGTCAGCGCGCGGTCGGCGAGCTCCACGGTGATATCACCGCGCAGGCCGATACAGAGCTGGATGGCGACGTGGGCATGGGCGCTGGTCTGGTCGGCCGTGCCGGTATAGCCCAGCCAGTAGTCACCGAAAGTCACCTCGCCATCCCATCTCATCGCACGTCCCTGAAGCCCGTCCCTGACAGGCTGGCCGTCCCTCGGCCAGCCGCTGAATCGCCGGCCATGATAACGGTCTGATATATGTCGGTCGATACAATTCGCAACATATAATCATTTGCACTGACGCCAGCCGTTTCAGTACTTGAACTTCTAGGACTTTTGTCGCTCTCATGCCGGTAGCCATTGGTCGTGGCCGCCTGATAAGCTCGCGGCTTTACCCTGATTGCCCCTATGGCGCATGAACAAGGAAATAGCATGAAACAGCATCGTTTGGCGGCTGCGGTTGCCCTGGTAGGCCTGGTCCTGGCCGGTTGCGACGCCCAGACCAGCAGCGTCGAGCTGAAGACTCCGGCACAGAAAGCCTCCTACGGTATCGGCCTGAACATGGGCAAGAGCCTGGCTCAGGAAGGCATGGACGACCTGGACTCCAAAGCCGTCGCCCAAGGTATCGAAGACGCTGTCGGCAAGAAAGAACAGCGCCTGAAAGATGAAGAGCTGGTCGAGGCCTTCAGCGCCCTGCAGAAGCGCGCCGAAGAGCGCCTGGCCAAGGCCAGCGAGGAAGCGGCCGCCAGCGGCAAGAAATTCCTCGAGGAAAACGCCAAGAAACCAGGTGTGGTCACCACCGCTTCCGGCCTGCAGTACGAAGTGGTCAAGAAGGCCGACGGCCCGCAGCCCAAACCAACCGACGTGGTCACTGTCCACTACGAAGGCAAGCTGATCGATGGCAAGGTGTTCGACAGCTCCGTCGAGCGCGGCAGCCCGATCGACCTGCCGGTCAGCGGCGTGATCCCGGGCTGGGTCGAAGGCCTGCAACTGATGCACGTCGGCGAGAAGTACAAGCTGTACATCCCGGCTGAACTGGCTTATGGCGCCCAGAGCCCGAGCCCGCTGATCCCGGCCAACTCGGTCCTGGTATTCGACCTGGAACTGCTGGGCATCAAGGACCTGAGCAAGGCTGAAGTCGAAGAAGCGCCCGCCAAGTAAACCCTGGCTTGCTTCCCCCTGGCGCCCCGTTTCGACGGGGCGTCGTCGTTTTCAGGGGCGCTTGACGCGAACGGATGGCCTGCGCCACTGTCGCAACCTATGCTGGCGCGCGAACACGGGTGTGGTTGTCGCAAAACGTTTGCGTCATTGAAACGACTGTGTAAAAAACGCCCGATTCGTGCCCGGCCCTTGGCTGACGGGCACCTTGTGCCGTGAAGGCGACCCTGTTCACAAGGTTATCCACAATTTTTGTGGATAACCTTCCTGGCTCCTCTGGAGGTATCATGAGCGCACCCTGGAATTTTGCCCGCTTCCTGCCCTTGGCCGAGCGCCTGCTCAGCCGCGGGCGCTTGCCGGCGCTGCTGTTCGCCGTGGCCCGCAAGGGCCCCAAGCTGGGGCAACTGCGTGAGGATGTGCGGCTGATGCAGGCGCTGTGCCTGGCCTGGTGGCGTGGCGAGTACCGTGCGGTGAGCCCCAAGGCGCTGGTCACCATCGTCGCCGGGCTGTTGTACTTCGTCAGCCCGCTGGACGCGATCCCCGACTGGTTGCTCGGTGTCGGTCTGCTCGACGACATCGCCGTGCTGGGCTGGGTGCTCAAGACCGTCGCCGACGAGCTGGGCCGCTTCAAGGCCTGGCGCGACAGCCAGGCCCCGGAGAAACTGCGTGTGGTCGAGCGCCTGCCGGATACCCCTGAAGCCCTGCGCCTGGAACGACCTGGCAACTGAGTTCACCGGATCCCCGAGGTTGGTAATATAATTGGCATAAGCGTTATGCCTACGGATTACATGCCGTGATCCAACGTCAAGGGGGTTGTTATGGGTATTCAGGTCATCAGCCGGGACGGTCAGCCCGAGTACGCCGTCGTGCCCTGGGAGCAATACCAGGCGCTGCTCGCGGCCGCAGGCCAGGCACCTGCCAACGCATCAAGCTCCACCGACAACATCGAAAGCACACCTCAAAACGCCAGCTTGTCTTCATTGGACCAGCTGGCGTCGTTGCGTCAGGCCAAAGGCCTGGCACCAGAACAGCTGGCGCGCACGGTCGGCATCAGCCCGGCTTATCTGGCCATGATCGAGGCCGGCGAGCGTCGCCCGGATGCGGCGATCCTGCGCAGCCTGGCCTGGCACCTGGGCGTGGCGGGCTGGAGCGAACCGTCATGAGCCAGGTCAGGATCAGCCGTCAGCAATGGGAGAACCTGTTGACCGAGCTCGACCTGGCCCGCCGTCAACGCCACCTGCTCACCTACCGGGCGCTGCTTGAGCGTCTGCAGTTACCCAGCCCGGCCATGCAGACCCTGACCGCCGCCCTGGAGTATCTCGCCGTGCTCGATGCCCGCGCCGAGCAGCCCTTGCGCAGCTCGCTGGTGATCAGCCAGGGCGCCAGCCGCCTGCCGCGTACCGGGTTCTTCGAGTGCGTCGAGCGGCTGGGGCGGTTCTCGGGGCCGGTGGATGGCATGGAGGCGGCGTCCTGGCATGCCTCGGAAGTGGTGCGGGTGTTCGAGTACCGCTATCCGGAAGCCGAACGGGCCTGATGTTCATACCAACACACCACTGTAGGAGCGGCTTCAGCCGCGATGCAGGCAACGCGTTACCTGGCACCCGTTTCGCGGGTGATCGCGGCTAAAGCCGCTCCTGCAGTGTGGTATCAATCAGGCTCAGGCTCGACCCGAGGGTATCCTTGGCCTGGCGCTTGGCCTGGGAGGCCAGTTCCGCCAATTGCCCGGCATCCAGTTCAAGGCTGCTCCCGGCCGCCAGCCACACCACCCCGATCGAGAGCGACAGCAACGCAAAGGTCTCGCGCTGGCCCTGGCGGTTGTGCGAGGTGAAACACCCCGCCTCCAGGTGCTCGCTGCGGTAGAAGCGCCGACACTGCCGGGCAAAGGCTTCCAGCAGCAGTTGCAGGCGCGTGCGCCAGTCGCTGGACCCCAGCACCAGCATGAAATCGTCCCCGCCGATATGCCCGACGAAGTCGCGGCTCGGATCCACGCAATCGTTCAGGCACTGGGCCAGGCACAGCAGCACTTCATCGCCCCGGGCGTAGCCGTAGATGTCGTTGAACGGTTTGAAACTGTCGATATCGACGTAGCACACCGCCGCCTCGCGCCGCTGTTCCAGCAGGCGGGCCAGGCACTGCTGGATCGGCACGTTGCCCGGCAGGAGGGTCAGCGGGTTGGCATGCCGGGCCTGCTGGAGCTTCTGCTCGGTGATCAGTTTGAGTACGTCGATCACCCGCCCCAGCCCCTGGTAACGGCCGCTCTGGGTGATGATGAAATCTTCCTCGATACGCTGGCGGGCTCGGCTGGTGAGCAGTCGGCTGACCTGTTGCAGCGATTGGCCGCGCTCGACGGCCAGGTAGTCCTGGCTCATCAGCCGGCTGATCGGCTTGCGCGCGAACAGGTCGGTGCCGAAGGGCTTGAGCAGGGCATCGGCCAGCGAATGGCGATGCACGATGCCACACGGTTTGCCGCGCTCGTCCAGCACCGCCAGGGAGTTCAGGTTGGCTTGCCGGCGAAAGGCTTCGAGCACGTGCTGCGTGGCGGTGTCGAGGGTCACCGCCGGTTGCTCGATGAGCAGGGCGCTGAGGTCGTGGCTGTCTTCGCCCAGGGCCACGCCGGTACCCGGCGCCTGGGGCAGCAGGGTGAGGGTATCGCGGTGTGGAAACTCCTGGGGACGGCCAAGCAGGTAGCCCTGCACCAGGTCGACGCCCATCTCGCCGAGTACCGCCAGTTCATCTTTCAGCTCGATACCTTCGGCGATCACCTGGGCGCGGGAAGCGCGGGCGATCTGCAGGATGGAGCCGACGAACTCGCGCTTGAGCGGGTCCAGGTGAATACCGTCGATGAAATGGCGGTCGATCTTCACGTAGTCGGGGCGCAGTTCCGACCACAGGCGCAGGCTCGAATAGCCCGCTCCAAGGTCGTCCAGGGCAATGGAAAAACCCATGTCACGGTAGTGGTGCAGGGCGTTGTACAGCAACTGGAAGTCTTCGGTGGGGGTCTGTTCGGTCAGCTCGATGACCACGCGGCTGGGCGGCAGGCCGACCTGTTCGAGCATCTTCAGGGTGCGCCCGGACGGGTGGTGGGGTTCGAGCAGCGATTCCGGCGAGATGTTGAGGAACAGCTTGCCTTCCAGGCCCTGCTCGCTGAAACGGCGGCAGGCGCTTTCCCGGCACAGCACTTCCAGCTCGCTCAGGCGCCCGGCCTGGCGGGCGATGGCGAACAGGTTCAACGGTGAGTGCAACGGGCTGTTGGACGGGCCGCGGCTGAGGGCCTCGTAACCGAGGATGCGGCGTTCGGACAGGCAGACGATGGGTTGGAACAGGCTGTGGACGCTGCGTTGAGCCAGGATGGCGCTCAATGCGCTGAGCTGTTCGGTGACGGTCATGGACTGCTTCCTGAATGAAAAAAGGCCGGACGCTTGCACGTCCGGCCCTTCTATTTCACGACAGCCCGATGACTGTTTGATGACAGGTCACATTATTTTGCCATCACTTCAGTGCTTGGCCACCGAAGTGCTCAGGCCCAGGTAGTCGAGCAGGATGCGGCCTGTCTCGGAGAGGTAGGCGTCGTCCTCGGGCTTGGTGTCTTCCGGCTCGGCCGGCAGCGCATCCTCGTCTTCCTTCTTCAGCTCCTTGAGCGGCTCCTCGCCCTTGGCCTTGCGACGAATGTTCTCAAGGGCCAACTGCTTGGCCTCGATCTCGTCGTGGCGGGCGCGACGCTCCTGCTCGTTGAGGCTGACGGTCTTCTCGTTCATCAGCTTCTGGGTCAATGCCAGGCGGTCGCGGATGTAGACGAACTCGGCGTCCTTGTCGCTGCGTGCGTCATGCTGCGCCTTGAGCTGGGCCAGGAACGGCTTGAACGGGTCAGAGGCCGGCTTGACCACCGGGCGAATAGTGTCCCAGGGCATGGCTTCAGGCAGCGCGCTTTCGCCGATTTCCTTCGTATCGATGATCGATGGGTAGGCGATGTCCGGCAGCACGCCCTGGTGCTGGGTGCTCTGCCCGGAAACCCGGTAGAACTTGGCCAGGGTGAGCTTGAGCTCGCCGTGGTTGAGCGGCTGGATGGTTTGCACGGTGCCCTTGCCGAAGGTCTGGCCACCGATGATCAGCGCGCGGTGGTAGTCCTGCATGGCACCGGCGAAGATCTCCGAGGCGGACGCCGAGAGGCGGTTGACCAGCAGCGCCAGCGGGCCTTTGTAGAAGGCGCCGGGGTTCTCGTCCTCGAGCACGTCGACACGGCCGTCAGCATTGCGCACCAGCACGGTCGGGCCTTTCTCGATGAACAGGCTGGTCAGTTCGGTGGCTTCCTGCAGCGAGCCGCCACCGTTGTTGCGCAGGTCGATGACCACGCCGTCGACTTTTTCCTTCTGCAGTTCGGTCAGCAGTTTCTTCACGTCGCGGGTGGTGCTCTTGTAGTCCGGGTCACCCGCGCGGTAGGCCTTGAAGTCCAGGTAGAAGGCCGGGATCTCGATGATCCCCAGCTTGTAGTCGCGGCCGTCCTGCTTGAGCTTGAGCACCGACTTTTTCGCCGCCTGCTCCTCGAGCTTCACGGCTTCGCGGGTGATTGCGACGATCTTGCTGGTCTGGTCGTTCGGTGCGTTGCTGGCCGGGATGACCTCCAGGCGCACCACCGAACCTTTCGGGCCGCGGATCAGCTTGACCACTTCGTCCAGGCGCCAGCCGACCACGTCTACCATTTCCTTGTTGCCCTGGGCGACGCCGATGATCTTGTCGGCGGGGGCGACCTGTTTGGTTTTCGCCGCCGGGCCAGCCGGCACCAGGCGCACGATCTTGACCTGGTCGTTGTCGCTTTGCAGCACCGCGCCGATGCCTTCGAGCGACAGGCTCATGTTGATGTCGAAGTTCTCGGCGTTGTCCGGCGACAGGTAGTTGGTGTGCGGGTCGTAGGATTGGGCGAAGGTGTTGATGTAGGCCTGGAAGATGTCTTCGGCACGGGTCTGGTCCAGGCGCGACAGCTGGTTCTTGTAGCGCTTGGTGAGGGTTTCCTGGACCTGCTTGAGCTCCTTGCCGGAGATCTTCTGGCGCAGTACCTCGTCCTTGACGCGTTTGCGCCACAGGTCGTCGAGCTCGGCCTGGTTCTTCATCCACGGGGCGTCCTTGCGGTCGACCAGCAGGTCTTCCTTCACCGTGAAGTCGATCTTGTCGACGCCTTTGTTCAGTTCGTTGAGGGCGAAGTCCAGACGCTGCTTCACGCGGTCCAGGTAGCGCTTGTAGATGGTGAAGCCGGGGTCGAGGTTGCCGCTCTTGAGGAAGTCGTCGAACTGGGTCTTCCACTTGTCGAATTCGGCGATATCCGCAGCGGTGAAGTAGCTGCGCGAAGGGTCGAGCAGCTTGATGTAGCTGTCATAGATGATGACCGAACGGGCGTCGTCCAGTGGCGGCTTGCTGTAGTGGTGGCGCTTGAGCAGTTCGACGATGTTGAGGCTGGCGACGACCTCGTCGCGGTCCGGCTGCAGGCTGTCCCACTTGTTGGCGGCGGCCGCATTGCCACCGAGCGCGAGGCTGCCGAGCCCGATCACCAGGGCGAGGGCGGTGCTGGGGAGGAAATGCTTCATGCTGATTCGACGTGGAGGCAATTGATCACGCATAGTAGGCCGTCTTTTCCGTTCGCCGGTTCCATGAAACCGGACGCATACTGCAAAAAGCCTGGGACGTGCTCGCCCAGGCTCAGTCATATGATTCAACTATGGAGGCACTGTGAAGGCATTGCAAGGCGTTGACGGACATGTGGCCTGGGTCGAGGCCGATCGTCCGGCCTGTGACGCGGGGCAGGTGCGTATTCGCGTGGCTGCCGCGGGGCTGAACCGCGCCGACCTGTTGCAGATGAAGGGGCTGTATCCGCCACCGCCAGGCGCCAGTCCGTACATGGGCCTGGAATGCGCCGGCGTGGTCGAGGAAGTCGGTGCCGGCGCTGACTGGCGCGTGGGTGACCGGGTGTGCGCGCTGCTGGCCAGCGGGGCCATGGCCGAGGAAGTGGTGGTCGATGCCCGCCATGTGCTGCCGGTGCCCGAGGGCCTGAGCCTGCACGAAGCGGCGGCGTTGCCCGAGGTGTATGCCACGGCCTGGTTGAACATCTTCCAGCTCGGTGGCCTGAAGGCCGGCGAGAAGGTGCTGGTGCATGCCGGGGCCAGTGGCGTGGGTTCGGCAGCGATCCAGCTGTGCAAGGCTTTCGGTAGCCCGGTGTGGGTCAGCGTGGGTTCGCCGGAGCGCCTGGCCTACTGCCAGGGCCTGGGCGCGGCGGGTGGCGTGGTGCGCAACGCCAACCTCGATGAACTGGAGCAACTCGGGCCGTTCGATGTGATCCTCGATCCGGTGGGTGCCGGTTACGGGCAGTTGAACCTCAAGGTGCTGGCCCGCGACGGGCGCTGGGTGATCATTGGTTTGATGGGCGGACGCAAGTTCGAGCTGGACCTGGCGCTGGTGCTGGGCAAGCGCCTGGAGATCACCGGGTCGACCCTGCGCAATCGGGACGACGGGTTCAAGGCCGAGTTGCTGCGCGAGCTGCAGCAGCAGGTGTGGCCATTGTTCAGTGAAGGGCGGTTGTCACCGCAGTTGGTCGATACCTATCCGGTTGAGTTCGCCCAGGCGGCGTATGCCGAGCTTGAGAGCAACCAGGTGTCGGGCAAGTTGGTCATGGTGATCGATCCGAGCCTGGCGTAAACAGGTCCGGCCTCTTCGCGGGCTTGCCCGCGAAAGGGCCGGAACTGGTGCAACAGATCTCAGGTCCAGCTCAGAATCGGCCAGCCATTGATTTCGGCATGTTCACGCAACACAGAATCCGGATTGACCACGTTCGGATAATCCACCTTCAGCAATAACGGCAAGTCGTTCCTTGAGTCGGAATAGAAACTCGCCCCCTCCAGGTTCTCCTGCTCCTGGTCCAGCCACGCCAGCAACCGAGTGATCTTGCCTTCACGGTAGGTCAACACACCGTGGGTCTTGCCGGTAAACACTCCGTTCACCGCCTCCAGTTCGATCGCCAGGTATTCATCCACGCCCAGGCGTGCCGCGATCGGCCCCACCAGGTGCGCGCCGCTCGCCGAGATGATCAGGATCCGGTCGCCACGCTTGCGGTGCTCGGCGATGCAGCGGCAGGCATCGCCATAGATGATCGGCTCGATCACATCCTCCACCCACGGCTCGACCAGGTGCTCGACCTCTTCCAGGGTGCGCCCGGCGATGGGCTCCAGGCTGAAGGCCATGTAGTCCTCCATGGCCAGGTGGCCCTTGCCGTAGGCCTCCATCAGCTCATGGTCGCGCTTGAGGAACGCCTTGCCGTCGACCCAGCCCAGCCGGGCCATCTGCGCGCTCCACAGCGACGCGCAGTCGCCATGGATGAGGGTTTCGTCCAGATCGAAAATTGCCAGTGCCATGCGTTGATGCTCCTTAGGCTACTTCCCGTAGCGCCGTGGGGTCGATCGACAAGGATACCCGCTGGCCGTCGGCGTGCAGGTCTGCCGCCGAACGGTTGAGCACGTCCACCACCAGCTCCACATCGCGTACCTTCACCCGATAGCGGATGACGTTGCCCAGCAGGCTGTGGCTGCGTACCTCGCCGTCCAGTTCACCGTTCAAACTCAAGGTGATGGACTCCGGGCGGATGGCCAGGCGGCTGGCCACCGGGCGTTGCAGCAGGCGGCTGGCGCTTTCGGCGTCGAGCAGGTTGTAGTTGCCGATGAAGCCCGCGGCGAACAGGTCGACAGGGGCGGTGTAGAGGGTCTCGGCGTCGCCGCTCTGGACGATGCGCCCCTGGTTCATCAGGACGATGCGGTCCGACATGGTCAGCGCTTCTTCCTGGTCGTGGGTGACGAAGATGGTGGTCAGCCCCAGCTCGCGCTGGATCGCGCGGATCTGCTCGCGCAGGTGCTTGCGGATGCGCGCATCCAGTGCCGACAGCGGCTCGTCGAGCAGCAGCAGGCGCGGGCGGGTGACCAGTGAACGGGCAAGAGCGACGCGCTGGCATTGGCCACCGGACAGTTGATGCGGGTAGCGGCCGGCAAAGCTGCCCAGCTCCACCAGGTCGAGCACCTCACGCACCCGGGCCTGGCTTTCGTCGGCCTTGACCTTCTGCATGCGCAGGCCGAAGGCGACGTTCTGCTCCACGGTCATGTTGGGGAACAGCGCGTAGCTCTGGAACACCATGCCGATGCCGCGCTTCTGCGGGCTGAGCGGGACGATGTCCTGGCCATCGAGCAGGATTCGCCCGTGGTCCACCGGTGTCAGCCCGGCGATGCAGCGCAGCAGGGTGGACTTGCCGCAGCCGGAGGGGCCGAGCAGGGTGACGAACTCGCCGCGTTCGATCTGGCAGTCGATGTTCTCGAACACCGGGCTGCCGGCGTAGCTTTTTTGCAGTTTCTGTACGCTGACGAAGCTCATGTCAGGTCTTGTCCTTGTTCAAGCGGTTGGCGACCCAGGTCAGCACCAGCACGAAGGCGAAGTAGGAGATCACCAGGGCGCTGTTGAAGTGGCCGCTGCTGTTGCGCATGTTGTTCAGGTACACCTGCAGGGTTTCGTAGCGGGTGCCCACCAGCAGGTTGGCGAACACGAATTCGCCGAACAGGAACGAGAACGACAGCAGCAGCGCCACCATCAGGCCCTTGCGCAGGTTGGGCAGCACCACCAGGAAGGCGGCCTGCCAGGTGCTGGCGCCCAGCAGTTGGGCGGCGTCCATCAGGTCGCGCAGGTTGATGGCCTGCAGGTTGTTGGTGATGGCCCGGTACATGAACGGCAGGGCGATGGTGAAGTAGCAGCCGATCAGGATCCAGGGTGTGCCGACCATGGCCATCGGCCCGCTGCCGTACAGCTGCAGCAGGCCCACCGACGACACCACCGGCGGCACCGCGAACGGCAGCAGGATCAGCACGTTCATCAGCGCGTCGAGTTTCGGGAAGTGGTAATGCACCACGAACAACAGCGGCAGGATCAGCACCACCGACAACAGCAACGCGCCCACGCACACCAGCAGCGACTGGCCGAAGGCGGCGAGGAAGCGCGGCTCGCTCCACAGCGCGAGGTACCACTTGAAGGTCAGGCCACTGGGCAGCAGGGTCGCCGACCAGCTGGTGGCCAGCGAGTAGAGCAGGGTGCCGGCCAGCGGCAGCAGCAGGATCAGGAACAGCAGGTAGACCACCACCCGGTGGTAGAGCCCGCCTGCGTTGTGTTCAGCGCGCATGGTAGCTCCTCTTGAGCAGCCATTGATGGACCACCGTGACCACGGTCATCAACCCCACCAGCACCATCGCCAGGGCACTGGCCAGGTTCGGGTCGAGGCTGATGTCGCCGGCCACCAGCCCGGCGATGCGGATCGGTAGCACGTTGAAGTTGCCGGTGGTCAGGGCATAGACGGTGGCATAGGCGCCCAGGGCGTTGGCCAGCAGGATGACGAAGGTGCCCAGCAGTGCCGGGGTGAGCACCGGCAGGCCGATATGCCGCCAGAACTGCCAATGGCTGGCGCCCAGCAGCGCGGCGGACTCGCGCCAGTCTTCGCGCAGGGCGTCGAAGGCGGGGTAGAGCAGCAGCACGCCCAGGGGGATCTGGAAGTAGGTGTAGACCAGGATCAGGCCGGTCTTGGAATAGATGCTGAAATCACCGAGCAGGCCCATCTGCTTGAGCAGCAGCGTCAGTGCGCCGTTGAAACCCAGCAGGATGATGAAGGCGAACGCCAGCGGCACGCCGGCGAAGTTGCTGGTCATGTTGGCGAAGGCGCTGACGAAGTCGCGCAGTTTAGAGTCGACCCGGCGCAACGAATAGGCGCCCAGCGTGGCGATGACGATGCCGAACAGGCTCGACCAGAAGCTGATCTCCAGGCTGCGCTGCAGCGCCTGCAGGTAGAACTTCGAGGCGAAGACCTTGCTGAAGTTGGCCAGGCCCCAGCCGCTTTCGCTCTGCAGGCTGTTGAGGGCGACCCAGGCCAGCGGCGCGACCTGGAAAATGATGAAGAACACGGCGAACGGCAGCAGGCAGAGCAGGGCCAGGTAGCGGCCGCGATGGCTTGCATTCACTTGAGCAGCTCCCGGCAGACCGGCTTGTCGTGGGGCGCGCCGAGCAGTTCGCAGATCGTGCCGCACAGTTCGGTCTGCAATGGCTTGGCCGCGGGGTCGAGGCTGAACGCGTCGCCGAAGACGAACAGCGGCACTTCGCGTTCCTCGGCCAGCAGGCCGTTGTGCGAGCGGTCGTTGTTCATGCCGTGGTCGGCGGTGACCAGCACCTGATAGCCCTCTTCCAGCCAGCGTGGCAGGTAGTCGGCCAGCAGGATGTCGGCGCTGCGCGCGGCGTTGCGGTACTGGCTGCTGTCCAGGCCGTGGCGGTGGCCGGCGTCGTCGATGTTCATCGGGTGCACCAGCAGGAAGTTGGGGGCGTGGCGGCGGCGCAGGTACTCGGCGTCGGCCAGCAGGTGCGAATCGGGGTAGTGGTCGGCGTAATAGAACAGGCCGTGCTGGATGGGTAGCTTCGGTGCGTGGGTGTGGCGGTCGCGCAGCGGGTCGAAGGGCGAGCGGTTGTACAGTTCGCTCATCCAGTGGTAGGCCGCCGCCGCGGTGCCCAGGCCCGCCTCGCGGGCGTAGTGGAACACGCTGCGTTGGTTGGACAGGCGGTTGACGTTGTTGTGCACGATGCCGCTGTCGATGGGCGGCACGCCGGTGAGGATGCATTCGTACAGCGGCCGCGACAGCGACGGCAGTTCGCATTCGACGCGATACAGCGCGGCGCGGTCGGCCTCGACGTAGGCGTGCAGGTGGCCCATGGCGTGGTGCGCGACCTGGTGGTTGAGGCCGTCGAGCAGGACCAGGATGACGTTGTGTTGCATGGTGGCTCCAGTCATGTACCGCGTTGCCTTCTTCGCGGGTAAACCCGCTCCCACAGGGAGTGATGCTGTCCTCAAGGTCAGCACGGCACCTGTGGGAGCGGGTTTACCCGCGAAAGGGCCGGTTCAGGCGCTAGTCAACTCGCCCCTTACTCCATCTCGATGATCACCTGCTCCTGCCACTTCTGTGGCAGGGCCTTGGAGGTCGCTTCCCAGGCTTCGGCGTTCTTGATCGGTTGGGCCGCCTTGTACTGCTCGTTGGGCAGCAGCTTGGCCTGCACGTCCGCCGGCAGCTTCAGGTGCTCGGCGCGGATCGGCCGGGCGTGGCCGATGGCCAGGTTGGTCTGGCCGGCATCGCTGAAGATGTACTCGCGGGCAAGCTTCGCCGCGTTCGGGTGCTTGGCGTACTTGTTGATGATGGTGGTGTAGCCGGAGGTGACCGAACCATCCGACGGGATCAGCACTTCAAAGCGCTTCGGGTCGATCTGGTCGCGGTAGCTCAGGCCGTTGAAGTCCCACACCACACCGACTTCCACCTCGCCCTTCTCGAGGGTCTGGATGGTCGGGTTGGCCAGCGACAGGCGTTTCTGCTGGGCCAGCTTGGTGAACAGCTGCAAGCCCGGCTCGATGTTGCTCTCGTCGCCCTTGTAGGCGATGGCGGCGGCAAGCACGCCATTGGCGGCCTGGGCGGCGGTACCGACGTCACCGATGGCGACCTTGTACTTGCCCTTCTCCAGGTCGTGCCAGCTGGCGGGGCGCTCGCCTTCCTTGACCAGGTCCTTGTTGATGATGAAGGCGATGGTGCCGGTATAGGCCAGGGCCCAGTGGCCGTCCTTGTCCTTGGCCCACGCAGGTACCTGTTCCCAGGTGCTGGGTTTGTACGGCTGGGTCACGCCCTTGGTGGCGGCGATCGGGCCGAAGGCGGCGCCGACGTCGCCGATGTCGGCGCTGGCGTTGTCCTTCTCCGCGTCGAACTTGGCGATTTCCTGAGCCGAGCTCATGTCGGTGTCGCTGTGCTTGAGGCCGTACTTTTTCGCCAGGTCTTCCCAGGTGCCTTTCCAGTTGGCCCAGGCATCGGGCATGCCCACGCTGTTGACCGTGCCTTCCTTGCGGGCGGCGTCTTCAAGGGCCTTGAGGTCATCGGCCATGGCCGTGGTGCAAAAAGCGATGGCCGAACCGAGCAGTGACGCCATGAACAACTTTTTCATCCGAAGCTCCTTTGGTGGGTGCCTTGCATTCGTTGTTATGAATGGACCTGCGCTTGCGAACCGTTGGTCTAGGTCAGCAAACCTTGAGCCAAGGTAGGCCTGTTGCGTGACAGTTTGATGTAAGGCGGGCGCCCCCAAGGGCGGCGACGGCCCTGGAAATACAGCGTAGACCACATCGCAAGGCCAGGATTTACGGGGGCTGGCCCGAATCTGGCAGGTGTGGATCAGGGCTTTGTCACAGGATGTTCATCAGCTGTGCCTAGGCTTGCACTAATCTCCGAATGCCCTGTTATGGGGCTGGACTAGTCCAGATAGGTAACCTTTGATGCAAGCGACGCCACCGCGCGCGGTAACAGCCATCTGCCAGGCCCTGCAGGAGCAGATCGAACATGGTCTGCTGGCGCCGGGCGGCAAGCTGCCGGCCGAACGCAAGCTCAGCGAGGTGTTCGACACCACGCGCATCACCCTGCGCGAGGCGCTGGTGCAGCTGGAAGCGCAGGGCCTGATCTACCGCGAGGAGCGGCGTGGCTGGTTCGTCGCACCCGAGCGGCTGACTTACGACCTGATCCAGCGTAGCCATTTCCATGCAATGGTCCGTGACCAGGGGCGCGAGCCGCGCACCGAGTTGCTCTCGGCGCGGCTGCAGCCGGCCCCTGCGGCGATCTGCGCGCGCCTGCATCTGCCGGCGCTGTCCAGCGTGGTGTGCATCTGCCGGCTGCGGCGCATCGATGGGCGGGCGGTGCTGTATGCCGAGCACTACCTCAATCCGCGTTACTTTCCGGGGATCCTCGAGCTGGACCTGGCGCGGTCGCTGACCGAGATCTATGCGCGCGAGTATGGGATTGAGTATGGGCAGGTGTGCTTCGAGATCCTGCCGACGGCGTTGCCGGTGGCGGCGGCCGGTGCGCTGAAGATGTCGGCGGGGAGTCCGGGGTTGCATATCACCCGGGTCAACAGTGACCAGCATGGGCATCTGATCGACTGTGACCTGGAGTATTGGCGGCACGATGCGATCCGCATCCGCGCCGAGGCCGGTTAAGACGGTCCTTTTTTGTAGGAGCGGCTTCAGCCGCGATGCAGGCGACGCGGTTGCCGGCACCCGCTTTGCGGGTGATCGCGGCTGAAGCCGCTCCTACACTTACTTCGTTTCGCCCATGGCGCCACCGCCAGCGGTCACCACCTGCACCGACAACCGCGGCGTCGCCAGGTCCAGCCCGGCTTCATCCAGCTGGCGCTTCAACGCCAGGTTGAACGCCCGCGACACCTCCCACTGCTTGATCGGCGCGGTCTTGAACCGCGCCCGCAGGATCGCCGAGCCCGACTCGAAGCTCTCCACCCCCTGCAATTCCAGCGGCGACCAGATATTGCGACGCATCAGCGGGTCGTTGCGCAGCTTCTGCCCCACTTCGCGGATCAGCGTGATGGCCTGGTCGATGTTCATGCTGTGGGGGATGGCCACGCGGAAGATCGCGTAGCCGAACTCCCGCGAGTAGTTCTTGATGCTCTTGATCTCGCTGAACGGGATGGTGTGGACGATGCCGTCGATATCGCGCAGGCGCACGGTGCGGATGGTCAGGCCCTCCACCGTGCCCAGGTGGCCGCCGACGTCGACATAGTCGTCGATGGCCAGCGAGTCCTCGATGATGATGAACAGCCCGGTGATCAGGTCGGCCACCAGCGACTGGGCGCCGAAACCGATGGCCAGGCCGATGACACCGGCACCGGCCAGCAGCGGGGTGACGTTCATGCCCATGTTGGCCAGGGCGACGATCACCGCGATGATGAAGATCACCACGAACATCACGTTGCGGATCAGCGGCATCATGGTTTGCGCCCGGGCGTTGGCCAGGCCGCGGCGCGAGCGCACCAGGGCGTGGTGCACGGCGGTGTCGGCGAGGATCCACACCAGCCAGGCGACGATCAGCGTGCCGGCCAGGCCCAGCAGGCGCAGGCTCACTTCATGGCCGTCGCCCTCGGCGAAGCTGATCATCGAGCGGCCCCACACGCGCAGGCCCAGTTCGATGAACGCCAGCCAGATGAACAGGTGTACCAGCACATAACCAAAGTTGCGCAGGCGCTCGGTGTAGACCGCCTGGCGCTTGTTGGCGCGCTTGGGGTTGGCGGCGTGGCGGCGCACCAGGCCGTTGAGCACCATGCACACCACCACCAGCACGGTGCACATCAGCGACTGGCGCAGGGCGGTGCTGGTGTCGCCGGCGGAAACGAAGGTGGCGAACAGCGAGATCGCCACCAGGATCAGGGCCGGGATGTACCAGAAGCTGCCGAGGATCTCGATGGTGTCGCTCAGGGTGCGTCGGGTCAGGCGCCGGGCCAGCGGCTGGTTGCGGATCAGGTGGGCGATCGGGCGGCGGAAACGCAGGATGAACAGCCCCGTGCACACCGCGGCGATGACGTTGGCGAGGGTGGCCAGTGCATGGGCCAGGTGGCTGCCCAGGGCGGTGGTCAGGCGCGGGTCGCTCATCGCCTCGCCGAACGCGGCGAAGCTGCCGATCATCCACAGCGGGCGAAACGCCTGGTGGCGCAGGATGTGCAGCGCGCGGCGGCGGTGCGGACCGTCGAGCAGGGAGAAGGCGATCACGCAGATGGCCGAGAACAGCGTGCCGACCACCAGGGCGTAGGCCAGGACCATGGCCATGGATTTACCCAAGGAGGAGGGCAGGGCAAAGCTCAGGTAGACGGTGAAGATGAGGGCCACCAGCCAGGGGCCGAGCTTGCGCAGGGCGAAGCGCACCAGGTCCCAGGTGCGCGGGTGCTGGGGCAGTTCCTCGCTCAGGCCGAAGCGTACCCGTACCTGGTGGCCGACCCAGTTGAAGGCATAGGCCAGCAGGCTCCACACCGCGATGATCGCGGCGAAACCGAACAGCATCGCCGGCCATTGGTGCACCGGCACTACCAACGCGGTCAGTTCGTCACGGGCCTGGCTGATCTCCAGCGACCAGCGCTTGAACGGGCTGGCCTCGCCGCTGAACTGTTGCTCGAAGTCATGCAGGGCGCCGCCGATCAACCCCAGCACACCTTGTTCGACGGTGGGTTGCGATTGCTTGCTGGCATCGCGCAGTTTCTTCAGGTCGCTCAACAGCTTGGCTCGCTGCTGGTCGTTCTCCAGGTTCTTGATCACTTCGTCCAGGGATTTGCCCAGGGGTTCGCTGGCCTCGGGCTGGCTGGGCGCGCTCGAACCGAGCAGGCCCGGCAGGCCGGCGGCGTGCACGGGGGTGACGAACAGGAACAACAGAAGGGTCAGGCAGCGCAGGAATGCAGGCACCGGGAAATCTACCTCAGGTCAAACGATTGCCCGAGTGTAGAGCTTTATGTGGGGAGTTTCTCGAGGATCTTCCAGCAGGTGAGGCCGAAGATGCCCAGGGTGCCGATCCACATCATCAGCACGCCGATGTTGCGCTCGCGCAGGCTGAAACCGATGGTCAGCAGCATCAGGAACAGGAAGACGGGCACGAACAGGGAGAGGAAGGGTGATGACATGGGCAGCGATCCTTTTGTTTCGGGGCATGCCCTAAGCATAGCGGGTTGCAGCGGTGGGGCGTTGACCCGGGGCATGTTCGCTGTAGGAGCGGCTTCAGCCGCGATGCAGGCAACGCGGTGGCTGGCACCCGCTTCGCCGGTGATCGCGGCTAAAGCCGCTCCCACAGAGGTCATGCCGAATCAATGGGGTGTGGTTTGTGGCCTCAAGGCAGTTCGCGACTGCGGTAGAACGCGGTGAGTACCTTCACCAGGTGCGCCAGGTCATGGCTGCCGCACAGCTCGCGGATCGAGTGCATGGCGAAGGTCGGCAGGCCGATATCGACGGTGCGCACGCCCAGGTGGCTGGCGGTGATCGGGCCGATGGTCGAGCCGCAACCCATGTCGCTGCGCACCACGAAGCTCTGCACCGGCACCTCTTCGGCCATGCACAGGTGGCGGAAGAAGCCGGCGGTTTCGCTGTTGGTGGCGTAGCGCTGGTTGTTGTTGACCTTGATCACGGGGCCGGCGTTGAGCTTGGGCCCGTGGTTGCCGTCGTGCTTGTCGGCGTAGTTGGGGTGCACGCCATGGGCGTTGTCGGCCGAAACCATCAGCGAGCGCTGGATGGCGCGCACGTAGTCGTCGCCGTCCGGCAGCAGGCGCTGCAGGGTCTGTTCGAGCATCGGGCCGTCGGCGCCGCAGGCCGAGCAGGAGCCGACCTCTTCGTGGTCGTTGCACACCAGCACGCAGGTTTCGTCGCTGTCGGCGGCGAGCAGTGCCTGCAGGCCGGCATAGCACGACAGCAGGTTGTCCAGGCGGGCGGCGGCGATGAAGTCGCCGTTCAGGCCGATCAGCGCGGCGTCTTGCGTGTCGTAGAAGCTCAGCTCGTAATCGAGCACCACGTCGGCGTTGAGGTCGTGCTCGCGGGCCAGTTGCTCGGTGAGCAGGGCGCGGAAGTCGACACGTTCGTCGCCGGCCACTTGCGCCAGGATCGGCGGCAGCTCGGTCTGCGGGTTGATCTGCCAGCCTTCGTTGGCGGTGCGGTTGAGGTGGATCGCCAGGTTCGGGATCACCGCGATCGGCAGCTTGAAGTCGATCAGCTGGCTTTCCACCTTGCCGTCACGGCGGAAGGTGACCCGGCCGGCCAGCGACAGGTCGCGGTCGAACCAGGGGGCGAGCAGGGCGCCGCCGTACACTTCGACGCCCAGTTGCAGGAAGCCCTGGCGCTGCAGCTCGGGTTGCGGCTTGACCCGCAGGCAGGGGCTGTCGGTGTGGGCGCCGACCATACGGATCCCGCCCAGCAGCGGCGAGAGCTTGCCCAGCTTGATGGCGATGATCGAGGAATCGTTGCGGGTCACGTAGTAGCGACCGCCAGGCACCGTGGCCCAGCTGTCGCGCTCGTCCAGGCGCTGGTAACCGGCGGCCTCGAGGCGTTGCACGAGGCTGGCGGTGGCGTGGAAGGGCGTCGGGGAGGCCTTGAGGAATTCGATCAGGCCGGCATTCAGGGCGTCGCGCATAAGTCACTCCAGACAGCAGTGGCGCGAGTTTAGCGCAGTTGGGCGGGAAATTGTGCCAGCCTCTTTCGCGGGCAAGCCCGCTCCCACAGGGACCGCACCGCCTGGAAGGCCAGCGCAGTACCTGTGGGAGCGGGCTTGCCCGCGAAGAGGCCGGTACAGCCCCAGAACACTCAGAACGGTGCCGGGCACTCGAATTTCAGGCGTTCGCCCGTCACCGGATGGGTGAAGCCCAGCATCGACGCATGCAGGCACAGACGCTCATGGGCTGCCAGCGCCTCGGGGTTGGCGTACAGCCGATCCCCCAGCAGTGGATGACCGATCGACAGCATGTGCACACGCAATTGGTGCGAACGCCCGGTGATCGGCGTCAGTTCGACACGGCAATAGTCGCCGCAGCGCTCGACGATGCGCCAGAAGGTCAAAGCATGCTTGCCCTGCTCATGGTCGACCACATGCCGTGGCTTGGTCGGCGGGTCGTAGCGCAGTGGCAGGTCGATGCTGCCGCTGTCCAGCGCCGGCTGGCCCCAGCACAGCGCGGTGTAGGCCTTTTCCGTCTCGCGGTCGTGGAACTGGCGTGACAGCTCGCGGTGGCTGTCGGCGTCGCGGGCCAGCAGGATGATCCCCGAGGTTTCCCAGTCCAGGCGATGGACGATCAGGGCATCGGGGTAGCCGTTTTCCTGCAGGCGGGTGATCAGGCAGTCCTTGTTGTCCTCGGCGCGGCCTGGCACCGACAACAGCAGGGTCGGCTTGTTGATCACCAGGATGGCGGCGTCTTCGTGAAGGATCTGGATGTTCGACAGCGGCATTGCAGGTTCTCTATAGACAGTTGGGGCCGCTTTGCGGCCCTTTCGCGGCACAAGGCCGCTCCTACAGGGATCGTGAAACCTCTGTAGGAGCGGCCTTGTGCCGCGAAAGGGCTGCGAAGCAGCCCCAAAGTTGGCCCGAAGGCGCTGGATCAGCGCTCAGGCAGGGTGATGTTCAGCTCGAGGATCGAGCAGCTGCCCTGGTTCTCCAGCGCCACCTGCACATCGTCGTTGCCGATGTTGACGTACTTGCGGATCACCTCGACCAGCTCTTTCTGCAGAGCCGGCAGGTAGTCCGGGGTGCTGCGCTGGCCGCGCTCGTGCGCCACGATGATCTGTAGACGCTCTTTCGCTACCGACGCGCTGGTCTGTTTCTGCCTGCCACGAAAGAAGTCAAAAAGGTTCATGGTTTACTTGCCTCCAAACAGACGCGCAAAGAATCCTTGCTTCTGCACGTCGATGAACCGCAGGGGCTTCTCTTTGCCCAGCAGACGGTCGACGGTGTCACTGTACGCCTGGCCGGCATCGCTCTGGTCGTCAAGGATGACCGGGATGCCTTGGTTGGAGGCCTTGAGAACGGCTTGCGACTCGGGAATCACACCCTTGAGCTTGATCGCCAGGATCTCTTCGACGTCGGCGATGCTGAGCATCTCGCCCTTTTCGACGCGCTCGGGGTGGTAACGGGTGATCAGCAGGTGTTCCTTGATTGGTTCCTCGCCGTTCTCGGAACGGCGCGACTTGCTCGACAGGATGCCCAGCATGCGGTCGGAGTCACGGACCGACGACACTTCGGGGTTGGTCACGACGATGGCTTCGTCGGCGAAGTACATCGCCAGGTGCGCGCCTTTCTCGATACCGGCCGGCGAGTCGCAGATGACGTAGTCGAACTGCTCCTTGAGCTCCATCAGGACCTTCTCGACGCCTTCTTGCGTCAGGGCGTCCTTGTCGCGGGTCTGGCTGGCGGCCAGCACGAACAGGTTCTCCAGGCGCTTGTCCTTGATCAGGGCCTGCTGCAGGTTGGCTTCGCCGTTGACCACGTTGACGAAGTCGTACACCACGCGGCGCTCGCAGCCCATGATCAGGTCGAGGTTACGCAGGCCGACGTCGAAGTCGACGATGACCGTCTTGTAGCCGCGCAGTGCGAGGCCGGTACCAATGGCGGCGCTGGTGGTGGTCTTGCCCACACCCCCCTTGCCGGAAGTGACGACGAGAATCTTGGCCAAGGTGTTTCACCCCTAAATAAACGGGACGCAGGTCCCTGCAAATACGAAAAACGGCAACGTGAAAAAAGTTGCGCTAAAAATGCCGGCAAGTATCCGTTAAAGACGGGTGATGTTCAACACATCGCCGGACAGGCTGACTTGTACGCCCGAGCCCCACAGCGGGTCGCGGCGCAGGTCTTCGCAGACCTTGTACTGGCCGGCGATGGAGACCATTTCCGCGGTCATCTGCTGGCAGAAGATGCGCGCCTTGGTGTTGCCCTTGATCCCCGCCAGGGCGCGGCCGCGCATGGCGCCGTACACATGGATGTTGCCGTCGGCGAGAAGTTCCGCGCCCGGGCTGACGGAGCCGGTGACCACCAGGTCGCCGCCCTGGGCGTAGATCTGCTGGCCGCCGCGCACGGGCGAGGTGATGATGCGCGTCGGGCGCACCTCGGGTTCGGCCGGCGCTGGTGGCGGGGCAGGCTCTGGCTCGGGCTTCTTCACCTCAGGCTCTGGCTCCAGCGGGCGCTCGCGGGCACCCGACGGCGGCAGCACCGGCAGGTCGATGGCAATCGCTGCGGCGATGTCTTCGATGCGGCTGGCGCGGATTGCCAGGGTGCGCAGGCCATGGTGACGGCAGATGCGCATCAAACCGGGCAGGTCGATGGCGCCTTCGTCAGCCGGCAGCTTGTCCAGGGCCAGCACCAGCGGGGTGTTGCTGAAGAAATTCGGCGCCTGCGCCACTTTCGCCGCCAGCTGGCGGTCGAGGGATTCGAGGTCGTTGCGCGCCAGTTCCAGCACGGTGATGGCAAGCATGCTGCCCTTGAGCTGGAACACGGGGGCGTTGTCGGGTGTCTGGTTGGGGCTCATGGTCTGCATAGACGGCTTGTTGCGAGAAAAGTGCCCTGACTTATAGCGATAAGACCGTTTGCCCGCAACCGATGTAGAATGCCGGGCTCATGTCTTGCCGGAAGCTTCAATGGAACGCCCGCGTTTTCGATCCTCTTTCCTTCACCCACGATTCTGGGGCCTGTGGCTGGGCCTGGGCCTGCTGTGGCTGGTCGCCCAGCTCCCGTACCGCGCCCTGCTGGCGCTGGGGCGTGCCCTGGGCGCGGTGATGTACCGGGTGGCCGGCGAGCGCCGGCGCATCGCCGCGCGCAATCTCGAACTGTGTTTCCCGGAACTGTCCGGCGACGAACGGCAGCGCCTGCTCAAGGAAAACTTCGCCTCCACCGGTATCGCCTTCTTCGAAATGGCCATGAGCTGGTGGTGGCCAAAGGCCCGGTTGGCGCGCCTGGCCCATATCGAGGGCATCGAGCACCTGCAGGCCGCCCAGCGTGAAGGAGAGGGCGCCATTCTCATGGCCGTGCATTTCACCACCCTGGAGATCGGCGCCGCGTTGCTGGGGCAGGTCCACACCATCGACGGCATGTACCGCGAGCACGGTAATGCGGTGTTCGACTTCATCCAGCGCCGTGGCCGCGAGCGCCACAACCTCGACTCGCTGGCGGTGGAGCGCGACGACGTGCGCGGCATGCTCAAGTTGCTGCGCAAGGGCCGGGCGATCTGGTATGCCCCGGACCAGGACTACGGCATCAAGCAGAGCATCTTCGTGCCGCTGTTCGGCATCCCGGCCGCCACTGTCACCGCGACCACCAAGTTCGCCCGCCTGGGCAAGGCCCGGGTGATTCCGTTCACCCAGAAGCGCCTGGACGATGGCAGCGGCTATCGTCTGGTGGTGCATCCGCCGCTCGAGGGCTTCCCGGGTGAGACCGAAGAAGCCGATTGCCTGCGTATCAACCAGTGGGTCGAGGGTGTGTTGCGTGAGTGCCCTGAGCAGTACCTGTGGGCGCACCGGCGCTTCAAGTCGCGGCCCGAGGGCGAGCCGCGGTTGTACGACAAGAAACGCTGACTTTTTATTGGTGTTGACCTTTTCGCGGGCAAGCCCGCTCCCACAGGGGGGGGCGATACCTGTGGGAGCGGGCTTGCCCGCGAAAGGGCCGGCCTGTTCTCCATCCTTTCCAGGGAAGAATCGATGACCCCCACCACAGGCCTGATCCTCTCTGGCGGCGGCGCCCGCGCCGCCTACCAGGTCGGCGTGCTCGCGGGCATCGCCGAGCTGCTGCCGCCCGGCGCACCCAACCCGTTTCCGGTGATCGTCGGTACGTCGGCGGGCGCCATCAATGCCGTCAAGCTGGCCAGCGGTGCTACTCGCTTCGCCGAGTCGGTGCAGCACCTGACGGCCTTCTGGCAGCACTTTCGCAGCCATCAGGTGGTACGCAGCGACTGGCCGGGGGTCATCCACCAGGCCAGCCGCTTCGTCGGGCACAGCCTGCTGGGGCTGGGGCGCCATGTGCCGGTGGCGCTGCTCGACAGCCGTCCGCTGCGCGCCCTTTTGCACAAGCACCTCGACCTCGATGGCATCGGCCACTCCCTGGCGGCCAACCAATTACGCGCCGTCGCCATCACCGCTTTTGGCTACGAGTCGGGCCAGGCCGTGACCTTCTACCAAGGCCGCGACACCATCGAACCCTGGCTGCGCCACCGCCGCATCGGCATGCCCACCCCGCTGACCATCGACCATCTGCTGGCCAGCTCGGCGATTCCGCTGCTGTTCGCCCCGGTGCGGTTGGGCGAGGAGTACTTCGGCGATGGCGCGGTGCGCCAGTCGGCGCCGATCAGCCCGGCGTTGCACCTGGGCGCCAGCCGTGTGCTGGTGGTGGGGGTCAGCGGCAACCCCCAGCGGCCCGCGCCGCCATTGCCGACCCAGCGCGTGTTCAGCGGCCAGCAGCCGAGCCTGGCGCAGATCGGCGGGCACATGCTCAACAGCACCTTCATCGACAGCCTCGAGGATGATATCGAGCTGCTGCAGCGTCTCAACCACCTCAGCCACCTGCTGCCAGCGCACCTGGATACCCGGCGCCTGGGCCTGGCGCCGATCGAGGTGCTGGTGGTGGCGCCCAGCCAGCCGCTGGACGAGATTGCCGCCCGGCACCGGCGCGAGTTGCCGGCGGCGTTGCGCCTGTTCCTGCGCGGGCCGGGGGCGACCAAAACCAGTGGGGCAGGGGTGTTGAGCTATCTATTGTTCGAGGCGAGCTATTGCAGCGAGCTGATTGAACTGGGGCGCAAGGATGCACTGGCGAAGAAGCGCGAGCTGACTCAGTTTCTGGGATTGGCGGGGTGACCGGGTCGCCTGGGTAGGAGCGGCTTCAGCCGCGATCACCCGCAAAGCGGGGGCCGGGCATCGCGTTGCCTGGATCGCGGCTGAAGCCGCTCCTACAGCGAACAGTTGTTACTCGGCGATCTGCAACTTGCGCGCCTGGGTGTACACGTAGCGCAGCTTCTCGTACTCGAACGGCGAGTTGGTCTGCCCGTAGCGGAAGTTGTTGGTGTAGCGCCGGTCGATCACACGCAGCAGGGTGATTTCGGGGTGGTCCTCGGCCGCTTCGGCCATGTTGAGGTAGTTGAGCTCCCGCTCGCCCACGTAGTCCACCACCAGCCCGGTGGTGTCGCGCAGGTTCGACGGCCCCAGGATCGGCAGCATGATGTATGGCCCTTCCGGCACGCCATAGACGCCCAGGGTTTGGCCGAAGTCCTCGTTCTGTTTCGGCAGGCCCATCTTGGTTGCCGGGTCCCACAACCCGCCGACGCCAATGAGGGTGTTGAACATCAAACGTGCGGTGATTTCCGCCGAACGCCTGGGCTTGAGCTGCAGCACGCTGTTGAACAGGTTAGGCACATCCCCCAGGTTGCTGAAGAAGTTGCTGACGCCGGTACGCACGAAGCCCGGCGTGACATAGCGGTAACCGTTGACCACCGGCAGGAACACCCACTCGTCGAAGCGGTAGTTGAAGTGATAGATGCGCCGGTTCATTGACTCCAGCGGGTCGTACACGTTCAGCGCGGCCAGGGTCGAGCGCTCGAATTCGCGCTGGTCCAGGCCCGGGTTGAATTTCAATGCGCGCAGCGGGTCGAGGAAACCGTCGGGTTCCGCCGAGAGGGTGCCGATGGTTTCGGATTCGACCACGCTGGCACGCGGCGCGGTCTCCTCGGCCAGGGCGCAGCCGCTGGCGAGCAGGGCGGTGACGAGCAGCAGTCTGTTAACCACGGAAGAACTCCAGCATGGCGTCGCTGTTGACGCGGTAGTTGAGGTTGCCGCAATGGCCGCCATGGGGGTAGAGCGTGAGACGGTCGCCGAACACCCGGCGCAGGAAACCGATATCGCCGGGCCCGAGGATCACGTCGTCGGCGTTGTGCATCACGGCGATCTTGGGGCTTTCGCGCAGGTAGTCTTCCAGGGCGTACAGGCTGACCTGGTCGATCAACTGCAGCACGCTGTTGCCATCGGTGCGTGCACGCCACATCGGAATCACCTGTTCGGTGATGTAGCAGTCGAAGTCGCATTGCAGGGCGCGCTTGAAGAACGGCTCCAGGCTGCTGCCCTCGGTGATCGGCAGCTTCGGCGGGATGATCAGGCCACGGCGGTTGATCAGGTCGGAGGTGAAGGCGATGTCGGCCGCCGAGAAGCGGAACGAGGTACCGATGAGCATGGCCATCTGTTCGTTGGACAGGTGCTCGCGGGACCTCTGGAAGTCATACAGCAGGGCGTCATTGAGGTCGATGTAGCCCTTTTCCTGGAAGTAGCGGGTGAGCTTTTCCAGCATCAGCTCGTAGAAAGTGGTGCTCTTGTCGATGCCCTTGACCCGGGTCTGCACCAGCTTGTCCAGGTTGGTGACCGAGGTGTACAGGTTGACCGGCGGGTTGAGCAGCAGCACGCGCTTGAACTTGAAGCTCTGGCGGGTTTCGTCCAGCTTGCTGACGAACGCCGCGTCCAGCGCCCCCAGGCTGTAGCCGGTGAGGTAGTACTCGCTGACCGGCAGGCGCGGATGTTGCGCGCGCACCGCCTGCATGACCCGGTACAGGTCCTTGGCGTCTTCGCTGGTCACCCCTGGGGTGGCGAAGCGTGAGGCGGCGCTCATGAAGTCCCAGCTGGTGGGCGATGACAACTGCACCACGTGGTAGCCGGCCTGGTAGAACAGTTTCTTCAGGTATTCGTTGATGCTGCTGGAGTAGGGCGCGCCGGTGCCGGCGATCAGGAAGATCAGCGGCGCCTCGTGGTCCTGCCTGGCCAGGCGATAGCGCAGCTTCTTCACCGACCAGAAGTTGTCGGGCAAGGTGAATTCGCGCTCAGGGCGCAGCGTCAGGCTGTAGTCGGCCTGGTCGATGTCGTCGTCGCTAGGCAGCGTCGGGCGATGGTCCGGCGGCGTGGTGGCGATGGTCGCCTCGAACGGGTTGGTCAGCGGAAAGCCGTAGCTCGCGGCGTCGATGTCCCGCGCCAGGGCGGCCGCAGCCATGAGCAGGCCGCCAAGCAGGGCGGCGAGGCGCAAAGGTCGAAGCATGAAATCCCCCAGGAAAACGCAAGGTCGTGCAATCAATACGCAGGCTAGGACCACGGCTGGCGGGGCAAAGTTGCCGCCGTTCATGCCTTTGTCGCGCCAGATGTTGCCGCGCCGGGCAATGTTTGTCTTGTGCAACATAGCTGCAGGCAGGTGATTTTGCCTTACATCGGGGCTTGGGCGATCATGCGGCGTTTCGGTTACCGCTATTGGAGAACGGGATGTCGCGGTCGCTTCCGGTCGTTGCCTTGATGCTGTTCCTGGCCCTGTGGCTGGCCGCCAGTTATGGCGTGCGTTACGAATTGATGGAGGATGCCCGTTGGGTGGGGCTGTGCAGCGTGCCGGGCGAGCAGTGGCAATGCCAGGTGCGCTCGCTGCTGGGGTTGGCGATTCATTTCCAGGTGATTGCCTGGGCTGGGTTGGGGCTGGCGTTGATCGCCCAGTTGCTTTCGGCGCGGGCGGGTCGGTGGCTGGCGGTGCTAGCTCTGGTGTTCGGACTGCCTTCGCTGGTGCTGTATACCGCCAGCATCGCGGTGTTCACGGTGGTGCTGGCGGGGTTACGCCTGGTCCGGCAAACGCGGGGCGGCTGACAGGGGCTGCTGTGCAGCCCATTCGCGGGTAAACCCGCTCCCACACGGACCTTGCCGGGTTCAAATGCCACGCAGTACCTGTGGGTGCGGGTTTACCCGCGAAGGAGGCAATGCAGGACTCAGGCCTTGCGCAGGCTGCGCCACAATGCCCCGGTCATCATCACGCTGACCATTGCCCAGCCCCAGGCCTGCTGATTGCTCAACCCCTCCTGGAACAGCTGCGGCGCAATGCCCGCTCCGATGATGAACGCCAGCAACGCCACTTCCGCCCGCCTTGCCGTCACCGGCCGCAGCAGGTACACCACGGCCGGCAGCAGCAACGCGGCGCTAGGGAAGCTGCGATAGCGCGGGTCGAACACCATCGCCAGCATGCTCACCGCTGCGGCAAACCCCGCCGCCAGCAACCACGCGCCGCCATTGTGCTCGAGCCAGGCGAACAAGCGCTGGCGCCAGCCCTCGCGACGGGCCAGGGCCAGCGTGCCGTGGGCCAGCACCAGCAGGTTCAGCCCGGCCAGGGCCACGGCCCACAGCCATTCCCCGGCAAAACGGGCGTTGGTGCGCATCAGCTCGCCCCACAACCCCAGGCTGCCGGCGCCCACGGCCGCCAGCAGCGGCAGCAGCAAGGCGGCGCGGGCATTGGCCGGGCGCCCGGCCAGGGCCAGGGTGGCCAGCATCAGCAGCACGTTGGCCAGCAACCATTGCGGCCACAGCGCCAGGTTGCTCACCGGCCCTTCGAGCACGCCCTTGTCCAGGCGGTCGGCGTCGTACAGGCCCCAGTAGCCGCCAACGGCGCCTTCGCTGGCGCGCTTCCACGGTTGGTCGAAGGCTTCGATCAGGTTGTAGTGCCAGCCATTGGCTTCGGCCAAGGCCACGAAGCCGCGGATGAAGCGTGCTTCGTTGACCCGGCTGGGCACCGCCGTCTCGCGCTGACGGCCCTCGCTGGGCCACCCGGTCTCGCCGATCAGGATATCCTTGGGCGCGAAGCGGTTGCCGAACACCTGGCGCACCTCGGCGACATGGGCCAAGGCCGCGTCGATGCCACGCGGGTCATCCTCCCAGTAGGGCAGCAGGTGGATGGTGAGGAAGTCCACCGCCGGCGCCACCTGCGGGTGCTGCAGCCAGAATTCCCAGACATCGGCGTAGGTCACCGGTACGCTCACCTGGCTTTTCACCTTGCCGATCAATGCCGCCAGGCGCTCGCCGGTCACTTCCTTGCGCAGCAGCGCCTCGTTACCGACGATCACCGCGCTGACCACGTCCGGGTTGGCGTTGGCTTCGGCGATCAGCAGGTCGATCTCCTTGTCGGTGTCCGCCGGGTTGGCATTGACCCAGGCGCCGAGCATCACCTTCAGGCCATGCTTGCGCGCCAGCGCCGGGATCGCCTCCAGGCCGGTCATCGAGTAAGTGCGGATGCACTGGAAACGCTCGGCCAGCAGTGCCAGGTCGGCGTCCATGCGCGCCGGGCGCAGGCGCAACGGCTGGTCGAACGGCGACTGGTCCTTGTCGAACGGCGTGTAGGAGGCGCACTGCAGCTTGTGCGTCGGGCTGGCCGCATCGGGCAGGTGCACCGGCTTGCCCAGGCCGTACCAGAGGGCACCGAGGCAGGTGAAGGCCAGCAGGCAGGCGAGCAGGTAGGTGGTGCGGAGCATCGGGTGGTCACGTTCCCCTGTAGGAGCCGGCCTTGCCGGCGAAAGGGCCGGTACAGACCGGCCAAAGGCTGTGATAGTAGCCCGGCACCAAGGCTTTGGCATGCAAGGATCGCGCAGACCCTCATCGCGCGATGACGCTAATGGCACAGTGCTGTCGCTGATCGTTCGCTGGAGGTCGCTGACAGAGCAGGTCGCGCGCCGGGGCAGGTCGATGATGCAGTCTCCAAGACCTGACGAGGGGATGCTTTGATGAGTATGCGACGTTTCCTGGGGGTGGGCACCGCCCTGGTATTGGCCATGAGCACTGCACAGGCAATGGCCAAAGAAGTGAGCATCGGTTACGTGGATGGTTGGTCCGACAGCGTGGCGACCACCAACGTGGCTGCCGAAGTCATCAGGCAGAAGCTCGGCTACGACGTGAAGCTGCAGGCGGTGGCCACCGGGATCATGTGGCAGGGCGTGGCCACCGGCAAGCTCGACGCCATGCTCTCGGCCTGGCTGCCGGTCACCCATGGTGAGTACTGGGCCAAGAACAAGGATAGCGTCGTCGACTACGGGCCCAACTTTAAAGACGCCAAGATCGGCCTGATCGTCCCCGAGTACGTCAAGGCCAACAGCATCGCCGACCTCAAGACCGACCAGAGCTTCAAGCAGAAGATCGTCGGCATAGACGCAGGCTCCGGGGTGATGCTCAAGACCGAGCAGGCGATCAAGGATTACGACCTGACCGGTTACAAGCTGACCGCCAGTTCGGGTGCTGCGATGACCGCCGAACTGGGGCGCTCCTACGCCAAGAATCAATCCATCGCCGTGACCGGCTGGGTACCGCACTGGATGTTCGCCAAGTGGAAGCTGAAGTTCCTCGAGGATCCGAAAGGCGTTTATGGCGCGGCGGAAACAGTCAACAGCATCGGCAGCAAGGATTTGGCGGGCAAGGCCCCGGAAGTGGCCGAGTTCCTGAAGAAGTTCCAGTGGCAGTCGAAGGATGAGATCGGTGAGGTGATGCTGGCGATCCAGGAAGGCGCCAAGCCCGAGGCGGCGGCCAAGGACTGGGTGGCCAAGCATCCGGAGCGGGTCAAGGAGTGGACCGGCAAGTAGTTAGACTTGACCTCTTGATCTGATATGCCTGCTGTAGGCGTGGCTTCAGCCGCGATCACCCGCGAAGCGGGTGCCAGGCACCGCGATGCCTGCATCGCGGCTAAAGCCGCTCCTACAGGGCGAACGGTTGTTGCGAAATCTGTAAAACACCGTTGCATCTAAGACTAAGGTCGTCTGGTTGGCGTCCAACGGCAGCATAAAGTTGGAGTCGGGTTCTCCCTACTCTGTGCTGCTAGGACAAAAACAATGAACGACAGCATCTATCAATCGATACAGAACAGTCCGCGTTTCAAGGAACTGGTCACCAAACGCGAGCGCTTCGCCTGGATTCTCTCGGCGATCATGCTCGGCCTCTACTGCGCCTTCATCCTCCTCATCGCCTATGGCCCGCATGTTCTGGGCAGCAAGCTCAGCCCCGGCTCGTCGATCACCTGGGGCATTCCCCTGGGCGTCGGCCTGATTCTCTCGGCGTTCGTGCTCACCGCGATCTACGTGCGCCGCGCCAACGGCGAATTCGACGAGTTGAACAAGGCGATCCTCGAGGAGGCCAAGCAATGATCCGTCACATGAAAACCGTGGCCGTCCTGGCCTGCGGCGCTTTCGCACCCGCCGTGTGGGCTGCCGATGCCCTGACCGGCGAGGTGCAGAAACAGCCGCTGAACGTCGCGGCGATCGCCATGTTCGTGGCCTTCGTCGCCTTCACCCTGGGCATCACTTACTGGGCCTCCAAGCGCAACAAGTCGGCCGCCGACTACTATGCGGCCGGCGGCAAGATCACCGGCTTCCAGAACGGCCTGGCGATCGCCGGCGACTACATGTCGGCGGCCTCGTTCCTGGGCATTTCCGCGCTGGTGTTCACCTCCGGCTACGACGGCCTGATCTACTCCATCGGCTTCCTGGTCGGCTGGCCGATCATCCTGTTCCTGATTGCCGAACGCCTGCGCAACCTGGGCAAATACACCTTCGCCGACGTGGCCTCGTATCGCCTCGGGCAGAAGGAAATCCGCACCCTGTCGGCCTCCGGTTCGCTGGTGGTGGTGGCGTTCTACCTGATCGCCCAGATGGTGGGGGCCGGCAAGCTCATCGAGCTGCTGTTCGGCCTGGACTACCATGTGGCGGTGATCCTCGTCGGTATCCTGATGTGCCTGTACGTGCTGTTCGGCGGCATGCTGGCCACCACTTGGGTGCAGATCATCAAGGCGGTGCTGCTGCTGTCCGGTGCCAGCTTCATGGCGCTGATGGTGATGAAACACGTCGGCTTCGACTTCAACACCCTGTTCTCCGAGGCGATCAAGGTGCACGCCAAGGGTGAGGCGATCATGAGCCCGGGCGGCCTGGTCAAGGACCCGATCTCGGCGTTCTCCCTCGGCCTGGCGCTGATGTTCGGTACCGCCGGCCTGCCGCATATCCTGATGCGCTTCTTCACCGTCAGCGATGCCAAAGAAGCCCGCAAGTCGGTGCTCTATGCCACGGGCTTCATTGGTTACTTCTACATCCTGACCTTCATCATTGGCTTCGGCGCAATCCTGCTGGTCAGCACCAACCCCGACTTCAAGGATGCCGCCGGCGCCCTGATCGGCGGCAACAACATGGCGGCGGTGCACCTGGCCGATGCCGTGGGCGGCAGCGTGTTCCTCGGCTTCATCTCGGCGGTGGCCTTCGCCACCATCCTGGCGGTGGTCGCCGGCCTGACCCTGGCCGGTGCCTCGGCGGTGTCCCATGACCTGTACGCCAGCGTCTGGCGCAAGGGCAAGGCCAACGACAAGGATGAGATCCGCGTGTCGAAGATCACCACCGTCGCTCTGGGGGTGTTGGCGATCGGTCTGGGCATCCTGTTCGAGAAGCAGAACATCGCCTTCATGGTCGGCCTGGCTTTCTCCATTGCCGCCAGCTGCAACTTCCCGGTGCTGCTGCTCTCGATGTACTGGAAGAAGCTGACCACCCGTGGCGCCATGATCGGCGGCTGGCTGGGCCTGGTGAGCGCGGTGGGCCTGATGATCCTCGGGCCGACCATCTGGGTGCAGATCCTCGGTCACGAGAAAGCCATCTACCCGTACGAGTACCCGGCGCTGTTCTCGATGATCATCGCCTTCGCCGGCATCTGGTTCTTCTCGGTCACCGACAAGTCCAAGGCCGCCGACGACGAGCGGGCGCTGTTCTACCCGCAGTTCGTGCGTTCGCAGACCGGCCTGGGGGCCAGCGGAGCGGTTTCCCATTGATAGGTCACGTTGCCTGAACCACGCCCCGGCTTGCCGGGGCGTGGTCGTTTACGGGAAGAGGCGCACTTTCCCGGGAATTTTCTGGATCGTGCTGCTCAGCTACCAGGCGCATTACAAGAGGGCGCGTCGAGCGCCCGCCCTGGATGAGGTTGGCATTGCAGGGCGGGTGAGCCGGCTGTCATATCCGGCCGAGCAGCAACAGCACCAGCAGTACCACCAGCACCACGCCAACGATGCCGGAAGGGCCATAGCCCCAACTGCGCGAGTGCGGGAAGACCGGCAAGCCACCGATCAGCAGCAGGATCAGGATGATGATGAGGATCGTGGTCATGGTGGAGTCCTTGCGTGGTTGAGGGGCAGGGCCTCGGAATGCTGGGCGCTTACTGTGTGCGACTGTCGCAGGTGGGCAAAGATTCAATCGGATCGCGACCACCGGCCCGCGATATCCCCTTATTCAGCATCCTGATGCCGCACCGCGGCCCCCCGGGTTGTGGCTAGACTCCTGGCCAAACCCACCGATCAGGACCCGATTTCCCCATGCACAACCGAATGATGATCACCGGTGCCGGTTCCGGCCTTGGCCGCGAGATTGCCCTGCGCTGGGCCCGTGATGGTTGGCGCCTGGCGCTGGCGGACATCAACGAAGCAGGGTTGCGCGAGACGCTGGAGCAGGTGCGCGAGGCCGGTGGCGATGGTTTCATCCAGCGCTGCGATGTGCGCGACTACAGCCAGCTCACGGCCCTGGCCCAGGCCTGCGAGGAGAAGTTCGCGGGCATCGACGTGATCGTCAACAATGCCGGGGTCGCTTCGGGCGGTTTCTTCGCCGAGTTGTCGCTGGAGGACTGGGACTGGCAGATCGCCGTCAACCTGATGGGGGTGGTCAAGGGGTGCAAGGCCTTCCTGCCGCTGCTGGAGCGCAGCAAGGGGCGGATCATCAACATCGCTTCGATGGCCGCATTGATGCAAGGGCCGGGCATGAGCAACTACAACGTGGCCAAGGCCGGTGTGCTGGCGCTGTCGGAAAGCCTGCTGGTGGAACTGCGCCAGTCGGAGGTCGCGGTGCATGTGGTCTGCCCGTCGTTCTTCCAGACCAACCTGCTCGACTCGTTTCGTGGACCAGACCCGGCAATGAAGGCACAGGTCGGCAAATTGCTGGAAGGTTCGCCCATCAACGCCGCCGACATTGCCGAGCACATTCATGGGCGGGTGGCCGCGGGCGAGTTCCTGATCCTGCCCCATGAGGCTGGGCGCCAAGCCTGGCAGCTCAAGTGCCAGGCACCGCAGCGTCTCTATGATGAGATGGCGGACATGGCCGTCAAGATGCGGGCGAAGTCTCGTAGAAGCGGCAACTGAGCGGTGTGGCTGTAGGATCTTTTACTGTCGCTGGTAGGAACGGTCTATTTGTCTGGCGAACGATTGTGTAGGCAAAAGGCCAGGGTGCAGTCTCCGATTTTCCCTGTAGCTGGAGGATCGGAGCATGCTGGTAATCGGACGCGAGATCGGTGAGGTGATTGTCATCGCCGATGACATCAAGATCCAGGTGATGGCGGTGGAAAACGGCCAGGTGCGCTTCGGCATCCAGGCCCCTCGTCATGTCGAGGTGCACCGGGTCGAGGTGTACAAGCGAATCAAGGCGTTGGCCCAGGTGAAGCAGCAAGCCTGATGGGCGTCAGCCCAGCAGCTCGCGCGGCACGTCATGCCTGGCCAGTAGCTGGCATTGCTGGCTTTCCACGTCGAACAGGATGAACGCCTGGCCCTTGGCCAGTGCCTGGCGCACGCGCAGTACGCGGGTTTCCAGGGGCGTGTCGTCGCCGTTGTCGGTGCCGTCGCGGGTGACGAAGTCCTCGATCAGGCGGGTCAGGGTTTCGGCTTCGAGTTGGTCGTGGGGGATCAGCATGGTCTGGGTGCAGTGGTGGGCGTGGGTGCATGCTACGTGAAATCTGCGGACATGCGCAGTCACTCATTGAACCGGCGCAACCTTTGTAGGCGCGGCTTCAGCCGCGATCACCCGCGAAGCGGGTGCCGGATATCGCGGCGCGTGCATCGCGGCTGAAGCCGCTCCTACAGAGAAAGCTCGTCAACCTTTGTTACCCACCAGGCTGTCCACCGCCGGTACCCGTGTCTCGCTCTCCATCTGCGCATCGTGCTCCAGTTGGTGGCTGAAACGCTCCAACGAGGCATGGGCCGGCTGCGAGTCGCTGGCGAACACCGGTGGGCTGAGCAGGTAGCCCGAGAGCAGGCGGCTGAGCGCCGCCAGGCTGTCGATATGGGTACGTTCGTAACCGTGGGTGGCGTCGCAGCCGAAGGCGACCAGGGCGGTGCGGATATCGTGTCCCGCGGTCACCGCCGAATGGGCGTCGCTGAAGTAGTAGCGGAACAGGTCGCGGCGCACGGGCAGGCCCTGGTCGCCGGCAAGCTTGAGCAAGTGGCGTGACAGGTGGTAGTCGTAAGGGCCGGATGAATCCTGCATGGCCACGCTCACCGCATGTTCGCTGGAGGCCTGCCCCGGTGCCACCGGGGCGATGTCGATACCGACGAACTCACTGACATCCCAGGGCAGGGCGGCCGCAGCACCGGAGCCGGTCTCCTCGGTGATGGTGAACAGCGGGTGGCAGTCGATCAGCGGCTGGCGACCACTTTCCATCACGGCCTTGAGCGCGCCCAGCAGGGCGGCTACGCCGGCCTTGTCGTCCAGGTGGCGGGCGCTGATATGGCCGCTTTCGGTGAATTCCGGCAGCGGGTCGAACGCCACGCAGTCACCGATGGCGATACCCAGCGCCTCGCAATCGGCGCGGGTGGCGCAGTAGGCGTCCAGGCGCACCTCTACGTGGTCCCAACTGATCGGCATCTGGTCGATGGCGGTATTGAACGCGTGCCCACTGGCCATCAATGGCAGCACGCTGCCGCGAAACACGCCGGTATCGGTGAACACGCTGACCCGGCTGCCCTCGGCGAAGCGGCTCGACCAGCAGCCCACCGGGGCCAGGGCCAGGCGGCCGTTGTCCTGCAACTGGCGCACGCTGGCGCCGATGGTGTCCAGGTGCACAGCGACGGCGCGATCGGGCGAGCTCTGGCGGCCCTTCAGGGTGGCGCGGATGGTACCGCGGCGGGTGAGCTCGTAGGGGATGCCAAGCTCGTCCAGGCGTTCGGCCACATAGCGCACGATGGTGTCGGTGAAGCCGGTGGGGCTGGGGATGGCGAGCATTTCCAGCAGGACCTTCTTCAGGTAGTCGAGGTTGGGTTCGGGGGGGCATGAAGGCATGGCACACTCCTTAGGCGTTATGTCGTGTCTGCGGGCCCTTTCGCCGGCAAAGCCGGCTCCTGCAGGTACGGCGCCTGTGGGAGCGGGTTTGCCCGCGAAGAGGCCAGCACGGGCTCACATCAATGGCCGGCTATGGGGAAACAGCAGGTCGACGAATCGTTCGGCGGTGGGCTGTGGCTCATGATTGGCCAACCCTGCGCGCTCGTTGGCTTCGATGATCACGTAGTCCGGATGCTCGGCATCGCGGACCATGAAATCCAGCCCCACCACCGGGATCTCCAGCGCACGGGCGGCGCGCACGGCGGCATCGGCCAGCACCGGGTGCAGGCGGCTGGTGACGTCCTCCAGCGTGCCGCCGGTGTGCAGGTTGGCGGTGCGTCGCACGGCCAGGCGCTGACCGGCCGGCAGCACATGGTGGTAGCCCAGGCCCGCGGCCTTGAGTGTGCGCTCGGTCTCGTCGTCCAGCGGGATGCGGCTTTCGCCGCCCGTGGCGGCCTGGCGCCTGCGGCTCTGGGCGTCGATCAGCGCGTGGAGGTTGTGCCTGCCGTCGCCAATCACCTGCGCCGGATGGCGGATGGCGGCGGCCACCACTTCGTAGCCGATCACCAGGATGCGCAAGTCGCTGCCTGGGTGAAAACTCTCCAGCAACACGCGGCTGTCGAAGCGCCGCGCCTGTTCGATGGCCTGGTCGAGTTCGTCGAGGCGGCCCAGGTTCACCGCTACCCCCTGGCCTTGTTCGCCGTCCACCGGTTTGACCACTACCGCGCCATGCTCGTCGAGGAACGCCTGGTTGTCGTCGGCGGCGCCCGCCAGTTGCTGCGCCGGTACTTGCAGACCGGCAGCGTGCAGCACTTTGCGGGTCAGGCACTTGTCCTGGCAGAGGGTCATGGTCACGGCGCTGGTCAGGTCGCTGAGCGATTCGCGGCAGCGAATGCGTCGCCCGCCCAGGCTCAGGGTGAACAGGCCGCTGGCGGCATCGTCTACCTGCACATCGATGCCGCGGCGCAGCGCCTCGTCGACGATGATCCGGGCATAGGGGTTGAGCCCGGCCTCAGGCCCCGGCCCGAGGAACAGCGGCTGGTTGATGCCATTCTTGCGCTTGATCGCGAACGTCGGCAGGTTGCGAAAACCGAGCTTGTGGTACAGGCGCTTGGCCTGGCGATTGTCGTGCAGCACCGAGAGGTCGAGGTAGGCCAGGCCCCGGCTCAGGTAGTGTTCGACCAGATGGCGGACCAGCACCTCGCCGACGCCCGGGCGCGTGCCGTGCGGGTCGACGGCCAGGCACCAAAGGCTGCAACCATGCTCGGGGTCGTCGAAGGCCTTGTGATGGTCCAGGCCCATGACACTGCCGATCACTGCGTTGCTGTCTTCATCCTCGGCCAACCAGTACACCGGGCCGCCAAGGTGGCGCGGGGTGAGCAACTCAGGATCCACCGGCAACATGCCGCGTGCCTGGTACAGCGTGTTGATCGCCTGCCAGTCGGCGGCGCCTTGCGCGCGACGGATGCGGAAGCCGCGGAATACCCGTTGCGCGGGGCGGTAATCGGTGAACCACAGGCGCAGGGTATCGGACGGATCGAGGAACAGTTGTTGCGGCGCCTGGGCCAGTACCTGCTGGGGGGCGGCCACGTACAAGGCGATATCGCGCTCGCCGGTCTGTTCTTCCAACAGGGCCTCGGCAAGGCTGACCGGGTCGGGGAAGGTGTGCCCGATCAGCAACCGTCCCCAGCCACAGTGCACCGCGCGTGGCTGAGCGTGAGGTTGATTGCCGTCACCGGCCAGGCGCGCCTGCAGGCGCTCGTAGGACGGCGCCTGGCCGCGCAGCAGGCGCTGACCGTAGGCGATTTCGTGAGCTTTCATCGGTCAGATTCCTAGCTCGCTGAGCCACAGGTTCAAGGCGGCCAGCTGCCACAGCTTGGAGCCGCGCAGCGGGGTGAGCTGGCTGTGCGGGTTGCTCAGCAGGCGATCAAGCATCGCCGGGTTGAACAGGCCGCGGTCCTGGCTGGGGTCGGTGAGCAGTTCGCGCACCCAGTCCAGTGTCGCGCCTTGCAGGTGCTTGAGGCCGGGTACCGGGAAATAGCCTTTCTTGCGGTCTATCACTTCATGGGGGATGACCCGCCGCGCAGCCTGCTTGAGCACCTGTTTGCCGCCATCAGGCAGCTTGAAGCGGCCCGGGATGCGTGCTGACAATTCGACCAGGCGGTAGTCGAGGAAGGGCGTGCGCGCCTCCAGGCCCCAGGCCATGGTCATGTTGTCCACGCGCTTGACCGGGTCGTCCACCAGCATCACCGTGCTGTCCAGGCGCAGGGCCTTGTCCACCGCATCGGGCGCACCCGGACGAGCGAAGTGCTCGCGCACGAAGTCACCTGCGGCATCGCTCTCCAGCAGCCAGGGCGCTTGCACGGTCTCGCGGTATTCGTCGTGGCTGCGGTCGAAGAAGGCGGCGCGGTAGGCGCTGAATGCGTCTTCGGCGCCGTCGACCTGTGGGTACCAGTGATAGCCGGCGAACAGCTCGTCGGCGCCCTGGCCGCTCTGCACGCCCTTGCAGTGCTTCGCGACTTCCCGCGAGAGCAGATAGAAGGCGATGCAGTCATGGCTGACCATCGGTTCGCTCATGGCGCGGAACGCCGCCGGCAACTGTTCGATGATCTCGTGTTCGTCGATGCGCAGTTGATGATGGCGGGTGCCGTAATGGCGGGCGATCAGGTCGGAGTACTGGAACTCGTCACCGCGCTCGCCACCGGCATCCTCGAAGCCGATGGAGAAGGTCGACAGGTCATCGATCCCGCTTTCGCGCAGCAGGCCGACCAACAGGCTGGAGTCGACGCCACCAGACAACAGCACGCCGACATCCACCGCCGCGCGCTGGCGGATCGCCACTGCGTCGCGTGTGGTATCGAGCACCCGGGTGGTCCAGCCTTCGAGGTCGAGTTCGCGCTCATCCGGGTTCGGGCCGTAGTGCAATTGCCACCAGGCCTGGCGTTCGACTTCACCGTGGTGGTCGATACGCATCCAGGTGCCGGGTTCGAGCTTCTGCACATTGGCCAGCAGGGTGCGCGGCGCGGGTACCACGGCGTGGAAGTTGAGGTAGTGGTTGAGCGCCACCGGGTCGATCATCGGGTCGATATCGCCGCCCTTGAGCAGCGCCGGCAGGGTCGAGGCGAAGCGCAGGCGTTCGCCGTTGCGCGACAGGTACAGCGGCTTGACGCCGAGGCGGTCGCGGGCCAGGAACAGGCGCTGGTTGTCGCGCTCCCAGATGGCCAGGGCGAACATGCCGTTGAGCTTGGGCAGCAGTGCCGCACCCCAGGCGTGGTAGCCCTTGAGCAGCACTTCGGTGTCGCCGTCCGAGTGGAAGTGGTAGCCCAGCTCCTGAAGCTCCTGGCGCAGTTCGGGGAAGTTGTAGATCGCGCCGTTGAAGGCCAGCGACAGCCCCAGGGGCGTGTCGACCATGGGCTGGGCCGAGCCGTCGGACAGATCCATGATCTTCAGTCGGCGGTGGCCGAGGGCAATCGGGCCCTGGCTATGGAAGCCCCAGGCGTCGGGGCCGCGGGGTGCCAGGTGGTGGGTGATGCGCTCCACGGCGGCGAGGTCCGCCGGGCGTGGGGCTTGGTCGAGGGGGGTGAAACGTAACTCTCCTGCTAATCCGCACATAATTCCTTACCGGTTTTGCCGTTGGGGAGGTGCGCCCTTTATTCCGGGCACCTAGTGAAGGACATGGGTGAGCTGCGAGAGTTTTATATCGATCTGTTATATAGGGTGGTGCGCGAGTGCCCTGTAGGAGCGGCTTCAGCCGCAATGCGGGCGTCACCGTGCCTGGCACCCGCTTCGCGGGTGATCGCGGCTAAAGCCGCTCCCACAGTGGTCGTATCGGATCGCCCAACCGGCGAACAATCCACTACTTGCCGCGAATCAGGCGGCGCAAGGCAAAGCGGTTGGGATGGCACGCCTCGGCAACGGCCCTGGGGACCGGCAACGGTTCGCCGCAGACCCACGCCGCGATCAATTCGCCCGACAACGGCGCCGTGATCAGCCCGCGCGATCCATGCCCGCTGTTGACGTACAGCCCATCCAGCCACGGGCAGGCGATATCCGGCACCTGTCGTGCATCCTTTGCCAGCATGGCATAGGTGGTGTTGAACGCCTGGACATTCGCGACCGGCCCGACAATGGGCAGGTAGTCGGGGCTGGTGCAGCGAAACGCCGCGCGCCCTTCGAGCTGTTCGGCATCAAGCTCGGCGGTAGCCAGGCGCGTGGCCAGGTCGGTCGAGATATCCTCCAGCAGCCCGAGGTTGCCCTGGTGCTCCGCGGTGGTCGGTGTGAGGTCTTCGTTGTGGAAGTCGAAGCTGGCCCCGAGGGTGTGCTCGTCGCCACGCGGCGGCGCGACATAGCCATCGGCGCAGACCACCGTGCGCAGCTCGCGGCTGGCCTCGGTGGCCGGCAGGCGGGTGATCTGCCCGCGGATACGCTTGAGCGGCAGCTCGGCGCAGGCCGTGAAGCGCCGCACATCGGCGGCACCGGCCAGCACCACCAGCGGCGCGCTGGCCAGCAGGCGCTTGCCATCCCAGGCCTGCCACAGGCCATCGGCCTTGCGCAGTTCGACCACTTCGTGGTGGTTGAGCAGGCGAATATTCGGATGCCCGAGCTGCGCCTGGCACAAGGCCGGTGGATGCACCCAGCCGCCTTCGGGATAGAACAGGCCACCGCAGGCCAGGGCGATGCCGGCCACAGCCTCGGCCTGGTCGCGTTCCAGCCGCTGCAGCAGGCTTGCGTCGAACGCAGCAGCCAGCTTGGCCTGGCGTGCGGCTTCCTGATCGTCGAAGGCCAGTTGCAGTACGCCGCAGGCGTCCCAGTCCTGGCCGCGTTGCAGGTGTTCGAGCCAGCGGCGGGTGTAGCCGAAGCCTGAGAGGATCATCTGCGAGAGGGCGGTGCCGTGGGCGGAAAGCTTGAGGTACAGCACGCCCTGTGGATTGCCCGAGGCCTCCTGGGCCGGGCTGGCGTGGCGCTCCAGCACGCTGACCTGCCAGCCACGCTCGGCCAGGCTCCTGGCCGTGGCGCTGCCGGCCAGGCCGGCACCGATCACCAGCGCTTCGCGTGGGCCGGGCAAATCGGTCGGGCGTGCATACCAAGGCGCGGCCGGCGAAGCTGCGGCGCCCGTGTATACACCGTGCATCACTTCCCATTTCTTGCCGATGCCCGGCACCTTCTTCATGGTGAAGCCGGCTTCGATCAGCGAGCGGCGCACCCAACCGGTGGTGGTGAAGGTGCCCAGCGTGGTCCCCGGCCGCGACAGGCGGGCCAGCTGGGTGAAAAGCTCGGGCGTCCACATGTCGGGGTTCTTTGCCGGGGCGAAGCCGTCGAGGAACCAGGCGTCGATATGAGCGTCGAGCTGCGGCAACTGCTCCAGCGCATCGCCGATCATCAGGGTCAGGGTGACCCGGCCTCCGTCGAGGCTGAACTGCTGGAAGCCTGGGTGGATCGCTACGTACTGTTCGAGCAACGGCTGGGTGAACGCAGCCAGCTCTGGCCAAAGCTGCGTGGCACGGGCGAGGTCGTCGCGGCTCAGCGGGTATTTTTCGACGCTGACGAAGTGCAGGCGTGCCCCGGCCGGGGCCAGTTCGGCGAACAGTTGCCAGGCGCAGAAGAAGTTCATGCCGGTGCCAAAGCCTGTCTCGCCGATCACCAGGCAGTCGTGCGGCTTCAGTTCGGCGAAGCGCTGGCGCAGATGGTTCTGCTCGATGAACACGTGCAGGGTCTCGTCGATGCCCTCATTGATGGCGAAATAGACATCGTTGTATTGCCGCGAGTGGGGACGGCCCTGGTCGTCCCAGTCGATCTGGGCATTTTGAGGGAGGGAGGTGTCGGACATGGTCATATACAAGCCGCAAGTTGCAAGCTTTGAGCTGCAAGAAAAAAGCGAATAGTGGCACGACCTGCTATTTCTTGCAGCTTGAAGCTTGTAGCTTGTAAAAGATCCATTGACGGAGTCCCCCATGTTCGAATCCGCGGAAATCGGCCACAGCATCGACAAGGAAACGTACGAAGCAGAAGTCCCCGCCCTGCGCGAGGCGCTGCTCGAAGCCCAGTACGAGCTCAAGCAGCAGTCGCGGTTCCCGGTGATCGTGCTGATCAACGGCATCGAAGGTGCCGGCAAGGGCGAGACGGTCAAGCTGCTCAACGAATGGATGGACCCGCGGCTGATCGAGGTGCGCACCTTCGACCAGCAGACCGATGAAGAGCTGGCGCGCCCGCCGGCCTGGCGTTACTGGCGGGCGTTGCCACCGAAAGGGCGCATGGGCGTGTTCTTCGGCAACTGGTACAGCCAGATGCTCGAAGGCCGCGTGCATGGGCAGTTCAAGGACGCCGTGCTCGACCAGGCCATCGCTGGTGCCGAGCGCCTGGAGCAGATGCTCTGCGACGAGGGCGCGCTGATCATCAAGTTCTGGTTCCACCTGTCGAAGAAGCAGATGAAGGCGCGGCTCAAGGCGCTGAAGGAAGACCCGCTGCACAACTGGCGCATCAGCCCGCTGGACTGGCAGCAATCGGAAACCTACGACCGTTTCGTACGCTTCGGCGAGCGTGTGCTGCGCCGCACCAGCCGCGACTATGCGCCCTGGCACGTGATCGAAGGCGTCGACCCGCATTACCGCAGCCTGGCCGTTGGGCGCATCCTGCTGGAGAGCCTGCAGGCGGCACTGGGCAACAAGCCGCTCAAGCACCAGGGCAACGTCGCACCCTTGGGGCGCAGCATCGACCAGAAGAGCCTGCTGGGTGCGCTCGACCTGAGCAAGCGCCTGGACAAGCGCGACTATGAGGAACAACTGGTCACCGAACAGGCGCGCCTGGCGGGGCTTCTGCGTAACAAGCACATGCGCCGGCATGCGCTGGTGGCGGTGTTCGAAGGCAACGACGCTGCAGGCAAGGGCGGGGCGATTCGCCGCGTGGCGGCGGCGCTGGACCCGCGCCAGTACCGCATCGTGCCGATTGCCGCGCCCACTGAGGAAGAGCGTGCCCAACCGTACCTCTGGCGCTTCTGGCGGCACATCCCGGCGCGCGGCAAGTTCACCGTCTTCGACCGTTCCTGGTATGGCCGGGTGCTGGTGGAGCGGGTCGAGGGTTTCTGCAGCCCGGCCGACTGGATGCGTGCCTACGGCGAGATCAACGATTTCGAGGAACAGCTGCGCAATGCCGGGGTGGTGGTGGTCAAGTTCTGGTTGGCCATCGACCAGCAAACCCAACTCGAGCGGTTCGAGGAGCGCGAGCAGATCCCGTTCAAGCGCTACAAGATCACCGAGGAAGACTGGCGTAACCGTGACAAGTGGGATGTATACGCGGAGGCGGTGGGCGACATGGTCGACCGCACCAGCACCGAGATCGCGCCGTGGACCTTGGTGGAGGCCAACGACAAGCGCTGGGCGCGGGTGAAGGTGCTGCGCACGATCAACGAGGCCCTGGAGGCGGCGTTCACCAAAGACAAGAATTGATCCGTGCCGCCCTCTTCGCGGGTAAACCCGCTCCCACAGGGATTGTCGCAAACCTGTGGGAGCGGGTTTACCCGCGAAGAGGGCGACACGTTCGTATCGGGCATGCCCGGAAGGAATGACCTGATGAAATCTTTTCCCGCCACTTCTCTCCCGCCAACCCTTTAGACTGCACTTCCCCCGCTACCGGCCTGACCGAGGACACCATGCACATCTCTTCCGGACGCTGGGTCCATGGCCTGTCGCTGGCTCTGTTGACCGCCTTTCTCTGGGGCATCCTGCCGATCAAGCTCAAGCAGGTACTGCAGGTGATGGACCCGGTAACGGTCACCTGGTACCGCTTGAGCGTCTCGGGTGGCCTGCTGTTCGCCTGGCTGGCGGCCAATCGACGGCTACCGTCGTTCAGGCACCTGGGCCTCAAGGGCAAGGGGCTGGTGGCAGTCGCGGTGGGTGGGCTGGTGGGCAACTATGTGTTGTACCTCGTCGGGCTCAACCTGCTCAGCCCCGGCACGGCGCAACTGGTGGTGCAGCTCGGGCCGGTACTGCTGCTGGTGGCCAGTGTGTTCGTGTTCAAGGAGCGCTTCAGCCTCGGGCAGGGCCTGGGGTTGCTGGTGTTGATGGCAGGCTTCGGGTTGTTCTTCAACCAGCGCCTGGAAGAGCTGTTCACATCGCTCGGTACCTACACCACCGGTGTGCTGACCATCATCCTCGCCACCAGCATCTGGGTGTTCTACGCCTTGAGCCAAAAGCAATTGCTGACCGTGTGGAACTCGCAGCAGGTGATGATGGTGATCTACCTGTGCTGCGCGCTGCTGCTCACGCCCTGGGTGCATCCACTGGAGGCGCTGCAACTGAGCCCGGTGCAGGGCTGGCTGTTGCTGGCCTGCTGCCTCAACACCCTGGTGGCCTACGGCGCATTTGCCGAGGCACTGGCGCATTGGGAGGCCTCACGGGTGAGCGCCACGCTGGCGCTGACGCCGCTGGTGACCTTCGTGGCCGTGGCATTGGCGGCCTGGGTGTGGCCGGAGCATGTGCAGGCCGAGGATATCAATGGCCTGGGGTATGTGGGCGCGGTGACGGTGGTGCTGGGCTCGGCGCTGGTGGCATTGGGGCCATCGCTGGTGGCGGGGTGGAAAGCACGGGGGGCGCAGGCACGCTGACGACCATGTTGGCTTCTTCGCGGGTAAACCCGCTCCCACAGGGATCACCATGGCCCCTGTGGGAGCGGGTTTACCCGCGAAGGGGGCGGCACATGAACCGATCAGCCCTTGCCCCCCGGCGCCAGCATGTTCTCCGGCCGTACCCACTGGTCGAACTGCTCGTTGGTCAGGTACTTCAGCTCCAGCGCCGCCTCCCGCAGGGTCTTGCCCTCGCTGTAGGCCTTCTTGGCGATTTCCGCCGCCTTGTCGTAACCGATGTGCGGGTTCAGCGCCGTCACCAGCATCAGCCCGCGCTCCAGGTGCGCTGCCATCTGCCCGGCATCCGGCTCGATCCCGGCCACGCAATGCTGCTGGAAGTTGTGGCAGCCATCGGCCAATAGCGCGATCGATTGCAGCAGGTTGTGGATGATCACCGGCTTGAACACGTTCAGTTGCAGGTGCCCCTGGCTGGCGGCAAAGCCGATCGCCGCGTCGTTGCCAAGCACCTGGCAGGCCAGCATCGACAGCGCCTCGCACTGGGTCGGATTGACCTTGCCGGGCATGATCGAACTGCCGGGCTCGTTGGCCGGCAGGCGTACCTCGGCAAGCCCCGCGCGCGGGCCCGAACCGAGCAGGCGCAAGTCGTTGGCAATCTTCATCAACGCCACGGCCAGGGTTTTCAGCGCGCCCGCCAGGCTGGTCAACGGTTCGTGGCCGGCGAGGGCGGCGAATTTGTTCGGCGCGGTCACGAACGGCAGGCCGGACAGGGCGGCCAGTTCGGCGGCGATGGCTTCGGCGAAACCGTGCGGGGCATTGAGCCCGGTGCCCACGGCAGTGCCGCCCTGGGCCAGCTCGCAGACCGCCGGCAACGTCGCGCGAATGGCGCGCTGGGCGTAGTCGAGCTGGGCGACGAACGCCGAGACTTCCTGGCCGAAGGTGATGGGGGTGGCGTCCATCATGTGCGTGCGGCCGGTCTTCACCAGTTTTTCGTGGCGCTCCGACAACTCCGCCAACCCCGAGGCGAGTTCGCCGATCGCTGGCAGCAGCTTCGCGTGTACCGCCTGGGCCGCGGCGATGTGCATGGCGGTGGGGAAGCAGTCGTTGGAGCTCTGCGAGCGGTTGACGTGGTCGTTGGGGTGGACTGGTACCTTGCCGCCGCGGCCTTTGCCGGCCAGTTCGTTGGCGCGCCCGGCGATCACTTCGTTGACGTTCATGTTGCTCTGGGTGCCGCTGCCGGTCTGCCAGACCACCAGCGGGAACTGATCGTCATGTTCGCCATCCAGCACTTCATCGGCAGCCTGTTCGATCAGCCGGGCGATGTCTGCGGGCAGGTCGCCGTTGCGATCATTGACCCGCGCCGCCGCTTTCTTGATCAACGCCAGGGCATGCAGCACCGCGAGCGGCATGCGCTCCTTGCCGATGGCGAAGTTGATCAGCGAGCGCTGGGTCTGCGCACCCCAGTAGGCCTCCTCCGGAACTTCGACCGGGCCCAGGCTGTCTGTCTCGATACGGCTCATGCTGCGCTCACTCCTTTGTAGTCCGAAATCGCAGTTTAGGCCCTGATTCGACAGCGCGGTTCCATCGCTCGTCGTGCCACTTGAGCACTTCGCCATCACGGCGCAGAATGCTCTACTCTGAGGTACTCGCCTCTCTTTCTTGAAGGAAATGCAATGACCCGTCTTCGTGTCCTCTGTGCCGCCGTTGCCCTGGTCTGCGCCAGCGGCCAGGTACTCGCCGCAACCCCCAGCCACAATGCTGCCGCCGAGAAATTCCTGACCCTGGCCAATGCCGACAAGCTGGGCACCCCGGTGTACATGCAGGTCCAGCAGATGTTCGCCCAGCGTTTCGAGCAAACCAAGGCGCCCGCCTCCAAGAAATCCGTCCTCGACAGCTACCAGGCCAAGGCCAACGCCGCCCTGGACAACGCCATCGGCTGGAAGAAGCTCAAGCCGAAGATGGTCGACCTGTACACCGCCACCTTCACCGAAGGCGAGCTGAACGACCTGGTCAAGTTCTACGAGTCGCCGCTGGGCAAGAAAGTCCTGCGCGAAATGCCTAAAGTCACCCAGCAATCGGCGCAACTGACCCAGCAAAGCCTGGAGCCGGCCGTGCCGGTGGTGAACAAGCTGCTCGACGACATGACCAAGGAACTCGACCCGAATGCCGGCAAGGCACCGGCGAAGAAGTGAGCCTGACGCGATGAGCATGCAGCAACGCATCGAACAGCAACTGGCGCCGCTGGCCAGCCAGCACCTTGAAGTGCACAACGAGAGCCACATGCACAGCCGTGGCCAGGAAACGCACTACAAGGCGGTGCTGGTCAGCGAGCAGTTCGCCGGGCTGAACAGCGTCAAGCGTCACCAGAAGGTCTACGCCACCATGGGCGAGCTGATGGGCGAGATCCATGCCCTGGCCATCCACACCTACACACCCGAAGAGTGGGCGGCGGTCGGTGTGGCGCCAGCCTCGCCGGTGTGCGCCGGCGGCGGGCACTGAATCCTTTCCGTCCTTCTGGTACAATCCGCGTCATTCCCTTGGGGGCCGCCGCGCGGCCCATCGCCGGCAAGCCTGCTTCTACAAAACCTGTAGGGGCCGGCTTGCCGGCGATGGGCTGTGCAGCAGCCCCCTTGCTTTTGTCAAACCCGGTCCGCCCCTTACGAGGGCAACCACCTGGAGATGCACATCCATGTCCCAACCGATCGTCGTGGCGGCGCTGTACAAGTTCGTCACCCTGGAAGACTACGTCGAACTGCGCGAGCCCCTGCTCAAGGCCATGACCGACAACGGTGTCAAAGGCACCCTGTTGCTGGCCAACGAAGGCATCAACGGCACCGTGTCGGCCACCCGCGAAGGCATCGACGCGCTGCTCGCCTGGCTGCGCAACGACCCGCGCCTGGTGGATGTCGACCATAAAGAGTCGTACTGCGACGAGCAGCCGTTCTACCGCACCAAGGTCAAGCTCAAGAAAGAGATCGTCACCCTGGGCGTGCCGGGCGTGGACCCGAACAAGGCGGTGGGTACTTATGTCGACCCGAAAGACTGGAACGCCCTGATCAGCGACCCGGAAGTGCTGTTGATCGACACCCGCAACGACTACGAAGTGGCCATCGGCACCTTCAAGGGCGCCATCGACCCGAAGACCGAAACCTTCCGTGAGTTCCCCGACTACATCAAGGCCAACTTCGACCCGAGCAAGCACAAGAAGGTGGCCATGTTCTGCACCGGCGGCATCCGCTGTGAGAAAGCGTCCAGCTACATGCTCGGTGAGGGCTTCGAAGCCGTCTATCATCTCAAAGGCGGCATCCTGAAATACTTCGAGGAAGTAGCCCAGGAAGAAAGCCTCTGGGACGGCGACTGCTTCGTCTTCGACAACCGGGTCACCGTGCGTCACGACCTGAGCGAGGGCGAGTATGACCAGTGCCATGCCTGCCGCCACCCGATCGATGTGAAGGACCGTGAGTCGGAGCACTATTCGCCAGGCGTGAGCTGCCCGCATTGCTGGGACACCCTGAGCGAGAAGACCCGGCGCAGCGCCATCGACCGCCAGAAGCAGATCGAGCTGGCCAAGGCGCGCAACCAGCCGCACCCGATCGGCTACAACTACAAAGCCGAGGCTTGATGCATGTCCGCACGCCTGCTCTATGTGATGGACCCGATGTGTTCCTGGTGCTGGGGCTTCGCCCCGGTGGCCGAGGCGCTGATCGCCCAGGCCCGCGAGGCCGGGGTCGGCACCCGGCTGGTGCCGGGCGGCCTGCGCAGCGGCGGCAGCGCCCTGGACGCCTCGACCCGCAAGTACATCCTCGAGCATTGGCAGGCCGTGCATGATGCCACCGGGCAACCGTTCCGCTTCGAAGGCGCGATGCCGGACGGTTTCGTCTATGACACCGAACCTGCGTGCCGCGCCCTGGTCGCGGCGCGGGAGCTGGATGACCTGCGAGCCTGGAGCTTGCTCAAGCTGATCCAGCGTTCGTTCTACGAGCAGGGCGTGGACGTCACCCGCGCCCCGCAGCTGGTGGATCTGGCCGAGCAGGCCGGATACGACCGTGAGCCGTTCGCGCAACGTTTTGCCAGCCTTGACACCCGGGCCGCCACCAGCGCCGATTTCGCCTGGGTGCAGGGCCTGGGTATCGCCGGTTTTCCCACGCTGCTCGCCGAGCGCAATGGCCAGCTGGCACTGCTGACCAACGGCTACCAGCCGCTGGACAGCCTGCAACCCTTGCTCGGCCGCTGGCTGCAGCAGGCCGCTTGTGCTTGATCTGCCAGGGTCGCCAGACCCTGTGCCAGGGAAGCCCCCCGCTGTGCCCGATCGCCTGAGCTGGGCGGAAATCCGCCGCCTGGCCCTGCAACACAAGAAAGCCCTGTGGACCGCCAACCTGGTGGCCGTGCTTGCGGCCCTGTGCAGCGTGCCGATCCCGTTGCTGCTGCCGCTGCTGGTGGACGAGGTGCTGCTGGGGCATGGCGACGCCGCGCTGAAGTGGATGAACAACTTCCTCCCTTCCGGCTGGCAGGTCGCGGCTGGCTACATCGGCCTGATGCTGTGCGCCACCTTGGGCCTGCGCCTGGCCGCGCTGGCGTTCAACGTGGTCCAGGCCAAGCTGTTCGCCGGGCTGGCCAAGGATATCGTCTACCGCCTGCGCATCCGCCTGATCGAGCGGCTCAAGCGCATTTCGCTCAAGGAATACGAAAGCCTGGGCAGTGGCACGGTGACCACCCACCTGGTTACCGACCTGGATACTCTGGACAAGTTCGTTGGCGAAACCCTGAGCCGTTTCCTGGTGGCCGTGCTGACACTCACCGGTACCGCCGCGATCCTGATCTGGATGCACTGGCAGCTGGCATTGCTGATCCTGCTGTTCAACCCACTGGTGATCTACTTCACCGTGCAGTTGGGCAAGCGCGTCAAGCACCTGAAGAAGCTCGAGAACGACAGCACCGCACGTTTCACCCAGGCGCTCACCGAAACACTGGACGCCATCCAGGAAATTCGCGCCGGCAACCGCCAGGGGTATTTCCTCGGGCGCCTGGGCCTGCGCGCCCGCGAGGTGCGTGACTATGCCGTGGCCTCGCAGTGGAAGAGCGATGCCAGTGGCCGCGCCAGTGGCCTGCTGTTCCAGTTCGGTATCGATATCTTCCGCGCCGCGGCCATGCTTACCGTGCTGTTCTCCGACCTGTCCATCGGCCAGATGCTGGCGGTGTTCAGCTATCTGTGGTTCATGATCGGGCCGGTGGAGCAGCTGTTGAACCTGCAATACGCCTACTACGCGGCAGGCGGTGCGCTCAGCCGGCTCAATGAGCTGCTGGCGCGCGCCGACGAGCCGCAGTATCCGGCGGCCAGCGATCCGTTCGCCGGGCGCGAGACGGTGGGGCTTGAAGTGCGCGACCTGCGTTTTGCCTACGCGGATGAACCGGTGCTCGACCAGCTCAACCTGTCCATCGCCCCGGGCGAGAAGGTGGCCATCGTCGGGGCCAGCGGCGGTGGCAAGAGCACCCTGGTGCAGTTGCTGCTGGGGTTGTACAGCGCCCAGGCCGGGACTATTCGCTTTGGTGGCGCCAGCCTGCAGGAGATTGGCCTGGAGACGTTGCGCGAGAACGTCGCGGTGGTGCTGCAGCACCCGTCGCTGTTCAACGACAGCGTGCGCGCCAACCTCACCATGGGCCGTGACTGCAGTGACGAAGCCTGCTGGCAGGCGCTGCGCATCGCCCAGCTGGACGCCACCATCGCCGCCTTGCCCCAGGGGCTGGACAGCGTCGTCGGGCGTTCCGGGGTGCGCTTGTCTGGAGGTCAGCGTCAGCGATTGGCGATTGCCCGCATGGTGCTGGCCGAGCCCAAGGTGGTCATCCTCGACGAAGCCACCTCGGCACTGGACGCGGCCACCGAGTACAACCTGCACCAAGCGCTGGCGCGTTTCCTCAGCGGCCGCACCACCCTGATCATTGCCCACCGTCTATCGGCGGTGAAGCAGGCCGACCGGGTGCTGGTGTTCGACGGCGGGCACGTGGCCGAGGATGGCGGCCACCAGCAGCTGATTGCCGAAGGTGGGCTGTACGCCAAGCTGTACGGGCATTTGCAGCAGACTTGAGCGTCTGTGCCGGGTTTCGCCAGCAAGGCTGGCCCCAAAAGGGCGGCGCATTCCCTGTAGGAGCGGATTTATCCGCGAATGCGCCCCATCAGGCACCGACAATACCGCAGAGTTGATACTTTCGACGATCATCCCGCTCCCACAGGCATGGCAAATGGCCTACGCTGTGCTTGTCTAGGTCGATTCGTGCCTTATCTGCCGCAGTGACAGGGACCACATGAAGGGAAATCGGACGCTCGAGGCACCAAGGCTGCTGGGTATCATCTGGCCTTTCGTCGCCGTTGTGGTCTTCCAGGTGCTGCTGGGCAGCCTGAGCCTCTATGCATTGTCCGCCATGCGCGCCTATGTGGCGGGCGAGAGCCTGTGGTCCAAGGCGCAGAAAGACGCCATCTACTATTTGAATCTCTATGCCGAAGACCGTGATCCGCGGACCTTCGAACGCTACCAGCGGGCCATCCTCGTACCAAAAGGCGACCATGACCTGCGTGTGGCCCTGGATCGCCCCGAGCCGGACCTCGAGGCTGCGCGCGCGGGTATCCTGCAAGGCGGCAACCACCCTGACGACGTCGCTCGGATCATCTGGTTCTACCGCAATTTCCGCCATATCAGCTACATGGAAACGGCCATCGATCTGTGGGATGTGGGTGACGACTACCTGCGCCAGCTCGATGTGCTGGCCGTGCAGATGCGCGACGGCTTCAACGCCGGTGACGTCGCGGCGCGGCAGGTGCTGGACTGGAAGGCGCATATCGTCGCCATCAACGATGGCGTGACGCCGGCCGCCAAGGCGTTCAGCGATGCGCTGGGCGAAGGCTCGCGGGTACTGCTCAAGGTACTCATGCTCACCAACCTGGCCACGGCGCTGTTTCTGATCGCCATGGCCTGGCGGCGCTCGAGCAAGTTGCTGGCCCAGCGCCAGGCCTTCGCCATCGCCTTGCAGGAGGAGAAGGAGCGGGCGCAGATCACACTGGAGTCGATCGGTGATGCGGTGATCACTGCTGATGTCGACGGCTGCATCGCCTACATGAACCCGGCCGCCGAGCAGTTGACCCATTGGCAGGCCGCCCAGGCCCAGGGGCTGCCCCTGGCGGCCTTGTTCAGCCTGCTCGACGAGAACGCCGAAAGCGACAGCCGCACCTTGGTCGAGCAGGTGCTCAGTGGCAGCCTCAAGGGTGGTGCCGAGCACGCCCGGCTGATCCAGCGCCTGGACGGCAGCACCGTGTCGGTCAACCTGGTGGGGTCGCCCATCCTCACCGAAGGGCAGGTCAGCGGCATCGTCGTGGTGCTGCACGACATGACCCAGGAACGCCAGTACATCGCCAACCTGTCATGGCAGGCCACCCATGACGCGCTCACCGGCCTGGCCAACCGGCGCGAGTTCGAGTATCGCCTGGAGCAGGCGCTCAATGCCTTGGCGCGCCAGGCCGGGCGCCATTCGCTGATGTTCCTCGACCTCGATCAGTTCAAGCTGGTCAATGACACCTGTGGGCATGCTGCTGGCGACGAACTGCTGCGGCATATCTGTGCGGTGCTGCAATCCGGCCTGCGCGAGGGCGATACACTGGCCCGGCTGGGCGGTGACGAATTCGGCGTGCTGCTGGAGAACTGCCCGCCGGACCAGGCCGGACGCATCGCCGAACACCTGCGCCAAGCGGTGCAAAGCTTGCATTTCGTCTGGAAGGGGCGGCCCTTCGTCACTACGGTCAGCATTGGCCTGGTGCACATTGCCCAGCCGCCCGGTACTCTGGAAGCCTCACTGCGCGCCGCCGACATGGCCTGCTACATGGCTAAGGAGAAGGGCCGCAACCGGGTCCAGGTGTACCACGCCGACGACAGTGAGCTGTCCATGCGTTTCGGCGAGATGGCGTGGATCCAGCGTCTGCACGTGGCCCTGGAAGAAAACCGCTTCTGCCTCTATGCCCAGGAAATTGCACCCCTGCGGCCGCAGGAGGGCGCCGGGCATCTCGAGATCCTGCTGCGCCTGCACGACGAAAACGGCCGCACCATCCTGCCGGACAGCTTCATCCCCGCCGCCGAACGCTACGGACTGATGACCGCCCTCGACCGTTGGGTGGTGCGCAGTGTGTTCCAGGTGGTGCGCCAGTGCCTGGACGAAGGCCGTGAGGGGCCGCTGGCGATGTGCGCGATCAACCTGTCGGGGTCGAGCATCGGTGATGACAAATTCCTCGAGTACCTGCAGCGGCTGTTCGAGGAGTTTTCCATCCCGCCCTGGCTGATTTGCTTTGAAATTACCGAAACCAGCGCGATCGCCAACCTGGGCAGTGCGATTCGATTCATCAATGAATTGAAGGCGCTGGGCTGCAAGTTCTCCCTGGATGACTTCTGCGCCGGAATGTCGTCATTCGCCTATTTGAAGCATTTGCCTGTAGACTTCCTGAAGATCGACGGAAGTTTCGTCAAAGACATGCTCGATGACCCGATCAACCGGGCGATGGTCGAAGTGATCAATCACATCGGCCACGTCATGGGCAAGCGGACCATCGCCGAGTTCGTCGAGACGCCGTTGATCGAGCAGGCGTTGCAGGAGATCGGCGTGGACTACGCCCAGGGCTACCTCATCGAACGCCCGCAGGTCTTCACCTGCGACAGCCTGCAGCGCCAACGGATTGCCGCGAGGCCCCTGCTGCACCGGGCGCCGGGGACCTTTCGCTGAACTTTGCCCGGTCATCACAGGGAATCAAGGAGCTGACAGTGATTGACTCGTTCGTAAGGATCGGACCATTGATGGATCCGGCCAGTTATCCGGATTGGGCCCAGCAACTGATCGAGGATTGCCGCGAAAGCAAGCGCCGAGTAGTCGAGCACGAGTTCTATCAGCGCCTGCGCGATGGCCAGCTGCGGCCGGCCACCATCCGCCAGTACCTGATAGGTGGCTGGCCGGTGGTCGAACAGTTTTCGTTGTACATGGCCCACAACCTCACCAAGACCCGCTACGCCCGCCACCCAGGAGAAGACATGGCGCGGCGCTGGCTGATGCGCAACATCCGCGTCGAACTCAACCATGCCGACTACTGGGTGCACTGGTGCCAGGCCCATGGCATTCACCTGCACGAGTTGCAGGCCCAGGAAGTGCCGCCCGAGCTCAATGGCCTGAACGACTGGTGCTGGCGGGTGTGCGCCACCGAGTCGCTGGCCATCTCGATGGCGGCCACCAACTACGCCATCGAAGGCGCCACGGGCGAATGGTCGGCAGTGGTCTGCTCGACCGACACCTATGCCCAAGGCTTCCCTGAAGAAACCCGCAAGCGCGCGATGAAGTGGTTGAAGATGCACGCCCAGTACGACGATGCCCACCCGTGGGAGGCGTTGGAGATCATCTGCACCCTGGCCGGCGAGAACCCCACGCTGGGGCTGCGCACCGAGCTGCGCAGGTCGATCTGCAAGAGCTACGACTGCATGTTCCTGTTCCTGGAGCGTTGCATGCAGCTGGAAGGGCGTCAGCAGGGGCGGGTGCGCCCGGCGCTGGCGGCGGGTTGAGGCGCTCTGTTTGTCTGAGCCGGCCTTTCGCGGGTAAATCCGCTCCAACAGAATGGTCACTGCCCTTGAGGGTTGTGTAGATCCTGTGGGGGGCGGGTTTGCCCGTGAAATGGTCGGCTCAGTCGACGCAAGGCTTATTGCGCGTTCAGCGCCTGCCCGTTCACATCCTTGCTGTCCGGGCCCATCAGGTACAGGTACACCGGCATGATTTCTTCGGGCAGCGGGTTGTTCTGCGGGTTCTCGCTCGGGTAGGCCTGGGCCCGCATCGCCGTGCGCGTGGCGCCCGGGTTGATGCTGTTGGCGCGTACCGGCGCGACGCCTTCCAGTTCATCGGCGAGCGTCTGCATCAGCCCTTCGGTGGCGAACTTCGAAACGCCATACGCGCCCCAGTAGGCCCGGCCCTTGCGCCCGACGCTGCTGGAGGTGAACACCACCGAGGCGTCCTCCGACAGCTTGAGCAGCGGCAGCAAGGTGCTGGTAAGCATGAAGGTGGCGTTGACGTTGATATGCATCACGCGCATGAAGTTGTCGCCCGACAACTGCTCCAGCGGCGTGCGCGGGCCGATGATCGATGCATTGTTGAGCAGGCCGTCGAGGCGCCCGAACTGCTCCTCGATCATCACTGCCAGTTCGTCGTACTGGTGGGGCAGGGCGGTTTCCAGGTTGAATGGAATGACCACCGGCTGCGGGTGGCCGGCGGCTTCGATCTGGTCGTACACCTCGTTGAGGTTGGCCTCGGTCTTGCCCAGCAGCAGCACGGTGGCGCCCAGTGCTGCATAGGCTTTGGCGGCTGCGGCACCGATGCCGCGGCCGGCGCCGGTGACGAGGATGATCCGGCCCTTGAGCAGGTCGGGGCGGGCGGTGTAGTCGAACATGTGATTTGTCCTTGAAATCAGTGGGCGACGCACCCCTGTAGGAGCGGGCTTGTCCCGCGATTGCGTCCGCCCAGGCGGCGATGTTGCCGCGGTCAGCCTCATCGCGGGGCAAGCCCGCTCCTACAGGCTCTACGTCAGGCCGAGGGTATCAGCAGCCGCACAGCGCGCTGTCGATCACCTTGCGCAGTTCCAGCGGGTGGTCCACCACCACGTCGGCGCCCCAGTTGTTGGGGTTGTCCTCTGGATGAATATAGCCATAGCGCACGGCTGCGGTGCGGGTGCCGGCGTCGCGTCCGGACTCGATGTCGCGCAGATCGTCACCGACGAACAGCACGCTGGCCGGGTCGAGGTCGAGAGTCTTGCAGGCCAGGATCAACGGTTCGGGGTCGGGTTTGCTGTTCTTCACGTGGTCCGGGCAGATCAGCAGCGCCGAGCGCTCGGCCAGGCCCAGGCGTTGCATGATCGGCTCGGCGAAGCGCACCGGCTTGTTGGTGACCACGCCCCACAGCAGGTTGCCTTTCTCGATGTCGGCCAGTAGTTCCGGCATGCCGTCGAACAGCTTGCTGTGCACCGCGCAATCACGCTGGTAACGCTCGAGGAACTCCAGGCGCAACGTTTCGAAGCCTTCCGCGTCCGGGTCCATGGCGAAGGTCGCGGCGACCATGGCTCGGGCGCCACCGGAAATCACGTCGCGGATGCGCGCATCGTCGATGGTCGGCAGGCCGCGGTCGGTGAGCATTGCCTGGCAGATGGCGATGAAGTCCGGCGCCGTGTCCAGCAGGGTGCCGTCCATGTCGAAGAGTACTGCTCGCAGGCGCATGCTCATTCCTCGCGCAGGGTCTGGATCATGTAGTTGACGTCGACGTCGTTGCTCAGCTTGTAGTGCTTGGTCAGCGGGTTGTACGTGAGGCCGATGATGTCCTTCACTTCAAGCCCGGCGACGCGGCTCCAGGCGCCCAGTTCGGAAGGGCGGATGAACTTCTTGAAGTCATGGGTGCCGCGCGGCAGCATCTTGAGGATGTACTCGGCGCCGATAATGGCCAGCAGGTAGGCTTTGGGGTTGCGGTTGATGGTCGAGAAGAACACCTGGCCGCCCGGCTTGACCATGCGGTAGCAGGCACGGATCACCGATGACGGGTCGGGCACGTGTTCGAGCATTTCCAGGCAGGTGACCACGTCGAACTGTTCGGGCATCTCCTCGGCCAGGGCTTCGGCGGTGATCTGCCGGTATTCGACGTCCACGCCGGACTCCAGCTGGTGCAGTTGGGCTACCGCCAGCGGCGCCTCGCCCATGTCGATGCCGGTGACGGTGGCGCCGCGCTGGGCCATCGCCTCGCTGAGAATGCCGCCGCCGCAACCGACGTCCAGCACCTTCTTGCCGGCCAGGCTCACGCGCTCGTCGATCCAGTTGACCCGCAACGGGTTGATGTCGTGCAGTGGCTTGAACTCGCTCTCGCGGTCCCACCAGCGATGGGCCAGGGCCTCGAACTTGGCGATTTCGGCGTGGTCGACGTTGCTCATGTGAACGGTCCTCTGAATCTTCGATGAAAGTGCTACAGGCGGCAGCCGTGGCTGCCGGCCGGTTATTCGTTGCGCCCGCCGATGCGGGCTCCCCAGGCGCGGGCGGTGCTGGCCAGCGCGGCTTCGTCCATCTGCGTCAGGCAGCGATCCTGAACCAGGGCGTGGCCGGCCACCCAGACGTCTTTCACGCAATCGCGGCCGGTGGCGTAGATCAGTTGCGAGACCGGGTCGTGCACCGGTTGCTGCTGCAGGCCGGAGAGATCGAAGGCGACCAGGTCGGCGGCCTTGCCCACTTCCAGCGAGCCGGTAACAGCCTCCAACCCCAGTGCCCGGGCGCCATTGAGCGTGGCCATGCGCAGGGCGCGATGGGCGTCCAGCGCCGTGGCCGAACCTGCAACCGCCTTGGCCAGCAGGGCGGCGGTACGGGTCTCGCCGAGCAGGTCGAGGTCGTTGTTGCTGGCGGCGCCATCGGTGCCGACCGCCACATTCACGCCAGCCTGCCACAGGCGCTCCACCGGGCAGAAGCCACTGGCCAGCTTGAGGTTGGATTCGGGGCAGTGGACCACGCTGGTGTTGCTTTCTACCAGCAGCGCCAGATCTTCGTCGCTGACCTGGGTCATGTGCACCGCCTGCAGATTTGGGCCGAGCAGGCCCAGGCGGGCGAGGCGGGCCAGCGGGCGCTCGCCGTTGTCCTCGAGGGCCTGCTCGATTTCGCCGGCGGTCTCGTGGATATGCATGTGCAGCGGCGCGTCGAGCTGGTCGGCGATGATGCGGATCTTCTCCAGGTTCGCGTCGCTGACGGTGTAGGGGGCGTGCGGGCCAAGGGCGACAGTGATGCGCGGGTGGTGGCGCAGGTCGCCGAACAGCTCGATGGCCAGGTGCAGGCCCTCTTCCGGCGTGCGCGCGCCGGGGATGGGGAAGTCCAGCAGGGGGACGGCGATCTGTGCGCGGATGCCGCTGCGGTGCACGCGGTCGCAGGCTTGGCGGGGGAAGAAGTACATGTCGGCGAAACAGGTGATGCCGCCTTTGAGTTGTTCAGCAATGGCAAGGTCCGTGCCGTCGCGCACGAAGGCTTCATCGACCCAGCGCCCTTCGGCCGGCCAGATGTGCTCCTCGAGCCAGGTCATCAGCGGCAGGTCGTCGGCCAGTCCCCGGAACAGCGACATGGCGGCATGGCCGTGGGCGTTGACCAGGCCGGGGGTGAGCAGGCAATCGGGGAGCTCGCGCACCTGGTTCGCTGATGGGGCACGCTCACGCGGGCCGAGCCAGGCGATCTGGCCATCGCGGATGCCCAGCGCATGATGTTCCAGTACCACGCCAGCCGGCTCCACGGGTACCAGCCAGCGTGGTGCCAGCAACAGGTCTAGAGGGGGCATGGGGGAGGACATGCGCGGTATATACCAGGGTTGGTTTGGTTAAACGCGCAGTATACCCGAGCGGCCGCGGCTGAGGGTCGCTATAATCGCCGCCTTTTGATGCCAGGGCGACGGGGAGAGGCGATGCGCGAGCAACTGATGGCGGCGGAGACGGTGACGGGCATCGAATGGCACGATGGCGTGCTGCACCTGCTCGACCAGCGCCTGTTGCCGCTGGAGCAGTGCTGGCTGGCCTGCACCGATGTGGCGCAGGTGGCCGAGGCGATCAGCGACATGGTTGTGCGCGGCGCCCCGGCAATCGGCATCAGCGCCGCCTACGGGCTGGTGCTGGCGCTGCGTCGGCGCCTGGCCGAAGGCGAGGGGTGGGAGGAGTCCCTGGAAGAGGACTTCCTGATGCTGGGCGAGGCGCGCCCCACGCCGGCCAACCTGTTCTGGGCGCTCAACCGCATGCGAGAGCGCTTGCAGCGCCTGCGTCCGGGTGAGGATGTGCTGGCGGTCATGGAGGCCGAGGCGATCGCCATCCATGAAAGTGACCGTGAAGCCAACCTGACCATGGCCCAGTTCGGTGTCGAGCAGATCCGCAAGCACCAAGGCAGCGAGCAGGCCCTGCTCACCCACGGCAACGCCGGGGCCCTGGCCACCGGTGGCTTCGGCACCGCTCTAGGGGTGATTCGCGCCGCCACGCTGGAGGGCATGGTCGAGCAGGTTTATGCCTGCGAATCCCGTCCGTGGCTGCAAGGGTCGCGCCTGACCGCGTGGGAACTGGCCGCCGACGGCGTGCCGGTGACCGTGGTGGCCGACGCGGCGGCAGGGCATCTGATGAAGACCAAGGGCATCAGCTGGGTGGTGGTCGGCGCCGACTGCATTGCCGCCAATGGTGACGTGGCGGCGAAGATCGGCACTTACCAGTTGGCGGTGGCGGCCATGCACCACGGGCTGCGCTTCATGGTGGTGGCGCCCAGCAGCAGTATCGATCTGAACCTGGCCACGGGCGAGGATATCCCGCTGGAGACGCGCGGTGTGGAAGAGCTGCTGGAGGTGGCGGGCATCCAGGTGACGGCCGACGTCGAGGCGTACAATCCGGTGGTCGATGTCACGCCGGCCGACCTGATCGACGTGATCGTCACCGAAAAGGGGGTGGTCGAGCGTCCGGACGCGGTGAAAATCGCCCAGTTGATGTGCCGTAAACGCCTCCATTGAGGCGTTTTTCAATTCATTCGGATAGTGCTGCACGGCAACCTGCCACATCTCCCATGCGTCCAGCGTTTGTGATACCATCCGGCAGTTTCCAAGGCCGTTCATTGCGGCGGCCTTCATTGCGCAGATCCATGGCACAACTCATTGATTTGTCGTATGTCGTCGCTACTCTTCACGCAGCGGCGGCGAGCTTCGTTCGTCCTACGAGGGACCAGGCGAAGTTTCACCAGAAAAAGGAATCAGGCTTCTCATGGGCGAACTGGCCAAAGAAATCCTCCCGGTCAATATCGAAGACGAACTGAGACAGTCTTACCTCGACTACGCGATGAGCGTGATTGTCGGGCGAGCGCTGCCCGATGCGCGTGACGGCTTGAAGCCCGTGCATCGTCGCGTTCTCTATGCGATGAGCGAGCTGGGCAACGACTGGAACAAGCCGTACAAGAAATCCGCCCGCGTGGTCGGTGACGTGATCGGTAAGTACCACCCGCACGGCGATACCGCCGTGTACGACACCATCGTGCGCATGGCGCAGCCGTTCTCGCTGCGCTACCTGCTGGTCGATGGCCAGGGCAACTTCGGTTCGGTGGACGGCGACAATGCCGCGGCCATGCGATACACCGAAGTGCGCATGGCCAAGCTGGCCCACGAGCTGCTGGCCGACCTGCACAAAGAGACCGTCGACTGGGTGCCCAACTACGACGGTACCGAGCAGATTCCGGCGGTCATGCCGACCAAGATCCCCAACCTGCTGGTCAACGGTTCCAGCGGTATCGCCGTGGGCATGGCCACCAACATCCCGCCGCACAACCTGGGCGAAGTGATCGATGGTTGCCTGGCGCTGATCGATAATTCCGATATCACGGTCGATGAGCTGATGCAGTTCATCCCGGGCCCGGACTTCCCGACAGCAGGCCTGATCAACGGTCGCCAGGGCATCATCGAGGCCTATCGCACCGGCCGTGGCCGCATTTATATGCGCGCCCGTTCGGAAATCGAAGACATCGACAAGGTCGGTGGCCGCCAGCAGATCGTCGTCACCGAGCTCCCTTACCAGCTGAACAAGGCGCGTCTGATCGAGAAGATCGCCGAGCTGGTCAAAGAGAAGAAGATCGAAGGCATCACCGAGTTGCGCGACGAGTCCGACAAGGACGGCATGCGCATCGTCATCGAGCTGCGTCGCGGCGAGGTGCCGGAGGTGGTGCTCAACAACCTCTACCAGCAGACGCAACTGCAGAGCGTGTTCGGCATCAACATCGTCGCCCTGATCGACGGTCGTCCGCGCCTGCTGAACCTGAAGGACCTGCTCGAGGCGTTCGTCCGTCATCGCCGTGAGGTAGTGACGCGTCGTACCGTGTTCGAGCTGCGCAAGGCTCGTGAGCGCGGCCACATTCTCGAAGGTCAGGCGGTTGCGCTGTCCAACATCGATCCGGTCATCGCCCTGATCAAGGCTTCGCCGACGCCGTCCGAGGCCAAGGAAGCCCTGATCAGCACCGCCTGGGAATCCAGTGCCGTGCAGGTGATGGTGGAGCGTGCCGGCGCCGACTCCTGCCGCCCGGAAGACCTGCCGGAGCAGTATGGTCTGCGTGAAGGCAAGTACTACCTGTCGCCGGAACAGGCCCAGGCCATCCTCGACCTGCGTCTGCACCGCCTGACCGGCCTGGAGCATGAGAAGCTGCTGGCTGAGTACCAGGAAATCCTGGAGCAGATCGGTGAGCTGATCCGCATCCTCAGCAGCGCCGAGCGCCTGATGGAAGTGATCCGCGAAGAGCTCGAAGCGATCCGTGCCGAGTACGGTGATGCCCGTCGCACCGAAATCCTCGATGCCCGTCACGACCTCAACTACGGCGACATGATCCCCGAAGAAGAGCGCGTGGTGACCATCTCCCACGGCGGCTACGCCAAGACGCAACCGTTGTCCGCCTACCAGGCCCAGCGCCGTGGCGGCAAGGGCAAGTCGGCGACTGGCGTGAAGGACGAGGACTACATCGAACATCTGCTGGTCGCCAACAGTCACGCGACGCTCCTGCTGTTCTCCAGCAAGGGCAAGGTGTACTGGCTCAAAACTTATGACATTCCCGAGGCCTCCCGCGCCGCCCGTGGTCGTCCGCTGGTCAATCTGCTGCCGCTGGAGGAGGGTGAGCGCATCACCGCCATGCTGCAGATCGACCTGGAAGCCCTGCAGCAGCACGCCGATCCGGAAGAAGAGCTGGAAGACGGTGACGACGGTGTGATCGAGGGTGAGCTGGTCGAGGTCGAGGAAGTCGACGAGGAAGACGGCGACACGCCTGAGTGGGCCGCCGAGCCTACCGGTGCCTACATCTTCATGGCCACAGCCTCCGGTACCGTCAAGAAGACCCCGCTGGTGCAGTTCGCTCGCCCGCGCTCAAATGGCCTGATCGCCTTGAAGCTCAAAGAGGGTGACACCCTGATCGCCGCGGCTATCACCGACGGCGCCAAGGAAGTCATGATGTTCTCCGACGCCGGCAAGGTGATCCGCTTCGCCGAGAGCGTCGTGCGCGAAATGGGCCGTACCGCCCGTGGCGTGCGTGGCATGAAACTGGGCAAGGGGCAGCGCATCATTTCCATGCTGATTCCGGAGTCTGGCGCGCAGATCCTCACCGCCTCCGAGCGCGGCTTCGGCAAGCGTACTCCGCTGTCGAAGTTCCCGCGTCGTGGTCGTGGTGGCCAAGGTGTGATCGCCATGGGCACCAAGGGGCGTAACGGCCTGCTGACTGGCGCCATCCAGGTGCAGGAAGGCGAAGAGATCATGCTGATCTCCGACCAGGGCACGCTGGTGCGTACGCGGGTTGGCGAAGTGTCCAGCCTGGGCCGTAACACCCAGGGTGTTACGCTGATCAAGCTGGCCGCCGACGAGACGTTGGTCGGTGTGGAGCGTGTCCAGGAGCCATCCGAGGAAGAGCTCGACGAGCTGATCGAGACGGACGAGGAGGGCGCCCCGCTCGATGCGGTGGGCGAGGGCGACGCGGGTGCCGAAGAGGCGCCTCAGGAATAAGTGAAGCTACAACCCGAACGGGGCGACCAAGGTCGCCCCGTTTGACTGATTGGAACAGGCAACGCCGCTGCTTCAGGGTTTGGCGAGCCTGCAAGTTACGATTTGTTCTATTTGGCAGAGCGAGAGTGGATGTGAGCAAACGAGCCTTTAACTTCTGCGCAGGCCCGGCCGCGCTTCCCGATGCTGTCCTGCAGCGTGCCCAGGCCGAAATGCTGGACTGGCGCGGCAAGGGGCTGTCGGTGATGGAAATGAGCCATCGCAGCGACGACTACGTGGCCATCGCCGAAAAGGCCGAACAGGACCTGCGCGACCTGCTGTCCGTCCCCTCCAACTACAAGGTGCTGTTCCTGCAGGGTGGTGCCAGCCAGCAGTTCGCCGAGATTCCGCTGAACCTGCTGCCGGAAAACGGCGTCGCTGACTACGTCGAGACCGGTATCTGGTCGAAAAAAGCCATCGAAGAGGCGCGCCGTTTCGGTAATGTCAACGTTGCCGCCAGCGCCAAGCCTTACGACTACCTGGCGATCCCTGGTCAGAACGAATGGCAGTTGAGCAAGAATGCCGCCTACCTGCACTATGCGTCCAACGAGACCATCGGCGGCCTGCAGTTCGACTGGGTGCCCGAGGCCGGTGACGTACCGCTGGTGGTCGACATGTCCTCGGACATCCTCTCGCGCCCGATCGACGTCTCCCAGTACGGCCTGATCTACGCCGGCGCGCAGAAGAACATCGGCCCCAGCGGCCTGGTGGTGGTGATCGTGCGTGAAGACCTGCTGGGCCGTGCTCGCAGCAGCTGCCCAACGATGCTCGACTACAAGGTCTCGGCCGACAACGGCTCGATGTACAACACCCCGGCCACTTACTCCTGGTACCTCTCGGGCCTGGTGTTCGAATGGCTTAAGGAGCAAGGTGGCGTCGAGGCTATGGAGCAGCGCAACCGCGCGAAGAAGGACCGCCTGTACGGTTTCATCGACTCCAGCGAGTTCTACACCAACCCGATCAGCCACAACGCTCGTTCGTGGATGAACGTGCCGTTCCGCCTGGCCGACGAGCGCCTGGACAAGGCCTTCCTCGCCGGCGCCGACGCCCGTGGCCTGCTGAACCTCAAGGGTCATCGTTCGGTCGGCGGCATGCGTGCTTCGATCTACAACGCCTTGGGTCTGGAAGCTGTCGAGGCCCTGGTCGGCTACATGGCCGAGTTCGAGAAGGAGCACGCTTGATGTCCGATCAGGAACTCAAGGCGCTGCGCGTTCGCATCGACAGCCTCGACGAGAAGATCCTCGAGCTGATCAGCGAGCGTGCCCGCTGCGCCCAGGAAGTCGCCAAGGTCAAGACCGCCACCCTCGCCGAAGGCGAGAAGCCGGTGTTCTACCGCCCCGAGCGCGAGGCCGCGGTGCTCAAGCGTGTCATGGAGCGCAACAAGGGGCCGCTGGACAACGAAGAGATGGCGCGGTTGTTCCGCGAAATCATGTCTTCCTGCCTGGCCCTGGAAGAGCCGCTCAAGATTGCCTACCTCGGCCCTGAGGGCACTTTCACCCAGGCGGCGGCCATGAAGCACTTCGGTCATGCCGTGGTCAGCCGCCCGATGGCGGCCATCGACGAGGTGTTCCGCGAGGTGGCGGCCGGTGCCGTCAACTTCGGCGTGGTGCCGGTGGAGAACTCCACCGAGGGTGCGGTCAGCCATACACTGGACAGCTTCCTCGAGCACGACATGGTGATCTGTGGCGAAGTCGAGCTGCGTATTCACCACCATCTGTTGGTGGGTGAGAACACCAAGACTGACAGCATCACCCGCATCTACTCCCATGCCCAGTCGCTGGCCCAGTGCCGCAAGTGGCTGGACGCCCACTATCCGAACGTCGAGCGCGTGGCGGTGTCCAGCAACGCCGAGGCGGCCAAGCGGGTCAAGGGCGAGTGGAACTCGGCGGCGATCGCCGGCGACATGGCGGCCAACCTGTATGGCTTGACGCGCCTGGCCGAGAAGATCGAGGACCGTCCGGACAACTCCACGCGCTTCCTCATGATCGGCAGCCAGGAAGTGCCGCCGACCGGCGACGACAAGACCTCGATCATCGTGTCCATGAGCAACAAGCCGGGTGCGCTGCATGAACTGCTCGTGCCGTTCCATGAGAACGGCATCGACCTCACGCGCATCGAAACCCGTCCGTCGCGCAGTGGCAAATGGACCTACGTGTTCTTCATCGACTTCGTCGGCCATCATCGCGATCCGTTGATCAAGGCGGTGCTGGAGCAGATCAGCCAGGAGGCCGTGGCGCTGAAGGTGCTGGGTTCCTATCCGAAGGCGGTGCTTTGATCTCGTCCGTGGGGGCCGCCTTGCGGCCCATCGCCGGCAAGCCGGCTCCTACGGATCTGCGCTGTCTCTGTGGGAACCGGCTTGCCGGCGGTGGGCTGCAACGCAGCCCCAATGGGTCTCGCAGATTGCCTAGATTTCTGAACAGGGTTCGCACTCGTGGTTGATGCTGTAACAAAACAATCCGCACCGTTTATCGGTCGCCTGGTCGTGGTCGGCCTCGGTCTGATCGGCGGCTCCTTCGCCAAGGGCCTGCGTGAAAGCGGCCTGTGTCGCGAAGTGGTCGGTGTCGATCTCGATGCCGAGTCGCGCAAGCAGGCCGTGGCGTTGGGCGTGGTCGATCGCTGCGAGGAAGACCTCGCCGCCGCCTGTGTCGGCGCCGATGTCATCCAGTTGGCAGTACCGATCCTGGCCATGGAGAAGCTTCTGGCTCGCCTGGCTCAGCTTGACCTGGGCGACGCGGTAGTCACTGACGTGGGCAGTGCCAAGGGCAACGTGGTGCGTGCCGCTCGCGAGTCCTTCGCCGAGCGGCTGCCGCGCTTCGTGCCGGGGCATCCGATCGCGGGTTCCGAGCAGAGTGGCGTGGAAGCTTCCAATGCGGCATTGTTCCGCCGCCACAAGGTGATCCTCACGCCATTGCCGGAAACCGACCCGCAGGCGCTGGCCCTGGTCGATCGTTTGTGGCGCGCGCTGGATGCCGATGTCGAGCACATGTCGGTCGAGCGTCACGATGAAGTACTGGCCGCTACCAGTCACTTGCCACACCTGCTGGCCTTCGGTCTGGTCGACTCGCTGGCCAAGCGCAATGAAAACCTGGAGATCTTCCGGTACGCTGCGGGGGGCTTTCGCGATTTCACGAGAATCGCCGGCAGCGACCCGATCATGTGGCACGACATCTTCCTCGCCAACCGCGAGGCTGTCCTGCGCACCCTCGATACATTTCGCAGCGACCTCGACGCCTTGCGCGACGCGGTCGATGCAGGGGACGGGCACCAACTGCTGGGTGTGTTCACCCGCGCCCGGGTTGCCCGCGAGCATTTCAGTAAAATCCTGGCCCGCCGGGCCTATGTGGACGCTATGAACGCCAACGACCTGATTTTCCTGGCCCAACCTGGTGGCCGCGTGTCCGGACGGATTCGCGTACCGGGCGACAAATCGATCTCGCATCGCTCGATCATGCTCGGCTCGCTGGCCGAAGGCACCACCGAGGTGGAAGGTTTCCTCGAGGGCGAAGATGCCCTGGCCACCTTGCAGGCCTTCCGCGACATGGGCGTGGTCATCGAGGGCCCGCATCATGGTCGCGTGACCATTCATGGTGTTGGCCTGCACGGCCTCAAGCCGCCACCCGGGCCGCTCTACGTCGGCAACTCCGGCACCTCGATGCGCCTGCTGTCCGGCCTGCTGGCGGCGCAGCCGTTCGATACCACCATGACCGGCGATGCCTCGCTGTCCAAGCGTCCGATGAATCGCGTCGCCAATCCGTTGCGTGAAATGGGCGCGGTGGTCGAGACTGGTCCTGAAGGCCGTCCGCCGCTGACCATCCGTGGTGGCCACAAGCTCAAGGCGCTGAACTACACGCTGCCAATGGCCAGTGCCCAGGTCAAATCCTGCCTGCTGCTCGCCGGCCTTTACGCAGAGGGCACCACTACCGTCACCGAGCCTGCGCCGACCCGCGACCACACCGAGCGCATGCTGCGCGGCTTCGGCTACGCGGTCGAGTCGAATGGTCCGGTCGCTTCCCTGCAGTCCGGCGGCAAGCTCACCGCCACCCGCATCGAAGTGCCGGCGGACATTTCATCCTCGGCGTTCTTCCTGGTGGCGGCGTCCATCGCCGAGGGTTCTGAGCTGGTCCTGGAGCACGTCGGTATCAACCCGACCCGCACCGGCGTGATCGATATCCTGCGCCTGATGGGTGGCGACATCACCCTGGAAAACCAGCGTGAAGTCGGTGGCGAGCCTGTGGCGGACCTGCGCGTGCGTGGAGCGAAGCTCAAGGGTATCGAGATTCCCGAGCACCTGGTGCCACTGGCCATCGACGAGTTCCCGGTGCTGTTCGTCGCCGCGGCCTGCGCCGAAGGGCGTACAGTGCTGCGCGGCGCCGAAGAACTGCGGGTCAAGGAGTCGGACCGCATCCAGGTGATGGCCGACGGCCTGATTGCATTGGGCGTGAAGTGCGAGCCAACCCCGGATGGCATCATCATTGACGGCGGCCAGATCGGCGGCGGTGAGGTGCACGGTCACGGCGATCACCGCATCGCCATGGCCTTCAGCATTGCTTCTCTGCGCGCCAGTGCGCCGATTGTCATTCATGATTGCGCCAACGTCGCGACATCGTTCCCGAACTTCCTGGCGCTGTGCGCCGAAGTCGGTATTCGTGTTGCTGAAGAGGGCAAGTCGTGAGTTCGCAAGCACCGGTCATCACCATCGACGGGCCGAGCGGCTCGGGCAAGGGTACTGTTGCCGGCCTGCTGGCCCGAGAGCTGGGCTGGCGCTTGCTCGACTCTGGCGCCCTGTACCGCCTGCTGGCCTTCAACGCCAGCAACCATGGTGTCGACCTGACCAATGAAGAGTTGCTCAAGGCCCTGGCCGCTCATCTGGATGTGCAGTTCATCGCCGCCGAGCCGGGCAAGCTGCAGCAGATCATTCTCGAAGGCGAGGATGTCAGCAATGTCATCCGTACCGAGACTGTAGGTGCTGGCGCGTCGATGGTCGCCTCGTTGCCTGCGGTTCGCGAAGCGCTGCTGCAACGCCAGCGCGCCTTCCGTGAAGCGCCCGGTCTGATCGCCGATGGTCGTGACATGGGGACCGTGGTGTTCCCGGACGCCCCCTTGAAAGTCTTCCTCACCGCCAGCGCGGAGGAGCGTGCTCGCCGCCGTTACCTGCAGTTGAAGGGCAAGGGTGAAGATGTTAGTCTGTCAAGTCTGCTAGATGAGATCCGTGCGCGCGATGAGCGTGACACCCAGCGCGCAGTGGCCCCGCTCAAGCCGGCGGCCGATGCGATTCAGCTGGATTCCACGGAGTTGTCCATCGAGCAGGTGCTGCAACGCATCAGGAGCGAGCTGTCGCTACGCGACCTCGTCTGATGGAGAGGAGAGCAGGCAGGGGCACCAGTCAACGTCCTGCCAGCTTTTCTTTACTTAAACGAAACCCACATTGTCTGGAATGTGGCTATGGGCGTCTGTTTCGCCCGAATCTACAGGAATTAAAATGAGCGAAAGCTTTGCAGAACTCTTTGAAGAAAGCCTGAAAACCCTCAATCTTCAGCCGGGTGCCATCATCACCGGTATCGTTGTCGACATCGACGGCGACTGGGTTACCGTTCACGCTGGCCTGAAGTCCGAGGGCGTCATCCCGCTCGAGCAGTTCATCAACGAAGCTGGCGAGCTGACCATCAAGGTCGGTGACGAAGTTCACGTTGCGCTGGACGCGGTCGAAGACGGCTTTGGCGAAACCAAGCTGTCCCGTGAAAAAGCCAAGCGCGCCGAGTGCTGGATTGTTCTGGAAGCTGCTTTCGCTGCCGAAGAAGTGGTCAAGGGCGTTATCAACGGTAAGGTTAAGGGCGGCTTCACTGTCGACGTTAACGGCATCCGTGCGTTCCTGCCGGGCTCCCTGGTTGATGTCCGCCCAGTGCGCGACACCACCCACCTGGAAGGCAAAGAGCTGGAATTCAAGGTCATCAAGCTGGACCAGAAGCGCAACAACGTTGTCGTTTCCCGTCGCAGCGTCCTGGAAGCCGAAAACAGCGCCGAGCGCGAAGCTCTGCTGGAATCGCTGCAGGAAGGCCAGCAGGTCAAGGGTATCGTCAAGAACCTCACCGACTACGGTGCGTTCGTCGACCTGGGCGGCGTCGATGGTCTGCTGCACATCACCGACATGGCCTGGAAGCGTATCAAGCACCCGTCCGAGATCGTCAACGTTGGTGACGAGATCGACGTCAAGGTCCTGAAGTACGATCGTGAGCGCAACCGCGTTTCGCTGGGTCTGAAGCAGCTGGGCGAAGACCCATGGGTTGCTATCAAGGCTCGCTACCCAGAAAGCACTCGCGTCATGGCTCGCGTCACCAACCTGACCGACTACGGCTGCTTCGCTGAGCTGGAAGAAGGCGTTGAAGGCCTGGTGCACGTTTCCGAAATGGACTGGACCAACAAGAACATCCACCCGTCGAAAGTCGTTCAGGTTGGCGACGAAGTGGAAGTCATGGTTCTGGACATCGACGAAGAGCGTCGTCGTATCTCCCTGGGTATCAAGCAGTGCAAATCGAACCCATGGGAAGATTTCTCCGGCCAGTTCAACAAGGGTGACAAGATCACCGGTACCATCAAGTCGATCACCGACTTCGGTATCTTCATTGGCCTGGACGGCGGCATCGACGGTCTGGTTCACCTGTCGGACATCTCCTGGAACGAAGCCGGCGAAGAAGCCGTGCGTCGCTTCAAGAAGGGCGACGAGCTGGAAACCGTCATCCTGTCGGTTGACCCAGAGCGCGAGCGCATCTCCCTGGGCATCAAGCAACTGGAAGACGATCCGTTCTCCAACTTCGTTGCTCTGAACGACAAGGGCGCGATCGTCAAAGGTATCGTCAAGGAAGTTGACGCCAAAGGCGCCATCGTTACCCTGGGCGACGACATCGAAGCTACTCTGAAAGCTTCCGAAATCAGCCGTGACCGCGTTGAAGACGCTCGCAACGTGCTGAAGGAAGGCGAAGAGATCGAAGCCAAGATCATCAGCGTCGATCGCAAATCCCGCGTCATCAGCCTGTCCATCAAGTCGAAGGACGACGCTGAAGAGCGCGAAGCCATCCAGAGCCTGAAAAACGCTCCGGAAGCGGCTGCCGATACCACCATGGCTGCGCTGCTGCGCGAAGCAATGGCCAAGCAGAACTGAGTTCTGTTTGATCGGTAAAAAGGGCGACCTTCGGGTCGCCCTTTTTTTTGCCCGTGGGTGTAGTGCTCTCTTCTGTGAATGGCTTGCCTGGTGATGGGGCGCTAAGCGGCTCCGTAGAGCAACTGCCTTGGTCTGTAGTTTGTGATGCGAATCCGTCGGAGGTCTCTCGGGGCTGACAAAGGGATCCCCTTGAGGTTGTAGCCCTCTTCTTGAATTTTTTTATTAAGTCAAGAACCGCACTGTTCAAATCTTCCGGGGCGTGCTACAAACTGATTAAGCAATGATCTAGCTGCTTGATAACGAAGGGAAAAATATGACGAAGTCGGAGCTGATCGAACGAATTGTCACCCATCAGGGGCTGCTCTCGTCCAAAGACGTGGAGTTGGCCATCAAGACCATGCTTGAACAAATGTCGCAGTGCCTGGCGACCGGCGATCGCATAGAGATCCGCGGTTTTGGCAGTTTTTCATTGCACTATCGTGCGCCGCGGGTGGGGCGAAACCCCAAGACTGGGCAGTCTGTCAGCCTTGAGGGTAAGTATGTGCCTCACTTCAAGCCCGGCAAGGAGTTGCGTGATCGGGTTAATGAGGAAGAAGATGCGCCTACCTGAACGAAAGAAGGTCCATCCTGATGCGTAACCTCAAGCGCGCCCTGGTGGCGTTGTTCGTGCTGTTGTTGGCGATGTTGGTGTTGTTCTTCGTGTTGGAGAACCAGCAGTCTGTTTCGCTGATGATCTTTGGTTGGGCTACACCGGCGCTGCCGATTGCGGTGCTGATCCTGGCGGCATTGGTTGTCGGGCTGGTAGTAGGCCCGTTGCTGGGTGTTTATGGGGTGATGCGTGGCAAGCGCAAGCTCCGTGCGCCCGCCAGTTGAAGAGAGTTCCTGCGCGGTGCCCTTTTCCACTGTTTCAATGGAAGGGGTGAGGTCGAGGGTCGGTTTGCGCTCGGGCGACCGGCGTGAGGGTGCGGTTTCGATGTTGATGTTGCTCGGCTTCCTTTTTCCTTCGATCGGTTCGCTCGTCCCTCTTTGTTATGCGGTGCAGTGTTCACTATCCCGTTTTTATTGCTCGGCTCCCTTGCAGGCATTTTTTTGGTGTGTGGGGTGATAGAGATTGGCGGCGTATCCTCATGGTGCGCCCTTTGGCGTTTCTTGAAGTCCATATTTCCTCCATTACCGTTGGGCTGTTGATGTGCAAGTGGTGAGTGTGCAGGCCTATGAGGGTGGTGCGCTCTTGTGGTTGTGGTGCTTCTTGCGAGGATCAGGGGTGATTCTGATGGAGGGCGGGCGTCTAAGTTCCCTTTGGTGGCTCTGATAGCGAAAGCGTGGTGCGCAGGAGGGGCAGTGAGCAGCGGATTGTTTTGGGTCAGGGATTGACGCAATTGCGCAATAATATCTGGTGGGATTTGTACCACTGGTCGATGTAGGGGAACCAATACAGTTGCGTGCTTTCTACACGCTCCTGGTATTTATTGAGTGCTGCCTTTGTCCGGGGCTGGAAATGCTGGCTGCTCTTCAGATTGAGCGAGGAGAGGTTGAGTGTTGTTGGGCTCTCGGGGGCTAGGTTAAAAATCAGACCCAAGGAAAAATAGAATAAATGCGCAGTGAACGTGAGCGCCTGAGTGCTGGTGATGAGATTGATCTGTTTGAACTAGTGGAAGGGTTGTGGAAGCAGAGGCTGTTGATTGTCGTAGTGATGATTGTGGTCATCGGCCTAGCGCTGGTCTACGCGCTGCGTGCGACGCCTATTTACGAGGCCAGGGTGATCGTACAGCCGCCTGCGCAAAACGATATTTCTGCGCTCAACTATGGGCGAGGAGGGGATTCCGGGCTAAGTATGCTTACTGTCAAGGAGGTGTATGGCGTTTATCTGCATCACTTGCAGTCGGAGTCGTTGCGTCGCGAGTTTTTCCAGGGTGTCTATCTCCCAAGCTTGTCGGCGGGGGAGCGAAAGGGGTCGCAGGATGAGCTCTATGCCCGTTTTGAAAGCCTGCTCACGCTGGGGGGGCTCTCCAAGGATGCTTTGCCTCGATTCTTTGTGAAGGTTGACCTGCCAGATCCTCGGTTGGCGGCGGATTGGGCGGTTCGTTACATTGAGATGGCTGGGCTCCGAGGCAAGAACGAAATCACCGAGGACCTCAAGGCTGAAGCCGCGATGAAGTCCAGTAACCTCGAGCGTGAAATTGCTGCAGCGCGCGAGGGCGCGCGCAAGCAGCGCGAGGACAGGATCATTCAGTTGAATGAAGCCTTGCGAATAGCTCAATCGATCGGTTTGGAGCGGCCGCCAATCATTTCGAATACCTTGTCCGGTGAGTTGTCCGCCAATATGGAGGATTCGCTTACCTATATGCGGGGGAGCAAGGCGCTGCTCGCTGAAATCGAGAACTTGCGCGATAGGGTGAGCGATGATCCATTTGTTCCTAACCTTCGTCAACGTCAACAATCTCTGGATTTCTACCGTTCGGCCCATGCTGACATTGAGCGAGTGCGGGTGTACCGGCAGGATGGCTCAGTCGAGTCTCCGGATAGGGCTGTGAAGCCCAGAAAAGGGGCCATTGTGGCGTTTGGAGTGGTCGCTGGTTTCGCGTTGGGTGTCATGCTCGCCTTGCTACGGAATTTGCGAGGCCTTCGTCGGCGCTAGTCGGGCGGGGGGTGCTGGCGCATTGATAAGTCAGCTGTCACAATGCTGTCTTTTCAGTGTGTATCGGAGCATGGAGGTTCCACTGAGTGGGGTGGCCAGGAGATGTGGCTGCTTTTCCTGTTCCCTACCCCTCTCTCCAGCAGGCAGGTGTGCCGTGACCAGCATTGTCCCTATTTCATCCTCAGCCAATCACGATGAGGTCGACTTACTTGCGTTGCTTCAGTCGTTCTGGCGCCAGGCGATATTGATCGGAGTTGTAACAGTCTGTTGTGCGGTGATTGCCGGCATCTACTCACTCAAAATGACTCCGATGTATCAAGTCAGCACGGTTTTGCGCCCTGCCTCCTTGAGTGGCCTGGACGAGTTGAATCTGACGAAGATATACCATTTGCCACCGGGTGAGGCATTGAAGCGGCTGGCGGTGTCGCTGGAGTCTTACGATACGCGGCTGAGCTACTTTCGCTCCAATTCAGCGTTGCAGGCATCGATGATGGAGCCTGGCTGGACGGTGGAGCAGGCCTTTGAGAGGTTTAATTCCAATGCCCTTCGGCTAACGGCGCCGGTCATTAAGGATGGGGATGCTTCCAAGGCGTTTATTCGCTTGGATATGCTATATCCAGCCGGTTTGGATGGTAAATCTGTTCTCAACGGGTTGGTGCAGTATGCCATTGATCGCGAGCGGCGGCAGATTACTGAAGATTTGCAGGCTCTTGTGCAGAACCGTATGCAGGCAGTGGATGCGAAGTTGGAGAACGCGCGGGAAGCGTATTCGACTGACAAGCAGCAGCAGATCGCTGCGTTACTCGAGGCTGATGCGCTCAGCCGTGCTCAGCTCACCGATGAGTTGCGAGGCTTGCGCCTCCAGCTGAAATTACGTCGTGAGAATCGTATCGCCGAGCTCGGCGAGGCGATTTCTATTGCGCGCTCGTTGGGGCTGAAGCGACCCTCAACACCTTCTAGCCTGGAGGAAGGTAGTGTTGGCGTGGGTGGGAATGTCATTCGCACGGAAATCAATAATCAGCTCATCCCACTATATTTCATGGGTACTGACGCGCTGGAGGCGGAGCAGCGAGTGCTCAGCAAGCGCACCTCTGACGATTTCAGTGAGCCTCGTATTGCTCGGATTCGAGAAAAGCTTGCCGTCCTGGAGACCAACCGGAAGGTCCAGATTCTCAAGGGGCGTGAGAACGAAGAGCTCTTTCTCAGGGATGTCGAACAGGTGCGGGCTGAGCGGAGTAGGCTGAGCCTCATTCGCACGGATATGAGTGCCTTGCAGCTTGTCAGTGTAGATCGCCTAGCGGTAGAGCCGTTACGTCCCATCAAGCCGGACTTCAAGGTGTTCGTAATGCTGGGGGCGGTGTCGGGCTTCGTGCTGGGGCTTCTGATTGCGGCTTTGCGCTACATGTTGGTCTTGCGTCGACAGGCGGCGAGAGCAGTGTAAGAAAGTAGGCGTAGTGCGAGTCGCCAGGGGGGTAGACGCCTGGCGTGAGCGGCTGATGCGCGTTCGGGTTGGGTGGCCTCATATTGCCATCAAATGGAGTGGTTTGCATTGCCCTAGCAGAATGTAGCTACTTGAGCAGGCAGCGGGTATGATCGCAGCACTGATGCACAGGGGACGGTTCGTTCCCGTCTTGCGGATTTTCAGAGGCCTTCGAGTGTTTTGGGCGCTGGAAGTTGATGCTTATAATTGGGTCGGTTCTTAATTTTGGAGAATAAGGATGTCGCTGCAGAAGCAGGTCAGCGTAGAGAAGTTTAAAAGTAAGCAAGCGAAGCTCGGAATCGTTGGGCTCGGTTACGTTGGCTTGCCGCTGATGCTTCGTTACAATGCTATCGGCTACAATGTGCTGGGTATCGATATTGATGAAAGCAAGGTAGAGCGTCTCAATGCGGGTCAGAGTTACATTGAGCATATCGCTGCCGAGAAAGTATTGGCCGCGCGCCAGTCGGGCTTTGAGGCGACCACGGACTTCTCTCGCGCTTCTGAGTGTGATGCGTTAATTCTCTGTGTGCCGACACCGCTGAATAAATATCGCGAACCCGATATGAGTTTCGTGATCAATACCACTGATGCACTGAAGCCTTATGTCCGTCGTGGGCAGGTGGTTTCTCTGGAAAGCACTACTTATCCAGGTACCACGGAAGAAGAGTTACTTCCGCGCATTCAGGAAAGTGGGCTGGTCGTCGGTGAAGACATTTTCCTCGTCTACTCACCTGAGCGCGAAGATCCAGGCAACCCTGACTTTGAAACGAGGACTATCCCCAAGGTGATTGGTGGCCATACGCCTGCCTGCCTTGAAGTGGGTGTCGCGTTGTACGAACAGGCGATTGATCGGGTAGTTCCAGTCAGTTCCACGAAGGCAGCAGAGATGACCAAGCTGCTGGAGAATATTCACCGTGCGGTGAATATCGGCCTAGTCAACGAAATGAAGATCGTCGCAGATCGCATGGGTATCGATATCTTCGAAGTTGTCGATGCTGCGGCGACCAAGCCTTTTGGCTTCACCGCTTATTACCCAGGCCCGGGATTGGGCGGTCATTGCATTCCTATCGATCCCTTCTATTTGACCTGGAAGGCGCGTGAGTACGGTTTGCACACTCGCTTCATCGAGCTTTCCGGTGAGGTCAATCAGGCGATGCCCGAATACGTTGTCGGCAAGCTCATGGATGGCCTCAATGATCAAGGCAAGCCGCTCAAGGGAAGCAAGGTGCTAGTGCTTGGCATCGCGTACAAGAAAAACGTGGATGACATGCGAGAGTCTCCCTCCGTGGAGATCATGGAGCTGTTGGAGGCCAAAGGGTGCAATATCGCTTATAGCGATCCCCATGTTCCTGTTTTCCCGAAAATGCGGGAACATCATTTTACATTGAGCAGTGAGCCAATCACGGCGGAGAACTTGGCGCGCTTCGATGCCGTCGTGCTCGCGACGGATCATGATAAGTTTGATTACAAGCTGATCAGTGACAGCTGCAAGTTGGTCGTGGATAGCCGTGGCAAGTATCGGCAGCCGGCAGCTCATATTATTAAAGCCTGACTATGTTTCTGGGCGGTCATCCGCCCAGTTGCCAAGGATAGAATGATGAAGAAGTTTGCGTTGATTGGTGCGGCCGGTTATATCGCGCCTCGACATATGCGTGCAATCAAAGACACTGGGAATGAATTGGTTTCAGGTTATGATATCAACGATTCCGTCGGGATCATTGATAGCATCTCTCCTCAGAGTGAGTTCTTTACCGAGTTCGAACGGTTCCTCGAACATGCTTACCGGTTGCGTCGCGACCCGGCGACAGCCCTGGATTATGTCGCTGTGTGCTCGCCAAACTACCTCCATCAGTCCCACATCGCCGCTGGTTTACGCTTGGGGTGTGACGTGATATGCGAGAAACCGTTGGTGCCGAGTGCCGCGGCGCTTGATGAACTCGCTGAAGTTGAGCGGGAGACGGGCAAGCGGGTGTTTAATATTCTGCAGTTACGCCACCATCAGGCAATACTTGACCTTAAGCAGAAAGTTGCGGGACAGCAACAAGCAGATAAGCACGAAGTCGAGCTGACCTATATTACATCGCGCGGAAAGTGGTACATGGAAAGCTGGAAGGGCGATCCGCGTAAATCGTATGGCGTGGCCACCAATATTGGTGTTCACTTCTACGATATGTTGCACTTTGTATTCGGAAAGCTGGTGAGTAATGTTGTTCACTATGCAAATGACTACAAGGCAGCCGGCTACCTTGAGTATGAGAAGGCGCGGGTGAAGTGGTTCCTGTCGATCGATGCCAATGATCTTCCTGAATCGGTGAAAGGCAAGAAGCCCACCTATCGCTCGATCACCGTGGATGGGCAGGAAATCGAGTTTTCCGAAGGCTTCACTGACTTGCACACCACGAGCTATAAAGAAATTCTGGCGGGGCGGGGCTATGGGATCGAGGATGCACGGCATTGTGTTGAAACCGTGGAATATATTCGTTCTGCGCCGATTCAAGTGGCGTCTGCAGATCAGGCTCATCCAATGCTGGCCTTGCTGAAAGGCTAAGGCGAATGCTCGGCGCATTTGGTTGAAGGTCAGTAATGTTTTGTGATTGGCTGTGGGTTTGAGTGGTGAATATAAACGTGTTCAGCAATGGTCAGCTTCGGACCGCACAGCCAATCAATGCAAGCCCGTATGGCAGCTACCGCTATGACGTGCAGGGGTTGCGCGCGATCGCCGTGCTTGCGGTGATCTTGTTTCATGTTGATAAACACTGGTTGCCTGCCGGTTTCCTTGGTGTTGACATGTTTTTTGTCATCTCTGGGTTTATCATTACACCAATCATCATGCGTCATGAAGGCAAGCGTTTCTGGCTAGATTTCTATTGGGGCCGAGTCCGCCGTATCGTTCCGGCATTTCTCGCGATGGCGTTGCTGGTGGGTGTGACCGCCGCTATATTTTTTATTAACCAAGATTTCAAGGTCTTTTCGGAAAGCCTGAAATACTCACTGCTGTTTTTTTCCAATCACTATTTCTCCGAGTTCGGCAGCTATTTCGCTCCGGCGGCGCACGAACTGCCACTCCTGCATACGTGGTCACTGGCCATCGAGATGCAATTCTATCTGTTGATGCCGTGCTTGATCGTGTTCATCCCGCGCCGCTGGTGGTTGCCGGTGCTGGCCGCGATTACTTTGGCGTTTACGCTGCAGGCTGAGTATCGATTGAGTCTGCCTGATGAGCAGGCGCATGTTTATTTCTCACTGCTGTCAAGGGTTCCCGAATTCATGGTGGGGGCTTGCTTGGCCATATCCTCGCTGGGCGAGACATGGACAGCGCGGAAAGCTAACGTGATTGCAGGGCTTGCCTTGCTGTTATTGTTCTGTTGCTTCTTTTTATTGGAGGCCGGGCATTTTCCAGGAGGGCTTGCGCTGTTGCCATGCGTTGCTACCGCCATGTTGATTGCTGCCAGCAAAAGTCGCGTTTCTGCTTGGATTTCTGCGCCTCCGCTGGTCTGGTTGGGGGCCATATCGTACTCCCTGTACCTGTGGCATTGGCCGGTTCTGGCCTTCATGCGGTACTGGAGTGGCCACTACCAGTTGAGCATGCTGCAACTGCTCTTGTTTGTCGTCATGACCCTTTCGCTTGCGTGCCTGTCTTACTACTTCATTGAGGTTCCGCTGCGTAGGCCGGGAGGGGGGCGGCGTATCTGCGCTGTCGCGGTAGTCGCCCTGGTCACGATGTTCGGTTTCGCGCCGGTATTGAATAGCCAGGTCGAGAAACCATTACCTGTGGCGTTGACTCGTTACGCGTCAGCGGAGCAAATCTGCCATGGACAGATGGTCGGTCTGTGTACGCGCGGGGATCCGGCGCGAGAAGTGCGGGCATTGGTCATTGGTGATAGTCATGCGGCACAGTTGAACTACTTCTTTGATGCAGCAGGCAAGCAGCAGGGCTTTTCAGTGAAAGTTGTCAGTGCCAGCAACTGTGTGCCCATTCCGGGGTTCGATGTTGAGCGCATCCCCAGTTATTCTCGACATGACTGTGAAACTCAAATTCAGGCGGTCCTGCCACTCCTGGATCAGGTGGATACGATTTTCGTTGCGGGCATGTGGCAATGGCAGGCCCAGAGCGAGGCATTTGTAGGCGCTTTTTCCCGATTTTTGAGCGCAATGACTGCCCAGGGCAAACATGTGGTCGTGCTGGCACAGATTCCAATGTTTGAGGTCAATGTCCAGCGGATGAAGCGCTTTACGGCGTTGGGCTTGGAGTTGGCGCCTGAGCAGGAAAGAAGTTGGCGCTCTTCCAATCAGGCTATTGCGAGCGTGACGAGACGAGTCGCGGGTGCAGAGTTTCTGGACTTCTCAGATTCAGGATTTTTTAAAGATGCACCCTATGAGCACGGTGTTCTGATGTACCTGGATAATCATCACCTGAATGAGGTCGGTGCGTTTCGTTATGGAGAAATGGCCGGCCCTACCCTGGCAAAGCTGATCGGGCCTATCAAATGATGGAAAAGGTTATGTACGACAAGCATCCGAGCGCGATAATTGACCCCGGTGCGCAGATTGGTGAAGGCTCCAGGGTTTGGCACTTCGTTCATGTATGTGGCGGTGCCATTATCGGCAAGGGCGTTTCTCTCGGGCAGAACGTGTTCGTTGGAAACAAAGTGGTCATTGGCGATAACTGCAAGATACAAAACAATGTATCGGTTTATGACAATGTAACGCTTGAAGACGGTGTATTTTGTGGGCCGAGTATGGTGTTTACCAATGTCTACAATCCTCGTTCCCTGATTGAGCGAAAGAGCGAGTACCGTAATACGCTGGTCAAGCGCGGGGCAACGCTTGGCGCCAACTGTACGATCGTGTGTGGCGTGACCATTGGTGAGTTCGCCTTTGTCGGTGCGGGGGCGGTCATTAATAAGGATGTGCCAGCCTACGCGCTGATGGTAGGAGTGCCCGCTCGGCAAATTGGTTGGATGAGTGAGTACGGAGAACAATTGAACCTGCCCTTGACCGGGGAGGGGCAGGTGCAGTGTATACACTCCGGCATGCGCTATGTTCTTTCTAATGGGTCTGTAATTAAACAAGGAGAGCAGCATGATTGAGTTCATCGACCTCAAGGCTCAACAGCAGCGCTTGAAGCCTGCCCTGGACGAGGCAATCCAGCGGGTCCTTGCTCATGGGCAATATATTCTGGGGCCCGAGGTTTCCGAATTGGAATCAAAGCTGGCGCAGTATGTAGGTGCGAAGCATTGCATCACCTGTGCCAATGGTACCGACGCGCTGCAAATTGCTCAGATGGCGTTTGGTATCGGGCCAGGCGATGAAGTGATCACACCTGGTTTTACTTACATTGCAACTGCCGAGACCGTGGCGCTCCTAGGGGCAAAGCCTGTATATGTTGACGTAGACCCGAAAACCTACAACTTGGACCCTGCATTGCTGGAGGCTGCGATTACACCGCGCACCAAGGCAATCATCCCAGTCTCGTTGTATGGGCAGTGTGCAGATTTCGATTCGATTAACGCCATTGCCAAGAGGCATGGCTTGCCGGTCATTGAGGACGCCGCCCAAAGTTTTGGTGGGGTTTATAATGGTGTGCGTTCCTGTAACTTGAGTACTGTAGCCTGTACCAGTTTCTTTCCAAGTAAACCGTTGGGCTGCTATGGTGATGGCGGTGCGATATTCACCAACGATGACGACTTGGCGCTGGTGATTCGTCAAATTGCCCGGCACGGTCAGGATCGGCGATATCACCATGTCCGCGTCGGCGTGAATAGTCGCCTGGATACTCTCCAGGCTGCGATTCTGCTCGAGAAACTCTCAATTTTTGATGAAGAAATCGATCTTCGTTTGCGGGTGGCTCGCGAGTATGATCGGCGCTTTGACTCCATGGGGCTGAATACTCCTTTCGTCGATCCTCGGTGTCAGAGCGCATATGCTCAATATACACTTCGAGTTGAAAATCGTGAGGCCTTTCAGTGCAATATGAAAGCATTGGGTGTCCCAACTGTAGTGCATTATCCTATCCCTTTGAATCGCCAGCCTGCCGTCGCCGACACCAGTAAATCACTGCCCGTCGGGGATCGGATCGCAGAGCAGGTTGTAAGCTTGCCGATGCACCCTTACCTGAGTCAGGAGCAGCAGGACTTCATCGTGGAACAGGTTGGGAAAAGCCTTCAGTGATCAAGGCGCTCATTCCGAAGTCCTCGTTTGCCCGTAATGTGCTTACCTTGATGACGGGCACCACCTTCGCGCAAGCGGTGCCCGTTTTGGTTAGCCCAGTGCTGACGCGTTTGTACTCACCTCAGGAATTTGGGGTTTTTGCATTTTATCTGGCGCTCGTGTCCATCCTGGCGGTGCTCGCCACGGGGCGCTATGAGCTGGCAATCATGGTGCCCAGGCGTGACAGAAGTGGTGCTGCTATAACCCTTTTGGCGCTTGCTGTGTCACTGGCCTTTTGTGCAATCATTTTTCTGGTGGTGTTGCTGTTCGGGCGTGATATTGCAGAGCTCTGTAATATGTCTGATCACTACCAGATATTTTATTGGGTGCCTGTGAGCGTTGCGTTCATGGCCGGCTATCAAGCGCTCAATTATTGGTGTAATCGAATCGGGTACTATCGTCCGATGGCGATGGCGCGTATTTCTCAAAGTATCTCGATGTCCATTGTTCAGGTCGGTGCCGGACCTCTAGGGGGCGGAGTACTGGGTCTGTTGGGTGGAGGTGTTGTTGGGCATTTTTCTGCGTTTGTTTTTCTGCTCCTGAGGGTCAGGCGTTCAGATGGGCGCGTGTTCCGGCGCTGCCGCGCTCCTCTTTTGCGAGCGGTCGCAAGGCGCTATGTCGACTTTCCGAAATACCTCATTGTTGCCCATAGTTTGAATATGGCATCCTTCCAGGCGCCGGTTATCATCTTGGGTGCGATTTTTGCGAACAGTGTCTCTGGCTTCTTCATGTTGACACAGCGTGTTGTGGGGGCGCCCATGAGCATTGTCGCAAGTGCGATTGGCGATGTATTCAGGCAGCAGGCGGGGCGGATATATGCTGAGCGCGGGCAATGTCGGGAGGTTTACGTAGGCACATTCAAGCGTTTGTTGAGCATAGCTGTTCCCGCCTTCATTGTATTTTTCCTCGTTGCGCCAAGCTTGTTCGCCTTCGTGTTTGGCGAGCAATGGAGGGTGTCGGGGGATTATGCCAGAATTCTCACTCCCATGTTTTTCTTTCAGTTTATAACCAGTCCGTTGAGTTCAATGTATATGTTGGCTCAGCGTCAGCGCCTCGACTTGCTTTGGCAGAGTGGGCTCTTTTTGTTGACCGGGCTGTCGTTCGTCATGGCGTTTGTATTCAATAGTGTTGAGGTTGGCTTGTATTGTTATTCCGCCAGCTATAGTTTCATGTATGCCGTCAATGGCGTGTTGTCCTATCGACTGGCCAAGGGCTGGCGCTGAGATGGGGGTGGTCCATGAATGTTAGGGGCATTAAAGATCTTTGTGTTTCTTTGTTTGCCGAGCTGCGAGCTGCCGTGGCATACAGGGCGATCCCTGTGTCTGCGGAAGATTCGTATATTCTGAGGGGATTCAAGTGGCGTGATCTTCCCAGCGTGCGCCGGCTCTATCGTGACCTTAATCCAGAGGGGCGTCTGTCCTGGCTGCGCCTGGTTATCGGGCTGCTTTCATATCGCAAGTTACTTCTCGTCATCGAGAATTCTGATCGCGATATCGTGGGTATTGACCTTTTCTATTTCAATGTCCGGGACGTTTCAGAGGCAACGGTGCATGAGGGGTTTGTAGGGGTTTCCGAAGCCTACCGCGGTTTGGGGTTGGCAACCAAAATGCGTGTTGCCGCCAAGGGGCACTTTAAACGCAATGGGCTGGCCGGTATCTCGACCCGAATCGCTCAGGATAATCCCGCGTCGCTTCTGTCTGCGTTGAAGTCCGGGTTTGAAATCGTAGAAACCCATGTGTCGAATAATGTTGATAACCATTACATGGTTTGCAGTCTTGGAGACAATAAGTGACATCTTTGCGAGAGAGGTATCGTCAACTTTGTGAGGTAGAGTCCACTGTTCCTTTATTCAGTCAGTCGTGGTGGCTTGATGCTGTCGCAGGGGATGCCTGGGATGTTGTTTTTTGTGAAAAAAAAGGTGTCGTGCTGGGGAGTATGCCTTTTGTTTTAAAGAAAAAAGGCCTTTTCACCTTGTTCGCTATGCCTTCGTTAACTCAGCATCTGGGCCCTTGGGTTCGACCTATCGAAGGCAAGATGTCAAAGCGTTTGTCCTATGAAAAGGATGTCTTGACGGACTTGGTGGAAACCATTCTTTCGCGGCGCTTCGACTATTTCGACTCCAATTGGTCGTATGCCAAGACCAACTGGCTTCCCTTCTATTGGGCTGGTTTCAAGCAAACAACCCGTTACACCTATGTGCTGGAGGACCTTTCCTGTACCGATGTTTTATGGGAACAACTCCAGGAGAACGTGCGTAGGGAAGTCAGGAAAGCTGAAGGACGGTTCAATCTTCGTGTGCGAGATGATCTGGGGGTCGATGAGTTCCTAAAGCTGAACAATCTCGTGTTTCAGCGCCAAGGCATGCAACTCCCCTACACTGAGGATTTGGTCAGGCGTATTGACGCTGCATGCGCTGAACGAGGTTGCAGAACTATTCTGATTGCCGAAGATGCAGAGGGGCGACGTCATGCGGGTGTGTATGTCGTCTGGGATGAACACAGCGCCTATTACCTGATGGGTGGGGGGGACCCGGAGTTGCGCAATAGTGGCGCGACCAGTCTTTGCATGTGGGAAGCCATCAAGAGGGCCAGCGCCGTGACGAAAGCATTCGATTTTGAAGGCTCGATGATCGAGCCTGTTGAGCGTTTCTTTCGCGGTTTTGGCGCAACCCAAGTGCCTTACTTCTCTGTCACCAAGACCAACTCCTGGTTGCTGAAGGGCTATTTCTTTCTTCAAGACTTGAGGGCGCGCGCGTGATGGCCGGCCATGGTTGGCCTAATCTGGCCATCTTGCGATGGCTGGAATCACTGCTGGGTGAGCGTTTTGGCCTGGAGATAGTGTTGGCGCTGCGCGGAGACAGGCTCTGCCTCTCCCTGCCGGGGCGGCCAGGTTGCATTGACTTTGCGGTCAATGATTCGGCATTCAGTGGTCCCATAGCCAGCATTCCGGTGGCCTCCTGGCCTGCCAAGGAGGAAGGTTGGCAATCTGTCTGGCTCGATGAGTTGAAGGCGCCTGGCGTATCGTCGTTGCGTTCGCCGCTGATAGCCCGGACTCCGGAAGGATTGGACGTCGATTATGACGTATTGGGTTTCGTCTACTGGATGCTTGCACGGTGTGAGGAAGTGACGTCCGAAGAGATTGATGAGCATGGCCGATTTCCTGCTCGTGCATCTCACGCCTTTCAGCAGGGTTATCATGATCGCCCGATCGTTGATGAATGGTTGGCCGTGCTGGGGCAAATGATTTGCCGGCAATGGGGCGTGACTCTCAACCTGCGTCCATTCACCGTGTCTGTCTCACATGATGTGGACGAACCGAGTCGCTATGCTTTTCGATCCTTCAAGGGGTTGATCAGGGCCATGGGGGGGGACCTGCTGCGGCGTAAAGATCCGCTTGCAGCCCTGAGAGCGCCATTGCTGAAGATGACCAGCCGACGGCGTATCAGTACTCTGGATCCGAGCAACACCTTTGACTGGTTGATGGCCGAGTCGGAGCGGCGCGGATTGGTCAGTGCGTTCTATTTTATTTGTGGGCGAACCGACCCGGGGAAAGATGCTGACTACGAGATCGAGCATCCCGCTATACGCTCGCTGTTGCGGGATATTCATGGACGTGGGCATGAAATAGGCCTGCACCCTAGTTATGGCACGTTCCTTTCACCTGACACGCTTGAATCGGAAGCTGCTCGGCTACGGAAGGTCTGTGCCGAAGAAGGCGTCCTTCAGGCGCAATGGGGGGGGCGAATGCACTTCCTCCGCTGGCGGCATCCGATTACCTTGAATGCCTGGGAGCGAGCCGGAATGACCTACGACAGCACGTTGGGGTATGCGGAGTTGCCAGGTTTTCGCTGCGGAACATGTCACGAATATCAGGCCTTTGATCCGGTCGCCCAGCAGCCTTTGAAACTACGTATTCGTCCGCTGATCGTCATGGACGTTACGTTGCTCAGTAGCAGCTACTTGGGATTGACGGAAGAAGCAGCTTACCAGTTAAGCATGGGGCTGCGGGACGCGTGCAAGGCGGTGGGCGGCAACTTCACCCTGCTCTGGCATAACTCCAATCTTCAAAGTGTTGAAGAGCGCAGGCTCTACAGTCGTATATTGGGTTAGGTGGGACATGAATACTGTGCGTCAAAAGCTGGGCTCGTGGCGTGGTCTCTATCGAGTGCCGATGGCGCGCTTGATCTTGATCACGTCCATTTTATTGTACGCCTTGGCGATCATGCTTGGGCAGGAACGCTACCTGTCGGTTGAACATGCGTTCTGGGGTTTTAATGTCCCGTCGTACGATCCTTTGAGCCTGATGGTGATGATGGGGCTTTTGATATTGCCCGCAACCTCGATGCCGCTTCGTTTCAATAGGGTATCATCGCTATTTATTTATGCCTTGATGTTTTTTGTTTATGTGCCGGCGTTGGTGATCGGCACGCTGAATAGAGCTGATGCGTTAGATCATTATTTTTTTCTGTTTCTCTCGTTTGCGCTGGGTGTATTCGTATGTTCGTTGCTTGTCCGTTCGGGCAAGGCGCTGCCTGAGACGAACGTGCCGCCCTCCCGGCTCATGATTTCTATCGCTGTCGTGGGCAGCGTGGTCTGCTTTGTGAGTCTGTACAGCGTCTATCGAGACGTCATTTATTTTTCGGGCTTGAATGAGATTTATGCGCAGCGTGAGAAAGGTGCGGCAACCTCTTTGTTTATTGGTTATTGTCAAGTCTACTTGGCGTACTTTTTCTCACCGATTCTTTTTGTCTATGGGTTGTTGTATCGAAGGTACTTTTTATTTGGTCTAGGGCTGGCTGGGTTTGTTTTCACTTACATGATCACTGCTGAACGGACGGTCATCTTGTTACCGGTGATGCTCTGGGGTGTGGCCAGGGTCTTTCGCACGGTCGGGTATGGTGTGGCGAGCGCGTCCGGGCTTTTTCTGCTCGGGGCATTGTTAGTGACAATGGTCTCGTTGTTTTTCCAAGATGTCGGTGCTCTTTCGCAGTTGGGTTTGTACATTTTCATGCGGCTCATCGCGATTCCAGGGCTGTTCGTGACCCAGTACTTTGATCTGTTCTCAGAGCAAGGCTTCACCCACTGGTCACACGTGTCGGTGATCGGCAGCATGATCGATGTCCCCGCAGCCTACGTGACAGATGAGAAATGGCCTGCACTGGGTAAGATTTTGGCAGAGCGGGTACTGGGCATCGAGAGCCAGTCCAATGCGGGATTCATTGCCACCGACGGTGTCGCGGCATGGGGAAGTGCCGGTGTTTTCCTGGTGTGTATGCTCTATAGCGTTTGGTTGCTGGTGCTTGACAAGGTTGCCAGGGGGTGGAGCAAGTTGTTTCTGCTCACCGCCTTGTTCCCGCTGGCCTTTATTAGCGCGAATGGTTCACTTTTTACCATGATGACCTCCTTCGGCGGCGCGTTGTGGGTGTTGCTCTTGTGGGTAGATAAATACAGATTTCGCTTTACCGGGAGGGGGGTTCAATGATTGGATATATCTACTCGAGGCTCGTCAAGAAGGCGAGGGGGGTCGCGCGAGTTGACTCGAAAATTCCCAGGACCTCTAAAGTCGAGTCGGGATGTACCGTGATTGAAAGTAGTTTCGGTGATCATTCATTCTGTGGTTATGATTGCTCGTTTATACGTGTGTCTGTCGGGAGCTTCTGCTCTATTGCTAGCCGTGTTGTGGTCGGTGGTGCGCGCCACCCGATTGAATACGTCTCGACCAGCCCAGTATTTCTTGCCCATAAAGAAAGCATCAAGAAAAAGTTCTCTCGTCATGACTATCGTTGGGAACCGGTGACAACCATCGGCAACGATGTATGGATCGGTGAAGGGGTTTACATCAAAGGCGGCGTGACGATCGGAACCGGTGCTGTCATTGGCATGGGCAGTGTAGTTACAAAAGATGTACCGCCTTACGCGATCTATGCGGGAAACCCTGCTCGGCTGATACGATATCGTTTTCCAGAGGCGATCATCGAGGGCTTGTTGGCGAGCCGCTGGTGGGAGTACTCGGACGAGAAGTTGACAGAAAGTGCTGCGTTATTCACCGATCCTGAAGGTTTTTTGAAAAGTCAAGGGTTACTATGAAGATTCTGCACCTTTGCCTATCTTGCTTTTATATTGATGGCTACCGTTACCAAGAGAATGAATTGGTGCGCGAGCATGTGGCAGCAGGGCATGATGTTCTTGTTGTTGCATCCACCGAGACTTACGTTGATAACTTGTCGCTGGGTTATATCAACCCAGGGGAGTACGTGGGGAGTGATGGGGCTACTGTTATCCGGCTTCCGTATGCCGGACCATTCCCATTCTTCGTAAAGAAAAAACTGAGAATACACACCGCGCTTGCCAGCCTTCTGGAAAAGTTTGCCCCCGATGTCATGGTTTTTCACGGGCTCTGTGGATGGGAGCTCCATACAGTCGCGCGCTATAAACGGTCCAACCCACATGTCCGTTTGTATGTCGACAGTCATGAGGATGCCAACAACAGCGCCGTCGGGGTGCTGTCTAAATTGCTGCATCGCTACTACTATCGGCCGATTATTCAGCGCGCCTTGCCTTGGATCGACAAGGTCCTCTGCATCTCGCTCGAGACCATCGAGTTTTGCCGTAATCAATACGGCATATCAACCCAGGAAATGGAATTCTTCCCGTTGGGTGGGCATATTGCCAGCGACGAGGAGTATGAGGCCAACCGCAGCGAGGCCAGGGCTGCTCTGGGCTTGAGCGATAAAAATGTTGTCTTCCTCCAGTCGGGCAAGTTTGACGCGAAGAAAAAGCTCGTCGAGAGTCTGACCGCGTTTGCCTCTACCCGTAACGAGGATTTTCGTTTCCTCATCGTCGGTAAGGTGCATGACTCCATCGCGAACGAGGTGGCTGCACTCTCGGCTGCGGATCCAAGGGTCCAGGCATTGGGGTGGAAAACCGCCGATGAACTGTATCGGTTGCTGTGCGCCGCAGATGTGTACGTCCAGCCCGGTAGTCAGTCGGCCACCATGCAGATGAGCCTCTGCGCCCGCAGGCCGGTCATCGTCGCTGAGGTCCCCAGCCATGAGCCCTTTGTAAAGGGCAACGGCTGGGCTGTCACGGGGCAGCGCCAGTTGCAGGAGGCCTTCGCCGCGGTTGAGCACGACCCGCTGATTCTGTGCCAAATGTCACAGCGTTCTTTGGAAATCGCATCGGACCTTTTAGACTATCGCCGCATGGCGAAGCGCCTTTTGGTTTAACCACGGAATTGATATGGCCCACTACCAGATTTGTACCCAGTGCATCATGGACACGCGTGATCCCAGGATCACGTTCGATGCGCACGGGGTCTGCGACTACTGCAACAATTTTCAGAGCACGATCAAGCCGAATTGGCACACCGATGAGCGTGGCGAGGCCGAGCTCATGGCGATGGCCGAAAAAATCAAAGCCCACGGTCGTGGCAAGGACTTCGACTGCATCATCGGTCTGAGCGGTGGGCTGGACAGTTCCTATGCGGCTTATGTGGCCAAGGAAAAAATGGGCTTGCGCCCGTTGCTTTTCCACGTGGACGCGGGTTGGAACACCGATCAGGCAGTTGGCAACATCGAAAAGCTGGTCGACGGCCTTGGCTTGGACCTGTACACAGAGGTAATCAACTGGGAAGAGATGAAGGATCTGCAGGTCGCGTTTCTTCGCTCCCAGATTGCCGACCAGGACCTGCCACAGGATGCAGCCTTTTTCTCGGGGCTGTACAAATTTGCTCGCCAGCACCGTATCAAGTACGTCTTGACGGGAGCAAACTACTCGACAGAATGCTGCCGTGAGCCAGAGGAGTGGGGCGGGTATCCAGGGATCGACAAGACACTGTTCAAGGATATCCACACCCGTTTCGGCTCTCGCCCGCTGAAATCATTCCCGTTGACCGATATTCTGGTCTACAAGGTGCTTTACCAGCGTCTGCTTGGGATGCAAGTGGTCAAACCGTTGAACCTGGTACCGTACATCAAGAAAGAAGCCGAAGACACGCTGGAGCAACGGTTTGGCTGGAAGCGCTTCCAGCACAAGCACCACGAGTCACGCTTCACTCGCTTTTACGAAGACTACTGGATGCCGCGAAAATTTGGGTACGAGAAGCGTCGTGCGCATTTTTCCAGTCTGATCATGACGGGGCAGATGACTCGGGAAGCGGCACTCGAACGTATTTCCAAACCGGAACTGGACGAGAGATTCCTCACCAGCGAGTTTGAGTACGTTGCCAACAAGCTGGACCTTACGGTCGAGCAGTTGCAGGAAATCTTCAACGGCACTAACAAGACTTATCACGACTATCGCAACAAGCGATTCCTGATAGGGGTTGGTTCAAGGGTCATGAGTGCACTGGGCTTGGAGAGAAGGCTTTTCAGATGATCACTATCATCGATTATGGGCTGGGCAACATCCATGCCTTTGTCAACATGTACAAGCGTCTGCACATACCGGTGAACGTGGCCAGCAGTGCTGATGGCCTGCGGGGCGCCGAACGTTTGATCCTGCCAGGCGTCGGCGCATTTGATCATGCCATGGAGCGTTTGAACGCCTCTGGCATGAGGCCCACGCTGGAAGAAATGGTGACCGAGCGAAAGGTGCCGGTGCTGGGGATTTGTGTTGGCATGCAGATGTTGGCCAAAAGCAGTGATGAGGGCACATTGCCTGGCCTTGGCTGGATCGATGGTACCGTGAAATCCTTTTCTTCGGCAGCGGGTCTGAAAGATCTACCGTTGCCACACATGGGGTGGAATGATGTCCGACCGACACCGGGTGTCGGACTGTTCAACGGCATGGAGGATGACGCCAAGTTCTACTTCCTGCATTCCTTCTATTTCGAATGCACGGAGGCAAGCAGCGTTGCTGCTTCTGCCTCCTATGGCCAGGATTTTCACTGTGCGGTTGCCCAAGGAAACATCATGGGGGTCCAGTTCCATCCAGAGAAGAGCCATCACTACGGCTCCAATCTTCTGAAGAACTTCGCGGAAATATGACATGCTCAGGCCGAGAATAATCCCTTGCCTTTTGATTCAAGACAGTGGTTTGGTCAAGACTGTGCGTTTCAAGGACGCGAAGTACGTCGGAGACCCAATCAACGCCGTCAAGATTTTTAATGAGAAGGAAGCTGACGAGCTCATCGTGCTCGACATAGATGCTTCCATGAATGGCGTGGAGCCCAATTACAAGCAGATAGCTAACCTGGCCGCCGAGTGCCGTATGCCGCTTTGCTATGGGGGCGGTGTTCGTACGCCCGAGCAGGCGAGAAAGATTATCAGCCTCGGGGTGGAAAAAGTCGCGATCAGTTCGGCAGCGTTGGAGAATCCGCAGTTGGTAACGCGTATTGCCGAGGAAGTTGGACGGCAAAGCGTGGTCGTCGTACTGGATCACAAGAAGCGCCTGCTGGGGAGTACCCAGGACGTCTGGACTCATAACGGCACGCGCAATACCAAGCGCTCGGTTCTGGACGTTGCCGTACAAATGGCAGAGTTGGGTGCCGGTGAGATCGTCATCAACTCGATCGACAACGATGGTCGGATGAAGGGCTACGACGTGGAGCTGGCGGCCAAATTGCGTCAGTCTGTGAAAATTCCGATCACTATCCTGGGCGGTGGCGGCTCGCTCGACGACATGCACAAGGTCATCGCGAAGTGTGGCGTTGTTGGCGTCTCAGCAGGTAGCTTCTTCGTCTTCAAGGGGCCGTATCGGGCAGTCCTGATCAGCTACCCGAGCACCCAGCAAAAGGACGACATCATCTTTTCGGCACTGCAGCCTCGTTGAAGGTGTAGGGCTCCGACCTTAGGATTTCTTATGTTTACCGGCAAAACACTCCTCATCACTGGCGGTACGGGTTCATTTGGCAACGCCGTGCTCAAGCGTTTTCTCAATACCGATATCGGCGAAATTCGCATCTTCAGTCGTGATGAGAAAAAACAGGACGACATGCGCAAGCGCTATGCCAGTAGCAAGCTGAAGTTCTACATTGGTGATGTGCGTGATTACCAGAGCATCCTGAATGCCACTCGCGGTGTTGACTACATCTACCACGCCGCGGCGCTCAAGCAAGTGCCTTCGTGCGAGTTTCACCCTCTCGAAGCGGTGAAAACCAACGTGCTGGGTACTGAGAACGTGCTTGAGGCCGCCATCCAGAATGGTGTCAAGCGCGTGGTCTGCCTGAGCACTGACAAGGCCGTCTATCCCATCAATGCCATGGGGATTTCCAAAGCGATGATGGAAAAGGTGATGGTCGCCAAGTCGCGTAACGTCGACAGCAGCCGTACCGTCATTTGTGGTACCCGCTATGGCAATGTCATGGCTTCACGTGGCTCGGTGATTCCTTTGTTCATCGACCAGATCCGTGCAGGCAAGGCACTGACACTGACCGACCCGAGTATGACCCGGTTCATGATGACGCTGTCCGACGCTGTCGACCTGGTGCTGTTTGCCTTCGAGCATGGTGAAAACGGTGACCTGTTCGTGCAGAAAGCACCCGCCGCCACTGTGCAAACCCTGGCCGAAGCACTTACTCGACTGGTCGGTAAACCGGAGCATCCGATTCAAGTCATTGGCACCCGACACGGCGAGAAGCTGTACGAGGCCCTCCTCAGCCGTGAAGAGATGGCCTGTGCCGAAGACATGGGCGACTACTTCCGCATACCGCCAGACCTGCGCGACCTGAACTACGCCAAGTTCGTCGAGCAGGGCGAGGAGAAGATCTCCCGTACCGAAGATTACAACTCCCACAACACCGAGCGTCTCGACGTCGAGGGTATGCAGCGCCTGCTGCTCAAGCTGGAGTTCATGCAGGCTATCCAGCGTGGCGAACACGCTGTTCCGGAGGAGTGATCGATGAATGTCCTGATCACCGGTGCTGATGGCTTCATTGGCAAGAACCTGCTGGTGCACCTGCGCGAGCTCAAGGGTATCGTCATCGATACGTTCATCCGTAACGACGATGTGGCCACGCTGGCTGAAAAGGTCGGCAAGGCCGACTTCATCTTTCACTTGGCCGGTATCAATCGCCCGCAGGATCCACAGGAATTCACTACCGGCAACGTCGATCTCACTCGTGCGCTGGCTGATGCCGTGCGCGTCGCTGGTCGCCATGTCCCGTTGCTGTATACCTCGTCGACCCAGGCCGCAGCTGACAATGTTTATGGCATCAGCAAGCGAGGTGCCGAGGGCCTGTTGCAGGAGTTGCAGGCACAGACCGGCTCGCCGGTCTACCTGTTCCGCCTGCCCAACGTGTTCGGCAAGTGGGCGCGCCCGAATTACAACTCGGCGGTAGCCACGTTCTGTCACAACATCGCCCGCGACCTGCCGATCCAGATCAACGACCCAACTGCGCGTATCAACCTGGTTTACATTGACGACGTGGTTCGCTGTTTCCTTGAAGTGATGCGTGGTGAACATGCAGGCGAAGCCTTTGTCGAGGTGCAGCCGCAGTACACTGCCAGTGTTGGCGAAATCGCCGAACACCTGAACGCTTTCCGTGAAAGCCGCAAGAGCCTGATCACCGAGCCGGTGGGCACCGGCTTCATCCGCGCATTGTACTCCACCTATGTCAGCTATCTGCCGCAGGAGCGTTTCACCTATGAGGTGCCCAAGTACGGTGATGAACGCGGTGTGTTCGTGGAAATGCTCAAGACCGGCGACAGCGGCCAGTTTTCGTACTTTACAGCTCACCCTGGCGTGACCCGTGGTGGGCATTACCACCACACCAAGACCGAAAAATTCCTGGTCATCAAGGGCACGGCGAACTTCCGCTTCCGCCATATGGTGTCCGATGAGTTCTACGAACTGCAGACCAGCGGCGCCAAACCGGTCATCGTCGAAACTGTTCCTGGTTGGACCCACGACATCACCAACATTGGTGACGAGGAAATGGTTGTCATGCTGTGGGCCAACGAGATCTTTGATCGCGAGCTTCCCGACACCTACGCCAAGCCGTTGAACGCCTGAGCGCCCAGAGCACAAGGAATCGAAATGAAAAAGTTGAAGGTTGTCACGGTCGTTGGCACCCGTCCGGAAATCATCCGTCTATCGCGTGTGATGGCGGCTCTGGACCAACACTGCGAGCACGTCCTGGTTCACACCGGGCAGAATTATGACTACGAACTGAATGAGATCTTCTTTCAGGACCTCGGTATTCGCAAACCGGACCATTTCCTCAATGCAGCCGGTGCCACCGGTGCTGAAACCATTGGTAATGTGATCATCGCGGTTGACAAAGTGCTGGCTGAGGTCTCGCCGGAGGCATTGCTGGTGCTGGGCGATACCAATAGTTGCATGGCGGTGATTCCAGCCAAGCGTCGCAAAATTCCGACTTTCCATATGGAAGCTGGAAACCGCTGCTTCGACATGCGAGTTCCTGAGGAGATCAATCGTCGCATTGTTGACCATACTGCCGATATCAACCTGACTTACAGCACCATCGCCCGCGACTATCTGCTGCGCGAAGGACTGTCGCCGGACATGGTGATCAAGACCGGTAGCCCGATGTTCGAAGTGCTCAATCACTATCGTCCGTCGATCGAAACCTCCGACGTATTGCAGCGTCTCGGCCTGGAGGCTGGTCGTTTCTTCGTGGTCAGTGCCCACCGCGAAGAGAACATCGACGCCGACAATAACTTCCTCAAACTGGTGGATGTGCTCAACACCGTGGCCGAGAAGTACGACATGCCGGTGATCGTTTCGACCCATCCGCGCACCCAGAAGCGTGTCGATAAACTGGCTATCAAGTTCCACGCCAACGTTCGCCTGCTCAAGCCGCTTGGGTTCACCGACTATAACAAGCTGCAACTGGAGTCGAAGGCGGTGTTGTCCGACAGCGGCACCATCAATGAAGAGTCGTCGATCCTGAACTTCCCGGCATTGAACCTGCGTGAGGCCCATGAGCGTCCGGAGGGTATGGAGGAGGCCGCTGTGATGATGGCTGGTCTGGACATCGAGCGCGTGCTCCAGGGGCTGGCTCTGCTGGAAAGCCAGCCGCGCGGCCAAGTTCGTGGCCTGCGCCTGGTCGAGGACTACAGCATGCCAAACGTCTCCGAAAAGGTCGTACGCATTATCCACAGCTACCGTGACTATGTGATGCGGACTGTCTGGAGAAGGTACTGATCAATCATGACGGTTCGTGTACTTCTGCTGACCCAATGGTTCGATCCCGAGCCGACTTTCAAGGGTATCGTCTTCGCCCGTGAACTACTGGCACAGGGCTTCGATGTGGAAGTGGTGACCGGCTTCCCGAACTATCCGGGAGGTAAGCTGTACCCGGGTTACAAGGTGCGGCTGCTGCAGCGGGAAGTGATCGATGGTGTCAAGGTCACCCGGCTGCCGCTCTACCCCAGCCATGGGCAGAGCGGTATCGGTCGAATACTGAACTATGCCAGCTTCGCGGCTACGAGCCTGTTCTATGGGCTGTTCGGTGCGCGTCGTCCCGACGTGATCTACGCCTACCATCCACCATTGACCGTGGGCATGAGTGCGGCGCTCATTCGACTGTTTCGTCGTGTTCCGGTGGTCTACGACATTCAGGACATGTGGCCTGATACGTTGCGGGCGACTGGCATGTTCTCCAATGAGAAGGCGTTGGCGCTGGTCAGCCGAATTTGTGACTGGGTCTATCGCCGGGTTGATCAGATCGTGGTGTTGTCGCCAGGGTTCAAGCGCCTGTTGATCGAACGCGGCGTGCCGGCACAAAAGATCGACATCATCTACAACTGGTGTGCCGAAGACACTATCAGCGCGCCGCAGGCCATCAAGCCGGCAGGTTTCCCGGACACCGGCAGTTTTCGTGTACTGTTCGCCGGCAACATGGGCAAGGCCCAGGCGCTGGACGCGGTGATCGAGGCAGCAAGCCTGCTCAAGGCTCGCGCCGCCCATGTCACCCTGGTGTTCCTTGGCGGGGGGGTCGAGGTTCCGCGCTTGCAGGCGCTGGTTCGCGAGCGCCTGCTGGACAATGTGGTGTTCCTGCCGGGCGTGCCAATGACAGAGGTCGGGGCCTACCTGGCCAACGCCGATGCGTTGATGGTACATCTCAAGCGAGACCCACTGTTCAGTGTCACCATCCCGTCCAAGACCCAGGCTTACATGGCCGCAGGCAAGCCCATGCTGATGGCTGTCGAAGGGGACGCGGCGGATCTGGTGCGCGATTCTGGCTGTGGCGTGGTCGCGCAATGGGAGAGCCCACAATCGCTGGCCGATGCGATGCTTGAACTGGCGAGCCTGGATGCCGATGCACGTCGGCAGATGGGGGAGAAGGGAAGGGCCTACTACCAGCAACACCTGTCGCTGAAGGTGGGGGTGGCGCGTTTTGGCGAGCACTTCCGTCGTCTGGGCAAACAGTAGGCATTGCCCGCGTAGCAATGGTAAACCCGAGTTAGGAACTGCAATTTTGAAGCGATTGTTTGATGTAGTGGCTGCCAGCCTGGGATTGCTCATCCTGTCGCCAGTGATTGCCATCGTGGCGCTGTTGATCCGACGCCGCCTGGGGTCCCCGGTGCTGTTTCGCCAGGTGCGCCCAGGGCTCGACGGAAAGCCGTTCGAGATGGTCAAGTTCCGTACCATGCGCGATGCCACGGATAGCCAGGGCAACCCGCTGCCCGACGACCTACGCATGACACCGTTCGGCGCCTTCCTGCGCTCAAGCAGTCTCGACGAACTTCCGGAGCTTTGGAACGTGGTCAAGGGTGAGATGAGCCTGGTCGGGCCACGGCCGCTGTTGATGGAGTATGTGCCACTGTATGACGACGAACAGGTTCGTCGCCACGAGGTACGCCCAGGTGTCACCGGGTGGGCGCAGATCAATGGACGTAATGCGCTGAGCTGGGAAGAGAAGTTCAAGCTCGATGTGTGGTATGTCGATAACCGCTCGTTATGGCTCGACTTGAAGATCATCTTCCTTACGATTAGGAAAGTGGTGGTGCGTGATGGCATCAGTGCCGAGGGCGAAGTGACCATGTCCAAGTTCACCGGGTCACGCAAATGAGTCGCCTGGCGATTCTCGGAGCCAGTGGCCACGGCAAGGTAGTGGCTGATGCGGCGCAGCTATCCGGCTGGAGCAGCATCGAGTTCTTCGACGATGCCTGGCCGCATGTCACGGTCAATGGCGCCTGGCCGGTGGTGGGTGACAGCACGCGGCTGCTTGCTTGTGCCGCCGAGTTCACCGGTGTAGCGGTTGCCATTGGCAACAATGCGGTGCGACGGCAGAAACTGACGCAGCTCAAGGATGTCGGTGCGATGCTCGCTACCATCATTCATCCTGCGGCCGCAGTCAGCCCGCATGCCAGCCTTGGTGCCGGCAGCGTGGTGCTTGCCACGGCGGTGGTCAATCCGTTCGCTGAGGTGGGCGAGGGTGCCATCCTCAACACCGGTTGCAGCGTCGATCATGACTGCCGGCTGGGGCATTGCGTACATGTAAGCCCCGGGGCCAGGTTGGCCGGCGCAGTGAGTGTCGGGGACGAAAGCTGGATCGGCATCGGCGCCTGTGTTCGCCAACAGATTCGCATCGGTGCCCAGGTCATGATCGCAGCCGGGGCCGCTGTAGTGGGTGATATCTCTGATAACATGACAGTCGCCGGCGTTCCCGCGCGCGCGCTCGTGCGCAAGTAGTGAGCAGTGATGCCGGATGCAGGGAAACTGGCGTCCTCGGGCGGCATCGATAACAAATTCTGGATAGCAGGTATAAGCCGTGTTGAATACTCCATTTTCTCCTTGGCCATCGTTCAGTGAAGAAGAGGCCGAGGCTGTTCGCAGCGTGGTGCTCTCCAACAAGGTCAACTACTGGACTGGCCAGGAGTGCCGCGAGTTCGAGAAGGAATTCGCCAGTTGGGCAGGCACCGAGTATGCCATTGCCCTGGCCAACGGTACGGTGGCGCTGGATCTGGCCCTGAATGCCTTGGGCATCGGCAAGGGTGACGAAGTCATCGTTACCCCACGTACTTTTCTCGCCTCGGTTTCAAGTATCGTCAACGCCGGTGCCATACCGGTGTTCGCCGAGGTTGACCGCGATACTCAGAACATCACCGCCGAAACCATCGAGCGTGTGTTGACCCCGCGCACTCGCGGCGTCATCTGTGTGCACTTGGCGGGCTGGCCTTGCGACATGGATCCGATCATGGCACTGGCTGAGCGTCACGACCTCAAGGTGATCGAAGACTGCGCCCAGGCCCATGGAGCGACCTACAAGGGGCGTTCGGTTGGCTCGATTGGCCACGTTGGCGCCTGGTCTTTCTGCCAGGACAAGATCATGACCACCGGGGGCGAGGGTGGCATGGTCACCACCAACGACCGCAAACTGTGGGCTGACATGTGGGCCTTCAAGGATCACGGCAAGAGCTGGGCAGCGGTCTATGAGCGTGAGCATGCGCCGGGCTTCCGCTGGCTGCACGAGAGCTTCGGCACTAACTGGCGCATGCTCGAGATGCAGGGGGCGATCGGTCGTATCCAGCTGCGCCACATGCAGGCCTGGCATCAGGCGCGGCTGCGCAATGCCGACGCGATCTGGAATACGGCCCGTGATCTGCCTGGCCTGCGGGTGCCGTCCCCTGGTGACGGCATCGTCCATGCTGCCTACAAATGCTATGTCTTTGTAGAACCTGAGGCGCTACGTTTTGACTGGTCGCGCGACCGCATCATCAACGAGATTGTCGCCCGCGGTGTGCCGTGCTACTCCGGGTCCTGCTCAGAGGTTTATCTCGAAAAAGCCTTCGATGGCACTGGCTGGCGACCGGAGCAGCCACTGTCAATCGCTCGCGAGCTGGGAGAGACCAGTGTGATGTTCCTGGTGCATCCGACATTGACTGAGGCGGAAGTTGAGAAGAGCTGCCGCGTACTGCGCGAGGTCATGGCCTGCGCTGTGAAGGCGTAGCCGTAAGTATGAACTCAGGAAAAGCAGACTCAGGGATTCTGGTGGGGTTGAAGGGATGATTGACACGTTGCGCAGAGGGCTGCTGGGGCTTCCCCGTCGGCAGAAACGCCTGCTTCAGGTGCTGACAGACATCATCCTCGTCTGGGGGGCGCTGTGGTTGGCATTTCTGGTGCGGTTGGGAATCGACGACCTTGCCAACCCGTTGCTGGATCATGGCTGGCTGTTCGTCGCAGCCCCTGTCGTGGCGATTCCCCTGTTTATTCGATTCGGTATGTACCGGGCGGTGATGCGCTATTTTGGCAACGATGCCCTGGTTACGATCATCAAGGCGGTCAGCCTGTCTGCGTTGATCCTGGGGTTGTTCGTCTATTGGTACAGCAATCACCAGAACCTTGTGCCACGCTCGGTCATTTTCAACTATTGGTGGTTAAGCCTGATCATGGTGGGTGGGCTTCGCCTGGCCATGCGTCAGTATTTTCTCGGTGACTGGTTCTCCGCCGCTCAGCACGTGCCGTTCGCCAACCGCGACGATGGGCTGCCAAGGGTCGCTGTCTACGGTGCTGGCGCAGCGGGCAACCAGCTGATTGCGGCTCTAAGAATTGGCAAGTTGATGCGTCCCGTGGCGTTCATCGATGATGACGAGACTATCGCTGATCGCATTATTTCCGGGCTGCAGGTCTACAAACCACGTCATATCCAGAAAATGATCGATGTGACAGGAGCCCAGGAGATACTGTTGGCGATTCCATCGGCGACTCGCGCCCGGCGTCGGGAAATTCTTAGTTATCTCGAAGGCTTCCCGTTGCATGTGCGCAGTGTCCCTGGATTCATGGACTTGGCCAGTGGCCGGGTCAAGGTAGACGATATTCAGGAAGTTGACATCGCCGACCTGCTGGGCCGTGATCCGGTACCCGCTCAGGATGACCTGCTGGAGCATTGCATCAGGGGGCAGGTGGTGCTGGTTACCGGTGCCGGAGGCTCGATCGGGTCGGAGCTATGTCGGCAGATCCTGATGCAGTCACCCAAGGTATTGCTGTTGTTGGAACACAGTGAGTTCAACCTCTACAGCATCATGTCGGAGCTCGAACAGCGAGTAAGTCGCGAGGCGTTGTCCATAAGTCTGCTACCGATCCTGGGCTCCGTACGCAATCAGGCCCAGCTGTTCGATGTCATGAAGACCTGGCGCGTGGACACCGTTTACCATGCTGCGGCCTACAAGCACGTGCCGATGGTCGAGCACAACATCGCCGAAGGCGTGATCAACAATGTCATCGGTACGCTCAATACCGCTCAGGCTGCACTGCAGGCCGGTGTCGCCAACTTTGTGTTGATTTCCACAGACAAGGCGGTGCGCCCCACCAACGTCATGGGTAGCACCAAGCGCCTCTCGGAAATGGTTTTGCAGGCCCTGAGCCGTGAAATGGCGCCCGTGATGTTCGGTGAGGCGGGAAATGTCTCGCGGGTGAACAAGACGCGTTTCACTATGGTGCGCTTCGGCAATGTGCTGGGTTCTTCCGGCTCGGTGATTCCGCTGTTCCACAAGCAGATCAAGAGCGGTGGCCCGCTGACGGTGACCCATCCAAAGATCACTCGTTATTTCATGACCATTCCCGAGGCGGCGCAACTGGTGATCCAGGCGGGTTCGATGGGGCGAGGGGGGGATGTGTTCGTGCTGGACATGGGGGAGCCGGTGAAGATAGTCGAGCTGGCGGAGAAGATGATTCACCTGTCGGGGTTGAGCGCGCGCTCCGAGCGCAACCCGCATGGTGATATCGCGATCGAGTTCACAGGCTTGCGCCCGGGTGAGAAGTTATACGAGGAGTTGCTGATCGGCGACAATGTCATTGCTACTCGCCACCCAATGATCATGAGCGCCGAAGAGGATTTCCTGCCATGGGACGTACTCAAGGAGCGTCTGAGCGAGTTGCTCGACGCCATGGCTCAAGACGATTATGGGCGGGTTCGGCAGTTGCTGCGTGAAACGGTCAGTGGTTATTCGCCGGATGGTGACATTGTCGACTGGATCTACCAGCAACAGCGGTTGGATCCGCGCTCCTGAAGCGCATGACGAACGGCCACCCTCGAGGTGGCCGTTTTGCAATATTTCCAAGCATTTGTTGGTTTGTCAGGTGCTCCTGCGCTGACTAACGTTCAGCTTGCAGCGAGGGAAACGCTGCATCTGAATGTTGTCTACCAGGAGAAATATTACTATGCGCAACACTGTTCTGAGCTACTTGCTTCTACCTCTGCTCGCGGGCTGGTCAGTGTCCTCGAGCGCAGCGCCAGTCATCTCGACTGATCCGCTGCCCACGGTGTCGTTAACGACACCCAGCATCGAGCCAATGGCTCGAGTCGATCTCAACCGGGCTGATCGTGAGACACTGCAACGTCGGCTCTCAGGGATCGGCAAGGACAAAGCCCAGGCTATCGTCGATTATCGTGAGGCCAACGGGCCATTCACATCTGTGGACGAATTGCTGGAGATCAAGGGTATCGGCAATGCACTGCTGGAGCGCAATCGCGACAAGATGATGGTGGAGTAAGCAGCTCCGACACCGGCGGCTTACGCGCCGGTGTCGGCATCTTTAGCGGTCTTGAGCGTCCTTCGCGTCCATTTCTGCATTACGCTCGTGGATTTTTTTCAGCTGCTCGTCGGTCAGAGGCAACTTTTTCGCCGTATCTCGCAGCAGCAGTAAACCACCAATGATCGAACCAAGGGCGATGATCAGAATCAACCAAGCATACCAAGGCATTGACGTTCTCCTTGCTCTCGTGGAACCCATCGCCCCGAGGCACTTGTATCAATTATAGGCGGGGTGCGGGCTGGGGGCCAAATCGTCTGATCCATGGCCCCCAAAGGCCCTGCGACTTCGTTTACAATGCGCGCCGTTCAAGACTTGCCAAGAGACCCTGCCCATGTCCGCCTGCCAGACGCCCCTTATCGTCGCCCTGGATTTCCCTACCCGTGACGCCGCCCTGAAGTTGGCTGACCAGCTCGATCCGGCGCTGTGCCGGGTAAAGGTCGGAAAGGAGCTATTCACCAGCAGTGCTTCGGGGATTGTCGAGACCCTTTGCGCCAAGGGCTTCGAAGTGTTTCTCGATCTCAAGTTCCACGACATCCCCAACACCACCGCCATGGCGGTCAAGGCGGCGGCCGAGATGGGCGTGTGGATGGTCAACGTGCACTGTTCCGGTGGCCTGCGCATGATGTCGGCTTGCCGAGAGGAGTTGGCCAAGCGTAGTGGTCCGCAACCGCTGTTGATCGGTGTGACTGTACTGACCAGCATGGAGCGCGAGGACCTGGCCGGCATTGGCCTGGACGTCGATCCACAGGAGCAGGTGCTGCGTCTGGCGGCGTTGGCGCAAAAAGCCGGTATGGATGGCCTGGTGTGCTCGGCACTGGAGGCGCCCGCATTGAAAGCGGCTCATCCGTCACTGCAACTGGTTACCCCGGGGATTCGCCCGGCGGGCAGTGCCCAGGACGATCAGCGTCGTATCCTGACGCCGCGCCAGGCGCTGGATGCAGGGTCCGATTACCTGGTGATCGGCCGCCCGATCAGCCAGGCGGCGGATCCGGCCAAGGCTTTGGCTGCCGTAGTGGCCGAGATTCGCGGCTGATTTGTAAGGGCCAGGGCCGCGTTGCGGCCCATCGCGGGGCAAAACAGAACCCATTGATTTGTCACGAGCTCTGTAGGAGCGGCTTTAGCCGCGATCACCCGCGAAGCGGGTGGCCAGCACCGTGTTGTCTGCATCGCGGCTAAAGCCGCCCCTACAGAGTGCTCTTTTCCCTGCGCCACAGCGCAGCCCCGAAGCCCTCAGACCTTCAGCACCAACTTGCCGAAGTTCTCACCGCTGAACAGCTTGAGCAAGGTTTCCGGGAAGGTCTCCAGCCCCTCCACCACGTCCTCCTTGCTCTTGACCTTGCCGCTGGCCAGCCATCCAGCCATCTCCTGCGCAGCCTTGCCATACTCCTTGACGTAATCCATGACCACGAAGCCTTCCATGCGTGCACGGTTCACCAGAAGCGACAGGTAGTTTGCCGGCCCCTTCACCGCCTCCTTGTTGTTGTACTGGCTGATTGCGCCGCAGATCACTACCCGGGCCTTGAAACTGAGGCGCGAGAGCACGGCATCCAGAATGTCACCGCCGACGTTGTCGAAGTACACATCCACGCCCTTGGGGCATTCGCGCTTGAGGCCGGCCAGCACGTCTTCGGCCTTGTAGTCGATGACCCCGTCGAAGCCCAGTTCATCCTTGAGGTACTGGCACTTCTGCGCACCGCCGGCAATCCCGATCACCCGGCAACCCTTCAGCTTGGCAATTTGCCCGGCAATGCTGCCGACCGCGCCGGCGGCGCCTGAGATCACCACCGTCTCGCCGGCCTTTGGCTGGCCGACATCGAGCAGGGCGAAGTAGGCGGTCATGCCGGTCATGCCCAGCGCGGAGAGATAGCGGGGTAGGGGGGCGAGCCTGGGGTCGATCTTGTACAGGCCCTGGGGCGCGCCCGTGTAGTAATCCTGCACGCCCAGCGCACCGTTCACATGGTCGCCGACCTTGAAGTCCGGATGCCTGGAGGCGATCACCTCGCCGACCCCCAGGGCACGCATCACCTGGCCAAGGGCCACGGGCGCAATATAGGACTTGCCCTCGTTCATCCAGCCGCGCATCGCGGGGTCCAGTGACAAGTAGAGGTTCTTCACCAGTACCTCGCCCTCGGCGGGTTGCTCGGTGGCGACCTCCTCATAGGTGAAGTCTTCGCGACGCACGGCGCCGACCGGGCGCTTGGCAAGCAGGAAACGGCGGTTGCTGGTGGACATGGCGATATCTCCTGGAATGGGGTAGTCGGGGCAGGATGATCAGCTGCGATCCTGTCCTGCGTCACGCAAGATCACCGCGAACGATAGTAGTCCAACCGCAGTCCTGATGATGCTGCCCAGCCGGTTGGCAGGCTGACTAGACTCAGGCTCGAATCCAGTTCCCAGAAGGAGCCAATGATGGGCATGACGTTCTCCGGCCAGGTCGCACTGGTCACTGGCGGTGCGGCGGGCATTGGCCGGGCGACCGCCCAGGCTTTCGCGGCGGAAGGCCTGAAGGTGGTGGTCGCCGACCTCGATGCGGTGGGTGGCGAGGCCATGGTCGCGCAGATTCGCCAGGCGGGCGGTGAGGCACTGTTCGTGGCCTGTGACGTGACCCGCGACAGCGACGTACGGCAACTGCATGAAAGAATCGTCGCGGCCTATGGTCGGCTTGACTACGCCTTCAACAATGCTGGCATCGAGATCGAGAAAGGCCGGCTGGCCGAGGGCAGCGAGGCGGAGTTCGACGCGATCATGGGGGTCAACGTCAAGGGCGTCTGGCTGTGCATGAAGTACCAGTTGCCCCTGTTGCTGGCCCAAGGTGGTGGAGCGATCGTCAACACCGCGTCGGTGGCGGGGTTGTCGGCGGCGCCGAAGATGAGCATCTATGCGGCCTCCAAGCATGCAGTGATTGGCCTGACCAAGTCGGCTGCCATCGAGTACGCCAAGAAGGGCATCAGGGTCAACGCGGTATGCCCGGCGGTCATCGACACCGACATGTTCCGTCGCGCCTATGAAGCAGACCCGCGCAAGGCCGAGTTCGCCGCAGCGATGCACCCGGTCGGGCGCATCGGCAAGGTCGAGGAGATCGCCAGTGCAGTGCTCTACCTATGCAGCGATGGCGCGGCGTTTACGACCGGGCATAGCTTGACGGTCGATGGCGGGGCATTGGCCATCTGAGTTCAGGCCTGCTGTTGCCGTGGCATGCGCAAGCTTTTATGGAGTTGCAGGGCAACCAGCAGGCAGCCGCTTACCAGGCCGACGCCAAACAGTAGCAAAGCGCTGTTGGCCCCCAGGTGGTCGCTCAGCAGGCCCGTGAGGATCACTGGCAGGCTGAAGCCCAGGTAGGCCAGCAGAAAGAACCCGGCGCTGGCGCGGGTCTTCTCCTGGCCTGCCAGTTGATTAACCGCAGCCAGTCCGCCCAGGTAGATGAAGCCGTAGCAAGCGCTGCTGGCGGTGATCGCACCGATCAATACGCCGGCCAGGTTGCCGCTTGCCGCGCCCCAGGCTAACAATCCATAGCTGCATGGCAGGATCGACAACCCCAACAGCGTCGCCCGAGTGCTGGAAAGGCGGCGGGCGATGGGCTGGAACAACAGGCCGCAGCTGATCACGCAGAACGTCGAGAAACCCGACCAGGCGCTCAGGCCATGCGCGCGCAGGATACCCGGCAGCAGGGCGATGACCAGGCCGACACAGGCCCAGGCCAGCAGGATCGCAAAGCCGTAGGCCAGGCTCCCTGTGGGATAGTAGGGCAGGCGCAGCATGACGCCGCGCTGCGCCGGGCGAGGGTCAGGCAGACGCCAGACCAGGAGCAGGGCAATTGCAGCCAGTGCCAGTTGCAGGTGGAAGCTGCCAGGCGTGAGGGTGGGGCCGTGCAACAGGAACAGGCTGGTCAGTGCCGCCCCCAGGCCGAAGCCCAGGGAGGTGCTGGCGGTGACCCAGTTGGCCGCGCGGCTGCTGCGCTCGGGCGCCATCAATTCGCCCATGTAGGCGGTGGCCGTGGCCGAGGCCAGGCCGGTGCCCAGCCCCAGGAACAGGCGCGCCACGCCCAAGGCCTCCAGGCCGGGTGCCAGCAGCATGATCAGGGTGGCAATCATCGACAGCCCCAGAGCCACGAGTATCAGCGGGCGTCGGCCGACCCGGTCGGCGAGGCCGCCGAGGGCCAGTAATACCGGCAGCACGCCGAGCACGTAGCCGGAAAAGGCCACGGCGGTGGCGGCCGCGCCGCGTCCGGACAAGTCGGCGTAGGCGATGTACAGGGGGGCTTGGAGGTTCACCGCAAGGGTGATCAGGCAAAGGGCAATGGCCAGCAAGGCCGGGGCATGACGAGAGGGCATCGCAAGCATCCGTGGAGGAGTGTCCGGTGCAGCTTCGAGGTCGTGGCCTTTCTTCGACAAGGCACACACGCGGCGCATTTGTGATTAACTGTTTGCCCGAAAACAGCGAACACTTGCCATGCGCCTCGAACTCGACCGGCTTCACCCTTCGCCGTTGGTCCAGCAACTGACCGGGCAATTGCAGGCTTGGATTGAGCAGCAGCGCTTGCGTCCCGGCGCGCGTCTACCCTCGATCCGTGCTCTTGCGCGGGACCATGGGGTGAGCGCGTCCTGCGTGATCGAGGCCTACGATCGGCTGGTCGCCAGCGGTTGGCTGGAAGCGCGCCACGGAACGGGCTTTTTCGTGGCGGAGCGCAAGCCGGGATTGCAGGCTGATGTGGGGGTGGCCTGGGGCGAGGGCATCGACGGTCGTTGGCGGCAGTTTCGTGAAGGGCACGACGAGTTGCTCAAGCTGGGGTGTGGCTGGCTGCCGGTGGCCTGGCGCGCCGAGGCTGAGCTGGCCCAGGCGGTGCGCCAGGTAAGCCGTGGTGCGGCAGAGGCGTTGTTCGACTACTGCCCGCCGTTGGGGCTCGCCAGCCTGCGCCTGCAGTTGCACAAGGGCTTGGCGAAGCTCGACATTGCGGCTTCACCTGAGCGTATCCTGACCACCCAGGGGGCCAGCCATGCCCTCGACCTGTTGGTACGCACCCTGCTGGCACCCGGCGATACCGTGCTGGTGGAGCGTCCCGGCTATTACAACCTGTATAACCTGCTGCGTCTGCATCAGGTCAAAATGCTCGAAGTGCCGCGCACGGCCACCGGGCCGGACCTGCCGGCGCTCGAGCGCCTGCTGGCCGAACACCGGCCACGCTGCCTGTTCACCAACAGCCTGTACCAGAACCCCACAGGCTCCAGCCTGACACCCAAGGTGGCCTACCGCCTGCTGGAACTGGCGCGCGAGCATGATGTGCGGATCATCGAGGACGATCTCTACGCCGACTTCCAGAATGGCGCGGCGACGCGCCTGGCGACGCTCGACAGTGATCAGCGGGTTATCTATGTGGGCAGTTTTTCCAAGACCCTCAGCTGTTCATTGCGCGTCGGTTATGTGGTGGCCGAAGAGGCGCTGGTGGCTCGCCTGGCCGAGCTGAAGATGGTCAGCGGCATCGGCACCTCACGCTTCGCCGAGCAGGTGGTCGGGCAGATGCTTGCCAATGGCAGCTACCGCAAAAGCGTGCAGCGCCTGCGCGTGCGCCTCGGACAGCACATGGCGAAGGCGCTTGGGCAGTTGGAGGCCTGTGGTTGGGAGGTGTTCTGCGAACCGTTCGGCGGCATGTTCGTCTGGGCTCGCTCGCCTGGACGCGATTTCGCCGAGCTGGAGCAACTGGCGCTGGAGCAGGGCGTGCTGTTGACGCCGGGCAGTGCCTTCGACCCGCAAGGGGGGGCAAGCGACTGGCTGCGGATCAATGTCGCCTATGGGCAGGACGTCCGCGCCCAGACCTTCTTCCAGCACGCCGGGCGACCTTCAGCAATCTGAAAACGACAGGTTCATAGCTATTTGACACCATTGCCTCGTTCGGCTCTTGTGAGGGTGTCGATGCCATTGTCACTCTTGTAGTTCGGAACAGTCCGGCAACGCGAGGGGGGAACGGTGATGGTGGCGACCCGGCACGGTGTACTGGCCAACCTGGGCATGGCCCGCAAGCTTGGCCTGGGTTTCGCGTTGGTTCTGCTGCTGACGCTGGTGGTGGCTGTGATCGGCGTGTACGCGCTGAGCAGTATCGGCCAGCGCTTCGACGGGCTTAGGCAGATGGCGCAGTTCAACGCCGAGCTGTCGAGGCTGCGCCAGCATGAGCAAGCTTTTGCCCTGCGTTCGGACATCAAGGAGGCCGAGGCCTTGCGCGGTGGGTTGAAAAACCTGCTGGAACGAGCCCAGGCCGTGCCTGCACTGGCGTCCGCGCAAGCAGACCTGTCCGCCTACGGCCAGGCGTTCGACCAGTTCGTCCAGGCGGTGCAGGCCAAGGAACTGGCGCTGGACATGGCCAGTTGGTCGGTCTCCAGCGTGGCCAACAACCTCGATGTGCTTCAGGCGGGCCTGGCCGATGACGGCAGCTACACCCTCAAGCAGTCCCAGGGGCAGCAGGGGGCTGAATTTCTCGAGCAGGCGGGCCAGGTGGGGCAGGTCTCACGGTTGATGCTGCAGGCCATGGACGAAGCCCGGGTGCGCCTGGACCAGAGCCGCAAAGGCGTCGAGGCTGGCCAGGGGCGAATCGCCCAGACGGTCGAGGCAGCAAGCCTGGTCGAGCAGCTCAAGGGGACGGTCAGCGACGCGGGTTACCAGAGTGTGCTCGGCGAAGTGGCCGGGCATATCGCCAGTTTTTCCGAGAAGCTCAACGAGTACACCGACCTGTTGAGCCAGGAGCAGGGCATCAAGGCCCAGTTGCAAGGCAGGGCCGAGCAGGCCACGGCGCAGGTCGACCAGGCATACGCGGCCCAGGAGCAGGCAATGCAGGGCGAGTTGGCGCGCAACCTCGTGGCCATCGCGCTCGCCACGGCCCTGGCGTTACTGGTGGGGGTGCTGGCGGCCTGGCTGATTACCCGTGCCGTGGTCGCGCCACTCAGGCGAGTGATCGCCCGGGCCCGGCGCATTGCCGCAGGTGAACTGGGTTTCGAGGCCGAGTTGCCGCGCAAGGATGAAGTAGGGCAACTGTTGCAGGCGATGCAGCAGATGGCCGAAGGCTTGTCCGGCGTGGTCAGTGGCTTGCAGCAGGGGATCGAGCAACTGGCCGGCAGCGCGCAGGCATTGTCGGCGGTCACCGAGCAGACCAATCGTGAGGTCGGCAGCCAGAAGGACGAAACCGAGCAGGTGGCCACCGCCATGCAGCAGATGACCGCCACGGTGCACGATGTGGCACGCAATGCCGAGCAGGCGGCGCAAGCCGCGCAGGCCGCCGACGACAAGGTTGGCTCGGGGCAGCAGGTGGTGCGCCAGAGCATGCAGCGCATCGAGCAGTTGGCGGCGGCGGCTGAAACGGCCAGCAATGGCATCGACAGCCTCAGTGCCGAGATCCACACCATCGGTGGTGTGCTGGAGGTGATCAAGAGTGTCGCCGAGCAGACCAACCTGCTGGCGCTCAATGCCGCCATCGAAGCAGCCAGGGCGGGAGAGCAGGGTCGTGGCTTTGCCGTGGTGGCCGACGAGGTGCGGGCCTTGGCCCGACGCACCCAGCAATCCACCGAGGAGATCGAGCGCCTGGTGGCCAGCCTGCGCGGCAACGCCCAGCAGTCGGTGGCGCAGATTCGCGGCAGCACCGAGCTGGTGCGCCTGGCGGTGGCCGATGCGCTGCAGACCGAGAGTGCCCTGGGCAGCATTGCCGCGGCGGTGTCGTTGATCCAGCAGATGAACCAGCAGATTGCCGCGGCGGCCGAGCAGCAAAGCTCGGTGGCCGAAGAGATCAGCCGCAGTGTCACTCAGATTCGCGGCAGTGCCGATCAGGCGGCCTTGGCCATGGAGGACAACGCCCGGTCAAGTGTTGAGCTTGCCCGGCTGGGGGATGACTTGAAGGGGATGGTGGGGCATTTTCGCGTGTGACGCCCGCAAAGCCCGCTTCGCCGGCAGGCCGGCTCCTACAGGTGTCCGGTAGGCGCCGGGTTGCCGGTGAACGACAGTTTCAACCTTTGCGTGGGCTCAGGATCAGCAGGGTCAACACCCCCGCGACGATCCCCCAGAACGCCGACCCGATCGAGAACAGGGTGAAGCCCGACGCCGTCACCATGAACGTGATCAGCGCCGCCTCGCGTTCACGGGCCTCGCCCATGGCCACGCTCAGGCCGTTCATGATCGAGCCGAACAGAGCCAGCGCGGCGATCGACAGCACCAGCTCCTTGGGCAGCGCGCCGAACAGCGCCGCCAGGGTGGCGCCGAAGGTGCCGGCCACGCCATAGAAGATCCCGCACCAGACCGCCGCGGTATAGCGCTTGGCCGGGTCTTCATGGGCATGCGGGCCGGTGCAGATCGCCGCGCTGATCGCCGCCAGATTGATGCCGTGGGAGCCGAACGGTGCCAGCAGCAACGAGGCGAATCCGGTGGCCGAGATCAGGGGCGATGCGGGCACCTGGTAACCGTCGGCGCGCAGCACGGCGATCCCTGGCATGTTCTGCGAGGTCATGGCCACGACGAACAGCGGGATACCGATGCTGATGGTCGCCGCCAGCGAGAAGCTTGGGGTGGTCCACACCGGCGTGGCGATTTCCAGTTGGAAACCGCTGAAGTCCAGCAGCCCCAGGGCACCGGACAGCGCCGTGCCGACCAGCAGCGCGGCGAGCACGCAATAGCGTGGCGACAGGCGTTTGACCAGCAGGTAGCTGAAGAACATGCCCAGCACCAGCAGGGTGCGGTGCTGCGCGGCGACGAAGATCTCGCTGCCGATCTTGAACAGGATGCCGGCCAGCAATGCCGAGGCCAGCGAAGCGGGGATGCGCCTGACCAGGCGCTCGAAGCTGCCGGTCAGCCCACAGATCAGCACCAGCACGGCGCAGGTGATGTAGGCGCCGATGGCCTCGCTGTAGCTGACACCGCCCAGGCTGGTGATCAGCAGCGCCGCGCCAGGTGTCGACCAGGCCACCGTGATGGGGGTGCGATAACGCAGCGACAGGCCGATGCTGCACGCCGCCATGCCGATCGACAGTGCCCAGATCCACGATGAGATCTGCGCACTGGTGAGCCCCGCCGCCTGGCCGGCCTGGAACATCAGCACCAGGGAGCTGGTATAGCCGGTGAGCATGGCGATGAAGCCGGCGACCACCGCCGACGGGGAGCTGTCCGCCAGCGGCCGCAGGCGCGCGGAGGTGGCATCGGTCATGGGGTAATTCCTTGTACAGGTGTCAGCATTTTTTGCAGGCTACCGCGTCATGAGGCGTTTCTTGCCATACAGCAGCCATTGCATTTAACCGTACAGTCGCCAACTATTGGCCTCGGATAGGCAACTGCGTGAAAGGGGAGGGGCGATGTACAAGGTGTATGGGGATTACCAGTCGGGCAACTGCTACAAGGTCAAGCTGATGCTCAGCCTGCTTGACCGCCCGTATGAGTGGCATTCGGTGGATATTCTCAAGGGCGAAACCGAGACCCCCGAGTTCCTGGCCATGAACCCCAACGGCAAGGTGCCGGTGCTGCAACTGGAGGATGGCACCTGCTTGTGGGAGTCCAACGCGATTCTCAACTTCCTGGCCGACGGCAGCGAGTTCCTGCCCAGCGAACCGCGCCTGCGTACCCAAGTGCTGCAGTGGCAGTTCTTCGAGCAGTACAGCCATGAGCCGTATATTGCCGTGGCGCGTTTCATCCAGTTCTACCTGGGGCTGCCGGACGAACGCATCGAGGAGTATCGCAAGCTGCACAAGGGCGGGTACAAAGCGCTCAAGGTGATGGAGCGGCAGTTGCAGATGACCCCATACCTGGTCGGGGACCAGTATTCGATTGCCGATGTAGCGTTGTATGCCTACACCCATGTGGCACATCAAGGCGGGTTCGACCTGGCCGATTATCCGGCGGTGAGAGCCTGGCTGGAGCGGGTGGCCAGCCATCCGCGGCATGTGCCGCTGGCTGATTGAAGTTGTACCGGCCTCTTCGCGGGTAAACCCGCTCCCACAGGTGCGCCACCGTTTTCAGATCCGGTGGCGTATCTGTGGGAGCGGGTTTACCCGCGAAAGGGGCTGAAAATTTCTATCAGACTGCCGCGAAGCGTTTGTCCAGGTAAGCGATGATATCCTTGGATTCGTACATCCAGGTGACCTTGTCGCCTTCCTCGATGCGCAGGCACGGCACCTTCACCCGGCCACCGCCTTCGAGCAGCGCCTGACGGTGCTGCGGGTCGTTCTTCGCATCACGCAGCGTCACCGGCACATTGAGCCGGTGCAGGGTGCGGCGGGTCTTGACGCAGAACGGGCAGGCATGGAACTGGTACAGCGCGAGGCCTTTGGCCTCCTGCTCGACACCGGCCTGGGCCGCGGCATCGCGCTTTTTCTTGGCCGGGCGGCTGATCCAGTCAGCGAACACGATGAGCTGGCCGAGGCCGACCCGCAGGGCTTTGACGATCATGGGCAACTCCTGAAATGAAAAAGCCGACCCCAGTGGGTCGGCTCCGGATCACAGGCCGATCACTTGATCAGGCTGAGGAACTCGCTGCGGGTGGAGGCGTTCTCGCGGAACTCGCCGAGCATCACCGAGGTGAGCATGGTCGAGTTCTGCTTTTCGACGCCGCGCATCATCATGCACATATGCTTGGCTTCGATGACCACGGCCACGCCCGCGGCGCCGGTCACCTGCTGGACGGCTTCGGCGATCTGGCGGCTGAGGTTCTCCTGGATCTGCAGGCGACGGGCGAACATGTCGACGATCCGCGCAACCTTCGACAGGCCGAGCACCTTGCCCTGGGGCAGGTAGGCGACATGGGCCTTGCCGATGAACGGCAGCATGTGGTGTTCGCACATCGAGTACAGCTCGATGTCGCGGACCAGCACCATTTCGCTGTTGTCGGAGCTGAACAGCGCACCGTTGGTCACTTCTTCCAGGGTCTGCTCATAACCGCGGCAAAGGTATTTCATGGCCTTCGCAGCCCGTTTCGGCGTGTCGAGCAGGCCTTCGCGGGAGACGTCCTCGCCCAGCTGGCTGAGGATCTCGGTGTAGTTCTGTTCCAGGGACATGGATCTACCTGTGGAAAATTTCGCAAAGACGAAGGGTACGGCGCCAAGCACGGCGCTGCAAGCGCGATGTCATTCGTCGCGGCCTTCGAGCATGGTTCGCTTGAGCATGACGTACAGCGCGCCGGTGCCGCCGTGGCGGGCCTGGCAGGAGGCGAAGCCGAGCACCTGCGGGTGTTGGCGCAGCCAGGTGTTGACGTGGCTCTTGATCATCGGGCGCTTGCCATCGATGCGCGCGGCCTTGCCGTGGGTCACGCGCACGCAGCGCACTTCGAGCTTGGTGGCTTCGGCGATGAAGTCCCACAGGGTTTCGCGCGCTTTCTCGACGCTCATGCCGTGCAGGTCGAGGCTGCCCTCGAAGGCGATCTGGCCGAGCTTGAGCTTGCGGATCTGGCTCTCCTGCACGCCGTCGCGGCGCCACATCAGTTCGTCTTCGGCACCAACGTCGATGACGAACTGGTCGGAAAGGCCGTCGACGACCAGTGGCTGGTCGCTACGAATGGTCGCCGCCTGGCGCAGCCCGGCCAGTTGCTTGCGGTCGGCCTTGGGTTTGCCGACCTCGGCGCGATCGTGCTGGATCGGCTTGACCCCGCGCACTTCGCTGCGGAAGAGGGAAAAATCGTCGTCTTGCATGGTGCCTCCACGTGGGCGGCGTAGTTTACGCGACTGGGCGTCGGAGTGAAGCTTTGGGTTCAAGCACAACCTATTGAGTTGGCATGCCTCTGTAGGAGCGGCTTTAGCCGCGATCACCCGCAAAGCGGGTGAAAGATACTGCGGTGTCTGCATCGCGGCTAAAGCCGCTCCTACAGAGGGCCCTGATGCTCGACAGGTCAGTCGTGTTTCTTCATCAGGTGAGGCGCAAGATTCAACCCGTGCCCGCGGCGTAGGCGAATGCGGCTGCGTCGCCAGCCGCGTACACCGAAGTACAGCAGCACGATGCCGACCACCGCGAGCGTCGCCGCCAGCGGCTGGTTGGCGTTGAGTTCGGCGAGGGCGGGGTAGTTGCCCAGCAGGCCGGCGACGCCGGCCATGGCGAGGAGGATGCCCAGCGTCGCGAGCAGCACCGAGAAGGCGGCGCCCAGGCGGGCGCCCCAGTTGCTCGGTTCGCGCTGGCGCAGGCGCTTGGCATCGAAACGGCCTTTGAGCTTCATTCGAAGTCCTCTGGATCTTGTAACGCTGATCCGGATTTCGACCTGCGGGCTGTCCTTGGGTTCCGCCCGTCCGCCGGACGGTCTCGGTCAGACCAGGCTGGCGGTGGGGGCGACGCAGGCGAAGTTGTCGGCCATCACGGCCATTTCGCACTGGTGGATCTGTGCGGCGGGAATCACCGTATCCTTCAGAGCAAGGTCACGGGTCGCCGAGGCATCTTCCACCAGGGTGCAGCGATAACCATAGTCCTTGGCACGGCGCACGGTGGTGCTGACGCTCGAGTGGCTCATGAAGCCGCAGACGATCAGGTCAAGCGGGCCGAACGCCTGCAGCGTCTCGTGCAGCTTGGTGTTCTTGAACGCATTGGGCATGCGTTTTTCGATGACGACTTCGCCCTCCAGTGGCTCCAGGCCGGGGATGAACTCACCCCCCGGGCCCTGCGGGTCGAAGCGACCGCCGACGGTACCGAGGTGGCGGACGTGGATGATCGGGCGGTTGGCCTTGCGGGCGGCGTCGAGCAACCTGGCGATGTTCGCCACGGCCTCGTCCATGCCCGACAGCGCCAGCGGACCGCTCAGGTACTCCTTTTGCGCATCGATGACGATCAGGCTGGCTTGGCCCAGCTTGGCCGGCGGGTAGTCGCGGCCAGTGAGGCGGAACATCGTGGTTGGAACGGAGGACATCAAGGGCTCCTTGGATAGGGCTTTTGTATACCTATTCTCCCTCGCCTTGGCGTCAATGTGAATGGTTGACATTGCAGGCGGCATGGTTACTGGCCTGGGGCTATCCATTCGGCCATCGGAGAAAACAAATGTGTGGTGTGGGCTGTTAGACTTTTGTCCTGTCTGAAAAGGAGTACCCCGTGATCACATCCCGCCTGCGCACCCTGCGCGACCATATCCGCTGGGCGGTCAGCCGCTTCCATGAGCACGAGCTGTTCTTCGGCCACGGCGCCGACAATGCCTGGGACGAGGCCCGCCTGCTGGTGCTCGGTTCGGTGCACCTGCCGTGGGAGGTGGCCGACAGCTACCTGGACTGCCAACTGGAGGACGATGAGCGGGTACGCCTGCAGCACCTGCTCAAGCGCCGCATCGAAGAGCGCGTGCCCACCGCCTACCTGCTGGGCGAGGCGTGGTTCTGCGGCATGTCGTTCATCGTCGACGAACGCGTGCTGGTGCCTCGCTCCCCCATTGGCGAGTTGATCGAAAAGCGTTTCGAGCCGTGGCTGGCGGCGGAGCCGGCGCGCATCCTCGACCTGTGCACCGGTTCCGGTTGCATCGGCATCGTCGCCGCCGATGTGTTCCAGGACGCCGAGGTGGTGCTGGCCGACCTGTCCTTCGATGCGTTGGAAGTGGCCAACCAGAACATCGAGCGCCATGGCCTGGAACAACGTGTCTATACCGTGCAGGGCGATGGTTTTGGCGGCTTGCCGGGGCAGCGTTTCGACCTGATCCTGTCCAACCCGCCGTATGTCGACGCCGAGGATTTCGACGACATGCCGGCCGAGTACCACCATGAGCCCGAACTGGGCCTGGCCTGTGGCGACGATGGCCTGGACCTGGTGCGGCGGATGCTGGCCGAAGCGGCCGATCACCTGACCGAGAAGGGCTTGCTGATCGTCGAGGTAGGCAACAGCCAGGTGCATGTAGAGGCGTTGTACCCGGAAGTGGACTTCGCCTGGCTGGAGTTCGAACGCGGTGGCCATGGGGTGTTCATGCTGACCGCCGAGCAGTGCCGGCAGCACCAGGCCTTGTTTGCTTCGCGCGTGTAATTCGCGTGTATTGAAGGGGGCTGCCTTGCAGCCCTCTCGCCGGCAAGCCGGCTCCTACGCAGTATTTTCTGTAGGGGCCGGCTTGCCGGCGAAGGATCAGCGGGTGGCGATCCAGATCAGCAGCCCTGCCTGGAAGACCGCGAAGGCCACCAGGCAGGTGATGGTGAACCGCAGGCCGCTGTCCTCACGACGGTACTTGGCCACGCGCTCGTCACGTTCACGCAACTGGGCTTCCTTCTCCATCAGGTTCTGCTCGGCCTGCTGCAGCATGCCGGCTGCCTCGATGATGTCGACGCGCTGGACCTTCTCGGTGTTCCAGCCGCCCTTGAGCTGGCCCACCGCAGTTTCCACCACGCGCCCCTTGAGCAACTGGCCATCGGCGTATTCCACGGCCAGGCCGACGCTGGCCAGCACGTGGTCGCGGCGCAGGCGAGTATCCTCGTTGAGCGCATCCTTGTTCGGCAGGTTCATGCCTTCGACCCGGTAGTGCGAGCAACGTTGCTGCAACCACTGCACCGCCTGGGCCAGCAGGTAGCGGCCCAGGCCGCGGTTCAGCGGTTCGAGTTGCAGGCCACTGTCGCTGCCGATGCGCACCAGGCGCTGTTCGTGGTCGACGCGGATGTCCAGCTGGTTCTGTTCCTTGCGCACTTTCTGCCCGGGCAGGCGGATTTCCATGCGCAACAGGCTATGGGCTTTGTCGTGACGCTCGGCATAGCCGAACTGGACGAAGCGCAGAGGCCGCGCGCCGCTGTTGCGGTCGGTCGGCAGCGGCGCCAGGCGCAGCAGCTGGAAGTGTTCGGCGGCAAGGTCCGCCCAGGGCTGGGGGGCGCTCTCCGGGGCTTGTTCTTCTGTCGCCTCGGCGGCGGGGGCATCGGTCATCGGGACAATCCTCAAGTGCACGGCGGCCAGGTGTTCAGCGGGCCTCGGCGCCGCGATCACGACCTTCATAGCTGCATTATCGGCAGCTCGGGCCAAGACCTGAGTATTGTCGGTGATCGAACCCTCAGGTCGGTGGCAACTGGTGGATGAAGGCGACGATCCGTTCACCCAGCTCGCGCGCCAGGGGCAGTTCCGGGTTGAGGTAGCTGTCGCGTTGCTGGCGGATGTCCCGGGGGCTGATGCGCAGCACGTGGTTCATGCCGTCGATCAGCGCCAGCTCGGCGTCGGGCTTGGCGGCCTTGAGGCGTTCGGCGTCGGCCACTTCGACCTGCACGTCATTGCGCCCCTGGACGATCAGCGCGGGCACCTGGAGGTGGGCGAAGGCTGCCGCCGGGTCCTGGCGCAGCAGCGAGATCAGGTACGGCTGCACGCTGGGGCGGAACACCTGGCGCAGGGGTGCCGGCACGTCCAGGCTGGTCTGCCCCGCCTGCAACCTGTCGATCAGCGCCATGGCGGCGTTCAATTGCGCAGGGGGCAGGCGTTGGGCCAGTTGCTCGCGCAACACCTGCGCCACTGGGCGGCCACTGCCGGCCAGGGTGATCACCGCGCTGGCGCCGGCCTGCTCGGCGGCCAGGCTGGCGATCAGTGCGCCTTCGCTATGGCCGATCAGGATCAACGGGCCAAAGCGAGGGTCATGGCGCAATGCCTGGCCCCAGGCGACGACGTCGGCCACGTAGCGTTCGACGCTGAGGTCGCGTTCGTCGGGTGTGGCCGGTTGGCTGGCGGCCACGCCGCGCTTGTCGTAGCGCACGCTGGCGATGTGCTCGCCGGCCAGCAGCAGGGCCAGGCGCTTGAGGTTGTCAATGCGCCCGGAGGCCGGATTGTTGCCGTCGCGGTCGGTGGGGCCGGAGCCGGCGATGATCAGCACCACCGGGGGCGGGGTGTCCTGCTGCGGCAGCAGCAGGCTGCCGTGCAGCACCCCCTGGCCGGTGTCCAGGTCGATAGGGCGTTGCAGCACGGTGGGGGCGGCCTGGGCTAGACCAGTGCAAAGCAGCAGGAGGAGGGCGGCGAGGCGCGACTTCATCAACGGGCACTATCTGGGGAGGTCTGGTTTCGACCTTGGGGTTTGCGGAAGGTTCGCTGCCCATTCACCGGCAAAGCCGGCTTCTGCATTGAGGTCAGCACGGGCCACCATTACCCTGGTGTTTTCCGTATACTGGCCGCTTTCGTTCACTTCAGGCTGATCTCGCGGAGCGTCCATGTCCGGCAATACCTACGGCAAGCTGTTCACTGTCACCACCGCTGGCGAAAGCCATGGGCCGGCGTTGGTCGCCATTGTCGATGGGTGCCCGCCGGGCCTCGAGATCTCGCTCGCCGACCTGCAGCACGACCTCGACCGGCGCAAGCCCGGTACCAGCCGGCACACGACTCAACGCCAGGAACCGGACGAGGTGGAGATCCTCTCCGGGGTGTTCGAGGGCCGCACCACCGGTTGCTCGATCGGCCTGCTGATCCGCAACACCGACCAGAAATCCAAGGACTACTCGGCGATCAAGGACCTGTTCCGCCCGGCCCATGCCGACTACACCTACCACCACAAGTACGGCCTGCGCGACTACCGTGGCGGTGGCCGCAGCTCGGCGCGCGAGACTGCCATGCGTGTGGCTGCCGGCGCTATCGCCAAGAAGTTTCTCGCCACCCAGGGCATTCGTGTGCGCGGCTACATGAGCCAGCTCGGCCCGATCGAGATCCCGTTCAAGACCTGGGACTCGGTGGAGCAGAACGCCTTCTTCAGCCCCGACCCGGACAAGGTGCCGGAGCTGGAGGCGTACATGGACCAGCTGCGCCGTGACCAGGATTCGGTGGGCGCGAAGATCACCGTGGTCGCCGAAGGCGTGATGCCGGGCCTGGGCGAGCCGATCTTCGACCGCCTCGACGCCGAGCTGGCCCACGCGCTGATGAGCATCAACGCGGTCAAGGGCGTGGAGATCGGCGCCGGTTTCGCCAGTGTCGCCCAGCGTGGTACCGAGCACCGTGACGAACTGACCCCCGAAGGCTTTCTCAGCAACAACGCCGGCGGCATTCTCGGCGGCATCTCCTCGGGCCAGCCGATCGTCGCCCATCTGGCGCTCAAGCCTACTTCGAGCATCACCACGCCCGGCCGCTCGATCGACATCGACGGCAATCCGGTCGAGGTGATCACCAAGGGCCGTCACGACCCTTGCGTCGGCATCCGCGCCACACCAATCGCCGAGGCGATGATGGCTATCGTGCTGATGGATCACCTGTTGCGTCATCGTGCACAGAATGCCCAAGTCAAGGTGAACACCCCGGTCCTGGGCCAGCTCTGAGCTTTTCGGCCCAATCGCGGGGCAAGCCCGCTCCCACGAGGCTCACATCGTGGGAGCGGGCTTGCCCCGCGATTGGGTCGGAACCTGTAGACCGGACGCTCTGATGCCCCCCATCCCCTACTGGCGCCTGTCCAGCTTCTACCTCTGCTACTTCGCCCTGCTCGGTGCCACCGCGCCGTTCCTGGCCCTCTATTTCGACCACTTGGGCTTCTCGCCGGCACGCATCGGCGAGCTGGTGGCCATCCCCATGCTGATGCGCTGCCTGGCCCCCAATCTCTGGGGCTGGCTGGGTGATCGCACGGGCCAGCGCCTGCTGATCGTGCGCCTTGGTGCGCTTTCCACGCTGGCGACCTTCTCGCTGATCTTCTTCGCCAAGAGCTACGCCTGGCTGGCGCTGGTCATGGCGCTGCACGCATTCTTCTGGCACGCGGTGCTGCCACAGTTCGAAGTCATCACCCTGGCCCACCTGCATGGCCAGACTTCACGCTACAGTCAGGTGCGCCTGTGGGGCTCGATCGGCTTCATCCTCACCGTGGTCGGGCTGGGCCGCCTGTTCGAATGGCTGAGCCTGGACATCTATCCGGTGGCGCTGGTGACCATCATGGCGGGCATCGTGGTCGCCAGCCTGTGGGTGCCCAATGCCCAGCCGGTGGAGCAGGCCGACCGGGGTAGGGCAGGGGGCTTCCTCAGGCAACTGGCGGCCCCCGGCGTGGTTGCCTTCTATATTTGCGTGGCGCTGATGCAGCTCAGCCACGGTCCTTACTACACCTTCCTCACCCTGCACCTGGAGCACCTGGGCTACAGCCGTGGCGCCATCGGCCTGCTGTGGGCGCTGGGGGTGGTGGCCGAAGTGCTGGTGTTCATGGTGATGAGCCGGATCTTCGCGCGGGTTTCGGTACGCCGGGTACTGCTGGCGAGCTTCCTGCTGGCCGCCGTGCGCTGGCTGTTGCTGGGCAACCTGGCCGAGATCCCGGCGGTGCTGGTGTTCGCCCAGGTCCTGCATGCCGCCACGTTCGGTTGTTTCCACGCCGCCAGCATCGCATTCGTCCAGGCCAGTTTCGGTGCGCGTCAGCAGGGCCAGGGGCAGGCGCTGTACGCTGCGCTGTCCGGCACCGGTGGTGCGTTGGGCGCCCTGTATTCAGGCTACAGCTGGAAACTGCTGGGCCCGCACTTCACCTTTGGTATGGCCAGCGTCGCGGCACTGGCCGCAGCCGTTATCATTGCCCTCCGTATGAAAGAAAGCAGGAACGACCCCTGATGAGCATCCTCAGTGTTTTCGACCCGTCCAGCCCGGAACTGCCGAACAAGGTGCTGACCCACCACGACGATATCGCCGCGACCCTGGCCGAACAGGGCGTGCGTTTCGGTCGCTGGCAATCGGGCGCGCGACTGCGCCCCGGCAGCAGCGAAGGTGAGGTCCTGGATGCCTGCCGCGAGCCCCTCGATCAATTGATGACGGCCCACGGCAGTGCCGCATTCGCCGTGCTCAGCCGCGAAGGTGTCGATCCGGCCCTGGACGACCTGCGCGATGAGCATGTGCATGATGCCGAGGAAGTGTTCGCGGTGATCAGCGGGCGGGCCCAGGTTACGTTGCGCCTGGGCGACTTCGTCCATGCTGTGTTGTGCGAGAAGGACGATGTACTGGTGATTCCAGCAAGGGCACGGCGCTGGTTGGACCTGGGCGATGCCCCGTTCTGCCTGGCGTTGCGCCTGTTCGACAGCACGCAGGGCATGCAGCCGCGGTTCACCGGTGATGCCGGTGCCCGGCAGTTCCCGGGGCTCGACGAGCGCTGAGCGATCAGCGATAGGTCGGCAGGGCGAAGCGCTGCTGGCTTTGCAGCCTCGAGATTACCGGCAGGTCGCAGGCCTGTTCGGCCAGGTCGCGGCGGATGGCGCTGATGGCCCAGGACAGCTGTTCGGCGCTGTGCAATTGTGCGTACGACAGCACGCGGCGGGTCACCACGCCGTCGGCGGCGCGCAAGGTCAGCAAGATGCCGCCGTCTGGCCGTGACTGGGTGGCGACCTGGTAGGCAGAGAACACCGACGTGAATTTTTCCTGAATGAGGTCCATGGCAACTCCTGACTGTTGTACTGGCAGACGTGAGTTGGGATTTGCAGTGAGCGTGCCAGTCTTTCGGTTTTTATAAAATCCTTATAAAACAATAAGTTATGTGTATTATTGACATCGAGCTATTTGCATTTTGCAAGGTCGTGCATTTTGCACAGTGCAATTTGCACGGTAATAGGTTTGTTCTCTCTGCCCCATAGAATCTGACGTTTTGACCCTGGAGGGTGCCTGGCCAACACTTGGCCCCACGAAATTGCCAGGAGGTTCCCGATGTCCGACCAACAGTCCGCCGAAGCGACCGCCGCCTTCGCCGAAGAAGTCTTCGAGTGCGCCCGTCGCGGTGATGCGCCCATGCTTGAGCGCCTGCTCGCCAGTGGCCTTCCGGCCAACTTGCGCAATCACAAGGGGGATACCTTGCTGATGCTGGCCAGTTATCACGGTCATGAAGAGGCGGTTCGGGTGTTGCTGGCCCATGGCGCCGACCCGCTGATCGCCAATCGCAACGGTCAGTTGCCCATTGCCGGCGCAGCGTTCAAGGGCGACCTGGCGATGATCCGCCTGCTGCTGGCGCAGGGCGTGCCGGTGGATGCCGCCGCCGCTGACGGCCGAACCGCGCTGATGCTGGCGGCCATGTTCAATCGCCTGGAGATCCTCGATCACCTGCTGGCCCAGGGTGCCGATCCGGCGCACCGCGATGCCGCAGGCATCACGGCGCTGATTGCGGCGCGGAGCATGGGCGCGATGGATACCGCAGCGCGTCTCGAGGCGCTGCTTGGCTAACCCCCCGGGGGCATTTGCGGCTATCCTTGGCGCCTTTACGCCAATCCGCAGGGCCCCCAATGAAAGACCAGTTGCTCGAATTCATCAGCCTCATCGGCGCCGGCTGCATGCCCGATGACGTCATCGAGCGCATCGCCGACGAGGCCGCCCAGGCCTATGCCGACCCCGCCGCCTTCCTCGCCGCCAACCCGGACATCAACTACGACGACACCTTCCCGATTCCGCTGGGCGAATGGGTGGTGCTCGGCAGCCTGCCCGATACCGTGGTGTTCCAGGCCGACACTTACCAGGACCTGTTCCAGCAGATCAGCGACTCGTTCGACAAGAGCGTGCCGTTCACCCTCAAGCCCAAACAGTTGGCGCGCACCGAGCCGCTGACCGCGCTCAATCGCATCCAGGTGCAGATGGGCGCGCTGAACAAGGAAGCCGGCGGCTATGTGCTGTTGAACTTCAGCCAGTTGCTCGATGACGAGTTGCAGATGGTGATGGTGGGGCAGAACGACCTGGCGCGGGTGCTGGAGCTGGGCGCGGCGGTGGGGATCAAGGTGGAGCCGGCGCTGGAAGCGCTGCGTGTTGCAGTGCACGTGTAGGAGTGGCTTCAGCCGCGATGCGGGCATCGCGGTGCCTGTGCCTGGCACCCGCCTCGCGGGTGATCGCGGCTGAAGCCGCTCCTGCAGAGGTCGTGCCAGGGCCGTCCTACCCTAACGCGGTATCAAGGAACATCATCACCGCGAACCCGCCCATCAAGCCCAGGGTCGCCGCCGTCTGGTGGCCGTTGCGGTGGGTTTCCGGGATCACTTCGTGGGACACCACGAAGATCATCGCCCCCGCCGCCAGCCCCATGCTGATCGGGTAGGCCAGGGCGAAGCCGGTGGAAATCCCCAGGCCGATGACCGCCCCCAAGGGCTCCATCAACCCGGAACCGATTGCCACCAGCGCCGCCTTGAAGTTCGACAGCCCCGTGGCGCGCAAGGCCAGGGCCACGGCCAGCCCTTCGGGGATGTCCTGGATGGCGATGGCGCTGGTCAACGGCAGGCCGATGTTCAGGTCGCCGTTGGCGAAGCTCACGCCGATGGCCATGCCTTCAGGCAGGTTGTGCAGGGTGATGGCCAGCACGAACAGCCAGACCCGGCTGATCCGTTCGGCTTCCGGCCCGCAGGGCCCGGTGCTTTCATGCTCGTGCGGGGTGAAACGGTCGAGCCCGAGCATCAGCAGCACGCCCAGCCCCATCCCCAGCACTACGGTAAAGGCCGCGGCCGGGCCGTTGCCGGTGATTTCCCGGGCGGCATCCAGGCCAGGCAGAATCAGCGAGAACGAGCTGGCCGCGAGCATCATCCCGGCGGCGAAACCCAGCATCACATCCTGGCTGCGTGCGCTGACATCGCGCAGGACCACCGCCAGTACCGCGCCGAGGGCGGTGGCGCCGAAGCCAGACAGGCCTCCGAGCAATGCCAGGTGAAGGTTGTCGGCGTGGTCGCCGTTGATGGCATTCCAGACGCTCGCCGTCAGCAAGGCGAGTATGGCGAGCAGGCTCAGCAGCAGGCCGGCGCTGAGCCAGGGGGTGTCGCTCGCCTGTTGCCGCCAGGCGCCGATCATCGAGAGTTGGGTATTGGCTGGGGGCATGTGGACCTCGGGACGGTGGATGATGGCAGTCTATCCAGTGACCGGCGTGGTCGGCCAAGGATTCCCTTCTATCGGCGCCATAGCCAGCTATGCTCTGCAACACTGTCATCTAGTGGGGGCGGCGCCATGGGTTCGACCTTCAATGGCCTGGTTGGCCTGATCATCCTGGCCCTGGACATCTGGGCGATTCTCAATGTCATCAAGAGCAGCGCCGAAGTGGGGATCAAGGTGCTGTGGATCCTGTTGATCGTGTTGCTGCCAGTGGTAGGGCTGATCATCTGGGCGATCGCCGGGCCGCGGGGCAACATTCGGATATAGATGCGCTGACGGCCATGGCCGGTGCTTCGACAAAATTTTCACACTCGATTTTTGAGAATTCGCGCCGCACAATGCGGCCTTGGTCCGTGGCCACGGTAATGGTCGGACCGCCTGGCTGTCGGCGATTGTCGCCTTCCCGCAAACCGCAATCCTAGGACCTCTCCATTCATGGCTAACACGGACGCCTTGAAGCAACAGGGCGTGCGAGGCTCGTTCTCGCCAACCCTGAAATCCCACCTGGCCTACACGCTGCTCAGCGGCCTGGTGATCATGCTGATGCTCAGCCTGGTGCGCCTGGCGCTGCTGGTCTACAACAGCGACATGATCGGCGACACCCCTTACTCGACCGTCGCCGAAGGCTTCTTCAACGGCCTGCGTTTCGACCTGCGGGTGGTGGTGTACATCAGCATCCCGCTGCTGCTGGCCTTGCTCAGCCCCTGGCTGATGGCCCGGCGTGGGCTGTTGCGCTTCTGGCTGACCATCGCCGCGAGCGTGGTGATGTTCCTCGGCCTGATGGAGATGGACTTCTACCGCGAGTTCCACCAGCGCCTCAACGGCCTGGTGTTCCAGTACATCCAGGAAGACCCCAAGACCGTCATGAGCATGCTCTGGTACGGCTTCCCGGTGGTCCGCTACCTGCTGGCGTGGCTGTTCGGTACTTGGCTGCTGAGCTTGCTGTTCAAGGGCATCGACCGCCTGACCCGTGGCGCGGGTGATTCCGTCCAGGCCTCTGGCCGTCGCTCGGTCGCACCGTGGTACGGCCGCCTGGCCGTGTTCATGGTGATCCTCCTGGTGGCAGTGATCGCCGCCCGCGGCACCCTGCGCCAGGGCCCGCCGATGCGTTGGGGCGATGCCTTCACCACGGACTCGAACTTCGTCAACCAGCTGGGCCTGAACGGCACGCTGACGCTGATCGACGCCGCCAAGAGCCGCTATGGCGAGGACCGCGCCAATATCTGGAAGCCGGTGCTCAAGCAGGATGAGGCCACCCAGAGCGTGCGCGAGCAGTTGCTGACCGCCCACGACACCTTGGTCGACGCGGACGAAGCCGCGATCCGCCGCGATTTCGTGCCGCCGCAGGACCGCACGCTGCCGATCAAGAACGTCGTGGTGATCCTCATGGAGAGCTTCGCCGGCCACTCGGTGGGCGCCCTGGGCAGCCCGAACAACATCACCCCGTATTTCGACAAGCTGGCCAAGGAGGGTCTGTTGTTCGACCGCTTCTTCTCCAACGGCACCCACACGCATCAGGGCATGTTCGCCACCATGGCCTGCTTCCCCAACCTGCCGGGCTTCGAGTACCTGATGCAGACCCCGGAGGGGGGCCACAAGCTGTCCGGCCTGCCGGCCCTGCTCAGCGCCCGCGACTATGACGATGTGTATGTCTACAACGGCGACTTCGCCTGGGACAACCAGTCCGGGTTCTTCGGCAACCAGGGCATGACCACCTTCATCGGCCGCAACGACTTCGTCAACCCGGTGTTCTCCGACCCGACCTGGGGCGTGTCCGACCAGGACATGTTCGACCGCGGCAACGAAGAACTGGCCAAGCATGACGGCAAGAAGCCGATCTACGCCCTGCTGCAGACGCTGTCCAACCACACGCCGTATGCGCTGCCGAGCAACCTGCCGGTCGAGAAGGTCACCGGCCAGGGGCGTCTGGACGAGCACCTGACCGCCATGCGCTACTCCGACTGGGCTCTGGGCCAGTTCTTCGAGAAGGCGCGCAAGGAGCCTTACTTCAAGGAAACCCTGTTCGTCATCGTCGGTGACCATGGTTTCGGCAACCACCAGCAGGTCACCGAGCTGGACCTGGGCCGCTTCAACGTGCCGCTGCTGCTGATCGCCCCGGGCATCCAGGAGAAGTTCGGCGCGGTGAACCACACTGTCGGTACCCAGGTCGACATCGTGCCGACCATCATGGGCCGCCTGGGTGGCCAGACCCGTCACCAGTGCTGGGGCCGCGACCTGCTCAACCTGCCTGAGGGCGACGAGGGCGTGGGCATGATCAAGCCGTCGGGCAGCGAGCAGATCGTCGGCCTGGTGCAGGGTGACCGTATCCTGATCGAGTCCAAGGACATGTCCCCGCGCATGTACCGTTACCAGTTGGGCCGCGAGTTCAAGGCCGAGCTGATCGAAAGCCCTGAGCAGCCGCAGATGCTCAAGCGTCTCGAGGCGTACATCCAGACCGCGACCAAGAGCCTGCTGGACAACACCGCCGGTGTGGTGCACGGCACGCCGAAGTAAGTGATACGCTCCAGGGAAGCCCGCCGTCATCGGCGGGCTTTTTTTTGCGTTGCCGGTCTGAACCCCTGAACGACGAGCCTGTATGGCGGTCAGCTATTACGGGTATCACTGAACATTGCGCGTTTAGCGAGGACCAATCGATGAAAGAGTGGGAAGTCATCTTTGCCGACCAGAAAGGCGAGCCGACGTCGCTGCTGCTCAATGCCGAGCAGTGCCCCAGCGAGGAAGACGCCGCGCGCGCGATACGTTCGCATCTGTTCCCGGTCATGGACGAGCTGGACCTCAACGACTTCCAGGGCCGTACCCATTCACCCACGGCGCGTTGGCTCAAGGAGCAGAACGGCGTCGTCATCACCGCCATCCGTGAAGTCCCCTGAAAGCAGGCTTCTGGCGTGGTGCCTGCACAGGCACTACGCTGGAGTGAGGCACCGGCCTAATCTGCGGGCCTGTGTCGGTTCGATTCGCGTCTTGCATCAGCTCTAATTGCCAGGCATGGCACCGTTGCCAGGCAGGTGCGTCGTGCACTGAAAGTCTATCCATTGCTTTGCCGGAGGACGTTTCATGAGCAGCCAGAACGAAGACATCAGCAGCAGTGTCCTGCGCCAGATGAAAGCTGGCGGTTTCGATTTCACCCGCATCCACCCCATCGAATTCTATGCCGTTTTCCCAGACGAGGCGGGCGCACGACGCGCGGCCGGAGCGTTTCGCGGCGAGTCCATCAATGCCCAGGTTCGCGAGCGTGACGATGGCGCCTGGCATCTGGAACTGAGCAAGGTCATGTATGCCACTCACGGAGGCATCGGCGCCTTCGAACAATCCTTCGAACGTGCCATTTCGCCGTTCGGTGGCGAGGTCGAAGGCTGGGGTGTCAAGCAGGAGCGGCCGATCGCCTGACGTGCTTGCATACGTACCTGTAGGAGCCGCCGGCTTTGCCGGCGAACAGGGCCGCGCACTAGTTGGCGGTCTTGCGCCCAGCCATATGCTTCAGATAAGCCAGTACCGCGTCGAGCTCCTGCTCGCTGAGCACCTGGGTCGAGAAGCCCGGCATCTTCGCCTGTGGCCAGCGCCGAAGGCTCTGGGGGTCACGAATGTACTGGCGCAGGAATGCCGGCTGGAAGTACTCGGTGGGATTGTGCGGCAGATTCAGGTCTGGCCCCAGTTGCGCGTCGCCCGCGCCATTGAAGCGATGACAGGCCAGGCAGTTCTGCTGGAACAAGGCAAAACCCTGGCGCGCGGGGTCGTCCAGGGGCAGGGCCGGATCGGGCAGCAAGGCGGGAAAACGTGCCTCGACCGCTGCCAGGCGGCGAATCGTGCTGATCTGGAACGGCCACTGCTCCGGGCGTATGCCGCTGGCCTGAGGTTGGGTCCAGACCAGATAGAAAGGCCCCGCGCTCGGTTTCCCCGTGCCGATCGAAGGCCAGGGGTGGGCAGGATCCTCGATGGCCAGCCACGCCTGCGCCGGGCCTGGTTGCAGCAATGTGGCGGCCGGCATCTCGGCGGCGAATCCGTCCAGCGCGATGGCCTGGAGGTGATCACCCGGTTCTACCCCTTCAAGCAGCGCGGCCAGCGGCACGGCGCGGTAATGCAGGGTGCGCTTGTAGGTGACGTCCTGCTCGATGGTGATATCCCGGGCCTGGGGGTGGCCGAGCAACTGTTCGCTTTGCCAGTGGCGGCTGGCGCTTCCCAGTTCCAGGGTCAGCTGCGCCGCCCATGAAGGCAGGGCAAGCAGCAGGCAGATCAGGGTGAGGCACGCGCGCATGGGCAATCTCCAACCATCAAGGTCGGCAGGTTACCTGCGCATTGCCATTAATGGCCACAGCGCTGTTCAACCGAACAGCCGGGTGAGGTTCGGCAAGATCAGCAGCAGTGTGGTGGCGAAGAGAATGAGCCCTGCTTGGCGTACTTTCGATTGTCTGAACATGGCGGACCGCCTTCTTGTTGTTATTCCTGAATAACCCTTGGCTTCCCTGTCGCGCGTCGGGTCGATCGCAGTGGCGCGATGAAGCGCCATGCCTGCTTGCCTCTTGTGTCTGGGTATACAACCAACAGTAGGGCCCGCGTCATCCCTGTTTCAGAACCCTTTGTTCTAACTGGTTCATCGATGATTTCAACTGGTTGTAAGGCCACTGGCCACACCGCTGCCACGCTGGGGCTAGACGAGTGCGCGGGCAGGGTTACCAAGGGTTACAGGGCCTACCGTTCGTCTGGACATCCTACTTGCTTGTACGAGCCTTTCGCGTCAGTCTTTACAGCAATTCCCACACACATGTCGTTCAGGACTATTCCTATGTCGTTACGCATCTGCATCCTTGAAACCGATGTCCTGCGACCGGAGCTGGTTGCGCAGTACCAGGGCTACGGAAGGATGTTCGAGCAGCTGTTCTCGCGTCAGCCGGTCGCCGCCGAGTTCGATGTGTACAACGTGATGAACGGCGACTACCCCGCGGATGACGCAGTCTTCGACGCTTACCTGGTGACCGGAAGCAAGGCTGACTCGTTCGGCAGCGACCCGTGGATCCAGACGCTCAAGGTCTACCTGCTCAAGTTGTATGAGCGTGGCGAGAAACTGCTGGGCGTGTGTTTTGGCCACCAATTGCTGGCGCTGACCCTCGGCGGCAAGGCCGAGCGCGCCGACAAGGGCTGGGGAGTGGGGATCCATCGCTACAGCCTGGCGGCCCATGCGCCGTGGATGGACCCGGAAGTGACCGAGCTGAAGCTGCTGATCAGCCATCAGGACCAGGTCACCGAAGTGCCCGAGGGCGCCACGGTGATTGCCTCCAGTGACTTCTGCCCGAACGCCGCCTACCACATCCGTGACCAGGTGCTGTGCTTCCAGGGGCATCCAGAGTTCGTCCACGACTATTCGCGCGCGTTGCTCGATGCGCGTCAGGACTTCCTGGGCGAGGAGGTTTACCAGAAAGCCGTGGCCAGCCTGGCGAGCGAGCACCAGGGCGATCTCGTGGGTGAATGGATGCTGCGCTTCATTCAGCAGCCGGCCAAGGCGGGCGATAGCACAGTGTGATGGTCGGGCCGGCGGTGTGTTCTGGCCTGGCTGTGCCGGGCATCGCCAGCGCTGCTGGCGAATGGGCTAAAGCCAACCAGATCGCTTGAAGCTGTAGTACAACCCTGAACACCCAAGCCCAATTACCCCAAGCACGGCAAAGTAACCGTAATGCCAGCCCAGCTCCGGCATGTTCTGGAAGTTCATCCCGTAGATCCCGGCAATCGCCGTGGGGAACGCCAGGATCGCCGCCCAGGCGGCGAACTTGCGTTGAGTGATGCTCTGGCGTGACGACTCCAGCAGCATGCCGATCTCGATGGTCTGGCTGGCGATATCGCGGATGCCGGCCAGGTCTTCCATCTGCCGTGTGACGTGGATCTGCACGTCGCGAAAATACGGGCGCATGTTCTTGTCGATGAACGGGAAGCTCAGGCGCTGCAGCTCCTCGCTGACCTCCACCATCGGCGCCACGTAGCGGCGCAGGCGCAGGATATCCCGGCGCAGGCTGTGCAGACGCTGGACGTCCTCTTCCTTCAACGAGTTGCTGAGCACGCTCTGCTCCAGCTCCTCGATCTCGCCATGGATCGCCTCGCTGACCGGTTGGTAGTTTTCGGTGACAAAGTCGAGCAGGGCGTAGAGCACGAAGTCTTCGCCGTGTTCCAGCAGCAGCGGGCGCGCCTCGCAGCGTTGGCGCACCAGGGCGTAGGACTTCGAGTGGCCGTTGCGGCAGGTAATGATGTAACCGTTGCCGGCGAAGATGTGGGTTTCGATGAATTCGAGCTTCCCTTCGTGGCGCACCGGCGAGTAGGTGACGATGAACAGCGCGTCGCCGAAGGTCTCGAGCTTGGGCCGGCTGTGTTTTTCCAGGGCATCCTCGATGGCCAGTTCGTGCAGGCCGAACTGGCGTTGCAGGTTGGCCAGTTCCTCGGCGTTGGGCTCTTCCAGGCCGATCCAGACGAAGTGCCCGGGCTTGCGGGCCCACTCGGCGCCTTCGTCGAGGCTGATGTTGGTGACCTTCCTGCCGGCGCTGTACACCGCCGACGCGACGACTCGACCCATGGTTGTCCGCTTATTCGGTTGAACACCGTGACAGCTTGGGCTGTAAGGCGGCCCGGGGCAACCTGTGGGGCGTGAAGAATTGCGTACCTACACGGAGAGTTCGTGTTCCATGTGGTCGATGCAGTGCTGCATCTGGGTGCGGCATTGTTCGATCAGTGCGGGGATGTCCTGCGAGGTGAGGCCAGCAGTGGCGATGGGGGCCAACGAGCGGATGATCACCGTGCGTTGGCGCCAGCTGTTCAGGCCCAGGCGCTTTGTGTAGCGGCTGACGCACACCGGCACGATCGGCACGCCGGCTTCGATGGCCATGTGGAACGCGCCTTTCTTGAACGCCAGCAATTGCTCACCAGGGTTGCGCGTGCCTTCCGGGAAGATCCAGATCGAGGTGTCGTCGCGCAAGGTGCGCGTGGTCGCCTGCAGGGCTTTGCGCGCCTGGTAGGCGTTCTTGCGATCGACCAGTACATTGCCACCGAGCCAGAACAACTGGCCGAACAGCGGGATCCAGCCCAGGCTCTTCTTGCCGATGGCGACGGTACGCCGAGGCACTACCTGACCCAGGATGAACAGGTCGTAGTTGGATTGATGGTTGGCGATGATCACGCAACCGGGCGGCTGGTCCCACAACGGGCCGACTTCGGCCTTTACCCGGATGCGCATGAACCAGGCGGCCGGCACGCTATAAAGGCGGGCGAACACGCGGCTGTTATCCGGGTTGAAGGGGCGTAGCAGGCCGATCAGCAGGCCCAGCACGCCAACCAGCAGGAAATGCAGCGCCAGCAGGAGCATGCGCAAGATATAAAGCATGGAACGACTCACACCAGACAGTCGCGGCGCAGTGTACGGGTGTGCACTGTCCGGGGCAAATACTCGGTGAGTGTCTGGCGGGTCTTTGTAGGAGCGGCTTCAGCCGCGATGCGGTCATCGCGGTGCCTGGCACCCGCGGCGCGGGTGATCGCGGCTGAAGCCGCTCCTACAGAGGGGGAGGCTCGGCGATCAGCCCATGTGGTTCTGGTCTTGCAGGATTGCCTCGTCCAGCGCTTCCAGCAGTGCCTTGCGCACCTTCAGCTTGGTGTTCTTGTGCGCCAGCATGTTCAGCTTCTTCAGTTCACGGGCAACTGCCAGGGCGGTTTCATGCAGTTGTTCCGCTGGCACCACCTTGTCGAGGAAGCCGGCTTCGCGCGCGCCCTGCGGGTCGAAGATCTCGGCATTGTTCACCGCCCGCTGGAAGGCGGCGCGGCTGAGGCGGTCGCGGGCCAGTTCGATACCGGCGTGGTGCATGGTCATGCCGATCTGCACTTCGTTCAGGCAAATCTTGTAGGGGCCTTCGACACCGATGCGGTAATCGCCCGACAGCAGCAGGAAGGCGCCTTTGGCCACGGCATTGCCCGGGCTTGCGACAATCACCGGGAAAGGGTGCGACAGCAGGCGGCGGGCCAGGGTGGAGCCAGCAGTCACCAGGCCGACGGCTTCTTTGGGGCCAGCGGTCATCACCTTGAGGTCGTAGCCGCCGGAGAGTATGCCCGGCTGGCCGGTGATGATCACAATGGCGCGTTCTTCCACGGCGCGGTCGAGGGCGGCATTGAAGGCGACGATGAGGTCCGGCGAGATGGCGTTGACCTTGCCGTTGTTCAGGGTCAGGGTGGCGATGCCGTCTTCGGCGTGGTAGGTAATCAGCTCGCTCATGGCAGAGTCCTTTGGATGGCGTGGCGACGACGTTACCCAGCGGCGCCGGCCAGGTAAAGCGCCAAGGCTGACCGGCCAGTCAGCGCCAGGCCGGCATCCCTTGGTTCGTCGGGGCGGGGCTTTGGCGACGGGGAAAAGCGCTGGGCACAATGGCAGCATTGCCTTGATAAGCCAGGGTTTTCGGGGAATTGTCTTAAGCGCATGAAAATTCTGAAAAAAATGCTTGCCAAAGAAAAGCTCTTCTACTAAATTAGCGCGCCTCGACAGGCTGAATGGCTTGAAGAGAAACGGTGAAGTGTCCGAGTGGTCGAAGGAGCACGCCTGGAAAGTGTGTATACGAGAAATCGTATCAAGGGTTCAAATCCCTTCTTCACCGCCACATTCTACGAGAAGCCCCCGAATCGAAAGGTTCGGGGGCTTTTTGTTTTCTGCCCCTTTCGTCGGCAAGCCGGCTCCTCCAGGTTCGGCGCCGCTCTTGAGGCCGGCGCCGTACTTGTAGGAGCCGGCTTTGCCGGCGAAAGGGCCGGTGCAGTCAGCACATCACAATTTCTGTCAGAAACTGACGGAAGCCGACATCCGTGCGGTACGCGGCGCGCCCGGGAACAAGTAGTTGTCGCCGAGGTAATCGCCTACGTCGCGCCAGTAGCGCTTGTCGAAGACGTTGTCCACGGTCAGCCGCAACACGGTGTCGTAACCGCCGATGCGGGTACGGTAGCGGCTGCCGATGTCAAACACGGTGTAGCCGCCAACTTCGGCATTGCCCGCCTGGCTGGCGTACTTGCTGGCGCTGTAGCGCGCGCCACCCAGCAGGGCCAGGCCGGGCACGGGCAGGGCGTAGTCGGCGTGCAGGGCGGCGCGCAGGCGGGGGACATTGATCGCCTGATGGCCTTCGTAGGCGTCGGTACCGCTGTTCTGCACGCGAGCGCGGATCGCCGCGGCACTGGCCTGGATCTGCAAGTTCGAGGTCACCTGGCCACTGGCGCCCAGTTCCAGGCCGGTGTTCTTCTGTTGGCCCTGTTGCACATAGGTGAAACTGGCACCCTCGGGCCGGGCGTACTGGTAAGCCTGACGGATCTGGAACAGGGCGGCGCTGAAGCTCATGCCCTGCCAGTCACGCTTGATACCAACCTCCATCTGACGCGACAGGGTGGGCGCGAGGATTTCGGCGGCATTGCTGGCGAACCAGGGCGCTGTTCCTCCAGCGGACAGTCCCTTGGAATAGCTGGCGTACAGCGTAGTGTCCGGTTGTGGTTTGTAGATCAGCGCCGCATTGGGCAGCAGTTGATACTGCTGGGTGTGTCGACCGGCAACGCCGTTCTCGTTCCAGGTCTTCTCGTCCAGGCGCACTTCCCGGGCGCCTATCACGGTTTGCCAGTGTTCGCTGAGGGTGATCCGGTCGCTGAGGAATAGGCCATATTGGCGGCTGTCCAGGCGGCGCTCGCTGGAGCCGATGGATTTGTCGGAGGGTTCCAGGGCGGGGGCGCCGGTGTAGATGTTGCCGGTACCCAGCCATTCGTTGTAGTACGGCCGCTGATCGAGCGTACGGCGTTGGGCGCTGGCACCCACCGTCAATTCGTGGCCCACGCCCAGCGCATCGAAACGTCCATCGAGCATGGCCTGTGCTTCGTCGATGCGACGAGTGTCGTCGGGGCTGCGGAAGTCGTAGATGTCATAGTCGCCTGTGCTGCCAAAGAACGCGCCTTCGCTCGAGCCCCAGGCAAACGCACTGTAGTCATCGATCACCACCTTGCTGCGCGAAGCGCTGAGGGTGCCGTTCCAGGTGTCGTTGAACCGGTACTTGAAGCGACCACCCAGATTCAGCGAATCGTTCTGCACCGGCTTCGCCCATGACTGCCAGGCCAGGTGGTCCCTGGGGTCGACGCCATGGGGCACCTGGGTGCCGCCGAGCAACTGGTAGCCTGGTACCGAATACTGCTCGCGGTGCTGGTACTCGGCGTCCAGTTCCAGCACCGCATCCGGGTTGATCTGCCAGTCGAAGGCCAGCGAGGCGAAGTCGCGCTTGCCGTCGGCGTGGTCGACGTACGAACGGATATCTTCATGGGCCAGGTTGGCGCGCAGGCCGAACTGGCGCTCGGCGCCGAACCAGCCGCCGAGGTCGGTGGCCAGGTAGCGCTCGCCCTGCTCGTTGCTCGAGACGCTGACGCTGCGTACGTCCTCCGGGCGCTTGGTCACGTAGTTGACCAGGCCGCCGGGCTCCGACACGCCGCTCTGCAGCCCGGAGAGCCCCTTGAGCAGTTCGACCTGCTGCTTGTTCTCCAGGGCCACATTCTGTTCGCCGGCGATGGTCTGGCCGTTGATCCGGTAGCTGCTGGCAGCGTTGAGCTCGAAGCCGCGCACGTTGAAGTTCTCGTAGTAGCCGACCGGAGCGTAGCTTTCGCCCACCGAGGCGTCGCTTTGCAGCACTTCGCTCAACTTGCGCACCTGGCGGTCGTCGAGCAGTTGGCGGTTGAACACGTTGACCGAGGCGGGGGTGTCCAGCAACGGGGCGTTGTGCAGGCCGCCGACCTGGGCCTCGCGTGCCTGGTAGCCCTCGCTCCCGTAAACCTCCGAGACGCGCACGGGGGCCAGGGTCACGCTGTCGGCGGCAAGGCCCTGGCCACTGTGCAGGGCAAGGCCGAGGCTGAGCAGGCCGAGGGGCAGGCGGGGGCGAAGCGGGGTCATGCAAGGCTCCTTGGAAGGCGGACGCGCCGTTATCGGTCGGCGGCTGTCGGGCAGGCAAAAGGGCGCCATGGTAGCAGGCTGCCAAGCACGGGTTTCGAAGTTTCAGGGGGAAGGCCGTATGCCTGAGACGAATTCTGTAGGAGCGGTCAGAACGAGCGAAGCGGTTGCCGATTCAGGCCGCAGCCGGCCGCTGATGCTTGCGCCAGTTGTCGTCGATCTTCGACCAGGTCTTGCCATCGGTGATGGCCATCAGCTTGCGCCCATCCTTGAACGTGGCGACGAAGGTGACTTCGTCTTCCTTGCCGCCGAGCAGAAGCCCAGCCAGCAGGCCGACCGGGCCGGCCACCAGTGCCCCGGCCACGCCCCAACCCAGGGCGCTGCCCAGGTTGCGGGTCGATTCGAGGTTGGCCAACCTCAGGTCCTTGATGCGGGTGAGTGAAATGCGCTCGCCCGGCGAGGGGCTGCGTGGGGTCTTGAGTGTAAGCGCTCCATTGCGATACTCGCCTTCACCTTGCAAGAAATCGCCGGATTGCACCGTGAGTCTTGTCATTGTGTCGTCCTGTCAGGGAGGGGCTGTGACCAACACCTACTGAGCGCCAGGGGCGTTGACAAGTCAACGGCCAGGCGACGGAGGGTCGTGCGGCGGGTTGTCACGTAGTCAAGCGCCTAGAACGAAGCAGCGATTGAAATGTTCAAGCGAAAGTCGCGTTTTCGAAAGTAAACTTCGATTCGCTGACCAATTAGTCATCTATTCATTAATGGAACTAATGGTTGTATCAGCGGGGGCCGGTAGAGCGCAGCTTGAGGAAAAAAGTACGGATCAGTGATCGTGTTCGAAAACGAAAAAATGAAGCCAAAAAAGGCTGGACAGGTAGTTTCAACATGTGTCAGTTTTTTTGCGCCGCATAAAGGCGAGTGACAGGACGCTCTCGCCAAGTTGGGAAACTCCTGTCTGACATCAACTGCTTTTTTGTAAACAAGGAAGTAATCTGCATGTCGAAAGTCAAAGAAAGCGCTATTGTTTCGGCCGTTTCCGCACTGCAACCGAAGGGTCCGAGCTCTTCCTTCGGCCAGATTGATAGTTTTGCCCACCAGTACGATCGCGGCGGCGCGAAAATCAATGGCAAGAAGTCCTTCACGGCCGACCAGGCCGCCGATCACATCCTGCGTGATGGCGCCTCCTGGAAGGACCTGAACAAGGATGGCACGATCAGCTTCTCGTACACCTTCCTGACCAAGGCTCCGGCCGACTTCTACACGCGCAAGCTGGGCACTTTCAGCCAGTTCAGCGACCTGCAGAAAGAGCAGGCCAAGCTCTCCATGCAGTCCTGGGCGGACGTGGCCAAGGTCACCTTCACCGAGGCCGCATCGGGCGGTGACGGCCACATGACCTTCGGCAACTTCAGCGCCAGCAACGGTGGCGCGGCGTTCGCCTACCTGCCGTTCGACACCCCGGGCTCGCACAAGGGTGAATCCTGGTACCTGATCAACAACAGCTACCAGGTCAACACCACCCCGGGTACCGGCAACTACGGGCGTCAAACCCTGACCCACGAAATCGGCCACGTGCTCGGCCTGTCCCACCCCGGCGACTACAACGCCGGCCAGGGCAACCCGACCTACGCCGACGCCGATTACGCCCAGGACACCCGTGGCTACAGCGTCATGAGCTACTGGAGCGAAAGCAACAACGGGCAGAACTTCGTCAAGGGCGGCGGGCAGTACTACGCCTCGGCCCCGCTGATGGATGACATCCTGGCGATCCAGAAGCTCTACGGCGCCAACTATGCCACCCGTGCCGGCGACACCACCTACGGCTTCAACTCCACCGCTGATCGCGACTTCTACTCGGCCACCTCGGCCTCGTCGAAGCTGGTCTTCTCGGTGTGGGACGGTGGCGGCAACGACACCTTCGACTTCTCCGGGTTCACCCAGAACCAGAAGATCAACCTCAATGAAGCGTCGTTCTCCGATGTTGGCGGCATGGTTGGTAACGTGTCCATCGCCAAGGGCGTGACCATCGAAAACGCCTTCGGCGGTTCGGGCAACGACCTGCTGATCGGCAACGCGCTGGCCAACGTGCTCAAGGGTGGTGCCGGCAACGACATCATCTACGGTGGTGGCGGTGCCGACCAACTGTGGGGCGGCACTGGCGCGGACACCTTCGTGTTTGGCGCTATCAGCGATTCCACCAAGGCCGCGCCGGACCGGATCATGGACTTCACCTCGGGTCAGGACAAGATCGACCTGTCGGCGATTTCCGCGTTCGCCGTTAACAAGCTGCCGCTGCAGTTCGTCAACGCTTTCACCGGCCATGCCGGCGAAGCCGTGCTGAGCTACGACCAGGGTACCAACCTGGGCAGCCTGTCCATCGACTTCACCGGGAACAGCTCGGCTGACTTCCTGGTGACCACCGTTGGCCAGGCCGCGGTCACCGACATCGTGGTCTGATGTACGTGGGGGTGGCGCGCAAGCGTCACCCCTTCTGCCGACGAGGTAGAAGGATGCGAACGTTGCAACGAATCATCGCGCTGGCCGCGATTCCATTGATGTTGATGACCGAGGTAGGTATGGCGAGCAGCCTGCTACTCCCCAACGCCGCGCAACTGGCCGGGCGTTGGCAGCTTTATCCCGAACAACAAAAGGCACAGGCCTGCGACCTGCGCCTGGCCGCCAGCGAAGGCAAGCTGGACGGCGACCTGGAATGCGCCGAGCGCCTGCTGGGCCTGCGCCCCGGCAGCTGGCTGGTGACCCCCGACACCCTGGCCCTGGTGGGCGGTGACGGCAGCACCGTGGTGCACTTCAGCCGCAAAGGCGCCCAGCGTTACGGCTGGACCACGCCAAGCGGTACCCAACTGGTGCTCGAGCGCCTGGACAACTAAACCCGGCCCGGCACTTTCAAACGGCCGGGTTAAAAAGGGCGAAACATGAAACTACCGAGCAGGAAGCCCGGGGCGCCCTTGTGGGCAGCGCTCGGCGAACATAAGTCGACGTTGATCAGCGTTGGCTGTTTCACGGCCTTGATCAATATCCTGATGCTGGTGCCGTCCATTTATATGCTTCAAGTGTACGACCGTGTACTGAGTTCGCAGAGCACCACAACTTTGTGGGTACTCACTTTGATGGTCGTCGGTTTCTTTGTATATATCGGCGCACTCGAAGCCGTGCGCAGTTTCATTGTTATCCGGGTGGGCAACCAGCTGGAAAAAAGTTTCAACCTGAATGTCTACCGCGCCGCCTTCGAGCGCAACTTGCGCCATCGCGATGGCGCGGCCGGGCAGGCTTTGGGCGATCTCACGCAACTGCGCCAGTTCGTCACCGGCCCTGCGTTGTTCGCTTTCTTTGATGCCCCGTGGTTCCCCATCTACCTGGCCGTTATCTTCGCCTTCAACGTCTGGCTGGGGGTCATGGCCACGGTCGGCGCGCTGCTGCTGATCGCCCTGGCCGTGCTCAACGAACGTCTCACCCACAAGACCCTGGTCGAAGCCAGTGGCATCCAGCAGCAATCGACGCTGTTGGCCGGCAGCCAGTTGCAGAGCGCCGAGAGCATCCAGGCCATGGGCATGCTCGCGGCCTTGCGTCGGCGTTGGTTCGACTTGCATGGACGCTTCCTCGACCTGCAGAACAAGGCCAGCGACACCTCGGCGGTGATCACCGCCACCAGCAAGGGCCTGCGCCTGTGCCTGCAATCGCTGGTGCTGGGCCTGGGCGCGCTGCTGGTGATCGAGGGGCAGATGACCCCGGGCATGATGATCGCCGGTTCCATCCTGATGGGCCGGGTGCTTGCCCCGATCGACCAGTTGATCGCCGTATGGAAGCAGTGGAGCGGCGCGCAACTGGCCTACCAGCGCCTGGACAGCCTGCTGCGCGACCACCCGGAGCACCCGGCGCCGATGCCACTGCCGGCGCCGACCGGGCAGTTGACCGTGGAGCAGATGAGCGCCGCGCCCCCCGGGCGCACCCAGGCCACGTTGCAGCAAGTGCATTTCCAGCTTGAACCCGGTGAGTTGCTGGGCGTGCTCGGTGCCTCGGGTTCCGGCAAGTCGACCCTGGCCAAGGTCCTGGTGGGCGTCTGGCCCACCTTGGGTGGGCATGTGCGCCTGGATGGCGCCGAGCTCGATCAATGGGACCGCGAGGCCCTGGGCCCGCACATCGGCTACTTGCCGCAGAACATCGAACTGCTGCGCGGCAGCATCGCCGAGAACATCGCCCGCTTTGGCGAGCTGGACGGCCACAAGGTAGTCGAGGCAGCGCGCCTGGCGGGGGTGCATGAGTTGATCCTGCGCCTGCCCAAGGGCTACGACACGCGCCTGGGCGAAGACGGCGGCGACCTCTCTGGTGGCCAGAAGCAGCGCATTGCCCTGGCCCGGGCGTTGTACGGCAACCCATGCCTGATCGTGCTCGACGAGCCCAACTCCAACCTCGACAGCCCCGGCGAGGCGGCCCTGGCCAACGCCATCCTCCAGCTCAAGGCCCTGGGCCGCACCGTGGTGCTGGTGACCCACCGCAGTTCGGCGCTGGGCCAGGCCGACAAGCTGCTGGTGATGAACGAAGGGCGCATGCAGGGCTTCGGCCCGGCGCGCGACATTCTCCACGCGCTCGGCCAGGCGCCGGCGCAACGACCGCTGCAGGCCGGAGGTGGCGCATGAGCCGGCATGAACGTGACGCACGCTTCCATGTGCGCCTGGGCTGGGTGCTGACTCTGGTCGGCTTTGGTGGCTTCATGGTCTGGGCCAGCCTGGCCCCGCTCGACCAGGGGGTGCCGGTGCAGGGCACCGTGGTGGTCTCGGGCAAGCGCAAGGCGGTGCAGTCCATGGCCGGTGGCGTGGTCAGCCGGATCCTGGTGAGCGAGGGGCAGCAGGTGCGCCAGGGCGAGCCGTTGTTCCGCCTGGACCGTACTCAGGTGCAGGCCGATGTCGACGCGTTGCAGGCCCAGTACCGCATGACCCGCGCCAGCCTGGCGCGCTGGCAGAGCGAGCGCGACAACCTCGGCCAGGTGCAGTTTCCCGTCGACCTGGTCGAGGATGCCGACGCCAAGCTCGGCCTGATCCTGGAAGGCCAGCGCCAGCTGTTCGACAGCCGCCGCCAGGCCCAGGCCCGCGAGCAGGGCGCCTTGTCTGCCAGCATCGATGGCTCCCAGGCCCAGCTGGCCGGCATGCGCCGTGCCCGCAGCGACCTGCAGGCCCAGGCCGACTCGTTGCGCGAGCAGTTGGACAACCTGCGCCCGCTGGCCGGTGACGGTTACATTCCGCGCAATCGTGTGCTGGAGTACCAGCGCCAGCTGTCCCAGGTGCAGCGCGACCTGGCACAGAACGCTGGCGAGAGCGCGCGGCTGGAGCAGGTGATCGTCGAGTCGCGGTTGAACCTTGCACAGCGTCGTGAGGAGTACCAGAAAGAGGTGCGCACGCAACTGGCCGAGGCCCAGGTCAAGGCTGCCACCCTGGAGCAACAGCTCAACTCGGCGCGCTTCGAGTTGCAGCACAGCGAAATCCAGGCGCCGGCCGACGGCATCGCGGTCAACCTTGGCGTGCACACCGAAGGCGCCGTCGTGCGCCCTGGCGACACGTTGCTCGAGATCGTGCCCCAAGGTACCGCGCTGGAAGTGGAAGGGCGCCTGCCGGTCAACCTGGTGGACAAGGTCGCGCCGCAGCTGCCGGTGGATATCCTGTTCACCGCCTTCAACCAGAACCGCACGCCGCGGGTCACGGGGGAGGTGGCGCTGGTGTCGGCCGACCAGTTGATCGACGAGCGCAGCGGCCAGCCGTACTACGTGTTGCGCAGCACTGTCAGCGAAGAAGCGTTGGCGCGCCTGCAAGGGCTGGCGATCCGTCCGGGCATGCCGGCTGAGCTGTTCGTGCGCACCGGCGAGCGTTCGCTGCTCAACTACCTGTTCAAACCCCTGCTCGACCGCGCAGGCACTGCTTTGACCGAACAATAAGGACCGCCCAGTGAAGAAGTTCCCACTGATCGGGCTGCTGGCAGCCTGTGCCTGGCTGCCGGTGGCCGCCGAGGCGGCCATGGGGCCGTTCCAGATCTACGAGCAGGCGCTGCGCCGTGACCCGACCTACCTGGCCGCGTTCAAGGCCCAGCAGGCCGGCCAGGAGTACCGCGCCATCGGCCGCGCCGGCCTGCTGCCAACCCTGAACTACAACTACAACAAGGGCCGCAACGACTCCAAGGTGAAGTACCTGGGGGATTCGCGGCGCCAGGAAGAAGACCGCAACTACAACAGCATGGGCTCCAGCTTCATCCTCCAGCAGCCGCTGTTCGACTATGAGGCCTACTCGGCCTACCGCAAGGGCGTGGCCCAGGCGCTGTTCGCCGATGAAACCTTCCGCGACCAGAGCCAGCAGTTGCTGGTGCGGGTGATGACCAGCTACACCCAGGCCTTGTTCGCCGAGGACCAGATCGGCATCAGCGTGGCCAGCAAGCAGGCCTACCGTCAGCAGTTCCAGCAGAACCAGCGGCTGTTCGATGCCGGCGAAGGGACCCGCACCGACATCCTCGAAGCCCAGGCCCGCTACGAGCTGGCCGATGCCGAGGAGATCCAGGCGCGCAACAACCAGGATGCTGCCCTGCGCGAGCTGGGCGCGTTGATCGGCGAACCGGCCGTGCGCGTCGAGGACCTGGCACCGCTGCGTGTCGGCTTTGCCCTGCCGATGGTCGACCCGACGGGTTACGGCGCCTGGCAGGAGCGTGCCCTGGCCAACAATCCGCAACTGGCTTCGTCACGCCAGGCCCTGGATGTGGCGCGCTACGAAGTGGAGCGCAACCGTGCCGGGCACTTGCCCAGGGTCACGGCCTTCGCCACTTCGCGGCGCCAGGAGTCGGACAGCGGCAACACCTACAACCAACGCTACGACACCAACACCGTGGGGATCGAGGTCAGCGTGCCGATCTTCGCCGGCGGCGGGGTGTCGGCCTCGACGCGTCAGGCCAGCCGTCACCTGGAGCAGGCCGAGTACGAGCTGGACGGGCAGACCCGCAGCACCCTGATCGAGCTGCGCAAGCAGTACAACGCCTGCGAGTCGGGCGCTAGCCGCCTGCGCGCCTATGAACGGGCGCTGGTGGCGGCCGAGGCGCTGGTGGTGTCTACCCGCAAGAGCGTGCAGGGCGGCGAGCGGGTCAACCTGGACGTGCTCAATGCCGAGCAGCAACTGGCCACCACCCGGCGCGACCTGGCCCAGGCGCGGTATGACTACCTGCTGGCGTGGATCAAGCTGCACTACGAGGCGGGGGTGTTGAGCGAGACCCAGCTGGCGCGGGTAGATGAGGCGTTTCTGGGCGGCAAATCCTGAAGGGGAACCTGTAGGGGCGGCTTCAGCCGCGATGCACGCAACGCGGTATCTGCCAGCCGCTTTGCGGGTGATCGCGGCTAAAGCCGCTCCTACGGAGGCTGTGTCAGCTCAATGGGCTGCGCTGGGCGCCACCTTCACCCGCCTGCGCTCTGCCAGCCCCCACACCACCAGCGCCAGGGCGCCGATCACCAGCCCGGCGACGACGATCCCCATCCAGCCATGCACTTCGAACAGCTGCGTCCCCAGCAACGAACCCAGCGCGCCGCCGATGAAGTAGCAGGTGATGTACCCGGCGTTGAGCCGCGTCCGCGCTTCAGGGCGCAGCGCGATCACCGCATTCTGGTTACTCACATGGATCAACTGCACCGCCAGGTCCAGCATCAGCACGCCCACCAGCAGCGCCACCAGCGAGCTTTGCGCAAAGCCCAGCGGCACCCACGACAGCAACAGCGCCACCAGCCCCACCGTGGTCCCCAGCGCGCCCTTGCCACGGTCGGCCAGGCGCCCGGCCCAGTTGGCCGCCAGCGCGCCCACCGCGCCGGCCAGGCCGAACAGGCCGATCACCGCGTCGGAGTAGTGGTAGGGCTCGCTGCTCAGCAGGAACGCCAGCGGCGTCCAGAACAGGGCGAACAAGCTGAACGCCAACAGCCCCAGTAGCGAGCGCAGGCGCAGCACCGGCTCTTCGACGAACAGCCGGAACACCGAGCCGATCAGCGCCGGGTATTTCAGGCCGGCATGGCTGTGGTGCTGCGGCAGGCTGCGGTACAGCGCCAGGGCGGTGATCGCCATCAGCACCGCGGCCAGCACGTAGATGCTGCGCCAGCCGCCCAGCTCGGCCATGAAACCGGCGGCAGTGCGGGCCAGCAGGATACCCAGCAGCAGGCCGCTCATCAGCGTGCCCACCGCGCGGCCGCGTTGTTCCGGGGCGCTCAGGGCGGCCGCCAGCGGCACCAGCACCTGCGCCACCACGGAGAACAGCCCGGTCAGCGCCGTGCCGAGGATCAGCCACGGCAGGCTCGGCGCGTAGGCGCTGATCACCAGGCCCACGGTAGCGATCAGCACCATGGTCACGATCAGCCGGCGCTGCTCGAACAGGTCGCCCAGCGGCGCCAGCAACAGCAGGCCGGCGCCGTAGCTCAGTTGCGCGGCGATGACGATGGTGCCGGCGCTGGCGGTGCTCAGGCCGAACTGCTCGGCAATGCTGTGCAGCAAGGGTTGGGCGTAATAGTTGCTGGCCACGGCCAGGCCGGTGGCGGTGGCCATCAGCAGGATCAGGGCGCGACTCAATGTCGGGGTGTTCATGGGCAGTCTCGTTGCAGGCAAGGTGGAATGTGGCCAAGTATCAGGAAGTGTCAGGCATGACACCAATGTATAGTTTTCACGTTATCCATCTCGAAAGCAGATAGAACGATGAACCTCAAGCAGCTCGAGTACGCCCTGGCCGTGGCCGACACCGGCAGCTTCACCCGCGCCGCCGAGCGCTGCCATGTGGTGCAGTCGGCGCTCAGCCATCAGGTGGCCCGTCTGGAGGCGCAGTTGAATGTCAGTTTGTTCGAGCGCAGCTCGCGCCGGGTAAGGCTGACACCTGCCGGCGAAGCCTTCGTGCTCAGTGCCCGGCCGGCGGTCGAGGCCGCCCGGCGTATCGCCGATGATGTGGCCGCGGCGTGCGGGCAGGTGCGCGGGCGCCTGTCGATCGGTGAGATCAGTTCGCTGACCGCCCTGGACCTGGTCGACCTGCTGGCAGTGTTCCACCGCCGCTATCCGGATGTGGACGTGCGCTGGCTCACGGCCAAGAGCGAACTGCTGATGGCCGATGTCTGCGAGCGGCGGCTGGATGTGGGCTTCGTCGGCCTGTGGCAAGGCGAGGTGTTGCACGGTGTGCAGCATCGCCTGCTGGCACGGGAGGAACTGGTGGCGGTGCTGCCGACGGCGCACCGGCTGGCCGGCGCTGCGCAATTGACCTTGGCTGACCTGGTCGATGAAGTGCTGGTGGACTTTCCCGAAGGGACCGGCGCACGGCGGCAGACTGACGAAGCGTTTCAGGCGGCGGGGGTGAGGCATCGGGTGCAGTTCGAGATCGGCCATGTTCGCCTGGTGGAAAAATTCGTCCAGCGCGGCATGGCCGTGGGGCTGGTACCGGAGCGGATCGCCCGGGGGTTCGAAGGGGTGGCCATGGTGCGCTTGCTGGATGCGCCGGTGCGGCACCTGTATGCGGTGTGGTCACCCAGCCCGACACCGGCGGCGCGAGCGTTTCTCGAGGTGATGGAGCAGCACCTGGTGTCGGGTTGAGTCTTCGGTTGCCTGCACTGGCCCCTTCGCGGGCAAACCCGCTCCCACAGGAAAATCACAGCCCTCTGGCCCCATGAGTAATCTGTGGGCGCGGGCTTGCCCGCGAAAGGGCCGGAACAGGCGGCCCGTCTGGATCAGGCAGCAAAACCACCATCGGCCGTCAGGCTGGCGCCGGTGATGTAGCCCGCCTCAGGCCCCGCCAGATACGCGACGAAACTGGCAATCTCCTCGACCTTGCCATATCGCCCGATGGCCATCAGCGGGATCAGGCTGTCGGCGAATTCGCCCTTGGCCGGGTTCATGTCGGTATCGACCGGCCCAGGCTGGACGTTGTTCACGGTGATGCCCTGTGGCCCCAGGTCGCGCGCCAGGCCCCGGGTCAGGCCAACCAGCGCCGACTTGCTCATGGCATACGGCGCGCCACCAGCGAAGGGCATGCGCTCGGCGTTGGTGCTGCCGATGTTGATGATCCGGCCGCCCTGGCCCATGTGCTTCACCGCCGCCTGGGTGGCGACGAACACGCTGCGCACGTTGACCGCCAGCAGGCGATCGAAGTCGTCCAGGTCGAATTCGGCCACCGGCGCCACGGCCAGCACGCCGGCGTTGTTGACCAGGATGTCGAGGCCACCGAAGGCCTTGACGGTATCGGCCACCGCTTGCTGCACCGCACCGGTATCGGCGCTGTCGGCGCGCAGGGCCAGGGCCTGGCCGCCTGCATTGATGATCTCGCCGGCCAGGGCTTCGGCGGTCTGGGTGGAGCTTACGTAGGTGAAGGCGACCTTGGCGCCGTCCTGGGCCAGGCGGCGGACAATAGCCGCGCCGATACCACGGGAACCGCCCTGGACGAGGGCCACTTTACCGCTGAGGGGAAGTTGCTGGGACATGCTGATCTCCTGCATTCAAGCAAGGCCGGATGCCTTGGATGGGCGCAGTATCCGCCCAGGATTATCTGCTGATAAGATCGCAATCACTATCAGCAGAGTAAACCTTTGGTTGTGAATGAGTGCCATGGAGTCCTTCAGCAGCCTTGAATGCTTTATCCGCAGCGCCGAGGTAGGCAGTTTCGCCGAAGCCGCCCGGCGCCTGTCGCTGACCCCGGCCGCGGTGGGCAAGAACGTCGCGCAACTGGAGGCGCGCCTGGGGGTGCGGCTGTTCCAGCGCAGCACCCGCAAGCTCACCCTGACCGAAGCCGGGCAGCGCTTCCTGGGGGAGGTGAGCGACAGTTTCCGCACCATCCAGTACGCCGTCGCCAACCTGGCCAGCGCCGAAGGCCAGCCGGCCGGGTTGCTGCGGGTGAGCATGGGCACGGTGTTCGGGCGGCTGTATGTGTTGCCGCTGCTGGGCGAGTTCTTGCGTCGTTACCCGGCGATCACCCCGGACTGGCACTTCGACAACCGTCAGGTCGACCTGATCGGCCAGGGTTTCGATGCCGCCATCGGCGGTGGATTCGAGCTGCCGTTGGGCGTGGTGGCGCGCAAGCTGACCCCGGCCCACCGGGTGCTGGTGGCGGCGCCGGGTTATTTGCAGCGGCACGCCCAGATCGACCATCCACAGGCATTGCAGGCCCATGAAGGTATCCTCATCCGCTCGCCGCAGACCGGGCGAGTGCGTTCCTGGCCGCTGACCAGCCGCTGGCAGGAGCAGTGCCCGCTGCAATTGCCGCAGAGCATGACCATGAGCGACTCCGACGCCGCTTGCGCCGTGGCCGAGCAAGGGTTGGGCATTGCCTTGGTGAGCCTGCCGTTCGCTGTCCCTTACCTCACCGCCGGGCGGTTGAGCCGGGTGTTGCCTGACTGGTACGTGGATGATGGCAACATCAGCCTGTACTACGCCGAGCACAAGCTGCTGCCGGGCAAGACCCGGGCGTTCATCGATTTCGTGGCGGAGCAGTTCGCCGAGCAGGGTTTGGCAGAGCGGTTCAACGCTTTACAGCCCCTGTGAACCTTGTGCAGGAGCGGTGTTCAGGTGACTTCGATGATGACCTGGATCTGGGTGATTCCGTTCACCACCAGGCTTACCTCGTCATCTACTCGCTTGCCAACCAACTGCTGCCCCAGCGGAGCTCGCGAGGTGATCACCGTCACCAGCGAGTCACCCTCGCCAATCTTCAGGCCGGCGCCTTCCGGCCCGAGGAACAATTGGCGCTGCTGGCCATCCTCGTCTTCCAGCGTCACCAGGCAGCCGATCTGGATTCCCCGCGCCGGGTCGTAATCACGCAGCACCATCTGCTGGTAGGTCAACAGCGCCTGGCGGATCTCGGCGGTACGCCGGGCCTGCCCGGTGGCCAGGTATGACGCCTCCAGCCCCAGGGTGTCGTACTTGTTCTCGGCGATGTTCTCTTCGGCGGTGGCCGCCTCGTAGGCGGTCTGGGCGGCGCGGCGCAGCACCTCCATGTCGTGCTCGAGGGTGGCGATGATGCGCGGGAGCAGGCTGGCCTTGTCCATGGTCAGTAGCAGAACTCCAGCACGTTGGCCTGGCTTTTGTCGGTGGGGGCGGTGCGGTTCTGTTGCAGCCAGAACTGGCACTTGGGGTTGTTCAGGTTGCGCGGGCTGCCCTGGGCGGCATCGGCGGCCTGTTGCAGTTCCTGCTTGTGCAGGATGTCCTTGTAGCGCTCGAACATTTCGGCCTGGGCATCCGCTGGCAGTTGCGGCGCCGCAGTGGGCGCGGGCTGGACGATGGCCGGCGCGACGGCCTGGGCCACCGGTTGCGCGTGCTCCGGCCACAGACGCAGGGCCAGCCACAGGCTCAGGGCGATGGCCACGGCGCCCAGCCACAGGCCGAAGGCGACGCACAGGATCAGTTGCATGGGTTTCAGGGTGATCTTCAGTTCGCGGGGGCGGGGCATGGCGGCCTCCTGACAGGCGGTTCGGTGGCGGCATTGTCGCATGGGTGCGAGGATATTTTGCTTTTGTCCGCGCGTAATTATCCGCAGAATCCGCGGTCTTTTTCGCAGGTAACGGAACGTGGCCATGAAAACCACCTGGGACATCTTCTGCACCGTCGTCGACAACTTCGGCGATATCGGCGTGACCTGGCGCCTGGCCCGGCAGTTGGTGGCCGAGCATGACCTTGCCGTGCGCCTGTGGGTGGACGACCTGGCGGCCTTCGCGCGCCTGTGCCCCGAGGCCGACACGGGGGCAGGCCGGCAATGGCAGCACGGTGTCGAGGTCTGCCATTGGCCAAACGAATGGCAGGCCGCCACACCGGCCCAGGTGGTGGTGGGCGCGTTTGCCTGCCAACTGCCCGAGGGGTACGTCGAGGCGATGGCCCGGCAGCCCACGCCGCCGTTGTGGTTGAACCTGGACTATCTCAGCGCCGAAGACTGGGTGGAGGGCTGCCACGGATTGCCATCGCCCCAGGCCAATGGGCTGCGCAAGATCTTCTTCTTCCCGGGTTTCACCGAGCGTACCGGCGGTTTGCTGCGCGAGGCTTCGTTGTTGCCGCGCGGCGAACTATTCCGGCACGGGCCTGGCGAGCGGGAGAGCTTCCTTGCCGGGCTGGGTATCCAGGCCCAGGCGGATGCCCGGTTGATTTCGCTGTTCGCCTATGAGAATCCGCAACTGGGCAATTGGCTCGACGTGCTGGCGGCCGATGCGCATCCCACCCATCTGCTGGTACCCCAAGGGCGCATCCTGGGTGACCTCGGGCAATGGCTGGGTGAGCCGGGCCTGCCCGTGGGGGCGGTGCATCGGCGTGGCGCGTTGACCGTGCAGGTGCTGCCGTTCGTCAGCCAGGACGACTACGACCGACTGCTGTGGAGCTGCGATTTCAATGCCGTGCGCGGCGAGGATTCGTTCGTGCGCGCGCAATGGGCCGGCGTGCCGATGCTGTGGCACATCTATATCCAGGAAGAGAACGCCCACTGGGAAAAACTCGAGGCGTTCATGGCCCTGTATTGCGCTGGATTGTCCGAGGCCGCCGGCCAGGCCCTGGCCGGCCTGTGGCGGGCCTGGAACATGGATCGGCCAATGGGGCCGGCCTGGCAAGCCTTGCAGCCGCACTGGCAAGAACTGCGCGAGCATGCCCGCCAGTGGTGCGCGGCGCAGGCCGCTCAGCCGGACCTTGCCACGAAGCTGGTGCAGTTTTACCGAAATTCGCTATGATACGCGGCCTCGATTTTTATAAATCCATCCAGATTCGGATACTTCGTAATGAAAACTGGTAAAGAACTGAAACCCGGTACCGTTCTGCGCATCGATAACGATCCGTGGCTGGTTCAGAAAGCTGAATTCACCAAGTCGGGCCGTAACAGCGCGATCATGAAGACCAAGCTGAAGAACCTGCTGACCGGCTACAAGACCGAAACCGTATACGGTGCGGACGACAAGCTGGACGACGTGATCCTGGATCGCAAAGAAGCGACCCTGTCGTTCATCAGCGGTGACTCGTACACCTTCATGGACACCACCGACTACACCATGTACGAACTGAACGCCGAAGACATCGACGCCGTTCTGCCGTACATCGAAGAAGGCATGGAAGACATCTGCGAAGCCGTCTTCTTCGAAGGCCGTCTGGTATCGGTAGAACTGCCGACCACCATCAGCCGTCAGGTCGTCTACACCGAGAACGCCGCCCGTGGCGACACCTCCGGCAAGGTGATGAAGCCTGCCAAGCTGAAGAACGGCACCGAGATCCAGGTTGCCGACTTCATCCAGATCGACGAGTGGATCGATATCGACACTCGCGACAACAGCTTCAAGGGCCGTTCCAAGAAGTAATTGCTTCTTGCGATGCGCATGAAAAACCCGGCCTTGGCCGGGTTTTTTTGTGCCTGTGAAACCTGTGGTGGCTGCTTCGCGGGCAAGCCCGCTCCCACAGAGGCGCGGTGCGGTCTCAGACCGTTACATGCAAGCGCACATCCACATTGCCGCGGGTGGCATTGGAATAAGGGCAGACTTTGTGCGCCTTCTCCACCAGCCCTTCGGCATCGGCCTGGGCCAGGCCCGGCAGGTTGATGTGCAGGTCGATGTCCAGCCCGAAGCCGCCTGGGATCTGCCCGATGCCCACCTTGGCGGTGATCGACGCATCGGCCGGCAGTGCCTTCTTCTCCTGACCCGCCACGAACTTCAGCGCGCCAATGAAGCAGGCCGAGTAACCGGCGGCGAACATCTGCTCGGGGTTGGTGCCTTCACCGCCCGCGCCACCGAGCTCCTTGGGGGTGCTCAGCTTGACCTCCAGCTTGCCGTCGCTGGAGCGGGACTTACCGTCGCGACCACCAGTGGAGGTGGCTTCTGCGATGTACAGCGGAGTGACCTTTTGCATCTTGAGCCTCGCTTGTGTGCTGTGCGCCTGGGGCGCTGAGTGGGTACGGGAATTAAATTAGCGCGCAATTGTTTAGTGCGCAAGATAATTATTCGGCCATTCGTCGACGCGGCCAGTTCACAGCATAGTCGTCAGAGGTTTTCTTGCAGGTGCGCGCGCAGGGCCAGCAGGTCGGCCTGGAGTTTGCGCAGTTGCTCGGCGCTTTGGCCGCTGGCCTGCAGGATGCAGTGGGGCACGCGCCGGGCTTCGGCCTGCAAGGCCCGGCCCTTGTCGGTCAACTGCACCAGGACCACGCGTTCGTCCTCGCGGCTGCGGCTGCGCTTGAGCAGGCCTTCGCCTTCCAGGCGTTTGAGCAGCGGCGTCAGCGAGCCTGGATCGGTGAGCAGGCGCTGGCTGATTTCGCCCACGGTCAGCCCATCCTGTTCCCACAGCACGAGCATGGCCAGGTACTGCGGGTAAGTGAGGCCCAGGGCTTGCAGCAGGGGCTTGTAGACCTTGGTCATCAGCAGCGAGGTGGAGTGCAGGGCAAAGCAGACCTGGTTGTCCAGCAGCAGCTCGGCGCAGGGGGCTTGGGTGTCGGCGTTCATGCAGGTCCTTGAGTTGTCTGAGTTGTAAAATCTAGCACGCGAATGTCTTGCGCGCTCACTGCCAGCGCAGCTCGCTGCGCAGGGCCAGGTCCCAAGGGGGCACCGGGCTGAATCGGCTCTTGAGGAATTCGAGCAGCAAGCGGCTGCGAGAGTTCGTTTCATGTTCCAGGCGCAGGGCATAGATGCCGCTGGTTTCCGGTTCGGGCAAACCGTTGTCGCAGAACAGCGGGATCAACTCGCCACGCAACAGGTAGTCACTGATCAGCCAGGTGGGCAGGTGTGCGACACCCAGCCCGGCCAGGGCGCCGAACAGCAAAGTCTCGGCATTGTTGGCGGCCATGCGCATGCGCGCCGGACGGTACAGGCGCACCTGGCCGTCGATGGAGAAGCGCCAGGCGAAAGGCGGGGCCAGGCCATCCCAATCGAGGCCGTCATGCCCAGGCAGCTCGCTGGGGCAGGCCGGCACCCCGCGGCTGGCCAGGTAGGCGGGGCTGGCGCAGGCGATGCGCACCATGTAGGCCAGCGGCGTGGCGACCAGGCGGGTGTCGGCCAGCGGGCCGGCGCGCAGCACCAGGTCGACTTCGCCCAAGTGGCTGCCATGCAGGTCGACGAAGCTGTCGATCAGGCGCAGTTGCACGTCGAGCCCGGGGTAGGCCACCAGGAAGTCGGCGATCGCCGGGGCCAGGTGGCGGCGGCCAAAGGCGGCTGGGGCGTCGATGCGGATCAACCCCTCGGGGGCGTTGCTCAGCGACACCGCCTCGGCGCGGGCCAGGCGCAATTCCTCGATGATGCGCCGGGCCCGTTCGGCGAAGGCATTGCCCGCTGGGGTCGCGCGTACGGCATGGGTGCTGCGCGAGAACAGCCGGCTGCCCACGGCGCTTTCCAGGTTGTCGATGCGCCGCGCCACGGCGGAGGGGGTCAGCGGATGACGCCGGGCCGCGGCGGAGAAGCTGCCGGTCTCCAGTACGTCGAGAAACAGGCTCAGTTGTTCGGTGAGGATATCGGGGCTCATGGTAATGCCTATGCGAAATGCGCAAAGCCATTGTGCGCTGCTGTGCGTTTCCCCGCCAGCCGGCGCTGGTTAGCATGCCTGCATCTTTGAACGCGGGTGATCGAGGCACTGATGATCGAGTGGTTGATGTATATCGTGTTGGGCGCCGCGCTGGGCACCCTGGGTGGGCTGTTCGGTATCGGTGGCGGGCTGATCGCCATCCCGGCGCTGGGCGTGCTGTTCGGCCTTGACCAGCAACTGGCCCAGGGCACCGCGCTGGTGATGGTGGTGCCCAACGTGCTGTTGGCCTTGTGGCGCTACCACCAGCGCAACCGCATCGAATTGCGGCACGCGGTGCCGCTGTCGCTTTGCAGTTTCCTGTTCGCCTGGCTGGGCTCGATCTGGGCGGTGGGCATCGACGCCCAGTCGATGCGCCTGTACTTCGTCGGCTTCCTGGTGGCCTTGGCACTGTGGAACGTGGCGCGGATGTTCCTGCCGGTGAGGTCGCCGAGCAACGAGCTGCGCTACCCGTGGCCTTGGCTCGGCGTGCTGGGCAGCTTCGCCGGGACCATGGGCGGGCTGTTCGGCGTGGGCGGGGCGGTGGTGGCCACACCGATCCTGACCAGCGTGTTCGGCACCACCCAGGTAGTGGCACAGGGGCTGTCGCTGGCGCTGGCGGCACCGAGCACCATGGTCACGCTGCTGACCTACGGGTTGCACCAGAGTGTCGACTGGAGCGTCGGGGTGCCGTTGGCGGTGGGTGGTTTGCTCAGCATCAGCTGGGGGGTGAAGTTGGCCCATGCGTTGCCGGAGAAGGTGTTGCGCACGCTGTTCTGTGTGTTCCTCGTGCTGTGTGCAGTGATGCTCGGGTTCGAACTTTAGATCGTCGCGGGCCACCGCCTGTAGGAGCGGCTTCAGCCGCGATCACCCGCGAAGCGGGGGCCACGCACCGCGCCGCCCGCATCGCGGCTGAAGCCGCTCCTACTTGAACCCTTCGACGATGTATTCGGCCATGCAGTCGGTGATCGGCGACTGGCTCTGCGTATTGCGCAGCAGCATCACATTGGCCATGTGCAGTTGCGGCAACCCTTCCTCTTCCCCGAGCATGCGCAGGTCGTCGCCCACCAGGCTGCGCAACTGCGCGGTCACCGCCAGCCCGGCGCTGACGATGGCGAAGATCGCCGCCAGGCTCGGGCTGGTATAGGCGATGCGGTACTCGATGCCGCGCTGCTCCAGCGCGTTGCAGGTCCAGGCGCGGCAGAAACAGTCGGTGTTGAACAGCGCCAGGGGCATCGGCCGTTGCTCTTCGGGGCAGAAGCCGTGCGCCGCAGCCCACACCAGGCGTTCCTGACGCAGCATCTGGCCCACTTCGTTACCCGGTTCGCGGGTGACGATGGTCAGGTCCAGGTCCTGGCGCAGCATCAGCTGCTTGGAGGAATCGCAATGCACCTCGACGTGGATCAGCGGGTAGTCCTGGGCGAAGCTGGACAGGATGGTCGGCAGGTAGCGCATGGCGTAGTCGTCCGGCGTACCAATGCGCACCACCCCGACCATGTGCGGCATGCGCAGGGTGTTGAACACCTCGCCATGCAGCTTGAGGATGCGCCGGGCATAGCCCAGCAGGACCTGCCCCTCGGCGGTCAGGCGCACCTGGCGACCATCGCGTTCGAATAGCTGGCGCTGCAGGATGTCCTCCTCCAGGCGCTTCATCTGCATGCTGACCGCCGACTGCGTGCGGTTGACTACCTCGCCGGCACGGGTGAAGCCGCCTTGCTCGGCGATAGCGACGAAGGTGCGCAGCACGTCGGCGTCGAGACTCTGATACTGGGACATTGCATCAATCTCCGAGATGCATGGCATCAGAAACATTCGTTGGATTGATCTTAGGCCTGGGACGAGACTGGAGCCATCCACAAGGAGGGCGTCAAGATGAAAGGTCATTTCAACGTTGCTCACCAGCCTGTGTCCACCTTGAACCACTGGCTGCACGGGGCCGGCGGGTTGCTGGTGCGCTGGTACGAACTGCATCGCCAGCATGATGAACTGGCGCGCCTGAGCGATGCCACGCTGCACGACCTGGGGCTGTCGCGGGCCGATATCCAGCAGGAGGCCGAGCGGCATTTCTGGGAGGATCCGTTGCGTAAATGAGTCGGTGAAAGCTTCGCGGGCCTCTTCGCGGCTGAAGCCGCTCCTACGGGTTCACTGTTGCTCCCGGGCTATCGGTGAACCTTTGGGAGCGGCTTCAGCCGCGAATGCTATGGTGCATACACCATCAACCGGAGGTACATTCATTGCCCCTCGAACTGTCCACCCAGCAGGCCCGTCGCCTGGCCTTGTCCGCCCAGGGCTTCGGCAAATCGCCCGACACCCCGGCCACCCTGGCCAATCTCAAGCGCATGCTCCAGCGCCTGGGTGTGGTGCAGATCGACTCGGTCAATGCCTTGGTACGTTCCCATTACCTGCCGCTATTCTCCCGTCTGGGCGACTATTCGCCCGCCTTGCTCGACCAGCTTGCCTGGGGCAAGAGGCGCCAGCGCCGGCTGTTCGAATATTGGGGGCACGAAGCCTCGCTGTTGCCGCTCGAGCTTTTCCCAGCCATGCGCTGGCGCATGGCGCATGCCCGCGAAGGCAAGGGCATCTATCGGCAACTGGCAACCTTCGGCCGCGAGCGTCGCGATGTGATCGAGCGGGTGCTGGCAGCCGTGCGCGACCAGGGCGCGCTGGGTGCGGGCAGCCTGTCGACCCGCGAGGAGCGGGCCGGCCCCTGGTGGGACTGGAGCGAAGAGAAGCACGCACTGGAATGGCTGTTCGCCGCAGGCGAGGTCACCGTGGCCGGGCGCCGCGGCTTCGAACGCCTCTATGACCTGCCGGAGCGCGTTCTACCCTCGGCGATTCTCGATCAACCGCCCCCGGATGAGCGCGAGGCGCACCGGAGCCTGCTGTTGCATGCGGCCACTGCCCTGGGCGTGGCCACCGAGCAGGACCTGCGCGACTATTTCCGCCTGTCGCCGCAACAGAGCAAGGCCGCCGTCGCCGAGTTGCAGGAGGAGGGGCACCTGCAGGCTTGCACGGTACAAGGCTGGAAGCAGCCCGGCTACCTGGCGGGGACGCCACGGATACCCCGACGCATCGCCGCCAACGCCTTGCTCTCGCCCTTCGATTCGCTGGTCTGGGAACGCAGCCGCACCGAGCGGCTGTTCGACTTCCGCTACCGCCTGGAAATCTACACGCCAGCGCACAAGCGGGTGTATGGCTATTACGTGCTGCCATTTCTGTACAAAGAACGCATCGCCGCACGTCTGGATCTGCGTGCCGAGCGCGCCCAGGGGCGCCTGGCGGTGCATGCGGTGCACGAGGAGCAAGTGGGGTTGAACGAGGAGGGCTACCAGGCGTTGGCCACTGAATTGTGGCGCCTGGCAGGCTGGCTGGGCCTGGAGCAGGTGCAACTGAACTGCCCCCGCACTGAGGGCAGCCGGCTGCGTCAGGCGTTGCTCAGCGGCGCACCTGCTTGAGGGTTTCGGCGATCAGGAAGGCCAGTTCCAGCGACTGGTCGGCGTTCATGCGCGGGTCGCAGTGGGTGTGGTAGCGGTCGGACAGCGCGTCCTCGGTGATCGGGCGGGCACCGCCGATGCACTCGGTGACGTTCTGCCCGGTCATCTCGATATGGATGCCGCCGGCGTGGCTGCCTTCGGCCTGGTGCACCTGGAAGAACTGCTTCACCTCGTCGAGAATCTGCGCGAAGTCGCGGGTCTTGTAGCCGCTGCTGGCCTTGATGGTGTTGCCGTGCATCGGGTCGGAGCTCCACAGCACCTGGCGCCCCTCGCGCTGGACGGTGCGGATCAGCCCTGGCAGGTGGTCGGCGACCTTGCCGGCGCCCATGCGCACGATCAGGTTGAGACGGCCTGGGTCGTTGTCCGGGTTGAGCACGTCGATCAGGCGGATCAACTCCTCGGTGTTCATGCTCGGGCCGACCTTGACCCCGATCGGGTTGTGCACGCCGCGCAGGAACTCGACATGGGCGCCGTCGAGCTGGCGGGTGCGGTCGCCGATCCACAGCATGTGCGCCGAGCAGTCGTAGTAGTCGCCGGTCAGGCTGTCGCGGCGCACGAAGGCTTCTTCATAGTTGAGCAGCAGCGCTTCGTGGGCGGTGAAGAAACTGGTTTCGCGCAGTTGCGGCGCGGTGTCCAGGCCGCAGGCGCGCATGAATGCCAGGGTTTCGTCGATACGGTTGGCCAACTGGTGGTACTTGTCGGCCAGCGCCGAGTTGGCGATGAAGTCCAGGTTCCACTTGTGCACCTGGTGCAGGTCGGCGAAACCGCCCTGGGCGAAGGCGCGCAGCAGGTTGAGGCTGGCGGTGGCCTGGTGATAGGCCTGCAGCAGGCGCTCGGGGTCGGGGATGCGGCTGGCGGCGTCGAAACCGATGCCGTTGACGATGTCGCCACGGTAAGCGGGCAGGGTGATGTCGCCGATGGTCTCGTCGCCCGAGGAGCGCGGCTTGGCGAACTGGCCAGCCATGCGCCCGACCTTGACCACCGGGCAGCCGGCGGCGAAGGTCATGACAATCGCCATTTGCAGCAGCACCTTGAAGGTGTCGCGGATCTTCGCCGCCGAGAACTCGGCGAAGCTTTCGGCGCAGTCGCCACCCTGGAGGAGGAAGGCCCGGCCCTGGGTGACCTCGGCGAACTGCCGGCGCAGCTCACGGGCCTCGCCGGCGAACACCAGCGGCGGATAGCTGGCCAGCGTCTGCTCCACCTTCAGCAGGTGGGCGGCGTCGGGGTAGATCGGTTGCTGCTGGATCGGCAAGGCGCGCCAGCTGTCGGGGGTCCAGGGTTGGGTCATCGAATGCTCTATCCATAAGTGTCGGTTCGGTCGTACCTGCCATGGTACCGCTGGCGGTGCGCTTGTTGCACCACCGGCATTGGCGGACAATACGCGTTTTGCGCGGGCAGGTGGTAGGGATGGCGATGGAGCGGGAAGAGCGGCTGCTGGCCCGGGTCGAAGATGCCTTTGGCGTGATCAGCGTGTACGAAGTGGAGGATTACCGCTTCCTCGAGTTCGGTGACGCCATCGAGCAGAGCTGCACCTTCGTCGCCGACCCGAGCTGGCTGGAGTACGACTACACCCGCGCGATGCTGGTCGGCGCGCTGTGCCATGAACAGCCGGAGAGCGCGCTGTTCCTGGGCCTGGGTGCCGGCACACTGACGCAAGCCTGCCTGAAGTTCCTGCCGCTGGAGGATGTCGAGGCCATCGAGCTGCGCCCGGACGTGCCGCGCCTGGCCATGGAGTACATGGGGCTGGACGACGACCCGCGCCTTTACGTGCGGGTGGGTGATGCCATCGAACTGCTGCCCACGGCGGAAAAGGCCGACCTGTTGTTCGTCGACCTGTATACCGACACCGGGCCCGGGGTCGGGCACCTGGCCTGGGGCTTCCTGGAGAACTGCCAGAAGCAGCTCAACCCCGGTGGCTGGCTGGTGATCAACCAGTGGGCGGGGGATGACGGCAGGCCTCTGGGCGCGGCCTTGCTGCGCGGCCTGTACCACCGGCACTACTGGGAGTTGCCGGTGAAGGAGGGCAACGTGATCCTGCTGGTGCCGGCCGATCTCGATCAAGCGCTGGATATCGATGGGCTGCGGGCCCGGGCCGAGGCGCTGGCGCCGCAGTTGGGGTATTCGCTTGAGTACCTGATCAAAGAGGTTCGCCCAGCGACCTGAGCGGGTATCGGCGTTGTCTTTTTCGCGGGCAAGCCTGTTCCCACAGGTATTGCGCCGTGCTCAACGGCAGCGGTGTGCCTGTGGGAGCGGGCTTGCCCGCGAAGAGGGCGCCGTGAATATAACGGGAAACGTTTCAGCCGCCGTCAGGTGCTAGCCGAATATTGGCCTGTTACCTGAAATATTTCTCACGGTTTTCGCCAGATTCGGGTATAGTACGCGCCGGTCTTTTAGCGGACCTCAAAATCAGGTGGTGCAAATCCTCCGAATCCAGCTTCGGCTGCGCGTCCGCTAGGCGGACCTTCCCAAGACGTTCCTATTTCAATCGTTTTCGCAAATCCCCGCCGCCAAAGCTGCCTGGGTGACCGTTTGGTCTTTCAAGGCATGTGCAGCTTTGGAGCATGGGTCTTTGCGGATGCACCTAGAGGCAGACCCATGACCCAGGAAACCGGCGGATTCGCCGCTCTCGAACTCAATCCGAACATCGTTGCTGCCGTCCTGGCCACCGGCTATGAAGAGCCGTCGGCCATCCAGCAACAGTCGATCCCGATCATCCTCGCCGGTCATGACATGATCGGCCAGGCGCAGACTGGCACCGGCAAGACCGCTGCCTTCGCCCTGCCGATCCTCAACAAGATCGACGTGAGCAAGCGCGAACCGCAAGCCCTGATCCTGGCGCCAACCCGTGAGTTGGCGCTGCAAGTAGCCACCGCTTTCGAAACCTACGCCAAGCAGATGCCGGGCGTTAACGTGGTGGCCGTGTACGGTGGTGCCCCGATGGGCCCACAACTGCGTGCCATTCGCAATGGCGCACAGATCGTCGTCGCCACCCCGGGCCGCCTGTGCGACCACCTGCGTCGTGACGAGAAAGTCCTGTCCACCGTGCAGTACCTGGTACTGGACGAAGCCGACGAAATGCTCAAGCTGGGCTTCATGGACGACCTCGAAGTGATCTTCGATGCCATCCCTGCCTCGCGCCAGACCGTGCTGTTCTCCGCCACCCTGCCGTCGTCGATCCGTTCGATCGCCGAGCGTCACCTGCGCGAGCCCAAGCACGTCAAGATCCAGAGCAAGACGCAAACCGTCACCGCGATCGACCAGGCCCACCTGATGGTCCACGCCGACCAGAAGATCCCGGCCGTGCTGCGCCTGCTGGAAGTGGAAGAGTTCGACGCGCTGATCGCCTTCGTGCGTACCAAGCAAGCCACCCTGGACCTGGCCGCCGCGCTGGAAGCCAAGGGCTACAAGGCTGCCGCGCTGAACGGCGACATCGCCCAGAACCAGCGTGAGCGGGTGATCGACTCGCTCAAGGATGGCCGCCTGGACATCGTCGTCGCCACCGACGTCGCCGCCCGTGGTTTGGACGTACCGCGCATCACCCACGTGTTCAACGTCGACATGCCGTACGACCCGGAGTCCTACGTGCACCGTATCGGCCGTACCGGCCGTGCCGGTCGCGAAGGCCGTGCGCTGCTGCTGGTCACCCCGCGTGAGCGCCGCATGCTGCAGGTTATCGAGCGCGTCACCGGGCAGAAGGTCGCCGAAGCGCGCCTGCCGAACGCCCAGGCCGTGCTGGATGCCCGCATCAAGAAGCTGACCAACAGCCTGGCGCCGCTGGTAGCCGAAGCGGAAGCCACCCATGGCGAACTGTTCGACCGCCTGACCGCCGCCCTGGGCTGCAGCCCGCGTGCACTGTCCGCCGCCCTGCTGCGCAAGGCCACCAATGGCCAGGCGCTGGACCTCGCTACCGTCGAGCGCGAGCAACCGCTGGTGCCCACCTACACCCCGCGCGAGCGCAGCGGTGAGCGTACCGAGCGTGGTGAGCGCAGCGACCGTGGCGACCGTGGTGACCGCGAGCGTCGCGCGCCGATGCCGCTGGCCGAAGGCCGCGTGCGTTGCCGTACCGCCCTGGGTGCCCGTGACGGCATCGCCGCCAAGAACCTGCTGGGCGCGATCCTCAACGAGGGTGGCCTGGCCCGCGACGCCATCGGCCGCATCCAGGTGCGTGACAGCTTCAGCCTGATCGAGCTGCCGGAAGATGGCCTGGAGCGTCTGCTGACCAAGCTCAAGGACACCCGCGTGGCTGGCAAGCAGCTGAAGCTGCGTCGCTACCGCGAGGATTGATCCTGGCGCTGCAATGAAAAAATCCCCGGCCTTGGTCGGGGATTTTTTTTGGGTGGCGGGTGATCGTCCTGGGTTTTGAGGTGGTGCGCAGATCGAGCGCCGCCGTGCGGCGCATCGCGGATAAATCCGCTCCTACATGCGTTGCAACGGGCCCTGTTTGTACGACGCGGCCACCTGCCTGTAGGAGCGGATTCATCCGCGATGCGCCGCGCCCGCGGCGCTCGATCTCGAATGCGCTGTAAATCTTGTGACAAGCCCATGCCTACCAAAAAATCCACGCCCCTACAGCTTTGCAAAGCGCCATCTTTCAGATGAGGTCCAGCGGGTCGTCCAGGCTGGCGAGGATCTGTTCGTAAGTAACCACTTCAATGTCCGGCAGCTTGGGCTTGATCTCGGTCGGTGCCTGGGCCAGCAGTTCCAGGCGCTGGTTCCTCGGGTGCGCCTGCCAGCGGCCCAGGGCCTCTGCGAGTTGCGGCTGGCCAGCCAGGGAGCCGTACACGTCCTTTTCGCTGATGGGCCTGTGGCGCAAGGTGGCCATGCGCTGGCGGGTGGCCTGGATCTGCTCCATCTCGTGGCTGAGCATGCCAAGTTCGAGGGCCCTGCGCGCCGGCTGGGTGCGCAGAAGGGTGGCGTGGCGTTTGGCGAACTGTGCCCTGATCGCCTCCAGGGTTTCGTCGATCAACGTGAGTTCGCGCAGGGTCACCGCTGGGGTCTGGTTGCCCAGGGCCTGCTGGTAGCGGCGCAAGGTCGCCCAGCAGCCGGGGACATAGCTGGCGACCATGGTGTGGTCGCCAGCCCCCAGCATCTGGCCAAGCAAGGCCCGCTCCGGAAGCCCGTTCTCGGTGTTCAGCACGCGGTTGCACAAGCCGCGCTCGGTGATGGCCTGGCAACCGGGCGACCAGAGGATCGCCGAACGCTCGCCACCGACGAAATGCACCGGCATGAAATGCCAAAGCTTGCCGTGGTGCTCGTATTGCTCGCCATCGCGGTTCACCAGCCCTGCCTGCAGCATGTCGAGGCCAAACGGTGCGCGGGCCAGGGTGGCGAGCAGGCCGGCCTTGAGCACGTCCCAGCGGGTGTTCAGCCAGGGCGGTGGAAGGCTGGGCACCGGGTCGTTGGCGAAGACGACCCGGTGGTGGACCAGGTCGGCGGCGCCATTCATGAAGGAGGTGTCGCCGGCGCGTGGGGCGCCGTAGGTGTAGAGCTGGAGAGTGAGGCCGGGGGTGGTGCGGCGTAGCATTTCGGCGAGTAGCAATGCCACGGCGCCGCCGAGGCTGTGGCCGCAGATGAACAGTTGTTGGGATTGGTAAAACCTGTTCAGGTAGAGTGTGGCGAATCGGTAGGCCTTCTGGGCTGATTCGTAGAAGCCCCGATGCACCTGTCCCTTGCCCTCTGTGAAAGGCACTTGCAATGCATCGACATCGCGTATGACGTCTTCGGGTATTTCGCTGGTGCCGCGGATGGCGATGACGATGACTTCGGCATTATGGGTAATGAATGCCTGGGTATCGGTGGAGTCGTTATCGCCCCTGTCGTCAAGGAAATGAATCTTGGCGGGATTCTCCTGATCTTTTCCCAATGCCGGGTCATTGGCAGCGTATAACTCAGGATCGAAAGGCACGATCTCCCAGCGCTCGGAATAAGGAACATCTTCGTACAGTGGGAAACACTCCTGCTGTTGGGAGGCATCTACCCGCCAGATTTCCTCGGAGCTGGCCAGTGCCTTGCCAAACCAGTTACCTATGGTTGGCACATGGGGGAAGCTGACTGTGGATGCCAGCACCGGGTGCTCGGCCGGTTTCTGGCCGAAGGGGGTGTAGCTGAGCGTTGCCATCAAGGCCAACTGGTACAGGTTCAGTGCACAGAATGCGGGATCGAACGACAGCATCGGCCTGAGTGCCCGCAGCGGGCGAACCTCCAGTACGGTGTGCTTGCCTGGCATCAGCCCGACGCCGTATCGACCATGTTCCTCCATGAGCACGTTGATAGCTTTTGAGGGAGGGAAGGCGCGTGCGGACAGGGGCGGGAGATGACTGTTATGGCGTACGAGTTCTCGGACTTCTACTTGATAGAAGTGGTCGGCGTGGGCTTGGGCTGGATTGCTGGTGGTTCTGGAGGCATCACGATTCAGGTGGCGGGTGTTCTCGGCGCGTACCTGAAGCTCGGTTATTTTCAAAGGATAGTCTTCACGCGTCCTTAAGGTTGTATGAATTTTGCTCTTTTCAGAAAAATCGTTTGTAAAAAGCAACGAGACTGGACCGATAAAGTGGTTATGTGCTTCGCCTTTGCCATTGGAATCTAAATAGCCACTATATTGCTCGCCTTCAATGTCGAATATTTCAAAAAATATGCCGGCATAAGGCGTGCCATCCCCGTTCTCGTCAACCAGTTGAAGGCTTGTCTGCTCTCCCCGGGTAGGGCAGGTCAGCATTATGCTATTTAAGGGTGAAAGTAATTCCTCACTCAACTTGTTGCCTGTGCTCATTGGTTACTCCTTGCAACCTGGGTAGATAGTGCAAAGCCTTCCATCGGGCATGATGAATTCGCTGAAGTCTGTGTGGTTGCCCCAGCAGTAAGCATGTAGATCTGCCATTCCCTCGCCTAGACATCGCTTCCAACCATTGGGGAACTCTATCCAAGTATCTTTGAAGTAGGGGCGTTCGGTGTCCGCTAGACGTAAATTCATTCTGATTATTTTGCCGGGTAATTGATCCAGCGTGTAAGCGGCAAAAGGCTTGCCGCGGCCTTTCTCTCCGCGTTCATTGTCTTTTTTGCAATCGAGGATTTTGCGGATTCTTCTGTCTTCACCGGCTGTGCGGAACAACCATTGGCAAACCCCGTAAAAGGTGTCCTCGGTGCCGGACTGCAACGTGCGCCGGTATTTTTCTTCCAGCGTTAAATAAGTGCCGATGTTGGCCGAGTCGCCATGTTGTTGATGAAATTTTTCGCCATAGGTTGCATTGATCGTGATTTTTATCTGGCGCAGTACCATCTGACAGCCTTTGATGACTTTGCGGATTTCGACAACGGCTACCGGGTTGTAGGCTTCTCGCCAATTTTGATTGAATGACGGCATGGTCCGGCGCCAATCTGTCACCGAGCAGTCTTTTTCAGGGTCGGGTACATACACCGTCGAGGCGGAGTAGGAGAAATGGGCGGGTAGTTCGCCGATCAATGTGAAGGTGTTAGATTCCTTTTCGGTGCATCCAATCATTAGCGTGATGCCTGCACACATAAAACTTTTGATTGCAGTATTTTTCATCATTGCCTCTGTGCTAAAGTCAAGATTCGCCTAAGCAAACGATCCATATGGGTTTGGCTGTGCTCATTTATTACTCCTTGCAGCCTGGATAAATAGTGCAAAGCCTTCCATCGGGCATGATGAATTCGCTGAAGTCTGTGTGGTTTCCCCAGCAGTAAGCATGAAGATCTGCCACTCCCTCGCCTAGGCATCGTTTCCAGCCGTTGGGGAACTCTACCCAGGTATCTTTGAAGTAGGGGCGCTCGGTGTCCGCTAGTCGTAAGTTCATTCTTATTGTTTTGCCGGGTAGTTGATCCAGCGTGTAGGCCGCAAAAGGCTTGCCACGGCCTTTCTCTCCGCGCTCATTATCTTTCTTGCAATCAAGAACTTTTACAATATGTCGCTCCGCACTGGTTGTGCGGAACCGCCATTGGCATACCCCATAAAAGATATCTTCGGTGTCGGATTGCAGTGTGCGTCGGTATTTGTCTTCCAGTGTTACATACGTACCGATGTTGGCCGAGTCGCCGTCTTGTTGGTAGAGTTTATCGCCATATTTGGCGATAATATCGATCTTTATCCTGTCCAGTATCATCTGGCAGCCTTTGATGACTTTGCGGATTTCGACAATGGCTACCGGGTTGTACGGTACGCCTCGCTTCCGATTGAACGACGGCATGCTCCGGCGCCAATCGGTCACGGCGCAGTCTTTTCCCGGCTCGGGCACATACACCGTCGAGGCGGTATAGGAAAAGTTGGGGGGAAGTTCACCAATCAATGTGAAGGTGTTGGGTACCTTGTCGGTGTCTCCGGCCATTAGCGTGATGCCCACCCACATGAAACCTTTGATTGCAGTGCTGTTCATCTTTGCCTCTGTCCTCAAATCAACGTATGCCGACGCAAACGGTCCACGTGGGCCTGGGGCGATTCGCCGAAGAGCGGCGCGCATTCCCGGGGCAGTTCGAAGCCGGGCGAACGAAGGCTGAGCACCAGCAGGAATTCGATCTGCGCCGGCGCGTGCCACCCCCAGTCCTGCGCGCGCTTCAACTGCCGTAGCAGCCAGGCACGGGGCGGTTGCCGCTCGGTCAGGGCCAGGTACGCCGGCAAGTGGTGGCTGTAGAGGTAGCGATGGGCATTGGCCCGGGCCACCGGGCCCGTGACATTTGGCGCGGGCAGTTGCAGCCAGGCGGGCTCGCTTGGCAGTGGATGGGCGCCCGGCGCGGGGTTGTCCAGCGTCGCCCAGGCCTGCCCTTGCCAGTAACACACACTGATGGCCTGCCCGAGGTAGGCCGGCAACGTCGCCCGGGCCGCGGCCAGGCCACGGGCCAGCACGCGGTTGTCGTGGAAGCGGTACAGCGCCCGCTGTGGCGGCTCGCCGACCAGCAAGCGTGCGCGCCAGTGCTCGACCCAGGCGGGCAGGTCGCCCGGCGCCAGGCTGGCCAGCCAGCCCCAGTGATCGTCCGGCAGCTCCAGCAGCGGCTGGATCAGCCGGACCTCGGCCTCGCCGACCAGGAAGCAGGCTGGCCCATGGAGCGCGAGGTAGGCGGCGTCGGTCTGCTGGTACAGCACCTGGCGACGGTCGGGGGGCAAGCTGCCCATCAGCGTCTGGCGCGCCTCGACATGGGCATCCAGCACCAGGGCGATATCGCGGCCCTGGGCACGCTGGCGGGTTATCCACTGCCAGGGGGAGATCGCGCTCATCGGCCACCTCCCGCCGGCAGGCACAGGCCGTCGCGGCAGCTTTCGCACAGCGGGCAGTAGTCGCTGGCAGTGGCCTGGCTGGTGCTCAACAGTGTCCGTTGCCAGGCGGATACGGGGGCCGACAGTGCCACCGGCGCAGCTTGCCCGGCCTGCTGCCCCGGCAGTGCCGGCGCGGTCGGCAGGCCGGTGACAGGCGCCCCGCCGATCTGCACCGGGCTGCTGGCGAAGATGCCGTTGGCGTTGATCAGCAGGTGCTGGCCCGCGACCTTCAGGCTGATGCTGTTGCCGCCCTCCACCAGCACTTCGCCATCGGCGCTCACCTGCACCCGCTGGCCGGCGTGCTGCAGCAGCACCGTGCCGACGCGGGTCTGGCTGGCCTGCTCGACGGTCAGGTGGTCATCGGTGCGCAGCAGTACCTTGCGTGCCCCGCTGACCGTGCGGTGGTCCTCGTCTTCCAGCGTGACCTGGCTGGTGCCCTTGATCAGCGCATGGCGCTGGCGGCCGATGTACAGGTGGCTGTCCTGCTCGATGCGCCCCTCCAGGTCGCGCTGGGCGCGCAGGTACACCCGTTCCTGGCCGGCGCGGTCGTCCATGGACAGCTCGTTGTAGCCGCCGCCACCGCCCAGGCTGCGGCTGCGCAGCACGGTGCGGCTGTTGTAGTCGGGCAGGGGGTAGGGCGGCAGGTGCAGGCTGTCGGGCAGGCAGCCGCTGATCACCGGCTGGTCGGGGTCGTCGTCGAGGAAGCTGACCAGCACGGCCATGCCGACCCGTGGCACGGTCAGCGCGCCGTGGCGGTCGCCCGCCCAGCCCGAGGCGACCCGCAACCAGCAACTGCTGTGCTCGTCGCCACGGCCTTCGCGGTCCCAGTGGAACTGCACCTTGACCCGGCCGAAGGCGTCGCAATACACCTCCTCGCCCTGGGGGCCGGTCACCCGGGCTTCCTGGCTGGCCGGTACGCGGGGCTTGGCGTGGCTCAGGGGCGGGCGGTAGATCGTGTCCCAGGGCATGGCGGTGAAGGTGTTGCTGTAGTGCACGGTGGCGTCGGCGCTGGCGTTTTCTTCCAGCACTTGCGGTTGCTGCCCTTTGTGCTCCACGGTGGTCAGCAGCCACAGCTGGTTGCACGCCGCCTGCGGGTGGCCGGTCAGGTTCACCAGGTGCCCGCTGACCAGGCCCGGCTCGTCGCTGGCCCCGTCGGCCGTGCACTGCCTGGCGCGGCAGCGCTCCAGGGTGCGCTGGGCCAGGGCGCGGCCACGGCCCTGGTCGACCGTTTGCAGCAGGCCGCCGGGGTAGGTGTAGTGTTCCCGGGCGGGTGTGTCGCCGCCCCGGCTGGTGTAGGCCAGGGCGGTGGCGCTCTTGCGAAAGTCGTGGTCGCGCAGCTCGACCCGCTCCACGCTGGACTCGAACGCCAGGGAGAAGGCACTGGCCACGGCGGTATCGGCGTTGAGGCCGTTTTCCGGGGCGAAGGCCAGTGGCCGCGGCAGGTGGGGAAAGTGCATCTGGTGATCGCTGAACACCACCCGATGGCCATCGGGGGCGTGTTCGAAGCGATAGTGAATGCCCTCTTCCTGGCACAGCCGTTCGATGAAGGCCAGGTCGGTTTCGCCGTACTGCACGCAATAGTCGCGAGGCGGGAAGGGCGCCTCGAGGCGGAACTGGCAGGCGTCGGCGAGGATGCCGTGTTCCTTGAACACCTGGGCGACGATCTGCGCCACCGTGCGCTGCTGGAAGATCCGGTGGTTGTGGCGTAGTTCCAGGCGCGCCATGCGGGGCACCAGCCTGAGGTGGTAATGGGTCAGGCGCTGGCCGACCTTGCCCAGGCGTGCACGCGCCAGCATACCGTGCACACCTCGGCCCTGGTCGTCGAAGGCGAGGAATGCCGGCTGGTCGAGCAGGGTCTGCAGCGCCAGGCTGGTGCTCTCGCTGACCAGCTCGATATCGAACCCGTACAGAGTACTGATGCCTTCGGCGCCGCTGAAGGTGAGCACTTGCGCGTCGCGGGGCAGGGCGTCGGCGAATAGGCGCAGACGCTCCGCAGGGGTGAGGGTGAACATCCGATGTCCTTGTCTAGGCGGCAAAGGCCGAACGCTAACAGTGACAATCGGGGAGGTGTTGTAGGACCCATCTGATGCGGTGGAAGGCTATATCTCTGTTGGTCGTGGGGTGAGCCTAGGCCCCTGCGTGGCTCAGTCGAACCGATAGATATCCATGCCCAACGCCCCCAGGGTGAAGCCTTGGTGGACGATGCCGAACCGTGCGCCGGCGCCCATGGCGAAGTACAGCGGCAGCAGGTGCTCGTCACTGGGGTGATTGCGCACGGCGAATGGCGCCTGCCGGCGATAGTCCACCAGCGCATCCTCGTCCCCAGCTTGCAGCCGCGCCACCACCCAGTCGCGAAACGCCAGCGCCCAGGGCTCGACCGCATCCGGCCCGGCATGCCAGTCCAGCTCGCCCAGATTGTGGGTGATGCTGCCCGAGCCGATCAGCAGGATGCCTTCCTCGCGCAGCGCTGACAGCGCCCGGCCGACCTTCAGCTGCAGGGCGGGGCCGGCCTGGCTGGGCAGCGACACCTGGATGACCGGGATGTCGGCCTGCGGATACATCAGCGACAGCGGCACCCAGGCGCCGTGGTCGAAGGGACGCTGCGCATCCAGCCGAGCACCCAGGCGCTCGGCGACCTGCCGGGCCAGTTCCGGCGCGCCGGGCGCGGGATACTGCACGGCGTACAGGGCCGGCGGGAAACCATGGAAGTCGTGCCAGGTTTGTGGCTGTGGGTTGCTCATCACCAGCAACTCGCGGCTCTCCCAGTGCGCCGACACCACCACGATCGCCTTCGGGCGCGGCAGGTTGAGGGCCAGGCCAGCCAGGGCCGGGCCGCTGGCGCCGGGTTGCAGGGCGAGCATGGGGGAACCGTGGGAGATGAACAGGCTGGGCAGCATGGCGACGTCCTGGCAGGTAAGATGGCCCATCTTCGGTCAGCCAACGATCGAGATCCAATATAAGTTTTTACGGCTACCTATCGAAAAACCGGGAGGAATCATGGAGCCAGCGTTCTGGCACAAGCGGTGGGCGGACAACCAGATCGGCTTTCACCAACCCCAGGTGAACCCGTACCTGCAGGCGCACTGGCCGGCGTTGGGGCTGGCCCCCGGAGCGCGGGTGCTGGTGCCTTTGTGCGGCAAGAGCCTGGACATGCTCTGGCTGGCCGCGCAGGGCTATCGGGTGTTGGGCGTGGAGCTGTCGCGGCGCGCGGTGGAGGACTTCTTCACCGAGCACGGGTTGCCGGCGCAGGTGACGCAGCACGGCGCGTTCGAGGCCTGGCGCAGCGATGAGGTGGAGATCTGGTGTGGGGATGTATTCGCCTTGCGTGCCGAGGACCTTGCCGATTGCGCGGGGGTGTATGACCGGGCGGCCTTGATTGCGCTGCCGCCCGAGATGCGCGAACGGTACATGGCGTTGCTGGGCGCGAAGTTGCCGACGGCGTGTCGCGGGGTGCTGGTGACCCTGGATTACGACCAGGCCTTGATCGACGGGCCGCCGTTCTCGGTGGCGGATGCCGAAGTGCGTGCAGGGTTTGCCGGGTGGCAGGTCGACGAGGTCGAGGGGCTGGAGATTCTCGAAGAGAGCCCGAAGTTCATCAAGGCTGGGGTATCGAGCCTGGTCGAGCGGGTCTACCGCCTGGCGCGGTAGGCGCCGGCCTTGCCGGCGAACACCGGCAAGGCCGGTGCCATTGATCGTGTCGCCTGCTTCGCCGGCAAAACCGGCTCCTACAGGGACACATCAAAAACAGAAAGGGCGACCGAAGTCGCCCTTTCTTGTTGCTGCCGGGATCAACCGCGACGGCGCAGGGCGTCGATGCGGTCTTCCAGCGGCGGGTGGCTCATCAGCAGGCCGGCCAGGCCGTGCTTGAGGCCACCGTTGATGCCGAAGGCCTTCAGGGTGTCGGGCATGTGCACCGGCAGGCCCTGTTCGGAGCGCAGGCGCTGCAGGGCGCCGATCATCGCGCCGGTGCCGGCCAGGTGGGCGCCGGCTTCGTCGGCGCGGAACTCGCGGCGGCGCGAGTACCACATGACGATGATGCTGGCGAGAATGCCCAGCACCAGCTCGGCGACGATGGTGGCGACGAAGTAGGCGATGCCGTGGCCTTCTTCGTTCTTGAAGATCACCCGGTCGACGAAGTTGCCGATGATGCGGGCGAAGAACATCACGAAGGTGTTCACCACGCCCTGCACCAGCGCCATGGTGACCATGTCGCCATTGGCCACGTGGCCGATCTCGTGGGCCAGCACCGCGCGCACCTCGTCGGGCGAGAAGCGCTCGAGCAGGCCTTGCGATACCGCTACCAGGGCGTCGTTGCGGTTCCAGCCGGTGGCGAAGGCGTTGGCCTCGTAGGCCGGGAAGATACCCACCTCGGGCATCTTGATGCCGGCTTCGCGGGACAGCTCCTCGACGGTCTGCAACAGCCACTGCTCATGGCGGGTGCGAGGCTGGGTGATGATCTGGGTGCCGGTGGTCATCTTCGCCATCCACTTGGAGATGAACAGCGAGACCAGCGAGCCAGCGAAACCGAACACGGCGCAGAAGACCAGCAGTTGGCCGAGGTTGAGGTCAACCCCGTTGGCTGCCATGAACCCGTTGAAGCCGAACAGGCTCAGGGTAATGCTTGCAACCAGCACCACCGCGAGGTTGGTGGCTACAAACAACAGAATGCGCATCATGGTTGTCACGTTCTCCTGACGGATGAGTTTGTTGCGTACTGCGGGGTATATAAGGGGGAGGGCGCGGCGATTCAACCGGGCGACTATTTCAAACTGTGTACGGCGGAGTATGGCAGAGGATGCCGGGGGCGCCGTGGGATAGAGCGTTGCAGGATGTAAGGAAGTTTGGCGCGGGTGTTGCAGCGCGTGTGAGATCGAGCGCCGCTTGTGCGGCGCTCGATCTCGGCGCCACCTCAACTATCGAGCCGAACCTACTGCGAATAGGTGCGCAGGAAGTTACCAATGCGGCCAATGGCCTGCTCCAGGTCATCCACCCGCGGCAGCGTCACCACGCGGAAGTGGTCCGGCCACGGCCAGTTGAACGCGGTGCCCTGGACGATCAGCAGTTTCTCCGACAGCAGCAGGTCGAGGACGAACTTCTCGTCGTTGTGGATCGGGCAGACCTTCGGGTCGATCTTCGGGAACGCGTACAGCGCGCCCATGGGCTTGACGCAGCTCACGCCCGGGATCGAATTGAGCAGCTCGTAGGTGCGGTTGCGCTGCTCCAGCAGGCGCCCCGGCGGCAGCACCAGGTCGTTGATGCTCTGGTAGCCACCCAGCGCGGTCTGGATCGCATGCTGGGCCGGCACGTTGGCGCACAGGCGCATGTTGGCCAGCATGTCGATGCCTTCGATGTAGCTCATGGCGTGGTGCTTGGGCCCGGAGATGATCAGCCAGCCGGAGCGGAAACCGGCCACGCGGTAAGACTTGGACAGGCCGTTGAAGGTCAGGCACAGCAGGTCCGGGGCCAGCGATGCGGTGCTGATGTGCACGGCCTCGTCGTAGAGGATTTTGTCGTAGATCTCGTCGGAGAACACCACCAGGTTGTGCTGGCGCGCCAGCTCCAGCATGCCCAGCAGCAGCTCCTTCGAATACACGGCGCCGGTCGGGTTGTTCGGGTTGATGATCACCAGGGCCTTGGTGTTCGGGGTGATCTTGGCCTTGATGTCGTCCAGGTCGGGGAACCAGTCGGCCTGCTCGTCGCACAGGTAGTGCACCGGCTTGCCGCCGGCCAGGCTCACCGCGGCGGTCCACAGTGGGTAGTCGGGGGCCGGGATCAACACTTCGTCGCCGTTGTTCAGCAGGGCCTGCATGGACATGACGATCAGCTCGGAGACGCCGTTGCCCAGGTAGATATCCTCGATGCCGACGCCTTCGATCTGCTTCTGCTGGCAGTACTGCATCACTGCCTTGCGCGCACTGAACAGGCCTTTCGAATCGCTGTAGCCCTGGGCGGTGGGCAGGTTGCGGATCACGTCCTGCAGGATCTCGTCCGGCGCCTCGAAGCCAAACGGCGCCGGGTTGCCGATGTTCAGCTTGAGGATGCGGTGGCCTTCCTCTTCCAGGCGCTTGGCGTGCTTGAGCACTGGGCCGCGAATGTCGTAGCAGACATTGGCGAGCTTGTTCGATTTGCTGAACTGCATGATGTGATCCTGATTGGACAAGGCGCGCCGCCGGCAATGGTTTGAAAAGGGCGAGGCGCATGCCAGACTGGCTGGCTGGGAAAGCCAACTAATATACGTTCCACCCGCGCCATAAATAAAGACGGTGCGAGGTGAAATTCAGCCTGCCGAGGTCCATTCATGCAAAAGATCGACAAGACACTGGAAGAGTGGCGCGCCATGCTCGACCCCGCCCAGTACCAGGTATGCCGCCTGAAGGGCACCGAGCGGCCATTCAGCGGCAAGTACAACAGTGAACGCCGCGATGGCGTCTACCATTGCATCTGCTGTGACCTGGCGCTGTTCGATTCGAAGGCCAAGTTCGACTCCGGTTGCGGCTGGCCGAGCTTCTACGAGCCCATCGAGCAGGCCGCGATGATCGAGATCCGTGACACCTCCCACGGCATGATCCGCACCGAGGTCACCTGCGCGCAATGCGACGCCCACCTGGGCCACGTGTTCCCCGACGGCCCGCCACCGACTGGTCTGCGCTACTGCATCAACTCGGTGTGCCTGGAGCTCAAACCCCGCGATTGAAGGAGCAAACGCATGGCCGATGCACTGCTGGACATTCCCTGCGTCACCCTTTCCGGTGAGCAGAAAGTACTGGGCGACTACGCCGGCAAGGCGCTGCTGGTGGTCAACACCGCCAGCCAGTGCGGCTTCACCCCGCAGTACAAGGGCCTCGAGCGCCTGTGGCAGGACTATGGCCAGCGCGGCCTGGTGGTGCTGGGCTTCCCCTGCAACCAGTTCGGCAAGCAGGAGCCGGGCGATGCGGAGGAGATCGCGCAGTTCTGCGAGCTCAACTTCGGCGTGAGCTTCCCGCTGTTTCGCAAGGTCGAGGTCAACGGCCCCGGCGCCCACCCGCTGTTCGTCGAACTCAAGCGGCGCGCGCCGGGCGTGCTGGGCACGCAGAAGATCAAGTGGAACTTCACCAAGTTCCTGCTCGACCCGGCCAGCGGCAAGGTTACCCGTTTCGGCTCGACCACCAAGCCCGAGGCGCTGAAATCGTCCATCGAGGCGCTGCTCAACCGCTGACCGGCGCCCAGTGGTCGATCAAGGCCAGCAGTTCTTCGCGACGGAACGGCTTGGCCAGGTAGTCGTTCATGCCCGCGGCGCGGCAGCGCTCGCGTTCCTCGGGCATGGCGTTGGCGGTCAGCGCGACGATCGGCAATTCCGGCCAGCGCCCGCTCTGGCGGATGCGCCGGCTGGCTTCGTAGCCATCCATCACCGGCATGTTGCAGTCCATCAACACCAGGTCAAAAGTTTCCTGCTCCAGCAATTCCAGGGCTTCGGCCCCGTGGGCGGCGACTTGCACCTGGCAGCCGAGCTTGGCGAGCATGCCCTTGGCCACCAGCTGGTTCACCGGGTTATCCTCCACCAGCAGGATGCGCGCCCGGCGCTCTCTGGACGCGGGTACCTCGTGAGGCAGCGGCGCGTTGGGTTCGCCCTGCAGGGTGCGGCGCAGCGTCTGGTACAAAGCATTGCGCGCCAGCGGTCTAGCCAGTTGGTGCAGGGGTGCCAGCTGGGTGGCTTGTTCGCTGGGCAGGAAGTTGCCGTAGGCCGTTACCAGCAGAATCGGCGCCTGGATCGCCGGGCGCAGGTCGAGCATGTGATCGAGGTCGTCGGTGATCAGCAGGTCCACGGGTTGGCCCGCCAGCTGCGCGGCGCTGTCGAAGCGCGCATAGTCCAGGCCCCAGCGCGGCAGCAGTTCCTGCAGCAGCTCGGCCAGGCCGCTGCCGGCCTTGCCCAGGGCTACGATGCGCCCGGCCAGCGGTGCCGGCGGGATTGCCTCGGTGTGGGCGGGCAGGGGCAGCTCGGCGCTGAAGCGGCTGCCAAAGCCGGTTTCGGAGTGGATGTGCAAGTGCCCCTGCATGGCTTTGCACAGGTTGCGGGTCAGGGCCAATCCGAGGCCGGTGCCGCCGTACTGGCGGGTGATGCCGGCACCGGCCTGGGTGAAGGGTTGGAAGATCCGCGCCTGGGCTTCTTCAGGGATGCCGATGCCCGTGTCGCTGACTTCCAGGCGCACGCCGCCGACGATGCTGGTCAAGCGTACGTCGACGCGGCCGAAGCGGGTGAACTTGAGGGCATTGGACAGCAAGTTGCTGACGATCTGCCGCACCCGGGTCGGGTCGCCCAGCACCGTGCTGGGGAAGTCCGGTGCGATCAGGCAGGTGAGTTCGACGCTGGGCGCGGCATTCTGTGACAACAGGTTGGCGGTGTCCTCGACCATCGCCCCGAGGTCGAACGGAATGCGCTCGAGCTCCAGCTGACCGGCGTCGAACTTCGACAGGTCGAGGATATCGTTGAGCAGTTCCACCAGCACCTTGCCCGAGTCGTGGGCGATCGACAGCTGCTGGCGCTGTTCGGCGGCCAGGCCGCTGTCCAGGGACAAGGCGATCATGCCCAGCATGCCGTTGAGCGGGGTGCGGATCTCGTGGCTCATGTTGGCCAGGAAGGCGGCGCGCGCCTGGGCCATGTCCAGGGCGCGGCGGCGGGCTTCCTCCAGTTCCTGGTTGGACTGGCTCAGGCGGCTGTTGCTGGCCTTGAGCTCGTCGGTGCGGGCCGAGACGATGTCTTCAAGCTCGTTGAGGTATTGGGTGAGGCGGTTTTCCGCCGTGCGCCGCTGCTGAATCTCGGTGGCCATGCTGACGAACTGCTGGTTGGCGACCCGCACCAGCACCCCGATTTCGTCATGCTCGTGGCCGTTGGGGCAGTCGACGCGGGTTTGCCTGGGCGTGCGCGAATCATTGCCGCTCAAGGCACCGATCACCGTGACCAGGGGTTTGGTCAGCATCAGGTAGAACAGTGCCAGGAGGATGCCGGTGAGCACCAGGCTGCGGGCGAAGCCGTTGACCAGGGTGACCCCGGCACGGTCGAGGAAGCGCCCGCCAAACGCGTAGGTGTCGACATCGAGGTAGAGCGTGCCGAGGTACTCGTTGGGCATATGGGCGAGGAACAGCCGGTCCTGGAACTGGCGCTGGTCGCCGAACAGGAAGTCCGACAGCGGCCGGTAGCGGCTCTCCAGGCGCGGGCGCTGCGCGTCGGCCAGCACGGTCTCGTTGTTGTCGATCAGCCGCGCGCGGATCAGAGCCGGCGACTTGAGCAGGCCGCCGGTGAGCTCCTGGGCCAGTTCGCTGTCGATGTTGTAGGCGATGCGCGAGGCCGTGTCGTGGCTGATCTTCAGCAGCGCCTGAATTTCACGGTTGATGGACGCATCTTCGCTGGCATAATCGATGCCGATCTGGATGAGACTGAGCAATGTTCCCAGGATGAAGCCGACCAGGACTGTCAACCGGGCTTGCTTGTATGACAGGCGATTGGTGAACTTTATATCCATGGGTCCCAAGCCGGTTACTTGCTCCGTGCGCTGCGCAAGCATAGCCGATCAGCCCTGGCTGCTGGCGGGTCTGTCGAACATTCAGCGTTTGTCGCGAAACCTGACTTGCTAGGAGCCATCATGGACGCCCGCCTTACCGCTTTCCTCGACCGCGCCGAATCCGTTCTCGCGCGCCTCGAACCCCTGTTGCCCGCCCCGCGCCCGGATATCGACTGGTCCCGCACCCTGGCCGCCCGCTGGCAGCGTGACGGCCGCAGCGGCTACCTGCTGCCGCTGGAGGTCAGCCTCGACATCCGCCTGTCCGACCTGATCGGCGTCGACAAGCAGCGCGATCAGTTGGGCCGCAACACCCACCAGTTCATCAACGGCATGCCTGCCAACCACGCCCTGCTGTGGGGCTCGCGCGGCACCGGTAAATCGTCGCTGGTGCGCGCGTTGCTCGCCGAACACGCCGGTGAGGGCCTGCGCCTGATCGAGATCGAGCGCGACCACCTGGCCGACCTGCCGCGGGTGGTCGAGCAGCTGCAAAAGCTCGAGCAGCGTTTCATCCTGTTCTGCGACGACCTGTCGTTCGAGGCTGGGGAGGGTGACTATCGCGTGCTCAAGAGCGTGCTCGACGGCTCGCTGGAGCAGGCGCCCGACAACGTGCTGCTGTACGCCACCTCCAACCGCCGCCACCTGGTGCCGGAAAAGCAGAGCGACAACGAGAACTGGAAGATGGTCGATGGCGAGCTGCACCCCAACGAAGCGGTGGAGGACAAGATTGCCCTGTCCGACCGCTTCGGCCTGTGGCTGTCGTTCTATCCGTTCTCCCAGGAGCACTTCCTCGATGTGGTCGAGCACTGGATCGGCCAGCTGGCGCGCCAGGCCGGGCTGCGTTGGCAGCGCAGCGAAGAACTCGACATCCTCGCCGTGCGCTGGGCCACCGGCCGCGGCAACCGTAATGGCCGTTGTGCCTATCAGTTCGCCCGCTACTGGGTCGGGCTGCAATTGCTGGAGCAGAAATAAATGATCGACCTCAACGCCAGTGGCCAAGGCCTCGATGGCTATGACCTGCTGGCCGCGCAAGTGCAGGCGCTGTTCGCCGACGAGCGCGACTTCATCGCCAACGCCGCGCAGTTCTCGGCCTTCCTGTACAACCAGGTGGAGGACCTGAACTGGGCGGGCTTCTATATCAACCGCAACGAAGAGCTGGTGCTCGGCCCGTTCCAGGGCCAGGTGGCATGCGTACGCATTCCCTTCAGCCGGGGCGTGTGTGGCGCTGCGGCGGCCACCCGAACTACCCAGCGGGTCGAGGACGTGCATGCGTTTCCCGGGCATATCGCCTGTGACAGCGCGTCCAACAGCGAGCTGGTGATTCCGTTGCTGAAGGCGGGCAGGCTGATCGGCGTGCTCGACCTGGACAGCCCGAAGCTGGCGCGCTTCAGCGCGGCCGACCAGGCAGGGCTGGAGCGGTTGGCGGCGATCTTCCTCGAGTTGACCGACTGCTGAAATGAAGAAGGGGCCTGTGAGGGCCCCTTTCTTTATGGTTGTTTGTTCTGGCCCTATCGCGGATGAATCCGCTCCTACCAGGCTCGTGTAGGAGCGGATTCATCCGCGATGGGGCCGCAACGGTCAATCGTAGATGACCTTTTTCTTCCAGGTCTCGTCCTCGTCGGTCTTGAGCCCCTGGGTCAGCGCGTTCTGTTCATCCGCCGCTGGTTCCATCTTGTCCAGCACCTGGGCGTTGGCCCGGGCCAGCAGTTTCTCCAGATAAGTGAGCTGCTCTTCATATTGCTTCGGTTCAGGCTGCTTGCGCAGATACTGCACGCCACGCTCGAACGCCAGGCGCGCCTGGCCCGGCTGGTTCTGTTGCAACGCCTGCTGGCCGAGGTTGTTGAAGAACTCGATGTGCAACATCACCAGGATGTGGCGGATTTCCTTCACCCAGTACTTGCCTTCGTTACTGGCCAGGAAGCCCTCTTGAGTAGCCCGCACGATCTGGTTGTGCATCAGTTCCAGCAAGAAGCGCACGTCCTTGGCCTTGACCTCGGTCTGGATGGGCGAGGGCGGGTTGCGCACCGGGATCTTGTCGCCCAGGGCGATCAATCCCTCGATCTCGGCGATGCGCGCCTTCAGCTCGCTGCTGTGCTTGTCCAGGGCCAGCTGGCGCTGGTTGAGGTTCAGCTCCAGTCGGGTGAGCAGCAGCTTCAGCGCCGGGGTCATGAACTGGCCGGGGAAGGTTTCGGTGATCTCGCCACAGCGGCGCAGGCGGTCGGCCAGCTCGACCTTCAGGCGCGCCCGCTCGAGCTTGCCGTTCTCGACCACATTGTTGAGGTAGCCGATCACGATCAGCAGCGCGATACCCGCAACGATAAGCAGGGTGATCAGAAGTGGTGTCACCGTTAACGCCTCATGAAGAAGTTTTGCATCATTGAGTGTAGTAAGTTCGCCGCAGAGCGAACAGTGCAGCCTGGCGGACAGGGCCGAGGTATCTCCCTCGCGGGTTCACCCGCGAAAGCGCCCGTGCAGTCTATATGTCGGCCGAGGCCTCGATTTCTCAAGGTGGTAGCACTTTGATATGAGCTTGCCGGGCAGCTGTCAGAAAAGCAACGTCAATCCCCGGACGCATCCTGCATCACCTCCTATGTAGACGGGAAGTCATTGATTTAAATAAATTTCTACAAAGGGGTTGACGGCTTCTCAAGGCATCCATAGAATGCGCGCCACTTGCAGCGTAAAGCACACAGCGAAACGCGGCAGGGAGTGAATGTTGTAGCGTGTCCCCTTCGTCTAGTGGCCTAGGACACCGCCCTTTCACGGCGGTAACAGGGGTTCGAGTCCCCTAGGGGACGCCAATGCGGGAATAGCTCAGTTGGTAGAGCACGACCTTGCCAAGGTCGGGGTCGCGAGTTCGAGTCTCGTTTCCCGCTCCAGTTTCTCCGGCCCTGCTTCGGCAGGGCAGGAAAAGAAAATCCAGGCTGAATCGCGAGGTTCATGATCTGGTGCGCTGAAAAGCGTTGGGTTTGTCCCCTTCGTCTAGTGGCCTAGGACACCGCCCTTTCACGGCGGTAACAGGGGTTCGAGTCCCCTAGGGGACGCCATTTGCGGGAATAGCTCAGTTGGTAGAGCACGACCTTGCCAAGGTCGGGGTCGCGAGTTCGAGTCTCGTTTCCCGCTCCAGTTTAAACGGCGTCGTTCTTGACGGTGCAGGTGGTGAAGGTCTCAATGGCGCTTCACGCCGAATGCGGTAAAGCTTCACCCTGCGGGAATAGCTCAGTTGGTAGAGCACGACCTTGCCAAGGTCGGGGTCGCGAGTTCGAGTCTCGTTTCCCGCTCCAAATCGAAAACGCCACTTCTTATGAAGTGGCGTTTTTTTTTGCCCTGATTTTTTTGGGGTATGAAAGGGCGGGTACGAAACCCGCCCAGCCTTGCTCAGTGCTGGCTGCCGGCGCCTGGCTGCCCCAGCAATTGCTTCTCCTGGTGCCAGTCGAACGGTTCGCCGTTCTGCTCGGCTTCGTAGCGGCGCTCTTCGAGGCGCTGGTACAGGTCGAGCTCTTCGTCGGGCATGAAGTGCAGGCAGTCGCCGCCGAAGAACCACAGCAGGTCGCGCGGCACCAGGTGGGCAATCTGCGGGTAGCGCTGGATCACCTGGCAGATCAGGTCCTGGCCCAGGTACTGGCTTTCCAGCGGGTCCTGCGGCAGCAGGGTCAGCAACTCGTCGAAGCGCTCGAGGAACAGGGCGTGGCTTTCCTCCGGTACCTGTTCGGCTTCACCCAGTGCGGCCAGGATGGTGCGCAGGTGGTTGAGCAGTTGCAGGTGGTATTCCAGGTGGGGGTTGGCCATGGGGCGCTCCTCGGTGTGGTTGAAACGGGCGCGGAGTATACGCCGGTTCAGGCGAGGTTGGGACCTTTGTAGGAAGCCAGCCTGCTGGCGAACCGGCTCATTGAGGACGGTTCGCCAGCAAGGCTGGCTCCTGCAGGGAGCGGCTATCGGATCGCCCCAGGCGTTGGCCGCAATTGCTCCTTGTCGAAGGCATCGACATCGATCACCGTCCGTCGGGCTTTTTCCGCCTCATGCAGGCGCTGTGCTTCGGAGGGCTGCAGGACCCCGGCTTCCAGGCCCGCATCGATCACCGATTGCCCCGGCGTTGGCCGCACCTTGCCTTCCTTGATGCCCTGGTGCAGCGCTTTGCGCAGTGGCGCGACCTCAGTCAGCAGGTCGCTGGCCTGTTGCAACGCCGCAACCGGGTCGGCCTCCATCCCGGGCCTGTAGCAGCCGGCCAGCAGTTCTTCCAGGGCTGGATCACCCTTGTGTCTGCCAATCACCCCGGCCACCTCGGCATCCAGTTCATCGCTTGGCCCGGTGTGGCGACGACCGAAGGGGAACACCAGTACCCGCAGGGCGCAGCCGATGAAGCGGTTGGGGAAGTTGTCGAGCAGCGCGTCCAGTGCCTTCTCGGCCTGGCCAAGGCTTTCTTCAAGCGCCCAGCGCAGCAGCGGCCGCATGTGCTCGGGCGAACCCAGGTCGTGGTAGCGCTTGAGCGCGGCGCTGGACAGGTACAGGTAGCTCAGTACATCGCCCAGGCGCGCACTTAGGCGTTCGCGGCGCTTGAGTGCGCCGCCAAGCAGCATCATCGACAGGTCGGCCAGCAGGGCGAAGGCGGCCGCCTGGCGGTTGAGGGCGCGGAAGTAGCCCTGGCTCAAGGCGTCGCCCGGGACTTTTTCGAAATGGCCCAGCCCCAGGCCCAGCACCAGGGTGCTGGCGGCGTTGCCGGCGGCGAACAGGATGTGTTGCATCAGCAGGTCGTCGAATTCCTTCAGCGCCTGCTCGTGATCCTCGCGCCCGGCCAGGGACATTTCCCTGAGCACGAACGGGTGGCAGCGGATCGCGCCCTGGCCGAAGATCATCAGGTTGCGCGACAGGATATTGGCCCCCTCGACGGTGATGAAGATCGGCGCCACCTGCCAGTTGCGGCCCAGGTAGTTGTTCGGGCCCATGATGATGCCTTTGCCGCCGTGAACGTCCATGGCGTGCTGGATGCATTCGCGGCCGCGCTCGGTGAGGTGGTACTTGAGGATCGCCGACAGCACCGAGGGCTTCTCGCCCAGATCGACGGCCTTGGCGGTCAGCAGGCGGGCGCTGTCCATCAGCCAGGCGTTGCCGCCGATGCGCGCCAGGGATTCCTGGATGCCCTCGAAGGCGGTCAGCGGCACGTTGAACTGTTCGCGGATGCTGGCGTACTGGCCGGTCACCAGGCTGGTGTACTTGGCCGCGCCCGTGCCGACGGCGGGCAACGAGATCGAGCGGCCCACCGACAGGCAGTTCATCAGCATCATCCAGCCCTTGCCGAGCATCGGCTGGCCGCCAATCAGCGCGTCCAGCGGTACGAACACATCCTTGCCGCTGTTGGGGCCGTTCATGAACGCGGCGCCCATGGGCAGGTGGCGCTTGCCGATCTCGACGCCCGGGGTGTCGGTGGGGATCAGTGCCAGGCTGATGCCCAGGTCGACTTCTTCGCCGAGCAAGTGGTCCGGGTCGTAGGCCTTGAAGGCCAGGCCCAGCAGGGTGGCCACGGGGCCCAGGGTGATGTAGCGCTTCTCCCAGTTCAGGCGCAGGCCGATGACTTCTTCACCCTGCCATTGGCCTTTGCAGACGATCCCTGTGTCGGGCATGGCGCCGGCGTCGGAACCCGCCAGGGGGCCGGTGAGGGCGAAGCAGGGGATTTCCTCGCCGCGGGCCAGGCGCGGCAGGTAGTGGTTGCGCTGTGTTTCGGTGCCATAGTGCAGCAGCAGCTCGGCTGGGCCCAGCGAGTTGGGCACCATTACCGTGGAGGCCAGGTCGCCGGAGCGGGTGGCCAGTTTCATGGCCACCTGTGAATGGGCGTAGGCGGAGAAGCCTTTACCGCCGTACTCCTTGGGGATGATCAGGGCAAAGAAGCCGTGCTGCTTGATGTGCTCCCAGGCTTGCGGTGGCAGGTCGAGGTCCTGGCCGATCTGCCAGTCGCTGACCATGGCGCAAAGGGCTTCGGTGGGGCCGTCGATGAAGGCCTGTTCCTCTTCGCTGAGCTTGGGCGCGGGGTAGTCGAGCAGGGTGTTCCAGTCCGGGCGGCCGCTGAACAGGTGGCCGTCCCACCACACGGTGCCGGCATCGATGGCTTCGCGCTCGGTCTGCGACATGGGCGGCAGGGTGCGCTGGAACCAGCTGAACACTGGGGCGGTGAACACCTTGCGCCGCCATTCGGGCAGGGTGACGAAGGCGACCTTGATGGCGATGATCACCCAGATGAGTGTCAGCAGCCAGCCGGGGGCATGGCTGAAGAGGCCCATCAGCACCGTGTAGGCGGCCATCGCCGCGAGAATCTGCAACGGCGCCAGGCGCCGGTGCGTGAGGTACGCGGCGCCGAGCACCAGAACCAGCAACCACAACAGCAACATAATCCTTTCTCCTTGGACACGGGGCGTATGGCCGACCCACAGAGCTTAGACGCGCCGGGGCGGATGGCCTGCCTGGCAGATGACACGGCGGGGCGCTGGTAGGGGCGGATTCATCCGCGATGCATGCGCTGCGGTGCATGGCACCGGCCATGCCGGTGATCGCGGATGAATCCGCTCCTACAAGGGCCGTCTGCTGATTCAGGCAGCTTTGTTCATCCCCAGTTCCATGTCATCGATCAACGCCTTGGCCATGGCGCTTGAAATCCGCGCCGAACTGCCGGCGAACAGGTCTGAAGATAGAACCCCGCTTTCACTGGCACCGCCGAACGCTTGGGGTAGACTGTCCCCCCCTCCCGCATTCATAAGGACGTTGCCATGCTGAAAATCTGGGGCCGCAAGAACTCGAGCAATGTGCGCAAGGCGCTGTGGATCGCCCATGAACTGGGCCTGGACTTCGAGTCCATCGATGCCGGCGGCGCCTTCGGGGTGGTCAACGAACCCCACTACCGCGCCCGCAACCCCAACGGCCTGGTGCCCATGCTCGAAGATGGCGACCTGGTGCTGTGGGAGTCCAATACCATCGTGCGCTACCTCTGTGCCGAATACGGCCAGGCGCAAGGCTGGTACCTCGACGACCCACGCCAGCGCGCCCTGGCCGACAAGTGGATGGACTGGACCACCTCATCCTTCGCCGGCCCGTTCCGCCCGCTGTTCTGGGGCCTGCTGCGCACCCCCGAGGAGCAACGCGACTGGGTGGCGATCAACGCCGCGCACAAGCAATGCGCCGAGCTGTTGTCGATTGCCGACCAGACCTTGGCCAGGCAACCCTATCTCTCCGGCGAACAGATCGGCATGGGTGACATCCCCCTGGGCAGTTTCGCCTATGCCTGGTTCGAAATGCCCATAGAACGCCCGGCCATGTACCACCTCGAAGCCTGGTATGAGCGCCTGAAACAACGCCCCGCTTATCAGGCCGCGGTGATGACCGCCCTGACGTGAGGCCACTTCGATAGTCATTATCAATAGATGTGACTGTACTTGTGCGGCCAGCCCTTGCACCATGGCCGCACTCACTGCGCCAGTGACTTGACCTGGCGTGCCCTGAACACCTTTTCTCGGTACCTGACCCGCCATGAGTTCCGCCCTGTCCATCCGACAGCTGACCAAGACCTACGGCAACGGTTTCCAGGCCCTCAAGGGCATCGACCTGGACGTTTCCGAAGGCGACTTCTTCGCCTTGCTTGGCCCCAACGGCGCCGGCAAGTCCACCACCATCGGCATCCTCTCGACCCTGGTGAACAAGACCAGCGGCACGGTCAGCGTGTTCGGCCACGACCTGGACCGCGAACCGTCCGCGCTCAAGCGCTGCCTGGGCGTGGTGCCCCAGGAGTTCAACTTCAACCAGTTCGAGAAGACCTTCGATATCGTCGTCACCCAGGCCGGCTACTATGGCATCCCGCCCAGGCTGGCCAAGGAGCGCGCCGAGCAGTACCTGACGCAATTGGGGCTGTGGGACAAGCGTGACGTGCAGTCGCGCTCGCTGTCCGGCGGCATGAAGCGCCGGTTGATGATCGCCCGGGCGCTGATCCACGAGCCGCGCCTGCTGATCCTCGACGAACCGACCGCAGGGGTGGATATCGAGCTGCGCCGTTCGATGTGGAGCTTCCTCACCGAGCTCAATCAGAAGGGCATCACCATCATCCTCACCACCCATTATCTGGAAGAGGCTGAGCAGCTGTGCCGCAACATCGGCATCATCGACCACGGCACCATCGTCGAGAACACCAGCATGCGCCAGTTGCTGGGCAAGCTGCATGTCGAGACCTTCGTGCTCGACCTCAAGCACGACCTGCCGGTCGCGCCTGAGCTGCACGGCTACCCGTGCCGGCTGATCACCCCGCACACGCTTGAGGTGCAGGTGGAGAAGGATATCGGCATCACCGCGTTATTCGGCCAGCTGGCCCTGAAGAACATCGAGGTACAAAGCCTGCGCAACAAGACCAATCGACTCGAGGAGCTGTTCGTGTCCCTGGTGGAAAAGAACCTGTCGAAGGTGGCCGTATGAATGTGGAGCTGCGCACCAACTGGGTCGCCCTGAACACCATCGTCTACCGCGAAGTGCGGCGCTTCTTGCGTATCTGGCCGCAGACCCTGCTGCCCCCGGCGATCACCATGGTCCTGTACTTCGTGATCTTCGGTAACCTGATCGGGCGGCAGATCGGCGACATGGGTGGCTTCACCTACATGGAGTACATCGTGCCGGGGCTGATCATGATGTCGGTGATCACCAACTCCTACGGCAACGTGGTGTCGAGTTTCTTCGGTAGCAAGTTCCAGCGCTCCATCGAGGAACTGATGGTCTCGCCGGTGTCGCCGCACACCATCCTGGTCGGCTATGTGCTGGGTGGTGTGTTGCGCGGGCTGGCGGTGGGGGTGATCGTGACCATCCTGTCGCTGTTCTTCACCCACCTGCAGGTGCATCACCTGGGCGTGACCATCGTCGTGGTACTGCTGACCGCGACCATTTTCTCGCTGCTGGGCTTCGTCAACGCGGTGTTCGCGCGCAACTTCGACGATATCTCGATCATCCCGACCTTCGTGCTGACACCGCTGACCTACCTCGGTGGGGTGTTCTACTCGATCAACCTGCTGCCGCCGTTCTGGCAGACCGTATCGCTGGCCAACCCGGTGCTGCACATGGTCAACTCGTTCCGCTACGGCATCCTAGGGGTGTCGGATATCAGCATTGGTACGGCGATCAGCTTCATGCTGGTGGCCACCGCGCTGCTGTATGTGCTGTGTGTCCGCCTGCTGGTCAGCGGTCGCGGCATGCGGGCGTGAACCTTGCGCAGATGAACAGCGACACTGGCGCCGGCGCCACTGCCGGCCCACCCACCAGCGCCAATAGCCCATGGTGGTGAAGTAGGCGAGCACGCCGAGCACCACCCCGCATACCACCGAGCCCAGCAGGAACGGTTGCCAGATCGTCGCCAACTGGTCGGTCACCCAGCCGACGGTGATTTCCTCGGGCAAGGTGCGTGGTGGTACCTGCATCAGCCAGGCACCGGTCATGTAGGTGACGAAGAATACCGGGGGCATGGTCAGCGGGTTGGTCAGCCACACCAGGCTGACCGCGATGGGCAGGTTGCCACGCACCGGAATCGCCAGGGCGGCGGCCAGCAGCATCTGCATGGGGATGGGAATCAGCGCGGCGAACAAACCGACGCCCATGGCCCGCGCCACCGAGTGGCGGTTCAGGTGCCAGAGGTTGGGGTCGTGCAGCAGTTTGCCGAAGAAGCGTAACGACTTGTGTTCCCGGATACTGGTCGGGTCCGGCATGTAGCGTTTGAACAGACGGCGCGGCATGTGGGCTCCCGGCAGGGTTGAAGGGCGTCAGTATGCCTTTATTCAAGCGCAGCCTCGTTCAGAGTTTGTGACAATTGTTGAGCAAGCATTTCCCCCCGATCAGCTAAGCCTCAGAGGCCATTTCGCTTCTGGAGCTCTATCTCATGCGCACAGGGATGCTTGCGCTGGTGCTCGGGCTGTTGTGCCTGCGCTTTTTGCCTGCTCTGCCATCGGTCGGATGGCTGCTGGTCCTGTTGATATTTGCCTTGGTCTGCTTGCCCACGCGCCTGTGGTGGCTGGGGTGTTTCGTGCTGGGCGCGTGTTATTCGTGCTGGTCGGCGCAGCGGGCGCTGGACGATCGCTTGCCCGTCGAGCTGGATGGCCGGACGTTGTGGCTGGAGGGGAAGGTGGTGGGTTTGCCCGCCCGTGGCCAACGCAGCGTGCGTTTCGAGCTGGAGCAGCCAAGATCCCGCCGGGCGCAGTTACCGCAACGTGTGCAGTTGAACTGGTTCGAAGGGCCGCAGCTGCGGGCGGGCGAGCGTTGGCGGCTGGCAGTCAATCTGCGCCAGCCCAGTGGGTTGCTCAACCCCCATGGGCCGGATCGCGAGGCCATGCTTCTGGCGCGGCGGGTTGGTGCAACGGGCACCGTCAAGGCGGGCGAGCGGCTTGGCGCGGCGGTGGTCGACTGGCGCGATGGCCTGCGTCAACGCTTGCTGGCGGTGGAGGCGCACGGGCGCGAGGCGGCTCTTGCAGCCTTGGTGCTGGGCGATGGCGCGGGGCTGGCCCGGCAGGACTGGCAGGTTTTGCAGGCCACCGGCACGGTGCACCTGCTGGTGATTTCAGGGCAGCACATCGGGTTGCTGGCTGGGCTGGTGTATGGCCTGGTGGCGGGGCTGGCACGGCTGGGCTGGTGGCCACACCGGTGGCCATGGTTGCCGTGGGCTTGCGGGCTGGCCATGGCGGCGGCGTTGGCCTATGGCTGGCTGGCGGGGTTTGGCGTGCCGGTTCAGCGAGCCTGCCTGATGCTCGCCGTGATGCTGCTCTGGCGCCTGCGCTTCCGCCATCTGGGCGCCACCACGCCGCTGTTGCTGGCGCTGCTCGGCGTGCTGCTGGTCGAACCGCTGGCCAGCCTATTGCCGGGTTTCTGGCTGTCGTTCGCCGCCGTCGCCGTGCTGGTGCTGTGTTTTTCCGCCCGGCTGGGCGCATGGCGCCCCTGGCAAGCCTGGACCCGTGCCCAGTGGGTGATTGCCGTCGGCCTGTTGCCGGTGCTGCTGGCGCTGGGGTTGCCGGTCAGCCTGACGGCGCCGCTGGCCAATTTGCTGGCGGTGCCGTGGATCAGCCTGGGGGTGCTGCCGCTGGCACTGCTGGGGACAGTGCTGTTGCCGGTTCCGGGCGTGGGGGAGGGGGGGTTGTGGTTGGCGGGGCTGTCGCTGGACGGTCTGTTTGCATCGTTGGCGCTCGTCGCAGATCAGCAGCCAGCCTGGATGCCTGAGCCCGCGCCTGTGTGGGCCTGGCTGCTGGTGTGCCTGGGGGCGGTTCTCGTGCTTTTGCCTCGCGGCGTGCCACTGCGCATGCCGGGCGCGGTCATGTTGCTGGCGATCTGGTCGCCGCGAGAGCAGGTGCCCCACGGGCAGGTGGACGTCTGGCAACTGGACGTCGGCCAGGGCCTGGCGGTGTTGCTGCGCACCCGCCATCACAGTTTGCTGTATGACGCGGGGCCCGCGCAGGGCGACAGCGATCTGGGCGAAAGCGTGGTGCTGCCTACCTTGCGCAAACTTGGGGTGAAAAACCTCGATGTGATGCTGATCAGCCATGGTCATGCCGACCATGCCGGTGGCGCGGCGGCCGTTCGTCGCGGGTTGCCGGTGAGCCGGGTGCTGGCGGGAGAGGTCGCCGGGCTGGATCAGGCGCAGCTCTGTGGCAGTGGTGAGCGCTGGATCTGGGATGGCGTGGCATTTTCGCTCTGGCACTGGCCGCAAGGCCGGTCCAGCAACGAGCGCTCCTGTGTGTTGCAGGTGGAGGCCAATGGCGAGCGGTTGCTGCTGGCCGGCGATATGGAAAGTGGCGCGGAGCGGGCCTGGCTGGCAGCTCACGAAGAGCATCGGATCGACTGGCTGCAGGCGCCGCACCATGGCAGCCGCACGTCGTCCACCGAGCCGTTCGTCAAGGCCACCGCGCCGCGCGGGGTGATGATTTCCCGTGGGCGGCACAATGGCTTCGGGCATCCTCATGCGCAGGTGATCGAGCGGTATCATCGGCATGGGGTGATGGTGCATGACACGGCGGTCGAGGGGGCGTTGCGGTTGCGACTGGGCAGCTATTTTGGGGTGGAGGGGGTGCGGGCGCAACGGCGGTTTTGGCGGGATTAGGAGGGACTCTTGGGAATTTGAGGTGCATGTCATGGGATTTGCTTTGGTGCATAGATCGAGCGCCGCCTGCGCGGCGCATCGCGGATGAATCCGCTCCTACATTCGTTGCAACGTGGCCATGACCGATAGGCCATGGTTGTTCGCCTTGTTGGTACGACGCGGTTTTTTGGCTGGCGCTGCCGCCGCCCCGCCCGGCTCACGCCATGCGCCAAGGCTGGCAACCATGGCCTCACAGGTGAGGTACGTTGCAACCGATGTAGGAGCGGATTCATCCGCGATGCGCCGCGCGGGCGGCGCTCGATATCCGCCACCCCGCATCTTTCAGGCCTAGTGATTTCCCTGACCTCCGGCAGATGAGCCCTCGCCTTGCCTATGGTAGAGTGGCGGCCTTTTTCCGAGGGGATGCTTACTGTGTGGGAATTGGTCAAGTCCGGTGGTTGGATGATGCTGCCGATCATCCTGAGTTCCATCGCCGCCATGGCGATCGTCGTCGAGCGCCTGTGGACCTTGCGCGCCAGCCGTGTCACCCCGCCGCACCTGCTGGGCCAGGTGTGGATGTGGATCAAGGACAAGCAACTCACCAGTGACAAGCTCAAGGCCCTGCGTGCCGACTCGCCGCTGGGCGAAATCCTGGCCGCCGGCCTGGCCAATTCGCGCCACGGCCGCGAGATCATGAAAGAGTGCATCGAGGAGGCCGCCTCGCGGGTCATCCACGAGCTGGAGCGCTACATCAGCACCCTTGGCACCATCGCCGCCATGGCCCCGCTGCTCGGCCTGCTGGGTACCGTGCTGGGCATGATCGACATCTTCAGCGCCTTCATGGGCTCGCAGATGACCGCCAACGCCGCAGTGCTGGCCGGCGGTATCTCCAAGGCCCTGGTCACCACCGCGGCGGGCCTGATGGTCGGTATCCCGGCGGTGTTCTTCCACCGCTTCCTGCTGCGCCGCATCGATGAGCTGGTGGTGGGAATGGAGCAGGAAGCGATCAAGCTGGTCGAGGTGCTGCAGGGCGACCGCGAAGTGGAAGTGGCCGGAGGCAAGGCGTGAAGTTCCGGCGCAATCGCCAGCGCGAGAACGTCGACATCAACCTGGCGTCGTTGATCGATGTGGTGTTCGTGTTGCTGCTGTTCTTCGTGGTCACCACCACCTTCACCCGCGAGACGCAATTGCGTGTCGAGCTGCCCGAGGCGGCCAGCGCCGAGCAGGCGCCGGCGGACCAGGGCAAGCTGGTGGAAATCTCCATCAGCGCCGACGGTGTGTACTCGGTGAACAACCACCTGCTACCGAAAAGCGACCTGGACACCCTGACCGAAGCCATCGAGAAGGAGTCCGGCGGTGACATCACGCTGCCGCTGGCCATCAGCGCCGACGGCAAGACCCCGCACCAGGCTGTGATCACCGCAATGGACGCGGCCGGCAAGCTCGGCTTCAGCAAGTTGCGCATGACCACCGTCGAGGCCGCGCAGGGCAAGCCCTGATGGCCTTCGCCGACCGCCTGCTGGCCGCCTGGTACACCGGGCACCCCGCGCTCGCCCTGTTGCGCCCGCTGGAGGCGCTGTACCGCCGCGTGGTGACGCGCAAGCGCGCGCGCTTCCTCAGTGGCGAAAGCGCCAGCTATCGTGCGCCGGTACCGGTAATCGTTGTCGGCAACATCACTGTTGGTGGCACCGGCAAGACCCCGATGATCCTCTGGCTGATCGAGCACTGTCGCCGACAGGGGCTCAAGGTCGGCGTGGTCAGCCGTGGCTATGGGGCCAAGCCGCCGCGATACCCTTGGCGTGTCCAGGCCGACCAACCTGCCGAACGGGCCGGTGACGAGCCCTTGCTGATCGTCCAGCGCACTGGCGTGCCGCTGGTGATCGACCCTGATCGTTCCCGCGCCGTGCAGGCCTTGCTGGCCAGCGATGCCCTTGACCTGATCCTGTGCGATGACGGCATGCAGCACTATCGTCTGGCCCGTGATCTGGAGCTGGTGCTGATCGATGCCGCCCGTGGCCTGGGCAACCGTCGCTGCCTGCCGGCCGGCCCGCTGCGTGAGCCCGCCGAGCGGCTGGATGAGGCCGATGCGGTGCTGTTCAACGGTGCGGAGGCTGATCGTGACGATGGTTTCTCGTTCCGCCTGCAGCCCTGCGCGCTGATCAACCTGCGCAGCGGTGAGCGCCGCGAGCTCGACCTGTTTCCCGCTGGCCAGGCGCTTCACGCCGTGGCCGGCATCGGTAATCCGCAACGTTTCTTCAACACCCTGCAGGGGCTAAACTGGCAGCCGGTGCCGCATCCCTTCGCCGACCATGCGCCCTACAGTCGCGAGGTGCTGTCGTTCAGCCCGCCGCTGCCGCTGGTGATGACCGAGAAGGACGCGGTGAAATGCCGGCCTTTCGCCGCCGACGACTGGTGGTACCTGGCGGTCGACGCGGTGCCTTCGCAGGCGTTCGGCCGCTGGTTCGACGGCCAGCTCGAGCGCCTGTTGCCTGGCCGCCTCCGGCCCTGAGCCATTTTTCAATTTTCGTCTCAAGGAAGCTTCCATGGACACCAAACTGCTCGACATCCTGGCCTGCCCGATCACCAAGGGCCCGCTCAAGCTCAGCGCCGACAAGACCGAGCTGATCAGCAAGGGCGCGGGCCTGGCCTACCCGATCCGCGACGGCATCCCGGTGATGCTGGAAAGCGAGGCGCGTACCCTGACTGACGAAGAGCGCCTGGACAAATGAGCCTGGACTTCACCGTGGTGATTCCGGCCCGGCTGCGCTCCACGCGCCTGCCGGGCAAGCCGTTGCTGCCGATCGCCGGCAAGCCGATGGTTCAGCATGTATGGGAGCAGGCGCGTAAAAGTGGCGCCAGCCGCGTGGTCATCGCCACGGACGACACCAGCATCGTCGAGGCCTGCCAGGCGTTTGGTGCTGAAGTGTTGCTGACCCGCGCCGACCACGAGTCGGGCACTGATCGCCTGGCCGAGGTCGCCGCCCAGCTGGGGCTGGCGCCCGACGCCATCGTGGTCAACGTGCAGGGTGACGAGCCGCTGATTCCACCGGTGATCATCGATCAGGTGGCCGCCAACCTGGCGCACCATCCGGAAGCCGGCATTGCCACCCTGGCCGAGCCGATCCACGAGCCGGAAACCATTTTCAACCCCAACGCGGTGAAAGTGGTCAGCGACAAGCATGGCCTGGCACTGACTTTCAGTCGCGCACCGCTGCCCTGGGCCCGGGACGCCTTCGCCAAGGACCGCAGCCAGCTGCCTGCCGGCGTGCCGTACCGTCGCCATATCGGCATGTATGCCTACCGCGTGGGCTTCCTCCAGGACTTCGTGGCCTGGGGCCCGTGCTGGCTGGAGCAAGCCGAGTCGCTGGAGCAATTGCGGGCCCTGTGGCACGGCGTGCGCATCCATGTCGCCGATGCCATCGAGGCGCCGGCCGTAGGCGTTGATACCCCCGAAGACCTGGAGCGCGTACGGCGCTTGCTGGAGGCTTGATGCGCGTCCTGTTCGTCTGTCTCGGCAATATCTGCCGTTCGCCCACCGCCGAGGGTGTGCTGCGCCATCAACTGGAAGCTGCGGGGCTGGCTGATGTCGTCCAGGTGGCGTCCGCCGGCACTGGCGACTGGCACGTGGGCAAGGCCCCCGACAGCCGTACTTGCAAGGCCGCCCTGGCGCGTGGCTACGACCTGTCGCGCCAGCGTGCCCAGCAGGTCAAGGCCGAGCACTTTGCTGAATACGACCTGGTCCTGGCCATGGACAAGAGCAACCTGCGCAACCTGCAGGCATTGCGCCCGCACAACACCAAGGGCGAACTCGACCTGTTCCTGCGCCGCTATGGCGCGGCCCTGGACGAAGTACCGGACCCTTACTACGGCGGTGCGGAAGGTTTCGAGCAGGTGCTCGATCTGATCGAGGCGGCTTGTCGCGAGCTGGTCGTGGAAATCAAGGGGCGGTTATGACAGTGCACTGGCAAGAGCAGGTTTCGCTCAAGCCCTACAACACTTTCGGTATCGATGTGCGAGCGCGTTACTTCACCCAGGCGCACGACGATGGCGACGTTCGCCAGGCATTGGCCCAGGCAGTTGAGCAACGGGTGCCTGTGCTGGTGATCGGCGGCGGCAGCAACCTGCTGCTGACCCGTGACATCGATGCCCTGGTACTGCACATGGCCAGCCGTGGCCGGCGCCTGCTCGACGATGATGGCGAGCGGGTGGTGGTGGAGGCCGAGGCCGGCGAGCCCTGGCATCCGTTCGTGCAATGGAGCCTGGAGCAAGGCTTGTGCGGCCTTGAGAACCTCAGCCTGATTCCTGGCACAGTCGGCGCCGCGCCGATGCAGAACGTCGGGGCCTATGGCGTGGAGATCAAGGACGTGTTCGCCGGGCTGACCGCTCTGGATCGCGAGACGGGCGAATTGCGCGATTTCTCTTTGCAGGAGTGCGCATTCGGCTACCGCGACAGCGTGTTCAAGCGTAACCCGGGGCGTTGGCTGATCTTGCGTGTGCGCTTTGCCTTGAGTCGTACGTTGCAGGCCCATCTGGACTATGGTCCGGTGCGTCAGCGCCTGGCGGAGCAGGGCGTTGAACAGCCGACCGCCCAGGCGATCAGCGACGCTATTTGCGGTATTCGTCGGGAGAAGCTCCCGGATCCGGCCGAGCTGGGCAACGCCGGTAGCTTCTTCAAGAACCCCGTGGTGCCAGCGGCATTGGTCGAGCGTATCCGCGCCGGGCATCCTGACGTGGTGGCTTATCCACAGGCCGATGGCCAGGTGAAGCTGGCGGCGGGTTGGTTGATCGAGCAGGCGGGGTGGAAAGGTTATCGCGAGGGCGATGCAGGTGTGCACCGGCTGCAATCGCTGGTGCTGGTGAATTACGGTCAGGCGAGCGGGGCGCAGATGCACGCGCTGGCGCAGAAGATCCAGGCGGATATCCTTGAACGGTTCGGGGTGGCGCTGGAGATGGAGCCGAACCTGTACTGATCAGGCGGCCTGTGGGAGCGGCTTTAGCCGCGAAGCAAGCGACGCGGTGGATGGCACCGGCTTCGCCGGTTTTCGCGGCTGAAGCCGCTCCTACAAGTCCCTGCGGGCAAAGCCGGTGCCATCCATCGGCAAAGAAAAAGCCCCGCCAGTTCGCACTGGCGGGGCTTTTTCATTCAGCCGTTGCTATCAACCGTGGTGAGGCTTGTGCTCGTCAGCGGTTTCCAGGGCTTCTGCCGGTGCGGCCTGGGCGGCAGCCAGGGCTGCAGCGGCCTCGGCTTCACGCTTGCGGCGACGCACTTCACGCGGGTCGTTCGGCGCACGGCCGTTCGGCAGCATGATGGTGGAAGGCTCGACCGGAGCGGCTACCTCTTCGACTGGCGCTTGTTCGGCGACAACCGACGCAGGCTCGGCTGCTGCGGCTTCGACCACTTCAGCTTGCACTTCGGCAGGCTTGGCCTCGACGTGCGGAGCAGCTTGCTCGGTAACCGGAGCTTCGACAGCTTCGACGACCGGCGCTTTTTCGATCTCGCCAGCTTCCGCTACCGGAGCTTGTGCGACTGGTGCCGATTCGACAGCCGCTTCAACGATGGCGACAGGCTGCTCAACGGCTGCCTCGACGACCGGCTGTGGTGCCACTTCAACCACGGGCTCGATGCTCGGCTCTACGACAACGGCCGGCTCGCTGACAGGTTGTTCCACCACAGGGGCGATGGATACCTGCTCGGCGACGACCTCGGCGATTTCCACCTGGGTCTGGGCCACGGCTGCATTGGCGCGCTCGGCCTGCTGGTTGGCTTCGACTTCGGCGTCGGCGCTGATGTTGCTGGTGGCAACGGCGGCAGTGACGGCGATGCCGGCGGCCAGTTCGGCACCCAGCTCGGTGGCCTGGTGCTGCTGTGGCTGCTGCTCTTCGCTGCTGTCTTCGTCGCCTTCGATCAGCTCGCCATTGGCATTGCGCTGACGCTCGCGACGGTTGCTGCGACGACGCTGGCCACGGGAGCGGCGGCGTGGACGCTCGCCATCGGCGCCTTCCTGCTCGTCCTGCAGCAGTTCTTCGTTCGGCAGTTGCTCTTCGGTCAGCTCGGCGGCCTGTTCGGCTACCTGCTCGTCAGGGCGCAGCTGGCGCTCTTCGCGTGGCGGACGTGGCTGACGCTCTTCGCGAGGTGCGCGTTCTTCACGAGGGGCACGTTCTTCACGTGGTGCGCGCTCTTCACGAGGTGCGCGTTCTTCACGTGGGGCGCGCTCTTCGCGAGGTGCGCGTTCTTCGCGAGGTGCGCGCTCTTCGCGAGGTGCGCGTTCTTCACGTGGGGCGCGCTCTTCGCGAGGTGCGCGTTCTTCGCGTGGGGCGCGCTCTTCGCGAGGTGCGCGTTCTTCACGTGGCTGACGCTCTTCACGGGCAGCTGGTGCGGCATCCAGTGGCTCGCGCAGTTCGCGTACACGCTCTTCGCGGTTGCCGCGGCGGTCTTCGCGAGGCTGGCGTGGCTGGCGCTCTTCACGCGCGGCGCGCTCTTCACGTGGGGCGCGTTCCTCACGAGGCTGACGCTCTTCACGTGGAGCACGCTCGCTGCGCTCTTCACGCGGCTTGCGCTCTTCATCGCGACGGCCACCACGATTGCGGCTCTGCTGGCGACCGTTGCGACGCTCCTCGTTGCGCGACGAGCGCTCGGCGGCCGGCTTCTCGGTGTTCACGGCCGGTGCGGCGGCAGGCTCTTCCTTGCCGGCGAACAGGCTGACCAGCGACTTGACCAGACCCTTGAACAGGCTTGGCTCCGGGGCGCTCTGTACGGGCGCGGCCGGTGCGGCTGGCTCTTCAGCGGCGGCCGGTGCCGGGGCGTTGGCGCGTGCCGGTGCGGTCTTGACCGCGGCTTCCTGGCGAACCAGGGTGCGGGTGGCGGTCGGTTGCGGCGCTTCTTCTGTTTCGCTCGAGGCGATCTCGTAGCTCGACTGGCTGTTCAGCACGTCCGGATTGTCGTCGCGCAGGCGCTGGACTTCGAAGTGCGGGGTTTCCAGGTGATCGTTCGGCAGGATGATGATGCGCGCGCGGGTACGCAGTTCGATCTTGGTGATCGAGTTGCGTTTCTCGTTGAGCAGGAAGGCGGCCACCGGGATCGGTACCTGGGCGCGCACTTCGGCGGTGCGGTCCTTCAGGGCTTCTTCTTCGATCAGGCGCAGGATCGCCAGCGACAGCGACTCGACGTCACGGATGATGCCGGTGCCGGAGCAGCGCGGGCAGACGATGCCGCTGCTTTCACCCAGCGATGGGCGCAGGCGCTGGCGGGACATCTCCAGCAGGCCGAAGCGCGAAATGCGGCCAACCTGCACGCGGGCGCGGTCGGCTTCCAGGCATTCACGCACGCGCTCTTCGACGGCGCGCTGGTTCTTGGCCGGGGTCATGTCGATGAAGTCGATGACGATCAGGCCGCCGATGTCGCGCAGGCGCAACTGGCGAGCGATTTCTTCGGCCGCTTCCAGGTTGGTTTGCAGCGCGGTTTCCTCGATGTCGCTGCCTTTGGTGGCGCGTGCCGAGTTGATGTCGATGGAGACCAGGGCTTCGGTCGGGTCGATGACGATCGAACCACCGGACGGCAGGTCGACCACGCGCTGGAAGGCGGTCTCGATCTGGCTTTCGATCTGGAAGCGGTTGAACAGCGGCACGCTGTCTTCGTACAGCTTGACCTTGCTGGCGTACTGCGGCATCACCTGGCGGATGAAGGTCAGGGCTTCTTCCTGGGCGTCGATGCTGTCGATCAGCACTTCGCCGATGTCCTGGCGCAGGTAGTCGCGGATGGCGCGGATGATGACGTTGCTTTCCTGGTAGATCAGGAACGGCGCGCTGCGGTCGAGGGACGCTTCCTTGATGGCGGTCCACAGCTGCAGCAGGTAGTCGAGGTCCCACTGCATTTCTTCGCTGCTGCGGCCCAGGCCCGCAGTACGCACGATCAGGCCCATGTCGCCCGGAACGGTCAGGCCGTTCAACGCTTCACGCAGCTCGTTGCGCTCCTCGCCTTCGATGCGGCGGGAGATGCCACCGGCACGCGGGTTGTTGGGCATCAGCACCAGGTAGCGGCCAGCCAGGCTGATGAAGGTGGTCAGGGCGGCGCCTTTGTTGCCGCGCTCTTCCTTCTCGACCTGGACGATGACTTCCTGGCCTTCGCTCAGGACTTCCTTGATGTTGACCCGGCCTTCAGGGGCTTTCTTGAAGTATTCGCGGGAGATTTCCTTCAGCGGCAGGAAGCCGTGACGTTCGGAGCCGAAGTCGACGAAGGCGGCTTCAAGGCTGGGCTCGATCCGGGTGATCTTGCCTTTGTAGATGTTGGCCTTTTTCTGCTCACGGGCGCCGGACTCGATGTCCAGGTCGTAGAGGCGTTGGCCGTCCACCAGGGCTACACGCAACTCTTCGGGTTGAGTCGCGTTAATCAGCATTCTTTTCATGTTGTACCGTCGGTTTCCGGGCTGCCGGAAACGGCGTTCGGCACACACGACTTTTCATGATCGGTGCCAAGGTGCGCAAAGGGTGGCGGGCCACCCCCGTGTCTGGCGACGTTCGGCACCAGCCGGTTGCCCAGCCTGCCGTGGTCGCGACGACGCGTCCTGTGTTGTGGTGCCAAAAGACCAGTCGAGTTTTTCGAATGTTATCCGAATCAATCGAACGGGCCTGGTGCACTCAGTCAGGAGGAGGAATCAACCGGTCGTCCGTGGACGCCGCAAGGGCGTCTGTTCAGGACCTTGTCCGTCCATCGCCCGATCAGTGGGGCGGTGGATGGACGCGGTGCCACACGGTCCGAGAGCTGTGCATCTCCACCCTGCACGTATCCCTGAAAATTCGGTGCTGCCGCGCGCTGAATCCGCAACGGGTTGCATTTTTCGCCAGCCCGGATGCCGGGCTGGCGCCATAACATATCCAAGGCAGGTATTTCCGAAGCATTCGCCCAAATGCGCGGAAACGACGGTGGCGGGCAGAGGTACGGCGAAAAGAATCGGGTAAGCAGGTGAAACACCGCACTTGTCGTTTTTTTTCGGTCTTCTCTACACAGCGCTGGTGGCGATTCCAGGCAATTCGTTAAACTGGCGAACGCTCCGTAGGACGGCCTCGCGTCCTTGGGAACTGCGATGGTCAGGGCCGGCGTAGAGCCTGGTGCCGCTGGCCTGCCGCTTTTGGCGGCGTTCGCGACTATAGCAGTAATGATTAAGTGCTTCAATTCCATAAAAAATTGTTATGATCCCGCCATGACGACCAATACCCCTCCGACTTCCGGCGTTCAGCTGATCGAAGTCGCGCCGGAGCTTGCCGGCCAACGCATCGACAATTTCCTCATCACAGCCCTCAAGGGTGTGCCCAAGACGCTGGTCTACCGCATCCTGCGCAAGGGTGAGGTTCGGGTCAACAAGGGCCGGATCAAGCCTGAGTACAAGCTTCAGGCGGGCGACATCGTGCGGGTGCCGCCCGTCCGCCTGCCGGAGCGCGACGAGCCGGCGCCGGTGGCCCAGGGGCTGCTGCAGCGCCTGGAGGCCGCGATTGTCTATGAGGACAAGGCGCTGATCGTGATGAACAAGCCGGCCGGCATTGCCGTGCACGGTGGCAGCGGCCTGAGCTTTGGTGTGATCGAGGCGCTGCGCCAGTTGCGCCCGGATAGCAAGGAGCTGGAGCTGGTGCACCGCCTGGATCGTGATACTTCGGGCCTGCTGATGATCGCCAAGAAACGCAGCATGCTGCGCCATCTGCACGCCGCGCTGCGGGGTGATGGTGTCGACAAGCGCTACATGGCATTGGTGCGGGGGCATTGGCCAACCTCGAAGAAGCAAGTCAATGCGCCGTTGCAAAAGAGCAACCTGCGTTCTGGCGAGCGCATGGTCGAGGTGAATGACGAAGGCAAGGAGGCACTGACGATGTTCCGCGTGCTGCGCCGTTTCGGTGAGTTCGCCACCATCGTCGAGGCGCGTCCGATCACGGGGCGCACCCATCAGATTCGTGTGCATACGCTGCATGCCGGGCACATGATTGCCGGCGACAGCAAGTACGGTGATGAGGATTTCAGTCGCGAGATTCGTGAGCTCGGTGGCAAGCGTCTGTTCCTGCATGCCTACCAGCTGACCGTGCCGCTGCCTGATGGCGGCGAGCTCAAGCTTGAGGCGCCGGTCGACGAGGTGTGGGCCAAGACCGTGGAGCGCCTGAGCGCGACCTGACCCGGATGAAAAAACACTACGAACTGCTGATCTTCGATTGGGACGGCACCCTGGCCGATTCCATCGGGCGCATTGTCGAAGCCATGAACCTGGCAGCCGCGCGCGCCGGTGAAGCGCCGAGCGCTGACGAGGCAATCAAGGGCATCATCGGGTTGGCGTTGGCGGAGGCCATTTCCACGCTTTATCCGCACCTGGATTCGCGGCAGGTCGAGTCTTTCCGTCAGCACTACGCCGATGTCTACATGGCCTTGGATCAGCAGCCGTCGCCGCTGTTCGACGGTGTGGTCGAGTCGCTGGATACCTTCCGTCGCGAGGGTTATCGTCTGGCGGTCGCCACCGGCAAGGCGCGCCGCGGGTTGGATCGAGTGCTAAAGGCCAATGGCTGGGAAGGCTACTTCGATATCACCCGTGCCGCCGACGAGACGCGTGGCAAGCCGCACCCGCTGATGCTCGAAGAGATCCTCGCTCATTGCCAGGTCGAACCCGGTCGGGCATTGATGGTCGGAGATTCGGCGTTCGACCTGCAGATGGCCAGCAATGCGGGTGTGCACTCGGTGGCGGTCGGTTATGGGGCCATGTCCCTGCAGGCCCTGGCCGAGTTCGGGCCGCAGGTGTGCATCGAGCATTTTTCCCAGTTGCGTGAATGGCTGGCTGGCCGCGCGCATTGCAATTTCCAAGGTAGGTGAGCATGACTGACGAATGGAAGGCGCCTGAGCCTGAAGACAATGAAGAGCGCAAGAGCTGGAAACTGCTGGAGAAGACGCTGCTGGCGGGTGTCCAGGAGCAGCGTCGGGCGCGGCGTTGGGGTATCTTTTTCAAGCTGCTGACCTTCGTCTATCTGTTTGGCATGCTGGCCTTGTTCACGCCGTTGATGGATGTGGACAAGGCGGCTTCGCGCAGCGGCAGCCACACGGCACTGGTCGAGGTGCGCGGCGTGATCGCCGACCAGGAGCCGGCCAGTGCCGACAATATCGTCAAGAGCTTGCGCGAGGCGTTCAAGGACTCGAAGACCAAGGCTGTGGTGATGCGCATCAATAGCCCGGGTGGCAGCCCGGTGCAGGCGGGTTACGTCTATGACGAGATCCGTCGTCTGCGTGGCGAATATCCGGCCATCAAGCTGTATGCGGTGATCACTGATCTGGGGGCGTCCGGTGCCTATTACATCGCCAGTGCCGCCGACGAGATCTACGCCGACAAGGCCAGTCTGGTCGGTTCGATTGGTGTTACTGCTGCCGGTTACGGCTTCGTCGGCGCAATGGACAAGCTGGGTGTGGAGCGTCGCACCTACACCGCTGGCGAACACAAGGCCTTCCTCGATCCGTTCTCGCCGCAAAAGCCCGAGGAGACCGCTTTCTGGCAGGGGGTGCTGGACACCACTCATCGCCAGTTCATCGCCGTGGTCAAGCAGGGGCGGGGAGAGCGCCTGAAGGACAAGGAGCATCCGGAGCTGTTCAGCGGGCTGATCTGGTCGGGCGAGCAGGCCAAGGAGCTTGGTTTGGTGGATGGGTTGGGCAGTGCCAGCTATGTTGCCCGCGAGATCGTGGGTGAGAAGGAGCTGGTGGACTTCACTGTTCAGGAGTCGCCGTTCGACCGATTCTCCAAGCGCCTGGGGGCCAGCGTTGCCGAGCGCCTGTCGATGTATATGGGCTTCCAGGGGCCTTCCCTGCGTTGACTGCTGTTCGCCGGCAGGCCGGCCCCTGCCTGTTGTAGGGGCGGCTTGCCGGCGAACAGGGTCAAGGCGCCTGCATGCCTTCCTTGTGCAGCATGTCCACCAGCCGGATCAATGGCAGCCCGATCAGGCTCGTGGCGTCGCAGCCATGGGTGCTCTGGAACAGGCTCACCCCCAGCCCCTCGGCCTTGAAGCTTCCGGCGCAGTCGAGCGGCTGCTCGGCTGTCACGTAGCGCTCCACTTGTTCCCTGGTCAATTCGCGCAATACCACGGTAAACGGCACGCAATCGACCTGGCATTGCCTGGTGGCGGTGTTGAGCAGCGCCAGTCCGGTGAGGAAGGTGACGTGCTGCCCGCTGGCGGCCAGCAGCTGCTCGCACGCGCGTTCGAAGGTGTGCGGCTTGCCGAGGATCTGCTCTCCGAGCACGGCTACCTGGTCGGAGCCGATGATCAAGTGATCGGGGTGGCTGCCAGCCAGTGCCTCGGCTTTTTGTCGCGCCAGGCGTCGCACCAGGTCGACGGCGGGTTCGTCATCCAGGCGTTGCTCGTCTAGGTCGGGGCTTGCCCAGGTAAAAGGCAGGCGCAGGCGAGCGAGCAGTTCGCGGCGGTAGGGGGAGCTGGAAGCCAGTAACAAGGGAAGCATGGTAGACTCCTGGTCAATTACCCCGAATTCTAACATGCGTGATGTGCCGAATTTCCTTTGACAGGGAGGGGGTGCATCCCTAGAATGCTGCGCCTATGTTGAATGACCAGATTCCATCTCACGTTGACCCGCGCAAATTGGCTGATCGTGGTGTAACCCTCGAGGGTTCGCTGCAACTTGCTGATTTGGAAAGACTCTGCGACCCGCTTTCCGACACTGTCGGTACGGTGCAGGCGAAGTTCGATTTTGAGCGAGACGAGCAGCACGTTGTGGTTATCCACAGCGAGCTCGATGTCGCGGTCAAAATGGTTTGCCAGCGTTGTCTTGAGCTGGTCACCCTTCCCGTCCACAGCGAATGTACATACGCCGTGGTGAAGGAGGGTGCAAATACCCAGTCGTTGCCGAAAGGCTATGACGTGCTGGAACTGGGCGAAGATCCTTTGGATCTGCAGGCGCTGATCGAGGAAGAGTTGCTGCTCGCTCTCCCCATCGTACCTGCTCATCATCCGGAAGAATGCCAGCAGCCGGCGGGCGCAGATGAGCCCGAGCCGAGCAAGGACGAGGTATCGCGGTCCAACCCGTTCAGTGTTTTGGCGCAGTTAAAGCGTGACCCAAACGTTTAGGAGTTAATCAATTATGGCTGTTCAGCAGAACAAAAAATCCCGCTCTGCCCGTGACATGCGCCGTTCGCACGACGCCCTGTCGGAAAACGCGCTGTCGGTAGAGAAAACCACCGGTGAAGTACACCTGCGTCACCACGTTTCGCCAGAAGGCGTATACCGTGGTCGCAAAGTGATCGACAAGGGCGCTGACGAGTAATCCTTGTCCGCTCAGATCATCGCGATCGACGCAATGGGCGGGGACTTCGGTCCCCGCAACATTGTCCAGGCTAGCATTGCCTGCCTTTCGGCTACTCCCTCGCTGCACCTGACCCTCGTCGGTCAACCCTCTCTCCTTGAAGATCTCGTCAGCAATCAATCAGTTGCGGATCGCGCGCGCCTGCAAATTGTTGCGGCCAGCGAGGTGATCGGCATGGACGAGCGGCCGTCGCAAGCGTTGCGGGGCAAGCCGGACTCGTCGATGCGCGTCGCCCTCGAACTGGTCCGTGATGGCAAGGCCCAGGCCTGTGTGAGCGCGGGCAATACCGGCGCGCTCATGGCCTTGTCGCGCCTTGTGCTCAAAACCTTGCCGGGTATCGATCGACCAGCGATGGTCGCGGCCATTCCTACCCAGGCTGGCTACTGCCAGTTGCTCGATCTTGGGGCCAATGTCGATTGCAGTGCCGAAAACCTCTACCAGTTTGCCGTGATGGGCTCGGTGGCCGCCCAGGCCCTGGGCGTTCACCGGCCGCGGGTGGCGCTGCTCAATATTGGCACCGAAGACATCAAGGGCAACCAGCAGGTCAAGCTCGCCGCCAGCCTTTTGCAGAATGCCCGGGGCCTTAACTACATCGGTTTCGTCGAGGGTGATGGCTTGTATCGGGGTGAGGCTGACGTGGTGGTCTGCGATGGCTTCGTCGGCAATATCCTGCTCAAGTCCAGTGAAGGCCTGGCCACCATGATCGGGGCGCGTATCGAGGCGTTGTTCCGGGGAGGTGTGCTGGCGCGCGCCGCGGGTGCCATGGCCATGCCGCTGCTCAGGCGGTTGCAGGCCGACCTGGCGCCCGCGCGGCATAATGGCGCAAGCTTTCTCGGGTTGCAGGGGATCGTCATCAAGAGCCATGGTTCGGCGGGTGTTCAAGGCTTGCAGAGTGCCATCCAGCGGGCCTTGATCGAGATCCAGGAGAACCTGCCGCAACGTTTGCATGGGCGGCTCGAGGATCTGCTGCCTTGATGCCTGGATGGCCCCATCGCGGATGAATCCGCTCCTGCACGCACCCGTAGGAGCGGATTCATCCGCGATGGGGTCGGCGCAAAGGCCTTAGGCATATCGCCCATGAAGTGCTTAAATGTGACCGCTTGGTCCGTCGCTCCATCCAAGCATTCAGATTGCGCGCCCGGCCCAAGGCCCGGCGCACCCCATCCGACGACAAGATCATAAGGGCTTGTTCAATGTCTGCATCCCTCGCATTCGTCTTTCCCGGTCAAGGTTCCCAGTCGCTGGGCATGCTCGCCGAGCTCGGCGCTGAAAAGCCGGTAATCGTCGAGACCTTCAAGGAAGCTTCCGAGGCTCTGGGCTATGACCTGTGGAAACTGGTCCAGGAAGGTCCTGAAGAACAACTCAACCAAACCGACAAGACCCAGCCGGCGATCCTCACTGCCTCCATTGCCCTGTGGCGCCTGTGGCTGCAAGAGGGTGGCGCGCAGCCGGCCTTCGTCGCCGGTCACAGCCTGGGTGAATACAGCGCCCTGGTCGCCGCTGGCAGCCTGTCGCTCAAGGATGCCGTTCGCCTGGTCGAGCGTCGTGGCCAGCTGATGCAGGAAGCCGTGCCGGCCGGCCATGGTGCCATGGCCGCCATCCTGGGCCTGGACGACGCTGTCGTGGTCGAGATTTGTGCCAAGGCCGCTGAAGATGAAGTGGTCAGCGCGGTGAACTTCAACTCGCCGGGCCAGGTGGTCATCGCTGGTAACAAGGCTGCGGTGGATCGCGCCATGGCGCTGTGCAAGGAGGCCGGTGCCAAGCGCGCCCTGCCGCTGGCGGTCAGCGTGCCGTCGCATTGCGCCCTGATGAAGCCGGCTGCCGAGCGCTTCGCCGAGTTCGTCAACGCCATCGACTGGAAGGCCCCGCAGATCCCCGTGGTGCAGAACGTCAGCGCCGCCATCGCCGCTGACCTCGATGCGCTCAAGCAGGACCTGCTGGCGCAGCTGTACCAGCCGGTACGCTGGGTGGAGTGCGTGCAGACCCTGGCTGCCAACGGTGCGGTCAACCTGGTCGAGTGTGGCCCCGGCAAGGTCCTGGCTGGCCTGAACAAGCGTTGCGCCGACGGCGTGACCACCTACAACCTCAATACCCCTGACGCCGTCGCCGCCACCCGCGCGGCGCTGGCCTGAATCTGGAGACGCTTGCATGAGCCTGCAAGGTAAAGTTGCACTGGTTACCGGCGCCAGCCGTGGCATCGGCCAGGCCATCGCCCTCGAACTCGGTCGCCAGGGCGCGACCGTGATCGGTACCGCCACTTCGGCATCCGGTGCCGAGCGCATCGCCGCCACCCTGAAAGAGCACGGCATCACCGGTACCGGCATGGAGCTGAACGTGACCAGCGCCGAGTCCGTCGACGCGGTGCTGAGCGCCATCGGTGAGCAGTTCGGCGCGCCGGCGATTCTGGTCAACAACGCCGGCATCACCCGTGACAACCTCATGCTGCGCATGAAAGACGACGAGTGGTTCGACGTGATCGATACCAACCTCAACAGCCTCTACCGCCTGTCCAAGGGCGTGCTGCGCGGCATGACCAAGGCCCGTTGGGGTCGTATCATCAGCATCGGTTCGGTGGTGGGTGCCATGGGCAACGCCGGCCAGGCCAACTATGCCGCCGCCAAGGCCGGCCTGGAGGGCTTCAGCCGCGCCCTGGCCCGTGAAGTGGGCTCGCGCAATATCACCGTCAACTCGGTGACGCCGGGCTTCATCGACACCGACATGACCCGCGAGCTGCCAGAAGCGCAGCGCGAGGCCCTGCAAAAAGATATTCCGCTGGGCCGTCTGGGCCAAGCCGAGGAAATCGCGAAGGTGGTATCCTTCCTGGCGTCCGAAGGCGCAGCCTACGTTACCGGCGCAACCGTGCCGGTGAATGGCGGGATGTACATGTAATATCTGCAACTCAATGTGACGGATTGCTTCAAAAAAGAGTCATACTCGAAGCCTAAAATCCGTTATAAAGCTGCAACCAGATTCCGGACAGCGGGCCGGGCGACCTGGTAGAAGGCGCGTCAAGCTTGAAAAGCAGGCGTCTTCCTATAAACTTGGTCACCGGCCAGCTGCCTGACATATGTCCATTAGGAGTGAAAACTAGGTATGAGCACCATCGAAGAACGCGTCAAGAAAATCGTCGCCGAGCAACTGGGCGTCAAGGAAGAGGAAGTCAAGAACGAATCTTCCTTCGTCGATGACCTGGGTGCCGACTCGCTTGACACCGTTGAGCTGGTGATGGCTCTGGAAGAGGAATTCGAGACCGAAATCCCTGACGAAGAAGCCGAGAAGATCACTACCGTTCAAGCCGCTATCGACTACGTCAACAGCCACCAGGGCTAAGACGCTGTAGTCGACGCATCTTGTCGAGAAAAACCGCACTGCCTTTGCCGGCGTGCGGTTTTTTCTTTGCGAGATTCGGGGTTTGCTGCCATTCCATTCGCCATGGCAAGTGCACTGGCAAGAGACTCTGTTATTTGAAAAGAGGAGAGTACTGTGTCGCGTAGACGCGTCGTGGTCACCGGTATGGGTATGCTGTCGCCACTGGGTACCGATGTACCAAGCACCTGGCAAGGCATTCTGGCTGGCCGCAGTGGCATCGGTCCGATCGAGCATACGGACCTGTCTGCCTACTCCACCCGTTTTGGCGGCTCGGTGAAAGGCTTCGAGGTCGAGCAGTACTTGTCGGCCAAAGAGGCCCGCAAGCTCGATCTGTTCATTCAGTACGGCCTGGCGGCCGGTTTCCAGGCGGTGCGCAACGCCGGCCTGGAAGTCACCGACGCCAACCGCGAGCGCATTGGCGTGGCCATGGGCTCGGGCATCGGCGGCCTGACGAACATCGAAGAGACCAGCCGTACCCTGCATGAGCAAGGCCCGCGGCGGATCTCGCCGTTCTTCGTGCCGGGTTCGATCATCAACATGATTTCCGGTTTCCTGTCGATCCACCTGGGGCTGCAGGGGCCGAACTACGCTATTGCCACCGCGTGCACCACCGGCACCCATTGCATCGGCATGGCCGCGCGCAACATCGCTTACGGCGAAGCGGACGTGATGATCGCCGGTGGCGCCGAGATGGCCGCTTGCGGCCTGGGCATGGGCGGTTTCGGTGCATCGCGCGCGCTGTCGACCCGCAATGACGAGCCGGCCCGCGCCAGCCGTCCGTGGGACAAGGGCCGTGATGGTTTCGTGCTGTCCGACGGTGCCGGTGCCCTGGTGCTCGAAGAACTGGAGCACGCCAAGGCCCGTGGCGCGACCATCTACGCGGAGCTGGTCGGTTTCGGCATGAGCGGTGACGCCTACCACATGACCTCGCCACCCGACTCCGGCGAAGGTGCCGCCCGCTGCATGGCCAACGCCCTGCGCGATGCCGGTATCAAGCCGGAGGAAGTCAGCTATATCAACGCCCACGGCACCTCGACACCCGCAGGCGACGTAGCTGAAGTAGCAGCGATCAAGCGTGTGTTCGGCGAGCATGCCTACAAGCTGGCGGTCAGTTCGACCAAGTCGATGACCGGTCACCTGTTGGGTGCCGCCGGTGCGGTGGAGGCGATCTTCAGCGTGTTGGCCATCAACAGCCAGATGGCGCCGCCCACCATCAACCTGGATGAGCCGGATGAAGGCTGCGATCTGGACTTCGTGCCCCACCAGGCGCGCAGCATGCCGATCGATGTGGTGCTGTCCAACTCCTTCGGCTTTGGCGGAACCAACGGTTCGCTGGTGTTTCGCCGGTTCGCCGACTGATGCACAGCTGGATCGACGGCCAGCCAGCGACTGCGGTCAACCTGCAGAACCGTGGGCTGGCCTACGGTGATGGCCTGTTCGAGACCATAGCCGTGCGCGGCGGCAGGCCCAGCCTGCTGGCGCAACACCTCGACCGCCTGGCGCTGGGTTGCCAGCGTCTGGCGATCGAGGTGGACCTGGCCGTGGTGCGTGACGAGCTGGTGCGCTACGCCAGTCAGCTGGGGGAGGGGGTGAGCAAACTCATTCTGACCCGCGGCGATAGCCAGCGCGGCTATGCTCCGGCAGCCGGCTCTCCTGCCCGGCGCTTGCTGCAGAGCAGCCCTTTGCCCGCTTATCCGCAAGGCAACGCCGATTCCGGTATTCGCCTGTTCCCCTGCCAGACCCGTCTTGCGGAACAACCGCTGCTGGCCGGTCTCAAACACCTCAATCGCCTCGAACAGGTCCTGGCCCGCGCCGAATGGCAGGACAGCACGTACGCCGAGGGGTTGATGCGTGATGTGCAGGGGCGGCTGGTCGAAGGCGTGTACAGCAACTTGTTCCTGGTGCGCGATGGCGTGCTGCTGACCGCCGATCTCGGTCGTTGCGGCGTGGCTGGGGTGATGCGTGCCGTATTGCTGGAGCAAGCCGTGCTGCTGGGTATCCCGGTAGTCGTTCGCGACCTTGTACTGGAAGACCTGCAGCAGGCCGACGAAGTGTTTGTCTGCAACAGCGTCTACGGTGTCTGGCCGGTGCGTGAATTCGCAGTACTGAACTGGCCGGCGGGGCCGCTCACCCGTAAACTGCAGGCCGTTGCCCGTACGTTACTGGATACCTGATTAGTGAGACGCAAATTCCTGCTGCTGCTGGAGATGAGCCTGATCCTCGCCGGCCTGGCCTTTGGTTGGGCTGCCTGGAAGGTTGGCTCGGTGCTGGAGCAGCCCCTGCAAGTGGAGCAGGAACGCCTGCTCGAAGTGCCCAGCGGCACCACACCCAATCGCATGTTCTATCGCATGCAGTCCGAAGGCCTGCTCGACGATGCGGTATGGCTGCGCCTGTACTGGCGCTTCAATATGGCCGGCACGGCGCTGCATACGGGTGAATACCGGTTGAACCCCGGCATGACGGTGGGGCAGTTGTTCGATGCCTGGCAGCGTGGCGATGTGGTGCAGTACAACCTGACCCTGGTCGAAGGTTGGACCTTCCGCCAGGTGCGCGCCGCAGTGGCCAGGCATGAAAAGATCAAGCACACCCTCGATGGCCTGTCCGACTCGGAAGTGATGGACAAGCTCGGCCATACGGGTGTGTTCCCCGAAGGCCGTTTCTTCCCCGACACCTACCGCTTCGTGCGCGGCATGAGCGATGTCGAGCTGCTGCAGCAGGCTTACATGCGCCTGGATGAAGTGCTGGCCAAGGAGTGGGCCGAGCGCACCACCGACCTGCCGTACCGTGACCCCTACCAGGCGCTGATCATGGCCTCGCTGGTGGAGAAGGAGACCGGTATTCCCCAGGAGCGCGGGCAGATTGCCGGCGTGTTCGTGCGCCGCATGCGCCTGGGCATGATGCTGCAGACCGACCCGACGGTAATCTACGGCATGGGCGAACGCTACAACGGCAAGATCACCCGTGCCGACCTGCGCGAGCCGACCCCCTACAACACCTACACCATGACCGGGCTGCCACCGACACCGATCGCCATGGTCGGTCGCGAGGCAATCCATGCCGCGCTGAACCCGAGTGACGGCAGCAGCCTGTACTTCGTCGCCCGTGGCGACGGCAGCCATGTGTTCTCCGATGATCTGGACGACCATAACAGCGCGGTGCGTGAGTTCCAGCTCAAGCGCCGTGCGGACTACCGTTCCAGCCCCGCGCCGCAAGGCCAGCCACCCGCGAGCGAGTCGATGGCGCCCGAGCCAGAGGGCGTGGAGTCGGCGCCCGCGGACGAACCCGCAGCTTCTGCCGATCAATCCGTGCCGGCCGATGCGCCAGCACCCGACAAACAGTAAGGAACGCCTGTGAGCGGTTTGTTTATCACCCTGGAAGGCCCCGAAGGCGCGGGCAAGAGCACCAATCGCGAATACCTGGCGGCGCGCCTGCGCGAGCAGGGTGTCGACGTGGTCATGACCCGCGAGCCTGGGGGCACGCCGCTGGCCGAGCGTATCCGCGAACTGCTGCTGGCACCCAGCGAAGAAACCATGGCGGTCGACACCGAACTGCTGTTGATGTTTGCGGCCCGCGCCCAGCACCTGGCGCAGGTCATCCGCCCGGCCCTGGCGCGTGGCGCGGTGGTGCTGTGCGACCGCTTCACCGACGCTACCTACGCCTACCAGGGCGGGGGGCGTGGCCTGCCGGTGGCGCGTATCGCCATCCTCGAATCCTTTGTCCAGGGCGAGTTGCGCCCGGACCTGACCCTGGTGTTCGACCTGCCAGTGGAAGTCGGCCTGGCCCGTGCCGCGGCCCGCGGTCGCCTCGACCGTTTCGAGCAGGAAGGCCAGGCCTTCTTCGAAGCGGTGCGCCAAGCCTACCTGCAGCGTGCCGGCCAGCAGCCGCAACGCTATAGCCTGTTGGACGCCGCGCAACCGCTGGAGGCCGTCCAGCGTGCCATCGACGCGCTGCTGCCGGGCATCCTGGAGCGCTGCCGTGGCTGAAGCCTACCCCTGGCAGCAGGCGCTCTGGCAGCAGTTGGCCGGCCGTGCCCAGCACGCTCACGCCTACCTGCTGCACGGGCCCCAGGGCATCGGCAAGCGCGCCCTCGCTGAACGGCTGATGGCGCGTCTGTTGTGCCAGCAGCCACAAGGGCTGGATGCCTGCGGGCAATGCAAGGCGTGCCTGTTGCTCAAGGCGGGCAGCCACCCGGACAATTTCGTGCTGGAGCCCGAAGAGGCCGACAAGCCGATCAAGATCGACCAGGTGCGCGAGCTGGTTTCGTTCGTGGTCCAGACAGCCCAGCAAGGCGGGCGCAAGGTGGTGCTGATCGAGCCGGTCGAGGCGATGAACATCAACGCTTCCAACGCCTTGCTAAAGAGTCTTGAAGAGCCCTCGGGCGATACCGTGCTACTGCTGGTCAGCCATCAGCCCAGCCGGTTGTTGCCGACCATCAAGAGTCGCTGCCAGCAGGTTGCCTGCCCTCAACCCAGCCTTGCCCAAAGCCGCGCCTGGCTGGCCGGCGCCCTGGCCGACAACAGCGAGGAGGAGCGCGAGGAGTTGCTCACCCTTGCCGCCGGCTCGCCGCTGATGGCCGTCAGCTTGCAGGCACAAGGCGTGCGTGAACAGCGCGCACTGGTCACCGAGGGGGTGAAGAAGCTGCTCAAGCAGCAGCAATCCCCCAGCCAGTTGGCCGAGGCCTGGAATGCAGTACCCTTGCTGCTGCTGTTCGATTGGTTCTGCGACTGGTCGCACCTTATCCTGCGCTACCAATTGACCCAGGACGAAGAAGGGTTAGGCTTGGCTGACATGCGCAAGGTGCTGCAATACCTGGCGCAAAAGAGCCGCCAAAACAAGGTGCTGGAGATCCAGGCGTGGATCCTCGAGCAGCGCCAGAAAGTCCTGGGCAAGGCCAACCTCAACCGTGTGCTGCTGCTCGAAGCCTTGCTCGCCCGCTGGGTGCAGCTGCCGGGCATGCGCTGATTCCAACGTTCAATTCATGTGTGTCTGTTGCCATGCTCGTAGATTCCCATTGCCACCTCGACCGTCTTGACCTGAGCGCCCACCAGGGCTCCCTCGATGCCGCACTGCAAGCGGCGCGCGAGCGTGGGGTGGGGCATTTCCTGTGCATCGGCGTAAGCGCCGAGAACGCCGGCGCGGTGAAGGCGCTCAGCGAGCGCTACGCCGACGTGGACTGCTCGGTGGGCGTGCATCCGCTCGACCTGGCGCCGGGCGAGACGCCGGCCTTGGAGTGGCTGTTGCGCGAGCTTGCCCACCCGCATGTGGTGGCCATTGGCGAGACTGGGCTGGACTATCACTACGAGCCGGAGGCCGCCGAGTTGCAGCAGGCCTCGTTCCGCCTGCACCTGGAGGCCTCGCGCCAGACCGGTAAGCCGGTGATCGTGCACACCCGTGCGGCGCGCGCCGACACCCTGGCGCTGCTGCGCGAGGCGAGCCTGCCCCAGGCCGGGGTGCTGCACTGTTTCACCGAGGACTGGGACATGGCCAAGGCGGCGCTGGACCTGGGCTACTACATCTCGCTGTCGGGCATCGTTACCTTCCGCAATGCCGATGCACTGCGCGATGTGGCCAGGCAGGTACCGGTCGACCGCTTGCTGGTGGAGACCGACTCGCCGTACCTGGCGCCGATTCCGCACCGTGGCAAGCCGAACCTGCCGCAATACGTGCGGGAAGTGGCCGAGTATGTGGCGTCGTTGCGCGGGGTGAGCTACGAACAGTTGGCCGAGCAGACCACCGGCAACTTCAAGCGCCTGTTCCCGTTGGCTCGAGTGGCCTGAGGTGGAGTGCTTGTGCATGGCTCGAAACTGGTGTCGTTGTTGAGATCGAGCGCCGCCCGCGCGGCGCTCGACCTGAAGCGCGCGAGAAAACCATTGGCAAGCACCCGCGCCCTCGACCCGGGCAAAAAAAACCCGGGTTCTGGGGGGGGAATCCGGGTTAAGACCATTAGGAGTAAAACAAAGGCACACGGTCCCTGGGCACCTTTATCGGCGCGCCACTTGGGGGGGATGCGCCGCGCCAACACTTCAAGTATTGGCCAGGATTGGCGCGCTGCCAGCGTACGCTGATCGTTTTTTAAACAGATTTGGAATACGTCTTGATTCCATAGCGCATTCATTGCATTGCAATGTGGCGGACCTGGCGCAATGCTTCGTCGATCAGGCGTTGATCGGTATAGAAGTGTGGGGAAAAACGCACACCTGGGCCGCGTACCGCGCAAATCACCCCATCAGCGCTGAGCGCTCGATAAATGTCGGCATTGGCGTGGCCCGCCAGGCTGAATGTGACAATGCCCGCCCGTCGCCCGGGGTCACTCGGACTGTGTATTCGCACACCGGGCAGGGCCGCGAGCCCTTCGTGCAACTGCTCCACGCGCAGTGCCAGTTGTTCGGTGACCACGGCCATGCCTACTTCCTCCAGCAGTGACAAGCTGGCCTCCAGTACACAGGCGCCTAGCATGTTCGGGCTGCCGGGCTCGAAGCGCCTGGCGCTGCGGGCCGGCTGCCAGTCGCGGCGCTCGAAATCGCCCAGGTGTTCGAGCATGTGCCAGCCATAGGCGTTCAGCTTGAGCTGCTTGCGCAGGTCTCCACGGCAGTAGAACGCCGCCAGCCCCTCGGGGCCGAGCATCCACTTGTGGCCATCGGCCATGGCGAAGTCGCACTGGTAGCGCTGCACATCGAAGGGCAGGGCGCCGATATGCTGGATCGCATCCACGCAGAACAGCACGCCACGGCTGCGACAACCTTCACCGAGGCGCGTCAGGTCCAGCCGCAGGCCGCTGCCGAACTGCACGGCACTGATGGCCAGCAAGCGCGCGCGCGGGCCGCAGGCGTTCAGCAACGCAGCCTCGGGGGTTTCACCGGCCAGGCTCACCTCCAGCACTTCGACGCCGCGCTCGGCCAGGGCCTGCCAGACCACGCGGTTGGAAGGGAACTCCTCGTTACTGATGATCACCTGGTCACCGGGCTGCCAATCCAGGCCGAAGGCGACCAGCGACAGGGCCTGGGAGGTATTGCCAACCAGGGCGATGTCACCGGTGGTCGGGGCGTTGAGCAGGCGTGCCAGGCGCTCGCGCAAGCGCCGCTCGGTGGCGAGCCAGGCCGGATATTCGCGGGCCCCCAGGCGCACGTTGTCGCGGGCGAAGCGTGCGACGGCCTCGCTGGCTCGGCGCGGCCACGGGGCGATGGCGGCGTGGTTCAGGTAGCACAGCCCCGGCGCCTGGTCGAACTCATCAAGAAACATAGACATGGTTGGAAGATCCGTGCAATTTGCCGCCACTTAGGCATAATAAACCGCTTCGATTGTCATCCCAGTCCTTCCTATGCAGAAAGAACCTCGTAAGGTCCGTGAGTTTCGTCGTCGTGAGCAAGAGATCCTCGACACCGCGCTCAAGCTGTTTCTCGAACAAGGTGAAGACAGTGTCACCGTCGAGATGATCGCCGACGCCGTGGGCATCGGCAAAGGCACGATCTACAAGCACTTCAAGTCCAAGGCGGAGATCTACCTGCGCCTGATGCTCGACTACGAGCGCGATCTGAACGAGTTGTTGCATTCGGCAGACGTCGACCGCGACAAGGAAGCCCTGTCGCGCGCCTACTTCGAGTTCCGCATGCGCGATCCGCAGCGTTACCGGTTGTTCGACCGCCTGGAAGAAAAGGTGGTCAAGGGCAACCAGGTGCCCGAAATGGTCGAGCAGTTGCACAGCATTCGCGCCTCCAACTTTGATCGGCTGACGCAGTTGATCAAGGGCCGGATCAGCGAAGGCAAGCTTGAGGACGTGCCGCCGTATTTCCATTATTGCGCTGCCTGGGCGCTGGTTCATGGCGCTGTCGCGCTGTACCACTCGCCGTTCTGGAGCAACGTGCTCGAGGATCAGGAAGGCTTCTTCCAGTTCCTGATGGATATCGGCGTGCGCATGGGCAACAAGCGCAAGCGCGATCCCGAATCCGCGAGCTAAAGCCTCTCCTTGGATGCCCACTGTTGCTCGGTGGGCATCGCCTATCCAAGCTTCGCCTGGAAAGCTTGCAAAAACCTGATTTTTGAGTCAGGTTTTGCCCGCCAGAATCTTCCATGCCGGAGTCATCCATGATCGTCGATCGTCAAGGCAGGCGCTTTCGCAACCTGCGCGTCAGCCTGACTGCTGCCTGCAACTATGCCTGCACGTATTGCGTGCCCGATGGCAAGCGCCTGGTGGCGGCGCAGGACGAGCTCACGGCGGATGCCTTGGCCCGGGGCGTGGCCTACCTGGTCGAGGCGGCGGGTATCGAGCATTTGCGCATCACTGGCGGCGAGCCGCTGATCAGCCCACGGTTGGAGGCGTTTCTCAAGGCGGTGGCCGGTTTGGGCCTGGAGGGTATCAGCCTGACGACCAATGGCCAGCTGTTGTCGCGCAAATTGCCATTGCTGAACGAGGCCGGTATTCGCCGGCTCAATGTTTCCCTCGACACCCTCGATCCAGGCGCTTTCCGCAGCATCGCCCGTGGCGGCGACCTGGCCAGCGTGTTGGCTGGCATGGAGCAGGCCAGTGCCGCAGGCATGGCGATCAAGGTCAACATGGTGCCCATGCGTGGGCAGAACCTCGACCAGGTGTTGCCGTTGCTCGACTACTGCCTTGAGCGCGGCTACGAGTTGCGTTTCATCGAGCTGATGCGCATGGGGCACCTGGCACGTGACGGTAATGCCTTCCTGCAGCAGTTCGTGAGCCTTGAGCAATTGCTGGGGGTGATCGGGCAATTCCACCGCTACGAGCAGGCACCCCGACCGGTCGATGCGACGGCCTTGCGCTATTACATTCCCGGCAAGGGGCATTTCGGTGTGATCGCCAACGAGAGCGTGCCGTTCTGCCGTGCCTGCTCGCGCCTGCGCCTGTCGTCCACCGGTTGGTTGCATGGTTGCCTGTCGTCGAGTAACCGTCACTTCGTCGGCGACTTGCTCGACAAGCCTCGCCACCAAGCGTTGCCAGCCCTGCAACGTTTGCTGGTCAAGGCCCTGGCGGACAAGCAGGACATGGCGTTTTCCGGCGATGTGATGGTGATGAAAGTGATTGGCGGCTGACTCTGGCGCAGATTCTGCATCTGGCGGCTATTCGCCGGTTTTTCGTCACCGGTCTCTGGAGGAAAGATGCGTAGCCTGGTCTTGCTGCTGGCGCTGATGGCGTTGGGCGGCTGCATGAATGTCAGTGATATGGGCGAGGGTGTGCGCTATCACATGAGTGACGCCGGCCTGCTGGATCACAGTGACACCACTCGGACCCTGTCGATCCGCCTGCAGCCCGATTCGTTCATCTTCATCGGCCAGGGCGCGTTCGTGCCGCCGGGCAAAGGGCCGGTGCCACGCCAGAATGCGGTGGCCGAGGAAGCATTCAAGAGCTTTGTCGAGTACTTCCCGCTGGTGCGCCGCGCCCAAGGGCCGTTGGGCCTGGAGGACGCGATTGCCGAGGCCCGCTCGGTGGGCGCCGACTATGTGCTCTATACTCGCTTCGCGCGTACCGACGACCGGATCGGCAACGGTGACGAGTGGTATGACGAACAGGCCGTCGATCGCTTGGGCTGGGATAACGGCGTGGTGCAGATGATGCTCATCGAGACCAGTACTCGCTACCTGATCGATACGGCCCGGATCAAGAGTCGTGGCGGTTTGTTGACGTTCCACGACAACACGCCGCAGGATTTGCTTGGTGAGCCGATGCGCGAGTACGCTCGTAGTCTCCTGGGCATGAGCCGCTGAGCGAGCGTGAAATGACTGATTCCGGCAAGGCCAGCGACCTGTTGGCGCAGATCCCCGCGCACAAGGGGTTGCCCCCGGTGCATCTGTGGAACCCGGATTTCTGTGGCGATATCGACATGCGTATCGCCCGTGATGGCACCTGGTATTACCTGGGCACGCCGATCGGGCGCAAGCCGATGGTGCGGTTGTTCTCCACCATCATTCGCCGGGATGGGGATGACTATTTCCTGGTCACGCCGGTGGAGAAGGTCGGCATTCGTGTCGATGACGCGCCGTTTGTTGCTGTGTTGCTCGATGTTCAGGGCAGTGGTGAGCAGCAGGTGCTGCGGTTTACCAGCAATGTCGACGATCAGGTCGAGGCTGGCCCGGGCAATCCGCTGCGTGTCGAGATCGATCCTGTCACCCTCGAGCCTTCCCCCTACGTGCTGATGCGCACCAACCTCGAAGCGTTGATTCACCGCAATGTGTTCTATCAGTTGGTGGAGTTGGCGGTGGGGCGGGTGATTGATGGGGAGGAGTGGCTTGGGGTTTGGAGCCAGGGTGAGTTCTATCCGATTGGGCGTAATACTTGAAGATTATTTATTGGCTCTGATTGTCACCCCATAAATAGTCTATCAATAACCAATGTATATCTCTTGATCTTGATCTTGATCTTGATCTTGATCTTGATCTTGATCTTGATCTTGATCTTGATCTTGATCTTGATCTTGATCTTGATCTTGATCTTGATCTTGATCTTGATCTTGATCTTGATCTTGATCTTGATCTTGATCTTGATCCTGCTTTTAAGTGCGCGATAGTTCAGGCACCGCCAAATGCGACTTCAGGAGGCCGAACGTAGGACTTGCGTAGCGGGGCGACGGGCATGGATGCCCGTCGAGCACTGATGGGCCATGGATGGCCCTTCAGTGCGTCCACGCGGGAGCAAGGCCGGAGTGAGGGAACCCCGGAGCGAAGCGCAGGGGCCGTATGAACGGAGCCAGCGGTTTTTGCCTTCTTTTGCCCGCGTGCAAAAGAAGGTCGCCGTAAGGGCGAAAAGGTGAGTCAGCGCCGCCATCGTGAATGGATATGCTCATGAATTTCAAGGCCAGTACTCTGAAATTCAAAGCCAAAGCCAAAGCCAAAGCCAAAACTTAATAGGTCTCTACAGCTGTGTGCATATCCATTTGCGATAGCGACTCGAAGTCACCTTTCCGCCCTTACGGCGGGTCACTTTTTGTCAAACGCCCGGGGCGCCGGCCGGACAAAAGTAACCAAAAAACGCTGCGCTCCATTCATACGGCCCTGCGCTACGCTCCGGGTCCCTTCGCTCCGGCGCCTTCCAGGCCCGCGCGGCCTACGACTTGCTGCGCAAGTCTACATCTCGCGCCTTCGGCTAACGCCGAAGGGTGCTGCGCACCTGGCCCTCCAGACGCCTGCGCTCAGCCTCCTGAAGTCGCGAAGTTACGGGCGGCGCCTGGGCTGGCGTAGCTGTCGCTAGTGAATCATGTGGTGAAACTATCTGTCGGCAACGGCAACGGCAACGGCAACGGCAACGGCAACGGCAACGGCAACGGCAACGGCAACAAGTCAGTCACCGTTACGAGTTGGTGGAAGTGGAGATGTGTCGGCTGCACCTTGGCACGATCACGCAATCGGCCTCCCGCTTTTTCCCCGAATTGGCCGTTTGTCGCTCGCCGCCCTGGGCTTAACCTGCTGGTACACACCACAGGAGAAGCCCTCATGCGATCCATCCACCTCCCCGTTGCCCTGCTGGCGCTAGGCTTGCTGGCACCGATTTCACTCACCTGGGCCCATGGCGACAAACCTGACCAGGTCAGAATTCTCCAGGAACAACTGCCCACCAATGCTCCGGGCAAGAAAGCCGTGATGCTGACGGTCAGCTACGCGCCCGGCCAGGCGTCGCCTGCCCATCAGCACCCGGGGGCGGTCATGGCCTACGTTCTGGAAGGGGCGGTGACATCGAAACTCAACGACGAGCCGGAGAGGACCTACAAGGCCGGAGAGTTCTGGTACGAGGCCCCAGGTACCATACACAGTGTTTCGCGCAACGCCAGCAAGACCCAGCCAGCCAAGCTGCTGGTATGGAGCCTGGTGGACGAGGGGCGGCCAGTGACCGAGCCCCTGTCCCGTTAAATGATGGCAGGCGCTACAGCGCCTGCTTGGCGGCATTGATCAGGCCCTGGTCCAGCACCTGGCTGGGGGCTACCTGCACGCTCTGGGTGTAGAAGGGCGGCAGCTTCTGCGCCAGTTGCGCCACCGCCTGCGGGGTGACGCCGTCGTGCAGCAGCACATATTGCAGATTGGACGGGAACGACTGGGGTACCGGCCCCTCCATGGTCGAGCCATAGGCGCCGAAGGTCATCACCGCCTCGCTGGTGCCAGGGTCCGGGATGTACAGGAACACGAAGGTGCCGTATTTGGGGTGGGTCAGGTACTGCTCTGCCTCGGCGCGCACCTGCGGGTCGTTGTCGTTCATCAAGGTCCAGCGCATCAGGGCATACTGGCGCGTCGTCTCCATGAACGCCGTGCGGATGGGCGACTGGTCCTCCTGGCCGCCCAGGCAGGCCAGCAAGTTGCCGAACGGATCGAGCAATGCCACTGCGTTGGTTCTGTCGGATACCGCGGCGGTCTCGGTCAACGGCTTGGCCAGTTCCACACCCGGCATGCGTGGGTTTTCGCTTTTGACGGTCAGCGCCCATTTGCTGAGCTTGGCCAGTGCCTGACGCACTGCGCTGGTGGCTGGCAGTGTCGCCGGGTTTTTCAGCTTGGAGGGTGGCAAGCCGCTGTTGTTGCTGGCCTCGCGCACGGTATTCACGCTGGCATCGAAGATCGCGCCGGTCAGGCTGAACACCCGGGCGTCGATTTTCTGATTTGCGTAAATGGGGCCTTGCGAGCCCTGATAAGGGCGGTTGATGGGGGCGTCCACCGCGTAGTAACCCCAGGTCGCTTGCGCCTTTTGACGCAAAGCGGGAGGGAAGGTGGGGAAGTCGAACTGGCTGTTGTAGTTGACCCCGGCATAGGTGTCGATGGCGCTGACGGCCACATTGAAGCCGGCGGTCAGCAGCGAGCCTGCGCACATCGCGCACGGGTCCAGTGTGGTCACCACGGTCAGTTGGTTGGGCTCGGGCAGCTTCAGTTCGTGCCGGTTGTCGTAATACCACTGCACCAGTTGCCGTTCGCCATGGGCCGTCGGGTCATGGGGCAGGAAGGGTGGTTGCGCCTTGCTGCCGGGGAACGGTTGCAGCACGTTGTTGTGCATGCGTACCAGAACTTTGCCGGTGGCGTTCTCGATGATGCAGCCGCCTACCGCGAACGTGCCTTGCTGGGCGGCCAGGATGGCTTGGTCGGCGACCTGCTCCACGGCTTCCTGAGCGTTGCGTGTGCTATCCATGATGACTCCCTGTCGTTGCTGCGCCGGATGCGCATGCTGACGATAGTCCAGGGGAGTGGGAACACAAGAAGGCGGGCACAAAAGAAAAAACCTCCAGTGCTTGCGCATCTGGAGGTTTTCAGTGTTTGGCTCCGCGACCTGGACTCGAACCAGGGACCCAATGATTAACAGTCATTTGCTCTACCGACTGAGCTATCGCGGAATCTGTGCGCATCTTACCGCTTGTCTAGGGGAAGTCAAGCTTCCCCTAGACAATCAAGCAGTTACAGCACTTCGACGATGGCCTTGGTGACCACGTGGATGTTGCTCTGGTTCAGCGCCGCGACCGCGATGCGGCCGGTGTCCAGCGCGTAGATGCCGAACTCGCTCTTCAGGCGGGACACTTGCTCAACGGTCAGGCCCGAGTAGGAGAACATGCCGCACTGGCGGCCGACGAAGCTGAAGTCACGGTTGGCGCCGTATTCGGCCAGCAACTGGACCATCTGCTTGCGCATGCCGTGGATGCGCTCGCGCATCTCGGCCAGCTCGGTTTCCCACATCTGGCACAGCTCGGGGCTGTTGAGCACGGCGGCGACGATGCTGGCGCCGTGGGTCGGTGGGTTGGAGTAGGTGGTGCGGATCACACGCTTGACCTGCGACAGCACGCGGGTGCTTTCGTCTTTAGAGGCGGTGACGATCGACAGGGCGCCGACACGCTCGCCGTACAGCGAGAACGACTTGGAGAACGAGCTGGAGACGAAGAACTCCAGGCCAGACTCGGCGAACAGGCGCACAGCGAAGGCGTCTTCGGCGATGCCGGCGCCGAAGCCCTGGTAGGCCATGTCGAGGAAGGGCACGTGGCCTTTAGCCTTGACCACTTCGAGCACGTTCTTCCAGTCGTCCAGCGACAGATCGACGCCGGTCGGGTTGTGGCAGCAGGCGTGCAAGACGATGATCGAGCCGGACGGCAGCTTGTTCAGGTCTTCGAGCATGCCGGCGCGGTTGACATCGTGGCTGGCTGCATCGTAGTAACGGTAGGTCTGCACCGGGAAACCAGCGGTTTCGAACAGCGCGCGGTGGTTTTCCCAGCTCGGGTCGCTGATGGCGACCACGGCGCCTGGCTGCAGGCGCTTGAGGAAGTCGGCACCGATCTTCAGAGCGCCGGTACCGCCGACAGCCTGCACGGTGACCACGCGGCCTTCTGCCAGCAGTGGCGACGCTTTACCGAAGATCAGCTTCTGCACCGCCTGGTCGTACTGGGCGATGCCGTCGATCGGCAGGTAGCCGCGGGAGGCGTGCTGGGCGGCACGGGCGGTTTCGGCTTCGATCACCGCGCGCAGCAGCGGGATACGGCCTTCCTCATTGCAGTAGACGCCTACGCCCAGGTTGACTTTGTCAGTGCGTGGGTCGGCGTTGAATGCTTCGTTGAGGCCCAGGATGGGGTCGCGGGGTGCCAGCTCGACTGCGGAAAACAGGCTCATTGTTACCTTGGCTCTGAATAGGAGAGTGATAGGGGTCGCCACGCTCCAGCCGAATGCACTGAAGCGGTGCACAAACGGGGAGTCAGTATAGTGATACCGGTCGGTCACTGCGACAGTCTGGCGCAGCTTTTATGGTTGTTTGCGCAAATATTTTTCGACCATTGGTCGAATTGCCCGGTCCATTGTCATGAGCGCTCACAGGTCGGGCTTGAATCCCGCGCCCGCACGCCGCATTTGGGTATAGACTACTGGCTAAATTTACAGTTGCCGCGACATCCACGAGGTCCGTCATGTCCGAGTTCCAGCTCGTCACCCGATTCCAGCCGGCCGGCGACCAGCCCGAAGCCATCCGCCAGATGGTCGAGGGTATCGACGCCGGCCTGTCGCACCAGACCCTGCTCGGGGTGACCGGCTCGGGCAAGACATTCAGCATCGCCAATGTCATCCAGCAGGTGCAGCGCCCAACGATGGTGCTGGCCCCCAACAAGACGCTGGCCGCCCAGTTGTATGGCGAGTTCAAGGCGTTCTTCCCGAACAATGCGGTCGAGTACTTCGTTTCGTACTACGACTACTACCAGCCCGAAGCCTACGTGCCGTCGTCGGACACCTTCATCGAGAAGGACGCCTCGATCAACGACCACATCGAGCAGATGCGCCTGTCGGCGACTAAGGCGTTGCTTGAGCGGCGCGACGCGATCATCGTCACCACCGTTTCGTGCATCTATGGCCTGGGCAGTCCCGAGACGTACCTTAAGATGGTCCTGCACGTCGACCGCGGCGACAAGCTTGACCAGCGTGCCCTGTTGCGCCGCCTGGCCGACCTGCAGTACACCCGCAACGAGATGGATTTCGCCCGCGCCACTTTCCGCGTGCGCGGCGACGTGATCGATGTCTTTCCGGCTGAATCGGACCTTGAAGCCATCCGTATCGAGCTGTTCGACGACGAGGTGGAGAACATCGCCGCGTTCGACCCGCTGACCGGTGAGGTGATCCGCAAGCTGCCGCGCTTCACCTTCTACCCCAAGAGTCACTACGTCACCCCGCGGGAGACGTTGGTCGAGGCGGTGGAAGGGATCAAGGAAGAGCTCAAGGACCGTCTCGAGTATCTGAACACGCACAACAAGCTGGTGGAGGCGCAGCGCCTGGAACAACGCACCCGTTTCGACCTGGAGATGATCCTCGAACTGGGCTACTGCAACGGCATCGAGAACTACTCGCGCTACCTCTCCGGGCGCCCGGCCGGCGCGCCGCCGCCCACGCTCTACGACTACCTGCCCGATGACGCGTTGCTGGTGATCGACGAGTCCCACGTCAGCGTTCCGCAGGTCGGCGCCATGTACAAGGGCGACCGTTCACGCAAGGAAACGCTGGTGGAGTACGGTTTCCGCCTGCCGTCGGCACTGGACAACCGTCCCATGCGCTTCGATGAATGGGAGGCAGTCAGCCCGCAGACCATTTTCGTGTCCGCCACGCCCGGCCCCTACGAGGCCGAGCATGCCGGGCGGGTGGTGGAGCAGGTGGTGCGCCCCACAGGCCTGGTCGACCCCCAGGTCGAGGTGCGCCCGGCGCTCACCCAGGTCGACGACCTGCTCTCGGAGATCGGCAAGCGCGTCGCCCAGGGCGAGCGGGTGTTGGCCACCACGCTGACGAAGCGCATGGCCGAGGACCTCACCGACTACCTGGCCGACCACGATGTGCGGGTACGTTACCTGCACTCGGACATCGACACCGTCGAGCGGGTCGAGATCATCCGCGACCTGCGCCTCGGGACCTTCGACGTGCTGGTGGGCATCAACTTGCTGCGCGAGGGCCTGGACATGCCCGAGGTGTCGCTGGTAGCCATCCTCGACGCCGACAAGGAAGGTTTCCTGCGCTCCGAGCGCTCGCTGATCCAGACCATCGGCCGCGCCGCGCGCAACCTCAACGGCAAGGCGATCCTCTACGCCGACAACATTACCGGCTCCATGCAGCGCGCCATCGACGAGACCGAGCGGCGGCGCGAGAAGCAGATCGCGTTCAACGCGGCCAACGGCATCGTGCCCAAGGGCGTGGTCAAGGACATCACCGACATCATGGAGGGCGCAACTGTGCCGGGTGCGCGCAGCAAGAAGCGCAAGGGCATGGCCAAGGCGGCGGAGGAGGCCGGGCGTTACGAGGTCGAACTGCAGACGCCGGCGCAGATCACCAAGCGCATCAAGCAACTGGAAGAGAAAATGTTCCAGTTCGCCCGCGACCTGGAGTTCGAGGCCGCGGCGCAGTTGCGCGACGAAATCGGGCAGTTGCGCGAGCGCCTGATTACCAGTTGATCCGCCCCTGGTTCGCCAACCGCACCCATTGATTTGGCGCTACCTCTGTAGGAGCGGCTTCAGCCGCGATCACCCGCAAAGCGGGTGCCAGGACCGCGTTAAATGCATCGCGGCTGAAGCCGCTCCTACAGCGAACCGCCCAGGCAGTTTGCAAACTAATGTGCTTCCCCTGCCTTCAGCCCCTGCGGCAACTTCCTGGTCAGCAACACTGCCAGCATACTCACCGCCAAGCCGATCCCGACAAAGTGGAAGGCATCGTTGTAGGCCATGATCAACGCCTGCTGGTGGGTAATCTCCGAGAGCTTGCCCAGCGCCGCTGTGTCGCTCCCCAACCGCTCGCCCAACTGCGCCAACCGCTCCGCGACCTGTGGATTGCTCGGCACCAGCGCTTCGCGCAGGTAGTCGAAATACACCTTGGTCCGTGCATCCAGCAACGTCGCCAGCAGCGCGATGCCGATGGCGCCACCGAGGTTGCGCAGGATATTGAACAGGCTCGACGCCGACCCCGCGTCCTGCGGTTGTATGAAGGCCGTGGCGATCAGCGAGATGGTCACCATGATCATGGGCTGGCCGATGGCGCGGATCACCTGGATCTGGTTGAACTGTGGCCCGGCGAAATCCGGGTTGAGCACCCCCGAGCTGAAACTGGCCAGGCCGAACAGGCAGAAGCCCAGGGCGCACAGTACTTTGGGCGGGATCACCTTCATCAGCAGCGGCACCAGCGGGATCAGGAACAGCTGTGGCACCCCCATCCACATGATCACTTCGCCGATCTGCAGGGCGTTGTAGCCCTGGATCTGCGCCAGGTATAGCGGCAGCAAGTAGATCGAACCGTACAACCCGACCCCCATGCCCAGGCTGGCGATACTCGACAGGCCGAAGTTGCGGTTACCAAGGATGCGCAGGTTGATCAGCGGGTGAGGGCGGGAGAATTGCAGGATCACGAACAGGATCAGGCTGAGCAGGGCGATGGTGCCCAGGCCCACGATCAGGCTCGATTCGAGCCAGTCCTTGCGATGGCCTTCCTCCAGGAAAACCTGAAGGCAGCCCAAGCCAATGCCCAGGCTGATGATGCCGGCGTAATCGGTGCTTTTCAGCAACTCCCAGTGGGCTTCTTTCTTTTCCAGCCCGTAGAGCAGGCCGGCGATCATCACCAATCCGGGCGGGATGTTGATGTAGAAGATGTACTCCCAGCCCCAGTTCTCGGTCAGCCAACCACCCAGTGTCGGGCCGATGGAGGGCGCGAAGGTGGCCGTCATGGCGAACATGGCCATGCCCTTGGCGCGATGGTGTTCGGGCAGCTTGATCAAGGTCAGGGTGAAGGCCAGGGGAATCAGCGCGCCACCGGTGAACCCCTGCAGGGCCCGGAACACGATCATGCTCTCCAGGTTCCAGGCCATCGAACACAGCAGCGACGACAGCAGAAAACCCAGCGACACCCACACCGCCAGGCGCCGGGCCGAAAGCAGCTGCACCAACCACGCGGTCAGCGGGATCATGATGATCTCCGCCACCAGGTAGGAGGTGGAGATCCACGAGCCTTCCTCCAGGGTCGCCGACAGCGCACCCTGGATGTCCTTGAGCGAGGAGTTGGTGATCTGGATGTCCAGCACCGCCATGAAGGCGCCGAGCATCACGCTCATTACCGCGATCCAGTCGCGCCGAGTCGGCTCGGCGGTGGGCCGCAGGAGCTGGTCACCGGCCATCCGCATCCCCATCGCGCAGGTCGACCGTGGCGGTGACCGACATGCCTGGGCGGATTCGGCCATGCAGCGGGTTGTCGGCGGCGAAGGTCAGCTTGACCGGAATGCGCTGCACCACCTTGGTGAAGTTGCCGGTGGCGTTGTCTGGTGGCAGCAGGCTGAACTGGGCGCCGGAGGCGGCGAACAGGCTGTTCACGCGGCCTTCGATCGGTGTGTCGGGGTAGCTGTCGAACACCAGTTCAGCGCGCTGGCCGGGGTGCATCCTGCCGATCTGGGTCTCCTTGAAATTGGCCTGCACCCAGATAGCCTCGTCGGGGACGATCGACAACAGGTAGGCGCCGGCCTGCACCACCTGGCCGTTGCGCGCGCTGCGCTGGCCAATGGTGCCGCTGATCGGCGCGTGGATCTCGCAGCGGGTCAGGTTCAACTCCGCTTGGGCCAGGTCGGCGCGGGCGTTGGCGATCTGTGCGTCGAGGCGCTTGAGTTCAGCGGTCAGGGCATCGACCTGCTGGCGCTGGCCTTTGAGGTCGGCCTGGGCCTTGTCGACCTGGGAGCGGGCGACATGGCTGTCTGCCGAGAGGGTGGTGACCCGCTCTTCAGAGATGAAGCCGGGCTTGCGCAGGGCCTGGGCGCGGTTGAGGTCGAGCTGCGAGCGATCGAGGGTGGCCTGGCTGGCGGCGACCTGGGCCTGGCCGGCGGCGATCAGGCTACCCTGCTGGGTCAGGCGGCTCTGCGCCTGCACCCGTTCGGCCTCGCGGGTGGCCAGGGCGGCACGGGCGCGCTCGATGGCCAGTTCGAAATCGGCAGTTTCCAGGCGTACCAGCAGGTCCCCCTTGCTGACGTGCTGGTTGTCTTCCACCTGCACCTCATCGATGCGCGCCCCCAGTTGGCTGGAAATGCGCGTGATCTCACCCTGCACATAGGCGTTGTCGGTGCTTTCGTAGAAGCGCCCCTTGAAATACCAGTGGGCGAGGAAGCCAAGGCCGACGAGCAGCACCAGGGTGATGAAGATCAGCAGGCGACGTTTGAGTTGGGCGGGCATGGGGACCTGGGTTCCAGAAATGTAAGCAAATTTAACAGTGGCAGCCGGCGCCGTCACAAGTGACGATAGCGCCATTGCTGGAGCCCGGTGCCCGCTCCCTGCTAACATCCAGCCTTTGTTTCAATCTTCGTTCGAGACTCCCAATGACCACCGTTCGCACGCGTATCGCGCCATCGCCCACTGGCGACCCCCATGTCGGCACCGCCTACATCGCCCTGTTCAACTACTGCTTTGCCAAGCAGCACGGCGGTGAGTTCATCCTGCGGATCGAAGACACCGACCAGTTGCGCTCCACTCGCGAGTCGGAGCAGCAGATCTTCGACGCCCTGCGTTGGCTCGGCATCGAGTGGAACGAAGGCCCCGACGTCGGCGGCCCGCACGGTCCGTACCGGCAGAGCGAGCGTGGCGAGATCTACGCCAAGTACGCCAAGGAACTGGTCGACGCCGGCCATGCCTTCTACTGCTTCTGCACCGCCGAAGAGCTGGAGCAGATGCGCGCCGAGCAGATGGCCCGTGGCGAAACCCCGCGCTATGACGGTCGCGCGCTGCTGCTGAGCGACGAGGAAGTGCAGCGTCGCCTGGCTGCTGGCGAACCGCACGTGATCCGCATGAAGGTGCCGAGCGAAGGCATCTGCGTGGTGCCGGACATGCTCCGTGGCGATGTCGAGATCCCATGGGACCGCATGGACATGCAGGTGCTGATGAAGAACGACGGCCTGCCGACGTACTTCCTGGCCAATGTGGTCGACGACCACCTGATGGGCATCACCCACGTGCTGCGCGGTGAAGAGTGGCTGCCGTCGGCGCCCAAGCTGATCAAGTTGTACGAGTATTTCGGTTGGGAGCAGCCCAAGCTGTGCTACATGCCGCTGCTGCGCAACCCTGACAAGAGCAAGCTGTCGAAGCGCAAGAACCCGACCTCGGTGACCTTCTACGAGCGCATGGGCTTCATGCCCGAAGCCATGCTCAACTACCTGGGCCGCATGGGCTGGTCGATGCCGGACGAGCGCGAGAAGTTCTCGCTGGCGGAAATGGTCGAGCACTTCGACCTGTCGCGCATCTCCCTGGGTGGCCCGATCTTCGACATCGAGAAGCTCTCCTGGCTGAACGGCCAGTGGCTGCGTGAGCTGCCGGTGGAAGAGTTCGCCGCGCGCGTGCAGAAGTGGGCCTTCAACAGCGACTACATGATGAAGATCGCCCCGCACGTCCAGGGCCGGGTCGAGACCTTCAGCCAGGTCGCGCCGCTGGGTGGCTTCTTCTTCGAAGGCGCGCTCAAGCTCGATGCAAAATTGTTCGAGAGCAAGAAACTGTCGGCCGACCAGGTACGCCAGGTGATGCAACTGATCCTGTGGAAGCTGGAAAGCCTGCGCCAGTGGGAGAAGGACCGTATCACCGGCTGCATCCAGGCCGTGGTCGAGTCGCTGGAGCTCAAGTTGCGTGATGCCATGCCGCTGATGTTCGCCGCCATCACTGGCCAGGCCAGCTCGGTGTCGGTGCTCGACGCCATGGAAATCCTCGGCCCGGACCTGACCCGCTACCGCCTGCGCCAGGCCATCGATCTGCTCGGTGGTGTGTCGAAGAAGGAAAACAAGGAGTGGGAGAAGCTGCTGGCGAATATCGCCTGAGGCAATGTTATTTGCCATTCTGTAGGAGCGGATTTATCCGCGAAGCAGGCGACGCGGTGGATGGCACCGGCTTCGCCGGTGTTCGCGGCTTAAGCCGCTCCTACACGTTTGCGCGAAGTGATCCAGAAGGGCAGGGCGGTAAGTGATTGTTATCTGTGAAAAAAATTTTGAATATTTTCAAAAATTCGTTTGACAGCCCTGCAATCCGATCTTAATATGCGCCCCGTCCACAGCGATGAACGAAAACGAAACGCCAGGCACCCAGCCAGCGCTTCGGTTCAAAGCGACATTGTGGGGCTATAGCTCAGCTGGGAGAGCGCCTGCATGGCATGCAGGAGGTCAGCGGTTCGATCCCGCTTAGCTCCACCAAATTCCGACTGGTAGCAAAAGCTGCCAGGCAAGGCCGGTTCCAGCAAACGGGTCTTGAAGGTAAGAAGGTTCGTCCCCTTCGTCTAGTGGCCTAGGACACCGCCCTTTCACGGCGGTAACAGGGGTTCGAGTCCCCTAGGGGACGCCAGTTTTGCACAAGCGATGTTTCACGATGTCGCTGGGCCGAGAGGCTAGAAATCCGGGGCTATAGCTCAGCTGGGAGAGCGCCTGCATGGCATGCAGGAGGTCAGCGGTTCGATCCCGCTTAGCTCCACCAATTTTGCCGCGGTTCGTGAAAACGGATCGGCACGAAGGTTACGTCCCCTTCGTCTAGTGGCCTAGGACACCGCCCTTTCACGGCGGTAACAGGGGTTCGAGTCCCCTAGGGGACGCCACTTTTACCCGCGTTTTGCGGGAGTTGAAAGGCTCATCATCAGATGGATGAGCCTTTTGTTTTACTCGGGGCTATAGCTCAGCTGGGAGAGCGCCTGCATGGCATGCAGGAGGTCAGCGGTTCGATCCCGCTTAGCTCCACCATTTTCGCCACGGTTCGCGAAAGCGATCCGGCACGAAGGTCAAGTCCCCTTCGTCTAGTGGCCTAGGACACCGCCCTTTCACGGCGGTAACAGGGGTTCGAGTCCCCTAGGGGACGCCAATTTTTTACCCGCGTTTTGCGGGACTTATAAGGCTCATTCGATTATTGAATGGGCCTTTTGTTTTTTCTGCCCCCCAAACATTTTTTCGACCCCCTCTCAGCGGGTGCAAATAGCGCTTGCCATAAAATATTATAAGCATAATATGTTGCTCATAATATTTGAGGTGAGCCATGAGCGACAAGAAGAGCAAGACCCGCGAGCGGATTCTCGAAGCCGCCCGCAGCGCCTTGATCCAGCATGGCCCGGCCGACCCGAGTGTCAGCCAGGTGATGGGCGCTGCAGGTCTGACGGTGGGGGGCTTCTACGCCCACTTCGACAGCAAGGACGAGCTCATGCTCGAGGCGTTCCGCCAGTTGCTGGGCGAGCGTCGTGGGTTGCTGGCCAAGGTCGACCCAAGCCTGGATGGCGCCGAGCGCCGTGCACTGGCGGCTGCCTTCTACCTGTCGCGCAAGCATCGCGACGCCGAGGTGCAGGCCTGCCCGATCCCCAGCGCGATGGGTGAAATGCAACGCTTGCCGCCAGCGTTCCGCGAGGTGCTGGCCGAACATATCGAGCTGATGACCGCGCAAATGGTCGATCGCCCCGAGGACATCGACAAGGCCCTGGCCGACTTCGCCCTGATGGTAGGTGGCCTGGCCGTGGCCAGGGCGCTCGGGCCGGGTGAGCTGTCCGACCGTATCCTGCGTGCCGCCAAGTCGGCGGTGATCTGAACAACCTGCCCCCTGGAGCAAGGCGATGAGTACTCTGAGCTGGATTCGTGGTGTCAATGGCACCCTTGGCCACCTGGTCCCCGAGCATGTCGCCGGCAAGATGCGCCGGGCCTTCATGACCCCGCGCACACTGCCGCCCAAGCCTTGGGAGCTGCCGTTGCTGGCGCGGGCCGAGCGCATCACCTTGCGCTTCGGGCTGTCGGCGCTGCGTTGGGGCCAGGGGCCGACCGTGCTGCTGATGCACGGTTGGGAAGGGCGGCCGACCCAGTTCGCCGCCTTGATCGAGACCCTGGTCGACGCCGGTTACACCGTGGTTTCACTGGAGGGGCCGGGCCATGGTCATTCGCCGGGCAACCAGGCCCATGTGGTGCTGTTTGCCCGCGCATTGCTCGAAGCTGCCGCCGAACTGCCACCCTTGCGCGCGGTGGTCGGCCATTCCATGGGCGGCGCCAGCCTGATGCTGGCCTTGCAATGGGGTTTGCGTACGGAGGCGGCGGTGAGCATCGCCGCGCCGGCCCAATTGCTGGGCGTGCTGCGCGGTTTTGCCCGGCATCTGGGTTTGCCGGCACGGGCGCGGGCGGCGTTCATTCGCCAGGTGGAGCGGGATGTCGGCATTCAGGTGGCGCGCCTGGATGTCAGTGGTTACCAGCTGGACCTGCCGGGTCTGGTGGTGCATGCCCAGGACGATACCCTGGTGTCGGCCAGCGAGGCGCCGCTCATCCACAAGGCCTGGTTCGATAGCCGCCTGCTGATGCTGGAGGAGGGCGGCCACCTGCGGGTGCTGGCCGACCCGCGCCTGGGCCAGGCGGTGCTGGAGCTGCTGGCGCGCTCCACCCAGCGCGTGCGGCAAAGCGCCTGAGCTTCCGTTACACTCTGCCCGTTCACCAACACCCTATGGGAGCGGGCATGAGCTGGGATCTGGCAGCACCATTCGTCATCGACCTGCGCGTCGGCAACGAGGATATCGATGGCCTCGGCCACGCCAACAATGCCGTGTATGTCACCTGGCTGGAGCGCTGCGCGTGGCGCCATTCGCAGCGCCTGGGGCTGGACCTGGCCGAGTACCGGCGCCTGGACCGCGCCATGGCGGTGGTCCGCCACGAGATCGACTATCTGGCCGCGGCCTATGAGGACGACGAGCTGCAACTGGCCACCTGGATCATCGATTGGGACCAGCGCCTGCGCATGACCCGTCGTTTCCAGCTCAAGCGCCCGAGCGATGGCGTCACGTTGCTGCGCGCGCAGACCACCTTCGCCTGCATCGAGCTGTCCAGCGGCAAGCCCCGGCGCATGCCGGCGGAATTCCTCGACGGTTATGGCCCGGCGCTGATCGGCAACTGAAGCGTGGCGGTTTTTTGCTAGACTGCCGCCCTTTTCGTACCGAGACACTTCCATGCAAATTGCCCTGGCCCCGATGGAGGGGCTGGTCGACAACATCCTGCGCGACGTCCTGACCCGGGTGGGGGGCATCGACTGGTGCGTCACCGAGTTCATCCGCGTCTGCGACCGCCTGTTGCCGGAGTCTTCGTTCGACAAGCTCGCACCTGAACTGCGCCGGGGCGCGCGCACCGCGGCAGGCGTGCCGATGCGTGTGCAATTGCTTGGTTCGGACCCGGTATGCCTGGCCGAGAACGCGGTGCTGGCCTGCGAGCTGGGTGCGCCGGTGATCGACCTGAACTTCGGCTGCCCGGCCAAGACCGTGAACAAGTCCCGTGGCGGGGCGGTGTTGCTCAAGGAGCCTGAACTGCTGCACGCCATCGTGCGCGAGGTGCGCCGCCAGGTGCCGGCGCATATCCCGGTGACCGCCAAGATGCGCCTGGGCTTCGAAACCCCGGATGGCGCCCTGGATTGCGCCACGGCCCTGGCCGAGGGCGGCGCCGAGCATCTTGTGGTGCATGCCCGGACCAAGGTCGAGGGCTACAAGCCGCCGGCGCATTGGGAGTGGGTGGCGCGGGTGCAGGACGTGGTCAAGGTGCCGGTGTTCGCCAATGGCGAGATCTGGACTGTCGAGGACTGGCGGCGCTGCCGCGAGGTCAGTGGCGCCACGGACATCATGCTGGGGCGCGGGTTGGTTTCCCGGCCGGACCTGGCGTTGCAGATCGCGGCGGCCCGTGATGGCGTGGAGTACCAGCCGATGACGTGGGACGACCTGTTGCCGCTGTTGCGCGAGTTCTGGCGCCAGGCCCAGGACAAGCTGTCGCCGCGCTATGCGCCGGGGCGGATGAAGCAGTGGCTGGCGATGCTCACCCGCAGCTACCCCGAGGCGGTGGTGCTGTTTGCCGAACTGCGCCGCGAGGATGATTGTCAGCGGATCAGTCGGTTGCTGGGTTGTGAAGCGCAGGTCTTCGAGGAATGCGTTGCCTGAGCCGGCGCTATCGCGGGGCAAGCAGGAAAAATTTTTGACGTCCTCTTGAAACCCGTTTACCCGGCCATATCTCTTGAGTACGCGATGCCGAAGTCGGGTCGCGTAGTGACTTAACTTGCTGAATCTCAGGAGTTCATGACCATGACTACCGCTTTCTCTCTCGCACCACTTTTCCGCAATTCCGTGGGTTTCGACCGTTTCAACGACCTGTTCGAAGCCGCCGCCCGTAACGAGGCCGGTAGCAGCTACCCGCCCTACAACGTGGAAAAGCACGGTGAAGACCACTATCGCATCGTGGTTGCCGCAGCCGGCTTCCAGGAGAACGACCTCGACCTGCAGGTCGAGAAAGGCGTCCTGACCGTGACCGGCGGCAAGCGCGAAACCAACGGCGCGGCAGGGGTCACCTACCTGCATCAGGGCATTGCCCAGCGCGCCTTCAAGCTGTCGTTCCGCCTGGCCGACCATATCGAGGTCAAGGGCGCCGGCCTGGCCAACGGCTTGCTCAGCATCGAACTGCTGCGCGTAGTGCCGGAAGAGGCCAAGGCCAAGCGCATCCCGATCAATGGCGACAAGCCTGCGCTGAACTGAGTTCGGCGGCATGAAAGAAAGGGCACCTTCGGGTGCCCTTTTTGTATTTCCGCGACCCTGCTGTCCTCTGCAGGAGCGGCTTCAGCCGCGATACAGGCGCCGCAGTCCTGGCGCCCGCTTGCGCGGGTGATCGCGGCTGAAGCCGCTTCTACAGCGTGTTGCGCATTTCAGTAATCCGCCGGCGCCTCCAGCAGCATCTGGCGAAACTCCGGCAGCGGCAGTGGCCGGCTGTGCAGGTAGCCCTGGTACAGGTGGCAACCCAGCCGTTCCAGGAACTCCAGTTGCTCGGTCAGCTCCACGCCCTCGGCGATCACCGCCAGCTCCAGGCTGCGTGCCATGGCCACGATAGCGCGGACGATCTCGGCGTCGTTGGAGTCGACCGGCGCATCGCGTACGAAAGTCTGGTCGATCTTCAACGCATCCACCGGCAGGCGCTTGAGGTAGGTGAGCGACGAATAGCCGGTACCAAAGTCATCCATGGCGAAACTCACACCGTAGCGCTTGAGCTCACGCATCTTGCTGATGGTATCCTCGAGGTTCTGGATGACGATGCCTTCGGTGATCTCCAGGGTGAGCATGCGCCGCGGCAGGCGGTAGTCGTCGAGGCTGCGCAACACCCGCTCGACGAAGTCGTTCTGGCGGAACTGCCGGGGGCTGATGTTGACGCACAGGCTGAAGTCGTCGGCGTCGATCAGGCCGTCTTCGAGCATGCGGGCGCAGGCGTCGCAGGCTTCGTCGAGGATCCAGCTGCCCACTTCGAGGATCAGGCCGCTTTCCTCGAGCACCTGGATGAATTGCGCCGGCGGTTGCTGGCCCAGTTGCGGGTGATGCCAGCGCAGCAGCACTTCGGCACCAACGATGCGGTTGTCGCGGGCATCTACCTGGGGCTGGAAGTGCAGGGCCAGTTCGCCCCGGGCCAGGGCCAGGCGCAGGTCGTTCTCCATGCGCAGGCGCTCGCTGGCGGCCTTCTGCATGGTGCTGTGGAACAGCTGGGTGGTGTTGCGCCCGGAATCCTTGGCACGGTACAGGGCGATATCGGCACGCTTGAGCAGGTCGGCGGGGGTCGCGCCATGGTCGGGGATCAGCGCCACGCCGATGCTCGGGGTTACCTGCAGGCGCTGGCCGTCCAGCGACATGGGTTCGGCCAGCAGCTCGCGCAAGGTGTCGGCCAGCTCGCGCACCTTGCTTTCCACCAGTTCGCGGCTGCCTTCCAGGCCACTGAGCAGCACCACGAATTCGTCGCCGCCCAGGCGCGCCACGGTGTCTTCCAGGCGCACGCTGGCCTCCAGGCGGGCGGTGATGATCTTCAGCACGGTGTCGCCCACCGGGTGGCCAAGCGAATCGTTGATGTGCTTGAAGTGGTCGAGGTCGAGGAACAGCAGGGCGCCGCGCAGGTTGTGGCGCTTGAGCAGGGCGATCTGCTGGCTCAGGCGGTCCATCAGCAGTGCCCGGTTGGGCAGGTTGGTCAGGGGGTCGTGGTAGGCCAGGTGACGGATCTGTGCCTGGGCGTTCTTCAGCAGGCTGACATCACGGGCGGTGAGCAGCAGGCAGTCGGTCTCGTTGAGGCTGATCGGCTCCACCGACACCTCGACGGTGAGAATGTCGCCGCGCTTGTTGCGCCCGAGCATCTCGCGATGATGCACCCGGCCACGCTCGCGCAGCTCGTTGAGCAAGGCCGCGCGCTGCTTGTCGTCGGCCCAGATACCAATGTCGTAGACGCTGCGCCCCACCACCTCGGCGGCACTGTAGCCGGTCAGGCGGCAGAAGCCGTCGTTGACTTCCAGGTAGCAGCCGCTCTGGCGCTCGGTGATGATGATGGCGTCGGGGCTGGAGTGGAAGGCCTTGGCGAATTTCTCCTCGCTGGCCTTCAGCGCCGCCTCGGCGCGCTGCTGCTGGGTGATGTCGCGCAGGGTGGTGACGCTGCAGGGCTGGTTGTCGACGCTGATCAGGCGGCTGGAAATCACGCAGGTCAGTGGCGTGCCGTTGCGGTGGTTGACCCCGACCGCAACGTTGCTCAGGGCCTGGTCGCGGATCACCCGCTCGATGCGTTGGGCGCGCTCCGATGACTCGGCCCACAGGCCGAGCTCTTCGGCGGTGCGGCCGATGACCTGATCGGTTTCCCAGCCGAAGGTCTGGCTGAAGGCCGGGTTGATCTCGATGAACTGGCCGGTGTCCTGGCGGGTCACGCAGATCGGGTCGGGGCTGACCTGGAACAGGCTGGCGAATTTCTCTTCGGAGGCGCTCAGGCGCTGCTCGCGCTCCACCTGGTCGGTGATGTCGAGCAGGGTGCCGGCCATGCGCAGCGGGTTGCCGTGCTCGTCGCGGTACAGCCGCGCGCGGCTCTCGATAAAGCGCGTGGTGCCGTTTTCCAGCTGTACCTGGTAGGTGATCTGGTAGTTGCCGGCCGGGCCCTCGCGCAGGCTCCGGTAGGCCTGGCGCATGACGTTGCGCTCGTCTTCGGGCACGCCCTCGAAGAAGGCGTCGAAAGATTCGTGGAAGGGCACCGGGGCCAACCCGTGCAACTGGGCGGCGCGGGCCGATCCATAGAGCATGCCGCTGGGGATGTGCCAGTCCCAGGTGCCCAACTGCGCCGAGTCCAGGGCCAGGTCGAGGCGCTCCTGGCTGTCCTTGAGGGCTTGTTCGGCGCGTTTGCGCTCGGTGGTGTCGACGAAGGTGCTGATCAGGAAGGTGACGCCTTCCAGCTCGATGCCCTGGGTGCACAGGATGCCGTCGTGGACCTTGCCGCTGGTGGCGCGGAACTGCACCTCCATGATCAGCGGCCCGCTGCCGGCGTGGGTGGCCTCCAGCACCTGGAAGCGTTGCTCGGGGTTGACCCACAGGCCCAGTTCCAGGCTGGTCTTGCCCACCACTTGCGCCCCCGGCCAGCCGAACATGTGCTCGAAATGCTGGTTGACCTCGAAGATCATGCCGTCCTGGCGGCGGGTGAGCAGGATGGCGTTGGGGCTGAGGTGGAAGAGGGTGGCAAAACGCTTTTCCGAGTTGATCAGCGCGGTCTCCCGCTCCCGCTGCCGGCTGATTTCGCGGATCACCCCGATCATCTGCGGGTGGCCGTTGGCGTCATGGGTCAGGCTGCCGTTGATCTCCAGCCAGTGCACGCTGCCGTCCGGCCAGCGGATGCGATGGCGCATGGCCTGCTCGACCGGTTCGCCATTGACCACCGCCTGGAAGGCCTGGCGGGTACGGGCGCGGTCTTCTTCCGGCAGCAGGTCGAGGTAGTCGATGTCGGCGGGCAGCGGGCGCTGCGGGTCGAAGCCGAACAGGGCCTGGGTGCCGCGCGACCAGCTGACCCGGCCGCTCTCGATATCCCACAACCAGGCACCCAGACGCGCGCCATTGAGGGCGGCCAGCAGTTGCGGCGCGTTCTGCCAGGCCTGTTCCGACTCCTGGGGATCGGCGGCGGGGATGCGTGGCAGGCGCGGAAAGCGGTTTGCTGATTTGGGCATCGGTACCAGACCTTTGGCGAAAAACGCGTCCTTGTGGATGTAACGCCGTGCAGACGGCCGGTCAGGTGGACCCGGCATGGCTGTCGAGCAGGGCCATGAAGGCCCTGGCCGCGTTCGACAGCGTGCGTTCGGTATGCAGTATGTAGCCTAGCTGGCGTGACAGCTGTATGCCGGGCAGGGCGATGGGCGCGACCTGCTCATCGAGCATAGTACGTGGTAGCACACTCCACGCCAGTCCGATGGACACCATCATCTTGATGGTTTCCAGGTAGTTGGTGCTCATGGCGATGTTTGGCGTCAGGCCCTGGCTTTCGAACAGGCGCTGGACAATATGGTGGGTGAAGGTGTTGCCGCCGGGGAATACCGCCGGATGACGGGCGACATCGGCCAGGTCGACCTGGCCGTTGCTGGCCAGCGGGTGTTCCGGCGCGGCCACGAAATCCAGCGCGTCGTCCCAGACCGGGACGGCGCGCACCAGGTGATGAGGCTCCGGGGCCAGGGTGATCACGGCGATTTCCGCACGGCCATGGAGAATTTCATCGTAGGCCGCCTCTGAATCGAGGAACTGGATGTCCAGCGCCACCGCCGGGTACTGGCGGGTGAAGGCGCGTAGCAGCGGCGGCAGGCGGTGCAGGCCGATATGGTGGCTGGTGGCCAGGGTGAGACGACCGGTCACCTCGCCGGTCAGGTTGGTCAGGGCACGGCGGGTGTCATCCAGTACATTGAGGATCTGGTAGGCGCGTGGCAGCAGGGCGCGGCCGGCCTCGGTCAGGGTGACTTCGCGGCCCAGGCGGTCGAACAGGCGCACGTCCAGTTGCTGCTCGAGCCCGGCGATGCGTTTGCTGATGGCCGGCTGGGTCAGGTGCAGGCGTTCACCGGCTCCGGAAAAGCTGCCGGTTTCGGCGATGGCGATGAATGCACTGAGGTTGGCGAGGTCCATCTTTCGAATTCCTGATGGTTATGCAAAGCATGAAAATTATGAATTTGAGTTATTCAATCTATCGCCATAGGATCGTCCGTACAAGCCAAGGGGTCTTTGGCATAGAAAGACGCTGATGAGGAACAGTCTGATGGCTGGCAAAACGCTCTACGACAAACTCTGGGACGCCCATGAGGTCAAGCGCCGCGATGACGGCTCGTCCTTGATCTACATCGATCGCCACATCATCCACGAAGTGACGTCGCCCCAGGCCTTCGAGGGCCTGCGCCTGGCCAGCCGCAAGCCATGGCGCATCGACGCCAACATCGCCACCCCCGACCACAACGTGCCGACCACGCCGGAGCGCAAGGGCGGCATCGAGGCCATCGTCGACCAGGTGTCGCGCCTGCAGGTGCAGACCCTCGATGAGAACTGTGACGAATATGGCATCGTCGAATTCAAGATGAATGACGAGCGCCAGGGCATCGTCCATGTCATCAGCCCCGAGCAGGGCGCCACCTTGCCGGGCATGACCGTGGTCTGCGGCGACTCGCACACCTCCACCCACGGCGCATTCGGCGCCCTGGCCCATGGCATCGGCACCTCCGAGGTCGAGCACGTGCTCGCCACCCAGTGCCTGGTGGCCAAGAAAATGAAGAACATGCTGGTGCGCGTCGAGGGCGAACTGCCCGCCGGCGTCACCGCCAAGGATATCGTCCTTGCCGTGATCGGCAAGATCGGCACCGCGGGTGGCAACGGCCACGCCATGGAGTTCGCCGGCAGCGCCATCCGCGAATTGTCGATGGAAGGCCGCATGACCATCTGCAACATGTCCATCGAGGCGGGCGCCCGTGTGGGCCTGGTGGCGGTCGATGACACTACCGTGAACTACGTCGAAGGCCGTCCCTACGCGCCGAAGGGCGAGCAGTGGACGCAGGCCGTCGCCAGCTGGAAGGGGCTGGTGTCCGATACGGACGCGGTGTTCGACACCGTGGTCGAACTGGACGCCGCGCAGATCAAGCCGCAGGTCAGCTGGGGCACTTCGCCGGAGATGGTCCTGGCCGTCGACCAGCGCGTGCCGGACCCGGCCGCCGAGCCCGACCTGATCAAGCGTGGCTCGATCGAGCGCGCCCTCAAGTACATGGGCTTGAGCGCCAACCAGGCGATCACCGACATCAAGCTCGACCGCGTGTTCATCGGCTCGTGCACCAACTCGCGCATCGAAGACTTGCGTGCCGCCGCCGAGATCGCCAAGGGCCGCAAGGTCGCCGCCAACGTCAAGCAGGCGCTGGTGGTGCCGGGCTCGGGCCTGGTCAAGGCCCAGGCCGAGCGCGAAGGGCTGGACAAGATCTTCCTCGAAGCAGGTTTCGAATGGCGTGAGCCGGGCTGCTCGATGTGCCTGGCGATGAACCCGGACCGCCTGGAGAGCGGCGAGCATTGCGCGTCCACCTCCAACCGCAACTTCGAGGGTCGCCAGGGCGCCGGTGGCCGCACCCACCTGGTCAGCCCGGCCATGGCCGCCGCCGCCGCGGTGACCGGCCACTTCATCGATGTCCGCGAGTTGATCCAAGGGAGCGCAGCATGAAAGCCTTTACCCAGCACATCGGCTTGGTCGCGCCATTGGATCGCGCCAACGTCGACACCGACCAGATCATTCCCAAGCAGTTCCTGAAGTCGATCAAGCGCACCGGCTTTGGTCCGAACCTGTTCGACGAGTGGCGCTATCTTGACGTCGGCCAGCCTTACCAGGACAACAGCAAGCGCCCGCTGAACCAGGACTTCGTGCTCAACCACGCGCGTTACCAGGGTGCCAGTGTCTTGCTGGCCCGTGAGAACTTCGGCTGCGGCTCGAGCCGCGAGCACGCCCCCTGGGCGCTCGACGAGTACGGCTTCCGCAGCGTGATCGCACCCAGTTTCGCCGACATCTTCTTCAATAACAGCTTCAAGAACGGCTTGCTGCCGATCATTCTCGACGCCGCTGAAGTCGACGAGTTGTTCAAGCAGGTCGAGGCCAACCCGGGCTACCAGCTGACCATCGACCTCGAGGCCCAGGCGGTGACCCGCCCGGACGGCAAGGTGCTGAAGTTCGAAATCGACGCGTTCCGCAAGCACTGCCTGCTCAACGGCCTGGACGATATCGGCCTCACGCTGCAGGACAGCGACGCGATCAAGGCGTTCGAGGGCAAGCACCGCGCCAGCCAGCCCTGGTTGTTCCGCGACGCTTGAGTGATTGCGGTTTGCCCGGCATGGCGTGGCGATTGTGAGCTACGCTGCCGGGCTGGATTTTTCGGCGCGCCGACAGGGCGCGCCGCTTGATTGGATACGAGGAAAGCATGAGCAAGCAGATTCTGATTCTCCCAGGTGATGGCATCGGCCCGGAAATCATGGCCGAGGCGGTCAAGGTGCTGGAACTGGCCAACGACAAGTTCCAGCTCGGCTTCAGCCTCGCCCACGACGTGATTGGTGGCGCGGCCATCGACAAGCACGGCGTGCCACTGGCCGACGAGACCCTCGAGCGCGCGCGTCAGGCCGACGCCGTGCTGCTGGGTGCCGTGGGCGGCCCGAAGTGGGACAAGATCGAGCGTGACATCCGCCCGGAGCGCGGCTTGCTGAAGATCCGCTCGCAACTGGGTCTGTTCGCCAACCTGCGCCCGGCGATCCTCTACCCGCAACTGGCCGATGCCTCGTCGCTCAAGCCCGAGATCGTCGCCGGCCTGGACATCCTCATCGTCCGCGAGCTCACCGGCGGCATCTACTTCGGCGCACCACGCGGCCAGCGCGAGCTGCAAGGCGGCGAGCGCCAGGCCTACGACACCCTGCCGTACAGCGAAAGCGAAGTGCGCCGCATCGCCCGTGTCGGCTTCGACATGGCCCGCGTGCGTGGCAAGAAACTGTGTTCGGTGGACAAGGCCAACGTCCTTGCCTCCAGCCAGCTGTGGCGCGAAGTGGTGGAAGAAGTGGCCAAGGACTACCCGGACGTCGAGCTCAGCCACATGTACGTCGACAACGCCGCCATGCAGCTGGTGCGCGCGCCCAAGCAGTTCGACGTGGTGGTGACCGACAACATGTTCGGCGACATCCTGTCGGATGAGGCTTCCATGCTCACCGGTTCCATCGGCATGCTGCCGTCGGCGTCGCTGGATGCCGACAACAAGGGCATGTACGAACCATGCCACGGTTCGGCGCCGGACATCGCCGGGCAGGGCATCGCCAATCCGCTGGCGACCATCCTCTCGGTGTCGATGATGCTGCGCTACAGCTTCAACCAGTCGGCCGCCGCCGAAGCCATCGAGCAGGCCGTGAGCCTGGTCCTGGACCAGGGCCTGCGCACCGGTGACATCTGGTCGGCCGGTTGCACCAAGGTCGGTACGCAGGAAATGGGCGACGCAGTAGTCGCAGCGCTGCGGAATCTGTAATCTCTCTGGCCCGCCACCAAAAACTCCCGGTGGCGGCCCACTTTTAGCAAAGGTGTAGTTGCGATGAAACGTGTAGGTCTGATCGGTTGGCGTGGAATGGTCGGTTCCGTGCTCATGCAGCGGATGCTCGAAGAGCAGGACTTCGACCTGATCGAGCCGGTGTTCTTCACCACCTCCAATGTCGGTGGCCAAGGCCCTGCCGTGGGCAAGGACATTGCCCCGCTGAAGGATGCCTACAGCATTGAAGAGCTCAAGACCCTCGACGTCATCCTGACCTGCCAGGGCGGCGACTACACCAACGAAGTCTTCCCCAAGCTGCGCGAAGCCGGCTGGCAGGGGTACTGGATCGACGCCGCTTCCTCGCTGCGCATGCAGGATGACGCGGTGATCATCCTCGACCCGGTCAACCGCAAGGTCATCGACCAGCAACTGGACGCGGGCACCAAGAACTACATCGGCGGCAACTGCACCGTCAGCCTGATGTTGATGGGCCTGGGCGGCCTGTTCGAAGCCGGCCTGGTCGAGTGGATGAGCGCCATGACCTACCAGGCGGCCTCGGGCGCCGGCGCGCAGAACATGCGTGAGCTGATCAAGCAGATGGGCGGTATCCACGCGGCCGTGGCCGATGACCTGGCCAACCCGGCCAGCGCCATCCTCGATATCGACCGCAAGGTGGCCGAAACCATGCGTGGCGAGGGCTTCCCGACCGAGAACTTCGGCGTGCCGCTGGCCGGCAGCCTGATCCCGTGGATCGACAAGGAACTGCCGAACGGGCAGAGCCGTGAAGAGTGGAAGGCCCAGGCCGAGACCAACAAAATTCTCGGGCGCTTCAAGAGCCCGATTCCGGTCGACGGTATCTGCGTGCGCATCGGCGCCATGCGTTGCCACAGCCAGGCGCTGACCATCAAGCTGAACAAAGATGTGCCGATGGCCGATATCGAAGGGCTGATCAGCCAGCACAACCCATGGGTGAAGCTGGTACCGAACCAGCGTGAGATCAGCATGCAGGAGCTGAGCCCGACCAATGTGACCGGGACGCTGAATGTGCCTGTCGGGCGGCTGCGCAAGCTGAACATGGGGTCGCAGTATCTTGGGGCCTTCACGGTGGGTGACCAGCTGCTGTGGGGGGCTGCGGAGCCGCTGCGTCGGATGTTGCGGATTCTGCTGGAGCGGTGATTCGACGTCGAATTGACGCTTGATTCGAGAAACCCGTGCCTTGAGTGGTGCGGGTTTTTTTATGGGTAGGTAATTGGAATGTGCTCTCGTAAGTTGATTAGTTGGTTCTGGGCTGTGTAGGCATATCCGTTTGCTATGTAGACGCTGATTCACCTTTCCGTCCTTTCGGCCAGGCCTTTCAAGGTGTTCGACGTTAGCGTTGCCGCGCCTATGAGATCGAGCGCCGCCCGCGCGGCGCATCGCGGATGAATCCGCTCCTACATCGGTTGCAACGTACCGCATCTGTGAGGCCATGGTTGTCAGCCTTGGCGCATGGCGTGAGCCGGGCGGGGCGGCGGCGGCGCCAGCCGATAAATTGCGTCGTACAAACAAGGCGAACAACCATGGCCTATCATGGCCACGTTGCAACGAATGTAGGAGCGGATTCATCCGCGATGCGCCGCGCGGGCGGCGCTCGATCTGAAAGACGCTGCAAGAATCCCGGCGTGCATCTGGCGGCCCGAGGGTGTCAGAAATTTTGTGTTCGGGCATAACATGAGTAAGAGGTGCATGTATGCCAACCAAAAAGAAACCCTTGCGTGACCTGCCCAAAATCCCCAAAGAGCTGCTGGAGCAGTTCGGTGAGGGCCTAATGACCGCAGAAGCTATCGAGGATGCCTCCGCGGCGTTCAAGAAGGCCCTGATCGAACGCGCTCTGCATGCCGAGCTTGGCCACCACCTGGGCTATCCGCCGGGCGCGCAGCGCCCAGAGGATGAAACCAACCAGCGTAACGGCAAGAGTGGCAAGACGGTTTTAACGGGGGATGGCCCGCTGCGGCTGGAAATTCCTCGCGATCGAGACGGCAGTTTTTCGCCCATTCTGATCCCCAAGCACGAGCGGCGGTACACCGGTTTCGATGACAAGATCATCGCCATGTACGCCCGTGGAATGACGGTCAGAGAGATCCGAGCCTTTTTGTCCGAGCAGTATGGAACAGAGGTCTCACCCGACTTCATCAGCTCTGTGACAGACGAGGTCATGGACGAGATTGGCGCGTGGCAACAGCGGCCACTGGAGCCGATGTACCCGGTCATTTTCTTCGATGCACTGCGGGTGAAGATCCGCGAAGAGGGCCTGGTGCGCAACAAGGCCATTTACCTGGCCCTGGGCGTCCTCCCCGACGGGACGCGGGATATCCTGGGCATCTGGATCGAGAACACCGAGGGCGCGAAGTTTTGGATGAAGGTCTTTAACGATCTCAAGACGCGCGGTGTCGAAGATGTGCTGATTGCCGTGACCGATGGCCTCAAAGGTATGCCAGAGGCTCTCAGTGCCGTGTTTCCAGAGACGACGTTGCAAACGTGCATCGTGCACCTGATCCGCAACAGCCTCGACTTCGCGGCCTGGGACAAGCGGCGGGCTCTGGCCAAGGAGCTGAAGCCGATTTACCAAGCCATTAATGCTGAAGCGGCTGAGCAAGCACTCGATGAGTTTGAGAACGGGCCGTGGGGCGAGAAATATCCAACGGTGGTGGCTGCCTGGAGACGCGCCTGGGATCGAGTGATTCCATTTTTCGTCTTCCCACCGGCCATCAGAAAGGTGATTTACACCACCAACGCCATCGAGAGCATCAACGCCCAGCTACGCAAGGTCATCAAGACTCGCGGGCATTTCCCGAATGATGACGCAGCGACCAAACTGATTTGGTTGGGATTGCGCAACATAACAGCCAATTGGGGAAAACCGGCCCATGATTGGAAAAGCGCGATGAATCAATTTGCGATTCTGTACGGAGATCGGTTCATCAGGCCGACCTGGTGAAATCAAGGCCTGCCTGGCGGCAGGCCGTTACCGGCCCGCACACAAAAAAACTGACACTCCCGGCGGCCCTGATGCGGTCACGCCCCCTGCGTCCAAAGACCTTGAAAGGGATGGCCGTAAGGGCGCAAAGGTAAGCCTGCGTGACCATCGCCAATGGATATGCTCACAAACTTCCAAACCCAAACTCTGAAAAGCCGAAGCCTATACTCCCAATCCCCCAAACAAGCACGGAGCTCCCCAAATGCCCCTGGTAAAACAAGGCACCTGCCTCTGCGGCAAAACCCACCTCAAGGCCACCGTCGACAACACCCAGATCAGCGCCTGCCATTGCCGCATGTGCCGCAAGTGGACCGGTGGCCCGCTGCTGGCCGTGCATTGCACCCAGCCCCCGAAGATCGAAGGCCCCGAGCCCAGCGTCTACGACTCTTCCCCCTGGGCCCAACGCGGTTTCTGCAGCCACTGCGGCACCCACCTGTTCTATCGCGTAAAGCAGAGCGACATCTACATCCTGCCCATCGGCCTGCTCGACGGCGACGAAGCCTGGGACTTCAACCTGCAGATATTCATCGACGAAAAACCCGCCTGGTACTGCTTCAAGAACCAGACCGAGGAATGGACCGGCCGGGAGGCGTTCGAGCGGTTCACCGCGCAATAGCAACCGCGATGAACGCTTGCCAAACCACGGCATTCCTGAGAAAACGGCGCCCTTTGTCTGAATGTCCCGGGGAGAATCCGACCATGAGCAGCGAACTGCACATCACCGACCTGCAAGAAGGCGACGGCAAGGCCGTGGTCAAGGGCGCGCTGATCACCACCCAGTACACCGGCTGGCTGGCCGACGGCAGCGAGTTCGACTCGTCCTGGTCTCGCGGCAAGCCGTTCCAGTGCGTGATCGGCACCGGCCGGGTGATCAAGGGCTGGGACCAGGGCCTGATGGGCATGCGCGTCGGTGGCAAGCGCAAGCTGCAGGTGCCCGCGCACCTGGGCTATGGCGAACGAACCATGGGCAAGATCCCGCCGAATTCGGACCTGACCTTCGAGATCGAACTGCTCGAAGTGCTGACCCGCGACGACTGAGCCCCTGCCATAAATCGGCAATACGCGTGCGCTAACGTGGGCTTTGTCCACGGAACGGCACGTGCAGCCATGGAGGAACCAAACGGGTTGAGGGCACTCTGACCCTCACTCGCCGCCACGGATGGCATTCACGACAGGGAAGCCCTGCGGCCTCGGCCGCAGGGCGATGTGGCGGGGCACCCCGATTCTCCTTGTCACAAGAGCCTGCCCTGATGAAGTTGCCAACTTTCCTGCGCCGTCATCGCCACCTGCTTTTGAGTTTGGCGCTTGCTGCCGCAGCCGTGCCGCTGGTACTGGGTGTGGTCGAAAGCCGCGCACAACCGGTGGACGGCACCCAGACACTGGTGTTCCTGCGCCACGCCGAAAAACCTGGCGAGGGGCTTGGGCAGTTGAACTGCCAAGGGCTCAACCGCGCCCTGGACCTGGCCACGCTGCTGCCGGAGCGCTTCGGCAAGGCCGACTATGTGTTCGCCGCCAACCCCTCGCGGCAGGTCGAAGAGGGCAGCCAGGACCAACGCTACAGCTACATCCGTCCCCTGATGACCATCACCCCCAGCGCCATTCGCCTGGGCCTGCCAGTGAACATCGACTACGGTGCCAACGATACCGACGACCTGGCCGACGAGTTGCTGCGCGACAAGTACCGCAACGCCACCGTCTATACCGCCTGGTCCCATGGCTATCTCCCGGAGCTCATCAATACCGTGGCCGGCAAGGCACTCGGCGAGAAGCGGGTGATCACCGAAGACTGGAGCGGCGACGATTTCGATACGCTCTATGTGCTCACCCTGACCTGGCGGGATGGCAAGGCCAGCCTGCTCAGCCGCAACGTGCGCCAAGGGCTCGACCACGGTGCCCATGGCTGTCCGACCTGACCTGCTGCTACTGTCTCGGTCTGCAGACGTGGACAGGGATGTGCGATGAGCCAGCGGGTGACAGTGATTGGTGGAGGGGTGGTCGGCCTGGCGACAGCCTACGCATTGGTGCGCGAAGGGCTATCGGTCGACCTGATCGAGGCACGCGACAGCCTGGCCAGTGCCACCAGCTTCGCCAATGGCGGGCAGTTGTCCTATCGCTACGTGGCGCCGCTGGCCGATGCGGGCGTGCCCTGGCAGGCGCTTGGCTGGTTGCTGCAGGGCGATTCGCCACTGCGCTTACGCCTGCGTCTGGACCCTGCGCAGTGGCGCTGGCTGGCGGCCTTCTTGCTCGCTTGCCAGCGCTCGACGAACCGGCGCAACACCTCCCAGCTGCTGGGCCTGGCCTTGGAAAGTCAAGCCGCGTTGGCACGTTGGCGTGAAGAGGATGCCCTGGAAGACTTCGCCTGGCGGCGTAATGGCAAGCTGGTTGCCTTCCGCACGCCAAAGGCCTTTGCTCATGGGCGTGACCATTTGCTCGATCCGCAGGGCCAGCAGGTCTTGGCAGCTGCTGATGTGCGCAGGCTGGACCCGGCGCTGGCCGATGCGCCTTTCATCGGTGGCGTGTTCACACCAGACGAAGAGGTCGCTGATTGCCACCGTTTCTGCCTGCGTCTGGCCGAGCGTTTGCGCGCCTCGGGGCAGTGCCGGTTCTTCCTGGGCAAGCCGGTGACGCGCTTGATACCGCACAGTGGCAAGGTGGTTGAGTTGGCGCTGGGTGATGAGCTACTGGCTGTCGAGCGCCTGGTGCTGTGTGCCGGCCACCGCAGCCCGGGGCTGGCATTGCCCGGGCTTGCGTTGCCGGTCTATCCGCTGAAGGGCTACAGCCTGAGCGCCCCCATTACTGACGCGCATCAGGCGCCGGAGGTAAGCCTCACCGATTACGAACGCAAGATTGTCTATGCGCGGCTCGACCGGCAATTGCGGGTGGCGGCGATGGTGGACATCGTCGGCTACGACGAATCGGTGGATGCTGGCCGCCTGCGCAGCATGCGCCGGCTGGCGGGCGAGACGTTGCCGGGAGCCGCGGATTACAGCCAGGCAGTGGAATGGGCTGGGATGCGGCCGGCGACGCCGACCGGGGTGCCAATCATCGGTGCCACGGTGTACCGCAACCTGTGGATGAACCTGGGGCATGGGGCGCTGGGGTTCACCCTGGCTTGTGGCAGTGGCGAGCGATTGGCCAGGATACTGTGTTGATTGAGCTGGCCTCTTCGCCGGCAAGCCGGCTCCTGCAGGTTCGGCGCTTGTCTCATGCCTGTAGGAGCCGGCTTGCCGGCGAAGAGGCCGGTACGATCAACTTCGACTCAACGCCCGAAGCGCATTGGCCAACCCACCACTTTCTTCACCCGCGGCGTGGCGTAGGTGCGCACTTTGGACGTGCTCAATCCCATCCGCACCAATGACTCGGCGATGGTCACCGCCGCACTCACGCCATCGACCACCGGCACCCCGGTGCGCTGGCGAATCTGTTCGTCCAGCCCGGCCATCCCGCCACAGCCCAGGCAGATGACCTCGGCCTTGTCCTCGCGTACCGCGCGCTCGGCCTGTTCGACGATGGCCTCCACCGCACGCCGTGGGTCGGCCTCCAGCTCCAGCACCGCCAGCCCACTGGCACGCACCGAGGCGCAGCGCTCGTACAGGCCGGACAGCCGCAGACGGTCCTCGATCAGCGGCACGGTGCGGTCCAGGGTGGTCACCACCGAATAGGCGTGGCCCAGGTACAGGGCGGTGCTGGCGGCCGCATCGGTGATGTCCACCACCGGCACGTCCAGCAACTCTTGCAAGCCCTCGCGGCCATGCTCGCCGTAGCCGGCCTGAATCACTGCATCGTAAGGCCCTTCGTAGGCCAGCACCCGGTCCATCACGGCGATGGCGGCCAGGTAGCTCTCGAAGTTGCCTTCGACCGACTCGGCCCCGAACCAGGGCGTCAGCCCGACAATCTCGGTGCCGGGCGCGGCGACGCTGCGCGCCTGCTCGGCGATGGCCTCGGTGATGGCTTCGGTGGTGTTGACGTTGGCAATCAGAATACGCATGACGAATCTCCCTGAAATCAGTGGCTGGCGTGGTCGACGGCGATGCACTCGCCGCTGACATCGGCGTACTGGCCGTGACGGGGCGCAATCAGCAGGTACACGGCGGCGGCGATGCCGGCCCCGATCAGCCACGAGAACGGCGCCACGCCATGGAAGTTGGGCACCAGGGCCAGGACGATGGCCAGCAGGGCGGCGGGGATGAACGCCGCCACCGCGCGCAGGTTGATGCCACGGGTGTAGTGGTAGGTGCCGGCGGGGTGCTCGCTGTACAGCTCGGGCACGTTGATACGGCCCCGGCGCAGCAGCCAGTAGTCGGCCATGATCACGCCGTACAGGGGGCCGAGCAGGGCGCCGAGGCCGGAGAGGAAGTACACGATCACCAGCGGGCTGTTGTAGAGGTTCCACGGCAGGATCACCACCGCCAGGGTGGCGCTGATCAGGCCGGCGCGGCGGAAGTTCAGGTGGCGTGGCGCCAGGTTGCTCAGCACGAACGCCGGGGCAACGAAGTTGGCCATGATGTTTACCGCCACGGTGACGATCAGGAAGGCCAGGCAACCGAGTACCAGAAAGGCGGTATTGGGGATGCTGGCGACGATCTGCGTGGGGCTGTCGATGATCTGGCCGTTGATCTGGAATTGCGCGCCGCACAGCACCACGGTGATCGCGGCGAACACCAGGATGTTCACCGGCAGGCCCCAGAAGTTGCCCACGCGGATGGTCTTGCGGCAAGGCGCCGAGCGGGCGAAGTCGCAGAAGTTGAGCACCAGGGTGCCGTAGATCGCCAGCCACAGGGCGCCGCCGGCGAAGATGTTGCGCCACATCTCGTAGCCGCTCAGCGGTTCGGCCACCGACCAGGCGATGCGCGCGTCGGCCTTGAAGTACATGAACACCGCCAGGCTGGCCACCGTGAGCAGGATCACCGGGCCGGCGAACGCTTCGTAGCGGCGCACCATTTCCATGCCGTAGGCGAGGATCACCAGTTGCACCAGCCAGATGCCCACGAAGCACACCCAGCCCAGGCTCGACAGCCCGAGGATGCTGTCGTGGTCATAGGCGGCCACTTGTGGCCACACGGCGGTCAGCAGCACGCGCAGCACCACCGAGGCCAGATACGTCTGGATACCGAACCAGGCGATGGCGATCACCGCGCGGATCAGCGCCGGGAGCTGCGCGCCGTGGATACCGAAGGCGATGCGGCTGATCACCGGGAACGGCACGCCGGTCTTCTGCCCCATGTAGCCGGACAGGTTCATGAAGAAGTACACCAGCGCCGCACCGATTGCCAGCGACAGGAGGATCTGCCAACCACCCAGCCCCAGGGCGAACAAGCCCATGGCGAAGGAGTAGTTGGCAATGTTGTGCACGTCGTTGGTCCACAGCGCGAAGATGCTGTAGCCACCCCAGCGCCGGCCTTCGAGCTTGGTCGGGGCAAGATCGCGGTTGTGCAGGCGTGGGCTCAGTTCTAGATCAGTCGGGTGACCTTCGAGGGTGGTAGTAGCGGGGTGGGTGCTGGCAACGGAAAGTTCAGGGGCAAGGTCGAGGCTGCTACTCATTCCGGCGGCTCCTGATGCGTGCGACTGCGATGAGCGGGCGCTGGCGCACGGGCTCGCCATCTCGTCGGTGCAGGCGTTGGCATCACTGGGTTCTGGGCGCGGCGGTCGCGATTCGGGGCGACGCTGCGGGTTCTTGTGTATTTATGTTTTGCATTGTTTGTATACAAAACACGAGCACACAAAAGCCAGTTCCATGCCATATGGAATCCAACTTTTAGTTGGCCATTATTTTGAATTTCTTGATTAAGTTTATAACTAGCTGAAATAGCGAAATTATAAATTGACCGATTGAACAGTTTTTATTTTTTTGAAGGTCTTTTAGTTGATCAGTTGATCAGGTTTATGGACGAAGAGCGTGTAACCTAATGGGGCATCGTTTGGTAGAAGTGCACACAAAAATGGCACCTAAGGTGACATTTGTGTGTACAAGATGATTTGCCGAGGGCTCTGTAGGAGCGGCTTTAGCCGCGACCACGCGCGCAGCGGGTGCCAGACACCGCGTTGTTCGCATCGCGGCTAAAGCCGCTCCTACAGCGCTGCGCCGTTGCAGGGCCGATCACGCCATCGGCGGAAGGCGCCGTTTCACCGGGGTCTTCTTGATGATCGCGGTATTGGTCTCGGCCAGCACATTGAGACGGTCGAGGAGGGTATCCAGCTGCTCCATCGAGCGCACATGCAGGCGGGCAATGAAACAGTCCTCGCCGGTGACCTTGTCGCACTCGGTGAATTCGGGGATAGCCACGATCTGCCGCTCCACCTCCTGCAACTGCCCCGGTAGCGGACGGATGCGCACGATAGCCTGTAGCTGGTAACCGAAGCTGCGTGGATCGACCTCCACGGTGTAGCCGCGCAGCACGCCGCGCTCTTCCAGGCGGCGCAAGCGCTCGCTGACGCTGGGGGCGGACAGCCCGCTGATCTGGGCCAGGGCCTTCAGCGAACGGCGCGAATCTTCCATCAGGGCGTTGATCAGCAACTGGTCGATAGCGTCGGTCATGCTTACCTCGTTAGGCGGTTTTCATTATTTGCCTTGATAGTAAAGGTGATTTCTGGAAAACACCTTCGCCATCCGCTGGATGGCAGCCTGTGATCCTCCGCATACTGTGCCCATCGTCGACAGGAGGTGTGAGATGGACAATTCGCTGCGCCGCGGGGCCCTGGAAATGGTCGCCGCCATGCTGATCTCCGGGACCATCGGCTGGTTCGTGCTGGTGTCCGGGTTGCCGGTGCTGGAGGTGGTGTTCTGGCGCTGCGTGTTCGGGGCCGGCACCTTGCTGTTGATCTGCGCGGCCATGGGTATTCTCAAACCCGGTGTTTTGACCCGCGCGACCTTCCTGTTGGCCGTGGCCAGTGGGGTGGCCATCGTCGGCAACTGGGTGCTGTTGTTCGCTTCCTACTCGCGGGCCTCCATCGCCATCGGCACGGCGGTGTACAACGTCCAGCCGTTCTTGCTGGTGGGGCTGGCGGCGCTGTTCCTCGGCGAGAAGATCACCCTGCCCAAGTTGACCTGGCTGAGCGTGGCCTTCCTCGGCATGCTGGCCATCGTCAGCGCCCATGGCGCCGGGCAGGGCAGTGGCGGCGAGTACCTGCTGGGCATCGCCCTGGCCCTGGGCGCGGCGTTTCTCTATGCCGTGGCGGCCCTGATCATCAAGCGCCTGACCGGTACTGCGCCGCACCTGATTGCGCTGGTCCAGGTGAGCACGGGCGCATTGCTGCTGGCGCCTTGGGTGAAGCTTGGCGGTTTGCCGGCTGAGTTGCCCGCGTTGGGCAGCCTGGTGACGCTGGGCATCGTGCACACGGGGTTGATGTACGTGCTGCTCTACAGTGCCATCCAGCGGCTGCCCACGGCGTTGACCGGGGCGCTGTCGTTCATCTATCCAATCGCAGCGATCCTGGTCGACTGGTTCGCCTTCGGCCATCGCCTTACCCCCTTGCAGTGGCTGGGTGTGGCGCTGATCCTCCTGGCAGCGGCAGGCATGCAGCAGGGCTGGTGGTTCCGGCCAGCCGCCAAGCCGCTGCGCCAGCGCTGAACTGCGGGCGACGGCGTGTTTTTTCGAGCGCTAGAGAGGCATTGTCCTTCTATTCGATTGGATTGATGGCTTATTGATGGCATTGTCATTGTCTTGTAGGCTTCGCAAACGTTTTCGCAGCGATGCGCTCCTGCCTCCCAGTGACGGACCACTCCTGTATGCCTTCTATTTTCCGTGCCTTGGCCGCTGGCCTGGCGCTGCTTCCTGCTGTCGTTTTCGCCGCCTCGTTCCAGTCTCCCGGTGATCGCGACCTGATCCGGGACCGCCAGGAGAACCTGTTGCAGGAGCAGCGCAAGCGTCTCGAGGAACTGCAGCAGTTGCCTGGCAAAGCGGCGTCGCCAGCACCGGCCTTGCCCAGCGACGAGGGGCGTTGCTTTGAAATCCACAGTGTCGAGCTGCAAGGCGCGACCTTGCTCAGCGAGCGCCAGCGCCAGGCGTTGCTGCAGGATTATCAGGGCAAGTGCCTGCAAGTCGGCCAGATCAACGACCTGCTCAAGCGCATCACCAACCACTACATCGACCGTGGCTACCTCACCACCCGCGCCTACCTGCCCCAGCAGGACCTGGGCTCGGGCATCCTGCGGATCATCATTGTCGAAGGGCGCCTGGAGGGGCTGGACGAATCCGCGCTGGCCAGCCCGCGCGAGCTGGCCATGGCCTTCCCCGGCAAGGCCGGGCAGGTCCTCGACCTGCGCGAGCTGGAGCAGATGGTCGACCAGCTCGGGCGCCTGCCCTCGCGCCAGGCCGAGATCGAACTGGTGCCCGGCCAGGCGGTCGGTGGCAGCCGGGTGCAGCTCAAAGGCCAGCGCGACAAGCCCTGGCGGGTGTCGGCCAGCCGCCACAACAATGGCGATGCCAGCAGCGGCGAGCAGCAGATGAACCTGGGGTTGGAGTGGGACAGCCCGTTGGGCCTGGCCGACCAGCTCAGCCTGCGCAGCGGCCAGGACGTGGTCAGCGACCACTGGCGCCACGCCGACAGCAAGGGGCTGAACTACAGCCTGCCGTGGGGCTGGTGGACCTTCAACTACAGCTACAACCACAACTACTACCGCACCCGCGACACCTCCAGCGGTTTCCCCTTCAAGCTCGACGGCGACAACACCGTGCACCAGCTCCAGGCCGAGCGGGTGATCCACCGCGACAGCCTGAGCAAGACCGGGGTGAGCCTGGGCGTGAGCCATCTGCGCGCGCGCAACTACCTCGACGACACCTTGATCGATGTGTCGAGCACGCGCATCACCGAGCGCCAGCTGGGCTTCAACCATGGCCGGCGCATCGGCGGCGCCTTCGTCAACCTCGATGCCGGCTGGCAGCAGGGGATCGGCGCGCTCGACGCCCAGGGCGCGGGCGACCCCCATGGCAACGAGCCCGTGGCGCGCTACAACAAATACACCCTGACCCTGAGCTACCTGCAGCCGTTCACGGTATGGGGCGAGCAATTCAGCTTCGACAGCCTGGCCACTGGCCAACGGAGCGAGGATGCCCTCTACAGCGGCCAGCGCATCAGTGTCGGGGGGCTGTCGTCGGTACGCGGCTTCAAGGAACAGACCCTCACCGGCGACAGCGGCGGCTACTGGCGCAACCAGCTGCGCTGGCGCCGCCCGGTGACCTGGGGCGCCTTGCAGCCCTGGTTGCGCGAGTACGGCATGGCCTTCGCCTACGATGCCGGCGTGATCAAGGGCCAGCATGGCAACGGCAACGACCATGGCCGCCTCAGTGGCAATGCCGTCGAGCTCAACGTGCGTGGCCAGTACTTCGCCGCCAGCGCGACCTTCGCCCGTTCGCTGGAGCGCCCCGACGCCATCACGCATCGCGAACACCCGATCTACTTGCGCGTCGACGCGTTCTTCTGAGCCGCGCGCCCACCCTTTGCCCGTGACATCGCCGCCCAGCCATGGGCTGCCCCGCAACCTGCGCCCATAGCGCCTGGAGTTTGTTCGACATGGACATCCGCACCCCGCTGAATCAATGCATCGCCCTGATCGTCGCGGGCGTGATGTTCCTCAACCCCATCGTCACCACGGCGGCCGAGCTCACCCTCGACGCGGCGGCCAACGCCAACACCCACCTCGGCCAGGCGGGCAACGGGGTGCCGATCGTCAACATCGCCACGCCCAATGGCAGCGGGCTGTCGAACAACACGTTCAGGGACTACAACGTCGGCAGCAACGGGCTGATCCTCAACAACGCCACCAGCAAGACCCAGTCCACCGAGCTGGGCGGCATCATCGTCGGCAACCCCAACCTGCGTGGGCAAGCTGCCCAGGTGATCCTCAACCAGGTCACCGGCGGCAATCGCAGTACCCTGGAGGGCTACACCGAGGTGGCGGGGCAGGCGGCCCGGGTCATCGTCGCCAACCCGCACGGCATCACCTGCAAAGGCTGCGGTTTCATCAACACGCCACGGGCCACCCTCACCACCGGCAAGCCGGTGATGGACGGCGAGCGCCTGGACCGTTTCCAGGTCGATGGCGGCGACATCTCTATCGAAGGCGACACGCTCAATGCCGGCAACCTCGACCAGTTCGACCTGGTCACCCGCAGCGCCAAGCTCAACGCCGAGCTGCACGCCAGGCAGCTGAACATCGTCACCGGGCGCAACGACGTCCAGGCTGACAGCCTGCAGGCCACGCCACGCGCCGACGATGGCAGCACAAAACCGCTGCTGGCCATCGACAGCTCGGCGCTGGGGGGCATGTACGCCGGCAGCATCCGCCTGGTAGGCACCGAACAGGGGGTTGGGGTCAAGCTGGCCGGCAACCTGGCCGCCACCACCGGCGATATCCAGGTGGATGCCAATGGCAAGGTGACCCTGGCCCAGGCTGCCAGCGCCGGCAACCTCAAGCTCGAGGCGCAGAGCGCCGAGCTGACCGGCAAGACCTACGCCGCCGGCAGCGCCACGCTGCGAGTGCGTGACACGTTGCAGGTTGGCCAGAGCCTGGCCGCCCGTGAGCAGATCACGGCCAATGCAGCCCTGATCGACAACCGTGGTGTCGTCGAGGCGGGTGTGGAGCCAGACAACACGCGCAACACCCGTGGCGACCTCACCCTGACCGGCCAGACGCTGCAGAACCGCGGCAGCCTGGTTGCCAACCGCGACCTCAAGATCGACAGCACGGCCACCCTGGACAACCAGGGCGGCAGCCTCAAGGGTGCCAACGTCACGCTGACGACCGGCCAGTTGGACAACCGCAAGGGCCAGGCCCTGGCCGATGGCATCTTGCAAGTGACTGCCAGTACCGTGGACAACCGTCAGCAGGGGCTGCTGAGCAGCAGTGGCCGCACGCAAGTGGATGTGACCGACACGTTCGACAACCGTGGCGGGCGGGTGGTCGGGCAGGCTGGGCTGAAGGTGACGGCCACGCGCTTGGACAACAGCGCCAGTGGCCTGGTCGGCAGCGACCAGAAGGCCGAGGTGACCACCCACGCGCTGCTGGATAACCAGAACGGCGGCAAACTCAGCGCCGATCGCCTCGAACTCACCACCGCCGGCCTGCTCAATTCGGGCGGCCAGTTGCTGGGCGGCGACCTGCTGATCCGTGCCAGCGCCGACATCGACAACCGCCTCGGGCTGATGTCGGGCAAGCGCCTGCTCGACCTGTCCGCGGTAAACCTGAACAACGCCGGCAAAGGCAACCTGCAAAGCCAGAACACGCTCAAGGTCAGGGTCGCCACCCTGGACAACCGTGACAACGGCCTGCTCTCGAGCAAGGGTGCCCTGAGCTTGCATGGCGACACGCTCGACAACCGTGGCGGGTTGCTGCTCGCAGACCAATCGCTGACGGTCACGGGTGGGCATTTCGACAACCGTGACAAAGGCGCGGCCACGACCCAGGGCAACGTCCGTGTCGAGGTGACCAAGCTGACAAATGGCAACGCGGGTCATCTGCAAAGCGATGGGCGCATGGACCTGGTGGTTACCCAGGTGGACAACCAGGCCGGTGGGCGGATCATCGCCAAGGGCGACCTGGATGCCAAACTGGGCACGTTGAACCAGCAGGGTGGCCAACTGTCCGGCCTTGGCCAGCTGGTGCTGACGGCCGATACGGTCGACAACCAGTTCGGCGCGAGCATCCGCGGCGGTACGGGCGCCGACATCAGCGCCCGCCAGGTCCTCAACCAGCAGGGCACCATCGCCAGCGTTGGCAAGGTCAAGCTCACCGCGCGCGAGCTGCTGGACAACCAGGGCGGCAAGGTCCTCGGCGACAGTGGCCTGGCGCTGACCGTGCAGCGGTTGCTGAACCAGAGCAATGGCCTGCTCAGCGGGCGCGACAGCCTGAACCTGGAAGGGGGGCAGTTGCTCAACAGCGGTGGCTTGCTGAGCAGTGCCAAGCATATCGGCATCGACGTGTCCGGCAAGCTCGACAACAGCGCCAAGGGCCGGATCATCAGTGAAGGCGGGCTCACCCTCAAGGCCGCCGAACTGGCCAACAACCAGGACGGCAAGGTCTCCGCAGTGGGCCTGCTCGACCTGACCACCACCGGTTTGCTGGGCAACCAGGGCGGTCAACTGGTCACCAATGCCGGGCTGATGCTGCGCAGCGGCCGCCTGGACAACAGCCAGGCCGGCGTGATCAGTGCACAAGGGCATGCAGAACTGCATGGCGGCACCCTCGTCAACAGTGGCAAGGGTGACATCGGCGCGGCCAGCCTGACATTGGTCGCGGATGATCTGGACAACAGTGCCCTGGGTCGTATCAGCGCCGCAGGCCGGATCGAGGCGACCCTGGGTGGCCTCGACCAGCATGACCACGGCCAACTGGTCAGTTCCACCGGCATCGAGCTCGACCTGCAGGGCGGGCAACTGATCAACCGTGACGGCGGCCTGCTGCGCTCTCCCGGTGGCCTGCTGCTGCGCCAGGTGGGCACTGTCGACAACAGCCTGGCCGGCGAGATCTCCAGCGACCAGGCCTTCACCTTGGCGGCCACCTCCTTGAACAACCAAGGGGGGCGTGTGGTCAGCAAGCAGTCCTTGACCCTGCGTATCGCCAACGCCCTGGACAACAGCCTCAAAGGCGTGCTGTCCGCCAGCACCGGCCTGGACGTCAAGGCCGCCAGCCTCGACAACCGCCAGGGTGGCAGCCTGGCCAGTGGCGCCGCGCTCAAGGTGACCCTCGATGGCTTGCTCGACAACCGCGTCGACGGCATCTTGTCCGCGCTCGGCCTGCTGACCGTGGCCAGTGGCGAGCTGGCCAACAGCGAGCGCGGGCTGCTGTCGGGCAAGACCGGTGTGGGCATCACCACCGGCAAGCTGGACAACACCCTGGGCGGCCAGGTGATCAGCCAGGGCGAACTGACCCTCACCAGCGCCGAACTGGACAACCGTGGCGGCACCCTGAGCAGCACGCAGGCGATGACCGTGGCCAGCGCCGACCTTTTCAACGGCGCCGATACCCGTCAACGCGGCGGCTGGATACACAGTGACGCCGGCCTGACCCTGACGGCGGCCAAAGTCGACGGCAGCGAGGGCGGCGAGATCTCCGCCAAGGGCGACCTGCTGCTGCGGGTCGATGCGCTGATCCAGCGCCAGGGCCGTCTGCTCGCCGAAGGCAAGCTCGACCTCGACCTCAATGGCGGCGACCTGATCAACGAAGGGGGGCGCATCAATGCCACCGGCCCCCTGAGCATCCAGCGCCTGGGCCTGCTCGACAACCGCAGGGGCGAAGTGTCCAGCGACCAATCCTTCAGCCTGGTTGCCCGACGCATCGACAACCAGCAAGGCCAGATCATCAGCCAAGGCCGCCTGGGCCTTGAGGCCGCGCAGCTGTTCAACAGCGACAAGGGCCTGTTCTCCGGTGTGCAGGGCCTCGAGGTCACGGGCAGCGACCTGGACAACAGCGCCAGCGGAACCCTGTCGAGCAAAGCGGGCGAACTGACCGTGAAACTGGATGGCCTGCTCGACAACCGAGAGCTGGGCGCCCTCGCCAGTGGGGGCAAACAACACATCACCGCCAACCGCCTGGACAACCGCAAGGGTGTGATTTCCTCCGATGCAGCCATCACCCTGAGTGTCGGTGAACGGCTCGACAACCGTGACGGCGGCCTGATCTCGGCCACCGACGACCTGACCTTCGACCAGGCCGGCACGGTCGTCGACAACCGTGCCGGGCAGATCAACGGCCAGGCGATCAGCCTCGACGGCAAGCGCCTGGACAACAGCAACGGCCAGCTGACCAGCCGCGCGAAACTGCGCATGACATTGACCGAGGCGCTGCTCAACGGCAACGGTGCCCGGTTGACCAGTGGCGGCGACCTGCTGCTCACCGCCGCCGAAGTGCACAACGGCGCTGGCAAGCTGATCAGCCAGGGGTTGCTCACGCTCAACGCCGACCTGCTGGACAACCAGCGTGGCGGCAACCTGGCCAGCCAGCAGAACCTGGTGCTGCGCCTGAAGGGCGACCTGCTCAACGGCGAGGACGGGCTGGTGTTCAGCGAGCGCGGGGGGCTCGATATCCAGGCCCAGGGCCTGGGCAACCAGGCGGGTACGCTCAAGAGCCAGGGCACCATCAAGGTGACTTTGGACGATGCGCTGGACAACGCCGCTGGGCGTATCGAAAGCCTGCAAGGTGACCTCGACCTGAATGCCGCCCGCCTGGGCAACAGTGCTGGCGGCACGCTCAGCGCCGCCAAGGGCAAGCTCACCGGCGTGATCCGTGGCAGCTTCGACAACCAGAGCGGTGTCGCCCAGGCACAGTCGCTGTCCATCGAGGCCACGGGCGGGGTGAACAACCAGCGCGGCTACCTGTCAGCGCTTGAAGGCGACAGCCGCATCGTCACCACCGACTTCGACAACCGTGGCGGCGGCCTGTACGCGGCCGGCCTGCTCAAGCTCGAAGGCCAGCAACTGCAGAACCAGGGCGCGGCCCCAGGGCAGGGCGGCAAGATCGGTGCCGGGCGTTTCGATTTCAGCCTGGCCGGCACACTGTTCAACGGCTTCGGCCAACTGGAGAGCGAAAGCGACCTGCTGCTGCGCGCCGCGCAGATCGACAACCGCAATGGCAGCCTGCGGGCACTCGGCAAGACCGGCACCAGCCGCTTCATCGTCACCGGCAGCCTGCTCAACGACAACGGCGTGCTGGCCAGCGCCAACCAGGACCTCGACCTGCAGATCGGTGGCCTGAGCAACAGCGGCGGGCAATTGCTGCACACCGGCCAGGGCACGTTCGGCCTGGCCTCGGACAAGGTCATGCAGGCCGGTGGCCTGCTCCACACCGACGGCTTGCTGAACATCAATGCCGCCAGCTGGACCAACAGCAGCGTCTTGCAGGCGCGGCGCCTGGAGCTGGATATCGGGCGCTTCGTGCAGACCGCCAGCGGCAAGCTGCTGGCCGTGGAAAGCTTCAAGGGCCGTGGCGGCAGCTGGACCAACCATGGCCTGCTGGCCAGCGACGGCAGCCTGCAGCTGGACCTGAGCGGCACCTACGACGGCAATGGCCGCCTGAGCAGCCTGGGCGACCTGGGGCTGACGGCCAACGATGTCGTGCTGTCCAGCGCCGCCAGCCTGGCCGGTGGTGCCAGTACCGGGGTGACGGCCCGCAACCTGCTGAGTAACGCCGGCCGCCTGACCTCACTGGGTGGCCTGACGGTGAATGCCGCCACGCTCGACAACAGTGGCACCCTGGGAGGTGCCGCCACCGTCAAGCTCACGGCCAACAACCTGAGCAACCAGCGCGGCCTGCTGTTCAGCGGCAACGACATGACGTTGCGCGTGGGCAGCTTCACCAACAACTATGGCGACCTCTACAGCCTGGGCGGCCTGGACGTGGCCGGTAACGGCAGCGCCCGCGCCGCATTGCTGGAGAACATTTCCGGCAGCCTCGAAAGCGCTGGCAACATGACGCTGGCCGTCGATGAACTGCTCAACCGCAAGGAACACCTGAACGCCAAGCTGAAACTGGTCGGCGGCAACGTCAATGTCTACTCCGACGACTTCTGCGACGGCAAAGGTTGCGAGTTGTACTTCACCGCGACGGAAACCTGGCAAGACGTCATCGACGCGGACAGCCCCACCGCGTTCATCACCGCCGGCGGCAAGCTGAATTTCACCGGCAATGCGCTGCGCAACCACTACAGCAGCATCTCCGCTGGCGCCGACATCAACGTCAACACCGGCGTGTTCGAGAACAAGGGCGCCGGTGGCGGCGAACAGCGCAACCTGAGCGCCAGCATGTACACCCGTAATCGCGGGCTGTACAACGCCTTCATCAGCGCCAGGAACCAGTTCAACCAGAACCCTGGCTCCCTGACCCTCGACCAGGTGATGGCGGCGGCGGGGTATCCGAGGGAAAGCATCTACAACGTCATCGACAACCGCACACCGATCGCAGGTGCGGTGGTCGCCCCTGCGGTGGTCCAGTCGGCCGGCGCCGTGACCATCAACGCCACCCAGCGCATCGACAACAGCGTGGTGCGTGCTTACCAGGCCGGCGCGGGTAGCCTCCAGGGGCGCGGTAACGCCAACGCCGACCCACGCCAGGCCCAGACCCAGGTGCGCGCGCTCAATCCGCAACTGCCACCGGACCTGGCCCAACGCCAGGTCAATCCGGTCACGCTGCCGAGCTTCAGCTTGCCCCAAGGCAGCAATGGCCTGTTCCGCATCAGCAGCCAGGCCGGGCAGTCCGCGGCCAGCGCCGGCGCCCTGGCGGCGGTTGGTGATCGCACCCAGGCCGGCAGCGGCATCTTCATCGCCCCGCTGGCGGGGGCCGCCAGCGCCGACGGCAGCCAAGCGCAACCCCTCGCAGTCGACGGCACGACTGCGGCGCCGGGCGCACAAGGCAATGCCGGTGTCGGGCTGACGGGCCTGGCCAGTGGTGTGCGCCTGGTCCAGGGCGTGCCCGAGCGCAGCGCGCCGAGCGTCGCCCACAAGTACCTGGTGGAAACCAACCCGGTGCTGACCGACCTCAAGCAGTTCCTCAGTTCCGACTACCTGCTGGGCGAGCTCGACGTCAAGCCGGACCAGGCCATCAAGCGCCTCGGCGACGGCCTGTACGAGCAGCGCCTGATCCGCGAGGCCGTGGTCGCGCGCACCGGCCAGCGCTTCATCGACGGCATGACCAGCGATGAAACCCTGTTCCGCTACCTGATGGACAACGCCATCGCCAGCAAGGACCAGTTGTCGCTGCGCGTGGGCGTGTCGCTCAGCGCCGAGCAGGTGGCGGCGCTGACCCACGACATCGTGTGGATGGAAGAGGTGGAGGTCAACGGCGAGAAAGTCCTCGCCCCGGTGCTGTACCTGGCCCACGCCAACGGCCGCCTGGCGCCCAATGGCGCGCTGATCCAGGGCCGCGACGTCAACCTCATCAGCGGTGGCGAGCTGGTCAACGTCGGCACCCTGCGCGCCACCAACAACCTTGCCGTCAGCGCCACCCACATCGGCAACAGCGGGCTGATGGAGGCCGGCGGTCGCCTGGACATGCTGGCCACCGACTCGATCCGCAACGCCCAGGGCGGCGTCATCGCTGGCCGCGAGGTGAGCCTGACCGCGCTGACCGGCGATGTGATCAACGAACGCAGCGTCACCCGCCTGGAAGGCCGCGCCGGTGGCGAGCACGTGACCAAGGACCTGGTCGATGCCGCCGCGCGCATCGAGGCGGCGAACGACCTGACGATCACGGCTGGGCGGGATATTGGTAATGTCGGCGGCACGATCAAGGCTGGCCGCAACATCGAACTGGATGCCGGCCGTGACCTGTACATCGCCAGCCAGGAAGGGATCGACAGCCACGAGTATCAACGTCGCCGTGTCAGCGGCTACGACACCGCGATCACCCAATACGGCAGTGAGGTGACGGCCGGAGGCAACCTCACCGCTACTGCCGGCCAGGATCTGAGCATCGTCGCCAGTGAGATCGAGGCTCGCCGCGACCTGGCCCTGCAGGCCGGCCGTGATGTGACGCTGGCCGCCGCAGCCAACGAGGAGCACAGCTACTCGAAAGGCAAGAAAGGCAATACCAAAACCACCCGCCAGGAAGATGAAGTCGAGCAGCAGTCCGCCGTGGTGAAGGCCGGTGGCGACCTGAACATCGATGCCGGGCGCGACCTGCGCCTGGTGGCGAGCAAGGCCAGTGCCGGCGACGAAGCCTACCTGGTGGCAGGTGACAAGCTGGAACTGCTGGCCGCCAATGACAGCCAGTACTCGCTGTACGACATGAGCAAGAAGGGTGGCTGGGGCAGCAAGCAGACTCAGCGCGACGAAGTGACCGACGTCAAAGCAATTGGCAGTGAGGTTACCAGCGGTGGCGACCTTACCCTCAAGAGTGGCGGCGACCAGTTGTACCAAGGGGCGAAGCTGGCCTCTGGAAATGACCTGACCCTTGATAGCGGTGGCTCGGTGACCTTCGAGGCGGTCAAAGACATGCATCAGGAGAGTCACGAGAAGTCCAAGTCCAATGCTGGTTGGTTCAGCATGCAGGGCAAGGGCAGCACTGATGAAACTGTGCGTCAAAGCGAGTTGGCGGCCAAAGGCGATCTGGTGATCAATGCCGTTGGCAAGATTCATGTGGATGTACGCCAGGTCAATCAGCAGACGGTGAGTGAATCCATCGATGCCATGGTCAAGGCCGATCCGAAGCTGGCCTGGCTCAAGCAGGTAGAAGCCCAGGGCGGTGTGGACTGGCGTCAGGTCAAAGAAATCCACGACTCGTTCAAGTACAGCAATTCGGGGCTGGGACCGGCTGCCCAACTGGTCATCGCGATTGTCATGGCGGCAGTAGTGGGGCCTGCGGCTGCAGCCTGGGCAGGCGGTGGTGCCACGGGGGCCGCCGTAGGGGCCATTGCCACAGGTGCCTCGACCAACGCTTCGGTAAGCGTCGTTAACAACCGAGGCAATCTCGGGGCGGTGTTCAAGGATGTGACATCGTCCGAGGCAATGAAGGGTTATGTCATCTCTGGTGTGACAGCTGGGTTGACGGCTGCTTACTTCGATGGTTGGACAGGCACCAAAACCGATGTTGCCACAGGCAAAGTCATTGGACCGAAACTCTACACCCTTAAAGGCATAGGTCAGTTCGCGGCCAATCAAACGCTGCAGAACGGCACATCCATGTTGCTGGGCAAGGCGCTTGGACAGGGTGGCAGTGCCAGCGATGCACTGAAAGGGGCGCTGTTCAATACCCTGGCTGCGGCCAGCTTCAACGCGGTTGGCGACTACACGCATCAATTCGGTATCGAGAACGGTAGCCTATCCAAGATCGCGATCCATGCGATGGTCGGAGGCTTGCTCTCCAAGGCTACGGGAGGCGATTTCAAGACTGGTGCGTTGGCGGCAGGTGCCAACGAGGCGTTGGTTGTACAGCTCGACAAGCTCGCTGGTGGCAACGAAAGCTTGTTGACCATGAGTTCGCAGATCGTCGGTGTGCTGGCTGCGGCCAGTCAGCAGGATGCCGATGCCGCCTCAATGAACAAGGCAGCGTGGGTCGCAAAAAATGGCACACAGTACAATTTCCTGGGTGACCATTCGGCCAAGCAACGCGACGAGGCACGCGACAACTTCCGCAAGGAAGGCGGGCTGAATGCTGCACGTGAGCTGGTCAAGCTTGAGGGTGCAGACCAGCGCAGTGACAAGTTGCTGGAAGTGTACAAGCGTGATCCGTCGTTACTTTCAAAGGATGATCTGGTCGAACTCACCGCTTACCTGCAGGTGTATGCCTTCGAAAGAATGAATGCCAAAGGCCCGGCCGCTGCCCAGGCCAGTCTGACCAGCCTGCTCGGCGGTGAACAGGTTCAGGGATATGGCTATCCTTATGCGGGCAGCAGTCAGGACAAGCTCGCCTGGGCCGATGCGCAGCGCAGTCAAATGGGGTTTGTTGAAAACCTGGCGTGGACGCGCGACCGCAGTGGTGACGAGCAGACCTATCTGGATGCCAAGGGTACTCTGCGTATCGGGGACGAGCAGCAAGGGCTGGCCAATCTTGGCGATCCGGCCATCTACTTCCTGACGGGGTCCATCGGCAGCACAATCAGGGCTGTTGCTGCGACTAACGGGGCGCTGCAATTTACCCAGGGTACCAAGCAGGCATTCGAAGGGGATGGTTGGAATGCTGCTGGTAATCTGGTTGCTGGTTTGCTGGGTATGGCCACGCTGGGGGCTGGTGTCAAGGGCGGGGCAGGGTCTGTCGTAACAAGTGACCCTGGTTCAATCAAGCCAGTGGTTTCGAGTACAACCAGGAAAGACCCGGTCCCACCGGTGCAACCGAATACGGGGAAATACCTGGAGGATTTCACTCCTTCACCAACCCCAATGGAATTGCTTCAGCAGCAAGCAGGAGCGCAATTCAGCACGGCCTACATCCGCTTTGACCACATTCTCGATGGCGGAGTAAACACGTTGAGGAGCGGTGAGCGAGTAGGAACCGGAGGGCATTATTTAAGGTCTCCTAATGTAACGGTTACCCGTATCACTGGCGAGGCGGATGAATTTGGGGTTTCAAAAGGGTATGTTTCGATACGTGACCCTCAGACGAACAGTTGGGCAAACAAAAAAGCTGAGACGACATTCTTCCCTGAATCTTGGAGCAAGCGGCAAGTGCAAACAGAAATTGAGGGCGCGTTTAGAAACTCAACACCGATCGCGGGTAGTGAGCGCTGGCGTGGGATCTCACCTAGCGGTGTAAGAATAGAGGGCTATTACGGTAAGCCCGATGGCACCGGGGCAACAGCATGGCCTGTGTGCGGGAAAGATAGAAAGTTATGAATGTAGGTATTATTTATCCGAGTTGGTCGAGCTTTGGTTTTTATGATCTGTCGGCCAATGAGCCTGATGCCAAGGTTAAAAATGAGCGACCTCCTTTCGGTGTGCGTGAGATTGTGGGGTGGTTGAGTGATGACGTCAGTGGGAGTGCCAGTGCAAAAGCACTGATCACTCGGCTAGCGGCGTGTGAGCTTCGTGGTCAACCTGAGTACTTGGGGTTCGGTAATGCACACCATATGGCATATGCGGCAGGTCATTTCTATCTGGAGTGTGAATACAGCGAGGGACATCAGGTGTTAATGACCCTTGAGCAAGCCGTTTCCGTATTGAACGAGTATGTGGGCTTTTTACACGCTGGCGTTCGGAATAAAGAGGTTCCGCCTCAGCCGTTCATGGTTGAATACCTCGCCGAAGGGGAGGAATCTTATACGCGCTTTGAAGCGTTAGGTGGTCGTTTGGGGTTTTCGGTGGAGGAAGTTAAAGAGATGAGTCGGGTTGAGCGGCAAGAAAATAAACGGAGAGTATTGGTCGATAAATCTCGTGCCTCCAAGAAGTCGTGAGTGGGTCCGCTGGTTGAGAGCTTTAGGACGGGATGAATGATTCAGTATGAAGATGCCTTGAAGGTGGTGTTGGCGTACCTGCCTGAATTTTATATTCCTGTGGAGACGCAGTTGTGGCTGGAAGATAAGCATGAAAGTGGGTGGGGTGGTTGTCTCTTGTGGTTGGTTGGTGATCATCGATTATAAGCTATATATTGTTCCGGAGGATTGCCTGGAAAATTATGAAGTATCTGATAGATTTGAGGTTTCCAGTCCGGAATTAATTTTTTCTGTTGAAGATAAAATACTTCCATTGGGTGGGGGTAAAAGCTTTATTTTCCATAGGGCTGAATTTTCCGGCGTGATTTTGAATGTCAGTCCGGTGCGGATTGAATTGACTGAATTGGCGGTGCAGGAAAGAGGGGGTGATCTTGTTTCTATATGTCTTGATCCTGCAAGCGTCGCTGGCTATAAGGGGAGGTATGAAAGCTTTGTTTCGAAGGGGCGTCGCAATCCTTCAGGTGAGTGGCTAGATTTACTATAGATAGTAGTAGGGCTGAGGCTTGTTATTTGTAAGATATTTATTTCGATTTTTTGTTGAGGTCTGTCTGAAAGGGGAGCAGGTGGATTGCACATTGAAAGGCTTCCTGGCTAGGCGTCGTTCCGAAATTTGCTAGAGGGCAAGTTGTTGGGATTGATGCGGAGTGATTGTTGTTTGAAGGTGTAAGTTGTTTTAAGGGTTCGATAGTTTGCGTGTTTGTGTAGAGGCTGTGCTCGGGGATTCCATTGATCGTATTGAAGTTGAAATGGTTGCCGCCTAGGGAGAGGGGTCTTGATGAAATCTTCCGATTTTTATTGCGCCGGTAGCGGCAAGAAAATTCTCATGGATTCCGTGCGAAGGAAATGTTCGTGATTATCAAGGAAAATGCGATAGGAAATCAGGGCGGGTTGTGGGTTTTTCGAGGTGTGCCGTACACCGGGCGGGTGTTGACGTTCGCAAATGGTAAGTTGGTTGAAGGAAGGGTGTATGAGGATGGTTGCTATGTAGATGTCATTCGTAGCGATTTTTTTCTTGAGAGGGGGCGCGACGGTATCGAAATCGAGCGCGACTATACGGGGGAGCAATTTTACTGGGAGGGCAGGGTCTATGATGGATTTTGCTATGAGTTCATCGGCGATATTTGTGTCAGCGAGCGCTTGTATGAGTTTGGTTGGGTGATTGAGGAAGTCACGTATTTTTCAGATGGCCAACTGCATACCGTCGAGGTCGGGGAAGAGGTTCCACAGAGCTATGAGTGGTTCGAAGGCGGTGGACTGAAGGCGATGACGGCTCATCAAAATAATATTTTTATGCTCTCCTTGAAGTTTTCGTTGGAAGGGTTGGAGCGTTTGACTTTGATGGGTGACTATTTCGGCAATTTACCGAAAGTTGCCGAGCACATTAGGTTTCCTGTGTTGCGTGACAAAATAGAAATCGCCACGCTGCGGTGTGCTGGTCAGGTTTCACTCAATGGGAGTGGGATTGATGATGGTGTGGTCGATTATCTTTTCCGTGGCGAGAATGAACGGCGTATCCAAAAATTGGAGTTTGATGGTGTCAACTGCTCATCTGCGCTGCTGCAGTGCTTAAAGCGCCTTGAGCAGTTAAACGATTTGAAAGTTGTTGCGGCTGAGCGCGGGTTTGATTGTTGGCGTGATGGGTGTGCACAATTGCAGATGCTTCGCCCTGGTTGTGATGTGTATCTCAATGGAAAGGTATTGCTCCCACAGGCGTAGCCCCCATGACGTGCAGACATGAGAAATTGTCATGGAAAAAGTTTTTACGTTTGCGGAAATGACAGGGCTTGAAAAGTTTGAGACTTGGCGAACCGGCTGGCAGGAGCCTGAGTCTATTGACATATTTTCTTATGTCGGGGATGTCGTGAGTCCAGAAGATTGCTTGATTTTTTGCAAATGGCTTTTCCCGGATTTCGTTGTATTTGAGGATTCGGTGATACTGGCCATGAAGTTTGACGAGGCCGCGTTTCACGTATGGCTTGATCACTGTTCAGGCGATAAATCTGGCGTTGAAAGGATGTTGAATCATACTCATCTGTACGATGTATTTTCCGGGTGTGGATCTTCGGTCAATGAGGCGGTTTTCGAGCAACTGTCCAAGGTGCTGGCCATGTCCTGGCGAATGGTATTGAAGGATCGATTCCCTGATAGAACGTTTCAGGTGGAGGCCATCAACTCCGACCAAGAGTATGGCCCAGTGGTCGTGTTTCTTCAGGTACGAGTATCGGGCGAGTAGGTACGCATAGCGTCATCAGCTCGGAGTGGCGCCAAGGACTCAATTCTGAGTGCTGTGAATGATTGAATTATTCGGCGCTGCATTGGGCGAACCGATGAGCAAGCTGTTTTGCTCATGAAACTGCCTACCGTAGCGATCCGCCAGTCGTGTTGTTTCCGGTAGCCGGTAGTTGGGCGTCGCTTTCAAAACCCATTGGCAGGCCGTTGCCAATGAGATCCGATGGCCAATCGAAACAAACACAGGTTTGATGTTGTGCTGGGTTCGGAGCGCGGCGCCGATGATCTCGGGCCCATCGATCAAGTCTGATCTCGCCCCCCGCTCGGCGGCGGGCGTGGTGTACTCGCCGATATAGCGGCTCTTTCCACAGCCAATGGTGGGGATATCGAAAAGTACACCCAGGTGTGAGGCCAGGCCAAGCCGACGAGGATGCGCTATACCCTGGCCATCGCAGATGATCAGGTCTGGCTGGTTTTCTACCGTGGATAACAGTTTTATTATCGATGGCAGTTCGCGGAAGGAAAACAGCCCAGGGACATAGGGGAATGTGCTCGTGTCTTCCCAGGCACGTGCTTCGATGATCTCCAGCGTTTCAGCGTCCAGCACGACAATTGTGGCGATCAGGGTGTCGTTGTTTTTGTGGTAGGCCACATCTATTCCGGCAATGCGAGAAATAGCCCCCAGTTGATCTGTTTTGATGACTTGCTTCGCTAACGCTTGTTGAAGCGTGATGGCGTCGCTCGGGCTGATATCCCAGCGGTGCTGTATGACGGGATGCATGAGGATTGCCCTTGCTGATGTCCTGGCCTTACTGGACCCATGCCAGAGGTGCATCAGATTATGGCACTCGAAACGCGCTCAACATAGGCACACCTTCAACCTCCTCGCCGTCAGTGTTACTTAAGTCGGCAGCGCCAGGCCGGCGGGGTGGGCAGTAGATTGACGCCAGAATGATGGCGAATTAATATCGCGCCTCCCTGGCCACCCTGCGCCAATGACGACCCTTTCCGTACGCAAGGAAGACCCTGTGATCAAGACCCTGTTCAAAGCTGCCGCCGTCCTTTCCGTCGCCCTGCTGTACGGTTGCGCCTCGGCCCCTTCGGTGGACAAGATGCAGGCGGAAGTCGCGCATTACACGCTGCCCAAGGCCGCGGTAGCCGACAAGGGCCTGGTCTATGTGGTCCGCCCCAGCACCACCGGGATGATGGTGCGCTTCAATGTCTTCCTCGATGACAAGGAAGCCGACTCGGAAATGGGCTACAACCGTGGCAACCAGTACATCTACTTCTACGTGACGCCGGGCAAGCACGTGATCAGCTCCAAGGCCGAGAACTGGGCTGACATGACGGTCAACGTGAAGGCGGGTGAAGTCATCTACCTCAAGCAGGAAGTTGAAATGGGCCTGGTCATGGCGCGCAACAACCTCAAGGTGCTGAGCGATCTCGAAGGTCGCTACCTGGTCAAGGACGCGTCGCTGGGCACCATCGCCAAAGAGAGCAAGTAAGCGTTCCCGTCCCGCAAGGTGACTGGCAATTCAACAAGGGCGACCCTCGGGTCGCCCTTGTTGCTTGCGCGCTATCGTCATCCAGGCGGCCAGTTGCGGCACAAGCGGTTAGAATGTCGGTTTTGCCTGACCCAAGCCGACCATGACCCCGACCATCGCCACCCTCGAGCAGCACCTGCTCGCCGCCCTCGATCCCGCACCCCAGGAAACCCGCCGCCTGTTTCATGGCCGTGGCCGTTGCTGGCCGGGGCTGGAACAGATCACCGTCGACTGGTTGGATGGCGTGCTGCTGGTGGCGCTGTTCCGCGAGCCGCCCGAGGGCCAGCTGGCTGAGCTGGAGGAAATGCTCAAGGCCCTGGCGCAACGCCCGCAGTGGGCAGGCCAGGCCATTCTCCTGCAACACCGCTACTTGCCCGACAGCCCCGGCCAATGGCTGCTGGGCGAGCCCTGCCAGCAGCGCGAGGTGGTCGAGGATGGGCTTGCGTACCTGCTCGACCTCGGCGTGCGGCAGAACAACGGCCTGTTCCTCGACATGCGTTATGGGCGTCGCTGGGTGCGCGAGCAGGCGGCGGGCAAGCGGGTGCTCAACCTGTTCGCCTATACCTGCGGTTTCTCCGTGGCGGCGATCGCCGGCGGCGCCGAGCAGGTGGTCAACCTGGACATGGCCAAGTCGGCATTGTCCCGTGGCCGCGACAACCACAGGCTCAACGGCCATGACGCTTCGCGGGTCGCCTACCTGGGGCATGAGCTGTTCAAGTCGTGGGGCAAGGTACGCAAGTATGGGCCGTACGACCTGATCATCATCGACCCGCCGACCTTTCAGCGCGGCAGCTTCGTGCTGACCCAGGACTACGGCAAGATCCTGCGGCGGTTGCCGGAGTTGTTGAGCGAGGGTGGGACGGTGCTGGCCTGTGTCAACGACCCGGGGATCGGGCCGCAGTTCCTGATCGATGGCATGGCCGAGCAAGCGCCGGAACTGGCGTTTGTCGAACGGCTGGAGAACCCGCCAGAATTTCCGGATGCCGACCCCGAGGGTGGGTTGAAGGCATTGGTGTTTCGTTCGCAGGCTTGAAATGCTGTTCGCCAGCAAGCTGGCTCCTACAAGAGGTTGCTTGGGCCTGCAGGGGCCGGCTTGCTGGCGAAGGCGTTTACTTGTTGGTGTAGATCTGGTCGAACACGCCACCGTCGTTGAAGTGGGTCTTCTGCACGGTGCGCCAGTCACCGAAAGTCTTCTCCACCGACAGGAAGTCGACTTTCGGGAAGCGGTCGGTGTACTTGGCCAGCACTGCGGCGTCACGTGGGCGCAGGTAGTTGTTGGCGGCGATCTCCTGGGCCTCCGGCGACCACAGGTACTTCAGGTACTCCTCGGCCACGGCCTGGGTGCCTTTCTTCGCCACCACCTTGTCGACCACGCTCACTGGCGGTTCGGCTTCGGCCGACACGCTCGGGTAGATCACTTCGAACTGGTCGCGGCCGAACTCGCGGGCGATCATCTCGGCTTCGTTCTCGAAGGTCACCAGCACATCACCAATCTGGTTGGTCATGAAGGTGGTGGTGGCGGCGCGGCCACCGGTGTCGAGCACCGGCGCCTGCTTGAACAGCTTGCCGACGAAGTCGCGGGCCTTGCTTTCGTCACCGCCTTGCTTGAGCACGTAGCCCCAGGCCGAGAGGTAGGTGTAGCGGCCGTTACCCGAGGTCTTGGGGTTGGGCACGATCACCTGCACGCCGTCCTTGAGCAGGTCTGGCCAGTCCTTCAGCGCTTTCGGGTTGCCCTTGCGCACGATGAACACGGTGGCCGAGGTGAACGGCGCGCTGTTGTTCGGCAGGCGCGTCACCCAGTTGTCCGGCACCAGCTTGCCGTTGTCGGCCAGGGCGTTGATGTCGGTGGCCATGTTCATGGTGATCACGTCGGCCGGCAGGCCATCGATCACCGCGCGCGCCTGCTTGCTCGAGCCGCCGAAGGACATCTGCACATTGACCTTCTCGTTGTGCTCTTTATCCCAGTGCTTCTGGAACGCCGGGTTGTAGTCCTTGTAGAAGTCGCGCATCACGTCGTAGGAGACGTTGAGCAGGGTGGGAGCGGCCTGGGCGAGGTTGCCCAGGGCCAGGCCTGCGGCGAGCAGCGAGGCGCTGAAAAGTTTTTTCACTGGGGGCATTCCTTGTTCTGGTTCAAAGGGTTGGCGATTTGCCAGCGACTATAGCGGGTGGCTTTGCGCGGGTTAAAGAACAAAACGGTCTTTGGTTATGTCGTTGTCGGTGCAGGCCCTATCGCGGCTGAAGCCGCTCCTGCACATTTGCGCAGAACCTGTAGGAGCGGCTTCAGCCGCGATGGCGTCAGCACCGTCACCTTCACTGCTTGGGGAACAACGCATTGCCACACCGCGAACAGAACGCCGCGCCATGCTCATGGTGATGCTTGGCGCAGGTCGGGCAGTCGTGCTGCAGCTGTTCGCCGCGCAGGGCATTGGCCAGTTCGGCGGTGAAGATGCCGGTGGGCACGGCAATGATCGAATAACCAGTGATCATCACCAGCGACGACAGCACCTGCCCCAGCGGCGTCTTCGGCACGATATCGCCGAAGCCCACGGTGGTCAGGGTGACGATGGCCCAGTAAATGCCCTTGGGGATGCTGGTAAAGCCATGCTCCGGCCCTTCGATCACATACATCAGTGTGCCGAACACGGTGACCAGGGTCGACACGCTGACCAGGAACACGATGATCTTCTGCTTGCTGCCCTGCAGCGCCGCCAGCAGGTAGTGGGCCTGCTTCAGGTAGGGGCTGAGCTTGAGCACGCGGAAGATCCGCAGCATGCGGATCACGCGGATGATCAGCAAGTACTGGGCGTCGCTGTAGTACAGGGCGAGGATGCCCGGCACGATCGCCAGCAGGTCGACCAGCCCGTAGAAGCTGAAGGCGTAGCGCAGCGGCTTGGGCGAGCAGTACAGGCGGGTGATGTACTCGGCGAGAAAGATGGCCGTGAAGCCCCATTCGATACCCGCCAGCAGTCCGGCGTAGTTGCGGTGCACGTCGTCGATGCTGTCGAGGATCACCGTGACCAGGCTGGCCAGGATGATCAGCAGAAGGATCTTGTCGAAGCGTCTTCCAGCAACGGTGTCGGTCTGGAAGACGATGACGTAGAGCCGCTCGCGCAAGCTCGAAGGGTTGTCCATGGGCGCGTTCCATTATGCGAATGGGCAGAGCCTAGGGGCTGTGTTTCAGCTGTGCAAGCGAGGCGCGTTGCGGCGCTGGTTGAGTTGCAGCAGGTGGTTGCCCAGGTGCATCAGCCAGCAGGCGGTCACGAACGGCGCGGTCAGCCCGGCGATGGGCAGCAAGCTGAACAACGGTTGCAGCAGCAGCGCGCAGGCGATCGCCAGCAGGGTCATCCAAGGTTTCTCACCCTGGCGGCTGAAGGCCAGGGCCGCCAGCGCCGCGTTGAAGCCATACAGGCCCAACCAGGCGCCCTGTGCTTCACCGGCCAGCAGCGCGACGCCACCGCCGATTGCCGAGCCGATCACCGCCCAGGTGGCGGCATACGGGTTGGCGAAGTACATGCCGATGACGATCAGCAGGCCGGCCATGGGCTTGTCCAGCAGGAAGATCTGGCCCACGCCACGCAGCAGGGCATACACCGGATCGGCCTCGACGTAGCCGTTGGCCGAGGGTGTCGCCATCAGCAGGGTGGCCCAACCCAGCAGTACGAAGGGGGCGGTGTAGGCGACCAGCAGCTTGCCGCCGCGCTTGCGCCATTGGTGGGTGAGCATGCTCGACAGGCCGCCGGCGGCGATGATCAGCGGCGGCAGGATCGCCGACCAGGGCAACACGGCGCTGATCAGCAGGCCGATCAGCACGCCGTTGTAGCAGTACAGCCCGGCCTGGCGATCAGCGCGGTCGTAGCCACGGCGCTGGGCGGTGAGCAGGCCGGCCAGGGCACCGAGCAGGGCGCCGCCGACCAGGTCGGGGGCGGTCAGCAGGATGGCCAGCAGGCAGCACAGGCCGCACAGGGGGTTGCGCAGCAGCAGCACCTGGCTGAAGCCGTTGAGCAGCGCCGTGGCCCAGTCGGGGCACGGGTTGACGAAATTCTTGGTGTACATGGGCAGTCAATGAAGTTGAGGGGGAAGCGGTGGGCCTCTTCGGGCCTCGGTTTGTCCGCAATGGTTGCCAGTGTTGCTATCCCTGTGGGAGCGGGTTTACCCGCGAATGCGATGTTGAATCTACCGACGCATTCGCGGGTAAACCCGCTCCCACAGCAAAAACGAGATGGCTTTAGACCAACGTCTCGATCCGCAGCGTATTAGTCGAACCTGGCTTGCCGAAAGGCACACCGGCGGTGATCAGCAGCGTGTCGCCACGGCTGGCCATGCCTTGCGCCTGGGCGATCTCCAGTGCGGTGGAGACCACCTCGTCGACCTGGCGCAGGCGGTCGTTGACCACCGAGTGCACGCCCCAGGTCACGCTCAGGCGGCGGGCGGTGTTCAGGTTCGGCGTCAGGTTGAGGATCGGCGCCCGTGGCCGCTCGCGGGCGGCGCGCAGGGTCGAGGCCCCCGACTCGCTGTAATTGACCAGCACCGCCACCGGCAGGATGCCGCTGATACGGCGGATCGCACAGCTGATGGCGTCGGACACGGTCGCCTCGGCCTTGGGCCGGCCGACGTCGAGCTGGGCTTGGTAGTCCGGGCCGTTCTCCACCTGGCGGATGATCTTGCTCATCATCTGCACCGCCTCCAGCGGGTAGTCGCCCGAAGCCGTTTCGGCCGACAGCATCACTGCGTCCGCGCCTTCGGCCACGGCGTTGGCCACGTCGGTGACTTCGGCGCGGGTCGGGGCCGGGGAGAAACGCATCGACTCGAGCATCTGGGTGGCCACCACCACGGGTTTGCCCAGCTGGCGGCAGGTGCCGATGATACGTTTCTGGATCTGCGGCACGCTCTCGGCCGGCACTTCAACGCCCAGATCGCCACGGGCGACCATGATCGCGTCGGACAGCTCGGCGATAGCTTGCAGTTGCTCGACCGCCGAGGGTTTCTCGATCTTGGCCATCAGGTAGGCACGGTCGCCGATCAACTGGCGGGCCTCGGTGATGTCTTCGGGGCGCTGCACGAACGACAGGGCCACCCAGTCCACGCCCAGTTCCAGGCCGAAGGCCAGGTCGCGGCGGTCCTTCTCGGTGAGCGGGGAGAGGTCCAGCACCGCCTGGGGCACGTTGACCCCCTTGCGGTCGGACAGTTCGCCGCCGGCCAGCACTTCGGTGTCGATGGCGTCGCTGTGCTTGGCGGTCACCCGCAGGCGCAGCTTGCCGTCGTCCAGCAGCAGGTCCATGCCGGGTTCCAGCGCGGCGATGATCTCCGGGTGCGGCAGGTTGACCCGACGGCTGTCGCCCGGGGTCTGGTCCAGGTCCAGGCGCAAGGCCTGGCCGCGTTGCAGCTGCACCTTGCCTTCGGCGAAGCGGCCTACCCGCAGTTTCGGGCCCTGCAGGTCCATGAGGATACCCAGCGGATAGTTGAGCTGCTGCTCGACTTCGCGGATCCACTGGTAGCGCAGGGCGTGGTCGGTGTGTTCGCCGTGGCTGAAGTTGAGGCGGAAGATGTTCACCCCGGCTTCGACCAACTGGCGGATGTCATCGATGCCTTTGATCGCAGGCCCGAGGGTGGCGAGGATTTTGACTTTTTTATCAGGCGTCATGATTGCGGGGTCTCGAGGATCAGGATGGCGCGGAAGTCGTTGACGTTGGTGCGGGTCGGCTCGGTGACGATCAGCGCATCGAGCGCCTCGAAGTAGCCGTAGCCGTTGTTGTCGTCCAGCTCGTCGCTGGCCGACAGGCCCAGGGCCTCGGCGCGGGCGTAGCTGTCCGGGGTCATGAAGGCGCCGGCGTTGTCTTCGGACCCATCGATGCCGTCGGTATCGCCGGCCAGGGCATACACGCCCGGCAGGCCCTTGAGGCTTTCGGTGAGGCTGAGCAGGAACTCGGCGTTGCGCCCGCCACGGCCGTTGCCGCGCACGGTGACGGTGGTCTCGCCACCGGACAGGATCACGCAGGGCGCCTTCAGCGGCTGGCCATGCAGCACGATCTGGCGGGCGATGCCGGCATGCACCTTCGCCACCTCGCGGGACTCACCCTCCAGGTCACCGAGGATCAGCGGGCTGAAACCGGCCTGGCGGGCTTTCACCGCCGCGGCCTCCAGCGACTGCTGGGGCTTGGCAATGAGCTGGAAGTGGCTGCGGGCGAGAGCGGGGTCGTCGGCCTTGACGGTTTCCGAGGCTGGGTTGTTCAGCCAGTCGATGACCGCCTTCGGTGCTTCGATGCCGTAGCGCTTGAGGATCGCCAGTGCTTCGGCCGAGGTGCTCGGGTCGGCCACGGTGGGGCCGGAGGCGATGACCGTGGCGAGGTCGCCCGGCACGTCGGAAATCGCATAGGTGTACACCGTGGCCGGCCAGCAGGCCTTGGCCAGGCGACCGCCCTTGATTGCCGAGAGGTGCTTGCGCACGCAGTTCATCTCGCCGATGGTGGCGCCGGACTTGAGCAGGGCCTTGTTGATCTGCTGCTTGTCGGCCAGGGTCAGGCCTTCGGCGGGCAGTGCCAGCAGTGCGGAACCACCACCGGAAAGCAGGAAGATGACGCGGTCGTCTTCGCTCAGGTTGCTGACCAGCGCCAGCACGCGCTTGGCCACGGCGAGGCCTGCGGCATCGGGGACCGGGTGGGCGGCTTCGACCACCTCGATCTTCTGGCAGCTGGCGCCATGGCCGTAGCGGGTGACCACCAGGCCGGAGACTTCACCTTGCCAGCACTTCTCGACCACTTCGGCCATGGCCGCAGCGGCCTTGCCGGCGCCGATGACGATGACCCGGCCGCTGCGGTCGGCGGGCAGGCAGGGTTCCAGGACCTGGCGGGGGTGGGCGGCGGCGATGGCTGTGTCGAACAGTTCGCGCAGGAGTTCTTGTGGATCGACCGACATGGCAGGCTCCCAAAATTCTTGTTGTTCTGCAGAATCGAAAACGCCCCTGGAACTGCCTCCGTGCAGGCCGAACCAGGGGCGGGTGTTGCTCGGTGCCACCTCATGGACCTGTGGTTGCAGGTTCATCGGTGTTGGCCGCATCGCGGATGAATCCGCTCCTACAGGCCATTCATTGCGTTCGGATCAACCTGTAGGAGCGGATTCATCCGCGAAGGGCCGGTACAGGTTTACTTGTCGTCGCGGATCGAGAAGTTGGCCATGTGCTCCAGGCCCTTGATCAGCGCCGAGTGGTCCCAGTTGCCACCGCCCAGTGCCACGCAGGTGCTGAACACTTGCTGGGCGTTGGAGGTGTTGGGCAAGTTGATGCCCAGTTCCTTGGCGCCCTGCAGGGCCAGGTTCAGGTCCTTCTGGTGCAGGTTGATGCGGAAGCCCGGGTCGAAGGTGCCCTTGATCATGCGCTCGGCGTGCACTTCGAGGATCTTCGACGAGGCGAAGCCGCCCATCAGCGCTTCGCGCACCTTGGCTGGATCTGCGCCGTTCTTGGCGGCGAACAGCAGGGCTTCGCCGACGGCCTGGATGTTCAGGGCGACGATGATCTGGTTGGCGACCTTGGCGGTCTGGCCATCGCCGTTGCCACCGACGCGGGTGATGTTCTTGCCCATGGCTTCGAACAGCGGCAGGGCACGTTCGAAGGCTTTCGGGCAGCCACCGACCATTATGCTCAGGGTCGCGGCCTTGGCACCGACTTCACCACCAGAGACTGGGGCGTCCAGGTAGGCGGCGCCGGTGGCCTTGATCTTCTCGGCGAAGGCCTTGGTGGCAGTCGGGGAGATCGAGCTCATGTCGATCACTACCTTGTTCGGGCCGACGCCCTCGACGACACCGTTCTCACCGAACAGGACGCTTTCGACCTGCGGGGTGTCCGGCACCATGACGATGATGAATTCAGCTTCCTGGGCCACTTCCTTCGGGTTGGCCAGGGCCACGGCGCCGGCGGCGATCAGGTCGGCCGGGGCGGCGTCGTGGTGGGTGGATACGAAGATGCTGTGACCTGCTTTTTGCAGGTTCTGGGCCATGGGCTTGCCCATGATGCCGGTGCCGAGGAAACCGATTTTAGCCATGAGAGTTCTGCCTCTTTGTATTTGTATGAACAGGCGACCTGGCCCCTGTAGGAGCGGCCTTGTGCCGCGAAAGGGGCGCGCAGCGGCCCCACGATCTCAATCACGCCGGAAAATTGCCGGGGCTGCTGCGCAGCCCTTTCGCGGCTCAAGGCCGCTCCTACAATGGTCCTGCGTGCGTCTCAAATTGCGTTATGGGTCTTCAACCAGCCCAGGCCAGCTTCAGTGGTGGTCTTGGGCTTGTACTCCGCGCCCACCCAGCCCTGGTAGCCGATGCGGTCCAGGTGCTCGAACAGGAAGCGGTAGTTGATCTCGCCGGTGCCCGGCTCGTGGCGGCCCGGGTTGTCGGCCAGCTGCACGTGGTTGATCAGCTTCAGGTTGGTTTCCAGGGTGCGGGCCAGGTCACCTTCCATGATCTGCATGTGGTAGATGTCGTACTGCAGGAACAGGTTGTCGCTGCCCACCTCGGCCTGGATCTCCAGGGCCTGCTGGGTGGTGTTCAGGTAGAAGCCGGGGATGTCGCGGGTGTTGATCATTTCCATGACCAGGCGGATCCCGGCGGCCTTGAGCTTGTCAGCGGCGTAGCGCAGGTTCTCGACGAAGGTCTTGCGCACAGTGGCGCAGTCCAGGCCCTCGGGGCGAATACCGGCCAGGGCGTTGACCTGGGTGTTGCCCAGCACCTTGGCGTACGCGATGGCCTTGTCGACGCCGGCGCGGAACTCTTCGACGCGATCCGGGTGGCAGGTGATGCCGCGCTCACCTTTCGACCAGTCACCCGCAGGCAGGTTGAACAGCACTTGCGTCAGGCCGTGGGCATCGAGCTGCTGCTTGATTTCATTGGCGCTGAAATCGTACGGGAAGAGGTATTCGACACCGCTGAAGCCGGCGTCGGCGGCGGCCTTGAAGCGGGCCAGGAAGTCCTGCTCGGTGAACAGCATGGACAGGTTGGCGGCGAAGCGAGGCATAAGTCGTCTCCTTGCGTTGAAGACCCCCGCGCAAGGCGCGGGGGCGTCAGGCGATCAGTCCAGCAGCGAGATGGCGGTTGGCGCGTCGTTGCCCACCAGGGCGAGGTCTTCGAACTCGTTGACCGCGTTGATCTCGGTGCCCATGGAAATGTTGGTCACGCGCTCGAGAATCACTTCGACCACCACCGGTACGCGGAACTCTTCAGCCATCTTCTGCGCCTTGAGCAGGGCAGGGGCGATGTCGGCCGGTTCGAACACGCGGATGGCCTTGCAACCCAGGCCCTCGACCACGGCGACGTGGTCGACACCGTAGGTGGCGGCGTCGGTGGCATTGATGTTCTCGAAGGCCAGTTGTACACAGTAATCCATGTCGAAGCCACGCTGGGCCTGGCGGATCAGGCCCAGGTAGGCGTTGTTCACCAGCACGTGGACATACGGCAGGTTGAACTGCGCGCCCACCGCCAGCTCTTCGATCATGAACTGGAAGTCGTAGTCACCGGACAGCGCGACCACCTTGCGCTTCGGATCGGCCTTGACCACACCCAGCGCGGCCGGGATGGTCCAGCCCAACGGGCCGGCCTGGCCGCAGTTGATCCAGTGGCGTGGCTTGTACACGTGCAGGAACTGCGCGCCGGCGATCTGCGACAGGCCGATGGTGCTGACGTAGCAGGTGTCCTTGCCGAACACCTGGTTCATCTCTTCGTACACGCGCTGCGGCTTGACCGGCACGTTGTCGAAGTGGGTCTTGCGTTGCAGGGTGGCCTTGCGCTGCTGGCAGTCTTCCAGCCAGGCCTTGCGGCACTTGAGCAGGCCTGCGGCTTTCCACTCGCGGGCCACTTCGAGGAACACGTCCAGCGCCTTGCCGGCATCGGAGACTATCCCTAAGTCAGGGGTGAACACGCGGCCGATCTGGGTCGGTTCGATGTCCACGTGCACGAACTTGCGGCCTTCGGTGTAGACGTCGACGGAGCCAGTGTGGCGGTTGGCCCAGCGGTTGCCGATACCGAACACCAGGTCGGACTTGAGCAGGGTGGCGTTGCCGTAGCGGTGCGAGGTCTGCAGGCCGACCATGCCGACCATCTGCGCGTGATCGTCCGGGATGGTGCCCCAGCCCATCAGGGTCGGGATCACCGGCACGCCGGTCAGTTCGGCGAATTCGACCAGCTTGTCGCTGGCGTCGGCGTTGATGATGCCGCCACCGGCCACCAGCAGCGGGCGTTCGGCGTCATTGAGCAGGGCCAGGGCTTTTTCAGCTTGTACGCGGGTGGCGGACGGCTTGTGCACCGGCAGCGGCTCGTAGGCGTCGATGTCGAACTCGATCTCAGCCATCTGTACGTCGAACGGCAGGTCGATCAGCACCGGGCCTGGGCGGCCGGTGCGCATTTCATAGAAGGCCTTCTGGAAGGCGTAGGGCACCTGGCCCGGCTCCAGAACGGTGGTCGCCCACTTGGTCACCGGCTTGACGATGTTGGTGATGTCGACAGCCTGGAAGTCTTCCTTGTGCAGACGGGCACGCGGCGCCTGGCCAGTGATGCAGAGGATCGGGATGGAGTCGGCCGAGGCGCTGTACAGGCCGGTGACCATGTCGGTGCCGGCAGGGCCAGAGGTGCCGATGCATACACCGATGTTGCCCGGGTTGGCACGGGTGTAGCCCTCGGCCATGTGCGAGGCGCCTTCGACGTGGCGAGCGAGGACGTGATCGATGCCACCGACTTTCTTCAGGGCCGAGTACAGCGGGTTGATGGCGGCCCCCGGAATGCCGAACGCGGTATCTACACCTTCACGGCGCATGACCAGAACGGCTGCATCGATTGCTCTCATTTTGCTCATGGGTTGTGCCTCATCGATTTTGTAATTGTATACAACTTGCGTTGCGACAGAGTGTATTCATGCTCGGCGCAAAAGGTCAATCCATTTTCGTCGGCGGGATTGACTCATCGGTCATGCCCTGGAAAGGCGGCATTTCGTCGCGGTCGTCACGATTGAGTCAGAAAATTGTATACAAATAGTGTCTTTGTTGTGTTCTATGCTGTCTATCGGTTTTCAACTGCCCTCAGGGCTCTCACAACAAGAAGAGGACCTTTTCATGAACGCATTGACCCTGAAAGTCGCCGTTGGCGTGGTGAATGCCGCGCTGGCCGCAGGCCGCAAGATCAACGCCGCGCCGTTGACGGTGGCGGTGCTGGACGCTGGCGGGCACCTGCTGGCGTTGCAGCGGGAGGACGGCGCCAGCCTGCTGAGGCCGGAAGTCGCCATCGGCAAGGCCTGGGGCGCGGTGGCCCTGGGCAAGGGGTCGCGCCTGCTGGCGCTGGACTCGCAGCAGCGGCCGGCGTTCTACGCCGCGCTGAACGGGGTGGGCGAGCGGCCGGTGGTGCCGGTGCCGGGCGGGGTGTTGATCCGTGACCAGGACGGCAAGGTACTGGGGGCGGTGGGGATCAGCGGGGATACGTCGGATATCGACGAGCAGTGCGCGATCAATGCGATCGAGGAAGTGGGGCTGACGGCGGATGCCGGGGTGGCGGCTTAAGGCTTGAGATGTCGGGGCTGCAAAGCAGCCCCGGCGGATCAATCAGGCCGCCTCGGGCTCGCAGCCTTTCAACACCAGGCGGATGATGGTCTCCGCCGCCGCGTCGTAGTCACTGTCGGCCAGCTTCGCCTTGCCGGTCACCACGGCGATCTGCCAGTCGAAATCAGCGTATGTTTGCGTCGCTGCCCAGATGCTGAACATCAGGTGGTGCGGGTCGACATTGGCGATCTGCCCGCGCTCGATCCAACGCTGGATGCACTCGATGTTGTGCCGGGCCTGCTCGTTGAGCTGCTCGACCTGGCTGGGCGAGAGGTGCGGCGCGCCGTGCATGATCTCGCTGGCGAACACTTTCGAGGCGTGGGGCAGGTCGCGGGAGATGCGGATCTTCGAGCGGATGTACGAACTCAGCACTTCCTTCGGGTCGCCGTCGGCGTTGAACGGCGTCGAGGCCTGCATGATCGGCGCGATGATGCTCTCGAGCACCTCGCGGTAGAGGTTTTCCTTCGACTTGAAGTAGTAGTACACGTTGGGCTTGGGCAGGCCGGCCTTGGCCGCGATATCGCTGGTCTTGGTGGCGGCGAAGCCCTTGTCGGCGAATTCTTCACTGGCCGCGCGCAGGATCAATTCCTTGTTGCGCTCGCGAATGGTGCTCATTGTCGGGGATCTTCCTCGTGTCTGGCCGCCCTCCAAGAGGGATCGCGCATGTTAGCACCGCCCCGGACAAGCGCTCAAGGCAGCGACTTTGCGCTAGAATCCGGGCCTTTCACCCCACTGGATACAGGCAAACATGGCAGGAAGCAGTCTACTGGTACTGATCGACGATATCGCCACGGTACTGGACGATGTCTCGGTAATGACCAAGGTCGCGGCAAAGAAGACCGCGGGGGTGCTGGGCGACGACCTGGCGCTCAATGCCCAGCAGGTCACCGGCGTGCGCGCCGACCGGGAAATTCCGGTGGTCTGGGCGGTGGCCAAGGGCTCGCTGGTGAACAAGGCGATCCTGGTGCCGGCGGCGCTGTTGATCAGTGCCTTCATCCCCTGGGCGGTCGTTCCCCTGCTGATGGTCGGTGGCGCCTACCTGTGCTTCGAAGGTTTCGAGAAGCTGGCGCACAAGTTCCTGCACAGCAAGGAAGAGGACGAGGCGCAGCACGAGGCGCGCAAGGAAGCCCTGGCCGACGCCAATGTCGACTTGGTGGCGTATGAGAAAAGCAAGATCAAGGGCGCGGTGCGCACCGACTTCATCCTGTCCGCCGAGATCATCGCCATTACCCTGGGAATCGTGGCCGACGCGCCGTTGAGCCAGCAGATCGTCGTGCTGTCGGGCATCGCCGTCGTCATGACCATCGGTGTCTATGGCTTGGTGGGCGGTATCGTCAAGCTCGACGACCTTGGGTTGTGGATGACCCAGAAGTCCTCGGGCCTGGCTCGCGCCATCGGTGGCGGCATCCTGCGCGCCGCGCCGTACATGATGAAGGGCCTGTCGGTGGTCGGTACCGCCGCCATGTTCCTGGTCGGCGGCGGCATCCTGGTGCATGGCATCGCGCCGTTGCACCATGCCATCGAAGCGTTCGCCGATGGGCGGGGCGGGGCGCTGACCGGGGCCGTGCTCAACGGTGTCGCCGGTGTGGTGGCCGGAGCCGTTGTGCTGGCCGTGGTCGCGGTGGTGGGCAAGCTCTGGCGGGTCGTGCGACCTGCTCGCTGAGGTTGAAAGGGCGGTTCGCCGGCAAGCCAGCGAACCGCCCTTGAAGCAAAGCCTCAAGGGCTGACAGCGACACCTTTCTCTTCTGGCTTCCACGCCAGCAAACCCTTGCTGAAGCCGTAAGCGGCGCTCTGGTAATAGGCGATCGCCCGGCGTACCAGCGGGTTATCCTCACCCACGTTCGTCTCGCGGCTGTTGCCCAGCGCATCTTCGTGCACGCGCAGGCCGCCACGTGGGCTGAGGATCGCCAGGTCCTTGCCGTCGAACAGCCCCAGGTGCTGGTAATTGCCGATCAACACCCGTGGCGGCAACACGTCGTCACGCAGCAGGTCACGACCGAAGAACGTCGAGGTGTAGCTCAGGTTGAGCAGGCCGAGCAGGGTGGGCGCCAGGTCGATCTGGCTGGCCAGCTTCGGGTTTTCCTGCGGCGCGATCATTTTCGGTGCGTAGATCCACAGCGGAATCTGGTAGTTGTTGACCGGCAGGTCTTCCTTGCCGGCGCTGCCTGCGGTGTGGTCGGCGACAAACACGAACAGGGTGTTGTCGAACCAGGGTTTTTCTTTAGCCTGGCGCAGGAATTGGGCGATGGCGTAGTCGGTGTATTTCACCGCGCCTTCGCGCCCGTCGCCCGAAGGGATGTCGATACGACCGTCGGGGTAGGTGTACGGGCGGTGGTTGGAGGTGGTCATCAGCTGCAGGAAGAACGGCTTCTGCGCGGCGTGATCGGTATCGGCCAGCTTGATCGCCTGGCGATACAAATCCTCGTCGGCCATGCCCCAGGCATTCTTGAAGCTGATTTCGCTCTCGTCGACGCTGCTCTGGTCGACGATGCGGTAGCCGTTGCCGCTGAAGAAGGCGTTCATGTTGTCGAAGTAGCCGCGCCCGCCGTAGACGTACACCGCGTCATAGCCGACCGCCGCCAACTGTTGGCCGAGGCTGGCATAGCCGCTTTCGCGACCGATGCGCTTGACGATCGAGCGGCCGGGGGTGGGCGGGATCGACAGGGTGATGGCTTCCAGGCCGCGGTCGGTGCGGGTGCCGGTGGCGTAGAAGTTGTTGAAGTACAGGCTTTGGGTGCGCAGTGCATCGAGGTTGGGCGTGAGGTTCTCCGGGTGGCCGTTGCTGCCCATGTACTTGGCGCTGAAGCTCTCGATGGTCACCAGGATGATGTTTGGCTTGCGCAGTTCTCCGCTGGCGCTGATGTGGCGGCGGATGTCCTGGGCCTCGCGGGGCTCGAAGCGGGCATTGCTGGCGGCCAGTTCCTGGTGCATTTGTGCACCGACTGCATCCGCGCCAAGGCTGGCGTAGAACTGGGTGTAGTCCAGTTCGTTGTTGCGGAAGGCGGCGAAGAACTGGTACGGGCCGTTGCTGGCCAGCTCGCGCTGGTAGGCGTTGCCGCCCTGGCCGCGGGGGAACTGCTGGTCGATCACCAGCACCGCCATAACGCCCAGACCCGCCAGCACGCAGAGGCCCGCCAGGCGCTGGCGGCCGGTGATCGCGGGGGCTGCGAGGGCACGGGTCAGCGGCCTGCGCAGCAGCAGGGTGAGCAGCAGCGCCGCCACCGCCAGGCTGCCCAGCAGCGTGGGCAGGGGGTAGGACTCGCGAATGTTGTCCAGGACTTCCTTGGAGTACACCAGGTAGTCCACGGCGATGAAGTTGAAGCGTACGCCGAACTCGTCCCAGAACAGCCACTCGGCCGCCGCGACGAACAGCATCAGGAACAGACTCGCCGCCAGCACGCCCTGTAGCAGCCAGCGGTGGGTGCGGGTGCGCCACAGGGGTGTCGGGCACAGTGCCAGGTACAACCCCAGCGGGAGCGCGGCATAGTTCAGAAAGCTCAGGTCATACAGCGCGCCGCTGAGGAAGACCGACAGGTAGCTGCCGCTGAACTCATCGACATGGGTTGCCAGCAGGACCACACGGGTCAACAGAAAGATGCCGAACCAGGTCGAGCAGAGTAATAGCAGGAAACGCCAGGGAGCGGCGAGCGGGGTACGCATGAAATTGGCCTATGTCCATATTGGGTGCAGGAAGACAAGCAGACTAGCTGAGCAGTTGCAAAAAAAATGTCAAAAATAGGCGGGTCGTGTAGGGATATCGACTTTAATTGTGCGGGCTTTTTAAATGCGATCCGTATCGGGGAGGTCATCATGTTCGGTCAAGTTCTGACCTACGACGTTTATCATCTTGCGTTGTATCTGCTCACGGCGCTGGCCTGGGGGCTGCTGGGCATGCGGTTTGTGCTTCGCGACACGACTGTGACGGGCTTGTTCAAGTGCTGCGCGATGTTTGGGGTGGCCGTGGCGATCAAGGCGGTGATGCTGATGCTCGATATCTGGCGAGTGCTCGAACACCATCAGGTAGAGGTGCTGTTGATGGTGCTGGGTGGGTTTTTGCCTGGTGCCTTGCTGTTGATCTGGAAGACAAGTTCTACGCTGGGTAGGAAGTTTCCTACTTAGTTGTAGGTTGATTCTTGCATTTTTGAAAGAAACAGCGCCTATTTGAAAAGGCGCTGTTTCGTTTCACGATCAGAAGTGAACTTTGACCAGCAAGCTCGCGGTGTTCTGGTCGGTGGTGAAACCATCGCTGTCCTTGATGCCGTACTTGTTCTTCCAGTAGTCGTACTCGATACCCACGTACAACTGCTTCTCGCCCAGGTGCAGGGCCTTGCCCAGGTCGTACTTGATCTGCGGGTTGAAGTGCAGGTTGGCCTGGTAGGTGCCACGACGGTTCTCGTCGTTGTCCACCACCCAGTCCATGAAGCCGTCGATCAGCACGTCGGACGAACCCACGGGGATGGTGTAGGACCAGACCGGGGTGATCTGCCAGACATTGTCACCTGGGCGGCTGCCGTCGGTGGTGCGCTGGTAGAAGTTCAGCTGGAAGTAGTCGAAGCCGGGGATGGCGAGGTCGAAGCCAGGGCCGATCAGGTAGGACTCGGTGTCACCCTCGCCGAACTCGTAGGTCATCGCTAGCAAAACGTCCTTCACCGGGCCGAACTCGAGTTTCTGGTCGAAGATCTTGCCGAACGACAGGCGCGGGCTGATCTCGCCGTAGTAGGTGTTGGGGCCGTTGTTGGCGTCCTTCTTGCCCTGGTAGAAGATCTTGTCGACGAAGATGAAGTTGTCGCCGTACTTCCACGCGTCGGCGTGTTCGAAGGTGAAGGTTTGCTGGGTCTCGGGGTTGACCTTGAAGTTCTTGCCCCACAGGTAGGTCAGGCTGTTGTTCTGCCATTGCAGCAGGTCACCGGCTTGGCTGGCGCCACAGGCCAGCAGGCCACCGGCGAGGATCAGGCTGTTGATGGTACGCATTGCGTGTGTCGCTCCCTTGATTTGGATCTGTTGTCAGCGCTCGGGCGCCATTCTTGTCTTTTGGGTCAGCTTTTTTCGATTGGCCACAGCTGTTTGGCAAGAGCTGCGCCAACTTTTCCGCGTTGGGCACAACCATCCTGCTCGACGTCTTTCTGAACGGATGAAAAGGGTGTCTCAGGCTGGCAACACGTTGGCCAACCGCCCGAATTCATTGACTGAGCGGTCAGTAAACGCAGGCAGGATCCGTCCTGCCCTGATCGAGGGGGCGCGCAGATTACTGGCTTGCGCGCCGTACCTCAAGTGCTCCGTCCTGGAGCACGGTGCTGCAAAGTTGGGCGTTCGGTCAGGTTATCAGAAATGCACTTTGATCAGTGCACTGGCGACGCTCTGATTGCTGTCCAGGTTGCCGCGGCTGTCGATGCCGTACTTGTCCTTCCAGTAGCTGTACTCGAAGCCCACATAGAGTTGCTTGGCGCCTAGGTTCAGGGCCTTGCCCAGGTCGTACTTGACCTGTGGGTTGAAGTGCAGGTTGGCGTGGTAGGTGCCGCGGCGGGTCTGGTCGTTGTCGGTGACCCAATCCATGTAACCGTCGATCAGGATGTCCGACCTGCCCACAGGTATGGTGTACGACCAGCCGGGGGTGATTTGCCAGACGTTGTCGCCCGGGCGGCTGCCCTCGGTGTTGCGCACATAGAAGTTCAGGGTGAAGTAGTTGAAGCCGGGGATGTCCAGGTCGAAGCCGGGGCCGATCAGGTAGGCCTCGTTGTCGCCCTCGCCACGCTCGTAGGTCATGGCCAGCAGCACGTCCTTGACCGGGCCGAAGGCCAGCTTGCGCTCGAAGATCTTGCCGAACGACAGGCGCGGGCTGAATTCACCGTAGTAGGTGGTGACGCCTTTGCCGGGGTCGGCCTTGCCGTTGTAGAAAATCTTGTCGACGAACAGGAAGGTGTCGCCGTACTTCCACTTGTTGGCGTGTTCGAAGGTGACGGTCTGCTGGATATCGGGGTTGATCTTGAAATCCTTGCCGTACAGGTAGGTCAGGCTTTCGCCGTGCCATTGCAGCCATTCGCCAGCGTGGCAGGGGAGGGTGGCCAGCAGGCTGCTGCCCAGCAGAACGGACGTGGTGATGCGCTTCATGTTGTGGTTCCCGGACTTATTGTTTTTGTTTGGGGCTTTTTCGGCGCGCAGGCGCCCCGGGCGGCCCATTCCGGCGGGCCGACGGTCAAGCGGTTGCAGCGTGTCTGAAGTGGGGCGGCACATGAATGCCGCCCCGGTCACTCAATGCGGGTGACAGGCCTCGTTGTGCACGGCGCGCTCGGCGCCACCGAGGATGTTGAACAGCAGGTTCAGCACCAGGGCGCTGAGGGTGGCCATGGCGATGCCACTGTGGGTGATGGGTTCCATCCACTGCGGCATCTGCGCGAAGAACTCCGGGCGGACCACGGGGATCAGGCCGAAGCCGACGCTGACCGCGACCAGCAGTTGGTTGCGCCGGTCGGAGATGTCCGCCTCCTGGAGGATCTTGATCCCGGTGGCGGTGACCATGCCGAACATGGCGATGGACGCGCCGCCCAGTACCGCAGGCGGGATCGAGGCGATCAGGAAGGCCGCCTTGGGCAGCAGGCTGAGCAGGATCAGCAGGGCGCCGGCCATCACCGTGACGTAGCGGCAGCGTACCCCGGTCATCTGCACCAGGCCGATGTTCTGAGCGAACGAGGAGTGGGTGAAGGTGTTGAAGAAACCGGCGATGAACGACGCGCCGGCATCGCACAGCAGGCCGCGGCGCAGCATCCCTGGCGTTACTTCACGGTCGGTCACCTTGCCCAGGGCGAGGAACATGCCGGTGGACTCGACGAAGATGATCACCACCACCAGGCACATCGACAGGATCGGCGCCAGGCTGAAGGTCGGCATCCCAAAGTGCAGCGGGGTGACCACCTGCAACCACGGCGCCTCGCTCAGGCCTGACAGGTCGACCATGCCGATGGAACCGGCGAGCACATAGCCCAGGCCCATGCCCACCAGCACCGACACATTGACCCAGAAGCCGCGCATGAAACGGTTGATCAGCAGGATCACCGCCAGCACCAGGCCGGCCACCATCAGGTAGATCGGCGCGCCGAAGGCTTGCGCCTCATGGCCGCCACCGGCCCAGTTGACCGCCACCGGGAACAGCGACAAGCCAATGGAGGTGATGACCGTGCCGGTCACCAGTGGCGGGAAGAAACGCACGACCTTGGACATGAACGGCGCGATCAGCATGCCGAAGAACCCGGCCGCGATGGTCGCGCCGAAGATCCCCTGCAAACCGACACCTGGCATACCGGCCATGGCCACCATGCTGCCGACCGCCGCGAAACTGGCGCCCATCATGACCGGCATGCGGATGCCCACGGGGCCGATACCGAAGGATTGGATGATGGTGGCAACGCCGGCGACCAGCAGGTCGGCGTTGATCAGGAAGGCGACTTCTTCGCGGGACAAGCCCGCCGCCTGGCCGATGATCAGGGGTACCGCGATGGCGCCACCGTACATCAGCAGAACGTGTTGCAGACCCACCAGGATCAGTTGGAGCAAGGGCAGGGGCTGTCGCGGCGGCGCAACGGGGATGTACGCCTTGCGTGACTCGGACATGCAGCACCTCGAGTTTTGTTTTTATTCTCGGATCCAAGCGCCCGATACCACGCGGCAGGTCCCCGGGTGATATCGAACGCTCGATGCTTGCTTGTTGCTTGGAGCTTGAAACAGAGGCCGGGGTTGCCGGCCTCATCGCGGCACAAGGCCGCTCCTGCAGTCTTGAAACGGGGTGTCGCGATCAGTTGACCCGCGCGCCAGCGGCGATCCAGTCGCCGACCAGCTTGCGTTCTTCAACGGTCATCTGGGTGATGTTGCCCAGCGGCATGATCTGGCTGGCGACGGCCTGCGCCTGGATGCGCGCGGCCTGGGCCTGGATCTGCTGCGGGGTGTCGAACATCACGCCGGCCGGGGCGGCGCTGAACAGTGGGCTGGTCGGCTTGGCCGAGTGGCACACGGTGCAGCGTTCCTGGATCACGCCGTGGATCTTGTCAAAGTTGCCGGTGGCCGCTTGGGCCGTGGCCTGGGCCGGTTGCGCGGCAGGTGCCTCGGCAGGCTTGGCGGCTTCCTCGGCGCGCAGTTCGGCAGCCGTCTTGCCACCCACGGCGGTCGCCGGCAGCGGTTGGTACTCGACCTTCGCGGCGGCCTGCTCAGGAGCGGTCGGCAGCGGTTTCGGGCCGGTCACGTAGGCCAGGCAGATCATCGCCAGGGCGCCGACAGGCAGGGTCCAGGCGTACTTGTTGCTGTCATGGCGGGTGTTGAAGTAGTGACGGATCAGTACCGCGGCCACCGCGATCCCGGCCAGGATCAGCCAGTTGTACTGGCTGCCGTAGGTGCTCGGGAAGTGGTTGCTGATCATGATGAACAGCACCGGCAGGGTGAAGTAGTTGTTGTGGCGCGAACGCAGCAGGCCCTTGGCCGGCAGTACCGGGTCCGGGGTCTGGTTGTTCTCGATGGCCGCCACCAGCTGGCGCTGGGCCGGCATGATGATGCGGAACACGTTACCCACCATGATGGTGCCGATGATCGCGCCGGTGTGCAGGTACGCGCCGCGGCCGCTGAACACCAGGCTGAAGCCCCAGCAGGCAGCGATGATCAGCACGAACAGCACGGCGCCGAGCAGGGCAGGCTTCTTGCCCAGGGGCGAATCGCAGAGGAAGTCGTAGATGAACCAGCCTGCGATCAGCGAGCCGATACCGATAGCCACGCCCTCGGCACCACTCAGGGTGCTGCCCGGTGCCAGCAGGTAAAGCGCAGGGTTCCAGTAGAACACCACGCACAGCAGGGCGATCCCGGACATCCAGGTGAAGTAGGCCTCCCATTTGAACCAGTGCAGGTTCTCGGGCATTTTCGGGGGTGCCAGCTTGTATTTTTCCAGGTGGTAGATGCCGCCACCGTGGATGGCCCAGAGATCACCCGACAACCCATCGCGCGGGTTGCTGCGGTTCAGGTGGTTCTCCAGCCAGACAAAATAGAACGATGCACCGATCCAGGCGACGCCGGTGATCATGTGAACCCAGCGAATGCTCAGGTTCAGCCATTCGTGAAGGTGTGCTTCCACAGTATTTACCTCTCGCCGGTCACCCCATCGATGACCGACCCTTTCTTATTGGTGGGGATTGAGGATCAACATCTGTTCCTCGGGGAAGTAATGCTCATCGCAGTTGTTGCCGGAGCCACTGCGATCAACCACCAGGAAATCATCCCGCTTTTCGATCGTCAGCACCGGGTGGTGCCAGACGCCGCGATGGTAATTGACGCCCTGCCTGCCATTACTGCGGAAGGCACGGACCAAGCCTGATACAGGTGCATCGCCAACTGGCGCGACCACGATCAGAAAGGGGTTGCCGAGCAGCGGGATGAAAGCCTGGCTGCCCAGCGGATGGCGTTCCAGCATGCGCACGGTCAGCGGCATCTCCAGCGCGTCGGCGCGGAAGATGCTGATGATCGCCTTGTCTTCAGGCTCGGCGGTCTCGACCGTGGCGAGCTTGTGGAAGCGCATGGTCGAGCCGTTGTTGATCATGAAGTGGTCGCTGCCGTCGGTTTCGATCACGTCACCGAACGGGGCGAAGGCTTCTTTGGTCAGGGGCTCGATCATCAGGGTGCGCATGCGGTTATCTCTTCTATGTTCGTTGTTCTTGAAATAGGGTGGGCCGTCTTGCCTCGGCAGGCCCTGGGTGTCAGGCACTCGGGCCAGGCCGGGCGACAACCCTCAAAGCTGCAGCAGGCGGAACAGGGCGATCAGGTTGATCTGCGCCAGGGCTTCCTTGAATTCGGCATCCTTGTCGTTGTGGATGCGTTTTTCGAAGGCGGCGAGGATCTGGTGCCGGTTGCTGCCTTTCACCGCCATGATGAACGGGAACTGGAACTTGGCCTTGTAGGTATCGTTCAGCTCGGTGAAGCGGGCGAACTCCTCAGTGGTGCACTGGTGGATGCCGGCACCGGCTTGCTCGTGGGTGCTCGACTCGGTCAACTCGCCCTGGATGGCGGCCTTGCCGGCGAGGTCCGGGTGCGCGTTGATCAGTGCCAGCTGATCCGCCTGGTTGGCGCTGAGCAGGATGTCGCTCATGCGCTGGTGCAGCGCCTCGATATCGTCCAGCTCGGCCAGTTGCCCCAGGTCATAGGCTTTTTCGGCGACCCACGGCGAGTGCTCGTAGATGTCGGCGAAGGCCTCGACGAAGGCGGTGCGGTCCAGGGTGGAGGGCTTGAGGGTGTTGAAGGCGGTCATCAGGCGTTCTCTTTCTTGTACGGGTGGGTGGCGTGCCAGTGGCGGGCGATATCCACGCGACGGGCGAACCAGACCTGCTCGTGGCTCTTGGCGTAGTCGACGAAGCGCTTGAGCGCGGCCAGGCGCGCCGGGCGGCCGACCAGGCGGCAGTGCAGGCCGATCGAGAGCATTTTCGGGGCGTCGGCACCTTCGGCGTAGAGCACGTCGAAGGCGTCTTTGAGGTATTGGTAGAACTGCTCGCCGCAGTTGAAGCCCTGTACCTGGGTGAAGCGCATGTCGTTGGTGTCCAGGGTGTAGGGGATCACCAGGTGCGGTTTGCCGGTCGGGTTGTTGGGTTCCCAGTAGGGCAGGTCGTCGTCGTAGGTGTCGCTGTCGTAGAGGAAGCCACCTTCCTCCATCACCAGGCGCCGGGTGTTCGGGCCGGTGCGGCCGGTGTACCAGCCCACTGGGCGTTCGCCGGTGATCTCGGTGAGGATGCGGATGGCCTCGAGCATGTGCTCGCGCTCCTGCGCCTCGTCCATGTTCTGGTAGTCGATCCAGCGGTAGCCGTGGCTGCAGATCTCGTGGCCGGCCTGTGCCATGGCACGGATCACGTCGGGGTGGCGCTGGGCGGCCATGGCCACGGCGAAGATGGTCAGCGGCACGCCGCTGTCCTTGAACAGCTTGAGCAGGCGCCAGACGCCGGCGCGGCTGCCGTACTCGTAGAGCGACTCCATGCTCATGTTGCGCTGGCCCTGGAGTGGCTGGGCGGCGACCATTTCGGAGAGGAAGGCTTCGGATTCCTTGTCGCCGTGCAGGATGTTGCGCTCGCCACCTTCCTCGTAGTTGAGCACGAAGGACAGCGCAATGCGGGCATTCCCCGGCCATTGCGGATGAGGTGGGTTGTTGCCGTAACCGATCAGGTCGCGAGGGTAGTCAGCGCTCACTGCAGTCTTCCTTCTTGTACGTTAATGCGGGTGGTGGGCGGAGCCGCGTCGGGATGTCGCACCACCGGATGGGCTGATTGTATACAACTTCTCAATTCTTTTGTAAGCCTGTTTTTCCGCATTTCTTCCCATTTGTCGCCTTGGAATGGCTTGCAAGAAACTTGCCCGATTGGTCAGTTAATGACAGGGGCGTCGTTACCCGGCCTGAGTTCAAGATGGGTGGGCTTTATATAGGAGGGTGGGCGGAGCTAGGTGGGCGGTCAGGCGGGATGGCTGAAAAAATTGTGTACAATTTATCGCTAAACTGTCTTAATGGCGCCATTCCCGCACGCCGTTGGCCTTGCCGCCCGGTAAGTGCCGTGTATTTTTTGCCCACGCATACGACAAGAGGCGATTAGCAAATGGGACGTTTGACCACACACGTACTGGATGCCGCTCACGGCTGCCCGGGCAGCTCGATCAAGGTCGAGCTGTACCGCGTCGAAGGCCAGCAGCTGGAGCTGGTGAACACTGCCCTGACCAACAGCGATGGCCGCGTCGACGCGCCACTGTTGCAGGGTGACGATTATCGTACCGGCGTGTACCAGCTGCAGTTCAGCGCAGGGGACTACTACCGTGCCCGCGGCGTGAAGCTGCCGGATACCGCGTTCCTCGACGTCGTCGTGCTGCGCTTTGGCATCGACCAGAACCAGGAGCACTACCACGTGCCGCTGCTGATCTCGCCGTACAGTTACTCGACCTATCGTGGAAGCTAGTTGGTCGCTAGATGAATCTTCGTAGGTCCTTGCCCGCTCTCACACTGGCGGGCTTTTTTTTGCCTGGGTGTTTGGCTTTTCAAGGTGTTCGACGTTAGAGGTCCAGTGTCTATGAGATCGAGCGCCGCCCGCGCGGCGCATCGCGGATGAATCCGCTCCCACATCTGTTGCAACGTGCCGCACCTGCCAGGCTATGGTTGCCAGCCTTGGCGCAATGCCTGAGACAGGTGGGGTGGCAGAAGCACCAGCCGGAATTGCGCGTCGTACAAACAGGGCGAACAACCATGGCCTATCGGTCATGGTCACGTTGCAACGAATGTAGGAGCGGATTCATCCGCGATGCGCCGCGCGGGCGGCGCTCGATCTCAATACCGCTGCTACTCTCCCGGCGAACACCTTGAAAGCACCGCGCTTCACCAGAAACCTCTTCCGGGTACCCAGCGCCCTACAATCCAAGTAAAGTGCCGCCCCCGCCGTACCCGCAGAAGGAACCGAAGCCATGACCACCCCCCTTGATATCGCCGTCGTCGGCGCCACCGGCACTGTCGGTGAAACCCTCGTGCAGATCCTCGAGGAGCTGGCGTTCCCGGTGGCGACCCTGCACCTGCTGGCCAGCATGGAATCAGCCGGCAGCAATGTCATGTTCGCCGGCAAGAAGCTGCGTGTGCGCGAAGTGGACAGTTTCGATTTCACCCAGGTAAAGCTGGTGTTCTTCGCCGCCAGCCCGGCCGTCAGCCGCAGCTTCGCGCCCAAGGCGCAAGCAGCCGGTTGCGCCGTCATCGATCTGTCGGGTGCATTGGATGGCGCTCAGGCCGTGGTTCCCGAGGCGAATGGCGAGCGGGTGGCGGGTCTGGCGATGCCTGCGCTGATCACCAGCCCCAGCTCGGGTGCCGTGGCCCTGGCCGTGGCATTGGCACCGCTGAAGGCATTGCTCGATATCGAGCGGGTACAGGTCAATGCCTGCCTGGCCGTGTCGGCGCAGGGCCGGGAGGCGGTCAGCGAACTGGCACGCCAGACCGCCGAGCTGCTTAACGCGCGGCCATTGGAGCCACGTTTCTTTGATCGCCAGGTGGCCTTCAATGTGTTGCCCCAGGTGGGCGCACCCGACGAGCAGGGCCACACGACTGTCGAGCGACGCCTGGTCACGGAGCTGCATCAGCTGCTGGGCATGCCGCAACTGAAGATTTCCGTGACCTGCATTCAAGTCCCGGTGTTTTTCGGCGATAGCTTCAGTGTGGCGGTACAGAGCCGTCGTCCGGTCGATCTGGACGCGGTCAACGCCGCGCTGGAGACGGCCGACGGCCTCGAACTGGTCGAGCCAGGCGATTATCCGACCCCGGTGGGTGACGCAGTGGGCCAAGACGTGGTCTATGTTGGTCGTGTACGCCGTGGCGTCGACGAGGATGAGCAGCTCAACCTCTGGCTGACCACCGACAATGTGCGCAAGGGCGCGGCGCTGAACGCCGTGCAGGTGGCGCAATTGTTGATTAAACACATGGCGTAAAAGATACTGCGAGCAATTTTGTCCTACACCGCGACTGGGTTTTCGGGACCGTTCATACAAGGGAAGAGTTCATGCTTCGAATTCGCAAACTGGTTCTGGCCATCGCGGCAGCCTCGGCGCTGTCGTCCGGCGTGGCAAATGCCCTGGGGTTGGGGGAGCTGACCCTCAAGTCGGCGCAGAACCAGCCGCTGGATGCCGAGATCGAACTGCTCGATGTGCGCGACCTGACCGCCGCGGAAATGGCGCCCAGCCTGGCCTCGCCGGAAGACTTCGCCAAGGCCGGGGTGCCGCTGCCGGCGTACCTCGAAGACCTCACCTTCACGCCGGTGCTCACGCCCAACGGCAAGAGTGTGCTACGGGTTACCTCGAGCAAGCCGCTGCCGGAGCCAGTGGTCAAGTTCCTGGTCCAGGTCATGTGGCCGCAGGGGCGCTTGCTGCGCGACTACAGTGTGCTGCTCGACCAGGCCCAAGCCCAGGGTAGCCAGCCGACCCAGGCCAACATCAACCCGGCCGTGAGTGCGGGCAGCTACACCACCAAGCGCCGCGACACCCTCTGGCAGATCGCTGCGCGCAACACCCATGGCGGCTCGGTCCAGCAGACCATGCTGGCTATTCAGGCGTTGAACCCCGATGCTTTCATCGGCAACAACATCAACCAGCTCAAGATCGGCCAGGTCCTGCGCCTGCCCGACCAGCAGCAGATCCAGAACATTCCCCGGCCCGAGGCCAACCGCGAAGTCGCCGAGCAGTACGCTGCCTGGCGCGAAGGGCGGCGCCTGGGGCCGCGTGCCCGCCAACTGGATGCCACCCGTCGTGGCGAGGCTGGCGCGGCGCCTGCGCGTATTGCCCAGGGCGACAACCTGCGTCTGGTATCCCCAGGCGGCAAGGGTGCTGCCGGTGACGCCAAGGCGATCAACGACAAACTGGCCGTTGCCCAGGAAAGCCTGGATACCAGTCGTCGTGACAACGATGAGCTCAAGAGCCGGATGGTCGACCTGCAGAGCCAGCTGGACAAGCTGCAGCGTCTGATCCAGCTGAAGAACGACCAGTTGGCACGCCTCGAGGCGCAGGGCGCGGCGCAGCCTGAGCCGCCCGCCGCCTTGCCTGGCGAGCCAGCCCCGGCCCAGCCGGCGGTAACCGCCCAGCTGACCCCGGCCGAGCCAGTAGTCGCCCCGGCACCTGCCGCGGTCGACACCGCGCCGGCGCCAGAGCCAGCCACCGAAGCCCCTGTCGCAGAAGAGCCGGGCATGCTCGACCAGTTGCTGGGCAACCCGCTGTTGCTGGGGCTGGTTGCTGGTTCCGCGTTCCTGGTCTTGCTGTTGCTGCTGCTGCTCCTGGCGCGCAAGCGCAAGGCCCAGCAGGAAGCCGAGAAGCACCTGCGCATGGCCCGGGCGTTGTCCGAGGAAGGCGAGCGTGGCCCGGACCTGGACCTGCCGCCAAGCAGTTTCGAAGGGCTGGACGTTTCGGCGCCCAGCGTAACCCTGTCGCCTGCCGTCGTGGCCGCCTCGGCCGCTGCCGCCACCGCAGCGGAGAAGCCGCTGCCGGTGGTCGCCGCCGAGCCGGTCCAGGATCCGCGTGCTGCGTTGTTCGCCGAGGTCGATGAAAGCATTGCCCGTGGCCGCCTCAACCATGCCGCCGATCTGCTCGAGGCTGCCGTGGCGTCCGAGCCGCAGCGCAGTGACCTGCGCCTGAAATTGATGGAAGTCTATGCCCGCCAGGGTGACCAGACCGCGTTCGTCGACCAGGAGCGCAAGCTGGCGCCCAGCGACGCCAGCCAGGCCGAGGTCGCCTCGCTCAAGGAGCGTTACCCCGGCATGCTGGGGGTTGCGGCCGTGGCCGCAGGCGCCGCTGGCGCGGCAGCATTGGCCGCAGAACTGGACGAGCAATATGTTCAGGAACTGCTGCAGGACCAGGAGCCGGCAGCGCCCGTGGCAGAGGTCGAGCCAGAGCCACAGGTTGAGCCTGCTCCGGAGCCTGAGCCGGCTGCGTCGCTCGAGCCCGAGTTGGAATCCGAACTGTCCCAGGCGCCCGAACAGGATGACCTTGATAGCGCCTTCGACCTGAGCCTGGGCGACGATCTGCCGGCCGACGAGCCATTCGACCTGCCGGTGCTGGACGACACCGCACCGCTGGAAGCCGCGCTCGAAGCTGAAACGGCACCGGTGGCCGAGACCGATGCCGACGATGACTTCGAAGCGTTGCTGGCACAGGCCCAGGCACAGTCGGAGCCAGAGCCGCAGAGCGTCGACGACCTCGCCGAGTTCGACCTCGACGTCGGTGAGCCTGCCGCCCCGGCCAGCACCGAGGAAGCGCCGGTGGACGTGGCGGCCGAACTGGCGGCCTTCGACGCTATTCCAGAATTCGACCCGATCTCCGAGTTGGAGCTGCCGGACGACTTCGACCTGTCGCTGTCCCTGGACGACGATTCGCCGGCGGCGAAGAACTTCGCTTCGGAGCTGGATGACGTCAACGCCGAGCTCGACAAGCTGTCGCAGAACCTCGAGTCGCCGTCGCTGGAGCCGCAGTTCACTGCCGAGGACGCGGCCCAGGAGCCTGAGCCGCTGGATGACCTGGACTTCGACTTCTTCTCCGGCGCTGACGAAGTGGCCACCAAGCTCGACCTGGCACGCGCCTACATCGACATGGGTGACCACCAGGGCGCCCGCGACATCCTCGACGAGGTGGTCAAGGATGGCGATGACAGCCAGCGCCAGGAAGCTAGCGAGATGCTCTCGCGCCTGGTCTGACGCAGCGTTACACATCGCGGGGCAAGCCCGCTCCCGCTGCTCTCTTTCGGAGGTAAGCGTGGGAGCGGGCTTGCCCCGCGATCATTTCGGCCCTTGCGTGGTTTGCCGGTATACTGCCCGCCTTTCGTTTCATCATCAGGTTTTCCGCTCTTGGATATCATCGACACCGCCGCCGCCGAATCGGCGGCCGAAGGCTACACCCGCATCGCCCTGGGCGTGGAATACAAGGGCTCGCGCTACCGCGGCTGGCAGCGCCAGGCCAGCGGCGTGCCCAGTGTTCAGCAGGCCCTGGAGCAAGCGCTGTCGAAGGTGGCCAACGAGCCGATCTCGGTGGTATGCGCGGGGCGCACCGATGCCGGCGTGCACGGTTGCGGGCAGATCGTGCACTTCGACACCCGCGCGGTGCGCGACGAGCGCGCCTGGACCCTGGGCACCAACTTCAACCTGCCCCACGACATCAGTGTGGTCTGGTCCGCGCCCATGCCGGCGCATTTTCATGCCCGCTTCAAGGCCACGGCACGGCGCTACCGCTATGTGATCTACAACGATCCGATCCGCCCGGCGCATCTGGCTGAGGAAGTAACCTGGAACCACCGGCCACTGGATGTGGCGCGCATGGCCGAAGCTGCGCAGTATTTGCTCGGCACCCATGACTTCAGCGCCTTCCGCGCCAGCCAGTGCCAGGCCAAGTCGCCGATCAAGCATATCCACCACCTGCGCGTCACTCGCCACGGCCAGATGATCGTGCTGGATGTGCGCGCCACCGCCTTCCTGCATCACATGGTGCGCAACATCGCCGGCGTGCTGATGACCATCGGTGCCGGCGAGCGGCCGGTGGAGTGGGCGCGCGAGGTGCTGGAGGGGCGAAACCGCCGGGAGGGCGGGGTGACGGCCCACCCGTACGGCCTGTACCTGGTCCAGGTGGAGTACCCGCAAGAGTACGTGTTGCCGCAGCGTTACATCGGCCCACACTTTCTTACCGGCTACGAGGCCCTGGCAGACTGACGGGCCAAAAGTCATTTGCTAACATCGGGCCTTTCACCGATCACTCAAGGTTCGCCCTCCATGAGCAACGTGCGCAGCAAGATCTGCGGGATTACCCGCTTAGAGGACGCCCTGGCGGCCGTCGAGGCCGGTGCCGATGCCATCGGCTTCGTCTTCTATGCGAAGAGCCCGCGCGCGGTGGATGTGCGCCAGGCCCGGGCAATCATCTCGCAGCTGCCACCGTTCGTGACCACCGTGGGGCTGTTCGTCAATGCCAGCCGTTGCGAGCTCAACGAGATCCTCGAAGTGGTTCCGCTGGACCTGCTACAGTTCCACGGCGATGAAACCCCGGCCGACTGCGAGGGGTATCACCGGCCCTGGATCAAGGCCCTGCGCGTGCGCCCTGGTGACGATCTGCAGGCCGCCTGCAAACACTACGCTGGTGCCAGCGGCATCCTGCTGGACGCCTATGTACCGGGCGTGCCGGGAGGAACCGGAGAGTCCTTCGACTGGTCTTTGATTCCGCAGCACCTGAGCAAACCGATCATCCTTGCCGGTGGCCTGTCGGCCGACAACGTCGCCGAGGCCATCCGCCAGGTACGCCCGTATGCGGTGGATGTCAGCGGCGGTGTCGAGCTGCAGAAGGGCATCAAGGACGCCGCGAAGATCAACGCCTTCATGCGCGCGGTGAAACAGGCGTGAGGGCGGATGTGACGGCTGGCCGCGCGCCATCGTCCATAGCTTTCGCAGCCCGATGCTGCCAGGCCATGAGGCCGGCCCAGGCATCGGCGTAAAAATTGGAGATGGGGCGGTGCGTGGCGAATCCATGGCCGGCCCATCGTCGTTTGACAGCAGAATTTGAGCTCAAGGGCAGGGGTGGGGCCGGTAATTCCAGGCCCGCCGCCCGCCGATACTGGAGAGAGAAAGCATGAGCAACTGGTTGGTAGACAAACTGATCCCTTCGATCATGCGTTCCGAGGTGAAGAAGAGCTCGGTGCCCGAAGGCCTGTGGCACAAGTGCCCGTCCTGCGAAGCCGTGCTGTACCGCCCGGAGCTGGAAAAGACCCTCGACGTCTGCCCCAAGTGCAACCACCACATGCGCATCGGCGCACGTGCGCGTATCGACATCTTCCTCGACAAGGACGGTCGCGCTGAGCTTGGCGCCGACCTGGAGCCGGTCGACCGCCTGAAATTCCGTGACGGCAAGAAGTACAAGGACCGCCTGACCGCCGCGCAGAAGCAGACCGGCGAGAAAGACGCGCTGATCTCCATGAGCGGCAACCTGATGGGCCTGCCGGTCGTGGTCAGCGCCTTCGAGTTCTCCTTCATGGGTGGCTCGATGGGCGCCATCGTCGGTGAGCGCTTCGTGCGCGCCGCCAACTACGCCCTGGAAAACCGTTGCCCGATGATCTGCTTCTCCGCCTCCGGCGGTGCGCGCATGCAGGAAGCGCTGATCTCGCTGATGCAGATGGCCAAGACCTCCGCGGTGCTGGCGCGCCTGCGCGAAGAAGGCATTCCGTTCATCTCGGTGCTGACCGACCCGGTCTACGGCGGTGTTTCCGCCAGCCTGGCGATGCTCGGCGACGTGATCGTCGGTGAACCCAAGGCGCTGATCGGCTTCGCTGGCCCGCGCGTGATCGAGCAGACCGTGCGCGAGAAGCTGCCGGAAGGCTTCCAGCGCAGCGAGTTCCTGCTGGAGCACGGCGCCATCGACCTGATCATCTCCCGTGAAGAACTGCGTCCGCGCCTGGCTCGCCTGTTGGCGCAGATGACTGGCCAGCCCACGCCGGAAGCCGCCAAAGAAGTCGCTGCGGTCGCGTGATGAGCCAGCGTTCCCTGGGCGACTGGCTCGCCTACCTCGAACAGCTGCACCCTTCGGCCATCGACATGGGGCTGGAGCGCTCGCAGCAGGTGCTTGCGCGCCTGGGCCTGGGCAAACTGGCGCCTCGCGTGGTGACGGTCACCGGCACCAATGGCAAGGGTTCGACCTGCGCTTTCGTGGCTACGCTGTTGCGCGCCCAGGGGCTCAAGGTGGGGGTGTACAGCTCTCCGCACCTGCTGCGCTACAACGAGCGCGTGCTCATCGATGGCATCGAGGCTGGCGATGAGCAGTTGTGCGAGGCTTTCACCGCTGTCGAGGCAGCGCGTGGCGATGTTTCGCTGACCTATTTCGAGATGGGCACCCTCGCGGCGTTCTGGCTGTTCAAACAGTCCGAACTGGATGCCGTGGTGCTCGAAGTCGGCCTGGGCGGTCGGCTGGATGCGGTCAACCTGGTGGATGCCGACGTTTCATTGGTCACCAGTATCGGTGTCGACCATGTCGACTACCTGGGTGATACCCGTGAGTCGGTCGCCTTCGAAAAGGCCGGCATCTTCCGTCAGGGCAAGCCTGCGTTGTGTGGTGATCTCGACCCGCCGCAACCCTTGCTCGACAAGGTGCGTGAGCTGGCTTGTCCGTTCTTCCTGAGGGGGCGCGATTTCGACCTGGCCAGCACCGACAGCCACTGGCAGTGGCGAGGCAGCCGGCTGGACGGCTCCGTCGTCGAGCTGCGCGACCTGCCGCTGCTCGACCTGCCCATGGAAAACGCGGCGCTCGCCTTGCAGGCCTTCCTCCTCATGGATGTGCACTGGGATGAGGCGCGGGTGCGCCAGGCGTTGCTGGATACTCGCATCACCGGGCGTCTCGACAGGCGAGCGTTGCACTTCAACGGCAAGCGCATAGAGCTTTTGCTGGATGTCGGCCATAACCCGCATGCTGCCGAGTACCTGGCGCGTCGTCTGGCGACGCGGCCGCTCAAAGGTCGGCGCCTGGCGGTATTTGGCTTGCTTGCAGACAAGGACCTGGACGGTGTGCTTGCGTCGTTGCGAGGGCTGGTCGATGAATGGGCGGTGGCTCCGCTGGCCACTGCGCGCAGCCGTCCGGCAGCAGAACTGGCCGGCGCCTTGACGAACCTCGGTGCGCCAGTGAAGTCTTACGCCAGCGTCGATGCTGCCCTGGAGGGGCAGTGCGCCCAGGCGACGGCAGATGATCAGATCCTGCTGTTCGGTTCGTTTTTCTGCGTCGGCGAGGCTCTGGCCTGGCTTGAGCGGCAAGCCCTCGAGGATGGAGTAGATGGCAGTGCTGGATAAAGGGATGAAGCAGCGCATGGTCGGTGCGCTGGTGCTGGTGGCGCTGGCGGTGATCTTCCTGCCGATGCTGTTCACCCGTGAGGACGAGATGCGCCAGGTGCGTGTCGAGGCGCCGGAGGCGCCGGCCATGCCAAGCCTGCCCCAGGTGCAGGTCGAGCCTGTGGCGGTGCCTGAGCCGCAACCATTGCCGGACCCAGGCGAGCAACCGCCGGTGGTGGTCAATGAGTCCGCGGTGCCGGTGACTGCGCCAAGCCAGCCGATCGCGCCCGCGCCCGCCGTGCAGCCAGTACAGCCCAAGCCGCAGGCGCCGGTGCCGGCTCCTGCGGCGCCGAAGGTCGAGCCCCGCCCGGCGCCAGCGCCGACAGTGGCGCCTGCCGCCCCTGTGGCCAAGCCTGTAGCGCCATCGAAGATCGATGCCAACGGCCTGCCGGTGAGCTGGTCGATCCAGCTGGCCAGTCTGTCGAATCGGGCTGGGGCCGAAAGCCTGCAGAAGACCCTTCGTAGCCAGGGCTACAACGCCTACATCCGTTCGGCGGATGGCATGAACCGGGTATTCGTCGGGCCGTTGATCGAGCGTGCTGAGGCCGAGCGCCTGCGTGATGTGATCAATCGCCAGCAAAACCTCAAGGGCATCGTGGTGCGCTTCCAGCCAGAGCGCGGTTAGCCGCTGTAGCCCCCATTGATCTGATGCAACCTCTGTAGGGGCGTCTTTAGCCGCGATCACCCGCGCAGCGGGTGCCTGGCACCGCGCTGTCTGCTTCGCGGCTAAAGCCGCTCCTACAGAAAGTGCGGGATTTCAAACCCGCAAAGCTGTCCCCTGAGTCAGCCTGCAGCCCTTCAAACTCCTGACATTCCGCTTACCCCAAGCCCTTCGCTCTGGTAAAATGCGCCGCCTCAAACGTCGGCAGGCAGCACCGTGGCATTTACCTGGGTTGATTGGGCGATCATCGCGATCGTCGCCATTTCCTCACTGATCAGTCTCAAGCGCGGCTTCGTCAAGGAGGCCTTGTCCCTGCTCATCTGGATTGTCGCCGGCGCGGTGGCCTGGATGTTCGGCGGCTCGCTCTCGCAGTATCTGGAAAGCTACATCCAGACCCCGTCCGCGCGGGTCATTGCCGGCTGTGCCATTCTTTTCGTCGCCACGCTGCTGGTCGGGGCGATGCTCAACTTCCTCATCGGCGAGCTGATTCGCGTGACCGGGTTGTCCGGCACCGATCGCTTCCTCGGCATGGCCTTTGGCGCCGCGCGCGGGGGCTTGCTGGTGGTGGTGGCCGTCGGGCTGCTCAGCCTGGGGCCGGTGCAACAGGATCCGTGGTGGCAGGAATCACGCCTGATACCACAATTTCTATTGGTAGCCGACTGGTCGAAGAACCTCATACTCGGGTTCGGCGGCCAGTGGATGTCCAGTGGGGTCAGCGCACCCGTTGACCTTCCGTTCAAGGAGCAGCTGCTCGGGCCGAGCAAGCCCTGAGCGCTCTTCACTCAAGTTTCATCAAAGTAGGGGTTGCGTCGCATGTGTGGCATCGTCGGTATCGTCGGTAAGTCGAACGTCAATCAGGCGCTGTATGACGCGCTTACGGTCCTCCAGCACCGCGGCCAGGACGCTGCCGGTATCGTGACCAGCCATGACGGCCGGTTGTTCCTGCGCAAGGATAACGGCCTGGTGCGCGACGTCTTCCAGCAGCGCCACATGCAGCGCCTGGTCGGCAGCATCGGCATCGGTCACGTGCGCTACCCGACCGCCGGCAGTTCCACCTCGGCCGAGGCCCAGCCGTTCTACGTCAACTCGCCCTACGGCATCACCCTGGCGCACAACGGCAACCTGACCAACGTCGAGCAGTTGGCCAAGGAGATCTACGAGTCCGACCTGCGCCACGTCAACACCAACTCCGACTCCGAAGTGCTGCTGAACGTGTTCGCCCACGAGTTGGCCGTGCGCGGCAAGCTGCAACCGACCGAAGAGGACGTGTTCGCCGCTGTCTCCCACGTGCACAGCCGCTGTGTCGGTGGTTATGCCGTGGTCGCGATGATCACCGGCTATGGCATCGTCGGCTTCCGCGACCCCAACGGCATCCGCCCGGTGGTCTTCGGCCAGCGTCACACCGACGAAGGCGTCGAGTACATGATCGCCTCGGAAAGCGTGGCCCTGGACGTGCTCGGCTTCACCCTGATCCGCGACCTGGCGCCGGGCGAAGCGGTGTACATCACCGAAGAAGGCCAGATGTTCACCAAACAGTGCGCCGAGAACCCGAAACTGCAGCCGTGCATCTTCGAGCATGTGTACCTGGCCCGCCCGGATTCGATCATCGACGGCGTCTCGGTGTACAAGGCGCGCCTGCGCATGGGCGAGAAGCTGGCCGAGAAGATCCAGCGCGAGCGCCCGGACCACGATATCGACGTGGTCATCCCGATCCCAGACACCAGCCGCACCGCGGCGCTGGAACTGGCCAACCACCTGGGCGTCAAGTTCCGCGAAGGCTTCGTCAAGAACCGCTATATCGGCCGTACCTTCATCATGCCCGGCCAGGCTGCGCGCAAGAAATCGGTACGCCAGAAGCTCAACGCCATCGAGCTGGAATTCCGCGGCAAGAACGTGATGCTGGTGGACGACTCGATCGTGCGCGGCACCACCTGCAAGCAGATCATCCAGATGGCCCGCGAAGCCGGGGCCAAGAACGTCTACTTCTGCTCCGCGGCACCTGCGGTACGCTACCCCAACGTCTACGGCATCGACATGCCGAGCGCTCACGAACTGATCGCCCACAACCGTACCACCGAACAGGTGGCCGAGTTGATCGGCGCCGACTGGCTGATCTACCAGGACCTGCCGGACCTGATCGAATCGGTCGGTGGCGGCAAGATCAAGATCGAGCACTTCGATTGCGCGGTGTTCAACGGTGAGTACGTCACCGGCGACATCGACGAAGCCTACCTCGATCGCATCGAGCAGGCCCGTAACGACCTGGCCAAGGTGAAGACCCAGGCCGTCAGCGCGATCATCGACCTCTACAACAACTGATTTGGGAGCGACGGCATGACCGAACAATGGGATGCCGGTCGACTGGACAGTGACCTCGAGGGTGTCGGTTTCGACACCCTGGCGGTGCGCGCCGGTCAGAACCGCACGCCGGAGGCCGAGCACAGCGAAGCGCTGTTCCTGACCTCCAGCTATGTCTTCCGCACGGCTGCCGATGCCGCTGCGCGCTTTGCTGGCGAAACACCGGGCAACGTCTATTCGCGCTATACCAACCCGACCGTGCGCGCCTTCGAGGAGCGCCTGGCTGCAATGGAGGGTGCCGAGCAGGCCGTGGCCACCTCCACCGGCATGTCGGCGTTGCTCGCCGTGGTGATGTCGCTGTGCAGTGCCGGTGACCATGTGCTGGTGTCGCAAAGTGTATTCGGCTCGACCATCAGTCTGTTCGAGAAGTACTTCAAGCGTTTCGGTGTGCAGGTGGACTATGTGCCGCTGGCCGACCTGGGCGGCTGGGAGCAGGCCATCAGGACCAACACCAAGCTGCTGGTCGTCGAGTCGCCGTCCAACCCGCTGGCCGAGCTGGTGGATATCCCGGCGTTGGCCGAGATCGCCCATGCCCGTGGCGCCATGCTGGTGGTGGACAACTGCTTCAGCACGCCGGCATTGCAGCAACCGCTCAAGCTCGGTGCCGACATCGTGTTCCACTCGGCGACCAAATTCATCGACGGCCAGGGCCGTTGCATGGGCGGTGTGGTGGCGGGGCGCAGCGAACAGATGAAGGAAGTGGTGGGTTTCCTGCGCACCGCTGGCCCGACCCTGAGCCCGTTCAACGCCTGGGTCTTCACCAAGGGCCTGGAAACCCTCAAGTTGCGCATGCGTGCGCATTGCCAGAGCGCCCAGGCGCTGGCCGAGTGGCTGGAGCGCCAGGACGGTGTGGAGAAGGTTCACTACGCCGGCTTGCCGAGCCATCCGCAGCACGAGCTGGCCAAGCGCCAGATGAGTGGCTTCGGTGCGGTGGTCAGCTTCGAGGTCAAGGGGGGCAAGGAGGGCGCCTGGCGCTTCATCGACGCCACTCGCGTCATCTCGATCACCACCAACCTGGGCGACAGCAAGACCACCATCGCCCACCCCGCAACCACCTCCCACGGTCGCCTGACGCCGCAGGAGCGTGAAGCGGCGGGGATCCGTGACAGCCTCATCCGTGTCGCTGTCGGCCTGGAAGACCTGGCCGACTTGCAAGCGGACCTGGCGCGCGGCCTGGCGGCGCTGTGATCGACTGGAAGGCTGGCGAACCCGACCACAATGGTCGGGTAGCCCTGGTGACCGGTGCCGCCCGCGGCATCGGCCTGGGCATCGCCGCCTGGCTGATCTGCGAAGGCTGGCAGGTGGTGCTCAGCGACCTGGATCGCCAGCGTGGCGCCAAGGTCGCCAAGGCGCTGGGCGACAACGCCTGGTTCATCTGCATGGATGTGGCCGACGAAGCCCAGGTCAGTGCCGGGGTTTCCGAAGTGTTGGGGCAATTTGGTCGGCTGGACGCGCTGGTCAGCAACGCGGCCATCGCCAACCCGCACAACCAGACACTGGAAAGCCTGTCGTTGGCCCAGTGGAACCGTGTGCTGGCGGTCAACCTCAATGGCCCGATGCTGCTGGCCAAGCATTGTGCGCCTTACCTGCGTGCCCACGGTGGCGCCATCGTCAACCTGACCTCCACCCGTGCCCGTCAATCCGAGCCGGATACTGAAGCCTATGCGGCAAGCAAGGGTGGCCTGATGGCGTTGACCCATGCGCTGGCCATGAGCCTGGGGCCGGAGATTCGCGTCAATGCCGTCAGCCCGGGTTGGATCGATGCTCGTGATCCATCGCAGCGACGGGCGGAGCCGTTGAGCGAAGCCGACCATGCCCAGCACCCGGCAGGCAGGGTAGGGACGGTGGAGGATGTCGCGGCATTGGTGGCGTGGTTGCTGTCGCGCCAGGCGGGGTTCGTCACTGGCCAGGAGTTTGTGGTCGATGGCGGCATGACGCGCAAGATGATCTACACCTGAGGCTTGTGCTTGAACTGAGAAGGGGACCGAAAGGTCCCTTTCTTGTTTTTGCCTGTACCGGCCCTTTCGCGGGCAAGCCTACTCCCACAGGTTCACCGCTGGTTTTAAAAGCCGGGCTTATCTGTAGGAGCGGGCTTGCCCGCGAAAGGGCCGGTGCGAACAACCGAAATGCCAGTGGTGAAGCAGAGCGTTTTTCCCCTTTTTGAAAAAAAATTCAATGGGGGTATTGACTTAGCATCGGTACCTGCGTAAATTTCGCGGCCTCAGCGAAGCAAACGCAACAAGCAACATCGCGGGGGTGATTAGCTCAGCCGGGAGAGCATCTGCCTTACAAGCAGAGGGTCGGCGGTTCGATCCCGTCATCACCCACCACTTCCTGAGAACGTTTCTAGTACAGAGTGCTTTGCAAAAGGCACGCTGGCAGAGAGAAACAGGACGCAAGTCCAGCTATGCGCGGCGGTAGTTCAGTCGGTTAGAATACCGGCCTGTCACGCCGGGGGTCGCGGGTTCGAGTCCCGTCCGCCGCGCCATTCTTCTCCAGATGGGTGTTCACACCGGTCTGAGGCCGCAAGGCCAGATCCCAGTTTCAATCAGGCGAAAGCCTGAACGATACGCAGCGGTAGTTCAGTCGGTTAGAATACCGGCCTGTCACGCCGGGGGTCGCGGGTTCGAGTCCCGTCCGCTGCGCCATCTTCGCGTCGAGTCCCTTGAACAGCTCGAAGCAAGACGAAAAGAGAAAGTGCTCTTTTTTCGTTCCTGGTTTTCGCGCCATGAGCGCTTGAAAATCTGGATCCCAGTTTCAATCGGGTGCAAACCCGAATGTTACGCAGCGGTAGTTCAGTCGGTTAGAATACCGGCCTGTCACGCCGGGGGTCGCGGGTTCGAGTCCCGTCCGCTGCGCCATATTCGCCTCGAGGTCCCTTGAACACCTTGAGGCAACAAGAAAGCGACCCTAGGGTCGCTTTTTTCGTTTCTGCCTCATCAGAGGCTACGGGTCATCAAATACACCCAACTGACACACTCTTCACCGATCAATGGTTTCAGCAGGTGATCGATGTGATGCACAATACGCCCCATTCGTTTCTTCCCGGAATTGGCAATGTCTAGATCAACCGTCTATGGCGCGCTCGGGCTGGCCCTTGTGCTGGCGGGCGTTTCCGGCTGCTCCTCGAAAAAAGCCGCTGTCTACGAGCATGAGAACTTCGATGACTCCGGCACTTTTTCGCGCAGCTTCCCGGTCAGTGAGGCAAGTACCTGCGAAGCTGCCAGGCGCGCGCTGCTCAGCCAGGGCTACATCATCACCAGCAGTGACGCCAACCAGGTCGCCGGCAACAAGAGCTTCCAGCAGAATGCCGAAAACCACATGCAGATCAGCTTCAACATCACCTGTGTGCCCGACATGGGCGACAAGCAGCGTTCGACCATGTTCGCCAACGCCCTGCAGGACCGCTACACCCTGAAGAAATCCAACACCTCCGCCAGCCTGGGTGTGGGTGTGCTGGGCTCGGTGTCGATGCCGATCGGCTCCACCGACGACTCGATGGTCAAGGTCGCCAGCGAAACGGTGACCGCGTCGCAGTTCTACGACCGCTACTTCGCGTTGGTGGAAAGCTACTTGCCCAAACCCAAGGCCGCGAAGAAGGCCGAGGCAGCGGTCGAGCCGGCCAAGGTGGAAAAACCAGCTGCCGAGCTGGGCTTGCCGGAGCCTGCGCCGACCGCCCTGGCGCCCGCAACGGTGCCGGAGCCGGCAGCACCTGCCCAGCCGTCTGCGCCGGTGACAACCAGCGAAGCCCCGGTGACCCCCGTAGTGGATAGCCAAGGCTCCCAGCCGGTCGCGCCCCCGGTGGAGGCAGCTCCCATCCAGGTGCAGCAAGCACCGGGCGCCGAACAGGCGCCAGCACCGTTGTGACAGGGGTCATGCACTGTTACAGCTTGCGCGGGTAATGTTCCGTGCGCCTGCTACGTTTACTTGTCACGGGGATGTAACCATTCCTTCATCTGACCGACCTAGATTGACGGCAGACCCGCGAATGATAAGTGAAGAGGAAGCAGGCTGATGGACGACTACCAGGAAGAACTTCTCGAATTCCAGGCTTATGAGCTGGACACGCCAGAGCCTGCGGACGACGCCACAGAGCTCTAGCCCGCCTGCCGCTGAAGGCGGCGAAACTCTCCCGGTGTAAGGCCCGTCCAGCGCTTGAACGCTCGCTGGAAGGCCTCCGCCGAAGCAAACCCCAATAGATAGGCGATTTCGCCAAAGGCCAGTTCCGTGTCACGGATATAGGTCTCGGCAAGGTCCTGTCGTGTGTCGTTGAGCAGGTTGCGAAAGCGCGTGCCTTCCTCGGCCAACTTGCGCCGTAAGGTCCAGGTGGGCAGTTGCAGGTGCCGCGCCACTTCCTCCAGGTCTGGCTCGCGTCCACCGTTGAGCAAAGGGCCCAGCAGGTGGGTGATGCGTTCGCCCAGGCTGCGTACTCGGGTACGCAGGGCCAGTTCCGCTTCACACAGTTGCAACAGGTGTTGCCAGGTGCTCGGGCAATGGTGCGGGTTGGCCAGGGCAAGCGTGGCCTGGCCCAGGCGCAACTGATTGGCCGGGGCGTCGAACACTACCGTGCCACTGCACAAGCTTTGGTATTGCGCAGCGTAAGTGGGCGACTCGAATTCGATCTCCAGCCGCTCGGCTTGCACCGGGCGCTGCACAAGGGCGCTCAGCTGCGCCAGCCAGCCGGCCAGCAACGAGTCGACCACGAAGCGGTTGTAGGTGTTGTAGGGGCTGATGGAATAGAAGCGCAGCCAGGCCCCCTGATTGTCCTCGTGAAAGCTCGACTGGCCACGGTAGTTGGCGGCATACAGCGGCTCGAAGCGCAGCAGTGTGCGGGCAGCCTCGCCGAGCGTGGGGGCCTGGGCGGCGGTTACTCCCGCGAGCCCGGCCTGGGCCAAGTGGCTCAGGCGGCCCATGCGCAGGCCCAGTGCCGGTTCGCCGCTCATCGCGATGGCGGCATGGCCCAGATGCATGTAGCGCGGGATCGACAATCGCGCGCCTGGTTCGGCCAGGCGCTGGGTATCGAGCCCGTAGCGCAGCAGGAGGGGGTGCGGATCATGGCCGAGTTGCATCAGTGCCTGAGCCAGCGGTTGGACGAATCCTACCGACAGTTCACCCAGGCGCACGCGGGGGCGGGGCATGTTGTCACAACCACAGGTTCAGCAGGCGTGCACCATGGCTGGCGCTGCCCGCCCAGAGGACGCCGGCCTGGCTGGCGAAGCCCTGGCCATCGCCACTGAGCTCCCAGAACTGGCCGCGCAGGAACACGCTCATGCTGGTGACGCCATTGCTGGCGGCTTGGGTCAGTTGTTGCCACGCGGCCTGTTCGCTGACCTGGCCGCGCCGCAGCGGCAATTGCGCCGCAGCAGGCTGGTGGCGGTTGCCACGCCAGGGGGCTTGCCACTGTTGCTGGCCACTGAGGAATACCGGGTTGGCAATCAACTGCACCGACTGCTCGGCCAATTGCCGGTGGTTGGCGGGGTACCAGCTGTCGCTGCCCACCAGCACGCCCAGGCGGCCGGCGGGGGTCTGCAAGACGTGCAGCGGATGCTGGCGGCCATTATGGATGTAGCGTCGGGTTTCGCTGTCCGGGTACTGCTGGTGCTGTGGTTGCCCCAGCACGCCGCCATCGCTGCCGAAGACCACACTGGTGTTGAACAATGGGCCGTCACCTGTGTGCAACCGGCCGTTTTCGACATAGGGGGCCGGGAGAACGATTGAACCGGCTACCAGGGTGACGCCGAACTCCCGCGCCAGGCCGCCGAACAGTTGTTGGTAGTCGTTGGCCATCTGCGCTGCCTTCATGCGCAGGTGGGCATCGCTGCGGCGGTCGTTACCGCTGGCTGAAAGCAGCGCCAGGCCGTAGCGCAGCGGGTTGCTCAGCTCGAGCCATTGCCAGGCTTCGCGACGGTGGGTGACCTGGTACAGCTCGTTCTTTTCACCTCGGGCCCAGAGCCAGGTGCCGATGTGTTCAGGCAGTACCACCACGGTCCGGGCGTTGACCAGCCCCCTGCCGCGGGCCTGGTCCAGGTAGGCGGACAGTTTGCGGTGCAGGCGTTCGAGGTTCTGGTAGTCGCCCGGGTACAGCAGTGGCTCGACACCCAGCAGGTTGCCCTGGCCCCCAGGCACGCCCTGGTCGAGCGCCAGTTCGATGCGCAGGTCGGAAAGGTAGTGACCTTCCGGACGCTGCGAGGTCCAGAAGCCGTAGCCGAACAGCGTGGCGATGACAACCAGTGTCAGGGCGCTGGCAAGCAGTTTTCCCATGGAGCGGTTCTGCGCAATAAGGAATGAGGTGCCCTAGGGTAAGCCTGCTGTGCAGCAGGATCAATAAGTTGTCAGTTTCGATCATTGAGCGTGTTCAAACGCCTGTTTAATGTCGGCGTCAGACAAGCGACGGGCCCCGCCGGACTGGAAGAGGCGCCCGCATTCCGTGATCCCGCCAACTGTGGAGCCCCTCCATGGCAAACGCCCGTTACCCACACCTGCTGGCCCCCCTCGACCTGGGTTTCACCACTTTGCGCAATCGCACCCTGATGGGTTCGATGCACACCGGACTTGAAGAGCGTCCGGGCGGTTTCGAGCGTATGGCGGCGTATTTCGCCGAGCGTGCCCGTGGTGGTGTCGGGCTGATGGTCACAGGGGGGATCGCGCCGAACGATGAAGGCGGCGTCTACTCCGGCGCGGCCAAGCTGAGTACTGAGGAAGAGTCTGACAAGCACCGTATCGTCACCGAGGCAGTGCATGCCGCAGGGGGCAAGATCTGCCTGCAGATCCTCCACGCCGGGCGCTATGCCTACAGCCCGAAACAGGTAGCGCCAAGCGCCATCCAGGCGCCGATCAACCCGTTCAAGCCCAAGGAACTGGACGAGGAGGGCATCGAGAAGCAGATCCGTGACTTCGTCACCTGCGCCAGCCTCGCCCAGCGTGCTGGGTACGACGGCGTCGAGATCATGGGTTCGGAAGGCTACTTCATCAACCAGTTCCTCGCTGCCCACACCAACCACCGCACCGACCGTTGGGGCGGCAGCTACGAGAACCGCATGCGCCTGGCGGTGGAGATCGTGCGTCGGGTGCGTGAAGCGGTAGGGCCGAACTTCATCATCATCTTCCGCCTGTCGATGCTCGACCTGGTCGAGGGCGGCAGCAGCTGGGACGAGATCGAGCTGCTGGCCAAGGCCATCGAGCAGGCCGGCGCGACCCTGATCAACACCGGCATCGGCTGGCACGAAGCGCGCATCCCGACCATCGCCACCAAGGTGCCGCGTGCGGCGTTCAGCAAGGTCACCGCCAAGCTGCGCGGCGCGGTGAAGATCCCGCTGATCACCACCAATCGCATCAACACGCCGGAGGTGGCCGAGGCGGTGCTGGCCGAGGGCGATGCCGACATGGTGTCCATGGCCCGGCCGTTCCTGGCCGACCCGGACTTCGTCAACAAGGCGGCCGAAGGCCGCGCCGACGAGATCAACACCTGCATCGGCTGCAACCAGGCCTGTCTGGACCACACCTTCGGCGGCAAGCTGACCAGTTGCCTGGTCAACCCGCGTGCCTGCCATGAAACCGAGCTCAACTATGTGCCGGTGCGCGCTGTGAAGCGCATCGCCGTGGTCGGCGCCGGCCCGGCTGGCCTGGCGGCTGCCACGGTGGCCGCCGAGCGCGGTCACGAGGTGACCCTGTTCGACGCGGGCAGCGAGATCGGCGGGCAGTTCAACGTGGCCAAGCGTGTGCCGGGCAAGGAAGAGTTCTTCGAGACCCTGCGTTACTTCCGCAACAAGGTGAAGAGCACCGGCGTCGACCTGCGCCTGAACACCCGGGTCGATGTGGCAGCGCTGGTGGCGGGCGAATACGACGAGATCATCCTGGCCACCGGCATCGCCCCGCGCACCCCGGTGATCCCGGGCATCGACAATGCCAAGGTGCTCAGCTACCTGGATGTGCTGCTGGAGCGCAAGCCGGTGGGTGAGCGGGTGGCGGTGATCGGTGCTGGCGGCATCGGTTTCGATGTGTCCGAGTACCTGGTACACAAGGGCGTGGCCACCAGCCAGGACCGCGAGGCGTTCTGGAAGGAGTGGGGTATCGATACGCAGCTGGAAGCCCGTGGTGGCGTCGCCGGCATCAAGCCTGAACCCCATGCTCCGGCGCGCCAGGTGTACCTGCTGCAGCGCAAGAAGTCGAAGGTTGGTGACGGCCTGGGCAAGACCACCGGCTGGATCCACCGCACCGGCCTGAAGAACAAACACGTACAAATGCTCAACAGCGTCGAGTACCTGAGCGTGGACGATGCCGGGCTGCATGTGCGCATCAATGAGGGCGAGCCGCAGCTGCTGGCGGTGGACAATATCGTCGTCTGCGCCGGCCAGGAGCCGTTGCGCGAGCTGCAGGAAGGGCTGGTGGCGGCCGGGCAGTCGGTGCACCTGATCGGCGGCGCTGACGTGGCGGCCGAACTGGATGCCAAGCGGGCGATCAACCAGGGTTCGCGGTTGGCCGCGCAGTTGTGATTGCTTGGGGCAGCACCTGTCTTGTGGTGACTGCCCTGGCCTGTTCGCTGTAGGAGCGGCTTCAGCCGCGATCACCCGCACAGCGGGTGCCAGGTACCGTGTTGCCTGCATCGCGGCTGAAGCCGCTCCTACAGAGGACTGCGCGCAGCCCGGCACCTGATAGACTCGCGCCATGCCCGAGTTCTCCCTTCCCCAAGCCCCTCTGCAGCGCCTCGCTCTGCCCTGGCTCCAGCACGCCCAGGTCGAGCTCGCCGTCTTGCGCCTGGACCTGATCGACCCGCTGATCAGCGGCAACAAATGGTTCAAGCTGCGCCATCACCTGCTTGAAGCCCGGCAGTCCGACGCACCGGGCTTGATCAGCCTGGGCGGCAACCATTCCAATCACCTCCATGCCCTGGCAGCGGCCGGCAAGCGATTCGGCTTCGCTACCGTTGGCCTGCTGCGTGGGCATGCGCAGGAGACGCCGACAGTAAGGGACCTGAGGGCACTGGGCATGGAGCTGCACTGGCTGGGTTTCGGTGGCTACCGCGCCCGCCATGAGCCTGGTTTCTGGCAGCCCTGGCAAGCCCGCTATCCGGGCTGGCATTGCATTCCCGAAGGCGGTGGCGGGCTGGCGGGCGCTCAGGGTTGCGGGCTGATCGTCGAGCAGTGCAAGGCGCAATTGGCCACGCTGGGCTGGACGGACTATGACGCCTGGTGGCTGGCGGCCGGTACCGGCACCACGCTGGCGGGCTTGGTGCTGGCGGAGGCTGGTGAGCATGAGGTCCATGGCGCACTGGCGGTGCCACGGGATCATGGCGTGCCCGAAGCGGTCGAGGCACTGGCCGGCTTGCAGGGGTACACGCTGCACGAGGCCTGTCGGGGTGGTTTTGCGCGTATCGATGACACGTTGCTGGCATTCATCGAGCAAACCGAGCATCTGACCGGCATGCCATTGGAAGCCCTCTATACCGGCAAGGCGCTATTGGCCCTGCGTGACCAGGCCGAGGCCGGGCGTTTTCGCCCGGGCACCCGCCTGGTCTTCCTGCACACCGGTGGCCTGCAGGGGCGCCGCGGTTACTTGTAGGGCAGCATGCGCAGCAGCGTGTTGTCGCGCCGCACATAGTGGTGGTAGAGCCCGGCCACGGCATGCAGCCCGATCAGCCAGTAGCCCCAGCTGCCGATGCGCTCATGCCAGCCCTTGACGAACTTGGCCAGGTCCGGATCGGGCGCGACGATGGCCGGCAGATCCAGGCCATAGAAGGGGATCGGTTTGTCGGCGGCGCTGAGGATCGCCCAGCCGGCCAGCGGCAGGCCGATCATCATCAGGTACAGCAGCAGGTGCACCAGGTGCGACAGGCCGGTCTGCCAGGCCGGTGGCCTGGGCACGATGGGTGGGGTGGGGCGCGACAGGCGCACGGCCAGGCGCAGCCAGACCAGCACGAACACGGTCAGGCCAAGCATGAAGTGCAGGTCTTTCATCAGGTCGCGCTCGGCACTGCCCTTGGGGAACAGGCCGCGTAGCTCGATGCAGGCGTACACGGCGGCCAGCAGCACCAGCATCAGCCAGTGCAGGGTGATCGACAGCCGCGCGTAGTGGGCCGCGGGGGTGGATGAAACCATGGTGGGTCCTCGTCATCAGGTCGGAAAGGGCGCTCTTGTTGGCGCCTGCCCCTAACTCTAATCGCTGGAATGGAAAATTGTTTGCTTCAGATCTATCTAGCGTGGCCGAAACAGCGGGCTGGGTGGTGGCTTTTAGCCTGCGCCCGATTTCCATCGCACAAGGATCCTGTGTCAATGAAACACCTCATCTCCACCCCTAGGGTCGCGCTGTTCGGCGCCCTGTCCCTGCTGCTCGCCGGCTGCGAGCAAGCTCCGGCGGTCAAGACGCCACCGATTGCCGCCCTGACCATTCCGCTGTGCGTGAATGACGAATGCGCGGTACTGGACCAGAACGGCGCATTCCGTGTCGCGCCGGGCAGCGAGTTCACCCAGCTCTACACCCAGCCCTTCAGCAACGCCTTCATCTTCGGCCGCGGCGATTACTGGCACCTGGCCAGTGGCGATGGTAAGCAGGTGATTCGTGCCGACCTCACCGACTCGCTGTATACCCTGACCCCGGGCCTGTTCGGTTATGACCACAATGGCAAGGTCGGGGTGATGGACGAGCAGGGCAAGGACGTCCAGCCGGCCATTTTCGACAGCGTCTATGTCGGTGGCGACAACGATTTCATCGTCTACGAGATCGGCGAGCTGCGCGGCATCCTCACACCTCAGGGCGAGAAGGTCAGCGAGGCGGTGTTCGACTCGATGTACGTGCGCGAGGATTTCGCCAAGCGCGGCAACTGGGTACTGGCCGAGCGCCAGGGCGAAAACTGGGGCTACAACCTGCAGACCAAGGTACTGCGCAAGCTCGACTTCGACACCATTATCAGCGCGGCCGACGGTCATTTGGTGGTTTCCCGCGAAGGCGCCGCCGGCAAGGGCCTGGCGGACGCCGCCGGCAACCTGGTGATCCCGCTCGAGAAGGGCTGGCTGGGTACGCCGGGCGGTGGCCTGGTGGCCTTCCGTGACAGCTACGAAAAACCGTGCGGTTACCTGGACTACCAGGGCAAGGTGGTGATCGAGGCGCAGTACCAGAGCTGCGAAACCTTCGGCAAGGTGGGCGGCATGGTGCAGTTGCAGCGCACCGAGGAAGACCGTGGCAAGGCCGGCATGATCGGCCATGACGGCAAGTGGCTGATCCAGCCCGAGTACGATTCGGTCGGCGACGCCGGCATGGGCCTGCTCGGCATGAGCGGCCATCGCCCGGGCTTCAACCATATCGGCAAGTTGCAGAACATGTTCCTGGCCACCTACGGGACCATCGACCTGGACCAGGGCAAGGTGGTATTCCCGCCCACCTACCAGCAGATCGGCCTGGTCGCGCCCAATCGCTATGCCTTCTCCGAGCTGAAATCGCCGAAGAAGACCGTGATGTTCATGGGGATGCCGAACGAGACCGCCACCGTGGGCCTGATGGACGAGAAGGGCAAGGTGCTGGTCAAGCCGGAGCAGTTCGTGTCGTTCAAACTGTTGGCTGACGGTCATCACCTGCTGGCGGCCGAGGGCAGCAAGTCGGATGCCGTGCGTGCGCTGTACGATCTGGATGGCAAGCTGCTGGTGCCCGCCAAATGGCAGGACGTGGTGGTCGACGAAGCGCGTGGCGCGATCTTCGCCTATCGGGTCGAGGGCAATGGCGACGACGCGGTACGCACGCTGCGCGCCCTGTATCGCCTGGACGGCAGCGTGGTGTTCGACACCAATCGCCTGCCTTGCGGCGCGGAGCAGGTGGTCGACGGCAAAGGCCAGGTGCTGTGGCCAAAGGATGCCCAGGCGCATTGCCCGGCGCCTGAGCCGGTGGCCGAAGCGTCCTGACGCTTGAATACCCCGCCGTCAGCGAGGCGGCGGGGCCGTTTCAGCGTGGGGGGAGGTCAGGCCAGCCATCGGCCACCAGGAACATCCGTTCGACCTCTTCCCAGTGCCCTTGCGCCTGCTGCTCCAGTCGGGTCAGCAGGTGTGCATGGGCATCGGGCTCCAGCCCTTCGCGCCAGGCGGCAAAGCGTTCCGTGCTCCAGCATGCCGCTGCTTCGATTCGCGCCGGTGCCAGCCATGCCTGGCGGGACAGGGGTTGCCAGCAGCTGTTGTCGGCGACGTTCCATTCGCCATGGCGCATCCAGCTACCGCGCAGGTGGCCGGGGTTCGTCCCGCTCGGCGCTCGTGTTCGTCCCGCATGTGGGTAGAACAGGTAACCGCCAAGCCAGAGATGAGCCTGCACCTGGTCCAGGCCCAGCCCGGCCAGCACGGCGTGACTCTGTGGCCCGCTCGACATGGGCAACTGATGTTGTGTCAGGTGTGCCAGCTTTCTTCCCAGTCGATCATGGCAACCGGGGCCAAGCCATTGGTCCGGGTCGCTGCCATCACCACTGGGTGGCCCCAGGTAAAGTTTGATCGCCAGCTCCAGGTGATGAACGCCTTCACGGTCGCGCAGCACGATGTCCAGCTCGCCCAGGGTTCGCCCGCCGTCGCGGATCGCCAGGTTGGCGGCCAGCAGCTCGATGCCCGGGGCCTGGCGCAGGGCAAACTGCCACAACGCCTCGTAGTAGAGCCCCAGGCGTCGGCTGGTCAGGCGCGACAGCCAGTCCAGCAGCGCTGTGGGTTCATGATCGAGCGCGCGCAGCCAGTCGGCCAGTTGCCCGGGGTCGTCGGCCCAGGCGCTGGCGCTCAGCGGGTGGCGTTGCGGGGTGCAGGCGTCGTCCAGCAGCGGCGGCGACAGGACCGCCCACGCCAGGTCGCGCACGGCAGGCTGGCGCAGCTGGCGGAGCACGGGCTGCAGATCGGCGAAGGGCATCATCCTGCGAGCATAGCCGGTTTGCCGCTGGCCGGTCCTTTCGCCCATAATCGCGGCATTGTCACCCCGCCGCAGAGCCTCGCAGGAGCACCATGGAGCAATTTCGCAATATCGGTATCATCGGACGCCTTGGCAGCTCCCAGGTGCTCGACACCATCCGCCGACTGAAAAAATTCCTCCTCGAGCGCCACCTGCATGTGATCCTCGAGGACACCATCGCCGAAGTGCTGCCCGGCCACGGCTTGCAGACCTCCACGCGCAAGCTGCTGGGCGAGGTGTGCGACCTGGTCATCGTGGTCGGTGGCGACGGCAGCCTGTTGGGCGCCGCCCGGGCCCTTGCCCGGCACAACATCCCGGTGCTGGGGATCAACCGCGGCAACCTGGGCTTCCTCACCGACATCCGCCCCGACGAGCTGGAAGAGAAGGTCGCCGAGGTGCTCGACGGTCACTACCTGGTCGAGAACCGCTTCCTGCTGCAAGCCGAAGTGCGCCGCCACAACGAGGCCATCGGCCAGGGCGATGCGCTCAACGACGTGGTGCTGCACCCGGGCAAGTCGACGCGGATGATCGAGTTCGAGATCTACATCGACGGCCAGTTCGTCTGCAGCCAGAAGGCCGACGGCCTGATCGTCGCCACCCCCACCGGTTCCACCGCCTACGCGCTGTCCGCCGGCGGCCCGATCATGCACCCCAAGCTCGACGCCATCGTCATCGTGCCCATGTACCCGCACACGCTGTCGGGCCGGCCGATCGTGGTGGATGGCAACAGCGAGCTGAAGATCGTGGTTTCGAAGGACCTGCAGATCTACCCGCAGGTCTCCTGTGACGGCCAGAACCACTTCACCTGCGCCCCCGGCGACACCATCACGGTGAGCAAGAAGCCGCAGAAACTGCGCCTGATCCACCCGCTGGACCACAATTACTACGAGGTCTGCCGCACCAAGCTCGGCTGGGGCAGCCGCCTGGGAGGCAGGGACGACTGATGCTCGATCCGGCGCGCAGTTTCGACATCATCGGTGACGTGCACGGTTGTGCGCTCACCCTCGAACGCCTGCTCGACGCGCTCGGCTACAAGCGGGTGGGCGGGGTGTGGCGGCATCCGCGGCGCCAGGCGCTGTTCCTCGGCGACATCGTCGACCGTGGCCCGCGCATCCGCGAGGCGCTGCACATCGTCCACGACATGGTCGAGGCCGGTCAGGCCTTCTGCATCATGGGCAACCATGAATACAACGCCTTGGGTTGGGTTACCCCGGCGCTGCCCGGCAGCGGCAAGGCGTATGTCCGCGAGCACACGCCGCGCCATGCGCGGCTGATCGACGAAACCCTCACCCAGTTCGCCCAGCACCCCGGCGACTGGCACGACTTCATCCAGTGGTTCTACGAGTTGCCGCTGTTCGTCGACGCTGGCCGGTTCCGCCTGGTGCACGCCTGCTGGGACCACCAGTTGATCGAGCCGCTGCGCCAGCAGTATCACGACGGGCGTATCGACGAGCATTTCGTCCAGGCTTCGGCCGTGTCCGGCAGTTTCGCCAGCACGGTGTGCAACCGCCTGCTGCGCGGCACCGACATGCGCCTGCCGGACGGCCTGACGCTCACCGGTGGCGACGGCCTGACCCGCGCTTTCTTCCGCACAAAATTCTGGGAAGAAGACCCGCAAACCTACGGTGACATCGTGTTCCAGCCCGACGCACTGCCGGACGAGGTGGCCCGCACGCCGCTCAGCCACAGCCAGAAGAATGCCCTGCTGCGCTACGCCGAGGACGAGCCACTGCTGTTCGTCGGCCATTATTGGCGCAGCGGCCGGCCGGCGCCGATCCGCGCCAACCTGGCCTGCCTCGACTACAGCGCGGTGCTGTACGGCAAGCTGGCGGCCTACCGGCTGGATGACGAAACCCGCATCGACCCGCACAAGTTCGTCTGGGTCGATGTCGAACGCCCGCAGGCCAGCCAATGAACGTGATCGAAGTGTTGCGCCTGCCGCTGACGGTCGACCTCGGCGGCTTCGTCGCCTTGCTGCGTCGCCTGCAAGTGCCGCACCGGGTGGTGGAGGAGGGCGAGGAACAGGTGCTCTGGGCGCCTCCCGCCATGGCCGACGACGTGCGCCAGCTGTACCAGCGCTTCCCCGACGGCAATGCCGATGTCGACCTCCCCGTGGCAACCGACTTGCCGGCGAACACCCCCGTGGCGCCTTCCCTCAAGGAACAGGCCCGTGCCTGCAAGATCACCGCTGCCGTCCTGTTCCTGAGCCTGGTGGTGGCCGGCCTGACCGGCCTGGGCGACAACCTCACGACCATTGCCTGGTTCACTTTCCTGCCATTCCAGGTGCAGGGGGACTACATCTACTTCACCTCATTGCCCCAGGCGCTTGCCGAAGGTCAGTGGTGGCGCCTGGTGTCGCCGATGCTGCTGCACTTTGGTGTGCTGCACCTGGCGATGAATGGCCTGTGGTACTGGGAACTGGGCAAGCGCATTGAACTGCGCCAAGGGCCGTGGATGCTGCTGATGCTGACCCTGCTGTTCAGCCTGGTGTCCAACCTGGCCCAGCATTTCAGCAGCGGCCCGAGCCTGTTCGGTGGCCTGTCCGGCGTGCTCTACGGTTTGCTCGGGCATGTCTGGCTGTACCAGTGGCTGGCACCCAATCCGCAGTTCAGCCTGCCCAAGGGCGTGCTGGTGATGATGCTGGTCTGGCTGCTGATTTGCCTGAGCGGCGTGGTCGGCCAGCTCGGCTTCGGTCAGATCGCCAACGCCGCCCATGTCGGTGGGTTGCTCATCGGATGCCTGACCGGGCTCTTGGGTGGATGGCTCGCCAGGCGTAGACTGTCGGCCTGACTGAGGAGACCCCATGTCCACATTCGCGCAAATGATCGAAAACATCACCCCCGAGATCTACGAGAGCCTGAAGACGGCCGTGGAGATCGGCAAATGGTCCGACGGCCGCAAACTGACGGCTGAACAGAAAGAACTGTCGCTGCAGGCAGTGATCGCCTGGGAGATGAAGAACCTCCCCGAAGAGCAGCGCACCGGCTACATGGGCCCGCAGGAATGCGCCTCGAAGTCCGCGCCGATCGCCAACATCCTGTTCAAGTCGGACTCGGTACATTGATCGAACTCGCTCGTGGCTCTCTGAGCAAGATGGCGGTGCGCCTGGACGCACCGGTCGTTCAATACAGTTTCCGCCTGGATGACACCGAGGTTCCGGTCAACCCGCTGATCGGCCAGTCGATCCGCCTGGAATACCTCGGCGCCATTCACTGCACCCATTGCGGAAAACGCACCAAGACCAGCTTCAGCCAGGGTTACTGCTACCCGTGCATGACCAAGCTGGCCCAGTGCGACGTGTGCATCATGGCCCCGGAAAAATGCCACTACGACGCAGGCACCTGCCGTGAACCATCGTGGGGCGAGCAGTTCTGCATGACCGACCATGTGGTGTACCTGGCCAACTCGTCGGGCATCAAGGTCGGCATCACCCGCGCCACCCAGCTGCCCACTCGCTGGCTCGACCAAGGCGCCAGCCAGGCGCTGCCGATCATGCGCGTGGCCACCCGCCAGCAATCCGGGCTGGTCGAGGACGTGCTGCGCAGCCAGGTGCCGGACCGCACCAACTGGCGCGCGCTGCTCAAGGGCGACGCCGAGGTGCTCGACCTGCCGGCCATCCGCGAACAGATCTTCGACGCCTGCGCCGACGGGATCCGTGGCTTGCAGGAGCGCTTCGGGTTGCAGGCCATCCAGCCGCTGCCCGGCGCCGAGGTGGTGCAGATGCGCTACCCGGTCGAGGCCTACCCGAAAAAGATCGTCAGCTTCAACCTCGACAAGGACCCGGTCGTGGAAGGCACGCTGCTGGGCATCAAGGGCCAGTACCTGATCTTCGATACCGGCGTGATCAACATTCGCAAGTACACGGCCTACCAACTGGCCGTGCTCCAGTAAAGGATCGTCACCATGCGCACTGAACAACCGCAAGTGATCTACCTCAAGGACTATCAGGCCCCCGAGTACCTGATCGACGAGACCCACCTGACCTTCGAACTGTTCGAGGACCACACGCTGGTGCACGCGCAGCTGGTCATGCGCCGCAACCCCGAGCGCGGCGCCGGCCTGCCGCCGCTGGTGCTCGATGGCCAGCAACTGGAACTGCTGCGGGCGTCGCTGGATGATGTCGAGCTGAACACCGGCGACTACCAGCTCGATGCCGACAGCCTGACCGTGCAGCCGAAAACCGAGCAATTCACCCTCGATACCAGCGTGAAGATCCACCCGGAAAGCAACACCGCGCTGGAAGGCCTGTACAAGTCCGGCAAGATGTTCTGCACCCAGTGCGAGGCCGAGGGCTTCCGCAAGATCACCTACTACCTCGACCGTCCGGACGTGATGAGCGCCTTCACCACCACGGTGATCGCCGAGCAGCATCGCTACCCGGTGCTGTTGTCCAACGGCAACCCGGTCGGTGACGGCCCGGCTGAAGACGGCCGCCACTGGGCGACCTGGGAAGACCCGTTCAAGAAGCCGGCCTACCTGTTCGCCCTGGTGGCGGGTGACCTATGGTGCGTCGAGGACACGTTTACCCGTCAGTCTGGCCGTGATGTGGCGCTGCGCATCTATGTCGAGCCGGAAAACCTCGACAAGTGCGACCACGCCATGGTCAGCCTGAAGAAGTCCATGCGCTGGGACGAGGAAGTCTATGGTCGCGAGTACGACCTGGACATCTTCATGATCGTCGCGGTCAACGACTTCAACATGGGCGCCATGGAAAACAAGGGCCTGAACATCTTCAACTCCAGTTGCGTGCTGGCCCGCGCCGAGACCGCCACCGACGCCGCCCACCAGCGGGTCGAGGGCGTGGTCGCCCACGAGTACTTCCACAACTGGTCGGGCAACCGCGTGACCTGCCGCGACTGGTTCCAGCTGTCGCTCAAGGAAGGCTTCACGGTGTACCGCGACGCCGAGTTCAGCGCCGACATGAACTCGCGCACGGTCAAGCGCATCGAGGACGTTGCCTACCTGCGCACCCACCAGTTCGCCGAGGATGCCGGCCCCATGGCCCACCCGGTGCGCCCGGACAGCTTCATCGAGATCTCCAACTTCTACACCCTGACCGTGTACGAGAAGGGCGCGGAAGTGGTGGGCATGGTCCACACCCTGCTGGGCGCCGAAGGCTTCCGCAAGGGCAGCGACCTGTACTTCGAGCGTCACGATGGCCAGGCGGTGACCACCGACGACTTCATCAAGGCCATGGAAGACGCCAATGGCGTCGACCTCACCCAGTTCAAGCGCTGGTACAGCCAGGCTGGCACGCCACGCCTGGAAGTCAGCGAACAGTTTGACGCCGCCGCGCAGACCTACAGCCTGACCTTCCGCCAGAGCTGCCCAGCGACCCCGGACAAGGTCGAGAAGTTGCCGTTCGTGATCCCGGTGGCCCTGGGCCTGCTGGACGCTCAAGGCAACGACCTGCCCCTGCGCCTGGTCGGTGAAGCGCAGGCCGTCGGCACCTCGCGCGTGCTGTCGGTGACCGAGGCCGAGCAGACCTTCACCTTCGAAGGCATCACTGCCAAGCCGCTGCCATCGCTGCTGCGTGGCTTCAGTGCGCCGGTCAAGCTGAGCTTCCCGTACGACCGCGACCAGTTGATGTTCCTGATGCAGCACGACAGCGACGGCTTCAACCGCTGGGAAGCGGGGCAGCAGCTGTCGGTGCAGGTACTGCAGGAACTGATCGGCCAGCACCAGCGTGGTGAAGCGCTCAAGCTCGACCAGCGCCTGATCACTGCCCTGGGCACCGTGCTGGGCAACGAAGCGCTGGATTCAGCCATGGTCGCCGAGATGCTCTCGCTGCCGGGCGAGGCGTATCTGACCGAGATCAGCCAGGTGGCCGATGTCGATGCGATCCACGCCGCCCGCGAATTCGCCCGCCAGCAGATCGCCGAGCAGCTGTTCGATGCCCTGTGGCTGCGCTACCAGGCCAACCGCGAGGTCTCGCGCAAGACCCCGTATGTGGCTTCGGCCGAGCACTTCGCCCGCCGCAGCCTGCAGAACATCGCCCTGTCGTACCTGATGCTGGGTGGCAAGCCGCAGGTGCTGGAAGCGACCCTGGAGCAGTTCGAGCAGTGCGACAACATGACCGAGCGCCTGACCGCGCTGGCGGTGCTGGTCAATTCGCCGTTCGAAGCCGAGCGGGGCAAGGCGTTGGAAGCGTTCGCCGAGCACTTCAAGGATAACCCGCTGGTCATGGACCAATGGTTCAGCGTGCAGGCGGCCAGCACGCTGCCGGGCGGGCTGGCGCGGGTCAAGGCGCTGATGCAGCACCCGGCCTTCACCTTGAAGAACCCGAACAAGGTGCGGGCGCTGGTCGGCGCCTTCGCCGGGCAGAACCTGGTCAACTTCCACGCCGCCGATGGTTCGGGGTACCGCTTCCTGGCGGACCTGGTGATCGAGCTCAATGCGCTGAACCCGCAGATCGCCTCGCGTCAACTGGCGCCGCTGACCCGCTGGCGCAAGTACGACGACAAGCGCCAGGCATTGATGAAGGGCGAGCTGGAGCGGATTCTCGCGTCCGGGGCGCTGTCCAGCGATGTGTATGAGGTGGTGAGCAAGAGCCTGGCGTAAGCTTGGAAAGATTGGGGCTGCTGCGCAGCCCTTTCGCGGGTAAACCCGCTCCTACAGGCATCGTACAAACCCCTGTGGGAGCGGGCTTGCCCGCGAAAGGGCGGCGCAGCGGCCTCAATCGTTTTTGTGGTTAACAAAACATAACGTCCCGCTCGTTGTGTTCTGTCGGACAATCCCGATAGCATGGCCCGAAGCTATTCCAGGGCTCTGGAACAGGGTTTTCGCAGTACCTGGCAATAGATTGACCCACCACAAGAACACAACAGGGGGCAGTCATGAGAGAGCGGACAACGGTTCGCCACACGCTGGCAGCCAGCGCGATGCTGGCATTGGCGCTGGGGATCGGGGCAGGCAACGCCCTGGCGGCGGTGGCCGCCGAGCAATACTCGACCGAATCGCCCAAGGCCAGCCAGAGCCTGCTGATCGGCGCCACCCATGCAGGCAAGCGTCTGGTGGTGGTCGGTGACCGCGGCCATATCCTGTTCTCCGACGACCAGGGCAAGACCTGGACGCAAGCCCGGGTGCCCACCCGGCAACTGCTTACCGCGGTGTTCTTCCTCGACGACAAGCGCGGCTGGGCCGTCGGCCATGATGCGCAAATTCTTGCCAGCAGCGATGGCGGCGCGACCTGGAGCAAACAGTTCGAAGACCTCTCCCGCGAAGCCCCCTTGCTCGACGTGCGCTTCCTCGACCCGCAGCACGGCTTCGCCGTCGGCGCCTATGGCGCCCTGCTCGAAACCCTCGACGGTGGCCAGCACTGGCAGGACGTCGCCGAACGCCTGGACAACCCCGACCAACTGCACCTCAACGCCATCACCACAGTGAAGGACGCCGGCCTGTTCATCGTGGGTGAGCAGGGCAGCATGTTCCGCTCCAGCGACAACGGTCAGGTCTGGTCGAGGGTCGAAGGCCCCTACCAGGGCTCGCTGTTTGGTGTGATCGGCACCGCACAACCCAACACGCTCCTGGCCTACGGCCTGCGTGGCAACCTGTTCCGTTCGACCGATTTCGGCGACACCTGGCAACCGATCGAACTGCAGGCCGAACGCGGCCCGCTCGAATTCGGCCTGGCAAGCGCTACGCTTCTCGATGACGGCAGCCTGGTGCTGGTCGGCAATGGCGGCAGCGTGCTGCGCAGCCATGACGGCGGGCAAACGTTCAGTGTACGCAACCGCGCCGACCGCATCGCCCTGGCCGGGGTCAGCGGCCTGGCCGGCGGTGGCCTGCTGCTGGTCGGGCAGGGCGGCGTGCACCTGGCTTCGGCCGATGGCACCGGGGAGGTGCGTCCATGACTAGCCGGGAGAGCTTCGACATGCATCAGCAGCACCACAAGGACAAGGCCACGCTGCTCGAGCGGCTGATCTTCAACAACCGCCCCGTGGTCATCGCCCTCTGTGTACTGGTGAGCATCTTCCTGTTCTGGCAGGCCACGCAGATCCGCCCTTCCACCAGCTTCGAGAAGATGATTCCGCTGCAGCACCCGTTCATCGAACAGATGCTCGAGCACCGCAACGACCTGGCCAACCTCGGCAATACCGTGCGGGTGTCGGTGGAGGCGGTCAACGGCGACATCTTCGACAAGAACTACATGGAGACGCTGCGCCAGATCCACGACGAGGTGTTCTACATTCCCGGCGTCGACCGTGCCGCCCTCAAATCGTTGTGGAGCCCCAGCGTGCGCTGGAGCGAGGTCACCGAAGAGGGCTTCTCCGGCGGCGAGGTCATCCCCAACACCTACAACGGCTCGCAGGACAGCCTCGACACACTGCGCGACAACGTGCTCAAGTCGGGCCAGGTCGGGCGCCTGGTGGCCAACAACTTCAAGTCGAGCATCGTCGACATCCCGCTGCTGGAAAGCTTCCCCGACCCGCAAGACCCGGGCAGGCAGGTCAAGCTCGATTACCAGCAGTTCTCCCATCAGCTGGAAGAGAAGATCCGCGACAAGTTCCAGGCGCAGAACCCGAACGTGAAGATCCACATCGTCGGCTTCGCGAAAAAGGTCGGCGACCTGATCGACGGCCTGGTGATGGTGGCGATGTTCTTCGGCGTCGCCCTGGTGATCACCTGGGCGCTGCTGTACTGGTTCACCTGGTGCATCCGCAGCACCATCGCCGTGCTCATCACCACCCTGGTGGCGGTGGTCTGGCAGCTGGGGCTGATGCATGCGGTGGGCTTCGGGCTCGACCCGTACTCGATGCTGGTGCCGTTCCTGATCTTTGCCATCGGCATCTCCCACGGGGTGCAGAAGATCAACGGCATCGCCTTGCAATCGAGTGACGCCGACAACGCCCTGACCGCCGCGCGGCGCACCTTCCGCCAGCTGTTCCTGCCGGGGATGATCGCCATCCTCGCCGACGCCGTCGGCTTCATCACCCTGCTGATCATCGACATCGGGGTGATCCGCGAGCTGGCCATCGGCGCCTCGATCGGCGTGGCGGTGATCGTCTTCACCAACCTCATTCTGCTGCCGGTGGCGATCAGCTATGTCGGCATCAGCCAGAAGGCCATCGCCCGCAGCAAGAAGGACGCCACCCGTGAGCATCCGTTCTGGCGCCTGCTGGCCAATTTTGCCAGCCCCAAGGTGGCGCCGGTATCGGTGCTGCTGGCCCTGCTGGCCTTCGCCGGTGGTCTCTGGTACAGCCAGAACCTGAAGATCGGCGACCTCGACCAGGGCGCGCCGGAGCTGCGCCCGGACTCGCGCTACAACCAGGACAACAGCTTCATCATCAACAACTATTCCACCAGTTCCGACGTGCTGGTGATCATGGTCAAGACCCCGGCCGAGCAGTGCTCGATCCACTCGACCCTGGCACCGATCGACGAGTTGATGTGGACCATGGACAACACCCCCGGGGTGCAGTCGACCATCTCCCTGGTGACCGTGTCGAAGCAGGTCATCAAGGGCATGAACGAGGGCAGCCTGAAATGGGAGACGCTGTCGCGCAACCCGGACATCCTCAACAACTCCATCGCCCGTGCCGACGGCCTGTACAACGCCGACTGCTCGCTGGCGCCGGTGCTGGTGTTCCTCAACGACCACAAGGCCGAAACGCTGGAGCGGGTCACCGCGGCCGCCAAGACCTTTGCCGACAGCCACAACAAGGAAGGGTTGCAGTTCCTCCTGGCGGCGGGTAACGCCGGCATCGAGGCCGCCACCAACGAGGTGATCAAGTCGGCCGAGCTGACCATCCTCATCCTCGTCTACCTCTGCGTGGCGGTGATGTGCATGATCACCTTCCGCTCCTTCGCCGCGACCTTGTGCATCGTCCTGCCGCTGGTGCTGACCTCGGTGCTGGGCAACGCGCTGATGGCGTTCATGGGCATCGGCGTCAAGGTCGCCACCTTGCCGGTGGTGGCGCTGGGCGTGGGCATCGGCGTGGACTACGGCATCTACATCTACAGCCGCCTGGAGAGCTTCCTGCGCGCCGGCCTGCCGTTGCAGGAGGCCTACTACGAGACCCTGCGCTCCACCGGCAAGGCGGTACTGTTCACCGGCCTGTGCCTGGCCATCGGCGTGTGCACCTGGATCTTCTCGGCCATCAAGTTCCAGGCCGACATGGGCCTGATGCTGACCTTCATGCTGCTGTGGAACATGTTCGGCGCCCTGTGGCTGCTGCCGGCGCTGGCGCGGTTCCTGATCAAGCCGGGCAAGCTGGCGGGCAAGGAGGGCGGTTCGATCTTCGCCCATTGATTGTAAGGGGCCGCTTTGCGGCCCTTCGCGGGCTTGCCCGCGAAGGGCTGCAAAGCAGGCCCATGGTTATAATGGCCACCTTTTCTCCAAAGGTATTCCCATGACCACCCTCGCCACTGCCCTCGAATCCTGCGACATGCTCCTGATCGACGGCCTGCACGCCTTCGACTTCACCTTCGACGAAACCGGCCTGACCATCGAATGCATGGACGGCCGCCAGTTGCGCCGCTGGGCCTTCACCCCCGACCAGGTCGGCGCCGCCACCGCTGCGGGCGACGACTGGACCCTGAGCAGTGTCGACGGCGAGCATCGTCTAGTCTGTATGAGTGCCTTCCGCGCCCCGGATGAAGAAGACGATGAACAGGAAATGGACACGCCTGCTGACCGCTAGCCTGATGACCCTGACGATCGACGCCCATGCAGCGACTTTGCTGGTGGGCAGCTATACCGATGGCGGCAGCCAGGGCATCTATCGCTACGATTTCGATGAGCGCGCTGGCCAGATCGCCGCTCAGCCGCAGCAAGTGGTCAAGAGTGTCAGCCCCTCATGGCTGGTGCTGTCCGCCGACCAGCGCCTGCTGTTCGCGGTCAACGAAACGCCGCAGGGCCATGTCAGCAGCTTCTCGTTGAGCAAGAAGGGCGAGATCAAGCCGCTGAACCAGGTGCCCAGCCAGGGCGATGAACCGACCCACGCCAGCCTCAGTCACGACCAGCGCTACCTGTTCGTCGCCAATTACGCCGTCGCCCCTGACCCGGGCGGCAGTCTGGTGGTGATCCCGGTGGCCAGGGACGGCAAGCTCAAGCCGGTGGTGCAGCAGGCGCGGCACACCCCGAGCAAGGTCAACCCCGAGCGTCAGGCCGGTGCCCATGTGCATTCGCTCGTGCAGTCACCCGATGGCCGCCATCTGTACGCCTGCGACCTGGGCGCGGACAAGGTATTCATCTACCGCTATGACGGCGCCAGCCCCGAGCATCCGCTGAGCCCGGCGATCCCGGACTCGGTCAGCCTGCCACCCGGCAGCGGGCCTCGGCACCTGCTGTTCGACGCCAAGGGACGGCATGCTTATCTGACCCTGGAAATGAGCGCCGAAGTGGTGGTGTTCGATGTACAGGACGGTGCCCTGGTCGAACGCCAGCGCCTGCCGCTGACCGACAGCAAGGATGTTGCGGCCAGGGCCGCTGGCGGCTTGCACCTGGCGGCCGATGGCCGTTTTCTCTATGTGAGCAATCGCGGTACTACCAACGAGATCGTGGTATTTGCCGTGGGCAAGGACGATGGCCGGCTCACTCTGTTGCAGCGCCGTTCGGTGGAGGGTGACCACCCTCGGGAGTTTGCAATTGATCCGGACGGCAACTACCTGCTGGTGGCGAACCAGAAGAGCAACCAGATCGTGGTCATGCGTCGCGATCCGCGTAACGGCAAGTTGGGGGATACGGTGCAGAAGCTACCCCAGCAGGCACCCTCGGACCTCAAGTTCCTGTAGGAGCGGCTTCAGCCGCGAAGCAACCGACGCGGTGTCAGGCACCGGCTTCGCCGCTGTTCGCGGCTAAAACCGCTCCTACAGAGGCCGCCAGCGCCGCACCTTCCAATTATCGATTGCCGTGATAATCGCTACTGCCGCAATGAATTTCTTTGGGCGAGCCCATCGGCGTAAGTTTTGACCCAAGGCCCCGACGGGCCACTGTCAAACCACCGATGTCGAGGTCCGCCCCCATGAACTTCAATCTCTTCCCGGTCATTGCCGCCTCCGCCATTTCCGCCTCCGTCGTGCTGCCAGCCCACGCCCAGGTGGCGTCGAGTGGCAAGGCGTCGAGCACCCACAGTTACACCCAGAAGTACCTGCAGCAGAGCACGCACTTCCACGCCGCCCTGAGCAAGCACTCCAATTGAATGTGTAAAGGCATTGGTAATAGCACAAAGCCATGTGATTTAATTTGACGCTGGATTTTTGACTGGCCAAAGGGGCAGATCATGATGTGGCGTATCACGGCGGTAGTGCTGTTGTTGATGTCCGCGCCAATCCTGGCGCTTTGAGCAACCGGCTGTTTCACTTGGCCATCACGGCCTTGAACAGGTCCGACGCCAACCAGCCCTGCAACCAGCTCCGCAGCCGCGGATAAGCCGCCTCGGCGAACCACTCGGGTTCGACCCCGGCAAACTGGCGCATCAAGGGCAACAGGGCGGCATCGGCCAGGCTCGGGTGGTCGGCGAGCAGGTACCGGCGGCCATCGAGCATCCCCTCGAGCTCCGCCAGCCACGGTTCGGCCTGCCGCCGGTAATGCTCTCGCGTGTGCTCGGGGTAACGCTCGGCATACTTGTACAGGTTCACCTGCGCCTTGAACGTGCTGTCGTTGCGGGCGATCAGCGTGTCGGCCAGCCGCGCCGCCGCCGAGTCGGCCTGCAGGCACCAATCCTCCGGATCATGCCGGCCGAGTGCCCAGCGCATGATGTCCAGGCTTTCCTCCAGCACGCCATCCCCGGTGTCGAGCACTGGCACCGTGCCCTTGGGCGACAGGGCCAACAACTCGGGCGGCTTCTCTTTCATCTTCACTTCCCGGACCTGCACGTCGCACCCGGCATAACGCAGGGCCAGGCGCGCGCGCATGGCCCAGGGGCAGCGGCGGAACGAGTAGAGGATCACCCGCATACCTCCACGTCGCTCAGGCCGTTGCCCTGGCGGCGCACCTGGATCTGCACCGGGATGCGCTCGTGCATTTCCTGCACGTGGGAGATCACCGCCACCTTGCGCCCTTGGGCCTGCAGGCCGTCGAGGGCGTCCATGGCCAGTTGCAGCGACTCGGGGTCGAGGCTGCCGAAGCCTTCGTCGATGAACAGCGACTCGATGCGCAGGGTGCTCGAGGCCATCGACGCCAGGCCCAAGGCCAGGGCCAGCGAGACCAGGAAGGTTTCGCCGCCGGACAGCGAGTGCACCGAGCGCAACTCGTCGCCCATCTCGGTGTCCAGCACCAACAGGCCCAGGGCACTGCCGCCGCGCTTGAGGCGATAACGTTTCGCCAACTGGCGCAGCTGGCTGTTGGCGTGGTGCAGCAGCAGGTCGAGGTTGTAACCCTGGGCGATCTTGCGGAACACATCGCCCGAGGCCGAGCCGATCAATGCGTTCAGGCGCGCCCAGCGTTGCCACTGGCGATAGGCCTGGTCAATCTGTTCGGCCAGGGCTTGATGCGCCTGTTGCCGGCGTTGGTCGTCGGCCTGCCGGGCGCGCAGCTCGGCGCAGTGGTGTTCCTGGGCCGCCAGCCGTTGCTGGAGCTCGGCGAGCGTCTGCTCCAGCGTTTCAACCGGTATGTCGGCCTGCGCCTGGGTGGCGTGCTGTTGCAAACGTTGTTCGCGTTCCTGCATCAGCACGCGGCTTTGCTCGATGGCTTTTTCCGCGGCGTGCAGGCGCTGGCGCAGCTCGCCCAACTGAGCGTCGTCGATGGCCAGCAGGCGATCGAGGCCGGCGTCGTCCAGTTCGGGGTGCTCGCCGCGCCATTGGCTGATCTCACCTTGAAGGTGCTGGTGCTCCTGCTCCAGTGCTTGCTGGCGCTGGTGGTTGGCCTTCAGTTCACCGGCCAGCTCCAAGGCCTGGGTGTGGAGTACCTGGAGGCGCTGCGCGGTGTCCGCTTCGACGGCGCGGGCCTGCTCCAGCTGCTTGTCCATGTGCTGTTGCCAGGCTTCGGCAGTGGGGTGCTCACCCAGCAGTTCGCCCAATGTGGTACGTGCCAGCTGGTGCTGTTCGTCCAGGGCGGTGAGCTTGTGTTGCAGCTGCTGCAGGTTGTGCTGGCGGTTCTGCTGTTGATCGCGCAGCTTGTCCAGCTGGCCCTGGCGGGCCTGCTGTTCTTCCTGTTCATCCTTGCGCTGGTCGAGCTGTTGCCGGCGCAGGGCGATCTGCTGGTCCAGGCCGAGGAAGGCATTGGCCGGGTCGTCGCGCAGGGCCTGGAGGATGTCCTGGGGCAGCACGCTGGCCAGGTCGTTCAGGCTTTGCTCGAGCTGCTGCTCGTCGGTGGCCAGGGCCTGGTGCTGCTGCTCGAGGTGGCGCTGGGCTTGCTGCTGGGCGTCGCTGGCGGCCTGCAACTGCTGGTTGAGGCGCGCCGCATCCTTCTGCAGGGCGAGCAGGATGCCCTGGCGTTTCTCGTCGCGGCTGATCTCTTCGTCCAGGCGGCGCAACTGGCCATCGAGCCAGGCACTGCGGGCCTGGTCGTCCTGAGGGGCGAGGGCGGGCCACAGCGTGTGGGCCTGGACCTGCTCGACCACAGGCTGCAACTGCTCGCCCAATTGCATCTGTTGTTGCTGATAGTCCTTGAGCTGGGCGTTGACCACGCCCAGCTGGGTGCGCAGTTCCACCAGCGTTGCGCCGAGTTGTTCCACACGCTTCTGCGCGGCGTCCTCTTCAGCCTGGTCATGGCGGCCAAGGCTGTGCAGCAGGGCCTCAGGCTGATGGAACGGGTGCTCGGCGCTGCCGCAGACCGGGCAAGGTTCGCCATCGCGCAACTGGGCGCGCAGTTCCTCGACGCTGGTGTTGCGTGCCAGGCGCTGGCGCTCCAGCAACTGGCGGGTGAGGGTCAGGGCCTGTTCGGCCGTTTCCAGTTCGGCCTTGGCGGCGGTGCCTTCGGTGATCAGCTGCTGGCGCTGCTGCATGGCCTGTTGCTGGCGTTCACGCAGCGTGGCGATGCCTTGGCGCAGTTCCCGCTCGCGACCGTGCAGGCGCGCGACTTCCTCGACGGTGCGTTGTTGCTTGCGGTTCTCCTGGAGCATGCTGCCAAGCAGGTCGATCTGCTCGGCCAGCGCCTGGGGCTCGGCCCCGGCCTCACGGAACAACAGTTCGAACGCGTCACGCTGGGTTTGCAACTGGGTGTTGGCCTGGCTGGCCAGCGCTTGCAGGCCGGGCAGTTCTTCACGGCCCTTGGCCAGGCGTCCGCCGATCAGCATCACCTGCTTCAACTGTGGCAGGTAGGCCTGCCAGGCATCTGCAAGGCTGGCCAGGTGTTCGCTTTCGGCCAGGGCGGTATCGATCTGAGCCAACTGCTGCTGGCTGCGTTGCTGATTTTCTTCAAGCTGTTGCAGCTGTTGCTGGCTTTCACCGACGGCCTGTTCGGTGTGCAGGCAGGCATCCCGTTGCTCGGCCAGTTCCTTGTCGAGACGCGCCAGGTCGCCCTGGGCGGCAAAGGCTTGGCGCAGGCGCGGGGCGTTTTCGCTGTGCTGGGCCTGGTGCAGGACCAGGTTTTGGCGGGCCGTTGCCAGTGCCTGCTCCAGCTCGCTGGTGCGGGCTTGCAGTTCGTTTTGCTGGTGCTGCTGCTGATCGATCTCCGTCAGCAGGGGCGTCAGTTGCGCGGCGAGGGTCTGCTGGCGGTGGAACTGGTGGCGCTGTGGGGCCAGGCGCTCCAGGCGTTGCAGGTCCAGGCGCTGCTCGGTCAGCTGCTGCCAGTCGTGTTCGGCGGCTTGCAGGGCTTCGCCGGCCTCGGTGTGCTGGGCCTGCAAGCGGCGCTGCTCGTCGAGCCAGGTGCGTTGCTGCTCCAGTTGACGCTGGCGCGCCTGGTCGGCCTTGAACTGTTGCTGGGCCTGCTCCAGTTGCTGGTCTAGCGCGGCGCGGACTTCGCCTTCCATCGGCAGCAGGTGTTCGGCCTGCTTCTTCAGGTCGTTATGCACTTCGCCGGTTTCCCGGGTCTTGCTGAACGCGCGCTGGCCGAGGCGGGTGTAGATCGCGGTGTTGGTGAGCTTTTCCAGCAGCTCGCTGCGTTCCTTGTCATCTGCTTTCAGGAACGCGCCGAACTCGCTCTGGGCCAGCATCACCGCGCGGGTGAACTGTTCGAAGTTCAGCCCCAGGCGTGCCTCGACCAATTGCTTGTATTCGTTCTTGCCGCTGCCCAGCAATTGTTCGCTGTCCAGGTCATGGAGGCTCTGGCGGCTGTTCTGCAGCTTGCCATTGGCTTTCTCGCGGGCGCGGTTGGCTTCCCAGCGTGCGCGGTAGCGGCAGCCATCGATACCAACGAAGTCCACCTCGGCGAAACCGCTCCCGGCGCCGCGACGCAACAGGTTGCGTGGATCGGAGGTAGGGATTTCGCCGTCGGCATCGGGCACCTTGGCTTCCCGGGCGATATCGTTGAGCCGTGGCACGGTACCGAACAACGCCAGGCACAAGGCGTCGAGCAAGGTGCTTTTGCCGGCGCCGGTAGGGCCGGTGATGGCGAACAGGCCGGCGCTGGCCAGGGGCTCGGCGGTGAAGTCGATCTCGACCGGGCCGGCCAGCGATGCCAGGTTCTTCAGGCGGATGGCGAGAATCTTCATGGCTGCTCCTCCTCGTGCAGGACGTCTTGCAGCAGTTCGGCGAAATCAGCCAGGGCCTGCTCGTCGGCGGCGCTGCCGTAAGTTTGCTCCCAGGCGCGACCGAACAGGTCCTGCGGGGTCATCTGGGCCAGTTCGACGAAGGCCTGCTCGTCATCTTCATCACGGCCATTGCCGGCGTATTCGGCGCTGATGCGCACCAGGCGCACGGCCTTGCCCTGCAGGGCGCTTTCGATCTGTTGGCGCAGGTCCGGTTGCGGCTCGTCCAGGCGTACTCGCACCTCCAGCCAAGGCTGGCGATTGGGGTCTTCGAGCAGGTCGATTACCGGCAGCTCGGCCAGCAGTTCAAGCAGTTCGCCCAGCGGCGCCGGGCCGACCCGGCGCAGCGCCACGGCGCGTGGCACTGGCCGCGCCTCGACGCTGACCAGTTCACTGCCGTCCAGCTCCACCTCGAGCACCTGGTGCGGATAGTTGATCTCGGCGAACGACAGCGGGATCGGCGCGCCGCTGTAGCGGATGCGCTCCTCACGATTGACCTTCTGCGGCTTGTGCAGGTGGCCGAGGGCGACATAGCTGATGGCCTTGTCGAACAGGCGCGCCGGCAGGGCCTCGGCGTTGCCGATGATCAGGCTGCGCTCGGAGTCCTCCGAGATGCTGCCGCCGGCCATGTGCGCATGGCTGATGGCGACCAGCGCCTGGTCTTTCTTGCGCTTGGCCTGCGCGGCGGCGATCAGTTGTTCGTGCACCTGGGTGATGCCTTGCAGGTAATCGTCGCCCAGCGCGGGGCCGGTGACTTCGGCGGGGCGCAGGAAGGGCAGGGCCAGGCACCAGGCGCCGACCTTGCCGCGGGCGTTGGTCAGCGGGATCAGCAGCCGCTCGGTGTCCAGCTGGCCGTCGTCGAGCCAGTGCACCCGGCCCAGGGCGTGGGTGCGCAGGCGCCGCATCAGCGGCGCGGGCAGTTCAATGCGCGAGCCGGAGTCGTGGTTGCCGGCGATCATCACGATATCCAGCTTGGGCTGTTGCTCGTGGGCCTGGACGATGAAGTCGTACAGCCGCTCCTGGGCTTTGACCGGCGGGTTGACGGTGTCGAAGATGTCACCGGCGATCAGCAGCGCGTCGGGCTGGCGCAGGCGCAGCTGGCCGAGTAGCCAGTCGAGGAAGCAGGCATGTTCGAAGTCGCGTTCCTGGCCGTGCAGGCTCTGGCCCAGGTGCCAGTCGGAGGTGTGAAACAGACGCATGGATGACCTGTTGGGTGAGCGGCGGAGGCTTTGAAATGAGGCGGTATGGTAACTCATCGGCGGGTGAGGTCGCTGCCGTGATGTGCCTGCCGAGAACCTTGCAGCACCCTTGAGATTGAGCGCCGCTCGCGGATGAATCCGCTCCTACGGCCCAGCACCTGGCCGCCATTACCAGGTCGCCAGCCGGGCCTACTTTGGATACAACGGCGGCAAGCTGCCTGACTCCCCCGAAGGCACCAGCACCTGCTCGGCGGGCGGAATGGTCCCGATCGCCCGCCACAGTTCATCCCCGTGCCAATACTGGCCACTCTCGCTGTACAACGCTCCGTTCAAGCCATCCAGCGCATCCGACAACGGCACGAACCGCGCCGCCATCTCGGCCAGGGTTTGCGGCTGCTGGCGCGCCCAGGCATCCAGGGCCTGGCGCGTGGCTTGCGGGTCGTTGGCCTGGCAGGCGCGCTTGAGGTCGTCGAGCAGGGTGCGTGGGCTGGGGCCGGTTTGCGCCGCGCGTAGCACCGCCGGTTGCGAGCGGGCGCGCCACCACAGGGCAAAGCCGAGCAGGGTGGTCAGGGCCAGGACCAGCGTGGCCAGCTGCCACGGCCACAGCAGGGCCGTGCGACCACTGCTGTCGCCGACCGGCGTGTCGGCGCTCAGTGCCGGGTTGTCCTGCACCTCCAGGGTGCGCGCCGGCAGGCTGCTGTGCTCCAGGTGGTCTTCGCGGGTGTTCCACCAGGTCACTTCCAGTGCCGGCAGGGCCAGTTGGCCGCTATGGGTTGGCACCAGTGCCTCACGCTCTTCGCGATTGGCGACCATGCCGCGTTCGTCGATTTCGTTGCGCAGCAGCGGTTGGTCCGGGTAACGGCGCAGGCCCGTGGTCTCGGTGGCGGGCAGCGGTGGCAGTTGGGTGCTCGACAGCCCCTCGGCGCGCAGGGTGATGCTGCGGGTCAGCGAATCGCCGATCTGCGTGGGCTGGCTGGCCGGGTCCGGGTTCCAATGCTCTTCCAGGGTCAGGCTGCGTGCCGGCAGCCACGGGCGGTCGCTCGGGTAGCTGGTGGGGATCGGCTTGACCGTCAGGCGTAGCGGCAGCGAGTTGACCTGGACCTGGCGCCCCACCCGCGGCGTCCCGGCCGGCTGCTCGCCGTTGTCGGCCGCGGTGGCGGTGAAACTCAGTGGCGGGATCTCGACGCTGCCGCTTTGCTGCGGGTAGATCGCGTAGCGGGTCTCGATCACGCCGTGACGCACGCCGTTGATCTCTTTCTCGTAGGTGCGCGACTCACCCAGTGGGTCGACCTTGGCGGTGGCCAACTGCAACGGGCTGAGGCTGCTGTCGTCGTACAGCGCCACTGAATGGTAGATGCGCAGGGTGAGCACGGCCTGGGCCTGGACGTAGACGGTGTTGCTGTCCAGGGTCGCTTCGACGAATACCTGCGAGGCCACGTCCGGGCGCTGGCTGTCGGCCTGCTGCACCTGCAGGTCTATGGGCTGGCTGTATGACTGACCCAGCTGCAGTTCAGGGATACGCAGGCTGCCGCTGCGCCGGGGCAGCAGGGTGACGATCCAGCGCGTGCTGGCGCGGGTCTCGCCGTCGAGGCTGTGCAGGCTGTTGAGCTGGCGGGTGCCACGCACCTCGAAGTCGGCGTCCAGAGCGTGCAGGTCGGGTTTGCCGAACTGGGTGACGTCCTGGCTTTCGAGGGTCAGCTCGAAGGTTTCGCCGGCTTCCAGGCGCGTGCGATCGACGCTGGCTTGCAACATGGGGGCCGCCTGGGCCAGGAGGCTCCAGAGCAAGCCTGAGAGAAAGACGCCGAAGCGACTCATCGCGTGGTTTCCTGATGCAATTGCTGTTCATACCAGAACTTGCGCCGCAGCAGCTCCGCCGGGTTGTCGGGGATCTCCCGCAGCCATTGTTCCAGGGCCTGGCGCTGTTCGGCGTCGAGGCTGCTGGATTGCGGCCGTTGGGGCGGCTGCGTGATGCTGTCGTCGTCGCCACCGGCCGTGGCGGGAGGCGCCTGGGTATTGCTGTTGTTCTCACCGGACTGCTGGGTCTGCTCGTCGCTGTCTGGCGTGCCCTGGGCCGGGCTGCTGGTGGAGCTGCTGTTGCCTTCGCTGTCGGCGTCCGGGGTGCCTTGTTCATCGGCGTTGGCCGGTTGTTCCTCGGCTTTGGCCTGCTGTTGCTGCAACAGTTGCTGTACCAGCGCCTGGTTGTCCAGGGCCGGCTTGAAGTCGGGCTGGCGTTCGAGCGCCTGTTCGTAGGCGTCCAGCGCCGCGTCCAGTTCACCGGCACGGGCCAGGGCATTGCCTCGATTGTAGTGGGCGGCGGCCGTATTGCCTTGGGCGAACGCGGCGGCGGCGCCCTCGAAGTCACCCGCCTGGTACAGGGCCATGCCGCGCCATTGCGAATCCTCGAAATGCCGGGCGGCCTCGGCCGGTTGCTGGCGCTGCAGCAGGCGCTGGCCCTGTTGGTCGGGGCGCAGCCACAGGTCGTTGAACTCGAACGCCTGGCTCGGTTGCGGCAAGGCCAGCAGCAGCGGCAGGCAGAACAGCCAGCCGCGGCGGCCGGCGCAGGCGGCGAGCAGCAACAGTGGCAGGAGTAGCCAGTAGCCCTGGTCGGCCCAGCTGTCCAGTTGCACGGTCTGGCCGTCGTTGCGCAGCAGCCGTGGGTTGTCGAACAGACCCAGGCCGCGCAGGTCGAGGTCGTCGATGCGCGCGTGGCGATAGCGCCCACCGGTGCCGTTGATGAAGCCCTTGAGCGAGGCGCTGTCCAGGCGCGGCAGGAGGATGCCGCCCTGGTCGTCCTTGAGGTATTCGCCGTTGGCCTGGCGTACCGGCGCACCTTCGGCGCTGCCCACGCCGAGCATCAGCAGGCTCGGGCCCTGGCGCCCGAGGACCTGCAGAATGCCTTCGCGCTCGGGGTTGCTCAGGGAGGAGCCGACCAGCAGCAGCCGGCCCTGGCCCAGGCCGCTCTGGGCCAGCAGCGCCAGGCCTTTCTGCACGGCCAGGTCGGCGCGCTGGCCGGGTTGCGGCATGATCGACGGGTCGATCGCCTCCAGCAGGTTGCGCGTGGTGCCCAGGTCGTCGGACAGCGGCACCAGGGTGTGGGCGGAACCGGCGTAGACGATCAGCGCGGTCTGGCTGTCCTGGCGGTGCTCGAGCAGGTCGAGGATCTTGCGCCGGGCCTGCTCCAGGCGGTTGGGCGCGCTGTCCTCGGCGAGCATCTGCGGGGTCAGTTCGAGCAGGATCACCAGCGGGTCGGCCGGGCGCTGGCGGGTTTCCTCCAGGCGCTGCCAGCTTGGTCCGAGCAGGGCCAGCACGATCAGCAGCCAGGCCAGGCCCAGGGCGATCCATGGCAGTTTGCTGGTGCTGCCGCTGCCACCTCCGAGCAACACGGCGTGGAACTGCGGCGGCAGGATCATCTGCCAGCGCCCGGCGCGCTTGCGCCGGTGCCACAGCTTGAACAGCAGCCAGCCGAGCAGCGGGATCACCAGCAGCCAGAGCGGGCGCAGCCATTGCGGCCAGAGGTCGATCATCGCCGCCTCCTCAGGCGCAGGCGCTTGAGGCGCTGGCGCCATTCCGGGTGGGGCTGCAGGAAGCTCGGTTTGCGCAGCTGGCGCAGCAGCAGATTGTCGGGCCATTGCACCGCCACCACCAGCAGCACGCTGAGCAGCAATGCCAGCCCCAGCGGCCAGGCATACAGCTCGGTGGCGGTGCGCGCCTGGGTGGGCTGCTGGGCCACCGGCTCGAGCTGGTCGAGGGTGTCGCCGATGGCGTTGAGCTCGGCGCCGTCATGGGCGCGGAAGTAGGTGCCGTGGGTGATGCCGGCGATCTCCTTGAGCGAGGCTTCGTCCAGGTCCAGGCTCGGGTTCAGGCCGAGCAGGCCGGGGGTGCCGCTGGCTTCCGGGTTGGCGCCGATGCCGATGGTGTAGATGCGCACGCCTTCCTGGGCGGCCAGGCGCGCGGCGGTCAGCGGGTGGATCTGCCCGCCGTTGTTGGCGCCGTCGGTGATCAGGATCAGCACCCGGCTCTGTGCCGGGCGCTGGCGCAGGCGCTTGACCGCCAGGCCGATGGCGTCGCCGATGGCGGTGTTCTTGCCGGCGATGCCGATCTGCGCCTCGTCGAGGAAGGTGCGCACGGTGCGCCGGTCGAAGGTCAGCGGTGCCTGCAGGTAGGCCTGGCTGCCGAACAGGATCAGGCCGACCCGGTCGCCCTGGCGGTCCTGCAGGAAGTCGCCCATCAGCGCCTTGACCAGGTCCAGGCGGCTGATTTCATCACCCTGCCACTGCATGTCGGGGAAGTCCATGGAGCCGGACACGTCCACCGCCACCAGCAGGTCGCGACCGCTGGCCGACACCGGCACCGGGTCGCCCAGCCATTGCGGGCGGGCGGCGGCCAGCAGCAGGAGCGACCAGATCAGCACGAATGGCGCCTGCTGGCGCCAGGTCGGCAGGTTCAGGCGCGCGCGGCGCCCGGCCAGGCCTTCGAGCTCATCGAGGAAACCCACCTTGAGCACCGGCTCGCCGCTGTCGGCGGCCGGCAGCAGCAGGCGCATCAGCCAGGGCAATGGCAGCAGCGCGAAGATCCACGGCCAGGCCAGTTCAAACATGCTTGCGGATCCAGGTTTCGACCGCCTGGGCAAGCCCGGCGATGGCCTTGTCGTCGAGCTTGCACTCGGGCTTGTAGGCGCCTTCGACCAGCACCATCCAGCGGGTCAGGCCGGCGGCCGGGCAACGGTTGTCGAGAAACGCCAGCCACTGGCGGCCGTTCAGCGTGTGGCTGTTGGCGCCGGGGTAGTGGGTGCGGCACAGGCGCTTGAGCAGGGCGTTGATCTGCTGCAGCCAGGCGCCGGCTGGGGCGCCGTCGTAGGGGCGCGGCAGGCGTGCCAGTTCGGCCAGGGCTTCGACGCGTAGCGGGTCCAGTGGTTGTTCGGCCCGTACCATCAACTTGCGCTTGCCCGGGCGCCAGCGGCGCAGGCGCCATGCTCCCCAGGCCAGCAATGGCAGCAGGGCAAGCAGCAGCCACCAGCCAGGCGCCGGGGGCCAGAAGCCGACGGCGGGCGGGGCGACCAGCGGTTGCAGCTGATCCAGCGGGTTCATTTGGTGTTCCCCGGGCGCTGGGCGTTCAGGTATTCGCGCAGTTGCTCGATCATCTCGCTCTGGGTGCTCAGCGGCATCAGCACCACGCGCAGTTTTTGCGCCAGCAGCTCCCAGCGCTCGATGCGCGCCTCTGCCTGCTGACGGTAGGCCTGGCGCAGGTTGGCGTCCAGGGTGTCGAGCTCCAGTTGCGCGCTGCGCTGGGCGAAACGCAGCAGGCCGGCGGCGGGCAGGGCATGGTCGAGCGGGTCGCTGACCGGCATCAGCAGCACATCGCAATGGCGCGACAGCATCGCCAGGTGCTGCTCGACGCTGGCGCTGAGGGCGCGCTCGTCGCAGATGACGATGGCCAGGCTGCCCGGGCGCAGCACCTCGCGTGCCCGGCGCAGGGCCAGGCCTAGGCTGTCGGGGTGCGGCAGCGCTTCGGTGTGCAGCGCCTGGTTGACCTTGGCCAGGCGGTTGAGCAGTTGCAGCAGGCTCTGCTTGCTGCGCCGCGGCTTGACCTCGTGGTGCTCGTTGTCGCCGAACACCAGGCCGCCGATACGGTCGTTGTGGCCCAGCGCGGCCCAACCGAACAGTGCCGCGGCCTGGGCCGCGAGCACCGACTTGAATTGCAGCCCCGAGCCGAAGAACAGCCGCTGGCTCTGCTCGACCATGATGAAGATCGGCCGTTCGCGCTCTTCGTGGAACAGCTTGGTGTGGGGCTCCTGGGTGCGTGCGGTGACGCGCCAGTCGATGTTGCGCACATCGTCGCCGGCCTGGTAGACCCGCACCTGGTCGAAGTCCACCCCGCGCCCGCGCAGCTTGGAGTGGTGCAGCCCCACCAGCGGGCTGCGCTGGCCGGGGCGGGAGAACAGCTGGATCTCGCGCACGCGGTGGCGCATGTCGATCAGCTCGGACAGGCCGATGCGGATGCCGTGCTCGGCCAGGTGGGTGGTGGGCATGTCGGTCAGGCGACGGCCACGACGTCGAGGATGCGCTGGACCACCCGGTCCTGGTCGACCCCTGCGGCTTCGGCTTCGAACGAGAGGATGATGCGGTGGCGCAGCACGTCGAACAGCACGGCCTGGATATCCTCGGGGCTGACGAAGTCGCGCCCGGCCAGCCAGGCGTGCGCCCGTGCGCAGCGGTCCAGGGCGATCGAGCCGCGCGGGCTGGCGCCGTAGGCGATCCAGTCGGCCAGTTCGCTGTCGAACTTGGCCGGGGTGCGGGTGGCCATCACCAGTTGCACCAGGTACTCCTCCACGGCGTCGGCCATGTACAGGCCGAGGATTTCCTTGCGCGCGGCGAAGATCGCCTGCTGGCTGACCCGACGCTCGGGTTTCACCTCGCCACCCAGCGCTTCGCCCCGGGCCTGCAGGAGGATGCGTCGCTCCACCGCGGCGTCGGGGAAGCCGATTTTCACGTGCATGAGGAAACGGTCGAGCTGGGCCTCGGGCAGCGGGTAGGTGCCTTCCTGCTCGATCGGGTTCTGCGTGGCCATCACCAGGAACAGCGGTGACAGTTCGTAGGTGCTGCGCCCGACGCTGACCTGGCGCTCGGCCATGGCCTCGAGCAGGGCGGACTGTACCTTGGCTGGCGCACGGTTGATTTCGTCGGCCAGTACCAGGTTGTGGAAGATTGGCCCCTGCTGGAATACGAAACTGCCGGTTTCCGGGCGGTAGATTTCGGTGCCGGTGATGTCGGCGGGCAGCAGGTCGGGGGTGAACTGGATGCGATGGAACTGTGCCTCGATGCCTTCGGCGAGCTCCTTGATGGCCTTGGTCTTGGCCAGGCCCGGGGCGCCCTCGACCAGCATGTGGCCGTCGGCCAGGAGCACGATCAGCAGGCGCTCGACCAGTTTCTCCTGGCCGAGGATCTGGGAAGAGAGAAAGGTGCGCAGCGCGATCAGCGCCTCACGGTGTTCCATCGTCGACGGTTCCTGGGAATGAGCCGGCGCAAACGGGTGGAAGCGACTGCCGGGCAAGGGCTGATACTTTAATCCATCCGGGGGGGCGGGGACCAATGGAGGTTTGCAAAAATCGTGTAAAGCAGGGGCGGGGGGGGGGGGGGGGGGCAGTGCCTGGCGGGTGTTCGGCGAGAGCCTTGCAGTGCCCTTCAGATCGAGCGCCGCTGCAAATCTATCGCCCAGCACCTAGCCGCAGCCCCCAATTCCCGCAAAACGCTCCGTTTTTTAAGACTTTCCCCATTCCTTGTAGTCCATTTCCCAAACATACTCCCAGGCCCTTACAAGCCATTGCGGTGCTCTAGTCTCGGGCGATCGCTACATCGTACGGCTGTGTTTTATGGCGGCTGTGCGTGGGGCATCTTCGGGTGCGCCGGGTTTCCTCTATTTGACCGGTCTGTCAACCCATGTACAGCTGCCACCCTGTGTTTGACAGCGAACGGTGATGGTTCCATCTCAAATTGAGGATTCATCATGCTGGAGATTGTCCCCGATCCACCCCACCACCCTCATTCCCTTGAAGATACCCTCATCCAGGCCACCGAGTACGCCCTGTGCGCGCTGACCGTGGCCCATCAGACCGTGCATGCCCAGCCCAGATCACCGGCCACGATCCTGATGATGGCGTCGATCCACGAAGTCAAATCGCTGCGCGCCCGGCCCTGTTCGCCGGCAAGCCGGCTCCTACCGGCGCTGCGTTTCACCTGTAGGAGCCGGCTTGCCGGCGAAAGGGCCCACCCAGGCACCAACAACTTCAGGGAGAAAAACAATGACTACAGACGACACCAACCCCAACACCACCGCAGGCAAAACCAAGTTCTACCAAGGCGAAGGCCAGACCGTCCCGCTGTTCTGCATCGAATCCGGCATCCCCTGCCAGCACGCCCGCGAACAAGCCTCGGAACTGATGGGCTGCGTGCGCGACCTGACCATTGCCGGGATCATGGAAGAGAAGCCGCAACTGCTCTGGGCGTCGTATTACCTGAGCGCACTGGCCAAGGCGCTGATGGATGATGCGGAGCTGGGCATGAGGCACTGAGGCAGGATCGGTTCGTTCTGGGTGCCTTGCAGCCAGTCGGGTGGGGTCGATCATGCAATGCATACATCGTGGGGCGGCGGGTGCCGCCCCGATTGCGCTGTTATTTAGCCTGCTGTGGCTGTGTTCGGATGCCGTCTCAGAACTGCGTCGCCGACTGTTTGTGTAGGTGCCGCCCAAGACGTCGCAACGGTAGTCAGTCTTGAGCTTGCTAGGAATGAGAGTTTGGTCGGAAATTGCCAGATTTTAGCTCGGTACTTTCCGTAAAGTAACCTGGAAATGCTTGGTTTTAATTTAGCATTTCCTACGGTCATCTAATTTCTTGATGCTCAGGTCTTGGTGTGGCTTGGGATCGTTTGTGAAGTGCAATTTTTAGTTTTCTGTAGGGCTTCGGGACATCTTTTCTGTTTAAGGGGGAGTTCATGTCACTTTCGGTTAGTGTGCTGGCCACCATTCGGATTGCCAAGTGTTCATGCTCTCCGGATTTATCAAGAGAGCTTTCTAGTGTTTCGATAAGATAAGCGCCTCGCGAGCAAGTTTCGTTAAATCTGATAACGTAATAGTTATCTATCGTCATTGCTCCTTCCTTTCGGGTTTCATCAAAGAAGAATTTTAGCGATCTTGATGCTGGCAGGTTCTTTATGAGTGTTGTCAGCCTGGCGCGAGGGCCTATTTCGAATGCGTTGCCAATGGGGAGTTTCTTATTGAAATATTGTTTGTGAAGTATCCAAAGTGGATTGCTTTTTATGAAATATATCTATGTAATTTTCATAGGAGTGAAAATCACAGGTCTCGCCAGTCAAGTAATATCCGGCATCCTCCAGTGTTTCCGGGGAGAAGTCGGAAACGCCAGGAAATTCGGGTTTTTCTACGCAGCCATCGCGCAGAAAAACATCGACAAGTTCAAATAGTTCCATGATTCACCTCATCGTGCAGGATTCGTTTTCGAAGCATGATGCTTGTTCAAGATATCCCTGGTCTTAGCAAGTTCTTCCACTCTATTGGATTTCGGGTTGGCATCGATTCCGGCTTGGGCAGCGGATGCCATTTTCTTGAAGTTGCTGGGCTCTTTAAGATACTCAACAATCCACTCGCATGCTTTTTTCAGCACAATTTTGGACGGATTTATTTTTTTGCTGAATCAGGCTGCGATTGTGGTGAGTTCGCAGTAGGACATGATGGTTTGTGTGTTTTTTATTAATGGTTGACGCGCATAAGCGGTAGCCACAGTCGCTGTGGCTACCGGTGAGTTTCGGTCTGGCACGGGGAAAGCTCTTGTTGGAAGTTTAAGCTGGTGGTTCGAAGTACCAGGTTAAAAACTCGTTAAAGCTTTTCCAGCGAGCAGGGAGTTTGCCATTAATGAACTCATCAAGGTGCGAAATGTCGAGATCGTAAACGGCGCCGTCGTTTATTCCGTACAAATACATTCCCTCACTTTCGTCGGAAGATAGTGCGAGGTAGTTTGTCGGTATCTCGTACCTGTCCCAGACATAGTCAGTTTGATCTGGGATTGCAGGGATGTCTGGGCCTTCAATGTCAAGGAGTTCGGCGACAGGTCGGGGGCTTATAAAGCTACCTTGATACTTAAGGTAGAAGCGTCCGAATTCAGAGTCTGTCGCCACTCCCAGATGTTGAAGTGCCGATGCTGCTCTATTTTGATCCGCTCTGGCGATATCGCCCTTGTAGCCGCTTAAGTACTTTGTAACTTCCAGTGGAATCATATGCTGCAGCCTCCAGTTCTCGATTTGTTTGCCTCTGTCGCACGATCTTTCCAGTACTGCCTTCGGTCAATGTCAAAAGCATCACGATCAACAGGGAGTTCGGGGTTTTTCTTGTTTCCGTGTGGGTGCAAGGCTTCTCGGCCTCGGCCTTTTGCAGCTCTGTGTGTGCTTGTCGTTACCTCTAACAGTGGCCCGACCGACTGTTGACGGGAGTGGTGCAGCTGAAGCTGTTGCGGCACACCATTCTTCATCATGTAGGGTGCGCCACCTTCCATGGCTCGTTGTAAGTTTGTCTTACCTTTGTGTTCCATATCCCAGTCGATATTTTGCTGGTAAACAGTGTAGGTAAGCCCTGTGCCTCGGTTACAGGGTCCCCAGCTTCCCTTTTTGAAGCGGTTCAAGCCGAGTGGGTCGAGCCAGTCTATCGGATTCGGCGCATAAAGATAAAAATTGAGCCCACCAGCCAAACCGATAGGGTCTTGGCTAACAAACCGTCCAGCAATGGGTTCGTAGTACCGGTGCCGGTTGTAATGTAGCCCCGTCTCATGGTCGTGGTACTGACCCTGGAAGCGAATCGGGTTGCTCAGGCCCTGCTGCTTGGCCCAGTCCGAGCGCTCCTCACGCACCTCGCCCCAGGCCTTGTACTGCCCGGTCCAGGCGACATTGCCCTGCTCATCGGTCAGCTCCATCGGCGTACCGAGGTGGTCGCAGTGGTACCAGGCAATCGCGTCGAACGCCTGTGGTTTCACCTCGGTGTGCCACAACGGATCCTGATCGAAGTCGTACTCGCGCTGGCTCCAATCCGGTTGCTTGTGCAGGCGGATCGGGTTCTTGCGCAGGGCCTGGGCGACCGGCACGAAGCTGCCCGGTTCGTACAGGTAGTGCACGGTGCGGCCGGTGTCGCCTTCATCGCGTGGCGGTGAGCTCTCCCAGGCCAGGGTGTCGCCATCCCAACCAAACAAGGTGAAGCCGCAGCCGAGTTCGCGTTGACGCTTGGCCCGTTGCAGCTGGTTCCAGCCGGTCCCCGCTTCGGGACGATCCCAGAAGTGCGCCACCGAATGCTTGTGCAAACGCCGGCCCAAGGCGTCGTAGCTGTAGTCGACCTTGAGCTTATCGTCGTTGTAGCTGGCCAGCCGGTCGAACAGGTCCCAGGTGAAGTGCGCATGGGCGCCGTTGTGCAACCGGTGCACCAGATTGCCGCGTTCGTCATAGCGGTAATGGGTACCCGCGTACTCGCGCAGCAGGTTGTCCATCAGCTTGTTGCGCCGTGGATCGGCTTCCAGCGGGCGGTTGAGTTCCTGGGTTTTCTGGTCCAGCAGGTTGCCGGCCGGGTCGAAGGCGAAGGTTTCCACGCCCAGGCGGCTGGTGGCCTTGAGCAGGCGACCGACCGGATCGTACTGGTACTCCAACGGCCCACGACGGCTGTCGTGGATGTTGCTCAGTTGCCCCGCTGCGTCATAACGGTACTGACGCTTGAGCAGCGTGGACTGGCCGTCATGGCTGCCCAGCAGTTGTTCCTGCAAACGCCCGGCCGGGTCCCAGGCCTGGTTCTGCATCAGTTTATTACCCTGATGGCGCACGATTTCGCGGTGCAGGTCATCGCGCTCGTAAGCCAGCATCTCGTGCTGGTCGAGGGTCATGCCCAGCAGGTGGCCGCTGCCGTAGGTCAGCCAGCTGACCTTGTGGCCATCCGGACGAATCGTTGCAGTACGTTGATTGAGCGCATCGTATTCGTGCTGCCACACCGCGACCATTGGTGTGCCGGTGGCCAGGTAGTGCTGGTGCTCACGGGTCAGGTTGCCGGCTTCGTCGTGGAACCATTGCAGCTTGCTGGCGGCGTTGACCGCCTGGATCAACTGGCCATTGCCGTCGTAGGCGAAGGTTTCGCTTTGGCTCTGGTTGCCCAGGCGGGCCGTGCGCTCACTCAATCGGCCCATCGGGTCGAAGGTCAACTCGATGCGGCGCTGCCCGACTTGGGTCGAGGCGAGGCGGCCGCTGTACGGGTCGTACTGGTAACGGGTGACCAGGCCATCGAAACCGGTTTCTTGCAGCAGCCGGCCCACCGGGTCGTAGAGGAAGCTGGCTTTGCTGGTGTTCTCGTTTTCCAGCCCGATCAAGCGGCCGAGCTTGTCCCAGCGATAACGCAGGGTGTGTTCGTTGGCGTCGACGCGCTCGCTCAGCAGGCCGACCGCGTTGTAGGTCCAGGCGGTACAGCGATCAAGGGCATCGACATGCGCCAGCAGACGCCCTTCGGCGTCGTAGTTGAAACGCTCCTCGGTCTTGTCGGGATGGGTGATCTTGGCCAGTTGCCCGGCCTGGTACTCGTAGGCGGTTGTGCTGCCGGCCGCATCGGTGAAGTCGGTCAACTGGCCGAAGGCGTTGTACGTCCACTGGCTGCTCTTGCCGGAGCAGTCGGTGTAGGCAAGCAACTGTCCGGCATCGTTGTAGGCGAGCGTCTTTTCGTTGCCCAGCGCATCCTTGATCACCTTGACCAGCCCAGTCGGGGTGTAGGCGAACTCGGTCTTGTGGCCCAACGGGTCGACACTTTCGACCAGGTTGCCGCGTTCGTCGTAGTCGCGTAGCCACAAGCCACCTTCGGCATCGCGCAGCTTGATCGGCTGGTCGTGATCGTCGTAGGCGTAATGCACCGTGCTGTGGTCGGCGCGGATGTGCTGCAGCAGGTTGCTGCGCTCATCGTAGGTGTAGCGGTCCTGGCTGCCGTCGGGGTGGACGTGGCGGATGACGTTCTTGCGCTGATCGCGGAACAGCCACTCCTCGCGGCCGTCCGGGTGGATCAGGCGGTAGGTGTAGCCCAGGGCGTCGTAGTAGTGCCAGGTTTCCTGGCCGTGGGCGTCGGTGACATAGGTCAGGCGGATGTTCGGGTCCCAGGCCAGGCGGGTCTCGAAGCTGCCATCGTCGGCCCATTCGTGGATGGCCTTGGCCTGCGGGCCGTTGCCGTCCCATTCCAGGTTGATGCCGCGCCCGGTGCGGTCGGTGTAGCGGGTGATCAGGTGCTGGCGGTATTGGTAGTACCAGGCAGCGCCGTGCTCGTCCTGGGCGGCGATCAGGTCGCCGTGGGTGTCGTAGTGGTAGCCGCACAGCTGACGCAGCGGCGTGCCATCGACCACCTGCCACAGGCCCTGGATATGCCCGTGGTCATCGAGCAAGGTGCCCAGTTGCAGGTGGACTTTTTCGGGGTCGTTGTCGGAATAGGTGTTGATATCCGACAGCACCGGTCGGCCATTGAACTGGTGCTCGTAGTGCAGCATTGCCCCGGCGCCACTGCGCAGCTGGATATGCGTCAGGTAGAAGCGGTCCCCCTGGCGGGCATAGGTTTCGCGGCGGTCCAGGCCACGCAGCAACACCAGTTGCTGCTCGGCGGTACGCACCAGGGTGAAGTACTCCACCGCATCATGGTGCGGCTTGCCCTGCTTGGGCAGTGGGTAGTCGTGGCTGCGGCCGTCGCTGTCGTGGAGCACCACGCCCTTGTCCACAACATCGATACAAGTGGTGAATTCGGTAATCCAGCGGGCGCCGAGCGAACCATGATCGAGGGCCGCCAGCCGCGAGTTATAAGTGCGCGTCCAGTTGACCGGGAACGGCCCGGACAGACTGAAATCCTGGTGAGCAAGGGTTTCATCACCAAGCACATGGCCGATGCTGAAACCGGTACAGGCACAGGGGCCGTTCTTTTCGGGCTTGGGCTGCTTGTTGGCGCGGACCTGGCTGCGCACCACCTCGGTCGGTCCTTCCGCGTGGACATGCCGGGCCTGGTGGGTGACGCCGGGGCGGATGGCGACGGCCATGCCCGGGCGGCGCGGGTTGGCCAGCACGGTCTCGAGCAGGCGGGTCAACAGCCAGGCGATGCTGTTTTCCATACCGGCGCTGCCCAGGGCCTGCAGGCGCTGGGGCACGACCTTGGCCAGGTCTTCGAGGGTGCGGATCAACGGCCCGAGCAGGCTGTCCAGCTCGCCGCTGAAGTGGCGGGCGACGCTGTTGTAGCCGTCCTTGAGGCTGCCTTCGGTGGCGTTGGCCAGGGCCGACAGGGCCAGGCGCCAGGCGTCGGTCTCCAGGGCCGAATCGTACAGCGCCACCTGGGCCATCTGCGCACGGGCCAGGCGGTGGCTGCTGGCGGCATCCAGCTTGCCACGGGCGGCGGCGGTAATGGTCTTGGCCAACGAGGTGAACAACAGGCGCGCGGTGTCGGCAGCGGCGCTGAGCATGGCCGGCAACTGGGCCAGGGCCTCGCGCACGTAGTGCTCCAGGGCACCGCGGATATTGGCATGCAGGTGGCCGTCGATGATTTCCAGGATCACCGCGCCGATGTGCGCGCCGGGGCGGCGGCGCAGGGTCTGGCGGGTCAGCTGCAGCACCGGGCGCAGCACCGTGCGGGCACGGGACAGGCCGGGTGGATAGGGGACGATGCCGATCAGGTTGATGCCCAGGCTGACCCACAGCAGTGGGTCGGGAGAAGGGTTTTCGACCAGTTCGAGGATATCGATCAGGGCGTCCACGCAGGCCAGGGCGTTGGACATGGCGGGTACGGTTTCGGCGGCCTGGCGCAGCAGTTGCAAATCGACCAGGCCGTAGCTGATTTCCTGCAGCCAGTGGTCAACGGAAGCGGCGGCGGCGCCGAGGTCTTCGCTGAGGAGGGTGTCGAGAGGGGCAATGGCGATCTGGATTTCGCGCGTGGTGAGCGCGGCATCGGCGGGTGCGGCAGACATCGTGAAAGGGCCTTCCTAGGCCGGGGACGCGAGGTCCCGGGTGGTCCGTGAGGGCGAAAGGATACTAAGGCGGGGGCGGTTCGGCCATGGGGGAAACCCTGAGGCCTCTGTAGGAGTTTCTGTAACGGGGCTCAGTTCTTCGACTTCGAATGCCGCCACCCTTGGTCAAAGCATGCGAACACCACCACCAGCACACCGGCCACCGCCAGGATCAACGCCACGCCATCGGTGGAATGGGTTGCCGACCCGGCCACCAGCGCCAGCCCACCCAGCGGCGCCAGGCCGCCGGCCACGGCGGTGCCGATCTCGCGCCCGGTGCCGAACCCGGACGAACGCGTCTGGGTCGGGAACTGCCGGCTGAGGAACGACCCCTGCGGGGCGAACATCATCGGCGCCAGGATCCCGGTGCCCACGGCGATGGCCAGGTAGATCATCATCGGCTCGCCGGTCGACAGCAGTTGCAGGAACGGGAACGCGAACAGCGCCGACAGCACCCCGCCCAGCATCAGCACGGTCTTGCTGCTCCATCTGTCGCACAGCCAGCCGAAGAACGGCACGGCGAAGATCGCCACCAGGCTGGCCAGGGTCACCGACAGCGAGGTGACGTGGGCCACGACGCCCTTGAACTGGGTCAGGTACGCCAGCGAGAAGGTCTTGAAGATGTAGCTCAGGGCGTTGTAGCCCACGGCCACGAAGAACACCACGGCCAGGCCCTTGAGGTCGTTCTTGAACAGCAGCTTCAGCGGCGACACCTGCGGCTTGTCGTCGGCCTTGTCCAGCTCTTTGAAGTCCGGGGTCTCGGGAATGCTTTTGCGCACCCACAAGCCCACGGCCACCAGGACGATGCTGGCGATGAACGGGATGCGCCAGCCACCGGCGAGCAGGAACTCATTGCCGTTCATGGTCAGCAGGTACACGGTCAGCGACGACAGCAACAGGCCCAGGTTCAGCCCCAGCGCCGGCCAGGCGCCCTGGCTGCCGCGCTTGCCTTCGCTGGCGTGCTCGTAGGAGGTCACCGCCGCGCCGGACAGTTCGGCACCGGCACCCAGGCCCTGGATGATGCGGATGACCACCAGCAGGATCGGTGCCCAGATACCGATAGTGGCGTAGCCCGGGATCAGCCCGATCAGCGCGGTGCACACCCCCATCATGCAGAAGGTGATCACCAGCACCTGCTTGCGCCCGAAACGGTCGCCCAGGTAGCCGAACAGCACGCCGCCGAAGGGGCGGGCGATGAAGCCGATGGCGAAGGTGGAGAACGCCAGCAGCGAGGCCACCGCCGGGTTGCTCGGGTCGAAGAAGATCTTCGAGAAGACGATCGCCGCCATGGTGGCGTAGAGGTAGAAGTCGTACCACTCCAGCATCGAGCCGAAGATGGTCGCCGCCGCCACCTTGCGCAGGCGCTTGCGTTGCTGTTCGGGCGTTTCGGTCGCGGCCAGGGCCGCCTCGTGTACCGACATCGAAGGTTTCCTTATTGTCTTTGTAGTTGTGGGTGCAGCGGATGTTCAGCGGGCCTTGAGGATTTTCTCGGCGATCATTTGGCCGATGGGGATGGCCGAGGTGGCGGCCGGAGACGGGGCGTTGCAGACATGGACCATGCGCGGGGTCTCGGCGAACAGGAAGTCGTGCACCAGGGTGCCGTCGCGCATCACTGCCTGGGCACGGATGCCGGCCTCGTAGGGCAGCAGGTCCTCGACCTCGAGCGACGGGCAGTACTTGCGGCACTGCTCCAGGTAGCCGCGCTTGAACAGCGAGTTCTTCATCTCGGCGGTGCCGGAGCCAAGGTTGTTCCAGATGGTTTTCCAGAAACCGGGGAAGCTTGCGTACTCGGCGACATCGCGGCAGTTCACCGAGAACTTGCGGTAGTTCTCCCGGCCGAAACCCAGCACCGCGTTGGGGCCGACGGTGACGCTGCCGTCGATCATCCGTGTCAGGTGCACGCCGAGGAACGGCAGTTCGGGGTCGGGGATCGGGTAGATCAGGTGGTTGACGATCTGGTTCTTGCTCGCCGGCAGGCGGTAGTACTCGCCACGGAAGGGGATGATCTGGTGGTCGATCCTGACCCCGGCCAGGCGCGCCAGGCGGTCGGACTGCAAGCCGGCGCAGGCCACCAGCTGGCGGGCGCGCCAGGTATGGCTGTCGCTGGTGACGGTGACGTGGTCGGCGTGCTCCTGGATGGCGCGCACGGCGGTGGACAGGCGCAGCTCGCCACCGGCCTGCTGGATCACCTTGGCCATGGCGTCGCACACCTGTGTGTAGTCGACGATGCCGGTGGCATCGAGGAACAGCGCACCCTTGCCGACGATGTTCGGCTCCCGCTCGCACAGCGCGCCGGCATCCAGGCGCTCGACCTTCAAACCGTTCTGCTGCGAACGCTCATACAGCGCCTGCATGCGCTGCACTTCCAGGTCGTTGGAGGCCACCAGCAGCTTGCCGCACACCTCGAAGGCGATGCCGTGCTCGCTGCAGAAGTCCTTGGTGGCCTGGGCGCCGCGTTTGCACAGGTCGGCCTTGAGGCTGCCGGGGGCGTAGTAGATGCCGGCGTGGATCACACCGCTGTTGTGGCCGGTCTGGTGGCGGCCGAGGCTGGCCTCTTTCTCCAGGAGCAGCAGCGAGGCGCCGGGGCGCTGTTCGAGCAGGGCCATGGCGGTGGCCAGGCCGACGATGCCGCCGCCGATGATGCAGTAGTCGTAGGTCATGCAGGGTTACCTTGGTGTTCTTGTCGGTGGATCTGCTTATCAGGTTGTCAGACTAACTAATGCGCGTGAAAACCTCGCCAGGTCGCGATGAGATTCTCCGGGGTCAGTCGAGGGCGGGGAGGTCGAGTTTCAGGCGTTTGGCCGAGGCGCGCAGGTGGGCTTCGGCGCAGGCCGCTGCTGCCTGCCGGTCGCCGTCGGCGATGGCCAGGTACAGTGCGCGGTGCTCGCGCAGGGCGTCGGCCGAACCACCTACCGCTGGGGTGGCGGAGTTTTCCCAGGCAGTGCGGCGCGCGGCGGCCAGCTGGCCGCCGAGGAAATCGTGGAAGGCGACGAAGTAGTCGTTCTTGCTGGCTTCGGCGATGGCGCGGTGGAAGGCCACGTCGGCGGCCGAGGCGGTGGCGAAGTCGCTGCGTTGGCCTTCCATGGTCTCCAGGGCGGTGGCCATGCGCTTCAAATCATCCGCGTCGCGGCGGCGAGCGGCAATGGCGGCGGCCTGGGTCTCGATCCACAGGCGCATCTCGAACATCTGCACCAGGTCCGGCTTGCGCCCCTGGCTGCCTGGGAAGCGGAATACCGTGCCGCTGGGCGTCTGCGAGATGTACGAACCGAGCCCGCGGCGGGCGATCAGCACGCCGTCGGCCTTGAGCTGCGCCACGGCCTCGCGCACCACCGAGCGGCTGACGTTCAGCTGTTCGGCCAGTTGCTGTTCGGTAGGCAGGCGCGATTCGGCGGCCAGGCGGCCGGCATCGATTTCACCGCGGATGGCGCTGACAACCCGTTCGACGAGGGTGTCTGGGCGCTGAAGCTCGAGCATGGACAGTGGTTTCTTATTGGTCAGGTTGTCAGACAATGCCTGTGTCAGTAGTGGCCTGTCAATGTTCTGGAAGCTTGCGCGTGCCCTGTGGGAGCGGCCTTGTGTCGCGAAAGGGCCGCACAGCGGCCCCGGCAATTTCAGCTTCGCCGCCGAGATACTGGGGCTGCTGCGCAGCCCTTTCGCGACACAAGGCCGCTCCCACAGGCGATGTGCCGGGTTCAAACCTCGGACACGAACGTCCCGGTTCCGTCGAGGATATTGCGCAAGGTCAGCGCCACTTCGTCCAGGTCGCTGCCGGTAGACGTCAGCACGATCTCCAGCGACTCGTCCCCCTTCAGCGCATCACGATCCCCCGGCGCCACCTCGATCAGCAGCCGCTGCGCGCTCAGGGTCACCTTCAGCCCATCCAGCGTAGAGGGCTCGTCGTCCAGCGTGAGGTCGACGGTGTCTTCGTCCGGATAGCGGGTCAGCAGGAACATCTGGCCCTTGTCGCTGTGGCAGCACAGGGTCGCCATGTTGTCTTCCTCGTCGTCGCAGGGGGTGGCGAAGAGCAGGGCGGTTTTCAGTTGCATGGGCGGCTCGGGTCAATGGAAATGAACGGGAATTCTGACAGCCTTGACCGCCGCGATAAACGTAAAGTTACCGCCCCTTGACCGAATATGTCGCAGCGCTGCAAGCCGCAGTGACCGTTCAGTCGTTAAGCTCCCCAGTCGGTGGACATGACGCTCATGTCCAACGCCTGGTTTTACCGTCCGGCTTGCCGCGGGTTGGCTATCGTTGATCCGTACGTGGCGGACGCACGCGACGCTTCACCTATAACAAAGCCCAAGCGGAGTACCACAGATGGCGTTTTTCACCGCAGCCAGCAAAGCCGACTTCCAGCATCAACTGCAGGCGGCCCTGGCGCAGCACATCAGCGAACAGTCCCTGCCACAAGTGGCGCTGTTCGCCGAACAGTTCTTCGGCATCATCTCTCTGGACGAACTCACCCAGCGCAGGCTGTCGGACCTGGCCGGCTGCACGCTGTCCGCCTGGCGCATCATCGAGCGCTTCGACCCCCAGCACCCGCAGGTGCGGGTCTACAACCCTGATTACGAACGCCACGGCTGGCAGTCCACGCACACCGTGGTCGAGGTGCTGCACCACGACCTGCCGTTCCTGGTCGACTCGGTGCGCACCGAACTCAACCGCCGTGGCTACAGCATCCACACGCTACAGACCACCGTGCTCAGCGTGCGCCGTGGCAACAAGGGCGAACTGGTCGAACTGCTGCCCAAAGGCACCCAGGGCGAAGGCGTCAGCCACGAGTCGCTGATGTACCTGGAAATCGACCGCTGCGCCAACGCCGCCGAACTGACCACGCTCACAAAAGAGCTGGAGCAGGTGCTGGCCGAGGTGCGCAGCGTGGTCGCCGACTTCGACCCGATGAAAGCCAAGATCCGCGAACTGCTGGAGCTGGTCGAGCAGAACGCCTTCGGCCCGGCGCAGAGCGACAAGGCCGAGGTGAAAAGCTTCCTGTCGTGGCTGCTGGACAACCATTTCACCTTCCTCGGCTACGAGGAGTTCACTGTCGCCTCGGATGCCAACGGCGGCCATCTGGTCTACGACGAAGGCTCGTTCCTGGGCCTGGCGCGCATGCTGCGGGCGGGCCTGGGCGCCGATGACCTGCGCATCGAGGATTACGCCGTCGCCTACCTGCGCGAGCCACGCCTGCTGTCGTTCGCCAAGGCCTCGCAACCGAGTCGCGTGCACCGTCCGGCCTACCCGGACTACGTGTCGATCCGCCAGATCGACAAAGAAGGTAACGTCGTCAAGGAATGCCGCTTCATGGGCCTGTACACCTCGTCGGTGTATGGCGAGAGCGTGCACACCATCCCTTACATCCGTGGCAAGGTCGCCGAAGTCGAGCGCCGTTCGCACTTCGACCCGAAAGCCCACCTGGGCAAGGAGCTGGCCCAGGTACTGGAAGTGTTGCCGCGCGACGACCTGTTCCAGACCCCGGTCGACGAGCTGTTCAGTACCGCCATGTCGATCGTGCAGATCCAGGAACGCAACAAGATCCGCGTGTTCCTGCGCAAGGACCCGTACGGCCGCTTCTGCTACTGCCTGGCGTATGTACCGCGCGAGATCTACTCCACCGAAGTGCGGCAGAAGATCCAGCAGGTGCTGATGGAGCGCCTGAAGGCCACCGACTGCGAGTTCTGGACCTTCTTCTCCGAATCGGTGCTGGCCCGCGTGCAACTGATCCTGCGCGTCGACCCGAAGAACCGTATCGACATCGATCTGCAGCAACTGGAAAACGAAGTGATCCAGGCCTGCCGCTCGTGGCAGGACGACTTCTCCACGCTGGTGGTGGAGAACTTTGGCGAAGCCCACGGCACCAACATCCTCGCCGACTTCCCCAAAGGCTTCCCGGCCGGCTACCGCGAGCGCTTCGCCGCGCATTCGGCGGTGGTCGACATGCAGCATGTGCTCAACCTGTCGGAAACCAAGCCGCTGGCCATGAGTTTCTACCAGCCGCTCACGCAGCTGGGCGAGCGCACGCTGCACTGCAAGCTGTACCACGCCGACACGCCGCTGGCGCTGTCGGACGTGCTGCCGATCCTGGAAAACCTCGGCCTGCGCGTGCTCGGTGAGTTCCCGTACCGCCTGCGCCACGCCAGCGGCCGCGAGTTCTGGATCCACGACTTCGCCTTCACCTACAGCGAAGGCCTGAACCTCGACATCCAGCAGCTCAACGACACCTTCCAGGACGCCTTCGTCCATATCGTCAAGGGCGACGCCGAGAACGACGCCTTCAACCGCCTGGTGCTGACCGCCGGCCTGCCATGGCGCGACGTGGCGCTGCTGCGCGCCTACGCCCGCTACCTCAAGCAGATCCGCCTGGGCTTCGACCTGGGCTACATCGCCAGCACCCTGAACAACCACACCGACATTGCCCGCGAACTGACCCGGTTGTTCAAGACCCGCTTCTACCTGGCGCGCAAGCTGACCCAGGACGACCTCGACGACAAGCAGCAGCGCCTGGAGCAGGCGATCCTCACCGCGCTGGACGAGGTCCAGGTGCTCAACGAGGACCGCATCCTGCGCCGCTACCTGGACCTGATCAAGGCCACGCTGCGCACCAACTTCTACCAGCCGGACGCCAACGGCCAGAACAAGTCCTACTTCAGCTTCAAGTTCAACCCGAAACTGATCCCCGAGCTGCCGAAACCGGTACCCAAGTTCGAGATCTTCGTCTATTCGCCACGGGTCGAGGGCGTGCACCTGCGCTTCGGCAACGTCGCCCGCGGCGGCCTGCGCTGGTCGGACCGCGAAGAGGACTTCCGCACCGAAGTGCTGGGTTTGGTCAAGGCCCAGCAGGTGAAGAACTCGGTGATCGTGCCGGTGGGCGCCAAGGGCGGCTTCCTGCCGCGCCGCCTGCCGCTGGGCGGCAGCCGTGACGAGATCGCCGCCGAAGGCGTGGCGTGCTACCGCATCTTCATCTCCGGCCTGCTCGACATCACCGACAACCTCAAGGACGGTGGCGTGGTGCCGCCTGCGAACGTGGTGCGCCACGATGACGACGACCCGTACCTGGTGGTGGCGGCGGACAAGGGCACCGCGACCTTCTCCGACATCGCCAACGGCATCGCCATCGACTACGGCTTCTGGCTGGGCGACGCCTTCGCCTCGGGCGGCTCGGCCGGCTACGACCACAAGAAGATGGGCATCACCGCCCGTGGCGCCTGGGTGGGCGTGCAGCGCCACTTCCGCGAGCGCGGCATCAACGTGCAGGAAGACCCGATCACCGTGGTCGGTGTCGGCGACATGGCCGGCGACGTGTTCGGCAACGGCCTGCTGATGTCCGACAAGCTGCAACTGGTGGCGGCGTTCAACCACCTGCATATCTTCATCGACCCGAACCCGGACCCGGCCACCAGCTTCGTCGAGCGCAAGCGCCTGTTCGATTTGCCGCGCTCGGCCTGGAGCGACTACGACACCAGCATCATGTCCGAAGGCGGCGGGATCTTCCCGCGCAGCGCCAAGAGCATCGCCATCAGCCCGCAGATGAAGGAACGCTTCGCCATCGAAGCCGACCGCCTGACACCCACCGAGCTGCTGCATGCGCTGCTGCAAGCGCCGGTCGACCTGCTGTGGAACGGTGGTATCGGCACTTACGTCAAGGCCAGCACTGAAAGCCACGCTGATGTCGGCGACAAGGCCAACGACGCCCTGCGCGTCAATGGCAACGAGCTGCGCTGCAAGGTGGTGGGCGAGGGCGGCAACCTGGGCATGACCCAGCTCGGCCGTGTCGAGTTCGGCCTGAACGGCGGCGCCACCAACACCGACTTCATCGACAACGCCGGTGGCGTGGACTGCTCCGACCACGAGGTCAATATCAAGATCCTGCTCAATGAGGTTGTGCAGGGTGGCGACATGACCGAGAAGCAGCGCAACCAACTGCTGGGCAGCATGACCGACGAAGTCGCCGGCCTGGTGCTGGGCAACAACTACAAGCAGACGCAAGCGCTGTCGCTGGCGGCCCGCCGCGCCCGCGAGCGGATCGCCGAGTACAAGCGCCTGATGGCCGACCTTGAGGCCCGTGGCAAGCTGGACCGTGCCATCGAGTTCCTGCCCACCGAGGAGCAGTTGGCCGAGCGCCTGGCGGCTGGCCAGGGCTTGACCCGCGCCGAGCTGTCGGTGCTGATCTCGTACAGCAAGATCGACCTCAAGGAGCAACTGCTCAAGTCGCTGGTGCCGGATGACGACTATCTCACCCGTGACATGGAGACAGCCTTCCCGCCGTCGCTGGTGAGCAAGTTCGCCGATTCGATGCGCCGTCACCGCCTGAAGCGCGAGATCGTCAGCACCCAGATCGCCAACGACCTGGTCAACAACATGGGCATCACCTTCGTGCAGCGCTTGAAGGAGTCCACCGGCATGAGCCCGGCGAACGTTGCCGGCGCCTATGTGATCGTGCGCGACATCTTCCACCTGCCGCACTGGTTCCGCCAGATCGAGGCGTTGGACTACCAGGTGCCGGCCGAGATCCAGCTGACGTTGATGGACGAACTGATGCGCCTGGGCCGTCGCGCCACCCGCTGGTTCCTGCGTAGCCGGCGCAACGAGCAGGACGCGGGTCGTGACGTCGCCCACTTCGGGCCGGTGCTCGCGCAGTTGGGGCTCAAGCTCGACGAGTTGCTGGAAGGGCCGACCCGCGAGCGCTGGATGGTTCGCTACCAGAGCTTCGTCGAGGCCGGCGTGCCGGAACTGCTGGCGCGCATGGTCGCGGGGACCACCCACCTGTACACCCTGCTGCCGATCATCGAGGCCTCGGACGTCACTGGCCATGACCCGGCGCAAGTGGCCAAGGCGTTCTTCGCCGTGGGTAGCTCGCTGGACCTGACCTGGTACCTGCAGGAGATCAGCAACCTGCCGGTGGACAACAACTGGCAGGCCCTGGCCCGCGAGGCGTTCCGCGACGATATCGACCTGCAGCAGCGGGCGATCACCATCTCCGTGTTGCAGATGGCCGATGCGCCGGACGACATGGACGCCCGCGTCGCGCTGTGGTGCGAGCAGCACCGGGTGATGGTCGAGCGCTGGCGCGCCATGCTCGACGATCTGCGCAACGCCACCGGTACCGACTATGCGATGTACGCGGTGGCCAACCGCGAGCTGGTCGACCTGGCGATGAGCGGGCAGGCGGTGGTGATTCCGTCCTGAGCCTTGCGTTGAAGTAAAAAAAGAAGCCCCGGCAGCGATGCCGGGGCTTTTTCATGGGGTCCTGGCGCGGATTTTGTGGTGGTGCGCAAATCGAGCGCCGCGCGGGCGGCGCTCGGTCTGGCTGGCGATAAAAATCTTATGGCGAGCCCCTCGCGTTACTTGAACCGCCGCTCCACGCCTTTCTCCACCAGGATCTTCGCCGAAATCTCCTCCACCGAGAAATGCGTGGAGTTGATGTTGGGGATGTTCTCCTTGCGGAACAGGTTCTCCACCTCGCGCACCTCGAACTCGCACTGGGCAAAGCTCGAATAGCGGCTGTTGGGCTTGCGCTCGTGGCGGATGGCGGTCAGGCGGTCGGGGTCGATGGTCAGGCCGAACAGCTTGTTGTGGTGCTTCTTCAGCACCGCTGGCAACTGCAGGCGCTCCATGTCGTCCTCGGTCAGCGGGTAGTTGGCGGCGCGAATACCAAACTGCATGGCCATGTACAGGCAGGTCGGGGTCTTGCCGCACCGCGACACGCCCACCAGAATCAGGTCGGCCTTGTCGTAGTAGTGGGTACGCGCGCCATCGTCGTTGTCGAGGGCGAAGTTGACCGCCTCGATGCGCTCCATGTAGTTCGAATTGCCGCCGATCGAGTGGGATTTACCCACGGAATAAGACGAATGGGCGGTCAATTCCTGCTCGAGTGGGGATAAGAACGTCGAGAAGATGTCGATCATGAAGCCATTGGACGTGGCCATGACCTCACGGATGTCCTGGTTGACGATGGTGTCGAAGATGATTGGGCGCACCCCGTCGCGCTCGGCCGCGGCGTTGATCTGCTGGACCATGGCGCGAGCCTTGTCCAGCGTATCGATGTAGGGGCGCGTGAATTTGTTGAACGGAATGCTCTCGAATTGTGCGAGCAGGCTCTGGCCCAGCGTTTCTGCGGTGATGCCGGTACCGTCGGAGATGAAGAACGCAGTTCGTTTCATTTGCACCTGGGGCCTTAAGCTGCCGAATATTTCTGGATATGATAGGTTCGGTTTGCCGAACAGGGTCGTTTGGCATTCTCACTTATTTTCCAGGTCCAGGCCACAAGCGTCCCGGCCCAGTCGCACAACCGGCAGGCGGGCGCCCTTGAGCTTTTCCAATACAGTTAGTGGAGAGATCACCTTGGTAGAGTACGTAGTTTCCCTCGATAAGCTCGGCGTCCATGATGTGGAGCATGTGGGGGGCAAGAACGCATCCCTCGGCGAGATGATCAGCAACCTCGCCGGTGCCGGCGTGTCGGTGCCGGGCGGCTTTGCCACTACGGCCCAGGCGTACCGCGACTTTCTCGAGCAGAGTGGCCTGAACGACCGCATCCATGCGGCGCTCGACGCCCTGGATGTGGACGACATCAACGCCCTGGCCAAGACCGGCGCGCAGATCCGCCAGTGGGTGATGGAAGCCGAATTCCCGGCGCGCCTGGATTCGGAAATCCGTACGGCCTTCGCGCAGATGTCCAAGGGCAACGACAACATGGCCGTGGCCGTGCGTTCCTCGGCCACCGCCGAAGACCTGCCGGACGCCTCCTTCGCTGGCCAGCAGGAGACCTTCCTCAACATCCGTGGCGTCGACAACGTCATCCGTGCCGCCAAGGAAGTCTTCGCCTCGCTGTTCAACGACCGCGCCATCGCCTACCGCGTGCACCAGGGCTTCGACCACAAGCTGGTCGCCCTGTCCGCCGGCGTGCAGCGCATGGTCCGCTCGGAAACCGGCACCGCTGGCGTGATGTTCACCCTCGATACCGAATCGGGCTTCCGCGACGTGGTGTTCATCACCGGTGCCTACGGCCTGGGTGAAACCGTCGTGCAGGGCGCGGTCAACCCCGACGAATTCTATGTCCACAAGCAGACGCTGCAGGCCGGTCGCCCGGCGATCCTGCGCCGCAACCTGGGCAGCAAGGCGATCAAGATGGTCTACGGCGACGAAGCCAAGGCCGGCCGTTCGGTCAAGACCGTCGAAGTCGACCGTGCTGAACGCGCACGCTTCTGCCTGAGCGACGCCGAAGTCAACGAACTGGCCAAGCAGGCCATGATCATCGAGCAGCACTACCAGCGCCCGATGGACATCGAGTGGGCCAAGGACGGTGACGACGGCAAGCTGTACATCGTCCAGGCCCGCCCCGAGACCGTGAAGAGCCGCTCCAGCGCCAATGTCATGGAGCGCTACCTGCTGAAAGAGAAGGGCACCGTGCTGGTCGAAGGCCGGGCCATTGGCCAGCGCATCGGCGCGGGCAAGGTCCGCGTGATCCACGACGTCTCGGAAATGGACAAGGTCCAGCCGGGCGACGTGCTGGTCTCGGACATGACCGACCCGGACTGGGAACCGGTGATGAAACGCGCCAGCGCCATTGTCACCAACCGCGGCGGCCGTACCTGCCACGCGGCGATCATCGCCCGTGAGCTGGGCATCCCGGCGGTCGTCGGTTGCGGCAACGCCACCCAGGTGCTCAAAGACGGCCAGGGCGTCACCGTTTCCTGCGCCGAAGGCGACACCGGCTTCATCTTCGAAGGCGAGCTGGGCTTCGACATCAAGCAGAACTCGGTGGACGCCATGCCCGAGCTGCCGTTCAAGATCATGATGAACGTCGGCAACCCGGACCGCGCCTTCGACTTCGCTCAGTTGCCCAACGCCGGTGTGGGCCTTGCGCGCCTGGAATTCATCATCAACCGCATGATCGGCGTGCACCCCAAGGCGCTGCTCAACTACGCCGGCCTGCCGCCTGAGCTGAAAGACAGCGTCGACAAGCGCATCGCCGGCTACGATGATCCGGTTGGCTTCTATGTCGAGAAACTGGTCGAGGGCATCAGCACCCTGGCCGCGGCCTTCTACCCGAAAAAGGTCATCGTGCGCCTGTCGGACTTCAAGTCCAACGAGTACGCCAACCTGATCGGCGGCAAGCTGTACGAGCCGGAAGAAGAGAACCCGATGCTGGGCTTCCGTGGCGCCTCGCGCTATATCAGCGAATCGTTCCGTGACTGCTTCGAGCTCGAGTGCCGCGCACTCAAGCGCGTGCGCAACGATATGGGCCTGACCAACGTCGAGATCATGGTGCCGTTCGTGCGCACCCTGGGCGAGGCCAGCCAGGTCGTCGATCTGCTCGCCGAGAACGGCCTGGCCCGCGGCGACAACGGCCTGCGCGTGATCATGATGTGTGAACTGCCGTCCAACGCGCTGCTGGCCGAGGAGTTCCTCGAGTACTTCGACGGCTTCTCCATCGGCTCCAACGACCTCACTCAGCTGACACTGGGCCTGGACCGCGACTCCGGCATCATCGCCCACCTGTTCGACGAGCGTAACCCGGCCGTGAAGAAGCTGCTGGCCAACGCCATCCAGGCGTGCAACAAGGCCGGCAAGTACATCGGCATCTGCGGCCAGGGCCCGTCGGACCACCCGGACCTCGCCAAGTGGCTGATGGAACAGGGTATCGAGAGCGTGTCGCTGAACCCGGACTCGGTGCTTGAAACCTGGTTCTTCCTGGCCGAAGGCCAGGGCGCGGCCTGATGCAATACCTGCGGGAGCGCCCGTGCGCTCCCGCATGAAACCCTGTGGGAGCGGGCTTGCCCCGCGATAGCGCCAGCCAGGACAGCACTGTCCGTCGGCCTGGTTCAATCGCGGGTCAAGCCCGCTCCCACGTTCATGTCCTTAGTTTGTTCGTGAATCCATGCAAAGCAGCAGCACCCTTTTCCCCGTCGCGTTGCTCAGTGCCGAGCGCCGCGGCGACCTCAGCGAAGACGTCTATCGGATCAAGGCCGGCAACAGCCCGGACCCGAGCGTCGAACTGGCAGTCACCCGCCTGGGGCTGGCTGATCAACGGCGCGCCCAGGGCGTGCCGGTCATTCTGCTGCACGGCAGTTTTTCCAACCGACGGTTCTGGTTCTCGCCAAAGGGTATCGGCCTGGGTGCCTTCCTCGCACGCGCCGGATTCGACGTTTGGGTCCCGGAAATGCGCGGTCACGGCCTGTCGCCGCGCAACCGTGACTGGCGGCACAACCGGGTAGCGGACTACGCCCGCTACGACTTGCCGGTGATTGCTGCGTTCGTTCACGAGCAGACCGGCCAGGTGCCGCACTGGGTTGGGCACTCGTTGGGCGGCATCACGCTGGCCGCAGCCCTGGGCAGCGGGTACCTGGAGGCCGGGCTGGTGGCCAGCGCGGCGCTCTTCGGCACCCAGGTCAGCCGTGTCTACTGGCCGTTGAAGGTGCCGCCGGTGGAGTGGGGCGCGCGCCTGTTGATCAAGCGTTTTGCGCAGATTTCCGGCTCGCGCCTCAAGCGTGGCCCGGAGGACGAGCCCATTGGCCTGGCCCTGGAAAGCCTGCGCTGGAATGGCCTGTTCGGTCGCTTTGGTGACAAGGAGCAGGACTGGTGGGCGGGGCTGGCGGACGTCGAGGTGCCGCTGCTGGCGGTGGCCGGCGCGGCGGACTTCCAGGACCCGGTGTGGGCCTGCCGCAAGCTGTTCGAACAGTTCGGCGGCGACAGCAAGCAGTTCCTGCGGCTGGGGCGCGAGGAGGGCTTCGAGGCCTTCGGGCATGTCGACATGCTGGTCAGCAAGGCGGCGCAGGCGCAGGTGTGGCCGCTGGTGGAGCGCTGGTTGAGGGATCCGCTGGTCGCGGTGCATGCCTCGACGGTGGCGGCTGAGCCGGTACACGCAGCAGCAAACTGACTGACCGGTCCCGGATGACTGCCATGCCGTCCAAGGTGTAGCCTTGATGCCACCTTCGCTTTCGTTGTGACTGACAGGAGTTTCCCCATGCAGCATTACGTAACGCCCGACCTGTGCGACGCCTACCCGGACCTGGTCCAGGTGCTCGAACCCATGTTCAGCAACTTCGGTGGCCGCGATTCGTTCGGTGGCCAGATCGTCACCATCAAGTGCTTCGAGGACAACTCGCTGGTCAAGGAGCAAGTCGATCTCGACGGCAAGGGCAAGGTCCTGGTGGTCGATGGCGGCGGTTCGCTGCGCCGCGCGCTGCTGGGCGACATGCTTGCAGAGAAAGCCGCGAAGAATGGCTGGGAAGGCCTGGTGATCTACGGCTGCGTGCGTGACGTCGATGTGCTGGTGCAGACCGATGTCGGCGTGCAGGCCCTGGCCAGCCACCCGATGAAGACCGACAAACGCGGCATCGGCGACCTCAACGTCGCGGTCACGTTTGCCGGCGTGACCTTCCGCCCGGGCGAGTATGTGTATGCCGACAACAATGGCGTCATCGTCTCGCCAAGCCCGCTGAAGATGCCGGAGTGACGCGCCGCGGGCGCTGATGGAGCTTTGATGTTCGAGGAAGACAACGCGCAGTGGGGCCTGGTGCATGCCCTGGTGCTCGATGGCAAGGGCGGCGCGCGTTCGATCGCCCGGACCGAGCTGGACGATCTGCAGTTGGATGCTCATGAGAGCCTGTGGCTGCATTGGGATCGCAGCCACCCGCAGACCCGCACCTGGCTGCTGCAGGACAGTGGCCTGAGCGCGTTCGCCTGCGACCTGCTGCTGGAGGAAAACACCCGTCCACGCCTGCTGCAACTGGCCAACGAGCAGATGCTGCTGTTCCTGCGCGGCGTCAACCTCAACCCGGGCGCGGAGCCTGAAGACATGGTGTCGGTGCGCATCTTCGCCGAGGCGCGCCGGGTCATCTCGCTGCGCCTGCGCCCTTTGCGCGCCAGTGACGAAATACTGCAACAGCTGGACGAGGGCAGGGGGCCGAAATCTGCCTCCGAACTGCTCCTGCTGATGGGCGAGCTGTTGACGGAAAAGGTCCAGGCACTGGTCAGCGACCTGTCGGAAGCCGTCGATCTCGAGGAAGAGAAGGTGGAATCCGACGAACGGTATGCACCAGAGCAGGGCAGCCTGCAGCAAATCCGTCGTCGCGCCGCCGGCCTGCGCCGTTTCCTCGCCCCGCAGCGGGATATCTACGCCCAGTTGTCGCGCAACAAGTGCAGCTGGTTCGCCGACCCCGACGCGGACTACTGGAACGAGCTGAACAACAGTCTGATCCGCTACCTGGAAGAGCTGGAACTGGCCCGCGAGCGCGCCGCGCTGGTGCTGGAGAGCGAGGATCGGCGGCGCAGCGAGCGGATGAACCGGACCATGTACCGCTTCGGCATCATCACCTGCATCTTCCTGCCCATGAGCTTCGTGACTGGTCTGCTGGGCATCAACGTCGGCGGTATTCCGGGTTCCAGCAGCCCTTATGGCTTCCTGTTCGCCAGCCTGATCGTGCTGGGGTTGGCGGTGGGGCAGTGGCTGTTGTTCCGGCGGCTGAGGTGGGTGTGATGCGTCTCATCACGGGGCAAGGCGGGCGCAAATCTCATTTTGAAACATTCGTCCCACATTCATGTGTGACCCATCGGGCGGCGCCCTCGTCTTTGACTCACATTGCGCGAGGTGCCCATGCACGATCCGTTTGAAGAATCCCTGCGCGACCTGCTCAAGGCGTCGCCGTCCGGCCATGACCGTGACGACGCCGCTTGCCTGGGTCGCGTGCTCAAGACCGCCAACCGCCAGGTCGGCGCGGGTGATCTGTTCAGCTTGCTTGGCCGCTGGAGCCAGGCGCTGCTGATTGCCGTGAACAATGGCTCGGCGCATGTCGCGCCGGTCCGTCGCAACTCTACCCGCAACGCTGCCGCTGGCAGGCACGCAGATAAGGCCGATTGAATATGGAACTCGATCTCTGGACCCAGAGCCTGGTCACCGCCATGACCGCCCTTTGGACCAAGGTGGCGAACTTCATCCCCAACCTGTTCGGCGCGCTGGTCGTGGTGCTGCTTGGTTTCGTCGTGGCCAAGCTGCTCGACACCCTGCTCTCCAAGGTGCTCGCCAAGTTCGGCCTCGACCGCCTGATGAGCGGCACCGGGCTGACCAAGATGCTGGCCCGGGTCGGCATCCAGGTGCCGATCTCGACGCTGATCGGCAAGGTCGTCTACTGGTTCGTGCTGCTGATCTTCCTGGTTTCGGCCGCTGAGTCGCTTGGGCTTGAGCGGGTTTCGGCAACCCTCGACATGCTCGCCCTGTACCTGCCCAAAGTGTTCGGCGCGGCGCTGGTGCTGCTGGCCGGTGTGCTGCTGGCACAACTGGCCAATGGCCTGGTGCGCGGCGCCGCCGAGGGTATCGGCCTGGAGTACGCCGCAGGCGTCGGGCGTATCGTCCAGGGCCTGGTGATCATCATCAGCATCTCGGTGGCCATCAGCCAGCTGGAGGTCAAGACCGACCTGCTGAACCACGTGATCGTCATCGGTTTGATTACCGTTGGTCTGGCCGTTGCACTGGCGATGGGCCTGGGCAGCCGTGAAATCGCCGGGCAGATCCTGGCAGGAATCTATGTGCGCGAGCTGTATCAAGTAGGCCAGCAGGTGCGTATTGGCGAGGTCGAAGGGCATATCGAGGAGATCGGCACGGTCAAGACGACGCTACTCACTGATGATGGCGAATTAGTGTCGTTTTCTAATCGCGTGCTGCTCGAGCAGCGCGTGAATAGCCGCTAACCGCACAAAAGCTGTTAATGTATGCCGCCGCGAAATCGGCCCAAGGGGGCCGAGCGGCGACATTGACCTGACTGTCGGCCAGATCCGTTTTGAATAAAGTTCATTCGCCGCCCATGCGCTATGACCCCCGGGAGCTCACCGACGAGGAGTTGGTGGCGCGTTCGCATGAGGAGCTGTTTCACGTTACCCGCGCCTATGAGGAACTCATGCGGCGCTACCAGCGGACGCTGTTCAACGTCTGCGCGCGCTACCTGGGGAACGATCGGGATGCCGACGATGTCTGTCAGGAGGTGATGTTGAAGGTGCTGTACGGGCTGAAGAACTTCGAGGGCAAATCGAAGTTCAAGACCTGGCTCTACAGCATCACCTACAACGAATGCATCACCCAGTACCGCAAGGAGCGTCGCAAACGAAGGTTGATGGATGCCTTGAGCCTGGACCCTGTCGAAGAGGCGTCCGAGGACACGGCACCGAAGCCTGAAGAAAAAGGCGGGCTGGATAAATGGCTGGTGCATGTGAACCCGATCGACCGGGAAATCCTGGTGCTGCGATTTGTCGCAGAGCTGGAATTCCAGGAGATCGCGGACATCATGCACATGGGCCTGAGCGCCACGAAAATGCGCTACAAGCGTGCGCTCGACAAGCTTAGAGAGAAATTTGCAGGCCTGGCTGAAACTTAGTCGGCTGCAAATACCTCTAACCAACCGGCAAGTTCTGCTAGACTAGCCGTCGAGTTGTCCCCCGGATGTTGGTGGGACTGCTTAACTATCACCAGATGGGGATTTAACGGATGAAATTGAAAAACACCTTGGGCTTGGCCATTGGTACTCTCGTAGCCGCTACTTCGCTCGGTGCTCTGGCACAGGGCCAAGGCGCGGTCGAAATCGAAGGCAACGTCACCAAGCAGTTCTACGATAGCGAGCGCAACTTCAAGAACGACGGCACCAACCCTGGTGTTCGCCTCGGTTACTTCCTGACCGACGACGTCTCCCTTGACCTGGGCTACAACGAGACTCACAACGCTCGTGGCGAAGTCTTCAACAAAGACATCAAAGGCTCGAAAACCAAGCTGGACGCCACCTACCACTTCGGTACCGTCGGCGATGCACTGCGTCCGTACGTTTCCGCTGGTTTCGCTCACGAGAGCCTGGGCCAGGCCACTCGCAGCGGCCGTGACCACTCCACCTTCGCCAACGTTGGCGCTGGCGCCAAGTGGTACATCACCGACATGTTCTTCGCCCGTGCCGGCGTTGAAGCCATGTACAACATCGACAACGGCAACACCGAGTGGGGTCCGACCGTTGGTCTGGGTCTGAACTTCGGTGGCAGCGGTGGCCAGAAAGCCGCTCCTGCGCCGGCTCCAGTTGCCGAAGTCTGCTCCGACAGCGACAACGACGGCGTCTGCGACAACGTCGACAAGTGCCCTGACACCCCAGCCAACGTTACCGTTGACGCTGATGGCTGCCCGGCTGTTGCCGAAGTCGTTCGCGTTGAGCTGGACGTCAAGTTCGACTTCGACAAGTCGGTCGTCAAGCCAAACAGCTACGGCGACATCAAGAACCTGGCTGACTTCATGAAGCAGTACCCACAGACCACCACCACCGTGGAAGGTCACACTGACTCCGTCGGCCCAGACGCTTACAACCAGAAGCTGTCCGAGCGTCGTGCCAACGCTGTCAAGCAGGTCCTGACCCAGCAGTACGGCGTAGAATCGAGCCGTGTTAGCTCGGTTGGCTACGGTGAGACCCGTCCGGTCGCCGACAACGCCACCGAAGCTGGCCGCGCCGTTAACCGTCGCGTAGAAGCTCAGGTAGAAGCCCAGGCCAAGTAATTGGTTTGACGCTTCACGAAAAACCCGGCCTCGGCCGGGTTTTTCTTTGCCTGCTGTTCAAGAGCGCCAGATCGCCCGGCTCCTTGAGCTTCGTGCGGGAAACAGGGTTATCTGTAGGAGCGGCTTCAGCCGCGAATCAGGCGACGCGGTCTCTGCTACCCGCTTCGCGGGTGATCGCGGCTAAAGCCGCTCCTACAGGTGCTGCGCCAAATCAATGGGCTATGAGCGCCGGCTTGCGGTTCATCCCTTGAGCAGGGCGAGCAGTAGTACCAGGTTGAATAGCAGGGACAGTAGCGCCACTGTTCGCCACACCTTCAGCGGCTCACGCTCCAGCAGCGGGCGTGGTCGATCGGGCAGTTCCTGTCGATCCCCGCGCTCAAGCAGCAACAACCACTGTTCAGCCGTCTCGAAGCGGTACGCTGGATTGGCGGCCACCGCCTGCTCCAGATTGCGCTGCAACCACTCAGGCAAGTCGGGGCGATAACGAGCGGCACTGACTGGAGCGCCGAAACGCGGCCGCTGGAAGGCTTCGATCTCACCGTAGGGGTAGTGCCCTGTCAGCAAGTGGTACAGCGTCACACCCGCCGCATAGAGGTCCTGGCGCGGGCTGGGTGGCTGGCCATCGAAGGCTTCCGGGGCGATGTACGACGGCGTACCGGGCAGGGTGTGGGGCAAGTCCTCGGACAACCCCGGGCAGTAGGCCAGGCCGAAGTCCAGCACACGCAACTGACCATCGCTGCCCAGATGCAGATTTTCCGGCTTGATATCGCGATGCAACAGATTGCGCCGATGCAGTATGCCGACCGCCTGCAACAGCTGACGGGCAACTTCCAGCCACTGTGGCAGGGGCAAAGGGCCGTGGTTGGCGAGCAGGCAGGCGAGGGTGGTACCTGGATACTCGCGCATCAGGTAATACAGGTGTTGGCGTTGGCTGGCCGGGTGCGTCTCGGGAAAGTGCCGGCCGGCGACCCGGCGCAGGAACCACTCTTCCAGCAGCAGGCCCTGGGTCGCCTTGAGCTCTACCTCGCGGGTTTCGGGCAACGTCTTGAGCAACCAGGCTTGGCCGTGGTCATCCCGCACACGATAGAGCAGTGACTGACGGCTTTGGCTGAGCATTCCTTCGACCGTCCAGCCATCGACCATTTGCCCGCTGCGCAAGGCGCCGGGCAGTGGCCATTGTTGCGACTGTGCCAGTGTATCGGCGAGGTTGGCCGAGCCCAGCGCATCGATACGGACCAGCAAGGCGCTGGCGTTGTCCTGGCTACCGCAAAGATGAGCGCAGGCCACCAGTGTATCGACGACTTCCTGCAGGTCTGGCTGTTCACGCAGGATCGCCTGGATATGCGTGTCTCCCAGGCTGGTCCAGACACCGTCGCTGAGCAGCAGGAAGCACTCGCCTTCGTGCAGGTCGCCCTCCAGGTAGTCCACCAGCAGTTGCTGGTCCAGCCCCAGGGCGCGCTTGAGCACGTGCTGCATGCCCGGCTGGCCCCAGACATGGTCCTCGCTCAGGCATTGCAGGCGGCCCCCATGCCAGCGGTACAGGCGGCAATCGCCGACATGGGCGAGGGTGAAGCGTCGACCGCGCAGTACCAGGGCGCTAAGGGTGGTCAACAGGGGCTGGCCATTGCCCTGGGCGCGCAACCAGCGGTTCTGCGCCAGCAGCAGACGGTCCAGGGCCTGGGCCACGCTCCAGGTGGCGGGTGTGGCGTAGTAGTCCAGCGCCAGTGCCTGCAGGCTGGCCCGTGCCGCCAACCCGCCATCGGCGCACTGGCTGACGCCATCGGCGAGGGCGAACAGGTAACCCTTGCTGGCGGCCAGCTCCGGCGCGGGGGTGACCAGGCGCAGGGCGTCCTGGTTTTCCGCCCGCGGCCCAGTGGCGCTGGCCTGGGCGAAACTCAGGCGCAGGCTCATACCCGTGCTGCGGTGACCGCCGCCGAGCCCCAGGTGGTGCGCCAGCGCAGCTTGACGCCATGCAGGCCGAACCAGGCCAGCAAGCCGAGGCTGGCGAACAGCCACAAGCCCAGCTGGTAGTCGCCGGTATGCTGCTTGATGGCGCCCAATCCGGCCGCGAGGAGAAAGCCGCCGATACCACCGGCCATGCCGATCAGCCCGGTCATCACCCCGATCTCCTGGCGAAAGCGTTGCGGCACCAGCTGGAACACCGCGCCATTGCCGGCGCCCAACCCCAGCATGGCGCTGACGAACAGTGCCAGCGCGGCGGCCGCGCTGGGCAGGTTGAAACCAACCGCGGCGATGCACACGGCCGCCACGCCGTACATGGCCAGCAAGGTGCGGATGCCGCCGAAGCGATCGGCCAGGGCCCCGCCCAGCGGGCGCATCAGGCTGCCGGCGAACACGCAGGCGGCGGTGTAGTAGCCTGCGGTGACGGGGCTCAGGGCGTACTGGTCGCTGAAGTAGCCGGGCAGGGCGCTGGCCAGGCCGATGAAGCCGCCGAAGGTGACGCTGTAGAAGAACATGAACCACCAGCTGTCGCGGTCGCCCAGGGCCTTGAGGTAGTCAGCGATGGCTTTCGGTTTGGGGCGCTCTGGGGCATTGCGCGCCAGCAGGGCGAACAGCGCCAGGGTCAGCAGCAGCGGCAGCAGGGCAAAGCCGAATACATTGTTCCAGCCAAAGCCAGCCGCCAGGGCGGGCGCCAGCAGGGCGGCGAACACCGTGCCGGAGTTGCCGGCGCCGGCGATGCCCATGGCCTTGCCCTGGTGCTGTGGTGGATACCACTGCGAGGCCAGCGGCAGGGAGACGGCGAACGAGGCCCCGGCGAAGCCGAGGAACACGCCGAGCAACAGCGCCTGTTCATAGCTGTGCACGCCCAGGTGCCAGGCGCAGGCCAGGGCGACGATCACCACCACCTGGCCGATCAGGCCGGCGGTCTTCGGCGACAGGCGGTCCACCAGCAGGCCCATGGCGAAGCGCAGCAGTGCGCCGGCCAGGATCGGCGTGGCCACCATCAGGCCTCGTTGCTGGGCACTGAGTTGCAGGTCTGCAGCGATTTGCACCGCCAGGGGGCCAAGCAGGTACCAGACCATGAAACTCAGGTCGAAGTAGAGGAAGGCGGCGAACAGGGTGGGCACATGCCCGGATTTCCAGAAGCTCGTATTCATCGAACACCTCGTTGGGCGCACAACACAGGGGTGCAAACGCAAAGACGCCGCTGCCCGGTCCACGTTTGTGGAGAGGGGAGCGACGTCTTTGTCGGGGTTTGGGGGCAACCGCCGTTGGCTACCTGGCCTGTATTTCAGCAAGAGCCGGGCCAACTTCTTGGGGGCAGTCCAGAGGCGGTGGTGTTCAGCCGAGCATTTCGGACAGGGCGATGATCTGTTCCGCCACCTGGATCAGCTTCTGCTGGCGGCTCATGGCCTGGCGGCGCATCAGGGTGTAGGCCTGCTCCTCGTTGCAGTCCTTCATCTTCATCAGCAGCCCCTTGGCCTGCTCGATGCGCTTGCGTTCAGCCAACTGCTGGTCGCGGGCCTGCAGTTGGGCACGCAGCGCCTGGTCGCTCTCGAAACGCGCCATGGCGACGTCGAGGATGGGCTGCAGGCGTGCCGCGTGGATGCCTTCGATGATATAGGCGCTGACTCCGGCCTGGATCGCCTGGCGCATCACCCCGGGATCGTGTTCGTCGGTGAACAGCACGATGGGCCGTGGGTGGTCGCGGCTGACCAGCACCATCTGCTCCAGTACATCCCGGCCGGGTGACTCGGTATCGATCAGCACCACGTCCGGGCGCACCGTTTCGACGCAGCCGGGCAGGTCGATGGTCAGGCCGCCGGCCTCGATCACCTCGAAGCCCGCCTCGCTCAATGCGGCCTTGAGGCGGCCAACCTTCTTTTCGGTGTCGTCGATCAGCAGGATGCGCAACATGATCGTCCCTCAGTGTCCGACGCGCGCGCCGGGCGCCGCGTCCAGGGCGTGCAGGCTGAAGCTGCGCGCATAACCATGGGGGTCGCTGCCGTCCCAGCGGCTGCCGTCGATCAGCAGGCTGCTGCGCATCGGTCGTTCGGCGCAGGGTACGTGCAAGGCTTCGGCAGCCTCACGGTACAAGGCCATTTGCTGGACTTGGCGTGCCACATCGAGGTAATCCGGGTCTTCGCGCAGGATGCCCCAGCGGCGGAACTGGGTCATGAACCACATGCCGTCGGAGAGGTAGGGCAGGTTGGCGCGCCCCTGGTCGAACAGGCGCAATGCGTGGCGGTCCTGCCAGCGGTTGCCCAGGCCATCCTGGTAATCGCCGAGCAGGCGCGGTTCGATGCTGCTCACCGGGATGCCCAGGTAGCTGTCGCCACTGAGCAACTGTGCGGTGCCACGCCGGTTCTCGAGGTTCTGTTCGATGAACCGGCTGGCGGCGAGGACCGCCTTGATCAGTGCCCGGGCGCTGTTGGGGTATTGCTCGACGAAGCTGCGGGCGCAGGCCAGCACCTTCTCCGGGTGGTCCGGCCACACTGCCTGGCTGGTGGCCAAGGTGAAGCCCTGGCCCTTGGCGATGGCGTCGGCCGACCAGGGCTCGCCGGCACAGAAGCCGTCGATGCGCCCGGCCTGCAGGTGGGCGACCATCTGCGCGGGTGGCACTACCACGCTGTCGACGTCACGCAATGGGTGAATGCCCTGGCTGGCCAGCCAGTAGTACAGCCACATGGCGTGGGTGCCGGTGGGGAAGGTCTGGGCGAAGGTCAGCCGTGCGCCATGCTGGTGCACCAGCCGGGCCAGTGCCTCGGGGCTGGTCACGCCCTTGCGCTGCAGCGCAGGCGAGAGATTGATGGCCTGGGCGTTCTGGTTCAGGCCCATGAGCACCGCCATCTCCCTGGCTGGGCCGCCGCCCACGCCCAGCTGCACGGCATAGACCAGCCCGTACAGGCAGTGGGCGGCGTCCAGCTCGCCCCGGGTCAGCTTGTCGCGCAGGCCGGCCCAGGAGGCCTGGCGGTGCAGGTTCAGGGTCAGGCCCTGCTGCTGGGCGAAGCCCTGGGTGGCGGCCACGATCACCGAGGCGCAGTCGGTCAGGGCCATGAAACCGATGTCCAGGCAGGTCTTCTCGGGGGCATCGCTGCCGTTGACCCAGGCCAGGGGCATTGTCGGGGGGGCTGTATTCACGGGGCTCCTCGGGGGGGGCAGCGCAACTGCATGGAGCAGAAGAAGCAACCCATGTGCCAGGGCCCTGTCGCCACGGCGGCGCGCTGGCTATAATCGCCCCCTCACACACCGCGAGTCCGCCCGCCCATGTATACCCTGGCCCGCCAGCTGCTGTTCAAGCTTTCCCCGGAAACCTCCCACGACCTCTCGCTGGACCTGATCGGCGCCGGTGGCCGCCTTGGGCTCAATGGCCTGCTGTGCAAGCAACCGGCGGCGTTGCCGGTGAGCGTCATGGGCTTGAACTTCGCCAACCCGGTCGGCCTGGCCGCGGGCCTGGACAAGAACGGCGCGGCCATCGATGGCTTCGCCCAGCTGGGTTTCGGTTTCGTCGAGATCGGCACCGTGACGCCGCGCCCGCAGCCGGGCAACCCCAAGCCGCGCCTGTTCCGTATTCCCGAGGCCACCGCGATCATCAACCGCATGGGCTTCAACAACCTGGGTGTCGACAACCTGCTGACGCGGGTGCGGGCTTCGAAGTACAGCGGCGTGCTGGGTATCAACATCGGCAAGAACTTCGACACCCCGGTCGAGCGCGCCCAGGATGACTACCTGATCTGCCTGGAGAAGGTCTACAACGACGCCAGCTACATCACCGTCAACGTCAGCTCGCCCAACACTCCGGGCCTGCGCAGCCTGCAGTTCGGCGACTCGCTCAAGCAACTGCTCGATGCCCTGGCCGAGCGTCGCGAGCAACTGGCGGTGAGCAACGGCAAGCGCGTGCCCCTGGCGATCAAGATCGCCCCGGACATGAGCGACGAGGAAACCGCCCTGGTGGCGGCGGCGCTGATGGAATCGGGAATGGACGCGGTGATCGCCACCAACACCACCCTTGGCCGCGAAGGTGTCGAGGGTTTGCCCTTCGGTGGCGAGGCGGGTGGCCTGTCGGGGGCGCCGGTGCTGGAGAAGAGCACCCACACGGTGAAGGTGCTGGCGGGCGAACTGGGTGGCAAGTTGCCGATCATTGCGGCCGGTGGTATCACCGAGGGCCGTCATGCGGCTGAGAAGATCGCTGCAGGGGCGAGCCTGGTGCAGATTTACTCGGGCTTCATCTACAAAGGCCCAGCGCTGATTCGCGAGGCCGTGGACGCGATTGCCGCGATGCCGAGGTGAGCCCATCGCGGATGAATCCGCTCCTACAGGGGGCGTCGTTCCCGGTAGGCGCGGATTCATCCGCGAAGCAGTCGACACCGATTCAAGGCCATAAAAAAGGGCCCCTCAAAAGGGGCCCCTGGGCCGCAGCCCGCCGCCCGGATAGGGCGCGCATGGTAACTCGAATTCAGTGTCCTCGTTCAGCCAACGGCGTGATTTTCGTTGAGTCTATGAATGCCAGCGGTACCGGTCATGCCGTCCCAATTGTCGCCGCGACCTTCGCGCCAGCCGTTGATCCAGGCCTGGCGAACGGATGGCAGGTTGAAGGGGCAAAGCTCGCGGGATTTGCCGGTGACCCCATACTGGTAGCCACGTGAATATGCTCTTTCCAACGGATCACGCTTAAGTCTTCTCATAGGGTGTTGCCCTCACTTGTTGACTGTAATGTCCCGTCGGCCTCTCCGAGGCCGGGCAGAATCGTTCTGCCGGTGTGCGCCCGCTGCCGGCGTGGCGGGCTGAAAGTGCCGTCCCGTTGCGAGACGACCTAAGGCCAGTTCTAACGAATGCAGGTCACAGTGTGAATGATCGATTTGTCATAAGGACGTAACCTTTTCGAGGGTGAGGGGATAAGTAAATAAATGCGACTGAACCTTGTTTGCCGTTGAGCCCGCTATGATCAGGGTTTAACCAACATTGACGTCAATTGGCCAGCGTTGCTGGATGATGATCGTCATACTTGCTGATGCGACGAAGGGTCGCCCCTTGCGCCCAGCGTCCTGGAATTTTTAATACTGCCTGACGATCAAAGTTGCTTTCGCCAATGGCGTGGCGGCGATGCGTCGGGCGGCCCGGTCTTGCGGTTGGTCCGCAAGGCCACCCGGGCGCCTGCTGGAAGGCGTGCGGGCAAACAGCGGCAGGTCGCGCGTCGGCCTGTCATCTACCTAGCCAAAGGCTCTGGAACTCTCATGTCGGACCGTTTCGAACTCTACCTCACTTGCCCCAAAGGTCTCGAAGGCCTGCTCGCCGAAGAGGCGAACCACCTGGGCCTGACCGAAGTGCGTGAACACACTTCGGCCATCCGCGGCTCGGCCGACATGGAAACCGCCTATCGCCTGTGCCTCTGGTCGCGCCTGGCCAACCGGGTGCTGTTGGTGCTCAAGCGCTTCTCGATGAAGAACGCCGACGACCTGTACGATGGCGTGCATGCCGTCGACTGGGCCGAACACCTGGAAGCCGATGGCACCCTGGCGGTGGAATTCAGCGGCCATGGCTCGGGCATCGACAACACCCACTTCGGCGCCCTGAAAGTGAAGGACGCCATCGTCGACAAGCTGCGCAACCGCGAGGGTCTGCGCCCTTCGGTGGACAAGCTCGACCCCGACCTGCGCGTGCACCTGCGCCTGGACCGTGGCGAGGCGATCCTGTCCCTCGACCTGTCCGGCCACAGCCTGCACCAGCGCGGCTATCGCTTGCAGCAAGGCGCCGCGCCGTTGAAGGAAAACCTGGCGGCGGCGGTGTTGATCCGTGCCGGCTGGCCACGTATCGCCGCCGAAGGCGGCGCCCTGGCCGACCCGATGTGCGGCGTGGGCACCTTCCTGGTCGAGGCGGCGATGATCGCCGCCGACATCGCGCCCAACCTCAAGCGCGAGCGCTGGGGCTTCAGCGCCTGGCTCGGTCATGTGCCGGCGCTGTGGCGCAAGCTGCACGACGAGGCCCAGGCCCGTGCCCAGGCGGGCCTTGCCAAGCCACCGCTGTGGATTCGCGGCTACGAGGCCGACCCACGCCTGATCCAGCCGGGGCGCAACAACGTCGAGCGCGCAGGCCTGGGTGACTGGGTGAAGATCTACCAGGGCGAGGTGGCCAGTTTCGAGCCGCGCCCAGACCAGAACCAGAAGGGCCTGGTGATCAGCAACCCGCCCTACGGCGAGCGTCTGGGCGATGAAGCCAGCCTGCTGTACCTCTACCAGAACCTGGGCGAGCGTCTGCGCCAGGCTTGCATGGGCTGGGAGGCTGCGGTGTTCACCGGCGCGCCCGAGCTGGGCAAGCGCATGGGCATTCGTAGCCACAAGCAGTACGCATTCTGGAACGGCGCGTTGCCGTGCAAGCTGCTGTTGTTCAAGGTGCAGCCCGACCAGTTCGTCACGGGTGAACGCCGCCAGGCCGCAGTCGAAGAGGGCGAGCCCCGTCGCCAGGCCCCGGTGGCCAGCGAACCGGCGCGTCTGTCCGAGGGGGCGCAGATGTTCGCCAATCGCCTGCAGAAGAACTTCAAGCAACTGGGCAAGTGGGCCCGCCGCGAGCAGGTCGATTGCTATCGCGTCTACGATGCCGACATGCCCGAGTACGCCCTGGCAGTGGATCTGTACCAGGACTGGGTGCACGTCCAGGAATACGCCGCGCCCCGTTCGGTCGATCCGGACAAGGCCCAGGTACGTCTGCTCGATGCCCTGGCGGCAATCCCCCAGGCGCTGGGCATCGACCCGCAGCGCGTGGTGCTCAAGCGCCGCGAACGCCAGAGCGGCACTCGCCAGTACGAGCGCCAGGCCACCGAAGGCCGCTTCCAGGAAGTGACTGAGGGCGGCGTCAAGCTGCTGGTCAACCTCACCGACTACCTGGACACCGGCCTGTTCCTCGATCATCGCCCGATGCGCATGCGCATCCAGCGCGAGGCTGCCGGCAAGCGTTTCCTCAACCTGTTCTGCTATACCGCCACGGCCACCGTGCACGCGGCCAAGGGCGGTGCGCGCAGCACCACCAGCGTCGACCTGTCCAAGACCTACCTGGACTGGGCCCGTCGCAACCTGTCGCTCAATGGTTTCTCCGAGCGCAACCGTCTGGAGCAAAGTGACGTGATGGCCTGGCTGCAGAACAGCCAGGAAAGCTTCGACCTGATCTTCATCGACCCGCCGACCTTCTCCAACTCCAAGCGCATGGAAGGCGTGTTCGATGTGCAGCGCGATCATGTGGAACTGCTCGACTTGGCCATGGCGCGCCTGGCCCCCGGCGGGGTGCTGTATTTCTCCAACAACTTCCGCAAGTTCCAGCTCGACGAGCACCTGGGCGCGCGGTATGCCGTGGAGGAAATCAGTGCCCAGACCCTGGACCCGGATTTCGCCCGTAACAACCGCATCCACCGGGCCTGGCAACTGCGCCTGCGCTGAGTCGCGGGACTGCTGGCATGGCTTCTTGCTATTAGCTATAAAGTAGTAGGGGCGAAACCATTCGCAGGACGCTGACGTTGACGAGAGTTATCCATGTCGAACCCAGGCGTACCTGCGAAGCTGCCCGGCCGGCTCGGCGACGAGCTGTCCGCCTGGGGCGTGGCCCTGGCGGCGCTGGTCGTCGGGTGCCTGCTCACGGCTGCGCTGGCCACCGCCACCCATGCCTTCTACAAGCAGCAGTTGCGCCAGCGCTTCGAGCTGCTGGCCAGCGAACGCCATAGCCGCATCGCCGAACGTTTCGAGGAGCAGGAGCGGCGCCTGGACGGGTTGCGCCGTTTCGTCGGCTACTCCCGCGAAATCACCCCCCGCGAATTTGACGGCTATGCCCGGCCGCTGCTGCACCGCACCCAGGCCTATTCCTGGGCGCCCCGGGTGGCGGCCGACCAGCGTGAGGCGTTCGAGCAGCATGCGGGCGCCTTGCTGGCGCAGTCTTATCGCATCCGTGACCGGGATGCCCAGGGGGGCTGGCAGGACGCGCCGCCGCGCGCGTTCTACTACCCCGTGCTGTATACCCAGGCCGCGAGCCAGCAGGATCAGCCCTATGGCTTCGACCTGCGCGGCCAACCCCAGCGCGAGGCCACCCTGGCCCGCGCTTCCCGCCCGGGGAGCATGGCGGTGTCCGAGCCGCTGGACATGCTGAACGTGGAGCCTGCCTACACCCGTGGCCTGTTGATGGTCGCGCCAGTGTTCAGCGATGCGACGCCGCTGGATGGCCCGCCCGGCGGCTATGTCATGGCCTTGCTGAGCCTGCACCAGTTGATCGCCGAAAGCCTGCCGACGGCCGTCGATGACAGCCTGGTGGTACGCATCCTCGACCTGTCGACCGAAGACAGTCATGAAGTGCTGTTCGACTCGGGCAACAGGCCCGCGCAGATCGGGCTGGCCAGCAGCTTCCTGCTGCGCCTGGCCGATCATCAGTACCAGCTCGATATCCGGCCGAGCCTGGGCTTTCTGGTTGCCAACCGTTCCTCTGCCGTCCTGGTGGTCAGCCTGTTGGGTGGCTTGCTCAGCGTGTTGCTGGCGACGTTGCTGTTCAGCCTGTTCAGCCAGCGTCAACGTGCCCTGGGGCTGGTCGCCCGGCGCACCGCCGAGTTGCGGGTCAGCGAACAGTCGCTCAGGGAAACCCACAACCAGCTGCGCAGTGTGCTGGATGCCGCGACCCAGGTCGCGATCATCGCCACCAGCCTGCGCGGGGTGATCGGCACCTTCAATGCCGGTGCC